>CAVQBR010000002.1:0-1758355 GCA_963710865.1 uncultured bacterium | reverse complement strand
CTGACCTGTGGCAGGGAAATCATCGGACAGGGTTTGTCAATGCGTATTGCCATGATAGGCGCCGGCTATGTCGGGCTGGTGTCGGGGGCGTGTTTTTCGGATTTCGGGCATCATGTCAGTTGCATCGATAGTGACGAGGAGAAGATAATCGCGCTCAACAGCGGGGAAATACCTATCCACGAACCCGGACTGGCCGATCTCGTCGCCAGCAATGTGAGGCAGGGCCGCCTCGCATTCGGAAGCGACATGAAATCGGCGGTCGGCAACGCCGAAGTGGTTTTCATCGCGGTGGGAACTCCGTCACGCCGTGGCGACGGTCATGCCGATCTGTCCTATGTTTATGCGGCGGCCGCGCGAGATTGCGCGGGCTCTTTCGCAATTCACGGTCATCGCGACCAAATCGACGGTTCCCGTCGGAACCAGCGATGAGGTCGAACGCCTCATGCGCGAGCAGAAAATCCCACAGCGGAATTCGCAGTGGTGTCGAATCCGGAATTTCTGCGGGAGGGCGCTGCGATTCGTGACTTCAAGCATCCCGACCGGATTGTGATCGGGGCCGATGACGCGCGGCACGGAAGGTCATCACCGAAGTCTACCGGCCGCTTCACTTGAATGCGCCGCCGATCCTCTATACCGATCGCCGCACTGCGGAGCTGACCAAATATGCGGCCAATTCCTTTCTGGCGACCAAAGTGGCCTTTATCAACGAGATCGCCGATCTCGCCGAGAAAGTCGGCGCCAATATCCAGGAAGTCGCGCGCGGGATCGGTCTGGATAACCGCATCGGCTCCAAATTCCTGCATGCCGGGCCGGGGTTCGGCGGGTCCTGCTTTCCAAAGGACACCATGGCCTTGATCAAGACCGGGCATGATAACGAGACCCCGTTGCGCATCATCGAGACCGTCGTGGCGGTCAACGATCAGCGCAAGCGTGCGATGGCGCGCAAAGTGGCAAATGCCCTCGGCGGCAATTTACGGGGAAAATCCATCGCAGTTCTGGGCGTCACGTTCAAACCCAATACCGATGACATGCGCGATGCGCCGTCGATCCCCCTGATTACGGCTTTGCAGGATATGGGCGCGGAAGTCCGTGTTTTCGATCCGGTCGGCATGTCGCAGGCGAGGAAGGTTCTCGAGAACGTCACCTTCTGCGACGATGCGTATCATTGTGCGAGAGGCGCCCACGCGCTGGTCATTGTGACGGAATGGGAGCAGTTTCGCGCACTCGATCTGAAGGAAATGGCTTCGGTCATGGCAAGTTCCGTGATTGTGGATCTCCGGAACATCTATTCACCGGAAGAGGTCATGCGGAACGGATTTCATTATTGCGGGGTTGGGCGCCCGAAGCCGCTGGCGTATTAGCTTCCGGACTGGTGGGGCTGAGCGGCTGTCATGAATGGAATGTCAGATCAAGCGATCTTGGTGACCGGGGCAGCCGGCTTCATTGGATTCCATGTCGCGAAGCGGTTGCTCGAAGCGCGGCGGCGGGCCGTCGGCCTGGTAACAGTTATTATGACCCGGCGCTGAAGCAGGCCCGGCTCGATATTCTCGAGGATTGTCCGGGTTTCAGCTTCCAAAGGCTGGATCTGGCCGATCGCACGGCGATCAACGAGCTGTTTGCGCGGCACCGGTTTCCGGTCGTGATCCATCTCGCGGCCCAAGCCGGCGTCAGATATTCGCTGCAGGATCCACAGGCCTAGTCGACGCCAGCTTGGCGGGCTTCATGAACATTCTTGAGGGATGCCGAAATAACGATTGCCGCCATTTGCTGTTTGCGTCGTTGTCGTCGGTTTATGGTGCCAACATCAAATTGCCGCTCTCGGCGCGCGATAATGTCGATATCCGATCAGCCTTTATGCGGCAAGCAAGAAGGCCAATGAATTGATGGCGCATTCGTACAGCCATCTCTACGGGATTCCCAGCACCGGGCTGCGGTTCTTCGCGGTCTACGGGCCGTGGTATCGACCTCAATGACCGCCTGGCCGGTGCGTTGATACCAGGTTCCAGTTGAGCTCCTCGGTACGGCTGCCTAGCTGTACGATCAGATTGCCAGACAGGTCTTTTGACTCCGTTTCGCCCCGTTTTTCGCGCCAGAGGCGGAGAAGCGCGGGCACGTCGTCGCCCATGATGATCCGGGCGTCTGCCGCCAATGAATGCGCGCCGGTCCAGAGATTTCTGATTTGTGAAACACTTCTCGACATTACGTCCTTCCGTTGTTTCGGGTAACGTTAGGATCGAATGAGTTCGTGGGACTCAGTAATGATCCAAAAGGGATCGATAGGAATCTTTTTGACTAGTGTTGAACAACTTCGGGCGGCTCCCGCGCTTTTGGGATGGTCTCAGACAGAGTTCGCTTCACGAGCTGGATTGTCCTTGCCGACCGTTAAGCGCGTCGAGGGTGGCTTTGGGCCTAACGTTTCAGGGGAGGCGCGGTTAAAATTGCAGCATGCGCTTGAAGCGGCTGGGTCGAGTTCTCGATGAAAACGGCGCTGGGTTGGGAGTTCGGTTCCGAAAATCACGCCATTCTAAGCGCAAATAACGGGTCTGCGATTCGCAGGGCTGTCGAGAATGCTAGAGTGGAATTGATTGAGGAGAACGGCGGAGGGCTAGGAACTCGTCTAAAGGAGCGTCTTGAGCTCATCGACGAGAACGGCGGTGGCCCCGGTTACGGATTCGAAAGTCCGGGTAAGAAAAGCCCCGCAAATAAACCCCCCGATTGATGCGCCGGACTTAACCGACGATAAATCGAGAACTGGCATAGCCTCGGCTGGCCGAACACGGCTTGGCGCTACGCCGTGAAGCGCGGTAGCTCCTGGCTTGAGAACAGGAAAATGGTTGCTGCGACGCCATGCGTTAACCATAATTAACGCACTTTTGGACTGGACGGTCGAATCCAGTCACGGGGGACCGGTCAGAGATGCTCAAATCGATCACCGTTGTTTTGGTTGCGTTTACGCTTGGGGGATGCGGATGGCCGATTACGGTAGTCGGGTACGATTGCCCGAGACTTCGCTCGCCTGGGATGGCCTTGGTCTCGATCCTGATGAACCTGCACCAGCACGTCGAAAGGTCGCGGTCAAAGAGCATACCGATCCGGCTTCATCGATGGCATCTATGCGGGATGACGATGCCGCGCTCGCCGCAGTTCCTAAGTATTCGAAGGAATGGGTGGCCCTGTACGTGGCGAAGCAGGAAAGAGACGACGCAAAGCTCGACCGAGCCATAGTGATCTGTCGTGGGTGTTAGCCACGGGCACGTCTAAGCAATGTAACTTGATTTTAGCTTGTGCCTAATTTAAGCCTTCAATTCGTCACGGTTTGAACAACCTTGACGGGATTGGAGTGTCAAATGAGTTCTTTTAGTCGGCACCTTTTGGAAACTGACCGCCTTGCGGTGGTCACCGATATAAGTGCCAGCCTCAATACTCGGATGCGCGAACTGGAGCGGTTACGCGCCCAAGTCAATAAAGCGCAACTATCGGCTCGAAATCACGGCCGAAGCCCATTAAGAAAAGAGCGCGAATTTAGAACAACAAAAGCCGCCTCAGTTGGCGGCCGCAATTAAAAAAACCGCTGGCATGTCCGCCGCCTGGTTTCCCAGTTCCCAAGTCCGGGGACAGCCCAATCGCCTAAAATTTGAAATATGGTTGCAATTCAATTTCAGGAGTCAGGTGCTAATTTCTTTCTAAAGGGAGTAAGCGGCGGTGACCGGTTATTTTGAAGATCATGGACTGCCCCTCGTTCAGCTCAAAGAACAGCGCCGCGATTTGATCATCGCGCTGATGGGACGACGCTCTGGTCCGGTATCAAAAGAACAAATTGCTGAAATTGCTACGATTTAACAAGCCATTGCAGCCGTGGAAGCGGTTATGGTTGATCTAGATGCTGAGATCTATTTTGTTTTTCGCGAAAGACAGCTTCGACAAGTCTTTACGGTGGCGTGACCACTACTAAGCGCAAAGAAAAAACCGCCGGCGTGAACCGGATCTATCGTGGGTGTCAGTGACCAGTGGTCTCCTCCCAACTTGTTAGACCGTCTGAATGAGAGTTTTCCGGCTAGGATAGCCCTTGAAGGAGGGGCCTGGCCGATGAAGGCATCGAAGTTTTCAGAGCCGCAGATCGCGTTTGTTCTGCGTCAGGTGGAAGAAGGGACGCCGATCGCCGAGGTTTGCCGCAAGGCCGGGATTAGCGACGCGACGTTCTACAATTGGCGGAAGAAGTATGCGGGGCTGCTGCCGTCGGAGATGAAGCGGCTGCGTCAGCTTGAGGAAGAAAATAGCAAGCTGAAGCGAATTGTCGCCGACCTGTCTTTGGACAAGGCCATGCTGCAGGATGTGCTCTCAAAAAAGCTCTAAAGCCTGGCCGCAAGCGGGAGCTTGTCGACAAGGTGCGAAGTGACTGGAAGGTATCGATCAGGCGCGCCTGTTCGACCCTTCGGATCGATCGAGCCCTTTACGTCTACAAGTCGAAGCGCGGCGACCAGGCCGCCCTCAAAAGTCGGATCAAGGACATCTGCGAGACGCGGATGAGATACGGATATCGCCGGGTCCATGTCCTGCTGCAACGTGACGGCTGGGCCATCAACGTCAAACGCGTCTATCGGCTTTATCGGGAGCTAAGCCTGCAATTACGCAACAAAACACCGAAGCGCCGCGTCAAGGCCAAGCTGCGCGAGGATCGAACCGATGCAAGTCAGATCAACGAGACCTGGGCGATGGACTTCGTCCACGACCAGCTCGCCACCGGCCGCAAGATCCGTGTGCTCACGATCGTGGACACCTTCAGTCGCTTCTCTCCCGCAGTCGATCCGCGTTTTAGCTATCGAGGCGAGGATGTCGTGCTGACTCTGGAGCGGATCTGCAAAACCGTCGGCTATCCCAAAACGATCCGCGTCGATCAGGGATCGGAGTTCGTCTCCCGCGATCTCGACCTCTGGGCTTACCAGAAAGGTGTCGTGCTGGACTTCTCGCGGCCGGGCAAGCCGACCGACAATAGCTTCATCGAATCCTTCAACGGCAAGTTCAGAAGCGAATGCCTGAACACCCATTGGTTCTTGAGCCTTGACGACGCCCGGCAGAAAATGGAGGATTGGCGTAGAGACTATAACGAAGTCCGGCCCCATAGCGCGATCGGTAATCAGGCGCCGATATCGCTGTTGAATGGCTCATCGGCGCCCCCGCCGGCATGAGCCTAACCCCGGAAAATTCCAGCGCAGGCTGGCCTAGATTTGGGGAGCGCTTCAAAACCCCGAGACTCTAACCGCCGCTGGATGAGAATTCGGTGGCAGGTCAGACCTATTAAACCTTTGACTTTTGTGTCGTTCGGTAAATTTAGGTTCGTGGCTTTTTACTTTTGATACTGAAAATAAATTCATTCATTTCGGATTTTCTTGATGCCCACCAGATCTAACAAAATCGCGCTTTTCATCGACGGGGCCAACTTTCACTCGACATGCAGAGCGGTCGGATTTGATATCGATTACAAACGGCTTCTTCACGAATTCGCGAGCCGCGCGACGCTGGTGCGCGCCTTCTACTACACCGCAATCATTGGAGATCAGGAATCAAATTGATTCGCCCGTTGATCGACTGGCTCGATTACAACGGCTACACCGTCGTCACCAAGGCGACCAAGGAATTCATCGACGCCAGCGGCCGCCGCAAGGTTAAGGGCAACATGGACATCGAACTCGCGGTCGATGTCATGGAGCTCGCCGAGCATGTCGATCAGATTGTGCTGTTTTCCGGCGATGGCGATTTCCGCTCGCTGGTCGAAGCAGTGCAGCGCCGTGGCGTCCGGGTCACCGTGGTCTCGACGATTTCAAGCCAGCCGCCGATGATCGCCGACGAATTGCGGCGTCAGGCCGACGTCTTCACGGATCTGGTGGAGTTGCAGTCCACGATCGGACGCGACCCTACCGAACGTTCGGCAAACGCTCCCACGCGCCGTTCAACCGCAACAGCGAAGCCAGAGGCATCACGCTAACGCTCGCGTTATCGCGTTGTCTTCCGTCGTCTACGACCAGCCGACGATTCGATTTTGAAATCGAGCTGCGGCAAGCGAGTTTCGAAGCACCCTTGTCGCTCATCAATTCAGCAACAGGTTTGCCGGGCGAGATCAAAGGTGCCTGCGACGCGCGCGGTCGATCAGGGTCTGTACTTTGGGCAACATGCGTCTAACCACAGCTTCGATTTCGGCGGCGGTTGGGTGCAGGTGGCCCGGTTGAGCATCGTCCACGAACGCATCGTCGAAAGCCGTGTAGAAGAGCACATTGTACTCACTGGCATGACCAAGAACATCGCTGCAAGCGCCTTGGGATTCGTCTCCAGAGCTGGGCTGGCTCCGCACCCCGCAAAGAAGCACGGGAATGCGTCGGGCTTCGAAGTTGCTAAATGCCCGCGAGCGCCGCGCGAGTGGCGGTTGGCTCGAATTCCAGGAGCGTGTCGTTCGCGCGAAGTTCCAGATCATCGCATCAGTATCGTCGGTGTCGATCGGGTCAATCTGGCGGCACCCATCGCGGCCGTGTCACCGCCGGCGTTGGCTCCATCGCCGATTAACCTTTGGCTCTCAACGCGCGTTCAAGTTCGGCCGGAAAAGCTCTTGGGGTAATACAGCCTCTCCGGCAGTGAAGGGATCTCCGAGGACGACGATCTTGATCGCCCTTTCTTCAGCATGAGCGGGATGATTCATTGGCGCCATGCAAATCACAAAAGTGATGATTGTGGGGCGCGCGATGAATGTGGTTCATTCGCTTCAGTTGATCTCCCGCGTACACGCCGAAGGCCAAGCCGCTTATTTTACACCGTCAGAGTTGGCAGATAGACCGCGGGTGCCGCGCAGACGCGAGAGTGCTATTCAAGATTACTGGACTTGGAAGTCTGACCGTATCATCACCGCTTGATATTTATGGCTGAACTTTTGCTCCATCGTGGTCGAGAGCGTCAGTACTATCTCAACCTAGGCGCTTCTGGCTCGGAGTGCCGTGTTTTTATAAAAGTGTGACATCGCTGGATACCGAGCGCTTTTCGCCGACGTTTGTCCCGCATCTCCGAGTCGGCCTCCGCATTTGGAGCCGAAAGAACTCTCCACACGCGGATTACTCCTTACTTCCCGAAACGATGGGGCCTGGCCATCATACTGAGCGTCGGGCTGCAGAGATGCCTTTGGGTCGTTTCATTGAAAGAAACAAGAGCACAGAGCCGCTTGATGGTCAAAGGGTGGTTCCGCCCAATCGACGATCAAATCGCGCTGCCCGATGCTTTCGCTGTTCGAAACAGGACATGGGCCGATCGCTGGGTCATATGGGTTCCGCAAACCTACCCGCCGGTCCCCGAACAATTACAGAAATACGAAGATCGGAAGTCAATGGTTTTTCCTCCAGGCCGATTGGGTCGTCGTGGTCGCCGCGATCGTCTTTGCGGGTCTCGCCACCCTGCAAAGGGTATTGGATGATTGAACATAAATTGGCCTGCGCCCGCCGGGTCTTGAAACAATGGTGCTCCTTTTCGATTGTTCCGGCAGATCAACTTGGTGTCGGAATAATCGCCATGCAACGTCGCTCGAGCTGGAAACCCATGATAGTTCCACACGGCCACCGACCCGAGACGGCGACGTCGGCAAGAACGAAACGGCCTCCGTTCCCCGCATTCGAAGGGCGCGCCGAACAGCGATAAAGATTGGCTTGTCGACGTTCGCTTTGCGATTGCCATCGCTCTCGCGTTCGCATTGCCAGCGCTGATCGGTGCTGGATTGTATCTCGCCGCGACCGACGTCCTACGGCCGAGTTAGACCAGATTGCGAGTGACGAGCCGGAAATCGCCCGCGCCGCCGCGCGGTGGCGGCACGGTGCATTTTTCGTGTCGGGGCTGCTTGAAATTGGCGTCGATGGTCGAACGTAACCGACGGGCCTTTCTGCGGCCAACGACCGAATTCGATCGCATCTGATCCGGACGAGGCAGCGACCGATGTCCTATTAAAGGGCGATGCAGGCGTAAATTGTTCCGACTATCACTTTATGGGTGTCTGAGCCGCGATCGAGGATCTGCGGATCTGTTCGAGCCCCACAGAGCAGTGTACAGCTTCCTCTCTGCATTCCATGGTACGAAAACCAGCAGATCAGGGCCGCGTTTTGGACGACGATGCGAATGCATCCCTTACAGCAGCTGAAAGCTTCGACCAGCTGCAAGTCAGTAAATTATCCTCGCAAGGTCTCGATTTTGATCGATACGCATGCCGTTTTACGGCCGGGGACGGTAGGTTTTCGGCGTTAATCCAGGGGCGCTCTCGCAGGTTGCCGCGCGATTTCCATATCCGCTCGCAACTGTTCGTCCTGTTTTTTCGCCAGTTCCGCCGAAAAGCCTTCCTGCCTTTGGGCGTCCAGGAATGCGATATATTCCCGGTCGATTTGTGTGCGCTCATCAGCGGTTGGATTGGGGCCGGCAATATGGAAACTACGACCCTGCATGAAATCATAATAGCTATAGCCGCCGCCCGGCTTGCGCCGGCCCGCAAACCTTGCGTTGCAACCCGTCACCGCGACACCGCGCTCGTCACCCGGCGGCGAGCTAGACTGGTTGGCCCTTATTGCTTCGACGCATTCTTCGAAATCCCGCGCTGACTTCAGGGAAGATCCACGTAGAGTGAATGCTACAGTGATAAGCGCCAGCACGGTCAGTGCAACAAATGCAATTAGAAGCCCTTTGATGCTGCCGACCGACATGCCCTTATTTCCCCACAGATCCGCACACTAAGTGGCGTAAATGTGGGTTTTTTCGGGCAGGGACGACGTCCCGCTGTCGCCGGGCAGGCCTTGCTTCATCGATATTGGTGGGGTCGCTGCTCCGCCTCGTTCTTGAAATGCGGAGCGGATGCCCGCGATTATGGCGCAATTGTCTCCAGCAGCGTCTTGCCGAACGCGCCAGCCGGGTGACGATGCGCATTGCCGCGATTTGTAACCTGTTTGGGTTATTGAAAAATTCGGATTAAAAGATACCTCAAAGTGCTGCAAAGGCGGTCACCAAATGAGTTCGGCATCGCCACCACGGCGGCCATGGACCGTCGAAAAGCAAAAGAACGTGACGATCTCCTCTTTGAATACTTTAAGTCCGGCCCCTAAATAGCGACCGCTCTTCGACGGACACCCCAATCTATTTAGTCGCCCGTTAAGAAGCTGATCTGAGGGCTGATTGGACGCTGATGGCTGCGATGAGTGCGATCAGGATAAGGCGCCAAAAATCTCTCAGCCAGGCGAGGATGCGGCGGAAGTTGTGGCCGACGGCTGAGATCAACGTTGGCGGCGTCGCCGGCGCGGCCTTTGAGGTAGCAGCGGCCGAGATGGCCTTCGGCCTTCAGGTGTCCGATGATCGCCTCCACTGGCGGAGCGGCGGCGCAGCTCGCGCTTGATGACACCGAAGACGCCGCGCTTCTGGCCGGAGATGAAGACACGACGGGGATTTTGCGCGTCGTGGCCGCTCGTCCCCTTGTCGACATAGGCCCGCTCCATGAAATAGCCGGTGGAGCGTTTCGGTGCGATCAACAAAAACTTTTTCAGCGTGCTGAAAAGCCTTGATGGCTACATGCGAGCCATTTTTGTAACAGGAGTAACAAAATTTTCCAAAACTTCGATTTTCTCCGGATTAAATAATTTAAATGACTTAACGATGAACAAAGCTGCAGCAACTCTGCTCGGGTACACTGAAGAAGAGATTATGCACTTTTTTTCCCCCTACGTTGAAATCATGGCTCAAGAGAGAAACCAAACATTTAAAAACATTCTCCAAGAGATGAAATATTGGTACAACGGATATCGTTTTTCAGCAAAGGAAATCAAAGTATATAACCCCTACTCAGTTCTAAACTATCTCTTTGAGAAGGAACAACACAATTATTGGCTTGAGACTGGAACTCCTACTTTTCTTATTCCGTTGTTGCGCAAGCAGTATCGCTCACTCGACGATCTCAAGACGGTCGAGCTAAGCAGTGAAGCGCTCGGTACCGTAGAAGTCGCAGATATTCCAGCAATTACTCTGCTCTATCAAAAAGGGTATCTCACCATTTCGGCCTATGACGAAAAAGCAAAGCTGTATACACTCGATTTTCCAAATGCTGAGGTAAAAGATACGTTTAACAAATATCTCCTCATTAGTCTGTCGCAAACAAACTTGCCTACAATTGAATCGACCATCTCGCAACTGAAGCATGCACTTAATGATACCAATATTTCCCTGTTTTGCACGATTCTGCAATCACTCTTTGCTCATATACCCTATTCTCTCGACGCAAAAGATGAGCAATTCTACCATAAGTTTTTTCAATTGCTTTGCAACTTGTTTGCAATCGATGCTCAGTCAGAAGTGCTTACTGATAAGGGGCGGATAGATATGGTCGCAACTACCAAAACTCATATTTTTATCTTTGAATTTAAGCTCCATGCGGATGCACAAGCAGCACTTACACAGATCGAAGAAAAACGGTACTATGAAAAGTATCTCCTCTCAGATAAGAAAGTAGGGCTCGTTGGCATTTCTTTTGCCTTAGAAAATAAGAAGCCTCAACTCGAATGTGCATATAAGGAAATACAAAGCCCCTTACAAAACAAGACCTAGTAGAGTTTAAGCATTACGTTGAGGCAGAGATGATCTGGGTGCGCCGTTTTCATTACAGCACACCACTCTGTACATGATTGCTTTGTCAGTTACTTGCTTTGACTAGCCAGCACTCGTTCACAACGTCTACTCAGATGATCCTTATTAGTAGTAACATCCCACTGCCAGCAGCGCGGACATTTAACTCCGTCAGCATGGGTAACCACCACCGCAATACCTTCATCTGAAGAATGAGGCAAGCCGTTCCGCGTTGGTGCTAGAGTCACCTGAGAAACGATGAGGAACTCCTTGAGGAAGTTTTCGGTCGTTTGTCCTTGGCGTGCAATCGAATCGAAAAGACTTTGGAGAGATGAATACTTTTCCTTATCTATAAAGACCGTGACGTGAGCTTCAAGAGAATGCTTAATGAGCCCCTTTTCTCGCTCAAGTTCGATAGCTTTAAGGAGCACTGCACGAACGTCTTTGAGTGTTTGCCACTGATGCATATATGCGCATTCTCTTTGCTTGTCTTCGATGTCTTGCCTTACTGCCGCGAGATTGCCCATCCGTACTTCAAGATCGGGCCAGGTCTTTGTAGCAGGAAAACAGAGTGCATGGAATTTTAGCGGATCTACAAACGTTTGTAGATGTATGGATGTTGTCTTCCCCACTTGGTAATGATCAGAAACCTGTTCTGCAGTAAATGAGAGGATAGGTGCCATGAGACGCGTTAGCGTATCGAGTATATACCACAAAGCAGTTTGCGCTGATCTACGAAGATGAGAATCGGCTTTTTCACAGTAAAGTCGATCTTTGACGATATCAAGATAAAATGCGCTGAGGTCGCTTGAACAGTATTCCGCAAGCTTATGAAATATAGCTGTAAAGTTTGATGCTCGATAGTCTTCGATAATCTCATCATTTAAGAGAGCACTTTGCGTGAGTGCGTAATGATCGAGGGGGAGCAAGTCTTGCACCCTATCTCGTTCTATCTGGAAGTCATACAGATTAGAAAGGAGGAACCTACAAGTGTTTCTGATTTTACGATGTACTTCAGCGACGTTTTTAAAGAGGACCTCCGAAACAACTGCATCATGCTCATGATTGATACTTGCAACCCAAAGGCGTAATCCATCAGTACCGAGCTTTTTTATGATCTCAGATGGTGAAACGACATTGCCAAGCGACTTCGACATTTTTTGACCTTTAGAATCAACGGTATACCCGTGAGGCATAATCGTTTTTGTGCATGGAGAGCCTTCGATTACCATGCTCGTGATAAGTGAGCTTTGAAACCAGCCACGATGTTGGTCAGTTCCTTCAAGATACATGTCGGCAGGGAATCGCAGTTCTGGATTCTTTGCAAGGACGGCATAATGGCTTATACCTGAATCGAACCAGACATCCAAAATATCTTGTTCTTTCTTAAAGGTAGTACTTGTACATTGAGGACAGATCTTCTGAGTCAGTTCGTCTACTCGTACTCGTGCCCAATATTCGATACCACCTTCTTCAATTCCGACCGCTACCTTTTCAATAAGTTCGGTATCTAGATAAGCATAATCACAGGCTGTACAAAGCAGTGCAGGAATCGGCGTACCCCATGCCCGTTGACGAGACAAGCACCATTCCCAGCGACTTTCTACGGTTGCTTTTAAAAAGCTGCTTGCTTGTGGTGGGATGAACTCGATCTTTTCTATCGCTTCCAATACCCGTGTCTTGATACCTTGCGTCTCAAGGTTAAAGAACCATTGGGGTGTTGCTCGGAATATGAGCCCATTATGGCATCTCCAACAGTGTGGATAGCTGTGGGTGATAGAACCTTTATAGAGTAATGTATTGAGCTCTATGAGCTTTTTAATTACCCAGCCTTGGCCATCGGTAACAGGAAGGCCAGCCAGTTCTGCAGGCTGAATCTCATTAGTATACTTGCCATCAGCTGAGAGAGGCGAATAGATTTCAAGGCCATTTTTAACGCCGATTTCATAATCACTTGGACCGCAGCCAGGGGCACAATGAACAAATGCGGTACCCTCGTCGACTCCGACAGATTCATCAAACAGAAGTGGCACTTCCCTATTTATAAACGGATGAAATACCTTCAAGCCCTTCAACGTTTCTGCGTTGAACGTAGCAAGAACCACTGGTTCTCTCTCAAGAAGACCGGCAAACTTCGGTGCACACCGTTCACCGATAAGTATTGCACGGTCCTTAAGATCAAGTAATTGATACGTCGTACCTGGCTTTGCAAGTACTGCCCTATTTAAGGGTAATGTCCAAGGAGTTGTTGTCCATACTGCTATGCTCACGCGCCCTTCTTGATTAAATAAGCGCTTTGCATCTTCTGGTTTGAGATCAAAGGCAACATACAATGAGGGATCTTTTCGTTCCTTATGTTCTATTTCTGCTGAGGCAAGAACTGTCTCGCAATGAAGGCACCAGGGCACAGTTTTACTTTTTCTATCTATAAAGCCCTGCTCCACTAAGATGCCAAATGCTCGTACTGTTGAAGCCTCATAGTCCTTGCTCATAGTGATGTAGGGGCGATCCCAATCCATGAGTACACCAAGCGACTTAAACTCTTTTCTTTGGATATCTATCCAGGAGGCTGCATACTCTCTGCAGGCGTTAATAAGAGCATCCCGTTCAAGACCAGGCTTTTCTTGTACAACCTTCAATTCTATCGGAAGGCCATGGCAATCCCATCCTGGGGTAACGGGGACATGGAAGCCCATCATACGACGAGATTTAGAGACGATATCCTTTAAGATTTTATTGTAAGAGCTTCCTAAGTGAATATGGCCATTTGCATACGGAGGCCCATCATGGAGTATAAATTGAGGATTGCCACGATTGACGTCAAAGGATGTTCGATACAGATCCTCCTGTTGCCAGCGTTCTAAGAGAAGTGCATCTTCAACTTCATGCTGAGCTCTGATAGGAAAATCTGTTGTAGGTAAATTGAGCGTATCTTTAAAACTTTTCTGTGGTGTATCATTCATCGCATTCCCTTCAAGTATAATTTGAGTACACACAGTATACACTACTTAGCAAGAATGTGCCATCGTATGAATAGGTGACTTTACGAATGAAGGTTCTACGTCAGCGTGCCTTTCTTAGCATCTACCTGTAAAGATAGATAGGCTATTAATTTGATGAATTGGGTGTGTACCTAGTGCTTATGAATCTTTTTTTCTAGCAGCTAGGTGTACTAAAGAGGATACTAGAGAGCTTTATATCTGGTCAGCGAGCACATTCTCACTGCCCAGATATTCTTGAATATTGAGGAAGAATTGCCCGTTATGTATGGTTTACCAACAATTCAAGTATCTTCGTCTTTCCATATTTTTTTGCAAGGTGCTCAGCTGTGTAGAGACAGTCGCATAACTTGTTTTTGTCTGCACCTGTGCTTAATAATTCTTGAACCACCTCATAATGATCGCCTATGATGGCAAAATGTAAAGGTGTTGACCCTTGATGATATGTATCAACCTCTGCGTCTGCAGAAAGCAATAGCCTCACAATGGGGGCATGACCCATCGAAGCGGCAAAGTGAAGAGGTGTATTTCGAGTCCAAGTGGCAATTTCTGTATTTGCGCCTGCATCCAATAAAAGTTTAACAATTGTGGCATGACCTTCTGAGGCAGCGATGGCTAAAGCTGTAGCTCCGCAGAGATGCACGGGCACATATGCGCTTGACGACATCATGCTCACAGGAATTTGTGCATTTAGACCTGCGCGATCTAGGCCAGCAATTAATTGCTCAACAACTGCGTCATGGCCACCTTGAGTGGCAAGATGCAAGGGCGTAAAACCCTTGCTATTTGGTTCATCTATTTTTGCACGAGCGCGCAATAATTGTTCAACAACCTTGGTATGACCACGCTTGGCTGCAAAATGCAAGAGCCCGCCCTCTTCGGTTGACTTCTCTACGCAAGCACCTGCGGCTAGTAATTTCTCGACTACCTTGTCATGCCCACCTCTGTTAGCAAAATGTAACGGTGTAAGCCCTGAGTCAGTTTGTGCGTCGACACATGCACCTTTGCTTAATAGGAGCTCAACTATGGTGTCATGACCTCCTATGGCGGCAAAGTGTAAGGGTGTATATCCGAGGCGAAGTCTGAAGTTTACATCTGCTTCTGCGACCAATAATCTAGCAACGACACTTTCGTGGCCATATTTGCACGCAAGGTGTAAGGGTCTCCAAAAGTAGTTACCTTCTGGGTCTGCTCCGGCGCGCAATAAGATGTCAACGATGGCAACATGACCATTTAGAGCGGCAAAATGCAGTGGACTTGGATGACCCTGAGGAAACTGTAGAGGTTGCGTAGGATCGTTTCTTGTCGCTAATAATTGAGTAACTTCTTTTGTAAGCCCCAGAGAGGCTGCGATATGCAGCCGGGTGCAATTTTGAGAGAAAAGAATGCGCGGCATAATGCAAGATTTAACTATATCTCTAGGCAAACGAGCAAGATAGCTGGTGGGATCATCGTGGATTTCCATTACCTTTGTTTGTTTATCGAAAGCATCAAGCATGTCATTGATCTTCATGCTTCTAGCCGACCCATAATTGAGTATTAGTTCAGAATTTATGCCGTAAACCACCCTCATTCATGGGGGTGATATAAGGCATGGCACCGAAGGTGCAAAAAATAATTTGATTTTTCTCGAAGAATTCATTAAGCTAGCCTGAAATAGTTAAAAGTCGCCTTGTAAGCTCATATTTATACTATGAACATGACACTCACTCATAAGGTTCGCATTAATCCTTCTCCAGTGGTACAAGCAATACTTTGGTATATATCTTACATGTGCGTTGAGATTTGGAATTATTGCGTTGAACAACAACGAAATAACCCAGGGCTAAGTGTCTATGATCTGAAACGTGAACTTCCCCGACTTAAAAGAGAACGGCCCGAATTTAAGATGTCAGCATCACAATTATTACAATATGTGGTCTTTGCAGTGTACCGTAGCTTGAGAATGGCAGCAACAAAAAACAGACAAGGCGATACAAAGGCCAAGCCACCACAGCTAAAAAGGACTGAACGCTTTTTTACCCAAGAATATTCTCAAAAGAACCATTCATTTAAATTTGAAAAAGACGCAACAGGAAGAATGTTTCTAAAAATTGCGTATGGTGCCAAACCCGCCGATTGGTTGGCGATTGAGATAGAATCAGGTGATTATGACTCCGTAAAAACTGTAACTCTCTGCTATCAGGCTAAAAAATGGTATGCATGTCTGACCTATATAGTCGAGTTGCCTCCGAAGAAGAACCTCAGTCACGCCATATATTTCGACCCTGGTTGTCTGGTATCTCTAACAGGCATTAAAACCACTCAAGAATTCTTTGAATATAGCATGAGACCATTGTATGAGATAAATAGGGATACCTATAAATTTATAGACGAACTGAAGGCAAAGCGAGCAACGAAGAAAAAGGGCTCTTATCACTATATGCGATTGACTGCGAAAATAGATTCTCTCTACTCGAAAATAAAAACAAGATCTAATACCTATATGCACACGCTGGTAAAGAAAATACTGCATAACCATCCTGATGCTCATTTTAAAATTGGTAACTGGAAAAAAATTAACACATTAGCTAACACGGGAAGTAAGTATGTAGACAGAAAAATTAATCGAGCAGTTCAAAATAACAATCCTCTCGAGAAGCTCATCGGAATATTTATCTACAAAGCCCGTCTAAATGGGCAAATTGTTGAGAAGTTCGATGAAAGAGGTACTACAAAAAATTGTTCTGCTTGTGGCTTTGTTCCTTCAAAGGGTCTTAATCCCTCGGTACGGACATTTACCTGTCAACGATGCTCTTTTACCTATCCAAGGGATTTGCAGAGCTGCTTAAACTTTATAAAAAAATTTGAATCAGCATTGTGGCCATGCCTTTCAAGCAGTTTGCCTGATCGTAGTGTGAAAATGGAATTGCACCCATTCTCATTCAAACTTCATTATAGCGTAAAAACTATAAGTGCTTCTTAAAACACTGAGAAGCTCCTGATTTTCAATCAGGAGAGGACGTCACTGCTAGTCCGATGAATAGTTGTAATTTGTTATACATGGTAAGCCTTTTGTGAAAGTTCTGGTATCTCAAGTGCATACTGAGGTTTGATCTTGTTCTATATTTTAACGCTATTTTCCTAGCACCATTTTGTATACAGTGGTATTTCCATTATAATCTATTTTCCTTTTAAAATACTCTGAGAAGCCCCTTTATGAAGCTTTTATAAGAAACAAAGTGTTATTATTTGCTTCCAAGTAATAGATTATAATATTTCAGATTATCTTGCCAAGCCTCTTTACAAATTTCTCTATGTTCTGGGTTGGTTATTTCCTCAAAGGTGGGGGTTCCAAATTCATCGAGTGCATAGCTGATCGGCTTCGTAAAACCGGTGCAGGCAATTGCAGGAGAGTGCCATTTTGTTGCACAGTCCGTAAGCTCAATTGTGTACCAGCCGGGGAAGGACGTAAAGCCTTCACTAAGATCTTCCCAATGCAAGGATTCTTCTTTAACTGGAATGCCAAGATAGCTACATACTGATTGGACTGTTTCATGAGTCTTAGAATAGAGATCCTCTGACCTGAGTATAAGAGGTTTAGGGAGGTTTTTTCTTTCAAACTCTTCTAATAGTTCATATAAATCTTTCAATCCGATAGATTTCGAGAGCTGACAGCGAGGAAGCTTTTCGAAGTAGTCTTTCTTCTTTTCGTAATAGGAAATAATGGCTTTATGAGGTTCGCCGAGTAAGCAGATATACTGAACTTGAGGACTTATTTTAAAATCTTCGTTCGCTGCTAGAAACTCTACTGCTGTATGGGTATTTTCTCCTACAAAAACGGGCATTATTTCTGCTTCTTTCAAGATAGCCTCTCTTGCCTCTGCATAGCTAGTTGGTGCATCTTCTCGGTACCAGCCCTTAACAATATCTAAGTAATTGTTAACATGGCAGTAAGCCCAGTTTGCAGGTATATGCATTACTTTAAAATCATTTCGGGCATGAATCATTCGTAAAAATTCAACCATGCAGGTCCGCGGATTTGCGATAAGATAAACAATTTTGTGGGCTTGAAGCGGTGCTAAAAAACTCGTTAAAGAGCCTGCAAGCAAAAGGTATCTCATAAAGAAAATATGTTTGTAATTCATGAATAGTCCCTTTCTTAAAATTTTGTGGCTTGGAATGTGTCCACTGATGATGTTATCTTTAATGATACTAGATCGATGTAAAAAGTCAACCGGGTGCTTGGCTATGCGCTGTTTGACGCTCAAAAGGTCAGTCTGGCTCTTTGAATTATTAATACATCGGTTACACTGATCAGGGAAGAATGCTTCTACTCCTAGAATGATGGTACTGATGAGCTACAACATCATGTAACGTATTTTGATGAGCGTCAGTGTTGAATGACCTTGTTCTTGAAAGCAATTATAAAAGTTCTGGAGATTGTGATTTTACATTTCTTGGGCGTTACATGACAGTCAGAGTATGCCGCCTCACGTTTAATCAATTGCTTGATGAGTGGAGAAAGACAACACAGGATTACTAACCACACTACCCGTATGATCGTGTTTTTAACTATTAATAAAGCAGCTCAAGCAATGAATGTAGGTTAACTGGCCATGCAACATGGGATAAAAAAAGCTTGAAGAACTATCAATCATTCAACAAATTAGAAATGAAAACGTGACCGAGTTTATTGCGCTCAAGATATTTTGAGAATCCTTGAAGAAGCGGCCAAAATTAAAGCTTGCGGCGGAATGGCGTTCGGAATCGTGAAAGTTTTTGTATTTCTAACAAGTCCCTAAGGAGAGCTAACTATTTCACTTCTTTTTTTTGATTGCTATACTTTGCATATAAAACACTGAGATCGGAGATCATGATTTCACACAAAACAATAGAAGAAGTAACGCAAAGGCTAGTTAAGTTGTATAATCCGGCTGAGATTTATCTTTTCGGTTCATATGCATAGGGAGTTCCAAATGAGGACAGTGATTTGGACGTAGCGGTTATCGTTGAAGAATGTCAGAAAGATCGACATCAAATGCTTGTTGATGGTCACAGGGCGCTTTGGGGATTGAAAATTTCCAAAGAGCTTATTATTTTTACAAAAGACGAATTCGCTAGGTGCTCTCAAGATAAAACGCGTCTCAGTTTTAAGATAAAAAATCAAGGAAAGCAACTCTATGTACAGCCGTCAGATCTGGTTACTCATCAGTGAGGAAGAGCTTAAAGTAGCTCGTCGGGCTTTAAAAGATGAACATATACTAGTAGTTTTGACTCAGCAGTCTGCTGAGAAAGCACTAAACGGATACTTAGCAGCGCAGGGAGTAGAAGGTCAGAAAATTCACGATCTAGTAGTGCTTCTTGATGCCTGTATTGCTTTGAATAAGAATTTACCGTTTGGCCCAGGAAGCTCTAAACTTGAATCCCGCTATTACCAATTGTCGTTATCCTGAGGATATCTTTATGATACCGAGGTATAATGTTTGTTGAAGCTGCGTTAAAGATGCTGAGAAGATTTTGAAATTTGTTAAACAATAAATCGAAGAACTTTCCTAAACCAGGATAACTAATTATCTTATAAAGGTCCTCCCCATGATAAAGTATTTCTTTCTGTTCTTTCTGCTTATACCCTGTCAAAGTTCTCTGCATGCAGCAGCTCCTGTAGTACATGCCTATTGTGCTCAGCAGTTTTTTAAGACAAGGTACTATACCCCTTTGGAACAACAGCTTTTTATGATAGGCACTTTGTTTCCCGATATACGTTATCTCGCCCGCATCCCACGAACGAGAACTCATAGAAAACGGGTGACATTGCAAGAAATACGAGCTACAAGAGATCCATTTGAAGCAGGCCTTTTATTTCATTCCTATGTTGACGAACAACGGGAGCGCATTGCTCAGCGGGAGAAAGCTTACGATGTTCTTGCCTTTGTTCCTAAAGGATCGAAGGGGCACTTTCTTAAAGCGGTAGAAGATGAGCTCTGCTACGACCGGTTAGATGTGCCAAGCGCTATCAGTGCGATGAATACTTATGCACGAAATGAAAGAAGCTATAAGATTTCATCGCTCTATATACATTTGTGGCACTTTATTATTCGAAATTACCTTAAGCAATCACCAGGTAAACTCTTTAAAGAAGCCGCTCGCAAAAAAAGAGGTTATGCAATTATGAAACCGGCTACTGTTGCACGAATGTCGTCACTTCTTGAGAGTTATGCTCAAAATGAGCGCATAAAAAAGTATGTACACACCTTCCTTGATGAATTTGAAAAATTACTCCAGCAGTAGTAAGCTAGGGGCATATTCATTACACCACAAAAAAAGGAGAATACCGTGTGTGATATATGTCAAAGAAGCGAATGGGGATTGACACTCGTTCGTATCGTTCTTGGAATTATTTTCATAATTCATGGTGGTCAAAAAGTCATGGGCTGGTTTGGCGGACCCGGACTTGAAGGCTTTGTGACCTGGGCAGCTGGGTTTGGAATTCCTTCGTACCTTGCCTATCTAGCCGCATTTGCAGAGTTTGTTGGCGGTTGGTTTCTGCTTCTTGGTCTCCTGCCAGAGCTCGGTGCCTTTATGACTCTCTGTGTTATGCTTGGTGCAGTCTTTCTTATTCATTGGCCTCATGGATTTTTTGCACAAAAAGGTGGATTTGAGTATCCATTGAGCTTGGCTCTCTTCGACCTTGCAATAATCATAGGTGGTCATGGAAAGCTCGCTCTCTGGTGCCCGTGCATGAAGAAGTCCTGCAAGATTTGAGATTATTTTTTGTACAGGCCCATATGCTCGCTCTGTGCGAGTATATGCCCTTTCATCGCAGAAAGCATCTGTTCTTTTGTTGCTCCGCCAGGTAGATCGAGCAATGTATCGAGCGCATAGAGCTTGAAGTAATAACGGTGGTCCTTCCCTGGAGGCGGTTTAGGGCCATCGTATCCTATCTCTTTAAATGATGTGATTCCCTGCTTTGTACCATCAGCTAACTCTTTCTTTCGACTAAGCTCAGGCAGCTTTTTCTGGGTCGCTGGTATATTAAATACCAACCAATGGACCCAAGGAAGCTTTGTTGGAGCATCCGGATCATCTACAATCAGTGCAAAAGATTTTGTTCCTGCAGGTGCACCGGACCAGGCTATATCGGGCACTTTGTTTTCTCCGTACAAGGTGTAGGAAGTGTCAATGCGACCACCCTGCTTAAATGCTTGAGTGATAAGGTGAAATGGTGCTGCTTCTATGCTACCCATGGTTACTCCTAATATAAAAAGTATTGTTTTCATCTAAACCCCCTTTCTTAGTGCTCGTCAAACTCTTCAAAAATAAGACCATCCTCAATAGAACATGCTAAATTGTTGAGCTCTTCGAAATTGATATCCTGGCGTAACCAATCCTCCATGAGTACACTCTCATAATAACGCTCAAGTTTCTCTCCAGCATGTGTTGCCTGCGCTACACTGGTACTGCCAAGTATGATTTGGGTAGCTGCGGATATATAGTCATGATCTCTCTTACAGAGCCCAATCAAATTTTCTGGCAGATGATGTGCCCGACAACTGGCTTCAAGAGCAGCTGTCGTATAGGGCATAAACCGTTCTTTCAGACCCACAAAAAATTGCTTCATGTCACTGAATGCTTGCTTGTGCTCCCTTGTTGAACTCTCTTTGCTATGAAGAATTTCATTGAGAGGCTCAAGCTCTTTCTCCACTATCTCAGCTGGGTGCCTATCGCGTTCTTCTATAAGCTTTGCCAAGAGAGTGCACCCTATCGTTCGGCCCCTGATATAATAAGGATTTGTAGGCATAGGAACAACGATATTTTCTATTGGCAGTTCGAGTTTTGGCCGTGTGCGGGTAAGAAAGCTCTTGATGTTTTGTTTCATGCAATCGCACTGCTGAAGGTCTGCTGCATTGAATGTATTTGCGTTTATTCCACTCACGCAGATCTCGCGGGTCATTGTAGAGAGCGTTTGTATCCACTCTTTCAAATCAGTCTTGAGAGATGCTGCTTTGTCGAGTTCTCCGTGCTGTGTAAATGCTTCGTAGAATCCTGTATAATATGCTTTGAAGCCTTTTAAAGCTTTTGCATGCTCGTATGTACCTACGGGCTCTCGTTTGAGAGTTTCACGTAATGCAATTATTGCGCCAGTATCAGAGTGGAAATATACCGTGTCCTTTGCTATGAGTGACTGTAAGTGCCGAGCAAGATCGGTACCATCACTGCGACCATCCTCGTAATATGACTCATGTGCGCGGAGTGAAACAGGAATGAGTAAGACAAAAAAAATTAAACGATAGATCATTCTGGGCCTTTTGAGTAAGGAGTGGAACTTTCTTGTTAATTCTATATGCACACGCCTCGCAGTGCAAGTCGATTTAAAATAGTTTCATCTCTATTGGGGTTAGCACCGATACTCAGGTGTACAGCGGATTCTTAAATCCTTTCTACTCTTGTTGCTCCATCAGTTCATCAAAAATAAGAATCTCCTCAAGAGAGCATGCTAACTCGCAAATATGTGCGAAACTTGAGCTCTGCTGTACCTGATATTCCATTATTAAGCTCTCATAGTATCTGACAAGATTTGTTCCAACATGCATGATCTGAGCCATGCTGGAACTTCCAAGTATGAGCTCGGTAGTAGAGGATACATAGTCATGGTCCAGTTTGCACAGCTCTATTAAGTTTTCTGGCAGATGGTGAGCCCTACAAGTAGCTTCAACTGAACTTGTGGTATACCCCATAAATTGTTCCTTAAGGCCTACAAAAAACTGCTTTAAATCCTTAAATGCTTGTTTGTGCTCTTCTGTTGAACTATCTTTATTGATAAGGGGCTCTTGAAGGCGATCAAGAAACTCTTCTCGTATCTGAGAGAGGTGTTTATAGGCTGCGCAAGCTTGCACGAGCTTTAAAGAGAGAGAACGTCCTGTTATTTGACCCTGAAGGTAAAAAGGACTTGTAGGTACCGGTACGACGATGTCTTCTGTTGGAAGTTGAAGTGCTGGTCGTGTATGAATAAGAAAACTACTGATATTCTTCTTCATGAGAGCGCATTGCTTCCGATCAGCTGCGTCGAATGTGTCAGCATGCATCGCACTGTGACAGATCTCACAGGTCATTTTATAGAGGGTTGTTATCCACTCTTTTAAAGCTGGTTTGAGATAGGCTGATTGGTAGAGTTCTTCATTCATCAACTGGGTGAATGCTTCATGAAACCCGGTATAATATGCTTTAAATTCTTTGAAAATTGCTGCATGCCTGTCTGTGTCCTTTGGCTCTCTTTCAAGAAAATCCCGTAATGCAGCTGTTCCATCTGTGCCCCCTCGCAAGCATATCGTCTTTTTTACGAGGAGGGAGTAGATATGTTGAGCAAGCTCGCTGCCATCGGAGCGCCCTTTTTCATAATATGATTCACCTGCGATGAATGAAACAGGCAGCAATGTAACAAACAGCGTTATAAAAAGAAAACGATAGGTCATGTCAGGTCCTTGAGGTAACTGGAAGAAACTTCATTCTTATCAGTGTATAGCGAGACGGCCTGCATTGCAAATCTATTGCAAAAGTGTTTTTGATCGCCTCATTCAGCGAGGCATGCTGGAGCGTTCGGTACTTGTTGAACAACGGGGCGATTTGTCTTTTTGCCCGCTTTGCTATACTAAGAAGAGAGCTATTAACTATGGAGATCTGGTGAAAAGAAACTACGGTGTCTGGGGTCTTGGTGTTGTAGGCACATCAGTGTTGAGATTTCTGCATGCTCGAGGCTTTTCACTTTCGGTTATGGATGCACGTAAGCCTTCTGATGAGGAGCGTATGTGGCTTGAAAGCTTAGGCATCAGTTATTTTCATGATAGTGAAAGAGATGCTTTTTTTAACTCTCATGAATATATTGTACCAAGTCCAGGAATTGCTCTTCCCCCAGATCTTCTTACGAAGCATGCATTCGTAGAAGAACTCGATCTCTTTGCTGATGCCTGGAAGAATAAGCTTATTGCTGTTACGGGAACTGTCGGTAAAACCTCCACGGTGCATTTGCTGTCACAGATTCTTGGACATAACGGAATTTCACTCGCTACGGGGGGCAACATTGGTACCGGCATGCTTGATCTTATCGGGCATGATGCTACCTATGGCTTGCTCGAACTCTCAAGCTTTCAGCTTGAACGTGCGACACGTTTTGTACCTGATATTGCTCTTATTACAAATCTATACCCGAATCATTTAGATAGGCATGGTACCTTCGACCAGTATTTCTTAGCAAAATATAAGATACTCCACTCTCAACAGGATCACCAGCAAGCGCTCCTTCCCCTTGCACTTAAGGATCGAATAAGAGAGCTTACCGATCGCCCTCTTTCATTTTTCTCAGCAGGGGGTACAGATAAGCTTGGACCAGAGGATACGCTGTATAGTTTAGTAGAGAACGTCATTATAAAACAAAAAAACGGGACCTCTTCATCCCTTATTGATTTTGAAAAGCTTCCACAGCTCTCTTACAAAGAAAATTGGCTCATGATAGTAGCAATATGCGATATGCTTGGGATTTCCCCTTCGCTTCTTTCGTTTTCTGATCTTACTATCCCCGCTCATAGACTTGAATCACTTGGAACCTACCGAGGGATTGCCTTTTACAATGATTCAAAGTCGACCATTCCCCAGTCCAGCCTTGCTGCAGTTGAGGCCTTACAACCAGCACCCATACATTTGATGCTCGGAGGGCTTGGCAAAGGAGTTGATCGAGGCGCTTTTATACCCGCATTTAAAAATAAGGTGCAATCTATCACCTGTTTTGGAGCTGAAGCTGATACACTCTATGAAGCGTGCAAGAATTCAGGTGTTTCTGCTTATCGCTGTTATACTCTCGAAGAAGCATTCCAGTCCTGCCTTGATCGAGCCCAGCCGGGTGACAGGATTCTCTTTTCTCCTTCAGGAGCAAGTTACGATTTCTACAAGCATTATGCTCACCGTGGTGAAGTGTTTAAAGAGCTGGTAAACGAATTGAAAGAGGAAGCTCGTTAAAGCTTCCTCATTACCTTTAATTAACTGAACGTTTAATCATCGTTCCATTTCTGTCATAACAGGTGCAGGTAGATCCTCCTGGTACCGTAGAGGGAACCGTTGACAGCAAGCTATCGATATCATCCGTCCCTTGACTGCCGAGCTTTGTCCCCTGAGCATCATAGAATGTGCAGTGATATGCTGGTGAACCAGCAGCCACTACGGATGAGTTATCAATGGAAACTGATGTATCTATTCCGGGCCCCCATCCATTGACATACCCCGGACCTGCCCAATAGCCGTCCCAATATCCGTTCCATCCCCAGCCTCCCCAGCCGCCACCCCATCTGCCACCTCGATGGCCATAATGCCTGTGGCCTCGTCCTCTATTGTGTCCATTATGATGGCCTCTTCCGCCCCTATGACCTGGATGATTCCTATGGTTTCCTCGATGATTGTGTCCTTTATGTCCATGATTGCCGCGATGACCATTTCTATGGCCGGCATGTCCGCCTCTATGGCCTCCACCTCGGTGTCCACCGCCACCTCGATGGCCTCCGCCATGCCCTCCGCGAGCATCAATATCAAAAGGGAGGAATGACCCAATTATGAACGTCAACAGGATAATAATTGTAGAACGTGATTTCATGATACTTCTCCTTAATAAAAGAGGATTATGCCTTGCCTCATTTTTGTTCAGATTGCCGCTAGCTTAAATCAATGGATTTTTTGGCTATTTTTGCATTTTAGTTCGTTCAGGTGTTTCTTCGGAAGATTTCGTAGGCGGGTGAGCTGTTATGCTGGGCTCTGGTGATTGCGAATGTCTCGCCAACCAGGCTGATTGTGGAGCTGTATGCGACCCTGGTTGCCAAGCCCCTTCGTTCCACCAAGAGAGTATGGCGGTATCCCTCCCTCGTTCTCTCGCTCGTTGGGCCCTCTGTTTTGCAGGGGAACCTTTTTTGGAGCTACCACGAGCATCAACATCAAAGAATGGACTACTTAATATCAACAGAGTAAACAATGTACAAATTGACTTCATGGTATCTCTCCTTAAAACTTAGTGTGGGGTTTCAGATTTTCCTCGTTCTTCTGTGGGAGCTTGATTTGCTGGAGCTGTTGCTTCAGGTTTGGAAGATGCAGCTGCACCAGTTAACTCCGGTACCGGTGTAGTTTCCTTTGGTGTTATAGATAGTGGTTCCCCTGGTAGTGGGGCTAGTGCTTGGGGTAAAAGCGAAACTGAGGCATCGAGCCTCGGCTGCTCAAGCGGTGCTAGAGCTTGAGCAATCGTTATATTTGGCCTCGCACTTTTGTTAGGACCTTGCAAGCCGCGATTTATGGGAGCTGCTGGTGCAGCAGGTGCAGATGGGAGTGCGATATCTGGCGCAGGTGCTCCAGGGCCTTGAGTGTTTGTTGGTGCCGGAACTGGTACAGTTGGCACGGGCTGTGTCTGAGTAAGTCTTGGTTCGGGAACACGCAGTTGTGGAATAGCTCTTCTTTGAGTCGATGCGGGGCCCCTTAATGGAGTTTGCATGTGAGTAAGTACGTCATGGCGCTCAGGAGTGGAGAAAGCTCGAGGCTCTCTGCGTTCTAGATGTCCAACCTCTTTCTGTTTGCGTTCTTCTTCGTTGCGTACCTGTGAAAACTGGATGTTATGAATCTGTTCGATGCAATGCATATCAGAAGCAGCCATGATGAGAAACGCCAAGCCGCTCAAGAGAAATGTGCTGTTCATATTGGCCTCCTTAAAAGTAAAACTCTCTTATTATTTCTTATTATAAACAAAATCAAGTTTTAAATTCAATACTTTTCAAAAATGAATAAGCTTTTTAAGCTGAGGACATCTGTTACTCGAGCAGCTCATCTATCTTTTTTTCGGGGGCTTGTTTGATACGATTGATATTATGGGCATAGATCAGTGTTGTATTGATATCTGCATGGCGTGCCATGAGACGTGCTTCTTGAGGGGTTGCGCCTCCTAAGAGACTGAACGTTATTGCCGTGTGGCGTAAGCTGTGAGCTGTTAGTCGTGAATCATCGAGATTAACTTTTCTCAATACCGTTTTTACAATCCGCGAGACTGAGCGGGTAGTTAATGGGCAGCCAAAGTTTTTGGTGCTATGGGAGGCAAAGAGAGGATCGCTATCCTTTATGCTCCCTCGAGCAGAGAGATACTCAGTAATAGGCTCTAGGGTTGATTCTGTTAAGAGGACGAGTTCGTCTTTGGCATCTCTTCCTTTTCCGTGAATGAAGAGTACTGTTTCACCACCCTGCTGCCTCATATCTTCTCGTAATGCTCGAGCTATTTCGATGGTACGTAGCCCTGTACGAATCATTAAGTTAATGAGGGCAAAATCCCGTTTGCCGCTCAGTGTTCTTCGATTAATTGAATTGAGAATAAGCTTCGCCTGCTCAATCGTCAAGGCATCTTTCCTGAAGCCCCGCTTACGAGCAGGTCCTTTAATGCCTCGGGCACTATTTTTATGAAGGCCCGATTCCTCAAGCCATTCAAAGAAACGCCGCACTGCAGTTAGATAGCCACTAATAGTAAATGCTGCGAGTTCTCTCTTAGTTTTTAGATAGTCCTTATACTGAAGAATCTGTTCCCGATCAAGCAGGGGTGACCCAGAGTCTCTATACCATCCTACAAACTCTTTTAGTTGGCGTTGGTAGGTGTGCTTAGACGATGATCGTATATCTAATGAATTAATAAATGCGAAAATGTGATGTTCTAATTCCATATAATCCTCATGAATCGAGCATAGTCAAAAATTGACGTATTAGCAAGTATGAGATGCGCCATAAGCCTTCTCTGTTATTTTTACGCTTTCAGAGAACTTATAGCTCGAGGCAGTGCCGGGGATTCCTACTTAAACAGCCAGACGATCGTCTTTTTTTTGGTCAGAATCATCCAAATCGATCGCTCATTCATCAAACAAAAAGTTGACTTTTAGATAGATAGTTCTACGCTTATGATAGAGAAGGGAAAATGCATGGAAGAAACACAAAAACAATCGACTGTCTATTCATTTATTTCCGTGGTCATGGTCTGCATCATGGTCGGAATGATATTTATTTACTCCTCAAGTTCAGTCTATGCTCTTGAGAGACTGGGTTGTGCCGATTATTATTTGCGCAAGCAAGTAGCGGGCTTTCTCTTGGGTGTTGTCGGTGCTATCATTGCTCGCTATCTCCCACTTGATCTTATTAAGCGTTTTATCCCCCTGATATTCTGCGGAACTCTCTTTTTAACAGCGCTGACCTTTATTCCTGGCTTGGGAACTTCTATTCATGGATCTCATCGATGGATTTATATTGCGGGTTTTGGGTTTCAACCGAGTGAAGCTTTGAAAATGGCTTTTATTGTGTATCTCAGTTACTTACTCGCCAAAAAGAAATATCGAGTTACGTCGCTTACCCAAGGATATCTTCCCCTCTTAAGTATTATGGTTATTACCGCTCTCTTTCTTTTAAAACAGCCCGATTTTGGGCAAGCTCTTACCCTCTGTATTACGAGCTTTCTTTTGTTCTTTATAGCGCATTGTAAAGCAAAGCATCTCCTTATTACCCTCAGTAGCTTGCTCCCTGTGATCGGGTTCCTGGTATATTTAAAGCCCTATCGGGTACAGCGAGTACTCACCTTCTTAAACCCCTGGGAAGATCCCCAAGGGGCTGGGTTTCAAATAATTCAATCTCTTATCGCGATTGGATCTGGCAATCTTACCGGGGTTGGGATTGCTCAGTCAAAGCAGAAGTATTTCTATTTACCGATGCAGCATACAGATTTCATCTTCTCAATCATTGCAGAAGAAACAGGCTTTGTCGGTGCTGGCATGCTTATACTGCTCTTTATTCTCTTTTTGTATACGGGGCTCAAGCTTGCAAGTTCGCTTAAAGATCCTTTTAGCTATTATGCGACAACGGGCTATGTACTTCTTACAAGCCTTCAAGCGCTCATCAATTTATTCGTGGCGACCGGTCTTGTTCCTACAAAGGGGTTAGGCCTCCCCTTTATTAGTTATGGTCTTTCTGCACTCTTATGTAATATTGTGATGCTTGGATTGATTATTAACTTTGTCTATTCTGAAGAAGAACAGCACATTTTATATTAGACCCACAGTTCTTTGATATACAGATCTTTGCCATCGAGCGCAATGCCATAGGCGATTATCGATTTAATTCCTCTTTTTGTGCCCGTAAAAAGGAATGCCCAATGTTTCAACCTTTTGATCTAAAAAAAGTCTCATCCTTTTCATGGACTGGAAGTCATATCGGTAATCGGTGAAAACAGAAACCTGAGCTTGTTCGGTAGTATGAGCTTACTCAGGTCCACATGTTTATCGGTATTACATTACCTGAACAGGCTCAGCCTCTCATTTTCGTGGCGCTGACTGTATCGATATGTTACCAGGAGCCTCATGAGCACTTCATTGACAGTTTCATGCCCGCTTGATGCTGCTTCAAGCAGATGATCCTCGGTTACGCGTGCCCCCCCTTCAAGGAGCCTATTAACTACCGCTAGCTTTCTGGCGTTAATTTCAAGTGATTTGTTTTTAATTGCCAACCAGAGAACATCATGATTTTCCCCGTCAACGTCGGTGATGTCGCATATCTTCTGATCTAGAAGCCAATTAACTCCATCAAAATCCGTTGCTGTAAGGGCGACCATCAACAAATTCTTTCCATCTTTTCGCCACTGCATCAATCGATCTCCCAGCTGATCCTTCAGTGCTTCGAGGACGGGAATGTCGAGGAAGTCTGCTGCTACCAGAAAAACGGAATCAATGGTATCTCCAGGAGGTATACTACCAGAAAGGTACACTCGGCGATTTTCGAAATAAGTTTTAGTTTCTAGTAAATTAGAACGACCTTTGCATGAATAAAGAGGCGTATTACCTGCATCATCTCGACGTAACATGTCAGCGCCAGCTCGTATTAAAAGTCTGACAGTACCATACATTCCAAATCCATCATTGTTTACCGCTTCTACTGCGCAATGCAGTACGGTTCGACCATCATCGAGTTGAGTATCAAGAGAAGCTCCCTTTTTAATAAAGAGTTCCATAGCTTTATAGTTGCCGCTTCTTGCGGCATGGAAGATGCAGCTCATTAATTCTACTTCGGGATGATGAAAGAGATAGTTCGTAGCGGCTTCCTTGTTGCAGGAAATTGCGCAGCTGAGCGCGTTTCCAAAATGATCAGATTCACACTTGATATCTGCACCATGCTGGAGTAAGCATCTATCAGATTCACACTTGATATCTGCACCGTGCTGGAGTAAGCATTTAATAGTTTCAAGATGACCACTTCCGGCGGCACGAAGCAATGGAGTCCGATTCGATGAGTCTTTCGCTTCAATATCCGCCTTGTTTCGCAAGAGAGCCTCAACACAGCCTTTCTGGCCAGCCCTAGCGGCCAGATGTAACGGTTGAAAGCCATAAATATCGGTCGCTGTTAGAGATGCTCCGGCGTCAATGAGTAGCCCAAGAACTTGGGTGTGTCCTTCTTCTGCAGCCAAATGCAGCGGCGTCTCTGAACCATAGGCCAATTTCGCATCTATTTCTGCATTATGTTGAAGTAAAAGCTTTACGACTTCACTATGACCACCGGCGGCTGCCTCATGCAGCGCAGTTCCTCCTGGCAGTTTATCCAGACGTTTCCAGACTCCCAGACATTTACGGTGGCCTTTTTTCCTTATGTTGATCAGTTCGGGATTTCTTTCTAGAAGGAATTGAGTGGCCTCTCCTTGCCCGTATCGTGCAGCATAATGTAAAGCACTAGCGCCATCGCGGTCTCTATCGTCAATGCGAGAACCTTCTTGTGCAAGATAGTATTCCATCAGTGATGGATAACCAAGTGCTGCAGCAAGTAATAAGGGAGTAGCATGCATTGAACCACCGACTATTTGATATCCCCCTTCTGGATCATGTCGTCCTTTTGTTATATTCATAACGTAAGCAAGCACGTCGGTTTTGCCGCTTTTAACTGCACAATGGAGTGCCTTCTCACAAAATGCGTGGTTTTCTCCCGCACCATCTGGCAAAAGAATCTTCAGAGCTTCTAGGTCCCCATTCTGAGCTGCCTTATGAAATGGCAAATATCCTTGCCGGTCAGCTACACCGATACGTGCTCCTTTTGCGATTAAGCATCTAACAACATCTGTATGACCATTTGCAGCAGCATAAGCAAGTGGTGTAGCACCCGCTGCATCTTGTATATCGACTATGGAGGGTATATCTGTTGCCTGATGAGCTAATGGGCAAGCGTAGCTATTAATTCTTTTGAGTTCAGCAATCAAAGCTTCAACTGCGCCTACATGGCCCCGTTCTGCTGCGAGATGTAAGGGTGTAGATCTATTTACACTTCTTGCATCAACAACAACATTGGACGCAATTAATTGAGTAATCTTTTCAAGGTGGCCGTAATAGGCTGCTATATGCAGTTTGGTGTACCCCCTGTGCCGTAAGTACACAGGCAATGATTCAACATTGGTCTTAAGTTCCTGCATACCATGCAGAGTAGGTATGAGCAGTACCATACTTATACCCACCGTCTTTATTGTTTGCCAAGCCATTGCAGGCCTCCATTGGTTTGATTTTTTGTAAAGGTTATCAATTTAAATTATAGCAAAATGTACACATTTGTATATAAAATTTGCGCAAATCCATCTGCGTGCCAACTCCTGCTGTGCTCAACGAAAAGTTCTCATTGGTTTGATCTTTCAGCGCAACCGACACTTGGTGCAGGATTACCAGATAAGACGACAGGCAATGAGATCTTCTCTGTAAGTTGCTCAAAGCATGGTGCATGCTGAACCTAGCCAATTGCTTCTCCACCAACGAAACCTTATCCTCTTTTCCAGACTTGTCTGATCGGTAAATGGCCGAGGATCTGATGCAGCTCAAACTGTTACTTGAACAGATTCTGCCTTTCCTCTTGAGGCCGTTGACTATATCTATAGATTGTTACGAGCCTCATAAGCACTTCGTTTACACTATTTTCATTCCAACTTTTTGCTGCTTGGAGCAGATGCTCCTCTGTGACGGTTGCTCCATCTGCAAGTAGCATATTTACTACTGCTAACCTTGCTGAATCACTTGTGTTTGAAACTGCAAGCCAGAGTGCATCATGATTTTCAGCGTCAAAATCGGTAATGTTGCATATCTTTTGATCTAAAAGCCACTTAATTCCATCAAAATCGTCTATTGTAATGGCGACCATCAATAAATTCTTTCCATTTTTCCGCCATTTCATCAATCTATCTCCCAGCTGATCTCTAAATGCTTCAAGAACGGGAATATCGAGAAATTCTGCTGCAATACAAGAAACAGCATCAAGTGTATCTCCTGCCGCAAGCCTACCAGAGAGATAGAGCGAGCGATTTTGAAAATAGTGAAAATGATTTTGATCTAATGGAAGTTGAGTTGGTTTGCTGCGTAATTTTGAGAGAGGGGTGTCTCCTGTATTATCTGGACTGAGCATGTTGGCACCAGCGCGTACTAAAAGTTTGACCATCCCATTCGTTTTTCGCCCCTTATCAAAAGCTGCACAATGCAGTATCGTCCGACCATCCTCGAGCTGAGTATCAAGGGCGCTTCCTTCAGTAATAAGGAGACGTACTATTTTGCTTTTTCTCCTGTATACCGCATCGAACAGGACTGGGACGATGCTTAAAAAATTACCGCTGAAACATCTTAAATCGATTTCGGTATTGTGTAGGAGGTAGTGTATAACATCAAGTTTGTTTCTCTCCGTGCCTTTAAAAGCGTGAATGAGACCATTTCCAATGCGCGAGCAGTGCTTGATATTTGCGCCATGACTCAATAAACATTTAATCACAGCAAGATGCCCTCCCTCAATGGCACAAAGAAGCGGTGTACAGTTGGTTGAATCAGTTGCCTCAATAGGAGCATTGTGTTGAAGCAGAGCCTCAACACAACCTCTTTGACCATTTTGAGCTGCTTCGTGCAAAGGTGTGCGCCCATTAGCCATGGCAGCCTCGGGAGATGCCCCAGCACGTAAAAGTAATTCAACAGCTTTGGTATGTCCTTTCTTTGCAGATAGATGCAGGGACGTAGCTCCCGAGGTAGTTCGAGCGTCTATTTTTGCATTGTGGCGTAGCAAAACCTCTATAACGTTGCTATGCCCGGCTGCTGCAGCCTCATGGAGTGCAGTGCATCCTGATAGCCATATCCGTACCTGACCTCCTTCTCTATCGATTAATGTCGGGTCTCTTTGAAGAAGGAACTCTGCGGCTTCTGCTTGCCCGTATCGTGCAGCATAGTGCAAAGCAGTGTCTCCCTGCTCGTCTCTTTCACTGATGTCACTGCCTGCCTGTGCAAGATACCATTGCATTAATGATACATGACCAAAAGATGCAGCAATCCCCAACAAGGGAGTAACATTTTCAATACCACTGTCTATTTGGTATCCCCTAGTACCTCCTGGCATCCTTTGCCTCACATAATCAAGAACTTCTATTTTACCACTCTCGACTGCATCCCGATTTGCCTTCAACCAAAACGATTCGCTAAGCACACAGTGGTCATCGGGCAGAAGAATCTTCATAGCGTCTAGGTGGCCGTTCCGAGCTGCTCTATGAAATGGAAAGCGTCCTCGATTATCCTCTACCCATATACTTGCGCCATGATCAATCAAACAGGTAAGGCAATCGATATGACCATTTGCAGCAGCACAAGCAAGTGGTGAAGCACCCTCGGTATTTTCTATATCGACTATGGAAGGTGTATCCGTCGTCTGATTAACCAGGCTCATTTTCTTGAATTCAGTAATTAAAGCTTCAACGGCACCTACATTGCCCCGTTCTGCTGCGAGATGCAAGGGTGTAGATCCATTCACACTGCTTGCACAAACATCGGCATTCGTCGCAATTAGCTGAGCAATCTTTTCGATATGACCAAAATAGGCTGCTAGGTGAAGTGGTGTATATCCCCTGTTTCTTATTTCCACAGGCAATGATTCAACAGTGATTTTCAGTTCTTGCATCCCATGCAATGCTGGTATGAGCAGTATATTTATTCCTATTGCATTAATAGTTTGCCAATTCATAGTAGTCACTTTCGATGTTTGAAAATTTTATCTATTTAAATTATAACAAAAATCGTCTTTTTGTACATGTGAATTTTGAACAAATCAAGCGACTCCTGCTATGCTCAACGAAAAGTTCATCTGAGACCCTCTTTGTAAATTGCTCAAAGCACCATCTTTTATTCTTTTTGCTGCGTGCTCAACACTGCCAATTGTTTCTTCACCACCAACGAAATATCACCCAAATGGTAAATGGCCGAGGATTAGATGCCGCTCCATCTTTTACTTGAACAGACTCAGCCTTTCCCTTTGAGGTCGTTGACTATATCTATAGATTGTTACCAGCCTCATAAATATTTCATTGATTCCTTCATGTTTGCAGTCTTCCGCTTGAAGAAGATGATCTTCAGTTACTTTCGCTCCAGCCTCAAGTAGCCTATTAATCACCGCTAGCTTTCTAGTGTCACTTTCAAATCTGTTGTTGATTGCCAGCCAGAGAGCATCATGATTTTCCTCGTCAACATCGTCGATTGCACATATTTTCTGATCCAAGAGCCAATGTATTCCTTCCAGATCAATATGTTTGAGAGCAGTCATCAAGAGATTGTCTCCGTTTGATCGATGTTGGGCTAATCGAGATTCCAGTAGATCTTTAAGCGCTTCTAGGACGGGAATGTCGAGAAAATATGCTGCTATCTCAACAACAGAATCAATGGTATCCGTTTCACTTATATGACCGGAAAGGTATAAGGAGCGATTTTCAAAATACGCTTGAGCCAATGGAGACTGCTCGGCAGAAAGTGGTAATGTAGAAAGAGGCGTATTACCATGGATATCTCGATGTAACATGTCAGCGCCAGCCCGTAGTAAAAGTCTGACAATACCATACTTTTCAACTCCATGATAGTTTACAGCTTCTACTGCACAATGTAGTACGGTTCGGCCATCACTGAGTTGATCATGAAGAGAAGCACTCGTTTTAATCAGGAATTCGACGGCTGTATAGTTTCCTACTTTTGCTGCATAGCAGAGGATTGGCACCTTACCTGGTAAACAATTACTGCAACTCGTTAATTCCATTTCGGGATGATAAAAGAGATAGTGCAGAGCGTCTTCTATGTAGCTGTTGATTACGCACATAAGTGCATTTCCAGAACGGCATTCATATTTAACATCTGCACCGTGCTTCAGCAGGCATTTTATAATTTCAACATGACCAGCTAGTGCTGCACAGAGTAGTGGGGTAAAATTGTTTAGTACCTTAGCCTCAATATTAGCTTTTCTTCGCAGGAGAGTTTCAACGCAGTTTTTATGGCCGCAAATAATGGCCACATGTAGAGGTTGCCATCCATTACTATCCGTCGCAGTCAGAGATGCACCCGCTCCAATGAGGAGCTCCAGAGGTTGGGTGTGTCCTCTGCCAGCAGCAAAATGTAGTGGCGTCGCAGCGACCAAGCGCGAGCGCGCGTCTACTTCTGCGTTATGTTGTAATAAAAGCCTTACTACTTCACTATGATTACCTGCGGTGGCCTCATGGAGAGGGGTAGCTTCTGGAAGGCATTCGCCATCCCGTCCATCTTTTACATTGATCTGCTCATGGTCTCTTTCAAGAAGGAATTGAGCCGCGTTCACATGTCCATATCGCGCTGCATAATGTAAGGCAGACGCTCCCTCGCGGTCTCTTTCACTGATGCTTGTGCCTGGCTGTTCAAGATACCATTGCATTAATGGTACATGACCATATGATGCAGCACGTAACAAAGGAGTGACATTTTCAATACCACTGTCTATCCGATATCCCCTAATAGGATCACAGCGTCCCGCTATCCTTTGCATAACAAAATCAAGAACTTCTATTTTACCACTTTCGACCCCATCACGAGTTGATTGCAGCCAAAACTGTATGTATCCTCTCCTCTCGTCATCTAAGCAGCGTTCATCGGGCAGAAGAATCTCCATGGCCTGTAGGTGGCCCTTCTGAGTTGCTCTATGAAAGGGAAAACGCCCTCGCTTATCAGCTACGTATCTGCTTGAGCCATGCCCAATTAAGCAGCTGAGGCAGTCGATATGACCATTTGCCGCAGCACAAGCAAGTGGTGTAGCGCCCGCAGTATCTTGTATATCGACTATGCAAGTTCCATCTGTCTCAATTCTCTTGAGTTCGGTAATTAAAGCTTTAACCGCGCCTACATGGCCCTGTTCGGCTGCGAGATGCAAGGGTGTAGAGCCACTTATACTTCTTGCACAAACGTCGGCATTCTCTGCAATTAACTGAGCAATCTGTTCTGTGTGACCAAAATAAGCGGCTAGATGAAGGGGTGTGAATCCCCTACTTCGCATTTCCACTGGCAATGACTCAGCATCGGTTTTCAGTTCGGCCATCCCATGCAAAGTAGGTATGAGCAGTACTACACTCATTGCTATTTTATTTAGAGTTTGCCATGTCATAGCGATTACTTTCGATTTTTGAAAACTTTATCCATTTAAACAAAATTTTCCTTTTGCCGCCTGCTCAATGGCCGATGGCCGGATGCCGCCCAAATTATTACTTGAACAAGCTTAGTCTCTCCTCTTGAGGTCGTTGACTATATCTATAGATTGTTACGAGCCTCATAAGTATTTCATTAATTCCTTTGTAAGGGCAGTTTGCTGCTTGAAGAAGATGATCTTCAGTTACTTTCGCTCCAGCCTCAAGTAGCTTATTAATCACTGCTAGCTTTCTGGTGTTACTGTCAAATCTGTTGTTGATTGCCAGCCAGAGAGCATCATGATTTTCCTCGTCAACATCGTCAATTGCACATATTTTCTGATCCAAGAGCCAATGTATTCCTTCCAGATCAGTATATTTGAGAGCAGTCATCAAGAGATTGTCTCCGTTTGATCGATGTTGGGCTAATCGAGATTCCAGTCGATCTTTAAGCGCTTCTAGGACGGGAATGTCGAGAAAATATGCTGCTATCTCAACAACAGAATCAATGGTATCCGTTTCACTTATATGACCGGAAAGGTATAAGGAGCGATTTTCAAAATACGCTTGAGCCAATGGAGACTGCTCGGGAGAAAGTGGTAATGTAGAAAGAGGCGTATTGCCGTGGGTATCTCGATGCAACATGTCCGCGCCAGCTCTTAGTAAAAGTCTGACAATACCATACTTTTCAACTCCATGATGATTTACAGCTTCTACTGCACAATGTAGTATGGTTCGGCCATCACTGAGTTGATCATGAAGAGAAGCACCCTTTTTAATCGAGAATACGACGGCTGTATAGTTTCCTACTTTTGCTGCATAGCAGATGATGGGCACCTTACCTGGTAAACCATTGCAGCAACTCGTTAATTCCATTTCGGGATGATGAAAGAGATAGTGCACAGCGTCTTCTTTGTTGTTGAGGATTGCGCTGATAAGCGCATTTCCAGACCCGTGTTCATATTTACTATCTGCACCGTGCTTTAGCAGGCATTTAATAATTTCAACGTGACCAGCTAGTGCTGCATAGAGTAGCGGGGTAAAATTGTTCGATGTTTTCGCCTCAATATCAGCTTTTTTTCTCAGGAGAGCCTCAACACAGGTTTTATGGCCGCATCTAATGGCTACGTGTAAAGGTTGCCATCCATTACTATCGGTCGCAGTTAGAGATGCACCTGCGCCAAGGAGGAGCTCCAGAGCTTGGGTGTGTCCTCTATATGCAGCCAAAAACAGCGAGGTTCGACCGTAGATCGAGGGCGCATCTACTTCTGGACCGTGTCGAAGAAGACACTTTATAACTTCACTATGCCCACCCTCGGCTGCCTCATGGAGAGGGGTACCCCCGCCTGGCAGCCAATCATCACTGCCATTCTTTTTAACGTGAATTTGTTCAGGGGTCTCTGTCAAGAAGGAATTGAACTGCATTCACCTGTCCATATCGCGCTGCATAATGCAAAGCAGATGCTCCTTCGTGGTCTCTTTCACTGATGCTCGTGCCTGCTTGTCCAAGGTACCATTCCATCAATGATACATGGCCATATGATGCAGCAAGTAACAAGGGAGAGACTTCTCGTATGCCTTTTTCTGGCCGCATATTCATGACAAAGGCGAGTGCTTCGACTTTACCACTTTCAACCGAACAAGTCATTGCCCGAGACCAAAAATATAAGTATTCTTCTTCTGAGCACATATATTTGTTAGGTAAAAGCATTTTCATGGCTTCGAGATGCCCATTTTGAGCTGCTCTGTGAAATGGAAAATACCCGCGCTTGTCTGCTTGCCGAATATTGGCTCCATGGCCAATTAAACATCCCAGAACATCTATGTGGCCATTTGTAGCAGCACAAGCAAGTGGCGTAACATGGGAGTTGTCTCGTATGTCTACTCGGGAAGATGGTGCTATCGTCTGATTAGTTTTCTTGAGCTCGGTAATAAAAAGTTCAACGGTAGTTACATCGCCACGCTCTGCCGCGATATGTAACGGTGTGTACCCACTCACACTTTTTGCATCCACCACTGCACCATCTGCAATTAAACGCGTAATCTGTTCTCGGTCCCCGAAATAGACCGCGAGATGGAGTGGAGTGTATCCCCTATGACGAATTTGTACAGGCAAAGACTCAGCATTGGTTTTCAGTTCGGTCATCCCATGTAAAGCGGGTATGAGCAGTACCACACTCATCGCTATTGTATGTATAGTTTGCCATGACAAAGCGATCCCTTTCGTTTATATATTTAAATGATAACAAAATTTTCAATTTTATTATGTGAATTTTGAGCACATCCACGAACTCTTGCTGTATTCAACGAAAGGCTCGAGTTTGCTCGATCTTAGCGAGGAATTACCGGATAAGGATCATCGTATTTGCCGTGCCAATTGTCCCAAATCTCACCCTCTTTACAAGAATTTGCTCATCGGTCAATGGCTGCCGATCTGATGCACAAGCTGTTACTTGAATAGACTCAATCTCTGATGTATAGGTCGCCGACTGTATCGATACGTTACCAGAAGCCTCATAAGCAGTTCGTCGACTTTTGCCTGGTTTTTATTTGCTGCACAAGTGAGATGAGTCTCGGTTACTACAGCCCCAGCTTCAAGGAGCTTATTAACTACGGATAGCTTTGTGAAGCTATTTTCTAACGCTGTGCTGTCGATTGCAAACCAGAGTGCATCGTACCCATTGTAATCTCTATGGCTCATGTTGCATATTTTCTGATCTAAAAGCCAGTCTATTCCATCGAGATCGTGCATGGTAATTGCAACCATGAGCAAGTTCTTATTGCGGCTCGTTATCATTGAATTCGTAAATTGTTTGTCTGCACTGTCACGCCACTGAATCAACCTATCTTCTAGTTGATCCTTAAAGGCTTTGAGAACGGGGATGTCGAGAAAGTCCGCTGCTACATTAACAACAGAATCAAGGGTATCTTCTTTACCCAGCTTTCCGGCAAGATACAACGAGCGATTTTGAAAGTAATTTTTAAAACCTGGTAACTGATGAGTGTAAAGCTTCTTACCTTCCTGCTGTGCTTCACCTAATGCATCGAGAGGAGTAGCCCCTTCGCTATCAGGGAGGAGCATGTTGCCCCCAGCTCGCACCAAAAGCCTGAGAACCCCATGGTATTTAAGCCCATACACACAATTTTGAGCTGCACAGTGCATAACCGTTCGACCATCGGTAAGCTGAGTATCAAGAGCAGCTCCCTTTTTAAGCAAGAAGCTCGCTGCTTTGAAATGCTGCATTTTTACAGCATGGAAGAGCACAGGTACTCTATCTGGGAACCAACTGCTGCAACTCGCTAATTCTACGTTCGTATTTTCGATCAGGTGGCGTATAATTTCGTCGTTGTGTTTGAGCGCTAATATAACTGCATTTCCATCGTCCGCTTGCTGTTTGATATTTGCACCGTGCCGTAGTAGACATTTAATTATTTCAAGTTGACCGTAGTTAGCTGCGCAAAGCAGAGGTGTCATCTTCCTTGAGTCTTCGGCCTCGATATCAGCGTTGTTGTGTATCAAAACCTCAACACAATCTTTCCGGCCATTTGCAGCTGCTTTGTGCAAGGGGGTGCGCCTACTAGAGTCGGTCACTGTAAGAGATGCCCCCCTACTTATAAGTAGTGCAAGAGCTTGCACGTGTCCGTTTTTTGCAGCGTTAGCAAGGGGAGTCGCACCCGATTTATCTTGCCCGTCTATTTCAGCGTTATGATCAAGTAAAAGCTCTATGACTTTACAATGACCGCCTTCTGCCGCTTCGTGCAAAGCAGAAACCTGAGTATGCGTTTTGAGCTTGACCAGTTCGGCATCTGTTTCAAGAAGGAATCTAACAGCTGCTGTATGCCCATATCGAGCCGCAAAATGCAAGGCACAAGCACCAGGGATGTCTCCTTGGCCAGGATGAGCATCTTTTTGAGAAAGACACAACTGCATCAATGATACATGACCATAGGATGCAGCAAGCATTAAGGGCGTAACTCCATTGCTCCACGCGCGGATCTTGTGTTCCATTTGTAGATCACGCTGTCCTGCTATCATTTGCATAATAAAGGCAAGTATCTCTGGTTTGCCACTTTCGATGGCGCAAGGTATTGCTAGATAGCATGCCAGCTTATATCCACTTTTCCCACAGGTGTGCTCATCAGGCTGAAGCAGCTTCATGGCTTCTAGATGACCATTTTGCCCAGCCCTATGAAAGGGCAGATATCCTCGTTTGCTGGTTAAGGAATCTTGTATATAATTGTCAATTAAAACTCTAGCTTGCTCTTCGCTTTCTTGCTGAGCAGCTCTGTACAATGGCGTAGCCCTTTTACTGGTTAGATATTTATTTGCACCATGTGCAATTAAGCATTTAATGACCTCGGTATGACCATTTGTGGCAGCATAAGCGAGCGGTGTAAGACCAGCAGTATCCTGCATGTTGACTAAGGATTGATTATGGGCAATCAAAACTTTAACTGCTCTTAGCTGTCCCTGCTCTGCAGCTACATGTAAGGGCGTACATCCATTAATGCTTTTTGCACATACCAAACCATCAACTCCAACACTGCCCTTTTTATGAGCTGCTGCGCTCAAAGGGCACTCCACCGATGCAAGTAACTCTGAAATTTGTGCTACGTTCCCCAAATACGCTGCTACATGCAGCGGTGTATAGCCCCTGTGACGTGCGTCTACAGGCAATGATTCATCAGTCTTCTCAATTGCTCGCATCCCGCTCAGGGCGGGTACGAACAGCACTAAACTTATAACGAATGTCTTTATAGTTTGCATTTCAAGCCCGCTTGGTTTTTGGTTTTAATCCTATCAATTTAAAACAAAATCTGCTTCTCTGATAAATTTTTCGTGCCCAAAAAATGAAGCACCATCTGAGAACCTCGTATTGCGAGTATTCCGCTAACTTACTTGAAAAGGCTCACCCTCTCATGAACAGGCCGCTGACTATACCTATAGACTGCTAGGAGCCTCAAAAGCATTTCGTGAACTTCTTTTTCCGGCTCAAAGGATGCAGCTCGAGCTACGTGTTTATTTGTCACTGTTGCCCCAGCTTCAAGTAGCCCATTTATTATGGATAACTTTTTGGTGTTCATTGCATACCAAAGTGCATCATGATTTTCGTCATCTACGTCCGTAATAGCGCATATCTTCTGATCTAAAATCTGAGTAATTCCATCAAGATCATTTATTGCAAGAGCTACCATCAACAAATTCTTCCCCCCTTTCCATCGATGGTGAACCAATCGATCGTTCAATTGGTCTTTGAGCCCCACAAGAACAGGAATATCAATGCGAACTTCTGCTGCTTGTGAAAAAACAGCATCGAGGGTGTCGTCTTTGCCGAGCTGTCCCTTGAGATACAACGGGCGATTTTGATAGTACTTTTTTGCTGCGGTAAATTGATATGCAGGAAGCTTCAATGTATCAAGAGGAGTAACTCCTGCATTATCCGGGCACAACATGTCCCCACCAGCTCGCATCAGTAAAGAGTGGATTGCTAAGTGTCTGTCTCGAGACTTTGGAGGGAGGTCAGTTGGGCTGTAGCAATGAGTGTAGCGATGAAGCACCGTTCGACCATTATTGAGCGGTGTGTGAACTGAGATTCCATTGGCAAGTAAGCAGCGAACGGATTCAGATTTTCTTTCCTCTGCCGCAATAAATAAAAGTGGTACTGTGTCTTGAAAGCTCTTGCTATAAGCAGTTAATTCAGCAGATGTATTGAGGATAAAGTACGTTATCACGTCTACATGTTCGTTTCTGATTGCATGCATGAGTGGCGTTCCAAGGGCTGACTGTTTAGAGATATCCGCACCATTTTTTACTAAACATTTAATAACTTCAAGCCGACCTGTTTCAGCCGCTACATGAAGAGGGGTACGATTCTCTTTTGCTTTCGCCTCAATGTCCGCCTCGTATGCTAAGAGAGTCTCAACGCAGGCTGTATGGCCTTTTGCTGCTGCCAGGTGTAAAGGAGTGCGCTCAAAACGATCGATCGCTGCGACAGATGCGCCAGAGCTTAGAAGAAGCTTGAGGGCTTGCGTGTGCCCATACATTGCAGCTAGGTGCAGCGCTGTCGAACCATGGAAATCTCTGGATTCTGTATCTGCCCCGTAGGAAAGTAAAAGCGCTATAGTTTTGCTATGGCCATTGTATGCTGCTTCATGCAAGGCGGTATATAAACTATGCCTATGATAATTGTAGGTTAACTTAGTGATTTCATTGATCTTTTCGGGATCTCTTTCGAGAATGAACTGTGCAGCCTCTGTCTGTCCATACTGTGCAGCATGGTGCAGTGCTGTAGCGCCATGTTTATCTCGATCATAGATACAATTCATGTCTGCATCAAAAAGCCATCGGAGCAAATGTATGTGACCATATTCTGCCGCTAGCAAGAAAGGTGTAACTCCATTGCCACGGTGCTCGAGGTTAACACGATGTCCTTCGATTAACTTCATAACAAAGGCAAGCACCTCTGTCTTTCCGCTTTGCACTGCGCACTCTAGTGCAGTCCAACAAAATGCACTAAATTCTTCAGCATCATTGGAGCCTTCAGCTAAAGGCATAGGTTCTAGATCACCTGCCTGCTCGAATTGAAAATCAGGAAGAAGCAATCTCATGGCTTCGAGATGACCATTTTGGGTTGCCCGATGAAATGGAAAATATCCTTGCTTATCTGTGAGACATATATTTGCTCCATAGTCAATTAAGCATTCAATGACATCGGTATGGCCATTTGCAGCAGCACAAGCAAGGGGTGTAACATCAGAGTTATCTCGTATGTCGACCGTGGAAAGCCCAGTGGTGATCGCCTGATAAGCCAAGAGCCAAGGGCTGCTTGTAATTTTCTCGGGCTCAGTAATCAAAAGTTCAACAGTGCCTACATCGCCCTTTTCTGCAGCGATATGTAAGGGTGTATACCCACTTACACTTCTTGCATCCACCGCGGCACCATCTGCAATTAAACGAGTGATCTGTTCTCTATCACCTAAATTGACGGCTACATGGAGTGGCGTGTATCCCCTATGCCGAGCTTGTACAGGCAATGATTCGTCATCAATTTTTTGCATTCCCTGCAGAGCCGGTATGAGCAGTACTACACTTATACCTACTATTTTTATGGTTCGCCAGGTCATACGAGTCCTTTTCTAGGTTTTGGAAACTTTATTAATTTAAATTATATCAAGACTTGAGCATTTGTAAAACCTGCACAACTCTAAACGAAGGGTATAGGTCCTTTGCTAAACAATCGTTGTAGTTAAACCCTCTAAGTGCTGATTAATCTATAAGTTAAGAAACGTAGTCAGGATCCTTGACCCCTACACAATCGAATAAAATGCTTGTTTCCTTTCCTCTATTGGCAACGGAACTCGAGCTGGTTCGTGTGTTACTTGAACAGACACAATCTCTCTTGTACAGGCTGCTGACTATATCGGTACGTTAGCAGAAGCTTCATGAGCACTTCACCGTCGTCACTTCTTTTTGCTTCATCAATCAGATGGCCCTCAGCTACTACAGCCCCAGCTCTAAGGAGCTTATTAACTAGCGATAGTCTTGTGATGTTATTTCTGGAACTTGTCCTTTCGAGTGCAAGTCCGAGTGCATCGTATTCATCACCAACTTTGTGAGTCATATCGCATATCCCCTGGTCTAAAAGCCAGTCAATTCCTTCGAAGTCATGCATGGCAATTGCAACCATGAGCAAGTTCTTTGCTTTGCTCAAGTTGCGCGACAATCGTTCGCCCAATTGGTCTCTCAGTGCTTCGAGAACAGGAATATCAAGAAGGTCAACTGCGACAGAAAACACTGAATCCAGATTATCTTCAGGCCTCAGCCGTCCAGAAAGATATGATCGGCGATTTTGAAAGTAGTCTTTAGCTGTTGGAAATCGCTCAGATAGTTTTAATATATCGAGCGGTGTAACTCCTGCATTATTAGTGCGCAGCATGTCCGCTGCAGCTCGCACTAAAAGCCTGACAACCCCATGGTATTCAAGTCCATCCGCACACTTTTGAGCTGCGCAATGTAGAACCGTTCGACCATCAGTAAGCTGAACATCAAGAGCAGCCCCCTTTTTAATCAAGAAGCGGGATGCTTCGCAATTCCCAAATTTTGCGGCAGCAAAGAGGACCGGCACTGCACCAGAGAAATAAGTGTTGCAACTTGTTAATTCTACTGCCGTATTATCAATGAGGTACTGCATAACCTCTACGTGATTGCGTACGACTGCCATCATAAGTGCATTTCCATCATTGGTTTGCTGCTTGATATCTGCACCAAGCCGCAGTAAACGTTTAATTATTTCAAGATGGCCACCTAGGGCGGCGCATAGCAATGGGGTACGCTGCAATGAGTCTTTCGCCTCGATATCAGCGTTTGCTGCTAATAAAAGCTCAACACAATCTTTCTGCCCACGAACAGCAGCAAGGTGCAAGGCTGTACATTTACATTTATCTGTTATCGTAAGAGATGCCCCCCTGTTAATGAGTTCTTGGAGAGCTTGCGTGTGCCCAGTGAATGCGGCTCTTTGGAGTGGCGTCCATCCCCGGGCGCCGTGTGCGTTTATTTCTGCATTATATTGAAGTAAAAGCTCTATAACTTCCCTATGCCCACCCTCGGCTGCCTCATGCAACGGGGTATCGCCATGGTTATCCCTTTTTTTCACCAGTTCAGGATCTCGTTCAAGAAGGAATCTAACTGCTCCTGCCTGGCCATGACGGGCAGCATAATGCAAGGCACATTTACCATCTCTGTCTACTTCGTCAATCAGAACACCTTCTTGCTCAAGGCACCAATGCATCAATGGCACCTTGCCATATGATGCGGCAAGCATCAATGGAGTAACTCCTCCTGTACCTTTTTCTGGCCGCATATTCATAACAACGGCGAGTGCTTCTATTTTCCCACCTTCAACCGAACAAGTCATTGCCCGAGACCAAAAATCAAAGTATTTTTGTTCTCTGTACTTGTATTTACTAGGCAAAAGAATCTTCATGGCACCGAGATGACCATGTTGTGTTGCTCTATGAAATGGCAAAAGCCCTCGTTTGTTGGCCAGATATTTATTTGCACCATGTACAATTAAGCACAACAGGACGCCGGTATGACCATTTGCGGCGGCATAATGAAGTGGTGTGCAACCGTCATTATCTTGTATGTTAACGAGAGATGGATGATGGTCAATCAAAGCCTTAACTACTCTTACATGGCCCTGCTCTGCAGCTACATGTAGAGGGGTAGAGCCGCTATAATTTTTTGCCTGTACTAAAGTATTAGTTTCTCGACCAGCTGCTGCAATCAAATCTTCAATTATATCAACACGACCGAAATAGGCAGCTCTATGCAACGGCGTATACCCCCTACTTCGTAACTGTGCAGATACTTCTTCGCTACTTGTAGTAACTTCTAGCATCCCGTGCAGCGCAGGTACGATCAGGGCTACGCTTAGTAAGAGAGCTCTCATCATTGGTAGGTAATTCATTTCTTTTCCTCAGTTATTTGAAAACTCTTTAATTTTAATACTAACAAATAACTTGTTGCGAAGAAGATTGGCTGCTTACAATCGAGCTTCTTAAAGAAGTCGGTTGGCTTATTTGAACAGACTCAATCTCTCTTGTGCAGGTCGTTGCTTATATCGATATGTTACGAGGAGCCTCATAAGCAGTTCGAAATGGCAATAACTTGCTTCATCAATCAGATGGCCCTCAGTTACCACAGCCCCAGCTTCAAGAAGCTTATTAACCAGGGCTAGCCTTGTGGTGTGATTTTTAAATCGTGTGCTGTTGAGTGCAAGCCAGAGTGCGTCCTGTTTACTCGTATCTTTGTGACTCAGATCGCATATCCTTAGGCCTAAAAGCCAGTCTATCCCATCGAGATCATTTATATTAATTGCAGCCATGAGCAAGTTCCTTCCGCTCAAATCGCGCCATGTAGACAATCGTTCGCCCAATTGATCTCGCAGTGCTTCGAGAACAGGAATATCAAGAAGGTCAGCTGCGACAGAAAACACTGAATCCAGATTATCCTCAGGCTTCAGCTTTCCAGAAAGATATGATGAGCGATTTTGAAAATAGCTTTTAGCTGTTGGAAACCGCTCAGATAGTTTTAATACATCGAGCGGTGTAACTCCTGCATTATCAGTGCACAGCATGTCCGCTCCAGCTCGCACTAAAAGCCTGACAACCCCATGTTTCTCAATCCCCCGATTGATTACATCGGTTGCCGCATAATGCAGTATTGTTCGACCGTCACTGGTCTGTGTATCGAGAGAACCGCCCCTTTTAATCAAGAAGCTGGATGCTTCGTAAATCCCAAATTCTGCGGCAGCAACGTGGATCGGTACTGTACCAGCGAAATGAGTGTTGCAACTTGTTAATTCTACTGCTGTATTATCAATGAGGTACTGCATAACCTCTACGTGATTGCGTACGACTGCCATCATAAGTGCATTTCCATCATTTGTTTGCTGCTTGATATCTGCACCATGCCGCAGTAAACGTTTAATTACTTCAAGATGGCCACCTTGCGCGGCACACAGCAATGGGGTACGCTGCAATGAGTCTTTCGCCTCAATATCAGCGTTTGCTGCTAATAAAAGCTCAACACAATCTTTCTGCCCACGAAAAGCAGCAAGGTGCAAGGCTGTACATTTATATTTATCTGTTATCGTAAGAGATGCCCTCCTGTTAATGAGTTCTTGGAGAGCTTGCGTGTGCCCATTGTATGCGGCTCTTTGAAGAGGCGTCCATCCCGGGATACCGTGTGCGTCTATTTCTGCATTATATTGAAGTAAAAGCTCTATAACTTCCCTATGACCACCCTCGGCTGCATCATGCAACGGGGTATCGCCATGGTTATCCCTTTTTTTCACCAGTTCAGGATCTCGTTCAAGAAGGAATCTAACGGCTCCTGCATGGCCATGACGGGCAGAGTGATGCAAGGCACATTTACCATTCATGTCTACTTCGTTAATCAGAACACCTTTTTGCTCAAGACACCAATGCATCAATGGCACCTTGCCATATGATGCGGCAAGCATCAATGGAGTAACTCCTCGTGTACCTGTTTCTGGCTCCATATTCATAACAAAGGCGAGTGCTTCTACTTTACCGCTTTCAACCGAACAAGTCATTGCCCGAGACCAAAAATCAAAGTATTCTTCTTCTGAGCACATATATTTACTAGGCAAAAGAATCTTCATGGCACCGAGATGACCATTTTGCGTTGCTCTGTGAAATGGCAAAAGCCCTCGTTTGTTGATCAGATATTTATTTGCGCCACGTGCAATTAAGTACAACAGGATGTCGGTATGATCATTTGCGGCGGCATAAGCAAGCGGTGTACAACCGTCATTATCTTGTGTGTTAACGAGAGATGGATGATGGGCAATCAAAGCTTCAACTGCTGTTACATGGCCACACTCTGCAGCTACATGTAGAGGCGTAGAGCCTCTATAATTTTTTGCCTGCACTAAAGCATTAGTCTCTGGACCAGCTGCTGCAATCAAATCTTCAATTATATCAACACGACCGAAATAGGCCGCTCTATGCAACGGCGTGTATCCCCTAGTCTGTAACTGTGCAGATACTTCTTCACTACTTGTAGTAACTTCTAGCATCCCGTGCAGCGTGGGTACGCTCAGGGCTACGCTTAGTGAGAGAGATCTCATCATTGGTAGGTAATCCATTTCTTCTCCTAAATTAATTTGAAAATTCTTTAATTTTAAATAACCTCTTTTTGCACAACAGATTGGCTGCTTACAATCGAGCTTCTTAAAGAAGTCGGTTTGCTTATTTGAACAGACTCAATCTCTCATGTGCAGGTCGTTGCTTATATCGATATGTTACGAGGAGCCTCATAAGCAGTTCGAAATGGCAATTACTTGCTTCATCAATCAGATGGCCCTCAGTTACAACAGCCCCAGCTTCAAGGAGCTTAGTAACCAGGGCTAGCCTTGTGGCGCGGTTTTTAAACCGTGTGCTGTTGAGTGCAAACCAGAGTGCATCGTGTTTTTCACTATCTTTGTGGCTCATGTCGCATATCTTCTGATCTAAAAGCCAGTCTGTACAATCAAAATCATTCATTTTGATCGCAACTATGAGTAGGTTTTCTTCTCCAGTCCAATCCCGCCACTGAATCAACCGATCTCCAAGTTGATCCTTAAGCGCTTCAAGAACAGGAATATCAAGAAAATCTGCAGCCATGGAAAAAACGGAATCAAGATTATCTTCAGGCCTCAGCTTCCCAGAAAGATACAACGAGCGATTTTGAAAATAGTTTTTAGCTGCTGCTACCTGATATCCTAATACATCGAGAGGTGTAACTCCTGCGTTGTCAGGGCACAGCATGTTAGCTCCAGCTCGCAATAACAGTCTGACTACGCCTGGCTTGAGATTTTCAATCGCACAATGCAGTGCTGTTCGACCGTCAGCGAGCTGTGCATCAATAAAACTTCCTTTTTTCATCAAAAGATTCGTTGCTTTGTAGTGCCCCATTTTTGCTGCAGAAAAGATGACGGGTACTGTACCAGGGAATTGTGCGCAACAACTTGTTAATTCTATTTCCGTATTATCAAGGAGAAACTCCATAACTTCTAAGTGATTAACTTCAAAGTGATCGCCCATGGCTGCTAACATGAGTGCATTCCCAGTAATTGCTTGCTGCTTGATATCTGCGCCATGGCCAAGTAAACATTTAATTACCGCAAGATGACCAGCTTCTGCTGCACATAGCAGTGGGGTGCGCCCCGATAGGTCTTTCGCCTCAATATCGGATCCTGCGGCTAAGAGGACTTCAATGCAAGCTCTATGACCATGAAGAGCAGCTAAGTGTAAAGCTGTATTGCCCATTTCATCGGCTATCGCCGGAGATGCCTCAAAGTCTATGAGTAGTTGAAGAGCTTGTGTGTGCCCATTACTTGCTGCCCTCAGGAGTGGAGTCTGCCCCATGGTATCTTGCGCGTCTACTTCTGCCTTAAAGTGAAGTAAGAGCTTTATGACTTCGAGATGACCACTCTCTGCGGCATCATGCAGGGCAGTCCAGCCAGGAGAAGTCCTAGTAACATTTTTGATCTTGACCAGTTCGGGGTTTCTTTCAAGAAGGAATTGAACGGCATTCACATGCCCATGTCGAGAAGCAAAATGCAATGCACAATCGCCATTCATGTCTATTTCGTCAATGCGAGCACCGTCTTCTTCAAGGGACCACTGCATCAATGGGACATGGCCGAATGATGCAGCAAGCAGCAAGGGGGTAACTTCTCGGGAATTGTACCTTTCACTGTCATACAATTCACTGTCATACCATGTGCCTAACCAATTCCTGCAATACCATCTGCTACCTAACGTTTCTGCTGTACGACGTTCTTTTATCATTTGCTTAAGAGAGGCAAGTACCTCAGGTTTGCCACTTTCGATGGCGCAACGTATTGTATCAAGATAGAACGTCATTAATAGAGATTTTGAGGAGAAAGAGCGCTCAGCAGGCTGAAGAATCTTCATAGCTTCTAAATGGCCATTTTGCGCAGCTATCTGAAATGGCTGATGGTTTCTGTTGTTGGATAGATTTATCTTTGCACCATATGCGATTAAGCATCTAATGACATCGGTATTACCATTTGTGGCAGCATAAGCCAGCGGTGTAAGGCCAGCAGTATCCTGCATGTTAACTAAAGATTGATTACGGCCTATCAAAACTTCAACTGCTCTTAGCTGCCCCTGCTCTGCAGCTACATGTAAGGGCGTACATCCATTAATGCTTTTTGCACATACCAAATCATCAGCTCCAGCACTGTCATTTTTATGAGCTGCTGTGCTCAAAGGGCACGCCTCCGATGCAAGTAACTCTGAAATTTGTGCTACATTCCCCAAATACGCTGCTACGTGCATCGGCGTATAGCCCCTGTGACGTGCGTCCACAGGTAATGATTCATCATTCTTCTCAATTGCTCGCATCCCACTCAGGGCGGGTACGAACAACACTAAACTTATAACGAATGTTTTTATAGTTTGCATTTCAAGCCTCGCTTGCTTCTAGTTTTAATCTATCAATTTAATAATATCAAAATCTGCTTCTGAGATAAATTTTTCGTGCCCTGGAAATGAAGCACCATCTCATAACCTCCTAAAGCGGCGGTGTGCATCCCGTATGGCGCAATTGCACAGGTAATTCTTCACTAGTTGTAGTAACGTCTAGCATTCCGTGCAGCGTGGGTACAATCAGGGCTACGCTTAGCAAGAGAGCTTTTATCATTGTAGGTAATCCATTTCATCTCCTAAAATGATTTGAAAATTCTTTAATTTTAATTCTATCAAAAGAATTCTTTTTGTAAAGCAAAAATGCTTGGTAAGGAGATGTCATAAATTGGTGAGTTCTTTCATCTTTTCATCGACATGGACTGCATGTCGGTGAAAAAAGAAACCTGAGCTTGCTCAGGTCCATAGGCTTCTTCGTAAGGACATTACTTGAACAAACTCAGCCTCGCATGTATAAGCTGCTTGCCGTATCTATAGGTGAGCGCGAGCTCCATCTGTACTAGGTTGATCCTCTTAGTGTCATTATCGATCGCAGCCTCTAATAGATGGCCCTCGTTTACGATTGCTCCAGCTGCAAGTATCTTATGTATGAAGCCTAATCTTGTCGAGTTTCTTTCAGATTTTGTAGTGTGAATTGCATACCAAAGGGCATCATGGTTATTATCATCAACTTCTGCAATGTTGCATATCTCTTGGTCCAGTAGCCAACTGATTCCATCACTATCATGGGTTTGAAAGGCATCCATTAGGAGATTCTTTCTGCCTTTCCGCAAGAGCACCAATCGATCGATTAGTCGATCTTTAAACTTTTCTAGAACGGGAATGTCGAGGTACCAAGCGGCGACCCAAAAAACAGAGTCAATAGTATCTTTTGGCATTAGCTTGCCAGCAAGATAAAATGAGCGATTTGTAAAATAAGCTTTCGCTAGAGGGTGGTAATTATCTGGAATTTCTACGATTAATGTGTCGAAGGGAGTCTCCCCCTTGCTGTTTGAATGGAACACGTTTCCCCCAGCTCGGATTAATAATCTTACAATTTCAGGGTTCGGCGTGGCACGAGAAAGTGCACGATTCAGCTGAGTCTCGACATAGGCGACATTTGAAAGCAATAAACTAACAATTTCACGACTTCCTACTTTTGAAGCGTGGAACAGTGCTTTACTCCAAAACGTATCGCTGGTTAACCTCCCTGGCGGGTTTTTTATGAAGTAGTATGGAACGTCCACCTGATTGTTTCCGATTGCATGTATGAGTACATTTCCATAATCCGATTCCTGATTGATATCTGCGCCATAGGCAAGTAGACAGGTAATAACTTCAAGATAGCCGTTGGTCGAGGCTTCATGCAGAGGGGTACAATGGTCTTTTGCTTTCGCGTCAATCGGAGCATTGAATCCTAAAAGGATCTCAACACAATCCTTATGCCCTCGCGCAGCAGCCTTGTGCAGTGCCGTGTGCCCCCGAGGACCAGTCACTGTGAAAGAAGCTCCCGCAGCAAAGAGTATCATGAGTGCCTCCTTGTGTCCCTCTTCGGCAGCTATCAGGAGCGGTGTTCTGCCAAAGAAGTCTTGAGCATTCACTGTCGCACTATATTCAAGTAAAAGCTTTATAACGTCGCTATGACCACCCTCTGCAGCTTCATGCAGCGCGGTAGCCCCGAGGCGAGCAACTCTATTAGTGAGGTCGAAGAATCTTTCAAGAAGTATTCGAGCAATAGCAACATGTCCATGTCGTGCAGCGTGGTGCAATGCGGTGCGGCCCGAAGAATCAGTCTCACAAATACAACTGTTTGTTAGATTCAAGGCACCAGTGAATGATCGCTATTTGGCCGAATGATGCGGCTAGCAGGAATGGAGGAACTGTTGCATGTTCAGGCATCCAGTAATAACTGCTATTGTGGAAAAGATTCGTAATAACGTGTGAAAATACCTCTTGCTCGCCACTCTTAACTGCGCAGTGAGCTGCCAATATAAGAAATGAGTGAGAAACGTTCCAATCACCTGGTTGAAGAAGCTTCATAGCTTCAAGATGACCATTTTGCGTAGCCCTATGAAATGGATAATATCCGGCCTTGTCTTTCGATAACCTACTTGCGCCATGGTGAAGGAGGCGGCATATAACAATTGTATGGCCATTAAGGGCAGCGTATGCGAGTGCTGTGACACCAGAGTGATCGCATAGGTCAACAGCAGAACGTACTGTATGACTAGGTTCTTTTAATGAACAAAGATCTGATTGTTTTATGAGCTCAGCAACCAAAACTTCAACTGTTTTGATATGGCCCTGTTCAGCTGCCAGATGTAAGGCTGTATAACCATTGACACCTTGTGCACGTATGCTAGCACCGGCCTCAATGAGATCCTTAACCGTTTCTTCATGCCCATAGTAGGCGTCTATATGCAGTGGGCTGTATCCCCTATTGCGTAATTGCACTGGCAAATCAGTAGTCAGTTTCTGCATCCCCTGCAGCTTGGACATGAACAGTACGAGAATGATACTTACTGTCTTTATAGATTTCCGCATGAGAGCGAGTCCCACTTAGTTTGTTTCTCGTTTTTAAAATCATAGCAAACTATGCGGATTTATCGAACGCCGTACTATAAACTACGTAGAGATTCTTGTGTATATGAAGAGGATACTATAATACAAAGTTACTCAGCTGCAGACATCCGAAAACCCGAGCCCCTCATGCCTGAGCTGAGGTAATCGGCTCAGGCATCCGTATTTATCGTTAATGCGTTTACTTGAACATACTTATTCTCTCATTTATAGGGCGTTCACTGTATCTATAAATTGTCAAGAGTCTCATAAGTGCTTCGCAGGCATCCTTTCGAGGCCCAAGGGATGAAGCTAGCACTAGATGGCCCTCTGTTACTTTGGCTCCTGCTTCAAGCACCTTATTAATTAAGAACATCTTCTTGGTGTTGATAGCAAACCAAAGCGCATCATGATTTTCATCGTCCACATCGGTAATAGCGCAAATCTCATTAGCTAACACTTCAATAATTCCATCAACATCATTTCTTTCGAAAGCAACCATTAGTAGGTTCTTTCCCCCTTTCCAGCGATAGAGAGTCAATCGATCTTTCAATAGATCCTTAAGCGCCACAAGAACGGGAATATCAGGAACTTTTGCTGCTTGCGCAAAAACAAAATCGAGGGTATCGTCTTTTCCGAGTTGTCCTTTAAGATACAATAGACGATTTTGATAGTAGAGTTTTGCTACTGGAAATGGATTTTCTGGAACGTTCAATGCATCGAGAGGAGTAAGCTTCGCATTATTCTCACATAGCATATCAGCGCCAGCTCGCATCAGTAGATCATAGATTATGATGCGACTTGGCGTTGTTCTGAAGCCGATGTTAAAACAAAAAAGGCAATCACTGAGTAGCGTTCGACCATCATTGAGCTGTGGGTGAACCGAGAATCGATTCTTCAACAAGCAGCGAACGGATTCAGCTTTTGCTTCCCTTGCTGCAATAAACAAGATAGATTCAGGTGCAGCCCCAAAATAGGTACTTTTATGAGTTAAGTCAGTTGCTGTAATGTGCAATAACCACTCTAGTAAATCTATATATTCACTATTGATTGCATGCATCAGTGGGCTTCCAAGTGATGACTTCTTATTGATGTCCGCGCCATATTTTACCAAACATTTGGCAGCCCCTAGATGGCCTTCTTCAATTGCTTCATGGAGAGGCGTACGATCGCCTCTTGCTCTCGCCTCAATATCAGCCCCATTATTTACTAGTACCTCAATGCAGGCCTGATGGCCCCGTGCAGCGGCTGCGTGCAGAGGTGTGAATTCATTATTATCGATTGTTGTGACTGATGCCCCAAGGCCAATAAGAAGCTTAAGAGTTGATACTCGTCCTTTCATTGCAGCTAGATGGAGCGCTGTCCAACCGTTTGCCTCTTTGCCTTCTAGTTCTGCGCCATAGCTCAGTAAAAGTTTTATAACATCATTATGACCATAATATGCTGCTTCGTGCAGGGCGGTACCTCCTGCTAAGTTGATAGATATACTATCATTTTTAGGCTTATTGATCTTTGTAGGGTCCTTCTCTAGAATAAACCTTGCTGCATCTGTTTTTCCAAACCGAGCTGCGTAGTGCAATGCAGTTGCTTTCTCGCTATCGAATTGATAGATACGATTCTCGCTTATCTCAAGGAGCAACTGAAGCAAGTGTACATGGCCGTATTCTGCTGCTAGCAAGAAGGGTGTAACTCCACGGCCGCACTGCTCGAGGGGGTGTCCTGTTTCAGGATTAAAACGTCCTTCGATTAGCTTCATAACAAATGCAAGTACCTCTGTCTTTCCGCTTGCTACTGCGCACTCTAGAGCATCCCGGCAAAATAATCTAAAATCTAGATCGTCATTGGAGCCTGCAGCTGAAAGAATCGGTTCTAGACGATCATTTCTATGTGCCCGATCGAATTGCAAATCAGGTAAAAGCATTCTCATAGCTTCAAGATGACCATTTTGAGTTGCTCTATGAAATGGAAAACGTCCGCCCTTGTCTGCGTGGCATATACTTGCCCCATGAGCAATTAAACATCCAAGAACATCTATATGGCCATTTGCAGCAGCACAAGCAAGTGGCGTAACATCAGAGTTGTCTCCCATGTCAACTATCGCTTGATTAGCCAAAGGACTAATTTTTTTGAGCTCAGTAATCAAAGCTTCGACGATGCCTACATCGCCCCGTTCTGCAGCGATATGCAAGGGTGTATATCCATTAATACTTCTTGCATCCACCACAGCACCGTCTGCAATTAAACGCGTAATCTGTTCTCTGTCACCCAAATAGACCGCCACATGGAGTGGGGTGTATCCCCTATGCCGCGCTTGTACAGGTAATGATTCATCAGTCTTTTCAAGTGCCCGCATCCCGCTCAGAGCAGGTATGAACAGTACTACACTTATACCGAGTGTCTTTATAGTTTGCCACGTCATTGCAAGCCCCGCTTGGTTTCTGGTTTTAATCATATCAATTTAAATCGTATCAAAATCTACTTCTCTTCTACATTTTTCGTGCCCAGGGGATGAAGCACCATCTCAAAACCTCTTATTGCGAGTAACCTAATCCGCTATTGAACAAATCCCTGACCTTTACTTGAAGAGGCTCACCCTCTCATGTACAGGTCTCTGACTGTATCTATAGGTTGTCAGGAGCCTCAGAAGTATTTCGCTGAAATCCTTTTCGGATTCAAAGGATGCAGCTTGAAGCAGATGGTCCTCTGTTACTGTCGCTCCAGCTTCAAGTGCCTTATTAATCAAGGACGGCTTACTGGCGTTGATTGCAAACCAAAGTGCGTCATGATTTTCGTCATCTACATCGGTAATAGAGCATATCTTCTGATCTAAAATTTGGATAATTCCATCAAGATCCTTTATTGCAAGAGCTACCATCAACAAATTCTTCCCCCCTTTCCATCGATGCTGAACCAATCGATCGTTCAATTGGTCTTTGAGCCCCACAAGAACAGGAATATCAATGCGAACTTCTGCTGCTTGTGAAAAAACAGCATCGAGGGTCTCGTCTTCGCCGAGCTGTCCTTTGAGATATAGCGGGCGATTTTGATAGTACTGCTTTGCTACTGTCAATTGATCTGCTGGAAGGTTCAATCTATCGAGAGGGGTAACTCCTTCATTATCCGGGCACAGCATGTCCGCACCAGCTCGCATCAGTAAATCGTGGATTACTAAGTCTCTAGACATCAAGGAAGGGAGGTCAGTTGGGCTGTACCAACGGGAGTAGTGATGAAGTATCGTTCGACCGCTCCTGAGTGGTGTGGCAACTGAAACTCCATTAGCAAGTAAGCAGCGAACGGATTCAGATCCTGTTTCTCTCACTACAGCAATAAATATGAGTGGCACGGTGCCTCCAAAGTGAGTTTTATGAGCAGTTAATTCAGCTGACGTATTTAGTATAAAATACTTTATTACATCTACATGTTCGTTCATGATTGCATGCATGAGCGCGGTTCCAAGCGCTGACTTTTTAGAGATATCTGCGCCATTTTTTAGTAAACATTTAGCAACTTCAAGCTGACCTTCTTCAGCGGCTTCATGGAGAGCTGTACGATTCCCTATGTCTTCCGCTTCAATATCAGCCTTGTGTGCTAGGAGAGTTTCAACGCAGTCTGTATGGCCTTTTTCTGCAGCCAAGTGCAGAGGAGTGCGTCCAAGTCCAGCATCTGTCGCTGCGACAGATGCGCCAGAGCTTAAAAGTAGTTCAAGAACTTGCTGGTGTCCTTTCATTGCAGCTAGATGGAGTGCTGTCCTCCCCTTTGCATCAGTGGATTCTATTTCTACGCCAGAGGCAAGTAAAAGCTCTAGAACTTTGGTATGACCATAATATGCAGCTTCATGCAAGGGTGTACTTCCTGCTAATTGCGTTGTTCTCACGTCATTTTTATGCCTATTGATCTTTTCTGGATCTCTTTCGAGAATGAATTGTGCAGCATCTATCTGTCCATATCGAGCTGCATGTTGCAATGCTGTAGCGCCCTCCTTATCTAGCGCATGGATACGATTTTTGTCTGCATCACTGAGCAACTGAAGCAAGTGTACATGGCCATATTCTGCTGCTAGCAAGAAGGGTGTAATTCCGCTGCCACACTGCTCGAGGGGGTGTCCCGTTTCAGGATTACAACGTCCTTCGATTAGCTTCATAACAAAGGCAAGTACCTCTGCCTTTCCGCTTGCTACTGCGCACTCTAGAGCATCCCAGCAAAACGATCTAAAATCTAGATCGTCATTGGAGCCTGCAGCTGAAAGAATCGGTTCTAGACGACCAGCTCTATGTGCCCGATCGAATTGCAAATCAGGTAAAAGCATTCTCATAGCTTCAAGATGACCATTTTGAGTTGCTCTATGAAATGGAAAAAGTCCGCGCTTGTCTGCGTGGCATATACTTGCCCCATGAGCAATTAAACATCCAAGAACATCTATATGTCCATTTGCAGCAGCACAAGCAAGCGGCGTAATGCCAGAGTTGTCTTCTGTATCAACGATTGAAGTTGTGTCGAGCGTCTGCTTATTCAAAGGGCAAGCGAAGCTATTAATTTTCTGGAGCTCAGCAATCAAAGCTTCAACGGTTTCTAAATCGCCCTTTTCCGCAGCAATATGTAGAGGTGTAGATCCACTAATATTTCGTGCATCAACCACTCCATCTGCAATTAAACGGGTAATCTGATCTCTGTTTCCCAAAAAGATTGCTACATGGAGTGGTGTATATCCCCTGTGTCGCAATTCCACAGGCAATGATTTTTCATTAAGCGTAAGTTCCTGCATTCCCTGCATTGCTGGCACGAGCAGTAATGCACTTATACTTAGTATCTTTATCGTTTGCCATGTCATAGGGATCCTTTCTAAGTTTTGAAAACTTTATCAATTTAAATTATAATATAGTTTGCTCATTAGTAAAAATATGGTGCGCCCGAGCGAGACAAATAGAACAAGCGTGATATCAGTGATACAACGAGGTCAGCTTAGTTGACGACGAAAAAATTATCTCTTAAAAGGGTTGCGCACTTTTTTCCAACACGATCAGCGTTTCTATAAGCAGACAATCTAGTTCGCAGCTATTAGTTACCTGTACATGCTCAGTCTCTCATGTGCTGGTCGCTGGCTATATCTATAGGTTATGAGGAGCCTCATAAGGATGTCATTGCGATTTCGTAAGTCAATATATGGTTGATTCACACTTGATGCCGCTTCAAGTAGATGATCCTCTGTTACGCGCGCTCCACCTGCAAGGAGCCTATTAATTACCGCTAGTCTACTGATGTTGCATCGAATCGATTCGGTTTTAATTGCTAACCAGAGAGCATCATGGTTTTCCCTATCAACGTCGGTAATGTTGCATATCTTCCGATCTAAAAGCCAATTAACTCCCTCGAGATCACCTGCACAGAGAGCTACCATCAGCAAATTCATTCCTTCTTTTTGCCAGCGCATCAATCGATCTCCTAGCTGATCCTTAAGTGCTTCGAGAACAGGAATGTCGAGGAATTCTGCAGCTATCTGAAATACAAAATCATTGTTGTATCCAGGATGTAGATAACCAGCAAGATACATTCTGCGATTTTCGAAATAAGTGTGGGCTTGTAGCAAGTGAGATTCAGCTATGCATAAATCAAGAGGCCTATTACCTGCATCATCTCGACATAGCATGCCAGCGCCAGCTCGTATTAAAAGTCTGACAGTACCATACATTCCAAATCCATCATTCTTTACCGTTTTTGCTGCACAGTGAAGAACCGTCCGACCATCACTAAGTTTAATATTAAGGGAGACTCCCCTTTTAATCAAGAGATCCATGGCTTTGTAATTCCCACTTTCTGCGGCAGCGAAGACGCAGCCTCTTAATTCAATTTCGGGATGATGAAAGAAATAGTTTATAGCAGCTTCTCCAAAGCCGCATGAAATTGCATTGCTGAGTGCATTTCCAAACTTGATATTTGCACCATTCTGCAGCAAGCATTTAATAACTTCAATCTCACGTGCACAGAGTAGTGGGGTTTTTCTACCCGTCGTTTTTGCTTCAATATCCGCTTTGTTTCCCAGGAGAGCCTCAACACAACCTTTCCGACGGCCTCTAGCAGCTAGGTGTAACGGTTGCAAGCCCCAATCATCGATAGCTGTGAGAGATGCTCCGGCAGCAATGAGTAGCCTAATAACTTGGGCATGTCCTTCTTTTGCCGCTAAATGTAGTGACGTCTCTTTCAACAAGGTGCGTGCGTCTATTTCCGCACCATGTTGAAGTAATAATGTTACAACTTCTTTATGACCACCTTTGGCTGCCTCATGTAGCGCAGTTCCTCCTGGCAGTTCTTTCAGACTTCTGGGGTAAGAAAGAACGCCGAACTGCTTTAGATATTTAGCGTGAGTTTTTTTCTTACAGTTGATAAGTTCAGGATTTCTTTCAAGAAGGAATTGAGCGGCCTGTACTTGGCCATATCGTGCAGCGTAATGCAAGGCAGTCGCTCCATCACTGTCTCTCTCGTCAATGCGAGAACCTTCCTGCGCAAGACAGTATTCCATTAACGATGGATAACCAAATGCTGCACAAAGTAGTAAGGGAGTAGCCTCCATTGTATTGCCGGCTATTTGATATCCCCCTTCTGGATCGGGTCGCCCTTTTGCTATACTCATAACAAAAGCTAATGCCTCAGTTTTGCCACTTTTAACTGCACAATAGAGTGCCTTGTTGCAAAATGTGTGACTTTCACTTGCGCCATCAGGCAAAAGAATCTTCAGAGCTTCCAGATCTCCATACTGAGCCGCCTTATGAAATGGCAGATATCCTTGCCGGTCGATACGAGCCTCAAAGTCTCCATACTGAGCCTTCTTCTGAAATAATGGCAGATATTCTTGCCGGTCAGCCACGTCGATACGTGCTCCTTTCGAGATTAAGCATCTAAGAACATCTCTATGACCATTTGCGGCAGCGCAAGCAAGCGGTGTACAACCGGAATTATCTTGTATATCAATTCCTGATTGATCCTTGGCAATCAAAGCTTCGACAACTCTTAGATGGCCCTGCTCTGCTCCCAGATGTAAGGCGGTGGAGCCACTAACGCTTTTTTTCTGTATCAATTCGGTCCCAGCCGATGCAAGTATCTCTGCGATCATATCTGCGTTACCTTCATAAGCTGCTATATGCAATGGTGTGTATCCCCTGTGCCGCAAGTGAACAGGCAATGATTCATCATTCTTTTCAATTGCCCGCATCCCGCTTAGGGCAGGTACGAACAGTGCTACACTTATGCCGAGTGTCTTTATAGTTTGCCAGGTCATACCGATCCTTTCTGGTTTGAAAACTTTATTAATTTAAATTATAACATAGTTTGCTCATTAGTAAAATCTTTCCTGAGCGAGGGGCTATAAGTCGAGCTTCTACCAAACTGGTTAGACACTCTAGGCTCCGATTAATCAATCAGTAATTCTGATCCTAAGCGAAGGGAAAGGTTATTTCTTAAGAAGATCCTAGTTTTTCTTTGCGGGAGTAATAAAGTGCGCTGTTGTTTCTTTTCCGCTATTGGCACCGGGGTCAGCGCCTCTTAAGGACGCCGCCCTCGTTTACCGCTTACTTGAACATACTTATTCTCTCATTTATGGGTCTCTGACTGTATCGATAGACTACAAGAAGCCTCATAAGCGGTTCAGAGACTTTTTCATAGTTATGATTTGCCGCATAAATTAGATGGTCCTCAGTTACTGTAGCCCCAGCTGCAAGGAGCTTATTAATGATGCCCAGCTTTACGCTGTTATTAAATGCTCCGTTGCTCAATGCAAACCAGAGTGCATCGTGTCCCCTGATATCTTTGTCGCTTATGTTGCATATGTTCTGGTCTAAAAGCCAGTCTATCCCATCGAGATCGTTCTTGGTAATTGCATCCATGAGCAAGTTCCTGTTGCAATCACATGTTCTTTCCTTCGAATCATGCCAGTGACTCAACCTCTCTTTTAGATGATCTTTAAATGCTTCGAGAACGGGGATATCGAGAAAGTACGCCGCTGTGTTGAAAACAGCATCAAGGGTATCTTCTTGAGGCAGCCTTCCAGAAAGATACGACGAGCGATTTTGAAAATAGCAAGCTGGTAGTACTTGATAGGCATGGCTTTCCTTCACCTGTGTATCACCGAAAGCAGCTAGGGGAGTAATTCCTGCGTTATCAGCACACAACATGCTAGCTCCAGCTCGCACTAAAAGCCTAATAACCCCATGGGCATAAAGCCCGTAAGCGCAATTTTGAACTGCATAGTGCAGGGCCGTTCGACCATTGGTAAGCTGAGCATCAAGAGCGGCTCCTTTTTTAATTAAGAAGCTCACTGCTTTGTATCCCTCAACAGATATTCCAAGGCATACTGCATCGAAGAGGACCGGTACTCTATCTGAGAAACGATTGCTGCAGCTCGTTAATTCTACATTCGTATGTTCAATGAGGTAGCGTAAGATTTCGTCGTGGTGTTTGAGAGCTAATATAAGTGCATTACCATAGGTCGAGTGCTGTTTGATATCTGCATTATGGTTGTATAGACATTTAATTACTTCAAGTTGACCGTTGTCAGCTGCACACAGCAGCGGAGTCTGCTGCGTTAAATCTTTGGCCTCAATATCAGCGTTGTTTTGTAACAAAACCTCTACACATTCTTTCCGGCCTTCTGCAGCTGCTTTGTGCAAGGGAGTACGTCCGCTAGAATCGGTCACTGTAAGAGATGCTCCCCTACTTATAAGTAGGACAAGAGCTTCCACGTGTCCGCTTTTTGCTGCCAGAGCGAGGGGAGTTGCGCCCGATCCATCTTGGGCATCTATTTCTGCTTTATGGTCAAGTAAAAGCTCTATGACGTTACAATGACCGCATTCTGCCGCCTCGTGCAAAGCAGAAACCTGAGTACGTGTTTTGATCTTGACCAGCTGATCATTTCTTACAAGAAGGAGTTGTACAGCGTTAGCATGCCCATATCGTGCAGCATAATGCAAGGCGCAAGCACCATTGATATCTGTGTCGTCAAGGCGAGCATGTTCTTGAAAAAGATGCAATTGCACCAATGATACATGACCATAGGATGCAGCAAGCAATAAGGGCGTAACTCCCCTACCCCATACTCGAATCTGGCCTTCCATTTCTTGGTCGCGTCGTCCTGCTAGCATGTTCATAACAAAGGCAAGTATCTCTGGTTTGCCACTTTCAACGGCGCAAGGTAGTGCTAGATGCCAAGCTAGCATATATCCTCTCATTCCACAGATGCGCTCATCAGGCTGAAGTATCTTCATGGCTTCTAGATGACCATTTTGTGCAGCCCTATGAAAAGGCAGATATCCTTGCGTACTGGTTACCGCATCTTGTAAGTAAATCGAAACTTTTAGACTTCCCTGCAGAACGCCTGAGTATAATGGCGTAGCCCTTTCACTGGTTAGATAAATATTTGCACCATGTGCAATTAAGCATTTAATGACATCGGTGTGACCATGTGTCGCAGCGTAAGCAAGCGGCGTAAGGTCAGCAGTATCCTGCATATTAACTAAGGATTGATTTTTGGCAATCAACACTTCAACTGCGCTTAACTGACCCTGCTCTGCAGCTACATGTAAGGGCGTACATCCATTAATGCTTTTTGCACATACCAAAGCATCAACTTCAGCAGTATTATTTTCATACGCGGCAAGTAACTCTGCAATTTTTGTTACCTGACCCAAATAGGCTGCTACATGGAGAGGTGTATATCCCCTGTGACGTGCTTCTACAGGCAATGATTCGTCATGCTTTTCAATTGCCCGCATCCCGCTCAGGGCAGGTACGAACAGTGCTATACTTATACCGAGTGTCTTAGTAGTTTGCCAGCTCATACCGATCCCTTCTACTTTGAAAATTTTATTAATTTAAATTATATCAAAAATTGAGCATTTGTAAAATTTTTCCTGAGCGAGGGGCTATAAGTCGAGCGTCTATCAAAACTGGCTATACACCCTAGGCTCCGAATAATCAATCAGTAATTCTGGTCCTAAGTATAGACGAAGGGAAAGGTTATTTCTTAACAAGATCGTAATTTTTTTGCGCTGCGCCCATGGGAGTAAAAAAGTGAACTCCTTTCCGCTATTGGCACCAGGGTCAGCGCCCCTTAAAGACGCCGCCCTCGTTTGCGGCTTATTTGAACATACTTATTCTCTCATTTATGGGTCTCTGACTGTATCGATAGGTTACCAGGAGCCTCATAAGCGGTTCAGCGACTTTTTCATGGTTATAATTTGCTGCATAAATCAGATGGTCCTCAGTTACTGTAGCCCCAGCTGCAAGGAGCTTATTAATGATGCCCAGCTTTACGCTGTTATTAAATGCTCCGTTGCTCAATGCAAACAAGAGTGCATCGTGTCCCCTGATATCTTTGTCGCTTATGTTGCATATGTTCTGGTCTAAAAGCCAGTCTATCCCATCGAGATCGTTCTTGGTAATTGCATCCATGAGCAAGTTCCTGTTGCAATCACATGTTCTTCCCTTCGAATCGTGCCAGTGACTCAACCTCTCTTTCAGATGATCTTTAAATGCTTCGAGAACGGGGATATCGAGAAAGTACGCCGCTGTGTTAAAAACAGCATCAAGGGTATCTTCTTGAGGTAGCCTTCCAGAAAGATACAACGAGCGATGTTGAAAATAGTTTTTAAAAGATGCTAATTTATGGGGCATCTTGCCTGCTAATCGTTCAAGAGGGGTAACCCCTGCGCTATCGGCATGCAGCATGCTAGCTCCAGCTCGCACTAACAGCCTTAGAATCCCATAGCAACGAGGCTCGTAAACGCAAGTTTGCGCTGCAACGTGCAGGACCGTTCGACCATCGGCAAGCTGAGCGTCAAGAATGGCTCCTTTTTTAATTAAGAAGCTCGCTGCTTTATAACCCTCCACAGGTTTTCCACACCATACTGCGCAGAAGATGACGGGTACTACACCTTCACCCCCATAGCAGCCCATTAATTCTACATTCGTATGTTCAATGAGGTAGCGTATGATTTCGTCGTGGTTTTTGAGAGCTAATATAAGTGCATTTCCATGGGTCGAGTGCTGTTTGATATCTGCATTATGGTTGAGTAGACATTTAATTACTTCAAGTTGACCGCGGTCCGCTGCACACAGTAGCGGAGTCTGCTGCGTTAAATCTTTGGCCTCAATATCAGCGCTGTTTTGTAACAAAACCTCTACACATTCTTTCCGGCCCTCTGCAGCTGCTTTGTGCAAGGGGGTACATCCGCTAGAATCGGTCACTGTAAGAGCTGCTCCCCTACTTATAAGTAGTGCAAGAGCTTCCACGTGTCCGTTTTTTTGCTGCCTGAGCGAGGGGAGTTGCGCCCGATTCATCTTGGGCATCTATTTCTGCGTTGTGCTCAAGTAAAAGCTCTATGACGTTACAATGACCGTATTCTGCCGCCTCGTGCAAAGCAGAAACCTGAGTACGTGTTTTGATCTTGACCAGCTCAGCATTTCTTTCAAGAATGAATTGAACTGTTTTAGTATGCCCATATCGCGCAGCATAATGCAAGGCGCAAGCACCATTGATATCTGTGACGTCAAGGCGAGCATCTTCTTGAAAAAGAAGCCATTTCATTAATGATACGTGGCCATAGGATGCAGCAAGCAATAAGGGCGTAACTCCATTATTCCACCCGTGGATCGTGCGTTCGATTTCTAGATCACGATGTCCTGCTATCATTTTTTTAACAAAAGCAAGTATCTTTGGGTTGCCGCTTTCAACGGCGTAAGGGAGTGCTAGATAGGATGCCAGCTTATATCCACCCTTTCTACAGATGCGCTCATCAGGCTGAAGCATTTTCATGGCTTCTAGATGGCCATTTTGTGCAGCCCTATGAAAAGGCAGATATCCTTGCTTGCTGGTTACCGCATCTTGTAAATAAATCAAAACTTTTAGACTTCCCTGCAGAGCGCCCGAGTATAATGGTGTAGCTCTTTTACTGGTTAGATATATATTTGCACCATGTGCAATTAAGCATTTAATGACATCGGTGTGACCATGTGTCGCAGCGTAAGCAAGCGGCGTAAGGTCAGCAGTATCCTGCATATTAACTAAGGATTGATTTTTGGCAATCAACACTTCAACTGCGCTTAACTGACCCTGCTCTGCAGCTACATGTAAGGGCGTACATCCATTAATGCTTTTTGCACACACCAAAGCATCAACTTCAGCAGTATTATTTTTATACGCGGCAAGTAACTCTGCAATTTTTGTTACTTGACCCAAATAGGCTGCTACATGTAGCGGTGTATATCCCCTGTGACGTGCTTCTACAGGTAATTCTTCACTAGTTACAGTAAATTCTAGCATCCCGTGCAAAGTAGGTGGAATCAGGGCTACACTTAGCGAGAGAGCTTTTATCATTGGTAGGAAATTCATTTTTCTCCTCAGTTAATTTGAAAATTATTTTGTTCTAACTAGTGAAGCCGTAAAGCAAATTGGCCGCGATCCTCGTTCGTGGCTAAAATTATTTGAAGAGATTCAATCTCTCGTGTGCTGGTCGCTGACTAAATCGATACCTTACCAGAAGCCTCATGAGTACTTCATCTGCGCAACTGCTTGCTTCACTAATCAGATGTTTCTCAGTTACTGTGGCCCCAGCTTCAAGGAGCTTATTAACCAAGGACAGCCTTGCGGTTTTATGTTCGAAATGCGTGCATATCAGTGCAAGCAAGAGTGCGTCCCGTTGATCAGTATCTTTGTGACTTAGATCGCATATCTTCAGGCCTAAAAGCCAGTCAATTCCATCAAGGTCATGGAAGATAATTGCAGCCATGAGCAAGTTCCTTCCCATCGAATCGCGCCATGTAGACAATCGATCACCCAATTGATCCGTGAGTGCTTCGAGAACTGGAATATCAAGAAAGTGAGCTGCGGCAGAAAACACTGTATCTATGTTATCTTCTGGCCCTAGTTGCCCCGAAAGATACAATGAGCGATTTTGAAAATAGTTCTTAGATGCTAGTAACTGATGCTGAGATAGTTGTAATGTATCGAGAGGTGTAACTCCTGCGTTATCAGGGCACAGCATATCAGCTCCAGCTCGTAGGAATAGTCTGACAATACAGCTTCTTGAGTTTTCCGGCTGGGGATAATAATGGCGTGAATGCAGTACTGTTCGGCCATCACTGAGTTTTGTATCAAGAACAGCTCCCTTTTTAATCAAGAGGCTCGTCGTTTTGTAATTCCCCCACGCTGCTGCACAGAAGATGACGGGTACTACACCTGGTAAGCATTTACAGCAGCTTGTTAATTCTACCTCCGTATTGTCAATGAGGTGGCTTATAAGGTCCTCATTTCCGAAGCTACTTGTTGCGCATACGAGGGCATTTCCCTCAGTTGATTGATACTTAATATCTGCACCATGCCGCAGTAAACATTTAATAACTTCAAGATGACCACCTTTTGCGGCACAAAGCAATGGAGTGCACTGCGACGAGTCTTTCGCCTCAATAGCAGATTTTGCTGCTAAGAGGACCTCAACACAATCTTTCTGACCATCAAGAGCAGCTATGTGTAAAGCTGTATTCCCCTGTGTATTGGTTATCGTAACAGATGCTCCAGAGACTATAAGTTGTTGAAGAACTTGTGTGTGGCCGTTGGTTGCGGCTTTTTGGAGAGGAGTCATCCCCATGTAATCTTGCGCGTCTACTTCTGCCTGAAAGTGAAGTAGGAGCTCTATAACTTCGCTATGACCGAACTGTGCTGCCAGATGCAGGGGGGTTCTGAAAGATTGATCCCTTTTTTTCACCAATAACCCATCTCGTGCAAGAAGGATTCTAGCGACTCCTCTATGCCCATGACGGGCGGCATGATGCAAAGCACACCTGCCATCCGAGTCTATTTCATCAATCAGAACACCTTCCTGTTCAAGGTACCATTGCAGCAATCTTTCCTGGCCATATGATGCAGCAAGCATTAAGGGATTAGGTGCTGGCTTACACCCCGCTGGCAGCATGTTAATAATGAAGGCAAGTACTTCTACCTTACCACTTTGAACAGCACCAGTCATTGCGTCAATACAAAAACCTATAAATGGTATCAGAGCGTTTGTATCAGGCATAAGAATTTTCATGGCATCTAGATCAGGCTTAAGAATTTTCATGGCATCTAGATGACCATTTTGCGTTGCCTTGTGAAATGGCAGATGCCTGCGTTCGTTATCTTGATATATGTTTGCACCATATGAAATTAAGCATCTAAGTACATCGATATGGCCATTTGTAGCAGCATAATGAAGTGAGGTGCAACCGTCATTATCTTGTGTGTCAACGAGAGATGGATAATTGGCAACCAAAGCTTCAACTATTCCTTCATGGCCTTGTAGAGCAGCTAAATGTAAAGGTATAGAGCCATTAATACTTTTTTTCTGAACTAAGGCATCATCTTCTTGCGTCAGTAACTGAGCGAGTTTATCAGCATGGCCTAAATAGGCTGCTATATGCAGCGGTGTGTACCCCCTGTGGCGCAATTGTACAGGTAATTCCTCACTCGTTACAGTAACTTCTAGCATCCCGTGCAGCGTGGATACAATCAGGGCTACGCTTATCGAGAGAGCTTTTAGTATTGGTAGGTAATTCATTTCTTCTCCCGAGTTAATTGAAAATTCTTTAATTGTAATCGTAACAAATGAATTCTATTTACTAAGAAAAATCTGTTGGATGATCTCTCAATCTAGTGAGTCTTCATTGATGTTTTTACTTCCACTAGCAGAACTCTTAAAGAATTCGACCTTGTTCATAGCTGCTATCTAAACATACTCAATCTCTTATGAGGTTGCCGGCCGTATCGATACGTTACCAGGAGTCTCATGAGCAGTTCATCTACTTCTGAAGTGCTCCTATTTGCTTCATCAATCAGATGGCGCTCAGTTACCACAGCCCCAGCTGCAAGGAGCTCGTTGATTAAGGACAGCCTTGTAGGATTATTTTTAGACCTAGTGCTGTCCATCGCAATCAATAGCACATCGTGCCCATTAATATCTTTGTGACTCATATCGCATATCTTCCGATCTAAAAGCCAGTCCATGCCATCAAGATCATGCATTGTGATTGCAACCATGAGCAAGTTTTTTTCTCCAGTCCAATCTCGCCACTGAATCAACCGATCTCCTAGTTGATCCTTAAGGGCCTCAAGAACGGGAATATCAAGAAAATCCGCAGCTACGTTAAAAACGGAATTAAGATTATCTTCTGGCCTCAGCTTGCCAGAAAGATACACTGCGCGATTTTGAAAATAATTTTTAGCTGCTGGTAGCTGATGCTGAGATAGTTGTAATCCATCGAGAGGTGCAAGTCCTGCGTTATCAAGGCAGAGCATGTCAGCTCCAGCTCGCAATAACAGCCTGACAACCCCTGAGTTATGAAAGCTACGCTGGTAATTTTCTGCCGCACAATGCAGAACTGTTCGACCATCACTGAGTCTTGTATCAAGAGCCGCTCCCTTTTTAATCAAGAGGCTCGATGCTTTGTAGTGCCCACCGCTTGCTGCAGAAAAGATGACCGGTGCTACACCAGGGAACCAATTGCTACAACTTGTTAATTCTATTTTCGTATTATCGAGGAGGTACTGCATAACTTCTATGTGATTGCCCTTGGTAGCTATCATAAGTGCGTTTCCACTATTCGTTTGCTGCTTGATATCCGCACCATGGCGCAGTAAACATTTAATTAGTTCAAGATGGCCTTCTTCTGCGGCGCTAAGCAATGGAGTGCGCTTCAACCCATCTTTTGCCTCAATATCAGCTTTTGCTGCTAATAAAAGCTCAACACAGTCTTTTTGACCGGCTGATGCCGCTCTGTGCAATGACGTACGCCCTCTTTCATCAGCTATCGAAAGAGATGCCCCAGATGCTATGAGTTGTTCAAGAACGCCCGCATGCCCTGTTTCTGCGGCGATATGAAGTGCCGTCGAACCCCATCGATCTTGCGCGTCTACTTCTGCCTTAAATTGAAGTAAGAGCTTTATGACTTCGAGATGACCACCCTCTGCGGCCTCATGCAGAGCGGTCTTTTCACAAGTATTAGCATCATTTTTGATCTTGACCAGTTCGGCGTTTCTTTCAAGAAGGAATTTAACGGCATCCGTATGCCCGTATCGAGCAGCAAAATGCAATGCACAATTACCCTTAGAATCTATTTCATCAATGCGAGCATCATCGCATTCAAGAGACCATTGTATCATTGCAACCTGTCCAGATGCTGCAGCATTCAACAAGGGGGTAAATCCTCGGTGATTGTAAAACATACAGCAATTGTACCATTTACTGCCGGACTCCGTTCCTGGGCCACGGCGTTCTTCTATCATGCGCTTTACAAGGGCAAGTGCCTCAGGTTTGCCACTTTCAATGGCATGAGCTATTGCGAGATGCAAAACCAGCAAGTTATGTTCCGGGTGCTTCTCATTGGGCTGAAGAATATCCATGGCTTCTAGATGACCAATTTGGGTTGCTCTATAAAATGGCAAATTTCCACGCTTGTCGCCAAGGCTTATATTTGCACCATGTGCAATTAAGCATCTAATGACATCGATATGACCATTTTTGGCCGCACAAGCAAGGGGAGTCAGGCCCGCAGTATCTTGTATGTCTACTAAGGATGGATCAGAGGGAGAATTCGCGAGCAAGATTTCAACTACTCCCACATGACCTTGCTCTGCAGCTATATGTAATGGTGTAGCGCCGCTACAATTTTTTGCATGTACTAAAGCATCTGCTTCTCGACCAGCTGCTGCAATTAACTCTGCAATTGTATCAGCTCGACCGAAATAGGCTGCTATATGCAGCGGTGTGTACCCCCTGTGGCGCAATTGTACGGGCAATTCTTCACTCGTTACAGCAACTTCTAGCATCCCGTGCAGCGTGGGTACAATCAGGGCTATGCTGAGCGAGAGAGCTTTTATCATTGATAGATAATTCATTTCTTTTCTTTCTGTTATTTGAAAGTTTTTTGATTGTAATCGCAACAAATTCTATTTACTAAGAAAAATCTGTTGGATGATCTCTCAATCTAGTGAGTCTTCGTTGATGTTTTTACTTCCACTAGCAGAACTCTTAAAGAATTCGACCTTGTTCGTAGCTACTATCTGAACATACTCAATCTCTTATCTACAGGTTGTTGGCTGTATCGATACGTTACCAGGAGTCTCATGAGCAGTTCATCTACTTCTGAAGTGCTCCTATTTGCTTCATCAATCAGATGGCCCTCAGTTACCACAGCCCCAGCTGCAAGGAGCTCGTTGATTAAGGACAGCCTTGTAGGATTATTTTTAGACCTAGTGCTGTCCATCGCAATTGATAGCGCATCGTGCCCATTAATATCTTTGTGACTCATATCGCATATCTTCCGATCTAAAAGCCAGTCCATGCCATCAAGATCATGCATTGTGATTGCAACCATGAGCAAGTTTTTTTCTCCAGTCCAATCTCGCCACTGAATCAACCGATCTCCTAGTTGATCCTTAAGCGCTTCAAGAACGGGAATATCAAGAAAATCCGCAGCTACGTTAAAAACGGAATCAATATTATCTTCTGGCCTCAGCTTGCCAGAAAGATACAATGCGCGATTTTGAAAATAGTTTTTAGCTGCTGGTAGCTGATGCTGAGATAGTTGTAAGGCATCGAGAGGAGTAACTCCTGTATTATCAGGGCACAGCATATTAGCTCCAGCTCGCAATAATAGTCTGACAACCCCACGGTTATGAAGGCTCTGCTGGCAACTTTCAGTAGCACAATGCAGAACTGTTCGACCGTCAAGGAGCTGTGCTTCAAGAGAACTGCTCATTTTCATCAAAATGCTCGTTGCTTTGTAGTGCCCCATTTTCGCTGCAGAAAAGATGATGGGTACAATGCCAGGGAACTGTGTGCAACAACTTGTTAATTCTACTTCAGTATTTTTAACGAGAAACTCCATAACTTCACCGTGATTGCCCATGGCTGCTAGCATGAGTGCGTTCCCAGTAATTGCTTGTTGCTTGATATCTGCGCCATGGCGAAGCAAACATTTAATTACCGCAAGATGACCAGCTTCTGCTGCACGTAGCAGTGGGGTGCGATTCATCAAGTCTTTCGCCTCAATATCGGATCCTGCGGCTAAGAGCACTTCAATGCAAACTCTATGACCATGAAGAGCAGCTAAGTGTAAAGCTGTATTCTCCATTTCATCGGCTATCGCCGGAGACGCCTCAAAGCCTATGAGTAGTTGAAGAGCTCGTGTGTGCCCATTACTTGCTGCCCTCAGGAGTGGAGTCCGCCCCAAGGCATCTTTCGAGTCTACTTCTGCGTTATAGCGAAATAAGAGCTGAAATATGACTTCGAGATGACCACCCTCTGCGGCATCATGCAGCGCAGTCCGTTCAGGACAAGTCTCAGTACCATTTTTGATCTTGACCAGTTCGGCGTTTCTTTCAAGAAGGAATTGAACGGCATCCGTATGCCCGTATCGAGCAGCAAAATGCAATGCACAATTACCATCAGAATCTATTTCGTCAATGCGAGCATCGTCGCATTCAAGAGCCCATTGCATCATTGCGACCTGTCCAGATGCTGCAGCATTCAACAAAGGGGTAACTCCTCGGCGATAGTAATACTTACAGCAATTGTACCATTTACTGCCGGACTCCGTTCCTGGACCACGGCGTTCTTCTATCAAGCGCTTTATAAAGGCAAGTGCCTCAGGTTTGCCACTTTCAATGGCGTGAGCTATTGCGAGATGCAAAAGCAGCAAGTTATGTTCCGGGTGCTTCTCATCGGGCTGAAGAATCTCCATGGCTTCTAGATGACCAATTTGTGTTGCTCTATAAAATGGCAAACTTCCAGGCTTGTCTCCAAGGCTTATATCTGCACCATGTGCAATTAAGCATCTAATGACATCGATATGACCATTTTTGGCAGCACAAGCAAGGGCAGTCAGGCCCGTAGTATCTTGTATGTCTACTAAGGATGGATCTTTGGATCGATCATTGGCGATCAAGACTTCAACTGCTCCTCTATGACCCTGTTCTGCAGCTACATGTAATGGTGTAGAGCCACTACAATTTTTTGCGTGTATTAAAGCATCTGCTTCTTGACCAGCTGCTGCAATTAAATCTGCAATTGTATCAACTCGACCGAAATAGGCTGCAATATGCAGCGGCGTGTATCCCCTATGGCGCAGTTGTACCGGTAATTCTTCACTAGTTGCAGTAACTTCTAGCATCCCGTGCAGCGTTGGTACAATCAGGGCTATGCTTAGCGAGAGAGCTTTTATCATTGGTAGATAATTCATTTCGTATCCTCCAGTTATTTGAAAATTCTTTAATTTTAATCGTAACAAATTTGTAACGAAAAATCTGTTGCATGATCTCTCAATCTAGTGAGTCCATGTTGATGTTTTTTACTTCAACTAGCAGAACTCTTAAAGAAGTCCACCTTGTTCGTAGCTACTAGTTATCTGAACATACTCAATCTCTTATGTACAGGTTGCTGGCTGTATCGATACGTTACCAGGAGTCTCATGAGCAGTTCATCTACTTTTGAAGTGCTCCTGTTTGCTTCATCAATCAGATGGCGCTCAGTTACCACAGCCCCAGCTGCAAGGAGCTTGTTGATTAAGGATAGCCTTGTAGGATTATTTTTAGACCTAGTGCTGTCCATTGCAATCGATAGCACATCGTGCCCATTAATATCTTTGTGGCTCATGTCGCATATCTTCCGATCTAAAAGCCAGTCCATGCCATCAAGATCATGCATTGTGATTGCAACCATGAGCAGGTTTTTTTGTTCTCCAGTCCAATACCGCCACTGAATCAACCGATCTCCCAGTTGATCCTTGAGCGCTTCAAGAACGGGAATATCAAGAAATTCCGCAGCGACAGAAAACACTGTATCTAAGTTATCTTCTGGCCTCAGCTTCCCAGAAAGATACAATGCGCGATTTTGAAAATAGTTTGTAGCTGCTGGTAGCTGATACTGAGATAGTTGTAATGCATCGAGAGGTGTAACTCCTGTATTATCAGGGCACAGCATGTTAGCTCCAGCTCGCAATAATAGTCGGACAACTCCACGGTTATGAATGCCCTGCTGGCAACTTTCAGTCGCACAATGCAGTACTGTCCGACCGTCAAGGAGCTGTGCATCAAGAGAACTGCCCATTTTCATCAAAATGCTCATTGCTTTGTAGTGCCCCCTTTTTGCTGCAGAAAAGATAATGGGTACTATACCAGGGAACTGTGTGCAACAACTTGTTAATTCTACTTCCGTATTCTTAATGAGGAACTCCATAACTTCACTGTGATTGCCCCTGGCTGCTAGCATGAGTGCGTTCCCATCATATGCTTGCTGCTTGATATCTGCGCCATGGCGAAGCAAACATTTAATTACCGCAAGATGACCAGCTTCTGCTGCACGTAGCAGTGGGGTGCGATTCATCAAGTCTTTCGCCTCAATAGCAGCTTTTGATTCTAAGAGGACCTCGACACAGTCTTTCTTGCCATAAGCAGCAGCTAGATGTAAACCTGTACTCCCCACTATATTGGTTATCGTAACAGATGCCCCGGAGAGTATAAGTTGTTGGAGAGCTCGTGTGTGCCCGTTGCATGCGGCCTTATGTAGTGGTGTCCACCTCGTGATATCTTGTGCGTCTATTTCTGCATTATATTGAAGTAAAAGATCTACAACTTTCCTATGACCACCCTCTGAGGCCTCATGCAGAGCAGTCTTTTCACAAGTATTAGCATCACTTTTGATCTTGACCAGTTCAGCATTTCTTTCAAGAAGAAATTGAACTGCATTCACATGCCCATATCGAGCAGCAAAATGCAATGCACAATTGCCATACATGTCTATTTCGTCAATGCGAGCACCGTCTTCTTCAAGGGACCACTGCATCAATGGGACATGGCCGTATGATGCAGCAAGCAACAAGGGGGTAACTCCTCCGGAATTGTACCATTTATTGCAATCGTACCATTTGCTACCTGACGTTTCTGGGTCACGACGTTCTTCTATCATTTGCTTAAGAGAGGCAAGTACCTCAGGTTTGCCGCTTTCGATGGCGCAAGGTATCGTAGCAAGATAGAGAGTCATGAATAGACATTTTGGGGAGAAAGAGCACTCGTCAGGCTGAAGAATCTTCATAGCTTCTAGATGACCATTTTGCGCAGCTATCTGAAATGGCCGATGGCCTCTCTTGGCGGTTTGGTCTATTTTCGCGCCATGTGCAATTAAGCATCTAATGACATCGGTATGACCATTTTTGGCAGCACAAGCAAGGGCAGTCAGGCCCGCAGTATCTTGTATGTCTACTAAGGATGGATCTTTGGATCGATCATTGGCGATCAAGACTTCAACTGCTCCTCTATGACCTTGTTCTGCAGCTACATGTAATGGTGTAGAGCCACTACAATTTTTTGCATGTACTAAAGCATCTGCTTCTGGACCAGCTGCTGCAATTAAATCTGCAATTGTATCAACTCGACCGAAATAGGCTGCAATATGCAGCGGCGTGTATCCCCTATGGCGCAGTTGTACCGGTAATTCTTCACTCGTTGCAGTAACTTCTAGCATCCCGTGCAGCGTAGGTACAATCAGGGTTACGCTTAGCAAGAGAGCTTTTATCATTGGTAGGTAATCCATTTCTTCTCCTAAATTAATTTGAAAATTCTTTAATTTTAATCGTGACAAATAAATTCTTTTTGTGAAGAAAAATCTGTTGCATGATCTCTCAAACTAGTGAGTCCATGTTGATGTTTTTACCCACTAGCGGAATCCCACGACTCTTTTAAAGAATTCGACCGTGTTCGTAGCTACTATCTGAACATACTCAATCTCTTATGTACAGGTTTCTGACTGTATCGATACGTTACCAACAGTCTCATGAGCGGTTCATCTACTACTGAATTGCTCCCATTTGCTTCATCAATCAGGTGGCCCTCAGTTACCACAGCCCCAGCTGCAAGGAGCTTGTTGATTAATGACAGCCTTGTAGTGTTATTTTTAGACCTAGTGCATGTCAGTGCAAGCAAGAGTGCGTCCTGTTTATTAGTATCTTTGTGACTCAGATCGCATATGCTTAGGCCTAACAGCCAGTCTATGCCATCGAGATCACTCACATTAATTGCAACCATGAGCAAGTTCCTTCCGCACAAATCGCGCCATGTAGACAATCGATCACCCAACTGAGCCCTGAGTGCTTCGAGAACCGGAATATCAAGAAAATCAGCAGCGACAGAAAACACTGTATCTAAGTTATCTTCTGGCCGCAGTTGCCCAGAAAGATACAGTGAGCGATTTTGAAAATAGGTTTTAGCTGCTGGTAGCTGATGCTGAGATAGTTTGAATGCATCGAGAGGTGTAACTCCAGCCTTATCAGGGCACAACATATCAGCTCCAGATCGCAATAGCAGTCTGGTAATCCCTAAGTCGTGATTTGCTGCAGCACAGTGCAGTACTGTTCGACCATCACTAAGTTTTGTATCAAGGGAAGCTCCCTTTTTAATCAAGAGGCTCGTTGCTTTGTAGTGCCCCATTTTTGCTGCAGAAAAGATCACCGGTACTACACCAGGGAACCAATTGCAGGAGCTCTTTAATTCTACTTCCGTATCTTCAATGAGGTAGCGTATAACGTCATCAGTTCCCTCGGCTGGCAAGCCCTGGATAGCTAACATGAGTGCGTTCCCACTTCTCGTTTGCCGCTTGATATCCGCACCATGGCTAAGTAAACTTTTAATTAGTTCAAGATGACCGGCTCTTGCAGCATAGTGCAATGGAATAGGATCCAATGGGTCTTTCGGATAGAGGATCTCGACGCAAGCTCTATGACCATTAAGAGCAGCTAGGTGTAAAGCTGTACCCCCCCTTTCATCGGCTATCGACGGAGATGCCCCAAAGCTTATGAGTTCCTGAAGAGCTTTCGTGCGTCCATAGTATGCCGCTCTGTGGAGTGGCGTCCACCCCATGGAATCTTGCGCATCTACATCAGCTTTATTGCGAATTAAGATCTTTATGACTTCGGGATGACCACCCGCTGCGGCATCATGCAGTGCAGTCCCTCCAGGACGAAACCTAGTACCATTTTTTTTCTTGACCAGTTCAGCATTTCTTTCAAGAAGAAATTCAACGGCAGCCGTGTGCCCATATCGAGCAGCAAAATGCAATGCACAGTTACCATCTGAATCCCTTTCATCAATGCGAGCATCGTCGTGTTCAAGTGACCAGTGCATCATTGAGACATGTCCAGATGCTGCAGCATCCAAAAAGGGGGTGAATCCTCGGTAATTATACCAATTGTACCATTTAGTGCCTATCTCCGTTCCTGAGCCACGGCGTTCTTCTATCATGTGCTTAATAGAGGCAAGTGCCTCAGGTTTGCCGCTTTCAATGGCACAAGGTATTGCGCGATGCAAAACCTGCAGGTGTTGGTCGTTTGAGGACTCATCTTTAGGCTGAAGAATCTCCATTGCTTCTAGATGACCAATTTGGGTTGCTCTATGAAATGGCAAATATCTTCGCTTGTCTCCAAGGCATATATTTGCTCCATGTGCAATTAAGCATCTAATGACATCGATATGGCCATTTGAAGCAGCGCAGGCAAGTGGCGTAACATCGGAGTTGTCTCGTATGTCAACGAGGGAATGTATAGCTATTTCATGATTAGCCAAAGGGCAATCGAAGCTCTTAATTTTCTTGAGCTCAGTAATCAAAGCTTCAACTACGCTTACATGGCCCTGTTGAGCAGCGATATGTAAGGGGGTATGCCCGCTAACACTTCTTGCATATACGCAAGCACCATCTGCAATTAAACTTACAACCTGTTCTCTGTTGCCGAAATAGGCTGCGATATGCAGCGGCGTGTATCCCCTATGGCGTAATTGCACAGGTAATTCTTCACAAGTTGTAGTAACTTCTAGCATTCCGTGCAGCGTAGGTACAATCAGGGCTACGCTTAGCAAGAGAGCTTTTATCATTGGTGCGTAATTCATTTCTTTTCCTCAGTTATTTGAAAATTCTTTAATTTTAATTCTAACAAATGAATTCTTTTTGTAAAGCAAAAATGAGGAAGCTGATATCCTCGCTCCCCTCTGGTAATGAGAGGAGGCTAGTTACGGATGGCCTCTTTCTGATTATGTACGGGTGAGAGCTGTACACTGCTCAAGAATCTGATTAATCTGCCCTGAATGCATACCAATCTTACTCAGATGAGAAGCATGAACTTCTTTGCTGAGGAATACTCTTTGATTTATGAGATCTCTTTTTTGACGCGTTGTTAATGATGAGAGAATGGTAATAAGATGCATGGCTATCAATAAGCTCCCCAATGCCCTTCTGCTCGCGGTAAGAGCAATCAAGAAGATTTAATTGAACGCATTGAGCATAGGCTATACTTCGGCAGTGAATTTTGCGTTTGTTACAAGTAATGCTTGGTCAAAATGTGTAGGTTTACATCTTCAAAGCGTGCCTCGATGTAAAGCGCTACTTTCACAACCGTTTCAATACCCTGCATGAAATTCACTCAAGAAGTTTCCAATTGCGAACTAATTTCAGTATATAGCGCAGAAAAATTGACCATAAAATAATTTCTTGCTATAATTGAAATATGTCTTGAAAAAAATAGTAGTTGAAAGGAATCTCGTATGAAAAAAATTGTAGGAATAGCTAGTATTTTGATGGTTCATGGCACCGCACTCAGTATGCATAAACTGAGCGTGCATGCAGGTTACGAAACCTACACCCAAGTACTACCAGATAATGTACAATTGGCTGGTGATGTTACAACGGTGACTCAAAGCGTTGCAAACTATTTTATCACCTTGCGTGGAGGAACTGTAAATATACCAGATCTGCTAACACAAATAATTGATGCTCTGTCAACCCAGTTCAAGGAAAACCGTCTTAAGATTGCCTTGCGCCTCAATAAAGCTGGTCTTACTGAGGCAAAAAATTGGATTGCTCAATTTGAAGATGACTTAGTTGCATTGATTGCCCAGGAAGTTCCGCACAGAGTGTTGGCTCGCAATTATTCCTTTGCTGAATTGCTTCTCAATTATGATATACAGTATGGGCTGGAACCGCACTTTCTTGAAAGTGTGATTTGTTCTTCACCAGACTCCTTATTCACCTTACTTCTGAATAACCCAGTATCTCGCACAGCATTGCTGCCTGTACTGAGTGAAGTTTGGAAGTACTATGTAGAGAATCGAGAATCAAAGATAAAGAAGCTTGCTCACGTATTTGGTTTGAAACCATTAATGGATGGCGCTTACTTTAGTTACCTGAGCTCTAGTTCCCCTTTCTCTCGCGAAACGTTTAGAGATCTAGCGCCTTACTTGAAGGAGCATCCTGAGGATATGGTCGTGCTCGTGAAACGACTTCAGAGGGTGCCTTTTGATCTACTTGATGCAACGACCCTCCAAACCCTAGATGAGGGAGGAAGAAATCTCTTTATGAATCTGATTGAATGTGACACGATGAAAAGTATACTTCATAAGCAATTACGCATTCTTGGATCTCTCTATGATGTGAATGCACAGGACAACAAAGGGCAAACGGCTCTCATGCTTGCAGCTCAGCATGGAGATTTAGAAACGCTTAAATTTCTCCTTGAAAACGCCCCCGTTTCCGTGCTGATTGAAGATAAAGCTGGCAAAACAGTATTCACGTATGCCAGAGGTAATGCTCTTATGGAGGATTATTTGTCAAAATACTTTAAGCGGCCTTTAACTTCCTTGTTTAAGGGCTATAGAGGGGCCAGTATGGCATCTGCTGCTTGTTAAGGACTGTGATGAGGCTATTTTCGGATAGCCTCTTTCTCACTAAGTACGGGTAAGAGCTGTACACTGCTCAAGAATCTGATCGATCCGCTCTGAATGCATACCAAGCTTACTCAGATGAGAAGCGTGTACCTCTTTACAGAGGAGTACGCCTTATCCTTTTTTTGATGCGTCGTAAATGATGAGAGACTGGTAATAGGATGCAGTGCATAGCTATCAATAAGCTCTCCAATGCCCTTCTGCTCTGGATAGGACCGACCAAGAAGGTTTAATTGAACGCATTGAGCATAGGCTATCGCTTCGGCTGTGAATTTTGCGTTTGTTACAAGTAATGCTTGGTCAAAATGTGTAGGTTTACATCTTCAAAGCGTGCCTCGATGTAAAGCGCTACTTTCACATCTGTTTTAATACCCTCCGTGAAATTCACTCAAGAAGTTTCCGCTTGCGAACTAATTTCAGTATAGCGCAGAAAAATTGACCATAAAATAATTTCTTGCTATAATTGAAATATGTCTTAAAAAAAATAATAATTGAAGGGAGTCTCGTATGAAAAAAATTGTAGGAATAGCTAGTATTATGATGGTTCATGGCACCGCACTCACTATGGATAAACTGGGCGTGCAAGCGCGCTATGCAGGTTACGAAACCTACACCCAAGTACTACCACATGATGTCAAATTCTCTGTACTTTTACCTTACCTTACGGCTGGTGATGTTACAACGGTGACTGAAAACGTTGCAAACTATTTTATCACCTTGCGTGGAGGAACTGTAAATATACCAGATCTGCTACCACCCATAATTAAGGCTCTGTCAACCAAGTTCAAAGAAAACCCTCTTAAGATTGCCTTGCGCCTCAATAAAGCTGGTCTTACAGAGGCAAAAAATTGGATTGCTCAATTTGAAGATGACTTAGTTGCATTGATTGCCGAGGAAGTTCCGCAAAAAGTGTTGGCTCACAATTATTCATTTGCTGAATTGCTTCTCAATTATGATATACAGTATGGGTTGGAGCCGCACTTTCTTGAAAGGATGATTTGTTCTTCACCAGACTCCTTATTCACCTTACTTTTGAATAACCCAGTATCTCGCAAAGCGTTGCTGCCTGTACTGGGAGAAGTTTGGAAACACTATGCAGAGAATCGAGAATTAAAGATAAAGAAGCTTGCTCAAGTATTTGGTTTGAAAACATTAATGGATCGCGCTAACTTTAGTTACCTGAGCTCTAGTTCCACCTTCTCTGAAACGTTTAGAGATCTAGCGCCTTACTTGAAGGAGCATCCTGAGGATATGGTCGTGGTCGTGGAACAACTTCAGAGGGTGCCTTTTGATCTACTTGATGCAACGATTCTCCAAACCCTAGATGAGCGAGGAAGGAATCTTTTTATGAATCTGATTGAATGTGGCACGGTGAAAAGTATACTTCATAACCAATTGCGCATTCTTGGATCTCTCTATGATGTAAATGCGCGGGACAACAAAGGGCAAACGGCGCTCATGCTTGCGGCTCAGCATGGAGACTTAGAAACGGTTAAATTCCTCCTTGAAAACGCCCCCGTTTCCGTGCTGATTGAAGATAAAGCTGGCAAAACAGTATTCACGTATGCCAGAGGTAATGCTCTTATGGAGGATTATTTGTCAAAATACCTTAAGCGGCCTTTAACTTCCTTGTTTAAGGGCTACAGAGGGGCCAGTATGGCATCTGCTGCTTGTTAAGGACTGTGATGAGGCTATTTTCGGATAGCCTCTTTCTCAATAAGTACGGGTAAGAGCCGTACACTGCTCAAGAATCTGATCGATCTGCTCTGAATGCATACCAAGCTTACTCAGATGAGAAGCGTGTACCTCTTTACAGAGGAGTACTCCTTGATTTATGAGATCCCTCTTTTGACGCGTTGTTAATGATGAGAGACTGGTAATAGGATGCAGTGCATAGATATCAATAAGCTCTCCAATGCCCTTCTGCTCTGGATAGGACCAACCAAGAAGGTTTAATTGAACGCATTGAGCATAGGCTATCGCTTCGGCAGTGAATTTTGTGTTTGTTACAAGTAATGCTTGATCAAAATGAGCTGTTGGTTTTACATCGTCAAAGCGGGCTTTAATATAAAGTGCTACTTTCACGTCTGTTTTAATACCTTGTACATTATGAAATTTGCATTCTACCATGGTCTTACTCTCTTTAGTAAGCACCAAGTCTATCTCATGCTGTACACAGGCTCCCGCGATTTCTTGATCAAGAAGAACATTATACTGTTGAGCCTTAAATATCTCCGCAACAAACTTTTCAAAGTTAAACCCTTCAGGGCCAAGCTCATAGAGGGCACTCTTGAGGTTATATCGAATGGCTGCAGAACTATTTTCCCTGCGAAGGTAGTCATAGGCATAGCGATAGATATCGTGCGTGGTTTTAAGATCGGGTAATTTGACGATCGCGGCAGCAAGCTTTTGAATATCCTCTTCGCTTGCTCGTGCTTTGCGCAGTGAATGCTCAAACTTTTTGATGTTGAATGGTTCTCGTTCGCCCGATGCTTTTTGTATAAAGAATGCCATAATTGAAACCTAGAGGGCGCGCTATCGCGCCCGAATTTATGTACTATTTATTCCAATCCATAACGAGGTCGGCAAGTAAGCGGATTCCAAATCCTGTGGCTCCTGGCCGTAGGTAACTTAAATCTGGTACGCCAAAGGCGGTACCTGCGATATCTAAGTGTACCCAGGGTACATCTCCTACAAAGTTCTGGAGGAAAAAAGATGCGGTAATCGAACCGGCCATATATTTTCGACTGCCTATGTTCTTTACATCAGCTATGTCTGATGCAATAGCCGGTTTATAATCATTATCCATAGGTAAGCGCCATACTCTGTCTCCTGAATGCTCAGAAGCTCGCTCGAGGCGTTCTGCTAGTTCATCATGCTGACTAAAAAGACCGCAATAAAACGATCCAAGAGCAGCAGCGCATGCACCGGTGAGTGTCGCAAAATCTATAATTGCATCAGGCTTATAGACATCGACTGCATAGGCAAGGGCATCAGCTAAGATGAGTCGCCCTTCTGCATCGGTATCTAATACTTCAATCGTTTTTCCATTATAGGTCCGGAGAATATCGCCTGGTTTTTGTGCAGAACCGCTTGGCATATTTTCTACCAGAGGCGCAACTGCTACCACATTGATCTGTGGTTTGAGTTGTGCAATAAGCTTCATCGCAGCAAGAACGGTAGCTGCTCCCGCCATATCATCCTTCATCGTTTCCATAGATGCAGCTGGTTTAATGCAGAGTCCGCCTGAGTCGAAGGTTACCCCTTTGCCTACGATGGCAAGGGTTGTTGTTGCTCCAGGCACTCTATATTCAAGGATGGCCATACGAGGTTCGTGCATCGATCCTCGCGCTACCCCTTCTATACCCCCCATGCCAAGCTTTACAATTGCTTGTTTATCAAGAATCGTCGCTTTAAGTCCATATTCTTGGGCCATTTGTGCAGCTTGCTGCGCAAAAATGGGTGGCGTTAATGCTGATGGGGGCATATCACACCAATAGCGAGCAGTATTAATAGCCTCACCTATACAGATACCGATATCAAGTCCTGCTTGAACTTCATCGTTATTTTCCTTGGTAACTCCTATTATTGTTGAAATGTCCCAGGTAACTTTTCTATCGGCACTCGTAATATACTCATCAAAATGGTAAAGCGCTTTATGCAGAATTGTTGAAGTTTCTTGAGCAAGCCTTTTATGAGAAAGACTGAGAAGTGCAGGATCAGGAAGATCGAAGGTAAGACTTGCAAACTTATGAGTCTCAGCAATCCTTATGAGCTGACCCACTGCGCGACGATAGGTCTCAATGTTTTTGTAACCACCCTGTAGATCACCAAGGCCGAGAAACACTAGGTAGACTGCTTTATTATTGTGAATCCCGGTAAGGATAAGAGAGCTCTGTGCTTTTCCCGTAAATCCCCGCTGTTTTGCAGCTTCTTCAAAATGGGGATATAACAGTTTGGCAGTGGTTGATAGCTGTGCAAAGTCGAAGCCATGCTCTACAAAAAACACATAGGCTTGTGCTTGCCGTTCAAGCAGCTTTTTGTCTGAGAGCGTAATTGAAATCATAAGAGTCCTTTACTGTTTACTGGAAATTCTCATCATTTCTGGCCTGTGAGCCATCAAAGACGGAGTATTGTCAAACTTCTTAAGTAGAGTAGCATACTGCTCATATCTTGGTCAATCGAACATCGGCCAGGCATGAAAAATTGCGTACAGAAAGCAAAAGTTAAACTGCTTCTAGGAGAAACGTTTATAACTGCATACTTTTAATGAAAACTTTTCTGCCCTCACAGCTAATACCAAAAGCAACACTCTTTTGTAAGCCATGCTGGACGAGCTCAGTCGCATAAGCTTTCTCCTTAATCTGTTCGAGAGCTCTATCGGCAGCTTCAGACATAGTTTCACCTAGAGACACTTTTTTAAACTCTATGATAATACCCAACTGCTTGGGATCCTTTGGAATCAAAAGAATATCGTAACGACCATACCCACTTTCCCGATTAGACTTAACAAGATAGCTCTCTTCAAGGAATACCAGTAACCCCAGAACAAAAAGATGATAACTTCGCTCAGGTTCGTTGGCAGGCAAATCAAAAGTACTCATACTCTTCTCGATAAACCCCTGGACCAATTGACCAAACTGATCCGCATCACCTGTGTTCAAGGCATGACGTAGCTCATCTACTTTGGAAGCACCCAGAGACTCTATAAATACACCTTTAATGAGCTGCTTATAGAGTAACTGTATCTCTTTGTTAGGGAGCGTAAGCGTATAAACGTTTTCTTTCTTTTGTACAAAAGTAAGATAGCCTGCATGGACGAGTAAACTCCACAATGCCGTGTGATTGTTCTCCATTCCAGGAAATATGAGGCCATTATCAAGCTCTTTTTGAAGCTTACCCCCTTGCAACAAGAGTTCGAGCTCACCTTTAACCTTGTCGTCGGCTTGAGCGATTAACCTCCCAACTAATGCATTATCACTAGTATTTGCCCAGTACTGATCAGTTACACCTTTATGATCGATGCATTCAAGCAATGACCAGGGATTGTAAATAGTTTGATTGCCGCATCTATAGCCATTATACCTTTCTTTAATACTTAAGGACTTGTCTTTTAACTTTGTTTCCGCCAAAAGAATGTCCACTTCAGTTTCTGTAAACCCAAACTTATCTGAGAACTCTTCATTAAGCAGAGTAAATACTCTCAAATTATTGAGGCCTGAAAAAATACCCTCTTTAGCCGCACGTAAAATACCCGTCAAAATCCCACGCTCCAACGAACTGTTGTCTTTAAGAGCGTTAGACAAAAAGGACTGCATGAAATCCATCATCTCATCATAGTAACCGTACGTATATGCCGCATGCATGGGAGCATCATACTCGTCAATCAATACTATGACTCTCTGCTTATGAAATTCACTCAAAAGTCGACTAAGAAGTTGTAGACTTTTTTCAAAGAGTCCAGTAGTCGCAGTTCTCGCAAGAATAGACGTGTAATCTGCTAGGATATGCTTTGACAAATGTGGAGAAAGAACTTCAAAATGACGCTTAAACTCTCGAACAATACATTGAATGAGTGCTGAATACACATCGTCCCAGCTCGTTCCTTTACAGCTTTTCAAAGACATGAAAATCACCGGATACTTACCCTGAAGAGCCTTACATCGCTCCTTAGTCCAAATAGCTGTATGTTCAAATAGGTGGGCGTTACTCTCCTCAGTCTTTTCATAGAAATAGCGCAACATAGAAAGATTAAGTGTTTTACCAAAACGACGCGGTCGCGTAATAAGAATCACTTCACCGTTTGTGCTGGACAGCTCTTCTATTAGAGGGGTTTTGTCAACATAAAAATAGCCTTCTTCGACAAGCTCTTTAAAATCACTAATTCCTATGCCAATCGGTCGCTTCACAGTGGCCTCATAAAATATAGTATACCGCCTGATAAGAATAGTATCACGTTCTAACAGCTTGTACAAGAACACTCAAAAAAAAAGCGCTTGCAACTCAACACTATCTTTCAATGTGCAAATAGTCTTTGAGCTGAGAAGGAATAGTCGCCCAGTCCCGCTGTCTCTATCGCTTAGGGCTTGTAGAAGAATATCATATCAAGCATTATTGTGAAAAATCTATTAACTCGAGATAAAAGCTAGAAAAATTTTAAAACAAGCGCTATCCCTGAACTGTTTCTCTAAGCATATAACAAATCTGAATACAATATAACGTAGAACGTTAATTTCAAGGGTGAGCCGGACCCTAAGGTCCGGCTCGATGGAAAAGACTGTTTTCTATTATTTTTCCTTTTTAACGTAGAGAGCAATATCTGTATCAACCGGAGGAATCTTCAGGGACTGTTTTTTGCCTGTGACTTCGATTGTCTCTTTGATAAGCTCACCTGTAGAGGTATTATACCAACCAACCGTATAGTCTCCCGGAATTAACTTTGGTAATTCAATCTTACCTTTGATTGGACCTGAACCAAGAAGATTTTCACGTTTATAGATCCAACTGACAAACTCATCCTCCGTAGCTCTTGATACACTAGAGAGGCCATATGCGTAGTTAGTGAAGGTGATATCACCTAAAACAAGATAATCAGTACCAGGATTATTGATACTTAACGTATGCTTACCTGCAGGAATATCAACGGTATAGGTTGAACTTGGATCAGGATTTGGGTATTGAGCTACAATGTTGCCATCAAGAATGAATTCTAAGGTAGCTGCTTCGGAGTTTACGACAAGTAATGTCACGTTCACTTGAAATGGTTCCTCATTACAGAGTTTAAATATGGTCGTGGTAGCAACTTGGTTAAAGAAGGTATTCACACCACCATAGGAACCTTGAAGCAACGGATTACTGAACGCATAGTTTGGTGAAATACCTTGCTTGGTCACCTCAAAATTGTATGGATAAGGATTGACGTTATTAGCTCCGTTAATGCCGTAGGCTTGATAGAAAGGAGTATTGATCACAAGATTGTACAACTTTGAGGTCGTAACCTTGACGTCTACATTGTTAAAGCAGAAGTTCTTATCCATACCACTCAAATGAGCAAAGGTTGCAAAGCGACCAATATCCTCATTGAGGTTAGGAACCACTGGTCCCTGATCAACTCCATAGAATGCGGCCGCAGTCAAATCCCAACGCATAGCCGAGGCCCAAAGTCCTTGATGATTAAAATAAGCAATCTCTTCTACAGTTTGAGGAGGAGATGAAAACGGGCCAAATTCTGTTATTTGAATAGGTCGGTCAGTTCCAGGAGGAATGGTAAACACTCCATAATTCATTACTGGAGGAACTTGTGAAAAATATTGAATAAAGCTCGATGTGTTTGGAATGTACTCGAGAACATTAAACATATCCATTTCTTGAAACATCGTATTGTCCGGGGCCTCAAATGCAGGACCCCCCGTGATTAAATGATGGTTAAAATCATACTTATGAATGAAATCAATTATCTGCTGATTCCACTGAGCTGGAACGCCCGCATCATTGGTGTCAACATAATATTGTGAGAAATCGATTTCCTTGAATGTTTCAAAAGACATAATATTAGGCGAATAACCCCACCGCGCGACCGTATAGTAGACCACTCGTAACCAATAAGCGAGAGATGTAGGGTTAGTAAAGAAATCATCTATATTTTGAAGGAATCCGGCCGGAGCGCAGTTATACCCTGGGCCATGAAATGTGTTGTTAGCATTCCATGGATTATTATCCCAGTTTCCAGCACCCAAAATAGTATTATTCCATAAGGCCGAATCATTCATCGCCACCTGAATATATATTCCATTCTCTTCGGCAGCATCAATTATTTGGTCCCATCTTTCTGCAGTAGGAATATCAATATATCCTGGATATACGAGTCCTACCGGTGTAGTCGAACAAGCATAGGTCCACCAAAGACTCAGAGTTGCTGGAAATCCAATGGGATCCATCCATACGCGACTCCAATTTTGGCCAGTTTTGCCCATTTCAACGAAGTCTTCAATAATATAGCGAACATCGCCATTACCGGTAGGGTTTCCTGGCTCTTGAGTGGTAGCATGATTATGGCCTATTGGGTAGTAAGGCTTCTTGTCATCGAAACGATAATGACGTTTATCGCTATCAATTCTAATAAAATCATTCACGGGACAGTCTATCTTCCATTTTCTTGGACACACAGTAACATCTTGTATCACCCCATTGAGAGTAACTGATATAACTTTATACTCGCCCTTTTCACGAGGAGCAAATCTCATTTTCCAAAGAAATGGAGCAATTGCGTTGGGAGCATTGGGAACGGGAGGAGTTTCGCCATTACTGATTGGAGCAATTCCTCCATCATAAAAGGCTGGAACTTGCACCGTCCCTGACGGTGTTTTCAATTGAACTTTGACATCGAACGTTAGATAATCAAAAGGATTGACACCCTCTGGCACATCCAGGGTAAATGACGTTTCAATGCGTTTTTTATGGAATATACCATACTGGCTATCTTCTTTGTTACCTTTGTGATGATCTTTGGCGAATGATGCTATTGGTATCATCAAAGCGCTTAATGACAGTACGACTACTAAATTCTTCATTACGAGTACTCCTTGTTTCGGGCCCTCGGCCCATTATGACTGTGATGTGCTTTCCATTTATACGGTTTTTTAACGATAAGCGATTAAGAATTTCTATAAAACCTCCACGGTAGAAGTTGATTTTTGTAAAAGTAACTTTTCTACAATTTATGATAATCAACTCGAGATAAGAAATGCAATATTTTTCTAGATTTTGCTCATTGAGATTCTGTCAGATCATAAGGGCAAAAAGATATCTTCTTGCGATTGACCTAGTGATGGTGCATCATTTAATGTCTTACGCTTTACTTTTGGGAGCTGCTGTTAACATACACAACGGTAAATCCTTCTTAATCCTTTCTTTAGGCCGTTTAAGGTACGAGCCATCCAAAATTTTCTTAATAAATCGGTCTACCTTGTCAAAATATCGATGCATCTGTTTAAAGATAGTATCATAATGCCTTCTTCCTTCTGGATCAATCCAACAACGTTTATACCCTTTTGCTCCTCTATATACTGTCAATACCGCTTCTTCGGGTGCCTTATCATCATTAACGCATCCAATGAAGAAACAGGGAGTGGTAACGTATTTAATCGCTTCCTCAGGATAGACAGGGCACATACAGAAATTAACATCCTCGGTATCGAATTTTGTGAGCGTTTTTAAGATGGTTTTTAACATCGACTGTATGTAAGGGTTATAGGCGTAAACCTTTAATAATGAGGAACCAGGCATTTGCATCTGATAGCCAAACAGATTAAATTTTAACTTATCGATTGCTCGTTCAATGAGTTTATCGCTCGAGTCAAACGGACAATCGAGAATCATAGCATCGAAGAGATTCTTTTCTCGAGCTTGAGCAATGATAGCAGCCGCTGCTCCCATCGAAAAGCCATAAACGATGACGGGCAAATGCGCTAATTCTGGAGTATTTTTAATAAACTCTGCAGCAGCAACAACATCATATGATTCATCTCTGCCAAAGGTACAGCATTGGTTTTCTCTATCTTCACCATGTGCGCGAAAATCGAAACTCATGCTATTATATTCACTAAACATACAATGGAGAAAGCTTACATCATACTTATCGCACATAAACCCGTGACAGATAAGAACGGTTGCCTTAGCCTTTGGTCGTTTAATGAGTACCCCTTTGCGAGGTAACTTTTTATCTGAAAATACGTTTTCTCGTGTATAGAAAGTAACTTCTTCTTGTGTAGCATCGCTAAAATATTTTTTTACTTTCTCAGCAGCGATCTGACTTGTCAGTAGCATACACAGAATGAGTAGATAGTTCATTGCTCTCCCCCTTTATCTCCCTTATTGTTTTTAGTGTATCAATAAAAAAGTTCTTGGCGCAAGACTTATCTCCACCTCTTTTTGACATCTTTCTTTTATCATTCGATTTTTGCCCTTTGCTCGTAACTGCACTTCGGCCGGTAAGCATAATTGATACTACCAGTGAAGCTCATAACCTCGGATTCTTAGTATTTGACTTAGAAAGGCTTTAATGAGGTAGTCAGATCGTCAGATAAGGATCTAAGCTTGAAAACCTTTGTGCGGCAAAACCAGCTTTTTAAGATTTGTTAACTGTTCCAATACTCTGACTACATAGTGAGATAGTCTAGCGAGCGCCTTACCTCGTGTTCTTTTGCGGCAATTTGAGCAATTGCATACAATGGGTACGAATGAATTTGGTTAAACAGTGAGTAATTCTGTGTTGAGAATCTGACTCCAAAAGGTGATTCCGTGTGACTTGTGAGAAAAATATGTAAGCTCTTTAACGTCGTTGGTTTGCCCGGCTTTACTTCGATGGGCACGACAAGGCCATTTCTTTGAAGAACATAGTCAACCTCTGCTTGATGAGCTCGTTCCTTGCTATGCCAATAGAATAGTTGTTCTTTTCGTAATGGATCGCTATAAGCTCTGATTTCTTGCCCGACAAAGGCTTCTACCACTGAGCCCTTATTGACGAGTTCTGCTAAAGGATGCAAGAACCAATCAGCAAAGTCTAATGATTGAGCTCTTTGTGCAAGGCCCACATCAAAAAAGAGTACTTTGTAGTCTTGAGGATCCATTTGAGCGCCAAGCGGAATGCCTTGAGAGGAAGAATAATGAACTTTTTGAGCTATCCCTGCGGTTTCTAACAAATCGAGAGCGGGAGCGAGTTCACGTTTTCGATACTCCCCTTCTATCAGAGAATACTTAAACTTTCTCCCTTGTTGCAGAGGTATCGAATTAAAAAGGAGGTCTAGATACTTGATTTGCGTTCTTTTTGCGTATTTTCCAAAATCTTCGCGGTACTGTTCTATAAGCCTATCGTGAATACGAGAGCAGCCGAGTGGATCCTGTTTTGTGTGCCAACACTCAACAATCTTTGGCATTCCCCCAAGTGCTACATACACGGCAGTATGACGAAGGGCCTTGAGATGTAAGGCTTCTGTCATCGGAGTTTGAATATCGTGGTCAAGAATTGCTTTGATGAGTAAGTGCTCTCCGATCGCCGCTAGGAACTCCATAAAAGAGAGGGGATGCATATACAAGGATTCAACCCGTCCTACTGGGCTTCCAACCTGCTGAATACCAAAGTCAAGCAGAGAACCCGCTGCGATTACATGTAGCTGCGGTATTTTTTCATAAAAATAACGCAAGGCTGTGATTGCTCTAGGCCGTGCTTGAATCTCATCGAGAAACAACAATGTTTTACCTGGTTTTATCTGTTTTTTCAGGTAGACGGAAAGTTCCTGCAGTATTCGGTCAGGAAGGAGTGTTCTTTCGAAGATTAGGCCTACTTCTTCATCCAATTCTAAGTTGACTTCTATAAAATCATCAAACGTCTTGCCGAGCTCCCGTGCTGCATGGGTCTTTCCCACCTGCCTAGGTCCTCTCAACAAAAGGGGCATTCTGCTCTCATTATTTTTCCAGGAAATGAGATGATAATCAATAAGTCTTTTCAATCGAGATTCCTTGTATAGATTTGGTCGAAAATCAAACATGTTTTGACTTGTTTTTGGTCGAAAATCAAATATGTCAGAGTAATTCTTGGTCGAAAAATTAAGGCTTCAAAAATGGCCAGGGACTGCTGGAGGAGTTTGTGTTCTGACTGCCGAGTTAGGTTTTCTGATGTTGATCTATGTAGTGAGTGGACTAGATTGTCGAATTGCTACCTATCTCGATAACTAGCATTTCAAGAGTGGACTTTCTACTACCTTTTCACCAAACTTGGTGTATCTAATTGTGACATCTGGTCGACCATCGAAATTTTTCAGCAGAAGAGGACGTTACAGATTGAAGTGCGAACAAGCGAGATTTGCTCATAAGGGCAGAAAACTAATCTGATAGAAGAAGATTATTTATCTCCAGGAGCAACCCGCCCTGTCTGATCCTTGTTCGAATAGTCGTACCTCTATTCATTGTCTTCTTTACTATTCTCCTTGTAATGATATAATTAAATTTAGTCATAAGAATTGTTTATAAGATAGCAAAAAGAGGCAGATCATGACCCGTACCCTATTTCTTTCAACACTTGCTGGATTGATTTGTTATGTACCTGCTTGTGCAATGCTCCAGGAAAAGACTTTTGATGCAGAGCAACCTATGGATTCAGAATTCTTCGATCGATTTGCAAGTGATGGTAATAGCCCATTATTAGGAGCAGAAGCAGTGACTGCTACACATCTACAAAATACTGATAGATCAGAAGTTCCGGCTATGCGGGCATATTCCTTCGATAGATCAGAGGTTGACGATAGACTGTCCCTTCTTTGCAATTTGGGTCGCTTTGGAAATCCTTGGGGAATGAATTTGGAACGCCTTCTCAATCTTGCGGTACGACATAATTTTCCAGCCAGAGTTGGTCAATTGATCCGCCTTGGTGCAAAAAGCGATGCTAAGGATCAATCTGGAGAAACGCCGTTATACAAAGCGGCAAGTAGTGGTAATCTTGAAAACGTGCAGGCATTATTAGCAGCTGAAGCAGATACAGAGATTGCTACGAGTGAAGGAAAAACTCCTTTGTATGGCGCTGTAGAGCACGGTCATGGTGCAGTAGTTGAACTGTTATTGGCTGCAGGAGCACGCCTCAATCTTGTTGACAGTCATGGAAAGAGAGCCCTGGACCTTGCAATTGCTCGCGGCCATGAGCGCACAAACAAGTTGTTAGGTGTGGAGTTGTTGACCGCAATCATGAAAGGTCATAGTAAGGCTATTAAAGCATTACTGCGCCCAGGAGCAGACGTTAATGCAATTGCGGCTAATGGATGGAGTGCATTGCATTATGCTGCTAGTTATGGGCAAACGGAATTGGTAATAGGCCTATTAAGAGAAGGTGCTGATATTAAAGCTCTTACTGATGAGGGAAAAACGCCTTTGCATGTGGCGGTAGGAAATAAGAAGAATAATAAGGATGTAGTAAGAGTACTGTTAACTGCAGGGGCTGATACAGAGGCGGTTGCCAAGAATGGAGATACCCCTTTAAAACTAGCAAAAAAACTCTGTGCCTCTCAGCCGCCAACGGTGGGAGCAAAGAAAAAAACTCCGTGCGAAAAGATCGTGGAATTACTTGAAAGCAGAACCCCACTTTTAACAGCCGCTCGGCTAAAAAAATCACTCTTAGATACGAGGACAAAGACAGCGGCGCTGCCGCGGGATATAGTAGATGAAACCAACTGTATGCTCATTGTTGATGCTGTGCGCGCAGCAATTCTAAGTTTACAGACAGAAGAGAGCGAAACGGAGGACCCAGCTGTTCCTTTAACGGAAGAAGAAGTCAAGGAATTATTTTCAAATAATGGCGAGGAAGGTGTTACAGCTGCACAGAATCTATTAAAGAAGGTGAATGATTCTTGTCTTCTTCACAGAGCAATTCGCATGGGTAATGCATGTGCTACAGAGAGATTGCTATTTGCTGGAGCAGATATGCATAAGCCTGAGGTAGAGGAGGAGGATTATGATGATGATTCAATACTGGAGTACGAACACCCGAGGACTCCTTTACACATAGCTAATTATTACAACCTAGGTACCATCATGCAGCTGCTATTGCGGGCAGCCCCTTTGGATGTTTGCGATGGGGGGAGCTTGCTTATTGAAGCATGTGTTCATTTTCGTTATGAATTTGATAATTCCGACATTCTAAAATTACTCTTTTTAGCGGGAGCGGATGTAGGAGCTGCTGCGGATTTGGATACTGATTCTAGCGATGGCTCTCAGATATATAAGGCATTTCAAGGAGATGATGATAATCCTGCCGAAAGAGTGCTTCGTAAAAGCAAATTATTAAAGAAAGAAAGTAGAGTTATCTTCCTTAACCATTTAGGTTATCGAACTGTCGTAAAGAATTGCGACGATAATTGCATTTTAGAGGGGATTCAATGGCTTATTGATCAAGGTAGGATAGATCTAAATACCTATGGTCCCACCGGCGAGGGGCATAATGTTCTAATGTGTGCTGTAGAAGCTGGCTTTTACGGCTTGGCGGAACTAGTTCTGCAGGCAGGAGCAGATCCAAATACAGACGGCCATGGATTAACTCCACTTCACAAAGCAGCCGAGAGTTGCAACTCTTCTGCTCTTGTTTCTTTACTTTTAAGGGCTGGAGCTAATCCGAATGCGGTTGATTGCGAAGGCAGAACCCCGCTGCACGAAGCAGTCAAGAATCACGATTCTGTCGCCATTTCATTGTTTGATAACTACGGAGTCAGGCCATTGCGTCGCGACCCTGGTGTCGTTTGGTCGCTCTTACAAGCTGGTGCCCAGGTGAATGTTGTTGATAACTACGGAGTGAGGCCATTGCATGAGGCATCGCGCAATGGTGACTCTGCTGTCGTTTCATTGCTCTTACAAGCTGGTGCCCAGGTGAATGTTGTTGATAACAAAGGAGTGACGCCGTTGCATGGGGCATCTCACAGCGGTGACTCTGCTGTCATTTCAATGCTTCTAGCGAAAGGAGCTGATGTTAATGCAGTCGACAATGCCGGAAGAACGCCGCTCCATGTAGCATCTGATCGCGGTAACTTTGCGGTTATCCAATTGCTTTTGCGTGCAGGAGCAAATCCACATGCAGTTACTAAGAAAGCAACAAACCCATTGCTCGTAGCAGCCCGGTCAGGGAACTGCAAGGCGGTAAATCTGATTTTACAGGCAGGTGTAGCAGCAGGGATAATAAATAAGAAAAGATCAACCCCTCTTCATGAGTCAGGAAACCTTGACGTGGCCGGACTGCTTTTGAGTTCGGGAGCAGACTTGCATTCTGTTAATGCTCATGGTGAATCGCCTCTCCATAGAGCTGCACGCCGTGGCAACCATAGCTTAGTCGAATTTCTTTTAAAGAGTGGGGCAAATCAATTTACTTTGGATCATGAGGGAAATACAGCGCTCCATCATGCTGCTCGTAGCGGTAACGCTGAAGTCGTAAGATTGCTGTTACATGAAACCACAATAAATACAGCTAATCATAAAGGTCTGAGGCCGCTGCATAATGCAGTAAGATCTGCGAATCTTAAGGTAGTTCAACTTCTCTTAAGAGCTGGAGCTCAGGTAGATGTATTTGATAATTTACGGAGAACCCCGCTTCAGGTGGCAATGTCGTTGTATAATGCTGCATTCGATGGAGATATCGTTCAAGTGCTTTTGGCTGCTAGGGCAGATGTAACTATAGCTAATAATGACGGCGAAACACCGCTGCATGCAGCAATCAGGTCCCGGCGGCGCGACCCAGCTACGCAGCTTTTAGGAGCGAGAGACGTACCTAATAAGTTAGGACAAACGCCCCTTCATCTCGCTTCGCAGTTGGGCTCAGAAGCAATTATTAAGCCACTCCTAGATGCTGGCGCGAACATTCAGCAAGCTGACAATAAAGGAGCAACGCCGCTTCATGTGGCAGCTGATAGCAGCGGGTGTGTTAGCGCTAGCGTTATCTTATTGCTTTTAGGCCGAGGAGCCGATGCAACTATTGCTGACAATGAAGGAGTAACGCCACTGCAGAGAGCAGTTAAGCGGGGCGAATCTGACGCTATCTTATTGCTTTTAGACCGAGGAGCGGATGTAACCGCAGTCGATAATGAAGGAAGAACTTTGCTGCATTGGGCCGCTGAGTGTAACAGGAAGAATAATACTGTTGCTTCGTTCTTGTCGAAGGGATTAAATCCACAGATAACTGCACATAATGGAGCAACACCACTGCATGGCGCTGCGACACCTGAAGTGGCTCTATCTCTTCTCCAGGCAGGAGTGGGGATAAATGCGGTTACTCGTCAAGGAAGGACCGCTCTTCATGAGGCAGCAAGGTTTGGCAGATCTGAAGTAGTTCAATTACTCCTAGACAATGGAGCTGCACTCCAAGTAACCGATAATGAAGGAAGAACTCCACTGCATGACGCTGCACTATCGGGTAGTAAAGAAACAGTTGAATTACTCTTAGTGGCGGGCTTAGATCCAAGGAGTCTGACTCAGGAAGGAACAACCCCGTTGCATGAAGCGGCAAGGTCCGGCAGGCCTGAGGTGGTACTAGCGCTTTTAAGAGCGGGAGCAGATGGGAACGCTGCTGATGGCTGCGGAGAGACGCCATTGCATTGCGCTACAGGGTTAGCGAGATTTGAGTACTTAGATCCCGAGTTGGCAGACTATGCGAAAGTTGTTACGGTGCTTATTGAGGCGGGGGCAAGGATAGATGCAGTTAATAGGCTCGGAGAAACGCCACTGCATAAAGTTGCTTATTTCAGTCCTAACTTTATTGCTTGGAGTGATACTCAGTTGAAGCGTAAATGGCGAGTCTTTCATGAATTTGTGGTAAATAGCCTCTTAGCCGCAAATGCAGATCTAAATGCGCGAACCCTTGCTGGAGAAACGCCTTTACACCTAATCATTAAACAACTAGAAGCGGTTAAAAAAGAAACAAATTTTTATAAGTTCGGTGAGTGCCTCTACCGTGAAACTTGGGAAAAAGAAAGAAGTTTTACGTATGCTGGGCACTTTGCAACGCTAGACTTTTTGTACCGAACCATTAAGATGCTCTTAAACAAGGGAGCTCAAGTAAACACGCGCGATAGCGCTGGAGAGGCCCCTTTGCATTCTGCTATCAAATTAAATATTGAAGAATATCAGAACTATTTACATATTGAGAGAAGCTTTCGATTGGTTAAGGTGCTTATAGATGCGGGAGCATCGGTTAATGAAGCTGATGGTTCTGGTATGACGCCATTGAGCCTTGCTGTGCTTGTAGGTAATTACCAAGCAGTAGCCCTGCTCCGAGAACGAGGGGTTGAACCTGTGGTTGACGAAACCGCGATCGGGCAATTAAGAGCGCGAACCGATGATAATTCTCGTTCGATAATCAACTTACTTGAGACTTCTCGGCAAGGGGAGGATCGTGCTTCAGACAATGAAAAACAAGGGGCACGAACATCAGATTTTGCTGGACTGGACGAGAGTGCTTCCAAACGTAGAATAACCGAACCAGAACGGGATCCATCAGATTCGCCCAACGACAGAGTTCGAACTTCTGAAGCTGCAGAGCTTGGAGAGAGCCGCCCAAAGCGCGTAAAGGATCTGCAAAGTGATTCTGGTAACCCAATGGATGTAGATTCTAATTGCGATTAACCGTACAGCAAAAAAATCTCTTCGTGCTCAATTGTAGGGCACGAAGAGATGCATCTGCAAACGACAATTACCAAAATATGCAATCAGACTGGTACGAAACCCATTTGATTTAAAATGGGCCGATATTCTCGCCTTAGCTGCATGAGCTTAATTCTGTCTGCTACTGCTAAAAAAAGAGTTTGGTGAAAATGCCTTAGTGGAAGCAGACTCTTTATACGGATTAACCTTACTAACCTAGTAATGAGGCCTCACCTCTTGGTCTTTTGCCGCAATTTGGGCAATAGCATACGAATGAATCTCATTAAACTGTGAGTTGAAAATCTCAATCCAATAGGCAACACTCTTAATCACACTCATTCTAGCCGCAAAATTTGCTTATGCCCCCAAAGTCTTGTACACTCACGTTGTATTCACTTATCAGGATTTAATAAACTATGTTTAAGAAACTTCCCATAGACATCAGTTCTTTCGAAACATTACGAAGCGAAGACTATATCTACGTTGATAAAACCCGCTATATTTACGATCTCATTACTGGTGGAAGACTCTACTTTCTTTCCAGACCGCGACGCTTTGGTAAGTCTTTGCTTGTTTCAACCCTGCTCGAGCTTTTTCAGGGCAACCGGGAGCTTTTTAGAGATTTGTGGATTGACGCAAATACTTCCTACACATGGCCGGCACACCCAGTTATTCATCTTGATTTGTCTACGATGCCGACCAACAATGGAGCTGACCTTAAAGAGGGTTTGTCCTGGAAGATGGAATTGGTAGCAAATAATCACGGTTTTTCAGTCCTCAAGGCATCCCACCTGGGTGGGCAACTGGAACTATTACTCTCAACCCTTTCTAAAAAAAATAAAGTTGTTCTTCTTATCGATGAATATGATTATCCGATCGTTAATAATATCGAAAACAAAGAAATTGCTTTGGAAAATCACGCAGTATTATGTTCATTCTATAGCGCGATAAAAGGGCTGGACGCTCATATTAAGTTTCTGTTTATTACCGGGGTTACGAAATTTTCTAAGACGTCGATCTTTTCTGGGATGAACAATCTGAACGATATCTCCTTAGATGAGCGAGCTGCGTGCCTTCTTGGCTATACCGAGGAAGAAATTCAGAGCTACTTTATGGGCGAGATACAGAACCTCGCACAAAAAGAAAAACTATCGCATGAAAAAACAAATCAGCGACTCAAAGAGTGCTACGATGGATACCGATTCTCAGAAAAGCCTGTGTATGTATATAATCCACTCTCAGTTCTCTATTGTCTGCATAAGCAGAGATTTGCTAACTACTGGATTGAAACAGGTGCACCATCATTCCTCATTTCGCTCCTCAAAAAACATTACGAAAAATTAGAAGATTTTAAGGAGGTGGAATTAACGTCTATCTCTCTCGGACCCTTTGAAATAGGTGAGGAACCTCTCATCCCGATTTTGTTCCAAACTGGTTATCTTACCATAGCACACCATCGCCGCATCAACGAAAATGGCCAAAGTATCGATCTTTATACCCTGCGCTATCCAAATCTCGAAGTAGCTGAGTCGTTGAAAAAATTCATGCTTGCTGCTCTTGCTCGCACTTCCTACCAAGAAATAAATACGCTTATCTCTCAGTTTATCAGTGCCCTGAACCGGCATGATATCCCAGCGTTTTGTTCAACTTTATCAACAGTATTTGCCAATATACCCCATCAATTACATATTCCGCAGGAGAAATATTATCATTCGCTCTTTCAGCAAATTTGCACCCTCCTAAAAATTGAAGCTGAATCGGAAGTATCAACCGACAAGGGGCGAATCGATGTGGTTCTTCAGACTAAAACTCACATCTTCATTTTTGAACTCAAATTTAATGCGAGTGCTGAAGCAGCGTTGCTTCAGATAGAAGAGCGAAAGTATTACGAAAAATACCTCTTGGCAGGCAAAAAGATAACACTCGTTGGCCTAGCAATCCAACGAACCAACCAACATCTTACGGTAGATTATCAGACAAGAGAGCTGCCGCAGCTTGAGTCAAACTCATAAGTTTCAGCTGAAAACGGTCAACGAAATTTGCTTGCGCTGTCAAGAAATTGCGCATCGGGTAGCGTTTTAAGAGTGGAGCAGGAGGCTAATTATGATACGGTCAGGACATCCTGGGTGATGAACCGTGAAGGCTGGACTGGAGTCGAAAAAGTATCAAAAAGGAAATGGCAATAAAAATCTCGTCGTTCCCTCCAAGAGCCGACGAGATATGTCGCTTATGCTATCAGACTACTCAGGTTATCTTCGGTAACAAAGCCATTTCAGTCAAGATTGATTTTCTTAGTTGAATTCGCTTTGCCACTTCGATGATAAAAGATCATGTAGAAAATGTCTTTGCTTACATGAGAATCAAGAACTTTTGCTCTCGTTGCAGAATCGAGTGCCATGTTTCCTTTGATCTCCATCAAAAGCTTCACTAGAAGAATGCAACCGAGGTATTTAAATTTCAAAAGGTTGCGTGCGAATGGGCTAATGGATGGATCAGCCAATGCAAGTATTTTTGAAAAGCAAGAGAGGTCTAATGCTTTGTGCAGTCCATAGGCAAACCATTTTGTCTGGTTTAACTGTTGTGCATTCTGAATGTGAGAATTTTGCATCTACCAATTGACTGAAAGCTGCTCTTTCACGCTTGATGCTTTTTCTTCCCTTTAACTTCAGCGAAAAAGCGTCGTTTAGGTTTAAATACTAAGAATAGATCCTTTTTCAACGCTCTCTGAAGCACCTCTATTTACAAGGAGTTTGGGCGCCACATGTATTGTAGCGCCCAAGTGAATGTGTGTTCAACTATTCAATATCGCTGATGCTATGATTGCCGCTGATTTTATCGCTTCATAGATTGGATAGATAACACCTTTGCGTAGTTCTTGATACACAAATTCGTCCATCATTCTATTTTGTTGATCAACTGGTACATTTGCCTTGATCTCAGGCATTCCTGCATAAAGCTCAGCTGCAAGAGCACAACCCAAATACTCAAACTTGAGAAGTTTGCGTGCTAAGTGTCCGAGAGATTGATCTGCTGATGTAAGCTTCTTTGAAAAGTGAGCGTAGTTCAATCCATTTTTGAGGCCTGCAGCTAACTCTCTCGTATTTTGCGCTAGATCAGTATTGAAATAGCGGGCGCGTGGAGCTTGGCATTCGGCAAATGTGTCATCTACTAATTCATTGAAGACCCTTTGTTCTTTTTTGCTTGCCTTGCTTCCTTTCATCAACAGAGAAAAAACCGTATCGATCTTTTTACCTTGATTTAATCCTAGTTTATAGAGCTGAGTGGCTTTCGCTGGGAGTTGAAAAATAACTCGGGGCAAGAAAGCAAGGATATTCTGTAAATCACAAAGAGAGCAAGAGTTTGCGTCGATCTTTAAACCAGTTTCTTTCTTCATTTTTTCCACGACCGCTTCAAAGATTGGAAAGAAGAAACCTTTACGTAACTCACTTTGAATATAATCTAAGTATTTCTTAATGTTATCGTTTAGTCGAATTTCAGGACCATTTGCAGCAAGTGCTGATATGAGAAGACAGCCTATATATTCAAACTCTATGAGATTGCGTGTAAACTGGTCTACAGATGAATCAGCAGATTTAAGCATCTTTGAGATGTGAGCTGCGCGCAATGCAGAATTCAGCCCCTTGCTGAACTCGGTATACTCAGCTGGCCGGTGAGACCGAGAAGCTAATTCACTCAGATTTGTGTAAATTTGGTCAACCAACTGAGCGAACATAGCATTGTCGTGGTTGTCTCGTTGTTTTCCTTTCAATCGCAATGAAAAGGCTTCATTGAGTTTTTTGCCAACATCCATTCCTTGTTGATAGTAATTACCAGCTTGCGCAGCTAGAGGACAAGCCAAACTTACGATAACAGCAAACGCGTAGAATAAGTTAATTTTCATGAAAAATCCTTTATGTGTATAAACCTATTGTGGTAAATTTTTAAAATAACAAATACCTAGTACCTTCTCTCTGCGCCTAGCGTTAAAGGGGAGGCACAGAAAGAACTAATTTAAGCTATCAGATTACGCAGCTCAAGAGCTTTCCTCAAGTTCTTCGCAGCAGTTATCACTAGCAGCGCCATAAGTAGCGCCGAAACGGAGACCAATTAGCTCAGTCATTTCACCCCTTTGTTTTTGTAAGTCTTGAAAGACTTGAAAAAGTCTAAACAGAGTGCCCGCTTCTTAGTTTGGGCTGGGTATTTGCGTGTAATCTGGCATAATTGCGACCATCGCTGTTTTAGCCATGCAATTTGAAAATCGAACTTCCAGGAGCTTACGAGTGAATTTATCTACGGATGAATCGGCAGATTTAAGCATCTTTGAGAAGTTGACAGAGCGGAGTGCATTGTTGATACCTTTGCTCAATTCTTTATGCCGTTTGAGGACGACTGGTGTACTCAAGAGCACTTGAGTATTGTAGTCTAATTTACGGAGGATGGTGCATACCTCTTCGAACAATTGTTCGAAAGCGGTATTGTCATCTTGAGTTTGCTTGTTTCCTTTTAATTGCAATGCAACAGCCTCAATGAGTTTTTTGCCAAGATTCTTTCCCTGCTCATAGTAATTATCGTCCTGTGCGATTAGAGGGCAAGCCAAACTTATGATAACAGCAAACGCGAAAAATAGGTTAATTTTCATGAAGAATCCTTTTTGGGTTTAAACCCATTGTATTGTGGGAAGGTTTTTAAATGACGAATGCTTCGCACGCTTCTCTCTGTGCCTACTGTTAAATAGAGGCACAGAGAGAGAATTAGTTAAGCTATCAGATTACGAAGCTCTCGAGCTTTCCCCAAGTTCTTCGCAGCAGTTATCACTAGCAGCGCTATAAGTAGTGCCGAAAACGAGACCAATCAGCTCAGTCATTTCACCCTTTTGTTTTTGTAAGTCTTGAAAGACTTGAAAAAGTCTAAACAGAGTGCCTTTGCCCAGTTCTTTACAGAAAAAATCCAGCAACTTTTTAGTTTGGGCTGGGGTATTTGCCGTGTAATCTGGCATACTTGCGATCAGCGCAGTTAGAAGAATGCAACCTGAAAATTCAAATTCCAAGAGCTTACGAGCGAATTTATCTACGGATGAATCAGCAGATTTAAGCATCTTTGAGAAGTTGACAGACCGCAATGCTTTGTTGATACCCTTGCTCAATTCTTTATGCCGCTTGAACACGACTGACGTAGTCAAGTGCACTTTAGGATTGTAGTACTCGTTTGGCTTCGCTGGATCGTACGTCCACTCACCTAACTTGAAGAAGATGGTACACATCTCTTCTGTCAATTGTTTGAAAGCGGTATTGTCATCTTGAGTTTGCTTGTTTCCTTTTAATTGCAGTGCAAAAGCCTCAATGAGTTTTTTGCCAAGATTCTTTCCCTGTTCATAGTAATTATTGTCCTGTGCGATTAGAGGGCAAGCCAAACTTATGATAACAGCAAATGAGTAAAGTGAGTTAATTTTCACGAAAATCCTTTTTGGTAAGTTACAGTATTCAATACTTAATATAGAGCTAATTTCAGTGCGATTTACCCAGACTGTCGAGTCTCTCGGTATTGACGAACATTCCTCGTCCGATCTTTATCGTACGTCTATGCTATCAGATCATAAATAATCCTTTCTCGTTTAAAACACTAAAACAATTCCCAGACAAAGATATATGGTCCACTTCAAATTGCAACAGCCTTCAAAAAAGCTTATGCCCTTTATAAAAGAGCTTATTTTGACCTCTATTTCTCTGAGTATTTTTTAACCTCGAGTTGCGTTGAGGCCTCTTGAATTGTGAAGGCATTCTGGGGCACCAGCGTGACCGTGGCAGATGTCTCAGGTCAATCTCTTATGACAAAGGTAACCATTACTAGAGGGCTTCTTCACCTCTGAAAGCGATAGTAAGTTTACTTTCTACCGGATGATCGAGATAACCTCACTGACCGAGATATGTAATCAGTCCCTGATTTCTTCGTTAACTATTGACTTTATATTCTCATAAATAGGACACTGGGTTTTAGGGGGGTATGGATGCCCTCAAAAACCTTTTTACAACTAGGAGTTGTTCTTATGAAGCATCTACTACTAAGCTTAACATTATTAAGCTCCGCTGTGTGTACTCACTCGCTTACTTGGGGGATAGATGATCATGATATTCTCAGGAGTGGCGGCAAATCCAAAATTCACCACCTTTCAGATAAGCATTCTAAGTGCAATGATTGTGCCACCAGTGGATGGTGTTCATTTGGAAGGGACCTGTGCAATCATCGTCACGGACATAACGTTACGATAGATACCGATAATGTAGGTCAGCTACAGTTAGCGTGGACCTTTCCAACTACGTTCAATATCTCAGCACCCGTTGCTGCAGCCGATGGTGTGCTCTACTTTGGAGAAGGGGTGGGGCCCGGTGATCCAGTGTTGCCTGTTGGGCAAGCTTCTGTATATGCTGTAGATGCTCACTCTGGTACCCAAATCTGGAAAGCAGCAAACATTGGAAGTGCTTTTTTCCTAACACCAGCTGTGGGACATAAAAAGGTGTTTTTTCCTAACGTTGGAATAAAAACGCGGGCGTTATATGTTAGCGATGGTGGACAGGCTATTCCTACTGCGGTAGTAACTGCGCTTGATCGTCGTAATGGGCAGGTGCTTTGGTCTACAAATGTGCAGCAAGAACCTTCACAGCAGCTTCTTGCTGCACCAGTTCTTGTAGAAGATGAAGACCTTCTTTTTGTTTGTACGGGAGGCAATTTGTCTAATCCTGCTCCACAGTGGGGAAGTGTGGTAGCCTTACGAGCAAGTACAGGTCAGATTTTATGGACCTATCGTACGACTCTCGGCACCACGCCAAATCTGCCAAATTTTGGTGGAACATCAGGCTGCGGCATATTTGGAACTCCCGCTGTCGACACCAAATCTGGCCTTCTTCTTATTGGTACTGGTCAAAGTTATGAAGCTCCTGCAAGTACTCTTTCCGATAGTTTACTTGCATTGAATTACCGTACAACTAATCCTCAAGGCGAGCTTGTATGGTTCTATCAATTTACCTCGGACGATGTGGGAGTGACCAAAGACTGGGATGCTTCCTGCGGTCCTTTTCTAGTTACAGTAAATGATAGAAACGCAGTTATCGTTGGAACAAAAGAAGGTAATTTATACGCGTTGGATCGCGCTCTTGGAACATTGATCTGGAAGAGCGTACTCACCAATCCTAATCCTACAGGCAGCGTTTTTGGAGGACTTCAAGGTTTTGCATGTACAGATGGCAAGACTATCTACTGCGCCGCTATCTACAGTCAAACTGGTTTGCCTCTAACCGGCAGTGTTTCTGTTCCAGCGACAGCTATTATTGCCCTCCGAGTGTGTGATGGAGCTATCTTATGGAGACAAGATGTAAACGGAGGTACTTTTACTGCTTTGACTCTCGCCAACGGAGTGTTATATCACAATACTGCAGGTGAGAGAAATCCTCCTGGAACGGGTGCTTTCGTTGGTGCTATGTTACGCGCCTTTGATGCAAAAACGGGTAAGCAATTGTTTGAATATGCTAATGCTATTTCACCAATCGTAACTGCCAATGAAACTAATGGTGGAACTACTACCTACAAAGATACTCTCTACTGGTCACTTGGCGCCAGTATTAACACTGTCCCTGCAACAATCGGACCTTCTGGCGTTGCCGCATTTCGAGTCGTGAAGAAATAGAAAATCGAAAGCTTTTCTGCGATTGTAAAAAAAGCCAACTCTCCCACAATGATGGGAGAGTTGGTTAATAGATTTAAAATTGGTACGGATTTTGATTTTGCGTGGCATGCTTTCAGGGGCTGTATCCACAGATAAGCAAAGCTTAAGCTTCAACACCCTCAGTAAGACGAATATCAGTCCTACTAAGGGTGTACCTTAAAAAAGTAATTGTTCTCCTCAGTCAGATGTTTCATGGCATCAAAGCATTCAGACCATTTCTCTCCTGGATTGCCGTAGTATATTCTTACAAGACACTCATTGTTTTTTGTCAGCAAGATGTTTGCTTCTAAATTGTTTTATCTGCGCCTAGAATAAGCATTTCTTCTATGCCCTCGTGGAGAGTACAGCAGCTCTCTTGCTGCGATGAATAGCTTACAGCGTTCAAGAAGAAGCTTGCAAGGCCTCAGCTAGTTGCCAATTGATCGATAATCGAAATCTACTCTCGTTTAGTAAAGATCTGTTGATCATAGCGGGCAATCAGCTTGCCTTTTTTAAATATGAGTATGGCTGGAATTGCCTTGAGCTCAAAACGAGCGATAAGATCTTTTGGATCGGCTCCTATATCAATCTGTGCAAAATGAGCCTTGTCAATTCGTGCAGCTACTGATTGTACTATAGGAACAAGCGCCTTGCAGCTTGCACAGTAGTCAGCACCCACTTCAACAACAAGAAACTCATGCGCCTTTGAGAGCTTTTCAAACTCTTTTACCGAATTGAGCTTCGTAAGCGTGAGGGGAGTTTCGGTTGCGGTTCAAAATAGTTTTTCTCAAGTTCTTTTGCAAAGTTCTCATCCTTGCAGAAATGCCAGTGCATCGAGTGCAGCTCTTATGCCATCATTAGCTGCTACTCACGCTTGGCGTAGGTGTGACCAGACATCACCTGCAGCGAACACGCCAGGAAGAGATGTTCTTTGAACTGCTAGTTGGTAGTATGCCTTGAATTATCGTACAACTAATCCTCAAGGGGAGCTGGTATGGTTCCATCAGTTTACCTCAGACGATGTTGGACTGACCAAAGATTGGGATGCCTCCTGCGGTCCTCTTTCGTTACAATAAAAGATAGAAAAGCAGTTCTCGTTGGAACAAAAGAGGGTAAATTATATGCATTGGACCGTGCTCTTGGAACATTGATCTGGCAGACTGTGCTCACCAGCCCTAATCCTACAGAAAGCATTTTTGGCGGACTCCAAGGCTTTGCATGTACAGATGGAGAGACTATATACTGTTCCGCGATTTATAGTCAAACCGGCTTCCCTTTAACCGGCAGTGTTTCAGTTCCTGCGACTGCCGTTATCGCTATTCGAGTATGCGATGGTGCTATCTTATGGCGGCGAGACATAAATGGAGGTACGTTTAATGCTTTGACACTTGCCAATGGAGTGCTCTATCAGAATACCGCAGGTGAAAGAAATCCTCCTGGGACGGGAGCTCTCGTTGGTGCTAAATCACGCGCTTTTGATGCAAAAACAGGCAAGATATTGTTTGAATATGATAATGCTATTTCGACATTGCCTAGTGGTAATGAAACTGCTGGTGGTACTACTACCTACAAAGATACGATCTATTGGTCGCTTGGGGGAAATCTTAATAACGTAACGCCTTCGGTAGTAGGATCATCTGGCGTTGCTGCTTTTAGAATAATGAAATAGGAAATAGAAGTTCGCTTTTATAAACCTATTTAATTGCACGATTGAAAAAACTACGCTCCCACTTACCCGAGTGGGAGTGTAGGTGTAGATTAAAAGGTTTGAAAAATTTGGTAAGGTTGTCAATTTTGCCTTATAGGCACCCTTCTATGACGTCTCATTTGTAAGCAGAGCTTAAGCTTGAACTCTCTCACTAGGATACAAATCCATTCTGCCATGTTAAAAAAAACGCACACAGAGCAATGAGTCCCTCTAACGCTTAAGAATCAATTTCACAAAAAATAGTATGTTCTTCCCACCTCCATGTTAGGTACAATGGAGAGAGCTCCCTTCATACAGATTCTTGAATTACTTGAAAACCATAAATAATCCTACTCGATTTAAAGAAGTACCTTTGGTTAATAAGCACTGGGGCTGTGAAAAATCTTGTAAATGCAATCACCTGTATGCTCATTATTGATGCAGTTAAAGAGGCAATTATAAGCAGAGCACTGGTGGATGACAAAGCTCTTCTTTTAACGGAAGAAGAGGTCTATGCAGAACAATGCTCAGGTAAGACTTACATGGTAACAAGATGTAAGTAATCTCATCAAGTGCTGGTTGTGGATCTTAAGTGAGAAATAATTAATGAAATCTGGAAAAATTAATTTTACTTTTTTAAGTATTTGTATAATGATGAGAGGAGAAACTTAGTCAATCATATAACCCTATCTAAATCAAAAGGAAAATTATGGCCAGTACTTTGCTGCTTGCTGGATTACTAAGTTCAGTGCCGGTTTACGCAATGCAGCAGGCACGGATGGCATCTGAAGATTTCGATTTATGGCAAAATATGGATTCAGGAGTGTTTGGCCTTGGCGCAGAAACTTTGCCTAATGATCATTTAGGACAGACGCTCCTCTACCAAGCTTCTAGTAGACGTAATCCTGAAGATGCGGGCGCATTGTTAGCGGCAGATCCAGAGAGCAAAGGTAAAACTGAGAGTCCAGAGGTAGGCTTAAATACGACTGCTGGCAATGGATGGACTGCACTGCATTATGCTGCTAGCTGTGGCCAGATTGAACTAGTTAGGCAGCTTTTAAGTGCAGATGCTGATGTTAAGGCTGTTACAAATGACGTTAGAACCCCTTTGCATCTGGCGATAGGCGCGGAGAAAAATAATAAGGATGTAGTAAGAGAACTACTCAGCCAAGGAGCCGATCCTCTAGCGCTTGACCGCAATGGAGACTCCCCTTTAAAGTTGGCAAAAAAACTCTGTGATTTACAGCCACCAGCGGTGGATACAAAGAAGAAGACTCCCTGCGAAAAAATCCTGGAATTACTTGAAAGCAGAACTCCCCTTGTGACAGCTGCTCAAATAAAAGTAGCACTCTTAGAGAAAAATGCTTGGACTGCGGTAGTACCACGGAATATAGAAGATGAAATCATCTGTATGCTCATTGTCGATGCAGTGCATGCGGCAATAAACAGCTTAGAAAAAGAGCCAGCTCTAACGAGTACGAAAGCTCAGCCTTTAACGGAAGAAGAAGTCAAGGCATTATTTGCAGATAATGGTATTGAAGGTGTTACATTTGTAAGAAAATTAATAGAGAAGGTAAACAAATCTTGCATTCTTCATAGAGCAATTCGCAGAGGCAATGTATTTGCTACAGAGAGATTGCTATTTGCAGGTGCAGATATTCATACGGAGACCGAGACGGAAGCAAAAGACGGTTATTTCGATTTTGTTCAAGATGAGTGGAATTATCCAAGAACTCCTTTACAGATAGCTAATCATTTCAATCTCACGGACATAATGCGGTTGTTATTAAAGGCAGCTCCTTTGACCGATGAGGATGGCGGAAAATTGATTATTGGGGCATGTAATTATTTCCGGGATGAATTTGACAATTCCCAACTCCTAAAGTTGCTCTTTTTAGCCGGAGCTGATTTAGGAGCTGCTGCATCCTTAGATGACGGCAATGGCTGGTGCGAATTATGTAATGCATTTCAGGGCGATGATTCTAATCCTGCGGAAAAAGTACTACGAAAGAGAAAAGTATTGAAAAAAGCAAGTATAGCTGCTTTTCTTGAGCATTTTGCTTATCGAGCTGGCGTACTGCATCACAATGGTAGGCATCTGTCGAGATGTTTCTTTAGAGACGGAAGGGGCGGGGAATGTAAGGAGTGCAAGTGTATTATAAATGGGATCCAATGGCTTTTAGACCAAGGCGAAGTTGATCACTATACCTTTGATCAGTTTGGCGATGGATGCAACGTGCTGCATAGAGCTGCAGAGGTGGGCTTTTATGGTTTGGCACAATTAGTTCTTCAGAGAGGAGCGAATCCAAATGCGAAGAAAGATAATGGAGTAACCGCACTTCATTTGGCAGCTAAGTGTGGCAAATCTTCTAAAGCTATCAATGGATTGCACTTAGCGGATGAGGTTGATACCGCAGGAGTTGTTTCCCTGCTTTTAATGGCAGGAGCTGATGTGAAAGCAGTTGATAGTCAAGGAGTTACACCATTGCATCTGGCATCACGCAGTGATGAACCTTCTATTGTTTCGCTGCTTTTAAACGAGGAAGCCAATGTCAATGCAGTTAATCATGAAGGAAAAACGCCGCTGCACTGCGCATTCGAGATTGCTTTTGAACCCTCCAATCGGGAAGACGTTATTAGGTTGCTTTTAGAGGCGGGAGCTAATGTCAATGCAGTTGATAACCAAGGAGTTACGCCATTGCATCAGGCATCACACAGCCATGGACCTTCTATTGTTTCACTGCTTTTAAGCGCAGATGCTAATGTGCATGCAGTCAATCATGAAGGAAAAACGCCGCTGCACTGCGCATTTCAGTATGATTTTTTTAAGCATTTTGAGCGGGAAAACGTTGTTAGGTCACTTTTAATGGCTGGAGCCGATGCGAAAGTGATCGATAAGCAAGGAGTTACGCCATTGCACGGGGCAGCAGTAGTGGATGACATTGTTAGTGCTTCATTGCTCTTAGAGGCGGGAGCCAATGTCAATGCAGTTAACCATGAAGGAAAAACTCCACTGGATCTGGCATGGCAACCTCAGCTTATTCAATTACTTCAAGAACACGCTCATAAAGCAAGAAAACCTGTGCTCGCAGCTCCCTTAGTGGAGGCAAACACTACAAACACTGAAAAACAAGGTGCACGCACATTAGAAGTTGCTGAACTTGATGAGAATGAGTCGAAACGACGCATAACCGAACAAGAATGTGACCCTATGAATATGTTAATCTTTGATGAATGAAAAATGCGATGGCATTGAATTTGATCAAACTTTCCATCATCAAATGGTATTTGACCACTCGTAAAAACGCTTCACCTTGGTACAAGGGCTTTGCTTCAATCTCTTGGAACGGTAGAGCAGCTTCAGGCGAATGCTCCTTAAGACTTACAATACGGTAGCAAGCGGTATTTATCTATTGTCGAAAGAATGATTCCCGATTAGTGCGACTCGTAGAGCTTTTGAACATGGTACAAAGCAAACTAGCACTTTGACCGAGTGGGATAAGCATCTAAGTTATTCAGCTAGTTACCAATTGATTGATAATCGAAAACAACTCTCGTTTAGTAAAGATCTGTTGATCATACCGGGCAATCAGCTTGCCTTTTTTAAATATGAGTATGGCTGGAATAGCCTTGAGCTCAAAACGAGCAATAAGATCTTTTGGATCGGCTCCTATATCAATCTGTGCAAAATGAGCTTTCTCAATTCGTGCAGCTACTGATTGTACTATAGGAACAAGCGCCTTACAGCTGGCACAATAGTCAGCACCCACTTCAACAACAAGAAACTCATGCGCCTTTGAGAGCTTTTCAAACTCTTTTACCGAATTGAGTTTCGTAAGTGTGAGGGGAGTTTCCGGTTGCGGTTCAAAATAGTTTTTCTCAAGCTCTTTTGCAAAGTTCTCATTGTAGCCATGTTCTTGCAGGAACGCGAGTGCATCGAGTGCAGCTTTTATGCCATCACCGGCGGCGACTCCTGCTTGGCGGTAGGTGTGATCAGATACATCACCTGCAGCGAACACACCAGGAAGAGATGTTTTTTGACTGCGAGTTGGTAGTATGATATAGCCTTCAGGATCTAGTGAGAGGTAAGGTGCAACGATAGCAGTATTTGGCTTATGACCAATTGCTAAGAACACTCCATCGATAGGAAGTTCTTCAGTGGCTTTCGTCTTTGTATTGAGAAGTTTGACACCAGTTACTTTTGTGCCATCTCCTTGAATCTCGGTGATTTCGGTAGTATACCGAACGGTAATTTTTGGTGAGTCTTTTAAGCGGGCTTGCATCGACTGTGCTGCGCGCATTTTTTCTCCGCGGACAAGGAGTATGACCGACTGAGCGTAAGAAGTTAGCAAAGTTGCTTCTTCGATAGCAGAATCTCCCCCACCGACTACAATGACCTTTTTACCTTTATAAAATGGTGCATCACAAATGGCACAAGTTGTAACCCCATAACCGAAGTATTCCTTTTCACCCTTTACAGGACGCGTATCACTTAAAAGTCGTGGATTAGCTCCTGTTGCGAGAATGACAGCAAGAGCATGGACTTCATGACCCTCCTCCGTTTTTAAGGTATAAGGCCAGGATGAAAAGTCGACCGATGTAATGCTATCAGGTACGAGGAGTGCACCGAATGTTTCAGCTTGTTTTTTGTTTTGAGCGATCAGTTGCGAGCCAAGCATTTTTGGGGTTCCAGGCCAGTTCTCTACATAGGTAGTCGTAGTTAATTGTCCTCCGGGAGTTTTACCTTCAAATACGACTGTATGAACTCCTGCTCGAGCTCCGTAGAGAGCGGCACTTAAGCCTGCAGGTCCTGAACCAATAACGGCAAGCGGAACTATGTTTTTTGAAAGAAGAGCTTTTTTGCTGTCTATTAGGAGTGTCGTCGGACTTTGCCTGTGCCAAAGAAGAAAGGCAGCGACGGTAGCTAAGAGTAAGGCGATTGCACGTTTGCTATACTTCCACATGTAGTTCCTCTGATTGCAACCCTTTTAGAGGGCCTTTTGACAAAGAATGCTGTTATCATAGAATAAAAGTTATATCATAGTAGAAAGTAGTATACTATAGACCTGTGAAAGGTAACAAGAATTATGAAATTAAACTATCTGTACTTTGCATCACTCGTCGCCTTATCTGGTGCTTGCAGTACCTATACCCTAGACTCGGCAAGCGACTTGCCCTCTTGTCAAGAAAGTTTTCAAGATGTATATAGACAGCTTGATGAGCTAACTCAGATTATTCAGTATATTGTTCAAGTAGTCCAGCATGATGGTATTCACGTACTATCAAAAAAGGCACTCCGAGATTGGGCCTATATGATTCAAAAAACTATTAAGGAGATCCGACGTACTGATGATCCATCAAAAGAGCTGGCTCTCCTTTCCATGGTTGGCTCTACTCGAGCACTGATTTATCATATACATGATGCTCTCGAGACGAATTTTAGCAACCTTACTGAGTTTGAACCTCCCGTTTTGGTATGCGATGAAACTGGGCCGAGCTATCGGACGCACAAGAGCAGGTGCGAGCGTATGCTCAACGAAAATGATGAACAGATCTGCGCATTACGCGAGCAAGCGCAAGTAGCGGGATTAACGAAGATTAACTTGTTAGCCCGAAAACTCGATAGAATTAACGACAAATATCATATTACTGGCCTCCTTTCTAAGCTCCCCTATCTCCTTGCTGCCGGCTATATAGGCGCGTTCCTGACTCCTAAAACATGGCTCAATAAACACCTGCCATTCCTTAACCGAGTTAAGGACCTCGTGGGTGAGCCAGACTACTATAAGAAACGAGTAAAAGGTCCAGACCAACCTGATGAGCCCTTTGTTATCTCGAAGTTCTTACAGTCAGAATATAAAGAATTTGAGCATCTCATTATCTCTGGGTGGGCTCTCTCACATGTAAGCTTTGCTCCCCTTACATCGTATATACGTGATTGGTGGAATAAGCTCAAAGGATATGAACATAAGGACTCTGCAGGATTTAGATACGCCGAGATTACTCTTGATGATCCAAGGATAATTGGTCTTGAGACTCAAGTTGAGGAAATGCGTAACATCGTACGCTATATCACTGAACCTGAAATTTATGATCGTACCAATAGCGGCCTTGAAAAAGGAGTTCTCCTCGAAGGACCATCCCGAACTGGGAAGACTCTCCTTGCCCAGGCATTATGCGGTACCATCAATCAGGAGTTACGTGAACGGGGAATTCTTCGAAAATTTGCATTCCGAGAGATTAAATGGAGTGAGATTAAGCACAATGTCGAAGGGATTAAGACAGTCATCAGAGAAGCAAAGGAGCATGCTCCATGCATATTGTTCCTTGACGAGCTTCATAACTATTCATTGCAAGTAAGTCAACATGGAGAGACTCTTAATGAGTTCTTAACGATGGCAGAATCACTTAACTCTAATGACATTGGCGATACAGTTATTATATTAGCTGCAACGAATCGGTCCTATATGCTTGATGATGCTCTCTTGAAGCCCGGGCGTTTTGGCAAAGTCATTCATTTTGAATTGCCGACAGCTCACACGAGAAAGCAGTTCTTTATTGAGATGTTCAAAACGAATGGTCTCGATCCTGATACTACAGGTATTTCGATCGATGACTTGAGCCGTCAAACTGAAGGTGCTTCCTATGGAGACTTGGATCATATCTTCAAAAATGCGCGCTTCACCGCTTCTTCGCAGTACCGAAGTGTTGCACAAGAAGATTTTCAAGAGCATATCTATCGGCAACTCTATCGCTTACAAGATGCTCGAGCAGTAAAACTCACCCCGACGGAGAAAAAAGTAGTTGCAGCTCACCAGGCAGGACATGCCCTCATGCATATCTTGTTTGAGGATTCTCTCCAAGAGCGACTCGAACTTGCCACGATTCGTGGACGATGGTCAAAAATTGTGGAGACCCGGTTCTTTGATGCAAAATTGAATGAGGTGCACGCTAAAAAGAAAGTAACGTATGGGCATATAATAACCTCCCATAAATCAGAATCTATAGCATTAGCAAGTGATCCGATACTTGCGTGTAAAGTTCGCCTTGCAGGCGCCGTTGCAGAAAAAATTCTACTGGGAACCAGCTCAAGCTACCATCAGAACTATCGACATAAGGCTTTTTTGCGCTATCTTAATGAGGGACTGCTCAAAGGACTTGAAAAGGAGGATCTTGCTCCCGAAGATCTGAGGAAAGAACAATCTCAAGCGAAACAAGATCTTGAACAGTTTGAAAAGGAAACTGCTAAACTGCTTGGGCAGCACAAGGAAGAACTTTCAATCATTGCTGCTGAACTTGAAAACGGCGGTGTATTAACCGGTGAAGTTATCAAAGCATTGGTACAACAATCTCAGGAAAGGAGCGCATCGCACACTTAGGCAAAAAATAATTTTGAATTAGAGTAAATCTAGGTTATAATTAAGTCGTTATATTTTACAACCCTTCATAGAGGAATACTTATGAACAGAAAACTTACCTTGATCACCATGGTTGTTTCGGCCATTATTTTCGGTCAAACACAGTGCGATCCTCTAAAGAAAGCGATAGAAAAACATGATGTAAAGACGGTACAATGGCTTATACATCATGCTCATCTGAGCAACTCGAAGCTTACTCAATCACAGAAGGATGAATATGTTCAGCTAGCAAATGAGCAGGTAACGCAGTGTAAATTAGCTCATGAATCAAGATCAATTGGGTCCATCATTTCTGATCTTGATGAATCAGAGTGCTATAGCCTTGCTGGTGGAACACTTCTGGCTGCTGGAGGTATACTTGCTTTTATGTATAGTGCCTATGGCTTTGCTGTTTCCCACTATTATAAAGAATGCATTGAGAAGCATGATAGTGCGGATAAAGCTAAAGTCGATCCTGCATTGGCCGCTACAGTGGATCATGCTAAGAGCTGGAAGAGCGAATGGAAAGGATGCGCGGGTCTCTTGCTAGGCGCTGGAGCTACCGTTAAGGGACTTGGTGATCTCGTGAAAGCTTTTGGAGGCCATAAAACTAAAGACAATCTGAAAAAAGCTGAAGCTATCAAAACATATATTGACTTACTCCCTGTAGAAGAAGTTTCTGCAGCGTAACGAATTACGAATGTGTGGGGAAGAGGTTACACTCTTCCCCATTTTTACGATCAATCATCTCTAAACGCTTTTGGTACCGCCCTCCCTTGAACTCTGCGCCAAGCCACGCTTTTACAAGAAGCATTGCCTGATCTGATATGAAGTCTGCTGGTAGTACGAGTATATTTACGTTATCATCCTCTTTTGCACTACGTGCGACTGCCTCATTCCATGCAACTCCGGCATAGATATGTGGATACCTATTTGCTGCGATAGCGATACCGACTCCTGAGCCACAGGCGAGTACTCCAAGGTCAGCTTCGCCCGATTGAATAAGATGTACGACCTTCTGAGCAAAAGGTGGATAATCGGTTCGTTCTGCGGAAAATGTTCCTACATCGATCCAGGTAACTCGATCGAGTAGTTCTTTCACTAGTACTGTTTTTAACTCGAAGCCGCGGTGATCGACCCCTATTGCAATTCGATAGTTCATAGTATTTTCCTTAGAAAAGTTGTTCTTTTCTAGTATACTAGAGACATACATGGGAAAGAGCAATAGTTACTGGAATATTCTATGCCTTTTAGACTCTTACTTGCCTGGCGCTTTTTAAAAGCATCTCGATCAGAGAGCGCTATCTCTACTATGGTGAAAATCTGCTTTTTGAGCATTGCTTTGGGGACCGGTGCGCTTACTCTTGTAGCGGCCATTATGAATGGTTTTGAAAAAGCTACCTATAAAAAGCTGCAAGGGATTCATGCCGATTTGACTATGAATGCGCATGATAAGGCAATCAACTACGAAAAGGTACGCAAGGTTATCGCCTCAGACTATGCAGATTCTATCTGTGCTGTCAGCCCCACAAGCCATACTCAACTTGTAGTGCAAAATAGAGCTGTTGAGCCCCATGAAACACAGATAGGTCTTTTAAAAGCTGTTGATCCTCGTGCAGAACCACACGTAAGTAGCCTCAAGCAGATGATTACAGCAGGGTCTTGGGAGTCTTTAGAAGAGGATACTATTCTGATTGGAGAGCTTCTGGCAGAACGGTTGCGTTTACGAGTTGGAGATACGTTGACTTTAGTCTATCCACAACAGGATGAGTCGACAAATAAAGTGTGCCTTGAGGAGCAAGATGTAAAAGTAGGCGGCTTGTTCAAGACAGGAATTCATGACTTTGATGAGCACATTGTACTTACCTCTCTCACCTTTGCCCAGAAATGGTATGGAGCGAAGGTTACCCAAGTTACGATAAAACTTAAAGATCCAAGCAAAGAAAAGGCTGTTCGTGCTGCTCTTGCACATCGGTTTCACCTTGATGTATTCTCTTGGCAGGACTTATATCCGCCACTCGTATCAGCCCTCACTCTTGAAAAATACGCAATGTTCTTCATTCTCGCCCTTGTTACGCTTGTCGCAAGCCTCAATATTATCTCTCTTCTTTTTATGTATGCTACTCAAAAGAGAAATGATATAGCCCTCTTAAAAGCCATGGGTATGAGTAATTCCGATCTTATGACGGTATTTATACTTCTTTCAACCTGTCTCACCCTCTGTGCTACATTCTGTGGGATTCTCGTCGCATCCATTGCTACTTGGCTGCTCCATGTGTTTCCTTTTATTCGTCTTCCTGATGTGTACTACGTAACCCATCTACCAGCTGTATTAGATGGTCGTATCATAATCTCAGTAGTACTGCTTGCTCTCTTTGTAAGCCTCTGTGCCGCTCTCCTTCCCATACAAAAAATTAAATCGATGAATATCGCCAGTGTTCTCAAGGGACTTCCCCAGTAATTCTAGCGTTTTCCTCCCCAAACCTGATACACTTGTACCTAAGAAACCCATGTGTAAGGATACTATGTTCTACTCTCAGGTGCCCAGCGCAGACCTTAATGGTCGCTTCGTTTTTCTTCGCGCAGATCTTAATGTGCCATTGGATAATGGTACCATTACCAGTGACTTTCGCTTGCGAGCACTCATTCCTACACTTGACCTCCTTATTGAAAAAGGAGCACGGATTATCCTGGCTACTCACATTGGAAGGCCTCAGGGATGGGAGAGCACCCTCTCTACTACTCACTTACTGCCATGGTTTGTAAAGCACGGCTACCCTATTGAATGGGCAACGCTCGACGAGGCTCGCGAAAAAAAGGACGAGCTTGCACATGGCTCGATTTTGCTTCTTGAGAATTTAAGGTTTTATGAAGGGGAGGAGACTCCCTCCCTCGCATTTGCCCAAAAATTACGTCATTTGGCCGACTATTACATAAATGATGCCTTCGCCCTTTTACACCGGAGCGACACCTCAATTACCCTCTTACCCGAGCTCTACACGCGCGAAGCTAAAACGATTGGCCTTCTTGTTGAGCGGGAACTGAGAGAGCTGGCCAAGCTTCGTACGCCACAGCGCCCGTACATAGTCATTATGGGAGGTGGAAAAAAAGATAAATTACTGTTTATTGAGTATCTTCTTGATACGGCAGATACTATCATTGTCCTGCCTGCGCTCGCATTTACGCTTCTCAAGGCACAAGGGATCGAAGTTGGACGTTCCTTAGTTGCTATGGATCTTATCCCCGTGGCTCAGAGGATTCTAGAAAAGGCAAAAAATTCACGAGCTCGACTCATACTTCCCCTCGATTATACGGTAGCAGAAGATTCTTTCGATGGCCCTCTTAGTACCACAACCACCCTACCTCATAATGGGATGGGTATTGCAGTAGGACCGGCCTCTCTTGAATTGTATAGAAACGTGCTGAAAGATGCTCAGACAATCTTTTTAAATGGAGCCATGGGATTTATGGATCATCCCAGTACTATGAAACCATTTTACACACTGCTGCATTCGATCGCGCAATCGAATGCTTTTAGCATGATTGGCGGGGGGGATTCGATTGCAGCAGTATATCATTATAACCTTGAATGTTCCTTTTCCTTCTGTTCTACAGGCGGTGGCTCAGTACTTTATTTCCTTAGCCATGGAACATTGCCGGCTTTATCTTACTTAGATTTAGTATAAGGGAACCATCGTTTTCCGTATCGATCACCTTTGGGATGATTTTCGGAGAGTTCCTTCAGATACTTGCCTATATGAACCTTCTTCGGGTGAAATTCCAATCGTTTTTTTAACTTCATCACTACTCCTTACCTTTACTTTCATAGTACCATAAAAAGTTTACAGATTGCAATATTTTATAAAAAATCTATGCACCAGCTTGAAGGCTCTTACGGACCTATCGGCTTCTTCTTGAATTAGAATCGGTGGACACGACCGATTCATGTCAGGATTTTTTACAGGTTCTCCATCTCAAATAATTGACTTAATGTTTGGGGAAAACTAGAGTTAACTATAGTTAAAGGCATGTGAAATTTTTCAGAAAGGAAGTTTAGATGAAACTAATATTAAGTTTGTTTGCTTTATTAAACGTAGTTTGGATCGATGGAATGATTAGAATCGCTGGAAGTTTTGAAGATAGAATTGAAGCAGCTCTTGCTGATCCACAAAAGTATTGTGAGTTTATAAATGTTTTGATAAAAAGTGATCTCTGGCCAGTTCAAGAGTTATTGGATGATGCTGAAAAAGCAGCTGTCAGCAAATATGGCCGTACATTAATAGATCTAGCTGCTTCAGGCGGTCATACAGAGTTAGTGAGGCTGTTGGTAGAAAATAAGACAGAGGTAAATGTTATGAATCAGTATCGCTTGACGCCAATACACCTAGCTGTCCGAAAGGGTTATACAGATATCGTTAAGTTGTTGTTAGGCGGAGGGGCCACTATAACGCTAGGGGATGGTTGGACGCTGTTGCATGAAGCATCTTCAGCCGGTCATCCTGAAATAGTTAAACTGCTATTAACTGCGGGAGCCGATGTTGACGCAGCTGACAGAGCAGGTTGCACATCATTGTACTTAGCGTCTCAAAATGGTCATTTTGAAGTAGTAACAATTTTATTAGCCTCAGGCGCAGATAAGATGCAGCAAGTTTATGGAGTTTTACCTCAGGCTATCGCCCAATACAAGGGCCATATGAAAATAGCTGCTCTATTGAGCACTGCAGACCCTATTGCAATTGAAATATAAGGGGCTTTCAAGGCGAATAGACGATGATATCCTTGGGCATCTATGTTTTAGATGTCTCTGAAGGCATTAAATGGATAAGGTTTTATATAGTGTGGTACTCATGAATGATTTACAGAACAACTTTATCTTAGATTCTCGCGGGTCCATATGTAACCTCTCATTGCCACAAGGTTTAACGGAGCTTTTCAAGCTAAGCGATTTTCGACCAGACTTATCATATAAATATCTATAGTCTAATTCATGATAAGCTCCAATTTGTCGACCTTCTCTCAAGACTCCAAATTACATGGAAGCTCTTTCCCGCTTTCTAAACGCATACATTTTACGGAAACGGTTCTTCTTTCAAATGCTATTCCGTAAGCGATGATTGTATGAACACCCCTATTTGTCAGCTCCTGTTTGTAATTCTTAAGGAGAATCTGGTCGAGAGCCTTTTGCGCAACAGTTTCTGGTGTCTCTTTGGAATCCGACCACACTTTCTTAAACTCAATAATAATGCCAGGCACATGAATATTTTTAGGAATAATCATTATATCATATCTACCAAGGCCACTTTCTCCATTTGATTTTACCTCATAATCACCTTCAAGCATAAGAAGGATACCCAGCACAAAAAGATGATAACTTTTCTCCGGCTCATCATTCGTTATGTCAAAAGCGCTCATGTTCTTTTGGATAAAACTTTGAAGAAGACGTGAAAAGCTTGAAACATCTCCTTGGACAAGCGCCTTCAAAAGCAATTGAGCCTGTTCTCCGAGAATCGATGCGTGAAATATATCCTTGATTAAATCAGCAAGCATTTGCTTAACTTCTTTGTTGGGAATAACTAAAAACCATTCCTTTTTATCATCTTTGACTCTAAAATGGGTATAAGTAATGTAGCCAGAATAAAGCAATAAGCTCCAGAAAAGGTCTGACTTTTCGCTCAAATCGGGAAATACAATCGACCCTTCTATTCGTTTTATAACCGGCTCACCCCTAAAAAGCTGCTCAAGGTCCATCTTCGTAGTCGGAGATGCCGCTCCTATAATCTTCTTTAATAATAGATTGTCACTGGTATTTGACCAATAAGTATCACTGTCGCCCCCATTCTTTATGCACATAAGTACCGACCATGGATTAAATATACCTTGTATGCCTCCAAAAGCATAACCATCGAACCATTCACAGATATCTTTCCTTTTTTCTTCCAGTTCATAATAAGTGAGTAGCGCGTCTATTTCGGCTGCTGTAAAGCCAAACTTATCTGCCATCTGGGGCTGAGTGATATTATAAACATCTAGATTGTTAAGACCGCTAAATAGACCTGCTTTTGCAAGCGTAAGATTGCCGGTTATAACACCTTTTTCCAATACTTCTTGATCCTTGAAGGCTCCCGTTAAAAGCTCTTTTACAAATTCAATGACCGGATCATAAAATCCTTTGATATACGCAGTCTGTACCGGCACATCATATTCATCCAACAATACAAGGACTTTCTTTTTATGATATTTGTTAAGCAGACGCATCAGAAACTCGATTGCCCCGCCCAAATCTACTTTAGAAGCACTTCGTCGACTGATGGCATTAAAAAGATCTTTGTCGTCATCATCTAATGCATCACCTTCAAGAATATAGGCATGCCTCTTGAACTCCCATGCAATAACAGTTGCAAACTTACTCAACATATCATCAAAGTTGTTTTGAATAATCTCCCTAAAGGAAACAAAGATAACCGGAAGAGATCCCTGTACGGTCCGATACTCAGGAAGCTTCCAAATCTCAGTATCAGAAAACAGAAGGTCGTTATGATTCTCACTAATCTCATAAAAATAGCGAAGCATGGAAAGATTAAGAGTTTTTCCAAAACGCCGTGGACGTGCTACTAGCACTGCTTTTCCACTTTCCTTTATATCTCGAATCAAAAGCGTTTTATCTACGTAGTAGTAATTTTCTTCTCGAAGTTCCTTATAATCGGAAATACCTATTGGCAGTCGTTTCTTCATGAGCAATATCCTCAAAAATAGTTATCAAAGATCAGTATAGACATTAAAGGTCAACAGCGCAAGAAAAGTGGGCAGTCGAGTGTTTCTTCATGATAGGTTGAATGCAGTGGTTATGAACGCTTTGATATCATGCTTACTTCCCTTGATAAGAATCAACCTGGTATTATTATTGAGTTTCAAAAATCTTAGAAGCTTCCCTGGGGGTAAGCGCTGCATCGCTCCATGAAATAGGCACTAAGCAGATTATCAATTGTGGTATTGTTCTCAAAAAATTAATCGTGATGGGCTTTCTTTGATCCCATGCAAATGTCTTCGGGCACAGAACCCCCCTTCAACATACTCTTACAGAGCGTTAACGTATTCCCGCGGAAGTAGTGAGCTGATAGTCGTCAATGTAAAACATAGGTATCGATTACCAGCTCAAACCCTTTTTCCGCTCTGAATTAACGTATTTTTCCTTCCTCTTAACTTACTGGACAAAATCCTAGTAAGGAAAGCCCCTTAAGAAACTCTTGCTGCAGTGTATGATCTTCGATCGGCGCCCGTTCAAATATCAAGAGACCATAATTATCATGCTTAATGGTCCACGTATGATACATGGGATTTCGGATACCCAAAATAGTTGCTAATCGTTGAACACACTTATCCTGACTTTCAACAAGTTTTCGTGCACTTGGTAAGTTGATTGCGCGTACTTTCTTATTAAATGCGCAACCATCCATGTGCTCTCGAAAATGAACTTCGTCATTCAAAACGGTGTCACACGTATAAATTTCTTCATCCTTATTAAAGCCCGCTAGTCCTTTAAGACAATCAAAATCTGGATTATCAATAAAGTAAGCGGCCTTTGATAAATTTAAACATCCTTCATCACATAAAGAATGTAATACATATTCAGTAACATTGTCAACATCACTAAGTGATAGTATTTGCTGCGGTAACTGTGTAAAACATTTCAGCAAACGTTGATAACGAGGTGAATTCTCGTTTTGCTTCATCCGTACCCCTTCCCTTTTTTTGTACGCTTCTTAACTACATCTTCATCTTACCAAACAAAGGAGAGAAAAATCAACCACTTTTCGATACTCTTGCGCCGGAGGAAGAGAACATGCTAGTATACGCTAAGAGGAGAGGTTACAATGATTTTAAAAAAGGCTGCTATCTATCTTTTATTCGTTTACGCATGGTATGTAAGCATATCTGCTCGCAGTCCTTGGAGACCGCCAGATATGAATATGCCCGAGATTAATTGTTGCTGGTCTGATGATACAAGCAGATCGTACTGCTTACGAGATCATTGTCTCGAATTACACCCTATTTTCAGTAAATTTGATCGCGAATACTTTATGGATCATTTGCTGCCAAATGAGGCACTGGTCTACCGAAGAACAGATACCACGGTACTTGGAGCTCATTTAAAAAAGTTAGCAAATGAGGTGATTATTGAACTAACACAGCAGAAAACAGACTTTAAACATTTTAAGGTGCTTAAGAGCGATGATTTTAATTTTCGTAAAGTGACCGGTCTTATTATTTTTAAGTATAAGGAACATCCCTTTGTACTGAAGCTTTTCATTAAAACACCAGAAACCTTTGTAAAGCCATTTTCTGAAGGGCTCTATCCTCGCTTCTTCTTCCGTATGGGGGGCGGAATTAATAGACATTTGTCAGGCTTTACTCGCATTCGCAACCTTGAGGAAATTAAGAAGAAAGTCGATGAAGATCCCTACTGGGCAGATATCATAGATGTACCACGCAAATGGTTTTGGTTGCCCGATAAGCCTCGGTGGATCTCGATAACCAGTAAACATATCGGACCTCTTTCAGAGAACCACACCGAAATTCCTGCTACGTATGGAATTATAGCTGACGAGATTGTCAGTGATAAAACATTCAGCCTTTTAAATAAAATTGATCGAGACACCGTTCTTGAATTTGCTCATTACGTGGGTAATCGGGTAGATGCCCACGTTGAAAACTTTATGATCGAAAAAGATTCGGGCAAGATGGTTATTATAGATACAGAACACTTTCCTACCATGATTGGGCTCAAGGAGCCCCTTGAGTTTGAGGTCTATTCAGAATGGTATGTAAAGCTCAGCATAAAGTGCTTACGGGATACTTTTTTGCGTGATAAGCAGACCCGCCGTTCACTCCAAACTCATCCAACACGAGAAATTTTTCCTGTCTGATTATCGATGTAACAGCTGGTCGAGCCTTGAAAGTTCTTCCCTAAAGGAGGAATCTGTTTGTTTAAGCTGTTCAATTTTTTCAATAGCATGAATAACCGTTGAATGATCCTTGCGATGCCAGAAGGTCGCAATATCAATAAGCGAATGATCCGTTTTCTTCTTCATAAAATACATCCCTACATGCCGAGCAAGCGAAATAGTCTTTTGCCGTTTTGTTGAGCGCAGTTGATGAATACTGAAGTTATAATGCTTTGCGACTTTGTCTGCTATCCTCGGTAAATCGAGTGCAATACTCCTTGTTGATTCAATACTTGTTCTCATTAATACTTTATGAGCAAGATCAAGATTAATCGCCTGATGTGTCAACGTAGCAAATGCTAATACACGGATTAACAAGCCTTCCAATTCGCGGACATTTGATTGTACTCGTGTTGCAATATAATGTGCCACTTCATCAGAAAGCGATTCCTTTTGGGCATCGGCTTTCTTTTGTAAGATAGCAATTTTTGTTTCTAATGTTGGTATTTGTAAATCTGCTATTAATCCGCCATCAAGTCTACTGCGAAGCCGATCACTTACCCCATCAATAGCCCCTGGTAATGCATTGCTTGAAAACACGATCTGTTTACGCGACTCAAATAAGCTATTAAAGATCTGAAAGAAAGCCTCCTGTGTTTGTGCTTTATGAGCTATACATTGCACATCATCAATGAGAAGTACATCAACTTCCCTATAGCGCTTTTCAAATGGCGCAATTTTATCAAAGCGAATAGCCGTAATAAATTCATGGACAAAGCGATCGGCTGATTGATACAAAATACGTGCTTTTGGATTTGTTGCCCGAACACGATTACCTACCGCTTGTAATAAGTGAGTTTTCCCCAATCCTGGTCCTCCATAAATACAGAGGGGATTATACAGAGTTCCGGGTGCGTCTGCTACTGCAAGTGCTGCTGCATAAGCGAGAGCATTATGAGGCCCCACAACAAAACTCTCAAACTGATAAGCAGGATTTAACACATGCTTTGAAGCTGCTACGGTAACTGCCTGGTCAATGGTACCACTCGTTGCTCGTGGCGCTGTTGCCTGCACAAGCTGTGTTGTAGTAACTTTACTTTCATCAAGAAAGAGGAGCGATATTCGCTGTTCACTTAAAAGTCTCGATAGATGAGACTTCAAAAGAGAACTATAATGCGCTACAATCCAGTCTTTTATGAAAGCGTTTGGTGCTTTTAAATAGACCGTTTTGCTTGCAGCATCCCATCGAGTTAAGGTAATGGCCTTAAACCACGTCTCTACAACTCTGCTGCCGACCTCTTCGGTTACAACTTGTAAAAATTCTTGCCAAATATTTGCTACGTTCAAGATGCCCACCCCTGGTTTGACGATAGAGATACTTTATCATATTCCTCGTCTTTAGGAAGTCTTTTTTTACAATTTTTTAGCAAAAAAAGCCCTTAGATAAAGCATCTTTTGATTCTTGCCCTATATAGAGAGCATTACTTTTTTTGAACGAAGATGGACAGCTTATGATGGGGGTCCCGAATATAAATTGACACTTAGGCATAGGAACGAAGTGCGCTCGTTGCCTCACTTAAACAACCCAGTTGCTTTTTGTGTGAAAAGAGGAAGACAATCTGTTTGCCTCCATTACCTCTACCCGTTTCGTAGGACCAGGATATTTTCTCAGGATCATATGTTATCTGCAATCGGAGCCCCTTCTGACGACTCATTGCGGATGAAAAAGCAAATGAAAATGGCAAATCTTTTCTTTTTTCTATATCCCTCAGAAGTTCCTCAGTTCTATGCCCAGACACATCGGGCAGGAGAAAGCGTACCTCATCTACTGAGCAAGCACAGTAAAGTGGAATGGGCTCGTAAATGCAAAGAGCTTCTTGAGTGAAGGAGAGGGTAACCGAATCTGCTAAATACCCTGCTTGATACTCGACATCAACCAGAATCGGGCCGGCCTGTGCTAAGGCTACGAAGCAGCTTGCTAGAACTAACCGAATATACATACGCCCCCTTAAATTTATTGACAAAGTATAGTTATCTAGTTTTAGAATACCTAATTTAATTGATATTAGTCAATTAAAAAAATAGATCACGTCGAAGCACGAGCTCAAATAGCAAACAGCAGGCCTCTTTTGGCATGAAGAACAGCTTTCAATGCTGTACCTTCGCGAGCAGTAACTTCACCTCGAGAGCTTCATAACTCTAGGTTAGTAGGAGAGATTGTGCATAGAGCTTGAAGATTCGATGCGCGGAAGTAATCAGAATGGAAGAGCAGAATTGAGGGGTATTGGTACATTTCGAAGGGCTCCCTCTTGGAGCTTCCGCATTTATAATTTTTTTGTGGGAGCAGTTAGTTTCTTAAGATCAGTAAAAATCTTATCACACGTTACTTCCAAGATAAAAGCCAAGTGATTAAGGACTTCTTTTGCAGCGTTAGAAGCTTTCCCCTTCTTTGAAGGAAAAAGTCCTAATTTCGATGGTTTGAGTTGTGTTTGTACTTTTTTCAAAGATTCTTTGTAAGCTTTCAATTTGTTTACCTGCTCTTCGAGTGCTTGCAACGGAACTTGTGTTAAGTCAATCTTACTTACATTGCTTGTTCCAGCATCCTTATCAGCAGGATTCTTTAGCGCTGGGGCTATATATGCATTAAAGCTAGTTTTTAAGGTATTTATAATGGCATTGCTTGCATCAAGGAGCGTCATATAATAAGAGTTGAGAGAAGGATCATTCTTTTGAACAAATGCTTCAACCTCCTTCAACACTTGATTCCATTGATCACTTTCGTTACGAGTGATTCTCTCGGTAAGGAGTATGTTTTTGGAAAAGACCACCACATGAACTCCGGTGATAACTGCCTTTAACTGCTCTTTATCAACCTCTTTTTTTGTACCTGGACTGACTGGTCGAGCCTCAGAAATAGATATCTCTTGTTTCGTATTCTGACCAACTGCCTGGATACAGGGGTACATCAATAGTGCAATGATAAGTAAATAATTCATAACGAGCTCCTCATTTTCTTTTTCACTTTACTGAAAGCTCAGCATAAAAAGCAAGGATTTCGTTATTTTTACGAGTAATAGCTTACCCTTGCAGATCGAGAACCGCTTTTTCTATACTTATTTATGAAAGGAGATGAAAAATGAAAGCACAACTTTTACTCGTGTGTATGAGCATTTATACGCTTACTGCCGTAAATACGTGGCAGATGCCCCATAGTTCAAGACGCTATAATGAAGTGTGCTATCTGACATCTCACAATTCTTATGCAGCTAAAAATCACGGATATTATTATGCACAGCAAACTCTCACTCTTGAAGAACAGCTTACTCTCGGAGTTCGTGGCTTTATGCTCGATACATGGCTTGATCGCTCAAAGAACGTCGTGCTTTGCCATGGCGGAGAATCGATTACCCGTCTTATTTGTATGGGGAAGGCTCCGACTCGTTTAAGTAGTGCTCTTGAACCTTTAAAGCGATTCCTTGAGGAGAACCCTCAGGAAGTTCTTACTATCTTTCTGGAAAATTATGTGAAGGATCAAGAGCTCCTAGACGGAGCATTCAAGGCAGCTGGCTTACAGCATTTTATCCTCCACCCAGAGTCGTGGGATCCCCATGATGGATGGCCCACACTTGCGTGGATGCAAAAAGAGAATAAACGACTCGTGATCTTTAATGCTCTTGAGCAAACCTCACTTGCGTTTCACCAATGGGAACATGTCGTTGAAAATCAATGGGGGACCCTTCACCCGCGAAAGGCGAGTAAAGAACGTAAGGAATCACGCGCTTGGAGGAAGAAAAAACGACATCTCTATGTAGTTAATTATTTTCCCTGGTTTCGTTTTACATTTGGAGATCCTTATCTTGATATTAATACCAAAGGCCTTGACCGCTGCATGAAACATATCATCAATGGGCTAGACGATGATTATTGCACCCAGCGATTTCCTAATTTCCTGAGTATCGATTATGTGGATAAAGGAGATGCTCTCAAGCACATTAATAGTATCAACAGCCTTACTGAAGATGAATTGAATCGCAAACAATTTTTTAGGCCCGTTCATCAAGAAGACAAACTGGAGGAGTTACTTCGCAATGAAGATACCTCGTTGGCTTAACAAAAACATAATCGGTTTTGGTATAGCAAGTTTTTTTAGTGATTCCAATCATGAATTGGTGACTGTCCTCTTGCCCCTCCTTATGCTGCATCTAACTGGTGCACAGTCCGCACCTCAATACCTGGGAATTGTCAGCGGAGTCTCAACCGCTGCGGCTAGTTTTACCACCCTCTTTTCCGGATGGCTCAGTGACCGCGTTGCGCACCGCAAGCCTTTTCTTCTTATTGGGTACAGCCTTACTCTGCTACTTGCCCTAGCTGGCTCTGTGCACAGTTGGCAGGGGCTCCTTCTTATCATGAGTTTAGCCTGGATTGGCCGGGGGCTTATAAGTGCACCCCGCAATGCTCTGATAGCTCAATCGGTTGAACCTGCTTGGTATGGGCACGCGTTTGGGTTTCGCCAAGGAATGGATAATTTGGGTGCACTTGCAGGACCGGCTCTCTATTACCTATGCTCTTCATGGCCAGTAACAAGCATAGTTAAGATCGCACTTATTCCGGGATTACTCTCTCTTCTTGCCACGGTTTATCTGGTACGGGAAGTTCCTTCTATCAAACAGCCTTCCCACGACGGAACGAAGAAGCTTCCCACCTCGTTCTTTCTGTTTCTGATTCCTCTGATCCTCTTCGGCCTTGGAAACTTCAACCGAACATTACTTCTCTTGCGAGTTCAAAAGATTTTTCCTGGGAGCATGCTCAGCACTATCACGCTTCTCTATATGTTCCGTAATGCCGTACAATCGGTCGCGAGTTATAGCATGGGAGCACTGAGTGATCGGATAGGAAGGATGGTTCTCCTTGCACTGGGTAGTTTTGGCTGTTTCTCACTTATGTCTCTGATCCTCATGTGGCCATCTCAGACCTTTCTCAGCCTTATAGCTGTATTCTTTCTCTCAGGTGTTAGTGCAGGTACAGTAACAAGTCTTGAAAAGTCGGCAACTGCAGATCTCTTACCAGAAGAGCTTCGTGGTACTGCCTATGGTATATTACAGACGTCCACCGGGATCACCGATCTTGTGTCAAGCATTCTTGTTGGGTTCATTTGGACTCACTACTCAGGTGAGCTTGCCTTTCTCTACGCAGCTTTTATGAGCATGGCTGCAGGGCTCCTGCTTTTACGAATGAGAAGCTGAGTTGAAAGCCGCTGAGTTCTTTGTAAAGCAGACATTATAATCGGGGCGAATAGTCAACCCAAGAGAAATGCCGGTCTTAAATTCCACATGATCAAGGACCTTTCCCAGCTCACGAAGTTCAACCCGTTTCTCCGGGCCCTCTGAGACTACAATTTCATAGTGCCGTGGGGTTGACTGGATATCGATTTTGAGTGGTCTGCGCTTCTGTGCGAGACTGAATAACTCTATTGCATGGCTACTCGATTGCCCCGGCTTGAGAACTAACAGGTCGCGGACAATGCATGATCGAGGTTCGTCCTGCAAGCTATGTCGCAATTCAAATACATCACCCTCAAAGTTCTCTTTCCAATCGAACATAATGTGAACAACCTTGTCTGACTTATTGAGGATATAGGTGATCAAGGGTAACTCAACAACTTTCTTCGATTGTTGCCCTAAGACAGTCCCTACAATAAATATACTTGCCAGCATTCGCTTCATATGATTCTCCTTACCTTGAGGGTACCATCTACCACCAAAAAAAAGCAAGGGTATACAGGAGAGAAATCATTCAGGATCGATACCAAAAAAATGGGAGAGAAGAACCCTTCTCTCCCATCAAAATCTAGATTGTCTTACTTTGCAGCGCTTACTGTTTCGCCTTCAGTGCTCTTTGCAGCGCGTTTTGGGCAAGAACCGTCCTTGCAGCCTTTTTCGCCTTTAGTCGTTTGCTTTGGAGCAATTGATGCAACTGTTGTTGTTGCGGCGGAAACAGGGAGAGTTATAACCGTTGGAGTTGCTACTGTACCAGCGTTTCTTTTGCAAGATCTGCAGCCAGCTCTTCTCATTGGACGAGATGCTGTATGCTTTCTGTTCTTTTTGCTCACAGGCTTTGCTTTTTTTGCAAATCGAGACCTGTGCAGTGCTGCAGCTCGAACTGCAACGCGAGCTGATAGACGTCGTCCATGCTTACGTTGGGTAGTTTTTGCTGTTGACTTCTTGCAGCTTCCACATCCAGCAAATGCTGAACCTGAAACTAACACTAATGCTGTTAATAAGATATTAAACAATTTATTCATGAGAATAGACCTTTATTTAAATGGTTATTAAATACTATATGAATAAATTTTATACCAAAGCAAGAACTTTGTCAAATGCTAGAAATTTCTTTTACTCTATCTGCCCAAAATCCTGCAAAGGTCATAAAAAGCAACCATTCCAAGCCCTATGGTCGCTCCGTGGATGGCTATGTCGTAGTGCTGTCCCATTGCAATAAGGTTAATAACAATGGCTGCCATCATAACAATGCCACAGAGAGTGCCTAATCGCGGCTTAAACCAGATAAGTAAGGCGATGAGAAGCTCCAGGACACCAACAATCTGGAGAAGCTGTGCTAGGTTAAAGGGAAGCAGCGAGAGGGTAAGTTGACTCACTCGTAAATGTGATTCCGTTACAATGCCAAAGAATTTATCGAGTCCAATAATCCCCCAGTACAGGGTGTAGGTTATTCGTAGGAACTGATACAAACGAACTAGACTCCTGTTATTCATGTTTCTCCTTTCAAGGGCCAGACTCACAAGCTTTCTTTGAAGCAAACGCTGAGAAAATAAAGCCTCAATACTCTATGATTTCAATTTGCAAAAAAAACAAAAATGTGTGATACTTAACTGCATATCATTCTCATAAGGAAACTTTACCATGAAAAGAACAATTGTAATAGCCGTAAGTTGTATGATGCTTGGCTCCCTGAGTTATGGGATGCGGCAAGCTGCAGTTCCTGTCGAAGTTTACGAACTTGAAGAGGCGGTGCAGGGGCTCAGACGTACAGATGATACACCAGAGCAGCTCGAAGATCTACGAAAAAAAGTTCAGTATTTAATCGCATTGGGTTACAAACCTTTGCATCTTGCTGCTCATTTTGATCGCCCTCTTCTAATGCAGGAACTACTCAAAGCAGGAGCATCGGTTGGAGATACCACGCATGAAAGGTTGACCCCATTGCATTGTGCTGCCTTGGTAGGCGATACGAGGACCATAGGTCTGCTCTTACGGTGGGGAGCATCGTTAATGGCAAGAGATGAGAACGGATTAACTCCGCTGCATTATGCTGCTCGCAAAAACTCTCTTGCTCTTGCATACCTTCTGACACCGGAAGCACTGAGAGGAGGAGGAATTATTGGAGACTCTACAGATGAAGCAACTTTTAATCATTCAGAAGATGCGAAGGGAAAAAATGTTCAAAAGCTTACAGATCCTCCTATAAATGCGCAGGAAATGGCCAAGCAGAGCATAGCAGCATTCGTAAATACAAAGACAGATAAGGGCTTTACCGCATTGCATTTTGCTGCCATGCTTTCTACGTTCGATTCGCCCGAGCTGAAATGCCTTCTTGCTCATGGTGCTTTGGTAAATGAACGCACAAATGAGGGATTTACAGCATTGCATTTCGCAGCACAAGCACACTCTCCGAGCGCTACTAGGGTACTCCTTGACTCCGGGGCGATCCTAGACGTTAGAAGCTTTGGTGAAGGATTGACTCCCCTGCATTGTGCTGCATTAACAGGAAATGCAGCTATTTCCTATCTTCTACCATTAGCATCCATACCAACGACCGCGGGGCTGACCGCACTGCATTATGCTGCTCAAAGTGCATGTAGGGATACGGTCTGGAGGCTTTTAAATGATAATCCTGAACCACTTTTGGCATACAAAGACGCCTTAGGACAGAACCCACTCCATTATGCAGCTCGAGCTGGTGAAGCTGCGAATTTTCACATGCTTGTTCGTCATTTTGGAGAGGAGTCCGCCTTTGATCAGGCCCATGATGGCTTTACTCCTCTGCATCTTGCAGCACTTTATGGGCATACAAAAATTTTGGAAGACTTTGAAAATTCCGCACTCGATCGAGCAATAACGCCATGCGGCCTAACGCTATGGCACTCCGCCGCTCTAGGAAACCAAGAAAAAGTACTATTCTTGCTAACACAAAGAAACTCAGTTTCGACTGCTCCTCTGACTGCTACTGGCCTCACACCCTTAGATTGCGCTGCTCAGAATGGTAAGGTAAAAGCCCTTCGATTTCTGGTTCCACCGAGGCCTTTATTATCATATAATTATTATGATAGTACAAGGCGAGATTCTCTCCTGGCACAGTCTGAGAATGTCTTGCCGGAAACCCGTGATACCGAGCTTATTTTTGCTGCTGCAGCCTCATGCCAAGATGTCGATATTCTTGCTAAATTTAAAGATCAATGGATGCTTAAAATAGCCCAATGGCGTGATAGCGTAGGCAGAACTCTGCTCATGGCTGCTCTGGGCGATCAAAATAAGAGATGCGTGAAGTGGCTTCTTGAAAACGGATTAGTTGAAATCGGTGCACAAGATAAGTTCGCACATGATGCCCTCTGGTGGGCAGTTAATACCGGATGCCTTGAGTTCGTTAATATAATCCTTGGAGCAGGAGGTATCGTAACTCCTGAGCACGTCTATCATGCGGCAAAGAACGATTTTACCTCTATTGCTACACAACTTGCTATAAAGTCAAAATTTAATCTGACTCTATTTAGGTGATAATCGATGCGCCCGATTCTTATCTTATCACATCATGTAACAAACGTATCACACGGGCGCTCCGCTCAATACAAGAGATCAACTGTTAGGTGAAAAAATCCTGTTAACCGAATCTTAGGAAGCTTTAAAAGCTGCATCCCCTTATAATCATTAAAGAGTATCATGTAATCGTATTGGGCTCTGCACAGCAGGTAATTTTACCTAGCAGGTTCATTATGAGTGAATTTTTGAAAAGCTGTTACTACAGATTATGTAGAAATAGGTAGCAGCGAGGAGAAATCTTTCCTCTGCAGGTTAGCGATTCGAGTTGCGCCCTGCCTGTTTAGTAGGCCTCTTCAGGTTGTTGCGACGATACGGTTTCGGTGGTAGGCCGCGGCAAAATGTTTCTCCCCTGAATGGTCTAAGCGCAGGCTCCTAGCATCGCCGAGTGACAGTTCACTTTGTAGTAGCTAAAATTCCTAAACTGTTCGCTAAAAATGCAGCAGGTTTCACAAGTTTCCCACGATTACATGTTCAAAAAAGTTCAAAAAACGATCGATTTCAAACATGAAATCTGATTGCACTTAAAATTCGTGGCTTGCTTGATCCTATGGGTAATATTGGTAGAGTTGGGTCGCATTTTACCCGGAAATCAATTCAAAAAACGATCGAAAAATGATACATTTTTAACATGAGATCTTGTATGCCAAATCGAATATGTTATCATTTCTCTACGAAATCACTACACACCTAATCATGTCCCTCCTTGGTAATGGCAGGTACTTTTTTTGAAGCACCAGGCACTGCAGGATCTTGGTCTTAACCAAACACAATTTCGCTTGCAAGCCTATAGGTTGCAAAAAAAGAATCTTATAAAGCGGTTAGAGAATGGCTCCTTTATATAGTGCCAATTGAGTGTAGGAATTTAGGATCATTGCCGCCAGAATGGATTGTGGACCCTTTTAAAAAAAACAGTAAGCACTCATGTAAGTTCAAACGGCGGCAATTCTCTTCCTATTTTCTTATTGTACATGGTAAGCGTTTTGTATCTGTTGAGAAATGCGCATTGCTTTCGACTCTTCTCTTTGCTACGATAGAATCTACAACCTTATATGCCACTAAAACGCAAGCATTGGAGGAATTTGAATGCATCGATTGATTGTATTACTCCTAAGTGTAAGCATCTCATTTGAATCACTGGCTGTGCTTACTCAACTGTTTGTTATGAAAGCAAAGCACAATTATTGTCCCATTCTTTTGGTGTCTAATGTTGACGCACTTGAACCTACCGGGCAAGGACTCGATGTTAAAAATCCAAAAGTTAACGAAGACCAGATAGCCAAGCTTAAGCAGGTATGGGCAGCTGAGATTGCTAAGCCCACAGAAAGAACCCCGCTTATTACAAGTAGCGTGCGGCCTATGCTTTTACTCTATAGAAATCAGCTCAAGTCCCTCGATGAATCGATGATTCCTCATGGCTTTAGTCGGTTGCTGGCGGATGTTTCATTTGACCAACGGCATGTTGCTTTCATTGATTGTGCTGACAACGAGACATTTTCTTGCGCAGATCTTAGTTTCAAGCAACTACTTAATAGTTCGGTCACTCTACAAGACGTATATAATGCTTATGATTCAATAAAAGAACAGCTCTATAATAGCTACTCTGACTCAAATTGGCTTGCAGGCTATTGGTCTTTGCCAACACAACCTACAATGGAAGGAGAGTTTCGGGAAACAGCGCAACGGTATCTCTTCAGCTGTTTTCAAAAAGCTGATGCTGCGATGGCTGAGTTTAAGAATTTAACCAACGAGGAAGATCCTCGCGTAACAATTTTCAGCCTTGCTAAATTGCCAACAAGGGAAGAGCGCTACCAAAGCTTTAAACTTGCATTTCTGCATCTGAATATACTTGATATGTACTTTCGGGCTGCCTCTTTGTCTTCATCAACCTCAGCATCTGCAGACTCCACCAGGGTGCATCGAATAGTAATGATTGCTGATCCCTCCTCTATCAATCTCTTGAAAACTATTTTCGAAGCAACTAACCATGAGTTGATAGTCACCTATGGAACTGAAGATACACAACTTCCTGATGGTGATCTTGAAATGCTGGTTTTTGTAAGTACAATATTTCAAACCCTTGTAGTTGAAAAGCGGCGTCCACCCAATCATACAGTACAATATGACTCTCGTGATGTGGCGCGGTACGTTCGCAGGTCACTTCACATAAGAAATGAAGAACACTGCTGTACGCCCTGTGTGTTATTTTAACACAACAAAAAACTCCTTGATTTATGCTCAGCTCTTTGCTACTTTGATCGAAACCTCAATAACATGCTGCTTGTTCGCTATCGAGCTAAGTAACAACCGAAAGATTAACGATGAACTATTACCTGCTTGCATTATTTACGGCGTTCTGCATTTCAGGGCACCTTATGGGATATCTTACAAAAATAACTATGCTCAAGAAACATGATCAGAGCATTATCTGGTTGATCACTAACATAGATACGATCAACATCACAACTTTTACGGGGCCAGAACCGATTGAGTTGGACATCAACAGACAACAAATCATTTTTCTGACAGAAACTTTGGGGCTGAAAAGCATGAGGCGGGAAAGCCAACCTCTCCTGCAAAGCGATATCCCCACTGTTGTAATCTATCGAAATCCATTCAAATTTAAGCATTTGAGCCCTTCTATGCGCGGCTTTGCCCAGTTAGTTGAAGCTCTTCCTTTTCATAGTGCTTGTCGGGGTATCGATATTGAAAAGAGAAATCAGTTTCTACAGGCTGAGTATTGCTTCAAGAATCGGACACTCGAGTTTCCAGTAACTCTCTTGCAGATAAGCGATGAGTATGAACAATTAGAAAAGGTTATTCTTAAGGCATATAGAGCTACCCAGTTCCATAAGGACTACTTTCCTCACGAACACTATGAAGCATCAGTCAAAGTTTTGGAAGACGAGTTTCTTAAAGCCAAGGGATACATGAGTAAGTTTAGAGAGGCAGCCCGTGAATGTGTGAGTGATCTGCCTATTTTTAATCTAGTTCGCATAAAAGACGCGAGCAACCTTACGATCTTTCAAGATGCCCTTAAATCAGCATTCAATCGGCTTCTCATTCTTGAAATCTACAACGAACTTCTCGTAAGTAAAGCCGATCGTACGTTTGTTATTGCTGAGCCTCATCTCATTGAATATCTCAAAACGATGTTGGTAAGGAGTGGACATCAAGAAGGACAAACCTGGGGTGATGGGCGCTCAAGTCTTGTTCGCGTTGATTTGCAAGCTCTGTCAGATATGCCTTTCCGTCGGCAGGTGTATCGAGAATTGCACAACGCAGCAGTTTCCACAGCAACTTCGGTTTCTTCAGAATCAGCTGAGCCTTGCTGCACAGCTTGTGTTCTTATTTGATGGAAGGTCATTAAGATAGGGCAAACTACCTGTTAAAAAACTTGTCTCATCCTTAAATATATGGTTTACTTAGCTGTGATATCAAACCTTTCCTAAGGAACAATCATGAAATACCTATTACTTGTAACTCTTATTTCTTTCGCAGCAGCGTCGCATTTTGCACATACTTCCTCTCAACCTACCTGTACTCTCGCATCATGCAAAAAATGCCCGGGTAAGTCCTGTGATGGTAAAGGCTGCAATCGATAAGCAGGCGGAGAGATCTTTCCCTACGAGGAAATCATATGGACCTTGTCTCTTCACTCGAACATGCTTTTAACCAGGCTGCAGATCCAATTAGAGCCTCTAGCCAAGCTGCGTATATGCGCAATTTGTTCCCGTATCGAGGACTCTCTAAGCCAGTTCGCGCGGAGCTTCAAAAAAAGATCTTTAGGCAGCATCCTCTTGCATCACAAAATGCGCTCATAGACATCATCTTGAGGCTTTGGAGCCTTGAGTTTAGGGAATATCAGTATGCTGCCTGTGATCTGGCATATATGTATCGCAAGCTCTGGACCCCTGAAATCTGCGCTACGTTTGAATATATGGCCCGCCATAAACAATGGTGGGACAGTATCGATTTGATTGCAACAAAACTAATCGGTCCACTCGTTTTGAAATATCCTTCACTCCAAGATCAGATGGATCTTTGGATAGATGATACTGATATGTGGCTGCGAAGAACAGCTCTCATTTATCAACTGAGCTACAAAGATAAGACGGAACGTAATCGTCTATTTGGGTATTGTGAAAAAAGGATGCATGAAAAGGAATTCTTTATCCGCAAAGCTATTGGATGGGCATTGCGAACCTATTCAAGAGTAAATCCTCAAGATGTACGTGCCTTTATTACGCGCAATTCCAACAATCTCTCTCCATTGAGCTGTCGCGTGGCCGGAAAATATTGTTAGGGTTACTGGTGCGCCCGACAGGAATCGAACCTGCGACCTACAGATTAGGAATCTGTCGCTCTATCCTGCTGAGCTACGGGCGCGTATGGTGCGCCCGGTAGGACTCGAACCTACAACCTACGGATTCGAAGTCCGGCGCTCTATCCTTTGAGCTACGGGCGCGCATATCTTCAAAAATACCACAAAAACCAGAAAAAAAACAGAAGCAGTAAGATGTTTCCCCGCTAAACCTGGTGAGTTCCTATTGAGCCGATTTAAGCTTTCGCCTATGCTTGCGTAAATAACGTTCAATCTCAGTATACCCTTTTTCCCGTGCGATCGAAGTTAGGCTCTTGCCTGCAGCATCCCTATATGAAGTAGTGGGATTTTTTCGCAAAAGGAGTTGTACTATGGTGCTATGTCCGTTTATAACTGCAATCACAAGGGGTGTCATCCCTGGCTCTGCACAAAGCTCAATATCGGCACCTGCGGATAGCAATCTTTTAACAACTTTGTCATGTCCTTCAGAACAGGCACGAAATAAAGGAGTGGCCCCAGCCGCATTTTGACTGTTTATAGCGGCCCCAGCAGTCAATAAGGCATCTACTGCCTGCTCGTGGCCACTGAATGCAGCTATGCTCAATGCGGTCGCTCCGTCAGCGGCTACACTCTCCAGCTTAGCTCTAGATCGCAACAATTCGTTTATTATGTCAAGATACCCTCTCAGGGCGGCAAGATATAATGGCGGATTCTCAGTAGGTTTATTCAGCGCAACTTTTGCCCGTACTAGCAATTGAACACATGCAAGATGACCGTTGAGCACAGATATAGCGAGTGGTGTAAGATTTTCTGATTGAAGTTCAGGATCGGCACCAGCAGAAAGTAAGTGTGCGGCAATCTTATCATGCCCCTGACGACAGGCGAGAAATAGAGGAGTGGCCCCATCAAATTTTTGACTGTTTATATCGGCCCCGGCCTCTAACAAAGCAGTTACAACTAATTCGTGACCACTAAACGCAGCTGTGCTCAGAGGAGTCGATCCGTCAGGAGTTACGCTCTCTAGCTCAGCACCAGAAGTTAGCAATTCACGTACTATGTCAAGGTACCCCATCCGGGCTGCGATAAATAATGGCGAATATCCATTACTTGTAGCTGAATCTGGAGCTGCACCTCCTTGTAAGAGCAAGCGCACACAGTCAAGCCTACAATTGGCCACTGCTGTCGAGAGTGGTGTAATTCTTGCACGTGTAGCAAGTTCCATATCGGCGTGAGCAGAAAGCAGACTCTGAACGATCCTTTTAGAACCCCTTTGGCTTGCAAGAAACAAAGGAGTTGCTCCATCGACTTTCCGACAATTTATCTGTGCACCAGCATTCAACAAAGCATTCAGTATCCGCTTGTGATTATACTGAGCGGCTATACTGAGCGCAGTTGAACCATCAGCAGTTGTGCTTTCTAGATGAGGCTCATGCCGTAATAACTCACGCACGACGCTAAAATGACCTTCCTTTGTTGCGGCATGTAAGGGCGTCCATCCACTGTGTGTAGCTGTATCTATTTCTGCCCCGGCTTGTAATAACAAATAAACGCATCCTCCATGACCATTTCGCGCAGCAGCAAACAGAGGAGTTTCACCCAATCTGGTAACTGCCTTGAGATCTGCGCCTGCAGGCAATAATATCTGAACTACCTCATCCTGCCCTCTGCAACACGCACCATACAACGGTGTCACACCATCTAAGATTGTGTCGCAGTCTAAGCCAAGCTTGAGCAAGCGATCAACCATTAAAGGACGATCCAGTTCGAGTGCTATCCGGAGATGATATGCAGAAATTTCCACACCGAGACGCTTCAACAGGCTGATGCCATCGCCATTATTTTTAGCGATCATCAATTGTACGAGGGCACTTTGGGACAGCTTGCAAATGCCTGAGTTAAACAGGTTTTGCAGTGCAGCATACTTCTCTTCAGATGAACGCTCTGAGCCCAAATAGCTCAGAGCGAGTAGTATACACTGTTCCTCTGCTATGGAGTTTGAGCACACATATCGAAGAATCTTATTTGGCACATCTGGAGGAAGCAACCTAAAATAGCTGCTCTGATCCTGAAGGGTACTTTTAAGCTGTTCTCTCACACAGTCCTGTACTAATCGTCGCTCCTTGCGAAGTTTAGAATTTTCAATGGCCATGGTTACGCTACAGTGCACGAGCACCGTAAGCGCTACCGTATATAATTTGTATATCATAGTGGTTTCCAGGTACTAAATGTCTGATACTATTTTTTTGCCAATGCCGCGCACATTCAGAATGAGATTATCTCGTGGCTCTTCACCTCGATGTGAACTCCAAGAACGAATCGCTCTTAATTCATCTTAAAGCTTTGAACACAAATTTTTTATTTGTAGAAACGTTAGAATGTGTATAGCGGTCTATTTATAATCTATTTATTTACTTCGTTACAAATATAAACAAATTATATCGCATGTCAACCCCACATGCCTCACAAAGGAAAAGCCCCCCCAAGGGGGGAGGCAATGCTTACATTGGGTAGTTCAATTACTTTGAAGGAGCTCGCTGTTTCTTTAGCTGAGCAATTCCCTGTGTCGTTTCATATTTAAAGTCACGACTCAATCGAGCTTCGTCTTTTAAAACTGAATCGAGAGATACCACGGTAGCGCTGTGTTCTTCGCTCTTAAATGAAATGATACCAGAAGTAGCACTTTCCTTGAGGGCAGTGCGTAGCTGAGCTATATTTTTCACCTTTTTGCCATTCACTTCGGTAAGTAAGCTTCCTTCGTAGAAACAACTTACCCGATGGATCACTGATCCGGGAAGAATACGCGTAATAATAAGAGCCTCAGTATCTTGCTTATCGACCATTCTATAGCGCTGTAACGGAGCAATTCGATCAAAGACTTCAAGATGGTTTGCTCTCAGCTGCATAACACACATGCCCCCTATGATTTCATAATCGATCTCATTCGGCTCATAATCTGGATAAATGCGTCGCAATGGATGAAGTTTTTGTTCATCATACATACCATGCATAATCTGTTTCTTTCCATTTCGGTAGATTTCGAGAGACAGCTTCGTTTTTGACTCAAGGCGTATTAAGTATTCCTCAAGTGACACTTTTACTGAACTCTTCCAATTAACCGTCACGTCTGCGTAGGAATCTACTTTATGCCCATTGATCGCATACAGCATATCCCCGGCAAGGATACCTGCCTTTTCTGCGACGGAACCCTTTTCTACACGTCTGATATATGCTCCTGCAGGCAACGGATTTTTCAATAACTGTGCGTGCTCATCGGTTGTAGGGTTACAATACAGTCCAAGATTAGGCTTACGTACTAGCTTTTTCGTCAACAGGTCTTTTAAGAGAATTTTTGCATCATATATAGGTACAATATATCCAATATTTTGGGCATTTGTCATAGCAGCGGTGTTGATCCCGACCACTTCGCCTTCTAAATTTAATAAAGGACCACCAGAGTTTCCTGGGTTAATAGGTGCAGTAACGTGCATGTACGAACAGCCAGCAATATATTCTCTTCCCGCTACAACCCCCACAGTGCTTTTTAAATACCGTTGACCGAGAGGATAGCCAAGAGCAAGAACGGGTTCGGTAGGAAATAAGAGATCTGAGTCCCCAAGATGTAAAAATGGCATCCCATGTAAGATAGATTTAACAGATTTAATGCCGTCATCACGCAGTTTTATTACTGCAAGATCTCGCTCAGGACAGACCCCAACGATATCGGCCTCTGCAGGCTTTTGTCCTAAAAAGGGAAGATAGACTTGTAATGATCGTGCATCTTCAACAACATGATAATTGGTGAGCAGGTAGCCCTGATTATTAAAGAAGAATCCGGAGCCGGCACCCTCTTTCTGTTTCGGAGCTTTAAACGGCTCTCGCCAGTTAAACTGAGAATGCTGGACAACAATCTGAGCAACGGCGTTTTCTGCACGATCTTCCGCATCCTTCCAATCATGAGACCGCTTGGCACTCAGTGAACTAACAAGCAAAACGACTGCACAGATGCTACTATACTTGTACATACAAACCTCCGATGAAACGATCATTATTCTATTTTATATATTTAGTATATCAGATTCATTTTTTATTTCAATTGCGAAATGAGCTAGAAATTCCTTATTGCCATCGGTACCTGTAATTGGTGACTCGACAACCCCTTTGCAGATGAAGCCTTGTTGCTCGATACCCTCTACAACTTTTCGCACGACTTGGGAATGTACTGCAGGATCTTTTACGATACCACCCTTTCCTACTTCATGCCGCTCGGCTTCGAACTGAGGCTTAATTAATGTAATAAGATGGCCGGAGGGTTTCATTACCCTTTTTACCGCATCGATGACTTTTAAGAGAGAGATGAATGATAAATCCAACGTTACAAGGTCAACCAACTGAGGAAGCCGTTCAAGGTATCTCAGATTGGTACGCTCTAAAACAACAACACGAGGATCATGGCGGATTTTTTCATGAACCTGACCATATCCCACATCAACACCGTAGACTCGTAAGGCTCCACGTTGAAGCAAGCAATCGGTAAAGCCGCCTGTGGATAAACCTGCATCTAATACTACCAATCCTGAAGGATCTATCGCAAATGAGTCGAGTGCATGCTCGAGCTTCCAGCCGGCTCTACACACATATTTAACAGTCTGTTGAGTTAAAATAATCTCTTGATCTTCACTCACACTCATCCCAGATTTTGTCAGCACTGCCCCATCAACAGAAACCTTCCCCTGCATGATATAGCTTTGTATCTGCGTGCGAGTAAACTGTGGATATTTTTCATGAACTGCTTGGTCAAGGCGCTTTTTAAGTTTCACAGGTACTCCTGAATCGATTCTCACTCTAGACTCTTTCCTAGTATACCTCAGGTATCAAAACAGTCATAAGGCCTGACCTTAAAACGCACCCAAGATTTTCTTGAATTGCGATTCGAGAAGTGCTTTATCTTTTGCTTTCAATGCTTGGCCGGTAACTTTTGTACGTAACTGTCTTGCCTGTTGGGTATAGTCAACACAGCTGGTTTCCTACGAACCCCTTTCTGTCTGGAATAGTACTTCCGGTGCGTCTATTACAAGGCTTTGAAACTTCCACAGAGTTCAGTTTAGCAAAACTGAGCAAGATTTTCATGGTCCCAGAGTACGCTACGTCACTGGCATCATGTGCTCGAGCAAGGTTTTTACAGTCAGCCGTTTCTGGACCTTTCTCTCAAGTTCAGGTATGGTATACTTAAAAGAAAGTCGATACCTCTATGATCAGAACTGATATTCCCCTCGCCCCAATTATAAAAGAACATATCAAGCAGTATCTTCCTGAAAAACCGCGTATACTCGAAGCAGGAGCTCACATCGGCCGTGATACGGTAAAATTGAGCAAGCTCTGGCCCTTAGGAACGATTTACGCTTTTGAGCCCGTTCCAGCTCTGTATGCCCAGCTTTTAGCGGCAACTAAAGAGTTGCCAAATGTTATCTGTTATCCATCTGCATTAAGCACTACCGTGGGGAGCGCAGTTCTTCATGTCTCCTCTGGTGCTTCGACAGCTGCAAGCTCTTTACTTGAGCCTTATGAATACACACGTGAGCGGCCAACAGTCGTATTTACTGAGCTTGTTGTACCAACAACAACGCTCGATGTGTGGGCTGCAGAGAACTCTGTGCCAACCATAGATTTTATGTGGCTCGATATGCAGGGTTACGAACTCAAAGTTATCGAGCACTCACGTATGCTATCAACTGTGCAGTGTATATTAATCGAAGTAAGCCTTACCGAACGTTTTAAAGGAAATCCCTTATATGAACCTCTGCTTACTTGGTTTGAGACTCGCGGCTTTGAGCCAGTGCACCAAGATATTCCCAAGCATAACAAAATTAACATTCTGTTTAAGCGAATCTAGTCTCCAAACTCCTCTCAAAATGAGCATTGCTCAATACAAAGTAGTATATAAAGATCACTGATTTATTTTCAATTATAAGCTTTTGTTGCTTTTTGTAATTCGACTTTGCTAAGATAAAAGTAGATAGTGAGACGACCTCTTCCAGACAGTCTCTTTGTATGAAGATTAATGTTTGGATGATGGTGAAACCATGTTACTAATAAAGGATACTTATGAATAAATTATTTGCTGTTCTTATGACAGCCCTTCTTCTGAGCGCAAGCCTTGAGCTAAGTGCAGACACTTCAAGCTGGCGTCGATCAACAAGCGGCACAAGCATGACAGGTTCGACTGAAAGTCGACGTTCGGCAAGACGCAGACATAGAAGAAATCGCCACAAAAACAGACAATATAAAGCACAACGAGGCGTGAGCAGTCGTGCTTCTTCATCAAGAACAATGACAACAATGCCTGCACGAACGGCAACAATGGCGCCTACCGTAACGAGAATGGCATCCACTGCAACCACGGCTGCACCGGTAACCGTGGCACCTGGCGCTAAATACTAATACCTTCCTATCCTAAGACGTTTTGGTGGCTCATCACGAGCCACCATACTCTACATGTTAGAAACGGTTCTTGCCAGATTGAGAACTTCCCGCAATCTCTCTTCTGAGAGCCGTTAGTTGGATGAGCACAAATGCGCCAATTGCCATAACAGTATCCCGAACTGCTATATCAAAATAGGTCAGCATTGAAAGCAAGTTAAGTACAATAAGAGCAAACCAAGCAATAATGAGCCAAGCTCCCTCTTTTGTCCATCGAGTAAGCGTGAGTACGCCGATAAGTATTTCTATTACTCCAACTACGTACATAAACGTTGTTGGATCGATTCCTGTCTGTGCAAACAGGGGACTGAGATATTTTTGCCAATGAACGATAATATTCGTGAACTTATCAGCTCCGGCTACTATAAACAGTAACCCGTACGTAATCTTAAGAGTCCACCAGGAAACTGCTACCTTCTGGTAGACTGATTGAGAAACATTCATACTACTACTCCTTTTATTTGAGGGGCTCAGTGAGCCCCTCGCCTGTTTTACTTGCGTCCTTCACGTAACGCTTTTACCGTTTCACTCAAAGGGAAGACAAAATCACGCGCAAGTCGTTCTTCGTCCGCCAATACTTTCTGAAGATCAAGAACGGTTGCATACCGATCTTTTGTCTGTATAGAAATTTCTCCTGTTTTGAGGCTCAGCATCAATGCTTCTCGTAATTGCGGTAACGTTGTTACTGTTTTACCATTTACCGTCGAAAGAAGCATCCCTGGAGAGAGACACTCACTGCGGTTTGCTTGCGATCCAGGCAATATACGAGTAATGACCAGTACAGCCTTTGATTGGTTCTCATTATGAGAATAATCCATTAATTGATGGGTAGCAGGGAGCAATTTAAAATGATTTTCACGAAGTTGCATGAAGACTGCTCCTCCAATGATTTCATAATCAATTTCTTCAGGTTCATACTCAGGATAAATCTGCCTAATTGGAGCAGGTATCGGCTCCTCAAAAGTACTCGATAACTCGATTCGCTTACCGGCTCGGTAGAGTACAAAAGTAAGATGATCTCCCGTATGACAGCGCACGAGTAGCTCTTCCAATGATATCTTTTGTCCTTGACGCCACGGCACGGTAACTTCGCCAAACTCGTCGACCTCAAATCGTTCGCCATTGAGTCGTACTTCATAAATCATATCGCCTAAAGCTATTCCCGCACGAGCTTCCATCGAATTTTCTTGGACATAATTTACATATACACCTGTTGGCAATGGGTTACCTAAAGATCGTGCATGAGCTTCGGTTCCTCGATTGGAGCTTACACCCGGCGTTGGCCTTCGTACAAAATTCTTTTTATAGAGATCATCTAAAACGATAAGAACATTGTTAATTGGAACAATATAATTATAGTTTTGGGAGTTCGACCAACTTGCAGTATTGATTCCTAATACTTTGCCTTCGAGGCTCAAAAGAGGGCCACCAGAGTTTCCTGGATTAATAGGTGCAGTAATATGAATCAAAGGACGACCGTGAAGAAAGTCCCAACCTGCTATTCCGCCCACGGTACTTTTGATGGTACGCATTCCGAGGGGAAACCCAAGGGCTAATACCGGTTGTGTATTATACAGCTCATCGGAGTTGCCGAACTCAAGAGTGTTAATCGCACCAATCTCATCTCTAATGGTATCGTAACTCTCTTTGGTAAGCTTAATAAGTGCCACATCAAAATCTGGACAGACCCCCACTATGGTGACGTCAAGTTGCTTTCGCCCTACTACAGGAAGCAATACGTGGACCGATTTAGCACCGGCTATGACATGATAATTGGTTAAGATATGCCCCTTATCATCGATAAAAAAACCACTCCCTACACCTTGGCGTTGCTCCGGACTTCGATATGGATCGAGCCAATTAAACTCAGTGCTTTGTGTCCAGACTTGTACTACAGCATTTTGTGCGCGCTTCTCAGCAGCGAGCCACTCAGAGCCCTCTGCATGAATAAGGGCTGAAAATAATAAAGCTATATACAGGTACATAAAATTCTCCCTCTGTATTATGTTGTTTGCATTTTCCCAAATTGACGCTTTAATTCCAGGTATGATTGTGATGGTTGATAAAAATAAGTCGATTCAAGAAACGGCTCATCTTTCAGTATATCCTCGATAGGCAGTGCAACAAACTGATTATCAGTCGTCTTCACTGTTACATAGTTACCTTTGGTATGCTTAGCTATCGCCGCTCTAAAATCTTCTAGTGTATTGACCTTTTGGCCATTTACCTCGGAAATGATTCCTCCAGCTCCCACGGTACGAGCCCGCGATACTGGTGAATTATGCATCACATGAGTAATCAAAAGAGCCGGTTTTATTTGCTTCTTTTGATCAGCATATTGCATAAGTTCCGGCGCATACTGAGCTAATAAAATGACATGATTTGCGGTAATTGGCATGACCACTAAACCGGCAAGCACTTCATAATCGATTTTTTCATACCCAGGGTACATAAGGCGTATAGGAGAAACAATACTCTCCAGCTTCACTGATGCCTTCAACAGCTTTCCTTGTCGATAATACGTGATTGAAAACATATGGCCTAACTTTAATCGTGCAACATAATCTACAATCGAAATTCGATCTTCCTTACTCCAGGGTACACTCATTTCGCCATATATATCAACCTTATATCCATCAATCGTATAAATCATATCCCCAGCTTTTATGCCTGCTTTATCAAAAGGACTGCCTTTATACACATCAACAACATATAATCCACCCGGCGGTGGGTTACCAAGGTAGGCAACTAAATCTTCATTAGCGCTCTTAAACCATATTCCAAGATATGGTTTACGTAACAACTTTGGTTTGCCTTCATAAGGTAACGTCTCTAATTGTTCTAAGAAGAGCTTCACTTCATTAATAGGAATAATGTAGCCGACGTTTTGAGCACCTGGTATACCAGCACTATTAACTCCTACCACACGACCTTTATTATCGAGTGACGGTCCGCCTGAATTTCCTTTATTAATAGGAGCATCAATTTGAATAAAATAATGGCCCATCAAATGCTCACGTCCACTTACGACACCAGTGGTACTTTTCAACCCTTGTTGCCCTAGTGGATACCCAAGCGCCATGATTTTATCACCACGCTGCACCGCATCAGAGTCGCCCATCTTTAAATAAGGAATAGATGGAGACTGAATCTCTCGTTTAAGGATTTCGAGTTCTTTCTTTTTGACTCGTAGGAGCGCAAGATCTCGCTCCGGGCTTACCCCAATGACATCAACTTCAAAGCGACGTTTACCGCTTGCAGGAATCTGAATACTTACCACCAATGCCTGCTCGATAACGTGAGCATTGGTAATTAAATCTCCTTCACTGCTTATAAAAAAGGCACTTCCTGCACTTTCAGATTGATTAGGGCTTTTATAAGGCTCTACCCAATTAAATTCAGTCACATGTGAAAATACTTGCACAACGGAATTTTTTACCTTTGTCTGTAGAGAGCTCCACAGCTGTTCTTTGACATGCCCAACTTGCTCTTCTTTTTCTTCCTTCTCTGCAGGAGCAACAACCGGCACCTTCTGTTCAATAAGCTGTTGTACCCGCTCTTCAACTTCTTTCAATTTTCGATGAAAGACAGTGATACCTCCTGCGACGAGAAGTCCAAAGAGAACAATCGCTGCCACTATCATTGAAATACGCATGAATAACCCCGTAATTTGAAGAACGTCTTCAGTATAAAAATGCGAAAGGCATTATCGCATACTGAGAGGTTCTCGGTTGGAACAGTTTCACCTGTATAGCTTACCTTGCTGGTAAAAAAAGACTAGTGGTTCGTCTCGTCAGAATTGCACGCGTAAGAGAAACTGCATCATGAAATTAAGCAACAGAACGATCTTTTTGATTGAAGATACGGTGGGCTTGCCTGACCCCAAAACTCATTATACTGCTACGTACGAAGCATTCGCGTGGTTCACCTACTGTGAGGGTTGCCCCTCGTTGTGCATTGTATCACCTAGGTTGAGAGCATACTTCTTGAAGGCGCTTGACTTTGCCCGGTAGAAACTTACAATGAGAACAGGTGAAGAGAGGGTGTTCTGAAGCCTTTTCGTTTTTCGGAACCATCAAAAATGCTCATAGTTTTATACTCTGCTCACATAAGGAGATTCTCTCATGAACATACCAATCAGCCTCTTCTTAAGCACAGCTTTATGTATTTTACCTAATCTAATTCGTGCACATGTGCACGTTGAGGAAGTTGTCAGCTCAGAGGTTCTTAACGTCGCTGATATTCAACCATTTGCTAAACCATTTACTCAGGTGCCAAAACTAGTCTTTGCAAATCCTCCCTATGTTGAGCTCATATTAACCGATGAAAATTGTTCCAAAATTCGAACTGCTGCCGATGCGTCAACAAAACAAAAGATACTCAATTTGGTCAAACGCGTGGAGCCCGATCTCGATGAAGAAGCCATTGAAGCAAGGTGTGTAGAGAAAGCAAGAAACTATGACTGGATACATGCCATGAATCTTGTTCATGCACACCAAGTGATCAAAAGTGAAATAGATATTCCATTTGTGAGAGCTCTTAATAGCCGCCTCACTCGATTAACCGCTGATAAACCGGGAGCATTTCGTGCACATCATAAAGCTCGGGATCGTAGTAAGCTTGATGAGGAGGAGACGATCTTCAATCTCTATATCAACCGAGATAAAAAGAGTCTTTGTTTTTTCAAAAACCTCGGGAACAACCATATCAGGGAGTTTTGTGAATCTGTCGATGCTCTGCTAAATGACAACGATCGATATCTAAGAGTAGTTGAGAGGAGATATGTCTCAACAGAGAGCATCAAAGATTTGTTTATCCAGTTAAATAGACCAGAGAACATACTTATGAACGAAGATACCGTATCACTACACAAACTCAATCTTTCCACTGTCGACGAGTGGGAACGTCAAGATCAATCGGGCAATCAGGATAAGCACAGGCCGGGATTCATCGATCTAATATACTGGATTACAACGAGAAAACTTGAAATCTGTTTGCCACAAAATATATGTGCACACTTATACCTCGTTCTTCAGCTACATGCTCGAAGCTCCCTGCATCCAATCGAAAAAGCAGCACACCTTTGGCTTGACGTTATACGACAGCAACCTTTTCTTGACGCAAATAAGCGAACGGCCAAGGCTTTAGCAAATATTGTCTTGCTTGAACATGGATATCTCCCGCCCGTTCTCCTCAAGAATGATATTGAGCTCTATAAAGAGGTTCTTAAAAAGAGTTTCGATCCCGAAAAAGGTTATGAGCTCTTTACACAATTTGTTGCACGCATGGTTAAGAGAACGCAAGATGACTACGCGGGCAAAATCATTTGAAAGAGCCTCTCAAAGGCAGACTGGTGATGCACAATTTATCGCATACTGGAAAAATGGTTGACGAGATGCATTAAAAATGTTAGGATATTTGACAGATAGCAATTAACTTTTCAGGATAAAGGATTTTACATGAAAACTAGCAAAATCATGCTCGTAGGTGGCATTTTATGCATCTTAGCGAGTACTACACAAGCACATGTACACATTGAGGCAGCTACCAGTTCAGAAGTGAGGGTTGCTGATATTCAACCATTTGGCCGGCCCTTTAGCAAGGTGCCACAGCTTGTATTTGCAAATCCACCCTACGTCGTACGAAATTGGACCGCTGAAAGTTTTGCAGCGAGACGAAAAGCTGCAGAAACGGCATCGAAAGAACAGATAACGCGATTAGTCTTACAACAAAATCCTCATCTTGATAAAATCGCACTCTCTGAAAAATATCTATTAGCAGCTGAGGGTTATGACTGGATTTATGCGATGAATTTTATTGAGGAGCATTTGCACAAAGGTGAGATGAACGTGCAATTTGTGCAAGAACTCAATAGGCGGCTCGGTAGATTAACCATTGACAATAGCGGCGCATTTCGACGGCAGCCAACAAAATGGAATCGGTATGACTTGGATGCTGCGGAAACACTATTTTGGTCTTACTTAGATCGAAAGGAAAATCATCTCGAATTTTTTCGACACCTTGGAGATGGACATACCAGGCCATTCTGCGAATCTGTTGACAATCTTCTGAATGATAAAGATAGATATTTCCGAGTCTTAGACCGAAGATATATATCTACACCAAGTATTAAAGACTTCTTCATTAGTCTAAATGCACCAGAAAATGTATTGCTAGACGAGGACACTCATCAGCCTCACAAGATCGATATTTTTGCAGCTGACTACTGGGAATCGCAAGAAAAACAATCTAATCCGCACTATAAGGCTGGGTACATTGATAGATTTTACTGGCTTACAAGCAGAATGTATGAGTTTTGTTTGCCAAGGAATATAATTCCAAACTTAGAGAAAACTCTCCAAAATCTTTCTACAAGCTCTCTGCATCCAATAGAAAAAGCAGCTCACGTTTGGCTCGATATTGTACGTATACACCCTTTTAATGGCGCACATAAGAGGACGGGCAAAGCTCTTGCAAGTCGCATCTTGTTAGAGTATGGATATTTGCCTCCTTTACTTACTAACGATGATGTTGCCGAATATACAAGGGTACTTATGAATAGTTTAGATCCCGAAAAGGGCTATGGGCTCTTTACGCAATTCGTGGCGCGCATCGTTAAGAGAACTCAGGAACAGTACGCAGGCAAAAGGGTTTAAAAGAAAGGAGGCCAACGCGGCGCCTGGATAGCGAGGGGTATTCAATAAAGGATACCTACCATAAATTTTGATAGATATTACAAATAAGGAAAAGGATTTCGCATGAAAACTATACAAATCACACTCTTAGGTAGCATTTTTTGCAGCCTTGCGAGTTTCGCACAAGCACATCAGCACGTTGAGATAGCTATTGCACCAACAATAGAACCAGAGGGAGTTACCAGTTCAATGGCTCTTCTGAGCGTTGCGGATATTCAACCAGTAGCCGAACCATTTACACACGTACCAAACTATTTCTTTGCAAATCCACGTTATGTCCGTAAATACTGGAAAGACGAAAATTTAACAGCACTACGAACGGCTGCAGAAACGGTATCGAAGGAACAAATAATGCGATTAGTCTTACGACAAAATCCTCATCTTGATAAAATCGCGTTCGATCGAAAAGCTGTAGAAGCAGCTGAGATTTATGACTGGATATATACGATGAATTTTATTACAGAGCACCTACATAAGGATCAGATTAACGTTCGCTTTGTGCAAGAACTCAATAGGCGCCTTGGTAGATTAACCATTGGTGATCCAGGCACATTTCGAGTGCAAACAACAGCATGGCATCTGTATCAATTCGATACCGCGGAAACTATATTTTGGGAGTACATCAACCGCTCAGCAAGTTATCGAGAATTTTTCCGAAATCTGGGGGGTGAACATCCTCTGCCGTTTTGTGAATCCACAGTTGATCTGATGAATGATCAAGATAGGTATTTAAGAGTCTTAGATGCAAGATATATCGCAACACAGAGCATAAAAGACTTCTTTGCCATTCTAAACGCTCCAGAAAATCTCATACTAGATCAGGATAATCAGCCTCGCAAAATCGATATTCTTGCAGCTGACTCCTGGGAATCAGAAGAAAAAGAGACTAATCCAGACTACAAAGCTGGTTATATCGACAGTTTTTACTGGGTTAAAAAGCGGATGCACGAGTTCTACTCGCCAGAGGACGTAAGCGTAGCCCTGCACCTGGCTCTTCAGAATCTTTCTGAAAGCTCGCTGCACCCACTAGAAAAAGCTGCACGCATCTGGGTAGATATTGTACGTATACACCCCTTTAATCACGCCAACAAACAAACTGCCAGAGCTGTTGCAAGTCGCATCTTATTGGAACATGGATATCTACCACCTCTTCTCACTAGTGATGATCTTGAAGAATATCTGAAGGTCCTTCTTGTTAGTTTGGATCCTGAAAACGGATACGGACCTTTTACGCAATTTCTTGCACGTATGGTTAAGAGAACCCAGGAGCAGAGGGCGTAGTTTTGAGCCTTTATAGTATGTGTAATCCATATAGTCACGAGAATAGGTGCAGAAAGGGCCTCTCCGTTTGACGAATTGTATCAGAAACGATAGAATTTTGACAGATAATAATACAATTAACGAAAAGGATTTGACGTGAAAAGGATACTCTTGGGTAGCAGTTTATGCCTCCTTCCGAGTCTCACAAGTGCATATGTACACGTTGAGGCAGCTACCAGTTCAGAAGTGAGAGTTGCTGATATTCAACCATTTGCTAAACCGTTTACTCATGTCCCAAAATATGTTTTTGCAAATCCACCCTATTTCGAAAGGACCTGGACCGATGAAAGTTTTGCAGCAAGACGAAAAGCTGCTACTGATGCGACGAAAGAAGGAATTCGGAAATTGGTCAAGCAGCACACTAAAGATATCGACGCAGCTGCCCTCGATGCAAAATGCCTCGAAGCGGGTGAAGGTTATGACTGGATGCATGGGATGAATTATATTAATGATAATTTGCATAAAGGAGCTATCGACATACGTTTTGTGATAAATCTTAATATGCGCCTCGGTAGATTAACCATTGCAAATTCAGGTGCACGCCGCTTACGGTCTACAGAATGGCATCGGTCTCAGTTCGATGCTACCGAGAACATATTCTTCGAATACATCAGCAGAACAGCTGAGTTTTGCGAATTTTTCCGTAAACTGGGTCGCGCACATACAAGGCCATTTTGCGAGACAGCATACGGTATTATGAATAATGAGGATAGGTATTTAAGGGTCGTAGATATACGATATATCTCTACACAGAGCATCAAAGATTTGCTTGCCGCTCTAAACAGCCCCGACAATCTGTTGCTAGATAGAGCAACCCGTCAGCCTTTGCAGGTGAACGTTCACGCAGCTGAGGCCTGGGAATCGGAAGAAAGAGAAGCTAATCCAGCCCATAGAGAAGGTTACATTGATTCAGGATTCTGGATTTACAAAAGAATTTATGCATTCTGTGAGCCAGAGGAAATACTGCCGAACTTGGCTCAAGCTCTTAACGATCTTACTACAAGCTCTCTTCACCCCATTGAAAAAGCAGCACGCATTTGGCTTAATATTGTGCGTATACATCCTTTTAACGGAGCGCATAAGCGAACGGGCAAGGCCCTTGCAAGTCGCATCTTGTTAGAAGCTGGATATCTACCACCAGTTCTTACCCGCAAGGATGTTGACGAGTATACAAGCGTACTTATGAATAGTTTAGATCCCGAAAATGGCTATGAGCTCTTCACACAGTTCGTTGCTCGTAAGGTTATGAGAACACAGGAAAAGTATGCAGGTCAAACACTGTAAAGCTCGGGTAAAAAGAAATCATAATCATTCAGATAAGGAGATACTCTCATGCATCTAAGAATCTTGCTTTTCTTGATTAGTGCTTTGTGTGTTGCGCAAAGTTCTACACAGGCACATATACACGTTGAGGTAGCTGATCCTCTTGTCGTTACCGATATTAAACCGTTTGCTATACCGTTTACGAGGGTACCAAAATATATTTTTGAAAATCCGCCTTATGCGCAACGAAATTGGACTGATGAAAGTTTTGCGGCACGACGAAAAGCTGCTGAAAGCGCATCAAAAGAACAAATACGGAAATTAGTCTTACCGTCATGTAAAGATGTCAACTCTCCTACTTTCAAGAAAAAATATTTAGAAGCTGCTGAAGCCTACGACTGGATTCATGCGATGAATTTAATTGATAAGAATCTGCATAAAGGTGGACTCAACATTCAATTTGTGAAAGAGCTCAATAGATGCCTTGGCAGATTAACCATTGAAGATATAGGTGTGATCCGTGTCCGCCCGATCAAATGGAATAAATGTAATTTCGATAAAACAGAGATAGTCTTTTGGGCATACCTTGAGCGGGCACCCAACCAAATGGAATTTTTCCGAAAGATAGGGTATTGGCAAGCGCATACAAGGAAGTTTTGCGAGTCGGTAGAAGGGTTGCTGAATAATGAAGATAGGTATTTACGAGTCGAAGGTGGATATATCTCTACCAGAAGCATCAAAGACTTGCTTACCGCCTTAAGCAATCCGCGGATCGCAGCAATCGACGAGTTAACTAGGCAGCCCATGAAGATAGAGACGGGAGCAGCCGAATCCTGGGAAGCACAAGAAAGAGATACTAATCCAAACTATAAAGCAGGCTTTGTCGATTTATCTTATTGGTATACTCGACGAATCCATGAATTCTGCGCGCCAGAAGAAATACTGCCGTGCTTGTCCCGAGCTCTTGAAAATCTTGCTACAAGCTCTCTCCATCCTCTAGAAAAAGCAGCACATATTTGGCTTGATATTGTACGTATACACCCTTTTAATGGGGCACATAAGCGAACAGGACGTGCACTTGCAAGTCGCATCTTATTGGAACATGGCTATCTACCACCAGTTCTTACGTGCGATGATATTAAGGACTACGACGATGCTCTTATGAATAGTTTAGATCCTGAAAAAGGATATGAGCTCTTTACACAATTTGTTATACGAATGGTTAAGAGAACGCAGGACCATTATGCAGGTCAAACTCTTTAAACCACTGCTGCATGCTGAAACACATACACCTTTTACGAAAGGATTTATCTTGAAATACCTTATTTTCAGTATCATTTTGCAATGCCTTATGATCGGTTCATGTGCGCAAGCGATGCTTGAAGTTGAATCAGAAATCAGTTCGGACTTTCTCGAAGTTACCGATATTAAACCATTCGGTGCGCCATTTACCCACGTGCCTCGAATAGTATTTGCAAACCCACCTCATAGGATCCTGAAATTGACGGATGAAAGTTGTGCTGCAATAAGAAAAGCAGCACAAAATGTAACTCCTGAGCAGATACGCAATTCAGTACAAAAGCAAAATCCAGCTCTGCCTCTGAGCAGTGATGCTTTTGGCTTAAAATGCCTCGAAACAGCTGAATCTTATGACTGGATGAATGCCATGAATTATATTAATGAGCACTTGCAGGACACCGAGCTTGATATATCATTTGTGAAAGAACTAAATCGACGTTTAGGTAGATTGAGCACCGTAAATTCAGGTAGATTTCGTCAGGATCCTGCAAAATGGAATCTGTATAGCCTCGATAACACGGAAGGAATATTTTGGCATTACATTGACCGCAATGCAAAATATGTCAATATTTTCCGAAATCTGGAATACTGGGTACTGCATACTAAACAGTTTTGTGAATCGGTTAATGGGCTTCTCGATGATCAGGATCGGTATTTAAGAGTCGAAAAAAGAAGATATGTCGAGACAGAGAGCATACAAAGGCTGCTTACAGCTTTGAGCGATCGTCGTACTGCATTGGTAGAACAAGAAACTGGTCAGCCATACGAGATCGACATCTATGCAGCCAAGGCGTGGGAATTAGATGAAAAAGAGACTAACGATGAATATAAAGCCGGCTATATTGACTTAGTTCATTGGAAGCGGAAAAGAATGTATGACTTTTGCATGCCAGATGAGCTTGAAGTGCGCCTGAGAGAATCGATTCGTGCCAACTCAAGAAGTACACTGCACCCTATTGAGCAAGCTGCGCACATCTGGCTTGAAATTGTACGCATACATCCTTTTAATGACGCACACAAACGCACAGGCAAGGCAATCGCTACCTTCATATTGTTAAAGCATGGATATCTTCCTCCCCTTCTTAGAAATGATGATGTTGAAGAATGTCTAAAAATGCTCATAGCAAACGTTGATCCTCGAAGGGGATATCGCCACTTCACGCAATATCTTGCTCGTCTCGTTAAACGGACCCAAGATCAATACGAAAGCCAAATAGTTTAAAGTGGCGGGTACTCGCGCCTCCCTTATGAATGGAGTTATGATGAAAAAGATTATTTTTAGCATCGTTTTATACAATTTAACTGGGTTTGTGCAGCCGATACAGGGTGCTGAATTAACAATGAGTTCGGACTTTCTCGAAGTTACCGATATTAAACCTTTCGGTGCGCCATTTACCCACGTGCCTCGAATAGTATTTGCAAACCCCCCTCATAGGACCCTGAAATTGACGGATGAAAGTTGTGCTGCAATAAGAAAAGCAGCACAAAATGTAACTCCTGAGCAGATACGCAATTCAGTACGAAAGCAAACTGCAGCTCAGCCTCTGAGCAGTGATGCTTTTGACTTAAAATGCCTCGAAACAGCTGAATCTTATGACTGGATGAATGCTATGAATTATATTAATGAGCACTTGCAGGACACCGAGCTTGATATATCATTTGTGAAAGAACTCAATCGACGCTTAGGCAGATTGAGCACGGTACATGCAGGTAGATTTCGTCAGGTTCCACTTCAATGGTTTCTGCGTCAACTAGACCGTACAGAAACTATGTTTTACTATTATATCAATCGGGATAAAAGCACTCTCAATCTTTTCCGAGAGTTGGAAAAGGGGACAGAACGGGGTAAAAAGGTTTGTGAATCAACGGCCGCGATCATGAATGATCAGGATGGCTATTTAAGGGTTAGAGATCACCACATCTCGACACAGAGCTTCAAAGAGCTGTTGAATGCCATAAATCATTTGGATACCGTAGTAATAGACCAGGAAACTTATCAACCCTATAAGCTCGACATTCATGCCCCCGAAACCTGGGAATTACAAGAAAGAGATACCAACCCTGGATACAAAGTAGGCACTATTGATATTGATCACTGGTTTGACGGGAGAGTGTATGGTTTCTGCATGCCTTGGGAAGTAGAAGAACTCTTTACCGAATCTATTCGTGTCAACTCAAGAAGCTCTTTGCATCCTATTGAGCAGGCAGCACACGTCTGGTTGGGCATTGCACGTATAAATCCTTTCAATGACGCTAATATGCGAACGGGCAAGGCAATTGCTACCTTCATATTGTTAAAGCATGGATATCTTCCACCGCTTCTTACAAGTGATGATGTCAAAGAATGTACGAAAATCCTCAAAGATAACGTAGATCCTCGAAGGGGATACCACTATTTTACACAATATCTGGCTCGCCTCGTTAAGCGAGCTCAGGATCAATATTCGGGTCAAACAATATAACATCGTGGGCGCACAAGCCCCTTACAAATGGAGTCATGATGAAAAAGATTATTCTCAGTATCGTTTTGTACAACTTGACTGCATTTGCGCAAACGATGGAGGAAGTTGAATATCTCGACGTTACCGATATTAAACCATTCGGTGCGCCATTTACCCACGTGCCTCGAATAGTATTTGCAAACCCTCCTCATAGGGTCTTGAAATTGACGGATGAAAGTTGCGCAGCAATTAGAAAAGCAGCACAAAATGTAACTCCTGAGCAGATACGCAATTCAGTACGAAAGCAAAATGCAGCTCAGCCTCTGAGCAGTGATGCTTTTGACTTAAAATGCCTCGAAGCAGCTGAATCTTATGACTGGATGCTTGCAATGAATTATATTAATGAGCACTTGCATGACACAACGCTTGATATATCATTTGTGAAAGAACTCAATCGACGCTTAGGCAGATTGAGCACGGTACATGCAGGTAGATCTCGTCAGACTCCACTTTGGGATCTGCTTGAATTAGATCCCACAGCTGCCCTATTTCACTATTACATATGTCGGGAGGTAGGCTATCTGACCTTTTTCCGAGAATTGGGCAAGAATGAAGAGCATAGTAAAAAGTTTTGTGAATCGGTTGATGGGATCAAGAATAATCAGGACCGCTATTTAAGGGTCAAAGATAGGAGATATATTGAAGTGAAGAGTATCGAAGCGCTGCTTAATGCCATGAACAATTCAGGTACCGTATTAATAGACGCGAAAACTCGTCAACCTTGCAAGCTCAATATTCATGCAGCTGAAGCATGGGAATTAGAAGAACAAGAGACTAATCCTTCATATATAGCAGGCTATATCGATGTTAACCACTGGTCTGACAAGAGGATCTATTCTTATTGTGGGGCAGAGGAAGCAGAAGGACTCTTGACCGAATCGATTCGTATAAACTCAAGGAACTCTCTGCACCCTATTGAGCAGGCTGCACATATCTGGCTCAACATTGTGCGCATCTATCCTTTTAGTGACGCTAACAAGCGAACTGGAAAAGCAATCGCTACCTTCATATTGTTAAAGCATGGATATCTTCCACCACTTCTTACAAATGACGACATCGAAGAATGTACGAAACTTTTCAGGGATAACATAGATCCTCGAAGGGGATATCACTTTTTCACACACTATCTTGCAGGCCTTGTTAAGCGAGCCCAGGATCAATACAAAGGCCAAATACTTTAAAATGACGGGCACACGAGCCCTTATGAATGGAGTTATGATGAAAAAGATTATTTTTAGCATCGTTTTATACAGTGTAACTGGGTTTATGGAGGTGCAGAGTGCTGAATTAGCAATTTGTTCGGACTATCTTGAAGTTACCGATATTAAACCATTCGGTGCGCCATTTACGCAAGTGCCTCGAATAGTATTTGCAAACCCTCCTCATAGGATCTTGAAATTGACGGATGAAAGTTGTGCAGCAATTAGAACAGCAGCACAAACCGTTACGCATGAGCAGATACGAAGCTTATTGCTAAAACAGGCTGCCGCCCAGTCTCTAAGCAGGGATGCGGTGCTCGTAAAACACCTTGAAGCAGCTGAATCTTATGACTGGATAATTGCGATGGAGTTCATCAATGATCACTTGCATGATAGAACTGTTGATATAGAATTTGTTAAAGAAATAAATCTGCGCTTAGGGAGATTAACCGAAGAAAATTCTGGCGAATTTCGTCGAGATGGAGAGCAATGGGAATTGTGTCAACTCACCAGCACAGAGAAGATCTTTTCTCATTACATCAATCGCACACCAGGCTATCTGCGCTTTTTCCAAGAGCTGGGGGCATCAAAATCGCATAGTAAAATTTTTTGTCAGTCATGTGCCGGCATCCTGAATAATGAGGATAGGTATTTGAGAGTCGTGGAGAATAGGTACGTGTCGACAGAAAGCATCACAGAGTTGTTTGCTGCCATGATCCAGGTGCTTCCCCCATTACTAGACCTGGAAACAGGTCAACCCTACAGGATTGATATTCATGCAGCTGAAGTATGGGAATTAGAAGAAAGAGAAACTAATCCTGCATATAAAGCAGGCTATATCGATGCTAATTACTGGTTTGACAAGAGGATGTATGCCTTCTGCGGCCCAGAAGAAGTAGAAAAACTTTTGACCGAAGCGATTCGTGTCAACTCAAGAAGCTCTCTGCACCCTATTGAGCAGGCTGCGCAGATCTGGCTCAGTATTATACGTATAAATCCTTTTATTGACGCTAACAAGCGAACGGCCAAGGCAATTGCTACCTTCATATTATTAAAACATGGATATCTTCCCCCGCTTCTTACAAACGTTGACGTCGCCAAATGTACGAAAATCCTCAAAGATAACCTAGATCCACGAAAGGGATATCACTATTTCACACAATATATCGCAGGCCTTGTTAAACGAGCTCAAGATCAATATGCAGGTCAAACAGTTTAAAACGGCGGGCGCTAAGCCCTCCCTTACCAATGGAGTCATGATGAAAAATAGTATTCTCAGTATCGTTTTGTACAACTTAATAGCAACTTCATTTGCGCATGCGATGCAGAAAGTTGAGTTACCGCCGCGTTCACATTTTCTTGAAGTTACCGATATTAAACCATTCGGCGCACCATTTACCCACGTGCCTCGGATAGTCTTTGCAAACCCTCCTCGTAGGATCCTGAAATTGACTGATGAAAGTTGCGCAGCAATAAGAAAGGCGGCACAAACGGTAACTCATGTACAGATACGCAGCTCAGTGCGAAAGCAGAACGCAGCTCAGCCTCTGAGCGGTTACGCTTTTGAAGCAAAATGCCTTGAAACAGCGGAATCCTACGACTGGGTGTATGCTATGAATTATATTAGCAAGCACTTGCAGGACGCAGAAATTGATGTAGAGTTTGTGAAAGAAGTAAATCGACGCGTAGGAAGACTAAGCGCGGCAAATTTAGGTGAATTTCGTCGAAACCCACTTCAAAGGTTGCTGTGTGAATTCGACAACGCAACTGCCATGTTTTACTATTACGTAAGTCGGGTAGGAAACTATCTCAACTTTTTCCGAAAGCTGGAAACGGGGGCAGAACGGGGTAAAAAGTTTTGTAAATCGATGGGCGAGATCATGAATGATCAGGATAACTATTTAAGAGTCAGTGGTGAGCACATCTCGACACAGAGCATCAAAGAGCTGTTTAATGCTATAAACCATTTAGATACCGTATTGATAGACCAGCAAACTTATCAACCGTTTAAACTCGACATTCATGCTGCTGAAACATGGGAATTAGAAGAAAAAGAGACTAATCCTGAATATAAAGCTGGCTATATCGATGTTAAACACTGGTTTGAGAAAAGGGTGTATACTTCCTGCATGCCATGGGAAGTAGAAGAACTTTTGACCAAAGCTATTCGTGTAAAGTCAAAAAGCTCTCTGCGTCCTACTGAGCAGACTGGGCACTTCAGGCTCAGTGTTAGCTCTCTGCATCCTATTGAGCAGGCTGCGCACATCTGGCTCGACATTATACGTATTAATCCTTTTAATGACGCTAACAAGCGAACGGCCAAGGCAATTGCTACCTTCATATTGTTAAAACATGGATATCTTCCTCCCCTTTTTACAAATGATGATGTTGAAGAATGCCTGAAAATGCTAACAGCAAATGTAGATCGTCGAGAGGGATATCACTACTTCACACAATATCTTGCTCGTCTCGTTAAACGAACCCAAGATCAATACGCTGGTCAAACAGTTTAACATGGCGGGCGCCCAAGCCCTTCCTTACCGATGGAGTCATGATGAAACATAGTATTCTTAGTATCGTTGTGTATAACTTAATAGCAAGTTCGTTTGCGCAAGCGATGCAGAAAGCTGAAGCAGCAACGAGTTCGGACTATCTTGAAGTTACCGATATTAAACCATTCGGCGCACCATTTACCTACGTGCCTCGGATAGTCTTTGCAAACCCTCCTCGTAGGATCCTGAAATTGACTGATGAAAGTTGTGCTGCGATCAGGAAAGCAGCTCAAACGGTAACTCATGAGCAGATAGCTAGCTCAGTGCGAAAGCAAAACGCAGCTCAGCCTCTGAGCAATCATGCCTTGTTGCTAAAGCACCTCGAAGCAGCTGAATCCTACGACTGGGTACATGCTATGAATTTCGTTAATGATCACTTGCAAGATAGATCTGTTGATCTAGAATTTGTTAAAGAACTAAATCTGCGCTTAGGGCGATTAACCGTAGTAAATTCAGGCAGATTTCGTCAGACCCCACTTTACGATCTGATTGATACCGACCCCACAGCTGCCTTATTTCAGCATTACATATGTCGAGAAAAAGCCTATCTCAACTTTTTCCGAGAGTTGGGCAAGGGAGTAGCACAGAGTAAACCGTTTTGTGAATCGGCGCGAGGGATCAGGAATAATCAGGACAGATATTTAAAGGTCAAAGATGAGAGATATATTGAAACCAAGAGCATCGCAGAGCTGTTTAATGCTATGAACCATTCAGATACCGTATGGAAAGACCGAAAAACTCTTCAACCTTACAAGCTCAATATTCATGCAGCTGGCGCATGGGAGTTAGAAGAAAAAGAGACCAATTCTGAATATAAATCCGGCTATATCGATGTTAAACATTGGTCTGACAAGAGAATCTATATTTATTGTGAGCCAGAAGAAGTCGAACAACTCTTGACCCAATCCATTCGTCTCAACTCAAGAAGTGCTCTGCACCCTATTGAGAGGGCTGCCCACATCTGGGTTGATATGATACGGATAAATCCTTTTAGTGAGGCTAACAAGCGAACTGCCAAGGCAATTGCTACCTTCATATTGTTAAAACACGGATATCTTCCACCGCTTCTTACAAGTGAGGACGTCGAAGAATGTAAGAAAATCCTTAAGGATAATATAGAACCTCAAAGGGGATACCACTACTTCACACAATATCTTGCTCGTCTCGTTAAACGAACCCAAGATCAATACGCAGGTCAAGTAGTTTAAAATAGCGGGTGCCCAAGCCCTCCCGGATGAATGGAATTATGATGAAAAAGACTATTTTTAGTATCGCTTTATACATTTTAACTGGGTTTGTACAGCTGCAGAGTGCTCAATTAGTGGACTATCTTGAGGTTACCGATATTAAACCATTCGGCGCACCATTTACGCACGTGCCTCGGATAGTCTTTGCAAACCCTCCTCGTAGGATCCTGAAATTGACTGATGAAAGTTGTGCTGCGATCAGAAAGGCTGCTCAAACGGTAACTCATGAACAGATACGTAGCTCAGTGCAAAAGCAGAACACAGGTCAGCCTCTGAGCGGTTACGCTTTTGAAGCAAAATGCCTTGAAACAGCTGAATCCTACGACTGGGTTGATGCTATGAATTATATTAGCGAGCGCTTGCAAGACACAGAGATTGATATAGCGTTTGTGAAAGAAGTAAATCGACGCTTAGGAAGACTAAGCACGGAAAATTCAGGTAGATTTCGTCGAAATGAACTTGAAAGGCTGCTGCGTGAATTCGACAACGCAACTGCCATGTTTTACTATTACGTAAGTCGGGAAGGAAACTATCTCGACTTTTTCCGAAAGTTGGAAACGGGAGCAGAACGGGGTAAAAAGTTTTGTGAATCGATGGACGAGATCATGAATGATCAGGATAACTATTTAAGAGTCAGTGGTGAGCACATCTCGACACAGAGCATCAAAGAGCTGTTTAATGCCATAAATCATTTACATGCCGTATTGATAGACCAGAAAACTCATCAGCCGTTTAAACTCGACATTCATGCTGCGGAAGCATGGGAATTAGAAGAAAAAGAGACTAATCCTGAATATAAAGCTGGCTATATCGATGTTAAGCACTGGTTTGAGAAGAGGGTGTATGCTTTCTGCATGTCATGGGAAGTAGAAGAACTCTTTACCCAATCCATTCGTCTCAACTCAAGAAGCGCTCTGCACCCTATTGAGCAGGCTGCGCACATCTGGCTCGACATTATACGTATTAATCCTTTTAATGACGCTAACAAGCGAACGGCCAAGGCAATTGCTACCTTCATATTGTTAAAGCATGGATATCTTCCTCCACTTCTTACAAAGGATGATGTTGAAGAATGCCGGAAAAGGCTTGCAGCAAATATTGATCCTCGAAGGGGATATCACTACTTCACACTATATCTTGCTCGTCTCGTTAAACGGACCCAAGATCAATACGCTGGTCAAATAGTTTAAAATGAGGGCACCCAAGCCCTCCCTTATGAATGGAGTTATGATGAAAAAGATTATTTTTAGTATCGCTTTATACAGTTTAACTGGGTTTGTACAGGTGCAGAGTGCTGAATTAATTGACTATCTTGAAGTTGCCGATAGTAAACCATTCAGTGCGCCATTTACGCAGGTACCGCGAATCGTATTTGCAAACCCTCCTCATAGGGTCCTGAAATTGACTGATGAAAGTTGTGCAGCAATTAGAAAAGCAGCACAAACGGCAACTCATGAGCAGATACGAAGCTTATTGCTAAAGCAGACGGCATCTCAGCCTCTGAGCACGAAATCCTTGGTCGAAAAACACATTGAAACAGCTGAATCCTACGGCTGGATTGCTGCTATGAATTATATCAGTGATCACTTGCATGATAGAACCCTTGATCTTGCATTCGTACAAGAAGTAAATCGGCGCTTAGGAAGATTAACCGTAGAAAAAGAAGGCGCATTTCGTAATGAAGGGCAGCAATGGGAATTGTGTGAATTCACGTGTGCCGAGAGACTCTTTTCTCTTTACATAGCTCGCACACAACGCTATCGCCACGTTTTCAAAGAGCTTGGGGCTTCAAAAGAGCGTAGTAAAAAGTTTTGTGAGTCAACTTTCGGGATCTTGAATGATGAAGATGGGTTTTTAAGTGTTATAGATCAAAGATATATCTCCACTCAGAGCATCCGAGAGTTGTTTGACACCATGAAACTGAAATTTCCCCTAGTGATCGACGAGGAAACAGGTCTACCCCGCGAGATCGACGTTCATGAAGCCGAAGCTTGGGAAATGGAAGAAAAAGAAACGAATGATGAATATAAAGCGGGCTATGTTGATTTTACTTACTGGTTTGACAAGAGGATGTATGCTTTCTGCGATCCAAAAGAAATTGAACACCGTTTGACCGAAACTATTCGTATCAACACAAGAAGCTCTCTGCACCCTATTGAGCAGGCTGCGCACATCTGGCTCGGTATTATACGTATACACCCATTTCAAGACGCTAACATGCGAACGGCCAAGGCAGTTGCTAGCTTCATATTGCTAAAGCATGGATACCTTCCGCCACTTCTTACAAAAGATGACGTTAAAGAATGTCGGAAAATGCTCCGAGCAAACCTGGATCCTCGAAGAGGATATCACTATTTCACACAATATATTGCCGGTCTTGTTCAACGAGCTCAGACTCAATATGCAGGTCGAACAGTTTAAATAGGTGCGCAAGCCCTCCCTTACGAATGGAGTCATGATGAAAAAGATTATTCTCAGTATTGTTTTGCTTAACCCTGCAAGCTCAATACAGGCTGCGCAGGCAGTTGAGTTAGAAACCCCAGCTCAACTTGTCATCGCAGATATTCAACCCTTCTCTGCGCCTTTCACAGAGGTACCACTGATGGTCTTTGCTAACCCACCTTACAGAGTCTGTCCGCTTAGCAGTACTAAAATTCGCAGGGCCGAGACCGAAACCGTAACAATGCAAGCAATCAGGGACGCGATTCCTCGAGCTTCAAAAAGTGAGGCCGAATTTGAAAACAGCTGTCTTCGGATGGCAGAATTCTACGACTGGCTCCATGCAATAAATTTTATCGAGAGCCACCTATCAGAGGGTACTCTATCACTAGACTTGGTACAAGAGCTGAATGCACGGATGTGCCGTCTGACAATCGAAAACCCAGGAGATTTCCGTACCATCTTTATGAAATGGGAATACGATTTGAACGTTACAGAAGAAGTATTTTTAAACTATACGGAACGAGAGGCTCTTACTAGAGAATTCTTTAGGCATTTTGAGAGCACAAAGAGCCATCCGATAGCTTTTTGCGAAACTATAGACGACCTCGTGGATAACAAAGATCGCTATCTCAGGTTTAGCGATCGCGCATTCGTAGCTACCGAAAGCGTAAAACGCTTTCTCAGATTAGTAAACGAATCTCAAGCAATTAGAAATGAAGACACATACGAACCATATACCATAGATGCACAGGAAGCAGACCGCTGGGAAGCCGAAGACAGATCCATTACTCCTCTTCATCCTGCAGGCTGGATAAATATACACCGATGGTGGGACCAAAGAAGGTACCTGTTTTGCGATCCCGGGGTTATCGAATCACGCTTAAGGCAAGCACTGGAACACTGTTCGTCTGAACGTCTGCACCCTATTGAGCAGGCTGCCCATCTCTGGCTCGATTTGGTAAGGATACATCCCTTTAATGGTGCCCATAAAAGAACGGGTAAAGCTCTGGCAAGTTTCATTTTGTTGAAACATGGTTACCTTCCTCCTCTCATTACAGAAGAAGACGTTGAACTGTATACCAAAATACTTATAGAGAGTTTAGATCCTCAAGCGGGATATGAGCGTTTTACACAATTTGTAGCTCGCCTCGTTAAGCGAACACAGGTGCAGTGCTCTCTTGGTTTAAACAGAGAAACTGGGCCTCTTTGACTTGCATTCTCAATCTGCTACCATGGTTTCATAGAGTGAAAATTATTACACCCGAAAGGTTATTTCAATGAAAAGGCTTTTATCGTTTGTTTCGCTTAGTGTTGTATTGTATACACTTGCGAGCGCACCTCTCACCGTTGCAATGCAAAAATCTGCGTCTTGTGTTGAGCCAGAAAGCTCACTTGTCATTGCAGATATACTCCCCTTTGCAGCACCATTTGATCATGTGCCACAAATCATCTTTGCAAATCCACCCTATCTCCAGCGCAACTGGTCCGCTGCAAACTTTGCAGCCATTAAAACAGCTGCTGAACGCGCAACAAAGGATGGTGTCCTTAAAATGGTTCTTAAGAAGGATTTGCCGACGGAGGAACAACTTAGACCCGAAAATATGCAACAAACTTTAGCAAAAACTGATGCTCAACGTCTCGTGATGGGAGAAACATACGACTGGATCCATGCAATGAATTTAGTTGAAAAAGTATTGCCACGTGGAACTATAACAGTGGATCTGATGAATGAGCTCAATGCCCGCTTGGGTAGATTAACCATCGAAGAGCGGGGATTTCGTCAAGGCGCAATGTGTTATCCTCTGAAGGAGTTAGATCCTGCTGAAGAAAGCTTCTTTTATTATCTTAACAGGGAACGCGAAACACTCCCTTTTTTTAAAAGTTTGGAAAACCCAGAAGAACCGGATCGAGAATTTTGTCCTACCGTAGCAGGCGTACTGGCTAATAATGATCGTTTTCTGCGTGCGAAAGATGGCAACCTTATTTCAACCGAGAGCATCGAGAAATTTTTGCGAGCAGTGAGCCTTCGAAAGCTTCTGCATCGCAAGACCCTTCTCCCTTCAATCATTGATTTGACTGCCCCCACACTCTGGGAAGCAGAAGATAAACAAACTAATCCCGATCATCAAGAAGGCTGGATAGACATTCATAAGTGGCACGACAACAGAGTACATAGCTTCTGCCATCACAGCAAAATTCCTCAGCTACTTCGTGACCTCGTCGATGCATACACAAGAAGTTCTCTTCACCCTATCGAAAAGGCTGCTCGCATCTGGTTAGATTGTGTGCGTATACATGCATGGAATGGCGCGCATAAAAGAACGGGTAGAGCACTTGCAGCGATCATATTGTTGCAACATGGCTATCTTCCTCCGATTCTTACGAAGGACGATGTGGCACTCTATGATGAGATATTTATAAAAAGCTTGAATCCTGAAAGCGGTTATGAGCTCTTTACACAATTTGTTGCCCGTATGGTCAAAAGGACCCAGGATAACCACGCAGGACAAACACTCTGAAGAACAAAACTCTTTCCAAGGAGTAAGTATCGAAATTACTGTTCAAAGGCCCTCGTACGCGAGGGCCTCACATCGCTTTCTACCCCCTTTACAGAATGATTCAAAATGAGCACACTAGTAGCTACGTTAACATTCAAACAATCGGAATCAGGTATGAAACAAAATCTCTTTTATTTCCACACTCTTTCGTGGAGTCTACTTTCAATACAAGCACTTCAAGCTATGATGGAAGTAAAGACTGAAGAGCGGCCAGCGAATGTACAAATAGAGGATATACAGCCATTCTCTGCTTCTTTTCAGCATGTACCAGACTATTTCTATAAGCACCCGAACAGTTCTTTCACTTTAGCTGTTAGCCACGAGGAGCTTGAAAAAAGAAAAAAGTATGCACCAAAAGCAACGCGTGTCCAAATAGACAAGCTCACTCAAAACCTCCCTGCAGAACAGGTTGTGGAAAAAATTGCCTTCCTTTCTCATGGCTATGATTGGATACATGCACTCAACCTAGTTGGAGATTGGCTGAAGTGTTCCGCTGACACCTCTCTTGCCCATTTGACGGCTTTAAATGACAGAGTCACTCGCCTTACCTTCATGACGCGAGGTATATTCCGTGAAAGGCAGAGAATCGAAGAGAAGCGCCTTTTCAGTCAGACTGAGTATGTATTTTTTCATTATCTTTTGCGAACTCCTGGTACAAATCAGTTTAAAGAGTTCGAGTCCGATAAAGCACACGAAAAACCATTTTGCGAAACACTCGACGGCATAATGACAGACATGGACCGCTACTTAAGAGCAAAGCCGGTCGATCTCATTAGCACTGAAAGCATACAGAGATTATTTCAAGTCTTTATTGACGCACAAGACACGATTATATTAAAAGATCAACTCGATTTGCCGCTGACAATCAGTCCTCGCGAAATAGAAGCCTGGGAAGAGGAAGCTCGACTCTTTCCTGACTACGAACAAGGCTATATAAATGCAAAAAGATGGATAGCTCTGCGCGTGAAACTGTTTCCAAATCCTGAGGACATCGTTCCCCTGTTAACAGCTGCACTAGACAAAGCGAAGCTTCCTACAGTCCACCCAATTGAAAAAGCTGCGCGCCTTTGGTGGGACATGCTGACCATTCGTTGCTGGAATGAAGGCAATATGAGTACAGCACGAGCTGCTGCAGGTGGCGTGTTGCTCAGTCATGGGTTTCTTCCACCACTCTTGAGCGAGGCTGATGAAGCCTTCGTTAAAAAGCTCCTTCTCGATATAAACTCTGAACGAGCGTATCAAGTTTTCTTACAATTGATTGCTCAACGAATTATTGAAATCCAGGAGACATTCCGAGGACAAGTGCTCTAGAAAGACTCGGCTAATTATTGCAGGTTAAGCTATAAAGGATGGCATGAAAATTAAAGAAATACTTCAAGAATGTAGACGAACCAAGGGTTATTTTCCTCAAGAAGCAATTAATGCTGCTATTGAGCAGCGGGAAGAGATTACACCATACTTGTTAGCGATTGTTGAAGAGGGACCTACGAAGAGCCCCTGCAAGGAAACTACTCTCGAGCTTACCTATGCTCTTACACTCCTCTCTCTCTTTAGAGAACAAAAAGCATTTCCAGCAATTCTCAAGCTTTCAGCATTACCAACCGAGCGTGCGGAGGAACTTCTTGGAGGCGCTATAGGTCAGTATGCTCGCTACTTGCTCTCTACTTATAATGGTGATATCAATGCTCTCACGTCACTCATCGAAAATGAAACGATCCATCAAATTTTTAGATGCGCAGGCTTTGAGTGTCTCATAGGGTTATTGCTGAAGGGAACAATTCAAAGGGACTTTGTGATTTCATACTTTAAACAGCTCTATCAATCTGAGCTGTGCAAAAATGAACAGTTCCGTACCTTTCTGATTTTATATTCAGGTAATATCTATCCAGGAGACTTGCTGAAGGAAATTAAACAGGCTCTGACGCAGTATAAGAACAGCTTCCCTGTTGAACCTGAATTTGTGAAAGAACTCATGGATCTTGGCCACAGTCGCTGCATAAAAGAAAGACTCTTATCGACCACCGAGTTTTTACCTATTACCAATGTAGCTGAAAGCATGTGCCACCTGAATTTTTTTGAGCACAAAACAGTTCACATCGATGACCCAAAAATTACAGCTCTGTTTAACACATTCAATACTGCTGAAAATGAGTTTCCTTACAAAGCGCTTGAAAAAGCCCTTTCAATGAAAGAGCGAATAACCCCGTACCTGCTTAAGATTCTTAAAGATGCTGCAGACAACTATGCAACTCTCGATCTCTCATCGAGGAATCTTATGTTTGCGCTTTATTTGGCTTCTAAGTTCAGAGAAAAGCGCGCATTTGAGTATATTGTAAAAATTGCAAGCTTGCCTGGCGAATGGCCTGATGAGCTGTTCTCCGGAGAAGTATTTGACTCGCTCTCCGGCTTTTTGCTTTCTACCTACGACGGAAACCTCGAGGCTCTTAAAGGGTTAATAGAAAATGAATGTATTCACGATGACTCACGCGATTATGCTCTTGAAACAATCGTTGGCTTGGTATCTCTTGGGTATTTAAGAAGAGGTGAAGCGATAAGTTATTTTAGAACATTATTTAATTCTTCGTTATGCAATGATCCATGGTTCACGGCAAACCTCGTTTGGTATTCGTGCGAATTGTATCCAGATGAATTGCTACCAGAAATACAAAGAGTCTATAAAGAAGAAAAAGTAGACGTACTGCTTACCCCATTTGAAGAAGTTGAGTTTATGCTCGATCTGGACAAGCAGGAGTACCTTACCGATGATCTGGGCCATATGGGACGCAATCTATTGATCCAGAATGTCGCCCAAATTATGAACTCATTTGCGACCTTCGAATCATCCGACGATGACAGCTGCATATGCGGGTGTTGCGATGAAGATGAGGATGAAATACTAGATGTCGCGGAAGCTTAAGAGCGCTTTCGGTCGGAGACAGTTTCCAAGTTGAGAAGGAATTTCTCCGGGTCATGGTACAATCTGGCAGCCTCAAGATCTGCTGGGGAAAAAGAGATAAAGGTTTTATCTATCGGCTCTACGAACAAGAATGTATAAAGCATGTGAGCCCGATCAGATGCAAATCTATCAGGGGCCCGCCGAGCCGCTGTAACCCATTGAATTGAGAAGACATTAATGCCTTGCGCCGGCTGCTGCGATTCTATCATGACTATGGAGTGGGTGAAGATGATGAGGCTGGTATTAGAGAGTTACTCCTCGATTGCGCGAACAGGAATACCGAGAATTCTTACGGCCGGATGTAATAGAATCATGCGTACTCATATTTCGGGGAGTTGCATTGCTGAAAATATTGACTACGGTCTGAAAGCAAAGTAGAATTTTTTGTAGAAAACTTTGTACCAAAGAAGGGAATTTAATGAAGACGGTTCAAAATCTATTGAGTTTCGCTCGTATTGTATGCATATTAGCGGGTACTTCGGTTACCTACAGCATGCAGAAGACGATCAGCACCGAAGCTCGCCAGTTGGTCGAGTCTATCCAGCCTGTTTCTCCACACTGCATCCAGGATATACCATGGATTTTTTACGCAAATCCAACACCATACCAATTCTATCACTGGAATTCCGAGCAATTCAATCTCAGGAAGAACTATGCTGATAAGGCTACAAAAGCAGCACTAGCGAAGTTAACGCCAAATGCTGACAAGCTCACCTATATAAAAGAAATGTATGACTGGATAGACGCACTGAGTCTCGCAGAATCTTTTCTGAGAGGCGCGTCGCCCTCGACAATCACGATACAACGGATAATAGATATTAATAGGCGAGTAGCTCGATTAACAGAAGACTCACCTGGAAGATTTCGTGAAAAACCTGCTCACATGCATAAACGGAAGTTGAGCATTGCTGAAACATTATTTGCCAACTATCTCCTCGTTGAGCATAAGTACTCACATGAGCTACCCGAGGATATCAAATCTATGCTACGCGGAATGAACGCTCCCCTCGCTATCGATCTTACAGAAGTCGACGCATGGGAATCAGAGTCGCGATTATCATCTGAATATAGGGCTGGCATGATAGATTGTGCGTACTGGCTTAACACTCGAATACACACTTTTTCACGTCCCGAAGACATTGATCGATTTTTAACACAAGCACTGCACAATATGAACCGACCGGGAATGACTCCAATCGAAGCTGCCGCGAGGATTTGGATTGATATCATTAGAATTCACCCCTTTAATACCGCAAATAAAAGAACTGCACGTATGATTGCAAGTATGCTTCTCTTCAGTCGCGGCTATCTAGCGCCTATTTTTAGACCGAACCTCCATGCTGATGCTTACAAACAACTTGTTATCATGAATGCGAGTCTAGAAAACGAGCACGAATATGATGCATTTGTCCAGTTTATTGCGCAGCTCGTTAAGGACACGCAAAAAGAGTATCCAAACCCACAAAGTATACCATTTTTTGAAAAGGCATAAGAAGGTAATCACCACAAAAATGCTAAAAATGAAACTATTAATGTGTCCGTTGCACCCAATACGCTGCACGCGAGTAATAATAAGACCGAGCAACATCTGTTAAGTGTGCTATAGAGAGTCCAGCAGAGGGCTATCCGACTCAGGCGACTGAGGAGCTGTACAACCGTATTAGAAAAGAACTCGACACCTTTAAATAGTTAGGATCCATGCAACAGCTATGAAAAATGGGCAAGGTATTTACCGACTTTTTCTCCATCAAAGCTCTAACGAGCTGCGACGTCTAATTGATAAATGGTAATAGCTGAAAAATAGCAGTAACTACAATAAAACAAACACTTGTAATTTGTAGAACGCTTGCATAGAACCGAATCTTAGTCATAATAATCCTTGAGTACAAGTACGAAATCTTGCTCGCTAGGAGGATACTTTTATGATCCTTAATTTGCAGCTCACTTTAGGATTGAACCAAAAGATTGAGTCGCAGATCTTCAAGTACAGTTTCATATCCCTCGATCAGAGTAACAATCTCCCAGGCACGTTTATATTCCGGGAGAGAGAATACCCGATAGCCACGATCAATCTCAGCAAGTATGTCGAAGCGTCCCAGATTAACATATACCATTTTTTGAAGAGCCATAAGATGGAGATGATCGAGAACGTACTCATGTTCATGACGATACTTTCCAAGCAAAGCGGAACTTGCTACATCTAGATTCTCTTCGAGCCATATATGGAGCAGTTCATGAAACAAAATGGAGGTAAATACTTCTTCCTTAGCTATTGAGCATTCCTTCCAGTCGGGCTCAAGGAGATTACGGACTCCCAAAAGGAGAAACCAGCCGCTCCCGTATGACCAACTATCACCGAGATACAAAATGGCAGTTCTTTCTTTGGCTTTGAATCCTCGCTTGAACGTAGAAACAATCTCTCCAAAGAGACGAGGAGCATCTCTTTCCCATGCAGCTCTAAAGAGAGGAAGTTGCTTCGCTACTTGGTAGTGGGATTCATCAGTTACTTTAAGTCCATACCACATGCGTCCAATAAGATCAATCAAACGGCCTCGCCAATCATAGGCAAAAGTTATCTCAGGATACTCGACCGCTAGTGTTACATTGGTACAAAGGGTTAAAAGAAGTGCATATTGTTTCATCATATCTCCTTGGATTATCAGCTATATTCTAATAAGTCCCCAGGTTGGCAGTTCAGTGCCTTACAAAGGGCTTCTAAGGTTGAAAATCTTATCGCTTTCGCTTTACCTGTTTTCAAAATTGATAAGTTTGCCTCTGTTATATCAACGAGTGCCGCAAGCTCATTAAGCCGCATTTTTCTGCTCAACAGTACCTCATCCAACTTAACTACAATCTTCATCGAGCCATCTCCTCTGGTTTAGACGGTAAGATCCTGTTCATGGCGAAGCTTGAGACCCTCTTGCATCAACAAGGTAACAACCACAAAAATGCTAAAAATGAAACTATTAATGATATCGCTTGCACTTATACAGAGAGTAATACTATGAGCGCGCGTAATAATAAGACTGAGCAACATCTGCTTAATCGGGTTATAGAGAGCCCAGCAGAGGGCTATTCGACTGAGGCGATTGAGAAGCTGTACAATCGAATGAGAAAAGAACTCGCCACCTTTAAATCTTTGCATGAGTGTATTAAAGGTGAGGATCCCTGCAACAGCTATGAAAAATGCACCCAGTTCAACGAGGAATCCTAACCCTCGCTGAAACAAAGACAAAGTATTTACAGCCATTTCTCCATCAAAGCTATAACGGGCTGCGACGTACAATTGATTGTTCTGTAGATCTGTAAACCATACGAGTAGGTGAAAAATAGCAGTAACTACGATAAAACAAACACTTGTAATTTGTAGAACGCTCGCATAGAACTGAATCTTATTCATAATAATCCTTTTGTGGTGAAAAATACGTAACCTCACTGAGATTAGCACACTTTTATTGAATATCAATAAAAATTTATCGATATTCAATAAAACAAGACTTAGTTGAGGCGGAGGAGGAGGTTGCTCAAACTTACCCAGGGGGTATACTTAGCATAAAGAGGTTTAAGCATTCAAAAGGAATTGTATGTCAGTTGTAACATTAGAAAAACTCGTAGCATTGTGTAAAAGACGCGGATTAGTGTATCAAACAGCTGAGATCTATGGTGGTCTCAATGGAGTCTACGATACGGGGCCTGTAGGGACCCTTCTTAAGCAAAATATTCGTGCAGCCTGGCTTCAGTCATTGAAAGAAACAGGCCTCGATATTCTTTTTATTGAAGGCTCGCTGCTCGCACCAGAATCAGTATGGGAAGCATCAGGTCATTTGGAAGGGTTTCAAGATCCTATGATCGATTGTACCACCTGTAAGCATAGATATCGCGCTGATGAAATAGATAGTAGCAAGGCTTGCCCCCATTGTGGTGACACAGAATGGACGGCAGTACGGCAGTTTAATCTCATGTTTAAAACGCAAGTTGGTGCTGCTGAAGATGCAACATCGGTAGCCTACTTACGACCAGAAACTGCTCAATCAATTTTTATAAATTTTAAAAATGTGATGTCGAGTAACCGGGTAAAGATTCCTTTCGGTATTGGCCAAATTGGCAAAGCATTTAGAAATGAGATTACTCCTAAACAGTTCTTATTTCGCATGAGGGAGTTTGAGCAAATGGAAATGGAATGGTTCTGTACTGAAGAGACAGCGCCCGAATTTTTCACCTTCTGGTCTGAGGTACGCATGCGGTTTTATGAAGCTATTGGTATTAATACTGAGAAGGTTCGCTTACGACCTCATGAAAAAGAAGAGCTTTCCCATTATTCTAAATCGACGAGCGATGTTGAATACCTGTTCCCCTTTGGTTGGAAGGAATTGGAAGGTATCGCTTATCGAGGAAACTTTGACTTATCGCGCCATATGGAATATTCAGGAAAAGATCTTTCGGTATTTGACGAAGAGACCAAAAGTTCGTATATACCTCATGTCGTTGAATGCTCAGTGGGGACAGATCGTCTCTTTTTAACTATTTTGTTTGATGCTTATTATGAAGATGGCGTTGAAGGAGAAACACGGATTGCTCTTAAATTACACCCCAATCTTGCACCTTATAAAGCAGCGTTCATGCCACTTACAAAACAGCAGGTTGAGCCAATGACACAGATCTTTAAGGACGTACAGCGTAAGGGCTATTCTGTCCAATATGATCTTTCAGGCTCTATTGGAAAACGATATCGTCGCCAAGATGAGATTGGTACACCCCTCTGCTTTACCTATGATTTTGATAGCCCAACTGATGGAAAGGTAACCGTACGGCATCGCGATACCATGAATCAGGAGCGCATTGCTATCGAATCAATTGAGGCGTATATACGGGAAATGCTCCGTTTATGAAAGGCATATACCAATGGCTGGGAAAGCATGTCCATGCTCGGTATGGAACTGCTCTCTTAGCATTGCTCGTCGTTATCGAAGGCTTTTTTGTTGTGCCGGTGAGTACCCTTCTCGCTTTTTATAGCCTTGAAAACCGCAAACATGCTTTTTATTATGCTCTCATTGCTACAAGTATGTCAGCAGTGGGAGCATTTGTAGGATATATGCTTGGTACCCTACTTTGGCAAGCGGGAGGAAAGTGGTTCATTCATTATCTTGTAGCACCTGATAAATTTGAGCAGCTCGTACAACAGTTTAAGCAGTACCAAGCTTGGACTACCTTTTTTGTTGCTCTTACTCCTATGCCCTTTAAAATTCTCACGCTAACAGCAGGATTTTGTCGCTTGCCCATTATTCCGTTTATTGCGCTTTCAATGATCGCTCGCGGATTACGCTTTTTTGCTATCTCAGGAGCAATCTATTTCTGGGGTGAAAGTGTGCATTATTATTTGCAGAAGTATTTTTATACGATCATAATAGTGGGCGTTCTTCTATTTATAGCCCTCTGGTTTCTCACTCACTAGAGCGGGCCATCAATGGGGCTACGATCTGTTATTATGCCCGATCTGAATCGAGTTCTTGGCAAAAAGTCTAATGTCTCAGAGAACTTGTTGCAACACTTGTCATCATTTTTTAAATCTGATAGCCTACGAAATAGAACAAAAGTACAAATCTCTCGGACTGCACCAGAAAAGAAGCCACAGACGATCAAATCGCGAGGAGAGACCATGACCCACAATACAAATGCCACAACTAGAGACCTACAATATTATCTCGATTTGCCATGGACTTATATTGTAGAAACGACGAGAGAAACTGGAGAGTTGCTCTATATTGTTCACGTCAACGAGTTACCGGGGATCAGCACGGATGCTCCTACGTTGGCTGAAGCGTTTGACTCTATAAAAGAAGCGCTCACTGGTGCACTCGAGCTCTATATTAAAATGGAAGACGAGATTCCTCTGCCAAAGCGACTGAGTTGAGAGAAGGTACACTCTACTTCCCTTCTTCACCAGTTTGCAGATGAGCTGCTAAGAATGAGTGTTTGCTCAAAATATTTAAGAACCTCATTTCTTCCAAATTCATCGGCGATCTGTCTAAATTCTTCTGTATAGAAAGTTTTTCCTCACGAGTTGCAGATCACGATTATTGGCCAGTGCGCTTATTAATGTAAGTTCCCAGAGAGAATGGTATTCAGAAGGATGCATTCATCGACCGACACGTGTCTTTCGAAATTCAAGCCTCTTGGTTCCAGGAAAGTGGTCATAAACAAGTACTATAATTTTTTGTTCCAAAGGAGTTATTCCTTCGATCGAACCACTGACCATTTACCACAGTAATCAACTGATTGATACCAATTTTGATCATACCCCTAACTCTTGCCTTACGTATACATTTTAAGATACTGTAGTATCATTAATAGTACCTTTAAGTTTCGGACCTGTAGAAAGTTACACCATGGGCTTACGAAAATTCTTGTGCGATTCACCAGGACGGACAGTCCTGCTATCTATTATATTTACCATAGGTCTTGGAACGATATTGTTGATGCTCCCTGCAGCTCAACGGACTCCTATTTCATTTGTTGACTGCTTATTTACAGCAACTTCATCAACCTGCGTGACAGGTGTTCTAACTATACCTTTCGATTCTTTTACTCTCTTTGGTAAATGCATTATTCTTGCCCTTATCCAAATTGGAGGCATTGGACTGTTAACTTTGTGGCTTTTTTTAGTATCATTGTTCGTTACCCTCGGGCTGTCAACACAGTTTATGATCGGCCAAGTACTGGAACTAACCATACTCAAAAACCCCCGGTATATTCTCTATTTTATTATTGGATTTGCTCTTATTACCGAGCTTATTGGTGCCGGATGTATTTATTGGCTTATCTCTCCTCTGTATTCTCCGGGAGAAGCAGTATTTCACTCGATATTTCACAGCATATCCTCCTTTTGTAATGCAGGCTTGAGCAGCTTTGGCGGACAAAGTATGATCCCCTTTAAGGAGAACATTCCTCTTCTTGGAATTACAGGATTACTTATTTTCCTCGGCGGTATTGGGTTTGTTACAATCTATGAGTTCTTCATATATATCAAGAAACGTTTTATGAAAAAGCGCTATCAGTTTTCTTTGACCACCCGAGTTGTCTTTGCGGTGGTTCCTGTACTGATTGGCACCGTTACCTTGCTCCTTCTTTGGATTGAGGGTTCTCGCCATTTTGCAGACCAGTCATTCTTTGTAACGATCAGCAATATGATTTTTAATGCTGTAGCTTACCGAAGCGCCGGTCTTACAACGATAGCCATAAGTAATATGCAAACAGCGACAGTCTTTATGATCATTATGTATAGCTTTATCGGTTCCTCTCCCGTATCAACTGGAAGCGGTATTAAAGTAACTACCTTCGCTCTTTTTCTTGCAACGATTCGTTCGGTCATTAATGGCCGCATGGTGGTTGAAATTAAAGGGCGTAGGATTCCACAAGATCAGATATTTAAGGCGATGGCCGTCTTGTCACTCAGTGTCTGCTGGATCACTGTGAGCACCTTCTGCTTAGCTCTTATAGAAAGTCAAAGTAGCTTTATTAGCGTATTTTTTGAGGCAGTATCGTCATTTACAAACTTAGGTCTTGCAACCGAAATTACCCCCTTCTTATCCATCCCCGGCAAATTCCTTATCATCTGTAATATGCTTATGGGCAGAATAGGAACTCTCACCCTTATGCTTGCTCTGAGGATGCATCGCGATAGAGGAGAATTCCAATATCCAGAAGAACGACTGATGATGAGTTAATACACTCAATATATCTTCCATGAAGGCTTACTAGATGCCCCACTTTACGAATGGCTCGAGATAGAGTAGACTTTGAAAAGGTGCTTGTTGAGTGCACTCGTAACGAACTATGGAGAAATTGATGAAATTTTGTATTATAGGAGTCGGCCGATTCGGCTACCATGTAGCTGTTCAACTTGCTGATAATGGAATGGAAGTGCTCGCAGTAGATAGTAACGAATCTATTATTGCCTCAATTCGAGATAAGGTAACTCAAGCTATTTGCATGCGTGTCACGGACGAAGAAGCGTTGCGGAGTATTGGCGTTGATGAGATGGAAACGGTCATCGTTGCAATGGGTGAAAATTTCGCTCAATCTATTTTAGTAACTGCCCTGCTCAAACATAGGCTCCATGTTCCCAAAGTCATTACCCGCTCCATCAGTGAAATTCACCGAGAAATTCTTCAATTAATAGGGGCTGACGAAGTTATATTGCCAGAACGAGAAGTGGGAAGACGCCTTGCCGATACCCTCAGTCTCCCCTTTAAAACACTTATGCGCTTATCTCCCCAATTTTGTATTAGTCAAAGTGAAGTTCCTGAAAAATTCATCGGTAAAACAATCCAAAAGCTCGCCCTGCCTTCAACGTATGGCGTTACTTGCATCGGTTTGAAGGTTGAAGGAATAATAGAACCAGTAGATGAACAGCATGTTCTTGCCCATAAGGATATTCTCGTTCTTTCAGGAACGATCAAGGATCTTGCACGATTTGATAAACTGTAAGCGCCGAAAAGCGTATGCTAGTATAGATACATATGGTTTTTCAGCTCATGTGAAATGCACCAAAACGAGTCGAATCGCACGATAACTTCTTTACTGCAGCTACAGGGGGGCGCAGCAGACAGTCCAATGAGCACATTTACTTTAAGTCCATTCACAACAACCATTGTCCAGCGAAGTTTCCCAATGTTCCAAAAATCAAGTGCATGCCAAAAGTTGTACAGATAGAGGTGAACTTTATATGGACAAATTGTTGCGTTTAGTAATCTTCAAACATTGACAAGTCCCCACCCTTTACAGTATCTGAGACCTTTTTTACTATTTCTTTCCTTTTCAAAAAATCTTCATGTAATTTCTTTTTGAGATCGGTCAATTCAAATGCCGACATACCTTTAAACCTTCTGTCTTGAGATCTCCCTGCTTCTAACAAGAGTGCGACTATTTCATCATGCCCCTCACCCTGCGCAATCTCGACGATTGAAGAACGATACTGATCAATTAAGACCATAGCTGAGTTAATACTCTTATTTACTCGTACACCTGCTGCGACAAGCAGTTCCACTACCGGAACATTACCAGTTCCAACCGCGTAGCATAGAGCGTTAACCGAGCTATCATCTGCCGCTTCTTCGTGCTGAGAGCCTTTGCTCAATAGCAATTTAACAAGCTCAGCATTGCCACTCGCTGCGGCTAGGATCAATGGAGTATATACCCGAGGTAAAAAAGGATGCTCACCGATATAGTGAACGTGCCAAACGTCCAGGAGTAATTTAATCAATTCGGCTTCACGAGGAGAACAAGCGACAACAAATGAAAATTCAAGACCAGCTGCCCCTCCCCTTACTCCCAAAGTACTTTGGTTTATATCTACTCCCACTTTCAACAATGCTTCAACCACTTCATAATGACCACATAACGATGCAATTAACAAAGGAGTCAGTCCTAAATCATTAGGTCTATTAAGATCCGCACCAGCCTCCGACAAGAGCCTGACTATCTGCACATGTCCATTGAGGGCTGCAATTTGCAATGGAGTAGAATTGTTCCAGACAGCTTCTTTTTTCAACGAGTCTTTATGAAAGAATAATGCTTTAATAGGTGGCAAGGTACCCCTAAATGTACAAGTTTCGTCACAGTCTACCTTGGCATTTATAAGTTCTTGAACTACGTGCACATGACCATTCTGAGCCGCACTAAACAATGGCGTTACGGCTTCTTTATTCTTCTTATCTTCATGACCGCTTGCCGCTAACAACGATTCAGCTACCTGGCCTGCTGCCGTAGAGTACGGAGACCTCACATCTTTGTCAGTCTTGTTTGCAGAAGCGTCGAAATGCGATCGCAAGTCAACTGGATTACTCTCAGCAGGTATAAGCACGTTAGCTGCGCTCAATAATTGAACTATACTTGTATGACTAAGGGTAATGGCAATCTGCAAAGCAGTTTTCCCTTTGTTATTCGATTTGGCTTTATCTGCATGCGCTGCCAATAACAGCTTAACTACCTCAATATGGCCATGTTCGCATGCTCTATGCAATGAGGTAGAGCCATCGTTGTCTGCACTATTGACCTCTGCGCCTGCCGCTAATAACATTGCTACGATCATTGTATGACCATTTTGAGCAGCTGCTTGTACGGATGTCTTTCCAAGTTTATTAGAACCATTTACCTGAGCGCCTGTAGCCAGCAAAATCTGTACCACTTCACTATGACCATTTTGAGATGCAAAATACAACGGCCCTGAGCCATTTGCAGAAGCAGCATTGACTTGGCTAGCCTCTTTTGCCAATAAAACTTTAACAACCTCAACATGACCGTTTTTAGCAGCAATGTGCAATGGGACGCATCCTTCCACCGCTGTATTTAGATTTGCTCCCGCAGCGAGTAATGCGTTAACTATTTCAGTCTGACCATTCTTTGATGCGGAAAACAAAGCTGTTTCACCAAAAGTGCCATCTGCAGCAATATGTACGGCCACAACTGATGCATCTACTTTCGCACCTGCCTTCAGCAACATCCTCACTACTGAAGCATGACCATTCTTTACAGCGCGGAACAAAGGCGTCTCTCCAAAATTCGTACGAACTTCAGTATCTGCCCCAGCTTGCAATAACAGTTCAACAATCTGAATATTACCCTTCATAGCTACTTTATAGAGAGCAGTAGCGCCATCATCATCACTTTTGTCTATAGAAACATTGGCGACTGCTAACAACCGCTTAACTATGTCAACATGGCCATTCTTAGCCGCACAAATCAAAGGCGTTTCGCCAAAAGTCGTACCCGCAGCAATCCGCGCACCCGCGACTGCTAAATTTACTTTTGCCCCTTCGTCCAGCAGCTTATTGACTACTTCAAAATTACCAGCCCTTACCGCGCCAAACAAAGGCGTCTCACCAAAATTCGTACGCACATCAATACTTGCTCCAGCTTTCAAGAAGAGTTCAACCACCTGAACAGTGCCTTCCTTTGCAGCAATGTACAGGGGAGTAATCCCATTTTCATCTGCTTTTTTTATAGACGCATCGGGTACTTCGAGCAGGAGCTTAATTACCTGAACATAATCCCTACGTTTGCTGAATTCAAATGGCGGAATCATATCTGTATATCCTACGAATCGTGCTACCATTTCTGAGCCATTCGTGGCTGCCATATGCAACGCAGTTGCACCCTTCTTATCAGGCTGTGATTTGTCAGCCCCAAATTCTAACAACAGTTTAACTACCTGAACTTGACCTCCAAAAGCAGCTGTATGCAGTGGCGTGGCACCCTTATTATCTGACTTCTTGTTATTAGCACCTGAACGCAATAACATTTCAACTACTGCTATATGACCGTCAGCGCGTGTAGAGATAACAGGTAGACGATGCTTATTTGCCCAGGTCAGAAGCTGAGTACTATCAAAACAGGCAAAATTAGATGCTGCATGTAAGGGGGTTAGACCGTCTTTACCTGCTTGGTCTATAGCGGCACCTTTTTGTAACAACAATTCAACGACTTGAGCCTGCCCTCCAAATGCTGCCAAGCACAGCGGGGTCACGTTATCGTCAGAAACCTCATTTGCATCAGAACCGGCATTCAAAAGCAATTTTACCACTTGAGCATGGCCATTTTGAGTTACCGTAAAGAGAGAAGCAAACTCCGTACCAAATATTGGTATCAATTCATGCATCGGATTAGTGGCTCCTCCCAAGATCGCATTCATCAAGGCGCTCATTTTTGACATCCTTGCCTTTTCAGCACCCACTTTCAGCAAGAGATCGACGACGTCAGGCCGCCCCCCCAGGGCCGCTATATCTAGTGCTGTTAGTTCACCATTAATAGCATTATTAATACCTGCACCATGATCAAGCAAAAATTTTACAACAGGAAGATGGCCAAGAAATGAAGCTCGGTGCAATAATGATACACCTTGAGCATCCAAGCTCTCAACATCGGCTCCAGCAGCTAGTAACATCAGTGCTATTTCATCGCGATTATTAAGTGCTGCCTCATACAAGGAAGTTAAGCCATACTTATCAACCTTATTTACAGCAACTTGTGACCTTACTAGCAATCGGACGTCTTCTAAACTACCTCGCTCAACAGCGGATGATAGAAGTGTTTGACCACTGTCTCGAAGGCGGACGTCTGTGTCTGTACTATCGAGACCTTGCTCTCTGAGTAAACTGGTGAACTCATCCTTGTGTACGTTCTCTATTATTGGAAGCGATACTGCCTCTGGTGTTGCTGCCGATATGCGTTCTTTACTCATTCCTTGAACTGAAAAAGAGCTCGACAGTATAACAAAAACAAATCCTTTATTCTTCATCTACACCCTTCCTGAAAATTTGGCTACTCACTTATTCCTAACGATAACCTCAAAACATCCAAAGTCAATTATTTCTATTCAAAATTGCTTTATTTCTACCAGCCGAAAACTCCATTTGCCGGCCTAGGAGGTCCATACCACCAAAATTTCCAGAACAAAATAGATTCTTACATGGGGAAAAGTAACGATAATCCGCGCACTCTCAAATACGAAAAATCACAAGGCTTTCTTTTGAATACTAACCTCGAAGTAGAAACTTGAGTGATTTTTTTCTTGCATAGCCGAACTTTCAGTTCAAGAACCGCTTACTCGCAGATAAGTAAGCGATGAGTTTGTACATGGCATATAGAATTAGAATCTAACAAATATTCAGTTTGGTTTATAGGTGGTCAATTAACTTTAACGGTCGCGGTCAATTAAGTTTAGCGCTTTTATGAAGAATCAGAGTTCATCAATTGCTCCTGGTTATTTTAATATGTTTTCAGTCATAATACTATTAATTTCACTAAGTCTTTTTCTTTTAGCCTTAATCAGCGTAGCTTATGGCTTCACCTTACTTATCTTTGCTGCGCTTCTGAAGCTCGGTTCATTTATATTTATAATTGATGCATGATGTACAAGTCTGTCTATAGCAGCAACTGCCATTGTACTGTCGGGAAAGATCGTATCCCAAGTTCCAAAGGCTTGGTTCGATGTTATGAGAATGCTCTTCGACTCATATCGATCTCCAATTAGTTCAAACAAGACACTTGTTTCTGCTTCATTTTTCTTCACATAGCCAAAGTCATCAAGAATGATCAGATCAAACTTTTCTAGCTTTTCTAAAGCGTCCGAGAGCTTGTTTTCAAGGTACGCCAATTGCAGCTTTTGAACAAGAGCTGTAGTTCGAATAAAGAAGACACGTTTGCCAAGCTCAATAAGCCTTCTGCCAATTGCTGCTGCTAGATGAGTCTTGCCAGTTCCGCTTGGTCCAAAGAGCATGAGATTGCGAGCTTGGGTAACCCATTGAGTGTCTTCTGCAAAAGAGCTTATCTGAGCGCCAGTTATTGAGGTAAGATTTGCAAAGCTGAAGGTATCAAGAGTCTTGTTTAGTGGCATCTTCGCCTCGACTAGATGTCTTTCTATTCGCTTTGAATCTCGTGTTGCGAGCTCCATGTCGCAGAGCGTGCCTAAGTATTGAGGGTAACCCCAACGTTCTTTCACAGCTTGTTTTGAGACATCTTGCCAACAGGAGTTCATAGTGTTTAAGCGCAGTTTTTTTAGTAATAGTGGAACAGTTTCTTTGGTAATCATTCTTGTCCTTTAAAGCCAGGAATTAGCTCATTGAATCGATTAATGTGAATTTCAGGAATAACGATATCAGGTACTTTTGTTGCTTGAGATTTGAACATGCTTTGCAGGCTGCTCAGTTTAAGTTCTGTCCCATGTTTTATGCGATCAAGAATCTCAATCGAAAGCTCCTCTTGGCAATTTTGAATATAGGCTAGATGCAGTATCCCAACGATGAATCGCGCAGCTTCTCGCAGATTCATCGTACTTTTAATATGCTCCCAAATCTTCTTATAGCTCTCTGTAGGCAAAAGATAGTCGCGATATGCGTATCCAGGGAATGCTCCTGGTTTTTTTGCTAGCCACTCAATAACATGTCTATAATCTATATTGTGAGCCCGCTTCCCTTTTTGAGGAATAGGCATACGCGTCAGAGTAATAACATGTGTAGCGCCAAGGTAGCATTCAAGCTTATCATCATACAGCTTGATATGGAGCACCTTACCAATCAGCTTGTTAGGAACAGAATAAATCACTCTCCTAACAACAATCACACTTGACGATGCTACTACCGCAGTGACATCATCATACTCAATTGCTCGACCTTCAGGCAAAGGTCTCAAATGAGCTCGTTCAATAGCAATTTTGCTTGCATTCTTAAGATTGAGCTTTGCTGCCACACCTTTAACAAATGCCCGGTACTGCTCATATGAATCAAAGTTAATACTATCTCTTTTTATGAGCTCACTCTTTAACCGGTCTTTAAAGTGTCTATGAGATGACTCAATAGCTCCATTTTCATGACCTTTTCCTACATTATTACGTGTTGGCCTTACGCTATAATGGGCATAAAGTGCATTCATTCTTAGTGTAAGATCCTCTTGTGCACCATCCACCCGATTTTTAAACACCAATGAAAGATTGTCAGTCCTATGCTCTTCCGGAACTCCCCCAAGATCATGCCAGGCATCCTGAAGCCCTTTAGACATAACCACAAACCGTTCTCCTGTACCCCTAGAAACATCTACAAAGCGATACCCAGAAAACTGCAATCTATAATGAAAGATCTTATGTTCAAAAGGTTCACCAGCTATAGTCACTTTCATTTTTCGATCTTTAAACTTAATCAAGGTGAAATCAGATATTCCAGATTTGCCTGGCTGAGGTTTGGTTTGAGGAAACATTATCTCTTTGCCTTTTCCTTCGAGTAGTTTGTACTTTGCAATCCTTCGCCGGAATGTACGCATCTGTACCTCATTAAATTCGCCCGGATATTCCTCCTGCAGCATCTCAAAAATATGTGAGGCTATGGTGATTCCTCTTTCAAGAAGAGGTATCACAAAAGATTGCATAACCGTTTCAAATCTATCTTCTCGCGTCGGCTTTCCTTCACGTTGCTTTCTCTTTTTGTTTCTCCTTGCATGTGCAATATTACGACCACTGCTTTCCGCGATCCCAGCTTTCAGTGCTGCCATTCTTTTAGGCATACCGTTTTCAATATTTTCCATATAGTCATTTACCTGTTTGTCAGTTATTCTTTTTCCTGGCATGAGTTTCCCTTGGATTTTGTAGTTGAGTTACAAACTTCGTTGGCTTGCTCATGCCATCATACTTTTTAATTTAAAAGCGCTAAAGATAATTGACCATCACCGTTAAAGATAATTGACCGTTTATAGTTTGGTTGGCTTTTCAAGGTTCTACGTTACTCTCAATACGGGAAAATTGTCTGTTATTTGTTATAGCTAGTTTCGGCGAGTTTTGCGACCTATCAGCACTACACCGAATAGCTTTCGTCCCAATGGGTTTGACTGAGATAGTCGGGCAAATCAGCGAGTTTTCACCACAGATAAAATAGAGACAAATAAGATGAGCTCAGTTATTCTTATCGTTAGAAGATTTCAACGTAAGAAAGCAGGTACATGAAGAGAATCGTTCATTCGTCTGGAGCAAAGAGGTTTTGTATCGCCGGCCCTATTATTCCCTCAAAGCACTACTATTTGCCCGAAAGACTAAATAAAAATCGACTAATTGAGCTCATTGAGAATTGGAACTATTTTGTCCTGCATGCTCCGCGTCAAAGCGGGAAAACAACTGCCATTACTGAATTTGTGAACTATTTGCGTGGCACTAATGGAATTAAGGCTCTGTATATCAATATTGAAAATGCTCAAGTTGCGCGTGAGAATTTCGAGAAAGCTTTGATTGGCATTGTTAGTATATTAAAGAATGCAATAAATACGAATTTTCCTGAAGACGTAGAAACAATATCTCTATTGAATGATCTCATTCAGCGAACTCCTGTCGTTCAAGAAGCTTTGGAAATTTGGTCAAAACTTTCCGATAAACCTATTGCACTTTTTATTGAATGAAATTGACTCACTTATTGGCGATTCGTTGCTCTCAGTTTTGCGACAAATTCGAACGGGTTTTAGCAATCGGCCTGATCGATTTCCCCAATCCATTTGCCTCATTAGTTTGAGAGATGTTAAAGACTATAGAATCTGGTCTGAAGAAGCAGGAGCGTATGTTTCAAATGCGACCCCTTTCAATATAAAAACAGTTTCGCTCACCCTATCGAACTTTTCCCAGGAAGAGGTGGGGCTTTTGTATCGGCAGCATACGAAGGCCACGGGGCAACTTTTTACCGATAAAGCAATTGAGCATGCCTACTGCTTAACGCAAGGACAACCATGGCTCGTCAATGCCCTTGCTGAAGAAGCCTGCTTCGTGCTCGTACCTGATAGAACTCAACCTATTACTGAGGAAATCATAGATAGAGCAAAAGATATTTTAATTCTTCGTCGCGATACGCATATCGATTCTTTAATAGATAAGCTGAACGAACCACGAGTTGCCCGCGTATTTGATGCTATTATGGGTGGTGATCTTCATGGATTTAAGAAGGATGACGTCCAATAGTGTAAAGATCTTGGTTTGTTCTCTGCGACTGCGCCCTCATTAGAAATTGCCAATCCACTCTATAAACAGATTATTCCAGCTGTACTTGCCTCTGAGTTTCAGGAAAGGATTGCTCTTACAGAAAGATCGTTTGTAAGAAAAGATGGATCTTTGGCTATGGCTATTTTGCTTGAACGATTTACACAATTTTATCGCGAAAATGCTCAACTCTGGCTTCAGAAATATCAATATAAAGAGTCAGGACCGCATCTATTGCTTCTTACCTTCTTGCAGCGCATTATTAATGGTGGCGGATCTATTTGTCGTGAATATGCACCTGGTACTAGACCGGTTGATTTTTTTGTGCGCTGGAAAAGCCAAACATTTGTCCTCGAATTAAAAATTAAGCATAGTGAATCAGTACTTGCAAAGGGTTTAGAACAAACGGCTGATTACATGGATAGTTCCGGCAGCGAGGGCATCTGATCATTTTCAATCCAGATCTGCATAAATCATGGGATGAAAAAATTTCTCACGAAGTTTTAGGCATTGGGCACAAAGAAATTCATGTTTGGACTCTTTAAAAGTACAGACCTTTTTAAATCGAAGCCGTTTGATGACTCTTCACTTTCTTTGTCATACAACCAGGAGGCCACACTCCACGAGCAGCTCGTTCTTTTTTCCGCTCAATAGCCAATCGAACTGTACGCTTAATGACTTCGAGCGTTTGATGATCCTGCAGTGTATGGGAAATTAAGTCCATCAACTGAGTCGACTGCTCAGGCGTATATGTAAAGTTAGTTGTAGCGGTCCATGGCGCTGTCTGGGGATCGAATGAAGCATCAAATCCTCGATTGGCAATTCCTGGCATATAAAGAATGAGAGGAGCCTCAAGATTATCATCTGCAAATAATTGAATATGCGCAGTTGGAACAGTCGCAGGTATACTTGGATAGGGGATATTGAGAGCCTGAGCCAATCGAGCTGCGGCTCGCAATGAGGGAGCACCTTCTAGATCTTGAGAACTATCAAAAATAATAATAACATCTGAGCGACGATAGAGAAGTGGCACTGTACCACTATTGAGCCGATCACCATCCAACATCTCGAAGCCGGCATCTACCAAAGGCAGGTTGGGCATTTCTGCAAGGGGAGCATGAGCAAGCTCAAATGTCGGGTTAGGCACGCAAGCGGCTCCAAAATGAGGGTCATCAAGATGAGGATCTTGTGGCAATCTAAAGCCAGCTTGCTTTATCAGAGCCAGGGCAAGAGCACGTAACTGTTCAGTCTGTACCGCTGTTGCTTCAGGACCCTGTGGACATGACGCGGGCGTCAACTTCAGATATAACTCACGAACAGCATTGTGCATATTTGCGGAAAAAGCAGATCCACATACACCCAAATAAAAGCTTAGGGGCAGCTCGCTTCCATAATAAGGACCAGAGGGAGCGCTCTGAGAAAGATAGGCTGCTCCTGCAGCGGCCGCCAAAACACCAGGAGCCAAAAAAGATTCCGGAAGTACAGGCGTGGATGCCGTAATAAGAGCTTGCGCGGTATAGATTTCTGGATGATTGAGATCATTTGGGATTATGCACTGACTTACCCCTCCTTGAAATACTCTGCCGAATGCCCAGAGAGGGACATGCGACCTCAATTCAAAACTGCCGGCACTCACGGGAGAAAACTCATATGAGGGATGATGCTTAAAGCCAGCAAGCGCTACTTCACCACCAAGGACTGCTGTAGACAGGGGAAAGGGATGATTGTGCAAATGAGGAATGAGTGCCGATAGAGGCATTTCATAAGGATTAGGAACAAGTCCCTTGAGTAAGATCTGTGCAAGAAGGATGCCATAAATAGTAACAACACTCGTCTTCTGTCTATTGTAATAGATACACCCGAGAGCTTTAATGAAGTCACGAAGATCGTCGGAGGTTAGTGCTGTAACATGGTCGGTCACAGATACCGCTAAGCGCTTCTTGAGGTGCTCTTTATACTCTCCCATACTCCTGGCTGAAGCAAGATAGGTATTTAAGGCCCACGTTGATCCTGAAAGTCCTGACATATACGTCAAGCAGTCATACAAGCCAGATGCTTGAGCCCCGGATAGCCACCCTACTGTTTCTAGGAGAGCTCGAACTCCTCCCCCGCCGCAGGCAAGACCAATCGAGGGTACAAGCTGTTCTTCAACAGATTCTCCCAAAAAATCTCTCAGTGCAGAGCGGACCTTCGCAGCACGGCTCTTGAGAATCATCTGTTCGCGCTCGGGCAACGTATGCATAACGTGAGCAGTATGAGCAGAATGTTTATCTGGAGAAGAAATTTCAGATCGTAGCTGAGACATTTGTTGATATCTGTGAGTGACATACTCCGCAGCACTCAGAGGAGCACTGACTGCCGTTACAAAGTTTACTATCGAGTTAAAAATGCTTGTGGCGGGCGAATACACACCCGAGAGCCGCGAACGCCAAGATGATGGATCCTTATTTAGTACATCTGTTCGTGTATCTTCATACCTTGCTTCAAAAAGAGTGCGTGGAGGAGACCCTTCCTTTCCTAAGGTCCGTTCAGTTGGATCTTGGTAGTTGATAACTTGAGCAGTGGTATGAGAACGACTGGCTGCAATCTCGGGTACATGTACAACCTTTGCAGAGAGTGAATTAAAGACGACCCAAGACAGAATAGCATAATGAACCATGAGACTCTTTCCGGAAAATTACTATTTGAAATTTTATCTAGTATTTATAGATATATCACAAGTCCCATGCGTTTGTCAAAGCATAATAACCTGTTCAACAAATGAACTTATATTTCCTGCTTTATCTGCGGCTACTGCTTTGATACGATGAGAACCATGAGGCACCTTTTGATCACGGCTCGGATTAAATGCCCAGGAGCCCCTTGCATCAGCTGAAGTCGTTCCAAAGAGCTTATCATCAATGTACAATCTAACTGTACTAAAAGGTTGTGCTCGCCCCGTAATAAATCCATCAGGAGTTTTGGTAAGCTGAGGTGCTGCTGGCGGCGTCTTGTTCACCGAGAAGTTTACGAGAGTAGATTTTAGCTTTTTATCTGGGGTACTTGCAGAAAGCCGATAATCTCCGTCTTTTAATCCCTTGAGCTGATAAGACCATGCCCCTTTGCCATCAACCTTAATACGACCAACAAGTTTTGTATTGAGATACAGATTTACATAGGACTGGGGTCGGGCTTCACCTGTTACGGTGAGCTCGCTTTTGTTTGTGACAAAGGTATTGGTTGGGCTCAGAATACGTGGAACCCGTTGAAGGCCTCTATCGAGGATAAAGGTGCGTTCGTCCGAAGGAGGACTTACATTTCCAGCCACATCAGTAGAAACCGCAAAAAGCGAATAAACATTATCATCAAGAGGTGCCGTTGTGAAAGACCAGATTCCCTCTGCATTGGCTCGCACCTGAGCAAGATCCTTTCCATTGAGATAGAGAGCTACCGTAGTATGTGCCTGTGCGCGCCCGCGTATAAACACCTGAGCTGTCCTGAGTCTCTCCTGAGGAGCAGGAACCTCAATAAGAGGCGATGGAGGTATTTGAGTAATAACCGTCAGATGGGTTGGTTCAGAGGACAAGCTAATATTTGTCAGCGGATCGGTTGCCACAACAGAAACAGTGTACACCCCATCAAGAAGAGGGGGCATGTGAACACTCCATACTCCCCTTTTATCTGCATACACAGACACTACGGGAATCTCATTTGCATACAGAGTAAGTGCAGCTTCAGGAGCCGCTGTTCCCGAAAGGAACGGTGCAAAATCATTAAAAATAAGAGAATCAGCATTATCGAGAGTTGGAATGACCAGGCTCGGAGGATACCGAAGTTCATCAAGGACTTGCGGCCCAAGACCCGAGGTATCTCCCCCAACAAAGATTGGCACCCCGTTTCCGGGAATGAGTTCGACGCCAAACTTGGTATATACTACCCCTGGAGTCGTACCAATTGGATTAAAGACGGTAGTATTGAGACTTCCGGTAGGAAGATAGTTAATCGTCGTAAAATTCTTCTGAGATCCATCAAAGGAAAAGCCCGTAACATAAATCTGATTGTCAGCACTAATAGCAATACCTGTCCCCGCATTATCATTCATAGCAAAGCTTTCAGGTACAACGAGATTGGTAATGACAATTCCTGGAGTAGAGCCAGCAATCCCGCTCGTGAAGGTAGGATCAAGCTGGCCATTCGGCAAATACCGAGCGGTTGTAAATGCATCATTTTGATCACCAGTACCCATCTGATTAACGACCGTATAGCCTGTTACAACTATATTTTGATTTGGATCGAATGCCAGTGCAGTAATAGAATCTAAGCTTCCTGAAATCGGCGTAATTACTACCCCCGGGACACCTGGTGGAGGAACGGTTGCATTAAAGGCTACATCGAGCACCCCTGAAGGTAATACGCGAAGCAGAGCAAAATCCGTTTCATTGCTGCCCGTTGATGAATTACCTGCCATCACAATACGATTTTCGGCATCCAGCCCGATAGCCAATGCAATATCGGCCTCTGCAACTAAACCGGTGCTATTGCGTAAGTTTTCCGTAAAGACGCCAGGATTAACACTGAACTGGTTGAACGTAGGATCCAAGGCCCCTTGAGGCGTTAATTTAAAAAGTAAGAAATCAGTATTTTGCGAAGAAACAGCTATAGATCCTCCAACATAGATATTATTTTCTGCATCGATAGCAATCGAAGAACCCAATTGATCGGTGCCCATAAGATTAAAAACAAAGAAGCCTGGAGTCTTACTACTGCCAAATGTTCTATCTAGATTCCCCGCACTTGTAAGACGCACAACCCCAATAACAGTTATCGGCAACGTAGTTGCTGTGCCCATTGTGTCTGATGTTCCAACCACAACAATTCGCCCCAGCTGGTCAAGTGCTACTCCCGTAGCAGAATCAGTTGTGCCATTTATAGTTATAAGAGCAACACCAGGTCCCCCAGGAAATTGACCCACAGAATTAAAGGTGGTATCAAGCGTACCATTTTCTAAAAAACGAGCTACTGCATAGGATGAAACACTTTCGGTATTCTTTGAGAAACCAGCTACAATGATATTATTGTTTGAATCAATAGCAACGGAGGTTATCGTATCATTCACTCCTTGGATACTTAAAGTCACTTGTCCCTTCATCGGGGTAGTACTATTAGACCCCAGTGGGGCACCTAAAGGGTTAAAGGTAACATCAGGAGTCCCATCAGTATTTAACCGGGTAATCGCAAATTCATTTGCATCCGTTTGACTGTTTTGAGTAGTCCCTGCGATAACAAGTCTGCCCATGTTATCTATGGCAATAGCGCTCGCATTTGAGTTGTCGCCGTTGAGCGCCATACAACCAAGCATTACAAGTATACACGAGAGAAACCTCAGATATCGTATCATGCTACACCCTTCCTAACTAGCCTATTACTTTCATCTTACTATAAAAGCTAGTGAAAAATCGATAGTTTATTTTTAAATTATCATTTCTTGGTGTAATATCAGCATAGAATGATGTCTAGGAAAGTCAAGATTGTGAGGGATCGGATGCACTCTCTAGCTGGTGTTTCATCTCAGCTACAAAGGCTTTATTGAGAAGTTCAATCGCAAGTATAAGCTCTTCCTGCTCTTTTTCAGAAAGAGCCCAGAACTGCTCTTGTAATTCGGGGCATTCTTCAAGGAAATGTTCCCAATCGAACGGTGGTTTGAGCAAGCTCATTGTCGCAGGCTCAGTCAGTTCATCAAAGAAATCGGGCATACAATCATCATTTTCACCTCTAAGCGAGAGTATCACTAAGAAGATACAGAGTCCTTTCTTGTATGCCATACTAATTCCTTCATATCGAATCGATACGGACGACGGTAATAGGCTGACGATGCCCTTGCTTACGCATCGATTTCTTACGACGCTTAAATTTGAATACGATCAGCTTAGGCCCTCGTAAATGCTTTACGATAGTCGCTTTGATAGGAGTAGAGAGATAGGGTTTTCCTACTTCGACTGCCGTTTCACCCGTTTTTCTCAATAATACATCTTTGAAAATAACTGATTCACCTTCACGAGCATCTAGTTTTTCAATACCGATAGTCTTGCCTTCGAGGGCCTGGTATTGTTTGCCACCTGTTTGGAAAATAGCATACCTATCAACTGATACTGTATCTTTTTTTGTTGCCATAACGTTCCTTTAGTAATACATCTGTACACGGGATATTAGTTAGTGTAACAGAGTCATAAAATAGTTCAATGGACCTTTTTTTTAAGCCTGCCAATAAATCATTAGTAAGACCTTTCTCCAGCATACTAATGCACAGAGTGAATAATGGAGCCCCATACTATTACTTTCATCGAAACTTATCCCTTTTTCCATTTTACCCCGAGTTCTATCACAAAATCTTTTGATGAAAAGTGCTCATCGGTGCATCTAGCCCGGAAAAACAAGGCAAGAGATCACACTCCCTGCTTTAAAATTGGACTTCTCGTTTCTGTACCGAGGGCCAGGAAAGAGCTCTCTCACATCTGAGCCTAGTTTTTCTACTCTCGTCGATTTACACCTTCTTGTCGGGGAAAGAGCTCCTCGACAGCGATTCCGTAAGAGCCCAACAACTTTAAGCCAGATCGGGTCAACGATGCATGCTAAAAGCTCGCCTCTGGCCTCATAAAGCATTGAGACTAACCCCAAACAGAGAGAGCTCAAGACCTCATACTCTTGAGAAGCAATCTCAAAGGAGTCACACTCTTAATTGACTTGCCAAACTCACAAGGGCAGTATCGATGGTACATTCCATCCGCTTGGCTAATGGAATGCTCAACGAGAGAATGCTACAAGCCCTTCGCAATGAAGAGCAATAGCTCAAATTGAAAAACTTGACAATATACAATTCGCGAGCTATAATCAAAACTGAATTAAATTAATTAACTAAAAGGAATATTATGAAACAATTACTTCTTGGAGCCTTGCTGTGCGTGGGCGCCTTCTGTACAACCTCTGCCATGGTAGAACACATCCAGTCAGAAGACCTTTTTAAGTGTCCAATTTGCCTCGATCCATGTGGAGAGACAGATACCGCAGTAGAGCTTCCCTGTCATCAACGATTTGCCCACATTGACTGTATTATCAGCCTTCAGTCAAACTATCCTGAAGAACGATGTGCGCTCTGTCATCTAGTCGAATCGCTTCGAGTGAAGCCGGGCTTTCAGACGCATGAAATCAAATCCCAAGAAAACCAGCCAGAGCTTTCATCTTCAAGAATGAATACGAACGATGAGAGCAGACGATCTGAAGCAGTTCCAACCTCCGCGCAGGAAGAAAACCCTCTCATAACAGCAGTCAAAAGTAATGCTATTGAGACAGTAAGAGACTTACTGAAGCAGAATGCTAACCCCTTCGCTGAAGATTCCTCCGGAAAAACAGCCCTCGATTATGCGCGCGCTAATTCTGAGATGTTGCAAGTCTTTGCAGAGAATTGGCAAATCGACGTACGTGAACTTCAATAAAAAATCGCCAAAAACGAAATTCTGGTGGGAAGATCCTCTTCCCACCACTAGAACATTCAATCTCTTTCTCACACCGATCCCAGTACCACATAGCAATACTCACTTCAACATAATCAGATCGCAATCATTTGTCGAGTCATGATCTGATGGAATTCATGGCTAGCGCTTCTGCGAATAGCTTTTTCATCAGAAGATTGCCGCCGCATAACTGAGTTCTGGTATTCATCTCGTGAATTTACTCAAAATTCAAAATGACCTGAAAGACCGTTCGAGCGCAAAAAGTCCGCTCTGACGTTTGTCATGAGAAGTTCTTTCAAAACAGCTCTGTCCTCTTTGACGAAGCTCTATTCATGGCATAGGATTTGCTCTTCACCAATCACCCCTATTTTTGTAGTACGGGTCATTAAAAGTCGGCGCAACTTCATCAGAATAATATTTTCGAAGATCTCTTCTCTCCCGTGCGGCCTTTATAAGTGCTGACTGACCAAAATTAAAGAGCAAGCTCTCCGTCCTTTTCACATCCGTCAAAGGAAAAACATGTGCAAGAGGCGAGAAAGCCATTCCAGGAGCCTTTTCTATAGCCACCTTCCTTAACTCTCTGTGAGAACCTATGAACTCTATAAGCGGCAAGGATCCTCTCGTCAGTGCAGCCGCCAAGAATCGTGGATCCTTTGCGAAATTCAGGTCACGCTTAAATATCGGTACTAACCAATCTTCATTACCATCGTGTGCAAATTCAGATACACGAGCTTGAAGCCACAGGTCCGCAGCAGAAATTCCTGCATTTTTAAATTTAAACATAAGTTGTAGAGTCAAGTCTTGTTTTCGTGCCGCGCCTAGGTCAGCCAGTGGGTCCTGGGCAACTCGTACCTCAACTATACCTTCGAGCTCACGAGGACTAATGACTTCTCTCACTGTTTTAACATACTTTACCAAATCCTCATCACTCCCCTTCAGATAGGGTAAAAGTACATATCTTCTGATATCAGTTGGTAGCTGTTCTATACGTGTCTGAGCCACGTTCGAGCCAAACAAAGTTGGAGTTAAAGCAAGTAATGTGAATAATGATACTGATATTCTCTTCATTGGATACCTTTTTAAAATTATATTTCTATCTGTCAATTTTGAGTATAGCGCATCTCTCAATTTAAAGTCAAGATGAAACAATACTTTCAGAGAATGGACAGAATTCCCTTCTCAATGGCTGCTTCGACGTTCACAACTGAAGATTTTTGCGATCAGAAAAGTGTTTTGCCGCATTAATCGGCTAGCATCGAGTTCGCGCGGCGCTTGAATTTTCTAGCAGTAACAAGTTTTGTTGCCTGTAGCCTTACACACGTTCAATTTCTTCCATTGGACTTACCCCAGCCGAAGTATATCCCCAATGAAGAGCAGATCTATTCCAGCATTCTTTAGACACCCTCCTGCACCTATACCGTCCCGTCGCCATCTGATTCGCACCGAGCAGCTATCAATCTCATGCCGGTCACGGCTCGTCATTGAGAGAACAGAGTTTTTGGATCATTTTGAATAAGGGAGGACTCGAGTCCTCCCCCTTTGATATTCGCTACTTGCCTCTGGCCGACCGAGGAAAGAGACCTGCGACATCTACGCCTAACTTCTCTGCAAAGAGTTGCTCCATTACAGGATTTCCACGAGCATAATCGAGTGCTGTTGCTCTCGTCAAATCTTCGATAAATGGGTCACCATCACGAGCGAGTAATGACCTGACAGCTTCAGTGTCTCCTGCTCTCGTTGCAGTTATAAGAGCTGTTTCTCCTCGTTCACCTCGTGCATTTACACCTTGAGGGGGAAAGAGCTCCTCTACGGCAATATGCAACTTATCAGCGAAAAGCTGCTGGAAAGGCGGATTTCCGCGTACATAGTCAATAGCACTCAGTCCACAAGCATCGCTATGAAAAATATCAGCCCCACTGTCTAGTAAGAGCCCAATAACTTCAAGATCACCTTTTTTGGTAGCTTTAATCAGAGCCGTTTCACCAAGGGCATCGGCTGCATTTAGATTGCTATGAGTAATGAGAAGTCTTACAGATTTTTTATGAATCCGAGCCAGAAACAACAAATATTCATCTGCATGGTCGGTATGCGCTGGCCGATTCTGGATTAACTTCATAAGCATTGTTTCGCCTCGCTCATTTCGCATATCAAGCATCTGATGATTCATACAGCCCCCAAATGTATGTACCAGAAATGCAAGATCCTTCGAGTCTTTGAAAGCGACAGATATCAGATACTGTACTACCTCGGGAGAAAATCGCGCAAAATCTCGGTTTATGCCTCCATGCCTCAAGCCTGAAGAAATCCAAGTTTTGAGGCCGAATGCTTCTACAAGAATTCGCACTCTTTCCAGAGTCAAACCATTATAGCTTGCCGTGAGCAGTGACCGTTGAGGCTCAGACATCGTCCCGCAGGGTTGACAAATAAGATGGTTAATTCTCGGGCACTGTACAAGTGCTTGAAGAAGTTCAGGTTGACCGAATCTTAAGACTTTCGTTATAAATACTGGATCCGAAAAGAAGCTCGGATCATAAAGGTAGATTGGCAGAACCAAGTCTTTTGCTAAACGAATACCATCTTTCTCTATCAAACCTTTTATCGTAGCGCTCGTTTTTTCAGATCGAGCTCTTAGCCATCGCTCAGCCTCAGAAATGCCCAAACCATAAAAACGAAGCATGACTTCTGTCCGAGTTTTACCAAATTGATCTGCAATAAGCGCAGCTATAAGCTCGAGTTGCTCAGAATGAATTTCCTGATCGCCTTTTAACGTCTTATAATAAGATACTAAGGCACGAATTGCCACCATAATATCCTTATCTCTCACTAAAGAAGGTAAAATTACACAGGTAAGAACCTCTCGAGGCAGCAGTCCCAAATATGTTTGAACAACTGGGTTAGTGAATGGGCCTGAAAAGAGTTGGCCAACGGGATGGTCGAGAGCACTCAATCCACGAGCATCTCTATGGAACCGGTCGACTAGTGGGTTACGTAAGTGCTCAACAATTTCAAGATCACCGTTTTTGGCAGCTTTGATAAGCGCCGTTTCGCCCAGCCGATCAGTAGCATTTATATCGCTACACCTAATGATACATTTTAAGAAGGATGGTGTTTGGTCTCTATGCTGTCTCCTTCTTTCAATTAACCTCATAAGTATTGTTTCACCGCGCTCATTAAGCATCTGTATCATCTGAGAGTTAAGAAGCGTTGGAAAGTACTCATGCATGGCACTAAGAAACTCAAAAAGATAGTCAGGTGCATCAAGGACATGTTGGATCAACCCACGGGCTACTTCGGCAGTAAGCACTTCATGATTGTCTTTTCTCTGGCTCATGACCGTTCTCAGACCGAATGCTTGTACGATAATCAGTGCCTTTTCACAATCATTTACAGGAAACGCGTAGGAGAGAGGTGAATGGACTTCCATTGAAGGTCGAGAGACAAAGATCTCTCTCAGTTCAGGCCGATCTACGAGGAATCTTACAAGACTCGCAGAACCATGAATAAGGGCGTTCCCCAAAAAAAGTGGGTCTGAGGCAAAACTTGGATCATACCTCAGTAGAGGCAAAATTAAGGGCTCATGAAGACCATCGCGCGTAAATTCATGAATAATTGCCTCAAGGTCAGATCTCGAACTTTCAAGGAACGGCGCTGCCTGAGAAATACCAAAGTCAAAAAGATGAATAATGACTTCCAATTCGGTTATATCTAATCTTTTTGCAAATCGTTCAGCTACCTGTTTTAGCTGTTCTGGGGAGATGGACTCCCTCGATGCAATATTAGTTGCTACTGTTTTGAGCACCTCGAGTGTATGGCTGTGCTTCGAGACAATTGATTGATCTTTGACCATGGCTACGAGGCACGGGCTTACTGCCAGTAGGCTCGCTAATACAAATAATTTCATTGATTCTCCTTTATAGTATAATTTAAATTTTGAAAAACTTAAACTGCAGCTGCAGCAGCTGATGGTAGATGCTGAGTCTTTGTTGTGCGTACCTGAACGGAACTAAATGACTGTGGTCTACTTATAAGAAAGTCTGCAACCCCCAGTACTTTGATTCGAGTTCCAAATAAGTGAGGAGCAGTATGCTTAGCAAGTCCTACATGGGGCAGAACTATCTTTTGATGTTTTGCCACAGAAGTAATCAACCCTTGTGCCTTCAATAGGTTAATATTATTGTGAAAGTAATTCTCAATAGTATCTACCAGCTTCGTAACAACCTCAGTCGATTTAAATATGCCGACAACTTGCTTTTTAAACACTTTCACATGCTTAAAAGGAAGTATAATAGGAGTATGAGCTCTATGTTTTTTCATTAAATGCTTGAGGGTTTTTTGAATCGCATCATGAGCTGCATTCTCTAAATGTGTCTGAACCTGGCTTCTCAACGCATTTTTATCTTGCGCACTCAAACCTTGCTGTATCTCTATATCGAACCCAATAAGAGTCAAATGATAGAGATGCCCTTCGATTGGCGTTATTGCAAGTGAAGGCAATTGGCTCTGAACTGCAGCCAAGGCATTTTGTTGCAGAGTAACAAACCCTCTCGTCGAAATCGCCGCAACTCCACTGAGATAGTCCTTCGATGGTCCCACCATAGCGTGTACAAGGTTTAGGGAGCCCAGTAAACCTAGTACTAGTAATTTCTTTATCATGTGTAACCTCCGTATTTAAATTATTTCATTTATCTATTATTATTATACCAAAACCAATCAACCTGTCAATTTCCAGCCTTCCTCGTCTGTCAGCCGATATTCATTCAATTGCGGCTGACAACAGCTTAAAAATCTGACATAACTATTGCCGATGATGCAAACCTTAGACCAGATAAGAAGAAGCAACGTCTCTCTTTGTTTGAAGGAGGCTGGATAATTTCCTATGTGAAATATTGACTTTGAATCTATCGACATGTTAATCTCTATATGTAACCTACATAGTAATACGTAAAGGAATTCTCATGCACAATCTTATTCGTCCCCTTCACCTAATGGCATCTATTGCCCTTAGTTCTGCCTCTCTGCTGAGCTTCCATTCAGAGAGACCTTCTTCCTCTGCGACTACCTACGAATTCAATCGGAGCCACGAAACTGTTCCTTCAGATGGCGCTGAGCCCGATGAAGGCACTGATATGCCAAGTTTAGCCGAACAGGTTGCAACGTTTCTTCTTAGACTCAATAAAGAAGAACAGCTTCCTACCCTGGGAGAATTACTTAATACCGAAGCATTGGGAAGACTAGATACAAAGAAATTCAAATTACTTGTCATGCTGCACCTTGCTAAAGCGGGGCTTGCCCCAGCGCTAGACTGGTTACAAGCGCATGCAACTGAATTAGATCTTAATGAAACTATTAGAGAGGAACTCGCGAGTGCTCCTCTACCACACTGGCCAATAATTAAGATGGCAATTACTTTGGGGGCTACCGAGAGCCAAGCACCATTTGGTACCTATGCCCTCCTCTCAGCCTCTCCAGAAATTCTGAGATGGCTTTTTGAGCATCCTCATTATAAACAGGCCTTACTGCGGGCATCCATTTTAAACAAGAGAATGGCAAAAGCACTTCTTTCTGCTGCGCGAAGCCAACGCGATGTGATAGACGTTTTAGCTATTCTTTTAAGATACCCTCTTTTACAAAATGATCTTTTAAACGATGACGGCCATCGAGATAGTGAAGGGCGAACAATCCTTATGCAAGCATTAGATAATGCAAATACTTCGAATGACCCCAAAGCAGCTGTCGCCAGGGAACTCATACCCGTACTGCTCAAAAAGGGCGCAGACATTGATGTAACTGATAATAATGGTGAAACACCTCTTGTATATGCAACTAGGCTAGGAGATATTCCTAGCGTCGCTCTACTATTAGAAATGGGTGCTTTGATCAACCTACCGGACAAAGCGGGGTTAACTGCCCTCTCCTATGCTCGCGGAAATGATGCGCTAGAAAAACTCTTTGCACAGCACCTCAATATGAATCAAGAAGAGCTCTTTACGCCTCGAGCAAGTGCGCAGTCTGATGCGAAAAACAGTGGGATTGCTCATGTCACGCAAAGTTCAAACTGAATCATAACAATTCATTCGATCCATCTTGATCGTTTCAGATCAATAAAAACGAACTCTTACCTCTCAAGCCTCTTTCCCTAATGAGTACTCTACTTGGAATCCTAGTCAGAGTACGAAACCTTCGCGTCTCCTCTTTCTGCAATGACTGAACCGGAGCAAGCCCCAGGACTCTGTTAGGCCGACCATTTTGATCTATCAAGCGAGGATGTCCCTCATTAAAATGCAATATCAGGTTACAACGCACTTCTCCTTGAGCATTTGATAGTATTTCGTTCACAATTTATACTAAACTTTACAAATACAGACAAACTATAAAGGAACTATATGAAACAACTACTTCTAGGTGCCCTCCTTTGCGTAGGACCATTCACCACAACATATAGCATGCAACCGCTTACAGAGGCAGACGACGTACTCAAATGCACAATCTGCCTTAATCGCATTAGGGACGGGCAAAATATAGTAGATCTTGCCTGCCGTCAGCATGTATGTCACTTTGAATGCACTGTTGATAACACCTGCCCTCTCTGTCTTACTGATAGACGATCCACAAAAAATGACGATAGGAGGCAAGAATCTCGATCAGAAGAAACTTCAAGAAGGGATACAATCAGCTCGTTAATACCTGCTCAAGTAATTCCAACCTCTTATCTTGAATTCTTGCCGCTTGACGTTCAAAGCCAAGCGCTGCTCAACTATCTCATAACGACTGAGGATAGTACCGGAGCATCACGAAACATAGCAGGCTATCTCGTTACCATGAAAGCCGAAAATGATCTGGACAGGGTACAATTGCTAGCACTTCGCATGGCTGACGCTTGTAACGTGACATCTCTGGAGGTCATGCTTTACTTGAGTGGCTTTGGCATTCCTGCAGCCACACAATGGCTGAATACAAATGAGGCGCAGCAAGAGATCGGTCAGCTTGTAAATGCGTTTAAAAATTGGACTCAATTTGGAATGAGCGATTACTGCCTTTCAGCAACAAAAAAACTTGCACCGCTCTTTTTTCATGATCCAAGCTATGCATTGAATCCTCGATTAATCGAAGCAGCCATTTATAGTGATCCTCAAGGTATAGACAGGCTGCTCATACATCCTACCTTAAAAAAATAGTGATGGAATACATTTTCGGAAACAACGACCGGCTATTAAACATCGTTATGTTAATCAGCAAGCACAATCTTCGTATCTTAAACATGAATCTGACGAATGAGCAAGGGAAAACACTGCTCATGCAAGTAATCGACCTTTATGGGGAGCATCCTTCTGCTTATACGAGAGATCTTTTTTCAGTTCCCGACGTAGTGGCAACTGGCTTGTTACCCACTATGATGAGTAGATGCGCTGTAAATGCAGTTGACGCACAGGGTGAAACAGCTCTTATCATAGCAGCGAGAAAAAATGCTCTTGATATTGTAAGACTATTACTCGACAATGGGGCAGATCCCTTCGCTGAAGATCTTGCTGAGAAAACGGCCCTCTCCTATGCGCATGGTAACCCCGATATGGAGAAGCTTTTTGCTGAAAAGTTAAATCTAGAAGATGTAAGAGAACTCTTCCCAAGGTAAAAGATTAGCAAGCCTAACACGTTGGGAGCGCCTAAACACTCCCAACGTGCTTGTACGACACAAGTCTTCGATCAAAAAAAATTTTACCCTCACATTCAGAAGAAATAAAGTTGCACCCACAGTAAGAAATCAAATCAAAGAGGGGCGACAACTTTTCTCGGCACGAAACTCGTCTGGAAATTCCTCAGTAAAGAACGACGCTCAAAGCTCTTGCCAATAGCCTCAGAGACATTAGTATCACTAGAATGATCTTCTCAGATATCTAACTGAACAGAAGAACTGGCCTTTCACAAGCGGTTGCTTGATCGGCAAATATTCAGCCTGAAATCTTGATTTTAAAATAAAATTTCATCTATACTAAATATAGACAAATATAAGATGATTAACACTTTTACCAAAAGGAAAAATAATGCAGTATAAGAAACTATCATTGGCTGCAGCAATCGCCCTCACTCCAACGCTGTTTGCCCTGATGCCCATAGTTCCAGACTATCTCATGAGAGCTCCTAATGTTAGTCACGTAGTTGAAAATGTATCAAACTATCTTAAGAAGTTGAAAATAGCTAAGATCAGTACTCCTCAACAAATCAAGCCTGTAGTAGAGGATATAGCAACTCGATTTGGCCTCGCGCCAATAGATGTTCTGTTTCTCTTGCACGCTTCAGGAATTCGAGTTGAAGAGCAGTTAATTCCTGAAGAACCCGAGGAGTTAGTAAGTACCATACCTGAAGGCTCAGCATTACCCATTCTCGCCCTCGATCCAAATATTTTGACAGCCGCACTAAAGAAAGGTTACCCCCCGGGTCTTATCATGTTCCTTGTGCAGTGGCCTGAGATCAGAGAAGCAATTACAAAAAGGGGTCCGCGGGGAGAGGATTCCCCACTTGCAATGGTTTTTCCACTGCACGATCCAGTTAAGGCAGTCATTCTCGCGAAAGCTTTCGGTCTAAGAACTCTCATGGCAGCCGGCAGGGACAGAGGACTTGCTCAAAACCTTCTTTCCCTTGAAACAGCAGAGGCGTTGTTACCATATGTTTTCGATAAACCGGACGATCTCCTTGAACTTCTTAGTTCTCACACTACTGATAAGCCTTTTTTATTTGAGTTGAGACCCGATACACGTGATTATCTCGGCGAAACCGTGCTTATGAAGTTAATACAATACAAAAACTTTTATACAAATTCTGATGCAGCTTTTGCTCATAAAGCATTGCGCGTTCTTATCCACCAAGGTAACGTAAATGCTGTGGATGCACGCGGCGAAACAGCTCTTATCAAAGCAGTCAGAATGAAAGATCTCGGGGCCATTAGGCTCCTACTTGACAAAGGGGCTAACGTTGCTCATACAGATAATAGCGGAATGAGTGCTTTCGACTATGCGCGTGGTAACCCTGCAATTGAGCAGATCTTAAGTGCAAACGTAAATGCTGTTGATGCACTCGGCGAAACAGCTCTTATCAAAGCAGTCAGAATGAAAGATCTCGAGGCCATTAAGCTCTTACTTGACAAAGGGGCTAACGTTGTACATACAGATAATCGCGGAATGAATGCTTTCGACTATGCGCGTGGTAACCCTGCAATTGTGCAGCTCTTAAGTGCAAAAGATGCCTCATTGAAACTGATAGCATCGCAGCAACCAGATGAGGAGAGGGTGAAACTATAAGATCATTACTCGCGATAGATGCGTGACTCGTCGCGGTCCGCTGGCGAAGTACGTTTTTTCCCCAACAACGAAGCTGAGAAACGAACGAAACCTGAGAGTCGGGAGCAAGCGCTCCCGACGTCCACTCTATTTAGCCGTAGCACAACTGCTTTATCGGCAGAGCCTCGACCAAATTTTCTTAAGCAAACTAAGTTACCCATGACTTTCCAAAATTCTGGATTTTAGCCGGAACAGATTTCTTTAAACCCAAGAACCAAATGAGTCGTGAACAGCACTGTTCCAAATCCTCATTTCTGGTGGTAAAACGATTTTTGGTTTTTATTGCTCAAACGGCTTGTTTCTGGCACACTAAGAAAAAACTATGTCTGTATTAAGGAGTTTTTATGGCAGAAATTACATTAGAGTTGATACAAAAGCTGAGAGAACGCACAGGCGTTGGTATGATGGACTGTAAAAAGGCCCTTACCGAAGCAAATGGCGACATTGAGAAGGCAATCGAATTACTACGAAAAAAAGGTGCGCAGGTTGCTGAAAAACGGGCAGGTAATATCACTGCTGAAGGGCTTGTACATGCCTATATTCATCCTGGCTCACGAGTTGGAGTTCTTGTAGAACTCAATTGTGAAACAGATTTTGTAGCACGTACGGAAGAAATGGCACAGTTTGCGCAAAACATAGCTATGCAAATAGCAGCTTTTAGACCAATCTGTGTCAGCTCTGTGGAAGTTGATCCGCAACTCGTTGAAAAAGAGCGAGCTATCTATCGAGAGCAACTTGCAGGCAAGCCAGCACAAATTATTGATCAGATTATCGAAGGAAAACTAGAAAAATACTATACTGAAATCTGTTTGCTCAATCAGCCTTTTATTAAGGATGACAAACTTACCGTGGATGATATTCTAAAAGGACTCATTGCTAAAATGGGTGAAAACATCAAAATTAGACGGTTTGTACGGTTTGAACTCGGCCAATGAAGAAAGTCATCTTGAAGCTCACGGGAGAACTTATCCAGCACACCGAAGCTGGCCTTGACATACGTCTCTTAGAAGGCGTTGCTCGGCAAGTGAAAGAGTTGGCACCAACCATACAATTTGGTATTGTGATGGGTGGAGGTAATTTCTACCGAGGAGCCCAAGAGCGGACAAAGATACGAGAAGCAGTTGGCCATTATGTGGGTATGCTTGCAACTATGATGAACGGTCTGATTATACAAGAGGTATTTGAGAGTACAGGCATTAGTACTAAGCTTTTTTCTTCACTCTCTGCGCCTGATATTGCAGCTGCTCCGTCAGCACAAACTATCCGCGACGCACTTCAGAATAAGAAGTGCCTCATTTTCAGTGGTGGAACGGGAACACCCTATTTTACCACCGATACTACAGCTGTCGTTCGTGCACTGCAGATAGACGCAGATGAAGTGTGGAAAGGAACTAAAGTGGATGGGATATATTCACAAGACCCCATGAAAGAACCGACTGCAAAGTTTATACAGGATACTACGTATACAGAGGCAATTAAGCAACGCCTCATGGTAATGGACCTTGCAGCTTTTACGTTGGCTGAACAGTATAAGGTGCGAACGCGCATCTTCAATATTTTTTCTGAGAATGCTCTTATACAAGCTGCCCTGCATAGAGAGTTTGGCAGCACTCTTACTACCTAAGGAGAACGATGACAACAATAACGGTAACTGAAGGTGCACCTACCAAACAGTTTGAAAAAGACATTGAAACTGAAATGGATGTCAATCTCAAACATTTTGAGAAAGAACTTTTAAAGACTCGCACCGGCAGAGCACATCCTACCATGATAGAAGATGTAAAAGTAATGGCGTACGGCTCACTCATGCCATTAAAAGAAGTGGCCGCTGTATCTGCCCCAGATGCTGCATTATTAGTCGTACAGCCGTGGGATAAAGCAAATATTGCTGAAATCGAAAAGTCATTATCAGCTTCTGATCTTGGGTTAACACCTATGAATGATGGTAATGTGATTCGAATTCAACTTCCTAAAATGAGCAGTACACGCCGTGACGAACTCGCAAAGGCTCTCAGTCAAAAACATGAGCAATGTAAAGTAGGTATTCGTAATACACGAAAAGAAATCCATAATCTGCTTCGGGAGACTGAGAAGTCAAAAAAGATCTCTGAAGATTATAGCAGACGATTACAAGAGTCTTTGCAGAAGATAACTGACAAAATGATAGCTGCCAGTGATACTATTGCGGAGAAAAAGGAAAAAGAAATTCAAGCCCTTTAAATAATCTCTTACATCTGGTACACTTTAAAGACGTAATTTTCACCGACAGCGGGCCGCTAGCTCAATTGGTAGAGCAACAGACTCTTAATCTGCAGGTTCTTGGTTCGAGTCCAAGGCGGCCCACCATAAGTTATTGCAGGAGTGGCGAAATTGGCAGACGCGCTGGACTTAGGATCCAGTCCCGCAAGGGGTGGGGGTTCAAGTCCCTTCTCCTGCACCATCAAAAAAGGGAGAGAGAGATGGTACAAGGTGGAAATTTTACCTTTCAGGTTGTTGAAGAGAAGCCTCAACGCCAAAAGGCAACTATCACAATTGGCCGGGAGCATATTAATGCTCTCTATAATGAAGTGCTGCATTCTCAAAAGGAACAGTCACAAACCTATGGATTTAGTAAAGGAAGTACGCCTTTGCAGTATATCGAGCAAAACTTTCGCTCTAACATTGTAGAGCATTTAAAAGAGTTGCTGTTTACTCATTGCGTCGTCAACTTTCTCTATGAATCTTTATACACTAATAAGATCGTCCTTGCAGGAGATCCTGATTTAGTCGATATCCAGCTACAACCCGAGGGTGATGCTCAGTTCGTGTTTTCTTTGGTAAATATTGAGTTTGAAAAAGATAAGCGATGGAAGCGCTTACTCTTGAACGCACCAGAGCGAAAGAATTATAAAGATCTCGATCGTCAGGTGGAGGCATTTATTAAGGAAGAACTTGAACGAAAGAGTACAACGCCTTGTGAAACGATAGCAATTAACGATTGGGTCTTCTTTGAAGTAGCACTTCTTGATAAAAGCAAACAGGCTTTAATGCAAGATTATAAAAGTCATCTCTGGATTAGGATCCAGGGCGAAGAAGATGATCAAGAACTTCGTGATCTCTTTGTAGGTAAGAAAGCAGGAGATTCCTTCTTTACACAAAGTGCGTTTCTTCAAGAGTATATGAGCCTCAGTTCAGAAATGGAATATACGTTCCTCGTCGAGATTAGAGACTTCGTACCGCATGCGTATTTTGACTTCGATCTGTTTATGTATCATTTCAATATTAAGGATAAAGAAAAGATTCCCGCAAAGCTCGTAGAAGTATTTTCGACACGTAATGATATTAGTTTGCGTCGAGAGATTATGGAAGCTATGCTTAAACTGCTTTGCAAGCACTATTTCTTTGGGGTACCGCCCCATCTCTTAGAACGGCAAAGACTCATGGTCCTGCAGGCAGTTCAGGTAAATCCTGATTACCACGTCTATAAATCTCAGGTAGACTTTAAAGAAAAGATAAAACAGTTAGCTGAAAAGCAGCTCAAGGAAGCAACGATACTCGATGCTATTGCATACCAGGAAGGCATAGAAATCACTCATAAAGATATTCAATCGTATCTGAACTTTCTCAAACGACCCCGTACGAAAGAATTTGTGTATTTCACGCCTCCTGCACACAAGATTCTCGGCCAAGAGGTTCCGCTTACCTGCGAGCTGGTCAAACGCTACTGCTTACGAGAAAAAACGCTTAATTACCTCATACAGGAATTAACTAAGAAATGACAATAGAGCAGCTCATTATTATCGGTTCCGGCCCTGCAGGGCTGACTGCAGCTATTTATGCTGCACGTGCCCACTTACAGCCACTTATTATCGAAGGAGATAACCCAGGCGGCCAACTTATGGGCACAAGTTATGTAGAAAACTGGCCCGGAGAGATACGAATCGAAGGGCCTCAGCTTATGGAAAAGATGCGCAGTCAATCAAGTCATCTTGGAACTCGCTTTCTATCTGAAAGTGTTATCAGCGTAGATCTGTCTGAAAGCCCATTCAAGATTAGGACGAAGCACAAAACACTTCTCACTCATGCACTTATCATAGCCACAGGAGCAACTCCAAAAAAGCTCGGGTGCCCTGGTGAAGAAACGTTTTGGGGTAAAGGCGTAAGTACCTGTGCAGTCTGCGACGGTGCATTTTATTCAAATAAGCGTGTTGTCATCGTTGGTGGTGGTGACAGCGCTATGGAAAGTGCATCATTTATGCTGAATTTTACCGATAAGATAACGATCGTGCATATTTTACCCGCTCTCACCGCATCCCCAGCGATGCAAGAGCGAGTGCTGAATAATCCCCATATTACCATACTCTATGAGCACAAAGTTACTGCTATTGAAGGAGACCAGGGTAAAGTAAAAAAGATAGTAGTTGAAAGCACGAAAACGGGAAGTGAGACTACTTTAGAAGCTGATGGTGTATTCATAGCAATCGGACTTACTCCTAACACCGCTATTTTTAAAAATCAACTTGAATTGAATTACTATGGCTATATTGCTCTCAAAAATCATACTGAGACATCGGTTCCCGGAGTATTTGCTGCCGGGGATGTCGCTGATAGTGTCTATCGACAAGCAATCACCTCTGCCGGCACAGGCTGCATGGCAGCCTTAGATGCTGTGAGATATCTGAAAGAACAGATCAAAGCATAAAAGAGCCGGCACTTTGAAAAGCCGGCTCCAATCTTATTTAAACAAAAGCGGGTGCAGAAGCTCTAATTCACCACTCGGTAGAATGCCACGTTGGCCACGCAGATACACTACAAATTGGGTGGCAATCTCAAAGTGTCCCTGTTTTTGAGCTCGGACTGCCAAATCGTAAGTAGGTTTCATACCTGCATCAAGGCATCTATTTACTAGCATCTGCTCTCCGCTCTCGATCGCAAGCGAAAACAAAACACTTTGGGTCTTTTCATCTAAGTGTTTGATGTCTTCAAAATCATATATTTGCATTTTAATCAGCCACACAAGTTCAGCAAGATCTTTGTTCTCTATGGATCTTATGAACAGATCTAAATCGTTTGTCGGCAGATGGTAGTTTGACAAGCACTCCTTCATCTGAGCATGACTATTACTAGCATTCTCTATAGATCTCATGAACGGACCTATATTTTCTACCGGCAGACCGCAATTTAACAAGTACCTCACGACTTCTTTATGTCTATTATTGGCGTTCTCTATGGCTCTCTCGAACAGACTTAAGTTTTTTGTCTGCAGACGGTAGTTTAACAAGCACCTCACAACTTCTGCGTGTCTATTACTGGCCGCCATATCTACCGGTCTAACAAGGTTTCTAGTGCGAGCATCCCTATCTGCTTCGTTATCTATCAAGCATTTAACAGCTTCAATATGTCCGTTGGCAGCTGCACGGTGCATTGGAGTTGCATAATCTGAACTGCGGCCATCTTTGTCTGCCCCTACTCCTAAGAGATAGTTAATTGCTTCTTCGCGATTGTTAGCAGCCGCTTTTTGCAGGGGCCTATCGGCAATGGATGTATATTTCTCCAAATTCTCTTTGAACCTGCCCACCTTTGTTAAAATATCTATGAGTATGCGCAGCACCGCTACATTTCCAAGCTCCGCGGCAACATGCAAAGCACTATGATCATTTTTCAAATCAATCTTCACTTTGGATTCAATGGATTTATAATCTTGTGATTTATAATAACTCAGGGCTTCAACATACCCTTCCCTTGCCGCTATCAACAACTCACTAATTCCTGCTCCCTTTTCGTGTTCTTTTTGAATTTGGCTAAGTTGCTCATTAACAATGCTGCCAGTAACAGCTGACAGCGTAGGTTTAGCTCTGACGCGGTCTGAGATTTTACCATGTACTACAAGGCTTTGCGCACAAACGGTTACAATTACAGATAATGCTCTTAGGCATTTTTTGTCGACCATCACTCACCTCCTGTAAAAAAATTGAAAGCTACTTGAATAGATAATTAATGATCGTACAAAATTTGTCAAGCAAAACATCACGATACAACGTAAGCATTCCAAATAGCATACCGCACTTTGGTAAAGCTCGAGTGCGAAGCTATAGAGTGCAACTCGCCCTATGATATCGCATTCAAACTACTTCGGTATTTTTAGCGTTGATTGCTTGCTAGCAATGAATTCCAAGCAGCGATACAGTTTGCTGTCTTCTGCAAATGAAATGCGATGTTTTTCGTTTAAGCCACCGATTGACAGAACTTGCCTTCTGCGCCATTCTTATCCTGATGAACGCTTTGATGAAGACCTCAATCTTTTTGCTGAATGTTCTGTGAGTTCAGCTTTTAGAGCTGTTCTCATGGCCGAATTACTTCCTGTTTGAGGGATATTCGAAGTCTCAGGGCTCTCCAAAGTTCCAGAACTAGTGAATGCAGCATTTTTCTCTTGCTCATTCGCCATTTCATTAACCACATCAGACAACAATGCAGAAACGCCTTCAGTATATTCTTCTTTAATGGCTAACGTCAAAGGAGTTTCTCCTCTGTCATCTGCTTTATTCTTATCAGCACCCGCGGCTAGCAATATCTTCATTGCCCATATAGCACAATCCGATACCGCTTTATGTAAAAGCGTTCGCCCGAATTCGAGCTCATTGGCTTTGTTTACATCTGCACCAACCGATAATAACAAATTCACTGAGTCAATCTGATTTTTTAAAGCTGCTACATAAAGAGGTGTTCCATTTTTACATCTCCGTCTAAACGAATCCTTCTCTGCACCTGCGTCGAGTAGCATCCGCATTATTTCTACATGGCCTTTTTCAGCTGCCCAATGCAATGGCGTGTAATTATAATCACTTTCTTCCCCTCCTTCTTTGTCAACCTCGGCTTCCAATAATAACTGAACAACATCCTTATGACCGAAACGAGCTGCTGCTACTAAAGCCCTCCAACAATAATTCCGATATTCTTTATCAACCCCAACCTCTAGCAACATACGAACTATTTCGGTATGGCCTTTTTTTGCGGCTAACCACAAAGCAATAGCTCCCGCAATCCCATCATTGTCCTCAGCGGCATTAAAATCTAACAAAACACGAACCACCTCAATTTGACCATGGTAAGCAAGTACCATAAGAAGACTGTAAGCAGGAAGGTCATAAAAGTCATAGCTACAGATCCGATCATCAAATGCCCCGAACTTTCCGAAGAATTTCGCTCTATCTGCACCAGCATGTAGCAGTACCTTTACCACAGCAGCATGCCCGTTTAGAGCTGCTACCGTCAATGCTGTTTCCCTTTCAAAATAATCAGTGCTATCCGCGCTCGCACCTGCTTCTAACAATAAATTAACTACCGCAACATGACCATAGGCAGCTGCTAAAAACAAAGGTAAGCTGAGATGATCATACGACGTTTCATGGCCAGCTCGAACCATTCTCTTATGGCCAAATGTGAGTAACGATTGAGTTTCCTTATCATCTCCAGCGAGAGCTGCTATCAATAGACGTGTCGCATATCCAAGTTCATTCATGTTATTTCTACTTGCGGCTACATCTAAAAATAATCGTATCAACTCATCATGTCCATTAAGCCTATGCATCTCTGAACGCCCTAACGACTGAAGAATGTGTGTTGATCTTCGAATAGTAGTTTCTGCAGCAGAACCCAAAAATAGTTTCACGACTTCCACATGGGCATAACTAAAAGCTACATACACGGGCGCTACGCTGCTTTTTAGCTCGCCATCGCACTTTGAGTACATAGTATATGTACCTTCTTTCTCTCTATCTAGGACTGCATTTATCAACACTTTTACGATCTCGTCGTAGCCATTCTTGACCGCAGCAACCAGGACCCTCTCCCCACTCTTATCAGCGATATCAAGACAGGCACCCGCATCAAGCAATAATCTTACAATATCCGTATGCCCGCCATCTGCGGCTGCATACAAGGGTGTAGGTTTATTATCGCTAGCTCTATTACAATCTGCGCCTGCTGCGAGCAATAATCTTACAACATCTACATACCCAGATTTTGCAGCTGCAAACAAAGGATTAGATTTATTGCAATCCGCGCCCGCTTCTAACAATAATCCCACTGCGGCAACTTTCCCCAATCTGGCAGCGTGAAACAAAGCTGTTCCGCTATTAGAGGGGTCTAAATCCTTATCTATTCCAGCATCCAACAGTAATCGCAAAATCTCAAGTTTACCAAGGACCGCAGCTGTTGATAAAATGTAGTGATCAGCCTCCAAGAACAATCTTAACACTTCTCCATGACCATTCCTTGCTGCTATAGAACATAACAGCATAAAAACTGATGAATCTATACTGGGCACGCTGGGCACTGATGACCGTGGCATAGTGTACAGGGACTTGCAGCTCAATAACAATTCAACGACCTGCCTGTGACCATTTTCACTTGCCCCACGCAAAGCTTCAATCCAAAGCTTTCTTTCCCAGGAGATCTTTCCCCGTTTTCGCCGCTCTAGTAGCAACTCAAGAACATCACTATGGCCATAGGTACATGCCGCAACAAAGGGTGATACCTCATGAGTTGTCTCTCCAAAATGAGCCCTCTTATCCAACAACAATTTAACTATGCGACGATGGCCATTTTGACAAGCCATATAAACTGGGGTTCTTCCAAAGATATCAAGCGCATTTTTATCAAATCCTTGTTTCAAATAACTCTCCACTCGCTCCTCCGCCCCTTCGCTGCATGCCATATGTAAGTGAGTCACGCCTAAGATCATGAGCTGCAGTACCTCCCTAGGTAGCAGCGAAAAATAGGTATCCCGGTCCTCATGCAGTACTTTCGCAATGTCACCGACTCGTTCAAGACCATTGCAGAACTGATGAGTTACTAATCCAACTACTAACATGTTTCTTTTTAAGCATTTCATATTGCACCTCTTTTCGGAGGTTAATTACCAATGGAAGGCCCATAGTCAATCAACTACTCTTTAGATTGCTGGAGACGATTGGCTTGGACTTGCTCACAGTAATAAACCAACTACATCTGAATGACCGAATCTTGCTGCGACAAATAGCGGGGTTTCACCATACAGAGTGGAGATATCAACATTAGCCCCTGCTCGTAATAATCTACTAACTACTCTTTTGTGACCATGCATCGCTGCTATAAATAAAGGGGTTGCCCCATTTGCCGCCTGTGTATGTTTTGCTCCAGCTGCTAGTAATTGACCCACCATTTCTTCCCGACCGTTCATTGCAGCTTTATAAAGCGCTGTCTCGCGCTTACTATCGACTGTTTCTAGTGCGACTCCAGCATTAAGGAGTAGGCGTACCTTGAGAGTATCTCCAGCCACTGCAGCTGACAGTAGTTGCCTCGCCCCTTCACCCGCTTGTACTAATAAGGTAATGGTGTCAATATGAGCTCGATCTAAAGCTACATCTAAAGCTGTAGAGCCGCAACTATCTGCTTTTGCTAGAATAGCACCTGCTTGTATTAATAAGACTGCTACGTCTTTATGATTATTAAAAGCTGCTCTAAACAGAGGCGTTTGACCCTTCGTATTATCAGCTTTGTCTTTATCAGCACCAGCAGCCAACAATAACCTAACTAATCTCGTATTACCATTGTTAGCTGCAAATAGCAGTGGACTTTTTCCACTCATAGAAGCCTTGTTGCAATCTGCACCTGCCTCGAGAAGCATTTCTGCGAGCTCATACCTACCTGAACGAGTTGCTAAACATAAAAGTGATTCTTTACTGAAACCCGCTCCATTTACTCCATGATTTAGAATACGCGTGAGCGCTTCTCTATCGTCTTTTACAATCATCAGTACTTGTAATCTTTTCAATTCATCATTGGCAGAGAGTATTGGCAATTGTGGGTTTAGCAGGTTACTTTTTGGATCAAATGCTCGAGATGATTTTTCTAAGTTTGTGAGGTGGCACGTCTTTCTCCTGGGCAAAGCTTGCATGGATGAAGAGAGTGTAAACAAGTAGATTAAAGAACGAATATGTGGTGTCATCTGTAGGCGGGGCAGTTTCGAGACAGGAGTTGCATGGGTAAAGTAACTATCTTTTTGAGTAAGAATATTCCACACATAAGGTTCAGGCAGCACTCTCTGAGAAAGAGTTCGAGTGTGGTCCATGCATAAGAGTGTCATAGAAAAAGGCAGCTGTATGAGCACTGCAAATTGTATCGTTTTGAACATTCCGTCGCTCCTTATGTAACGTCTCCAACTTAAGTCGAATCTAATCAATGATGGCTCACATCAGTTAGAGACTATCACGAGGTGCATAATAGTCAAATTGACGCTGGCATCTAGCTTTTACTGTTAAATGCTGTATTTCGTGCGAGAAAAATCCTTGTGTGTTCAATAAAGACTAGACAGATGATGTCGGCAACGCAGAACAAAAGTAACTTTCGAGTAACAATGGTTTTATCAATATGCATTTGCAGAGTCTTCAAAACCAAACTGGCATATAGTTAGAGTCACATTCCCATTAAAGGTCGACTCAGATTGAATTGCTATCGACCTTGGATCGAAATGATTTCACCGATATGCTCGTAGAGAAGCTGTACACATAATCGCACCACAAACTCAGCATTTGATTACACTGCAGGTCGTTTTGCTTTTTTCTCTGATAATTCGGCTGCATCAGCATCTCTTATTTTTTGAGCTTTGCTGTTTCTTGAAGTTGGTATTGTATTAGCAAAATTAAGGTCATCATCCCCCTGCTCATATGACAAACTTTCCTTCCTAGCGCAAGCAAAAGATAATTCAGTTCTTCCCTCTAGTGAATTGCTTGCTACTTGAACGCCGGGTACAGCAGCGCCTCTGATTTCTGTACTTGAACTGGAATCTGTCAAAAGATCAACGTTACTTCTCTCTTGCTCATTATTCAGCATGTTCGGATGATTCGACAACAAAAGAGCAACCTCAGTGTGACCATTCGCTCGTGCGACAGAGAAAGGTGTCATGCCCGAAATAGTTCGTTTATCTTTATCAGCACCTGCTGTTAACAACAGCGCAACCACATGAAGATACCCCCCATCAGCTGCCACAAATAAAGGTGTAGCTCCATAATAATTAGCTTTATTCACATCTGCACCTTCATTTAATAACAATTGAACCATATCAAAATGACCCTCATTAGAAGCTATCATCAAAGGCGTTCCAGCATAAAGCTTCCCGCTTCTTGTATTGAGAGTGTTACCCTCTTTATTTATATCAGCCCCTGAGGCCAATAATAGCATTACGACGTCGGTATGGCCATTTGCAGCAGCTACGGTCATAGCTAGACGTCCTGAAACATCAGTCTTGCAGATATCTGCACCTAGAGAAACTAAGAGTCGAACCACTTCTACATGACCCTTTCCTGCTGCTAACAGCAAAGGCAAACGCCTCTGTGCGCGAGGTTCCTTATCCGCACCCGCTTTGACCAGCAGCTTGGCCACTTTAAGATAACCTCCCTCCGCGGCAAGCGTTAATGGCGTGGAAAGAGCAGCTCTCCCATAATAATTTCCTTCCAGATCAGCGCCTGCCTTGATCAATAAGCGAACCACACCGATATGCCCTCCGGCAGCTGCCGCTGTTAAAGCGGTTCGATGGAAATTATAATAATTTATATCAGCATCCGCCCGTAACAAGAGGCGAACTAGAGTGGTGTGCCCGGCCTCAGCGGCCAACCATAAAGACATACTCCCAGCATGCCCACGAAAATCTCTGGATGCACCCGCAGCTAGCAATAAACGAACCACCTCACTATGACCGTGGTATACGCTACGGGCAAGAAGACAGTTGTTATAATATTCAGAATTTGAAGCTCTATCAGCACCACTGAAGCACTTTTCTCTGTCAGCACCAGCTTCTAATAACAACTCGACCACCTGAGAATGACCATTTACAGCAGCTACTGTTAAAGAAGTTTCCATTTCAAAGTAATCAGTACTATCTTTATCAGCGCCATGTTCTAACAATAACCTCACCACTTCTGCATGCCCACCGGAGGAAGCTACAAACAAAGGTAAGCGTAAATGGTCGTAAGCTGCTGATCCGCCATCACGAATCTTGTCTTCTCGTAATAACACTTGAATTTTCTCATCATCACCTGCAAGAGCTGCTATCAATATTCGATTTGCATATCCAAGTTCCGCTGTCGATGCACCTAACAATAATCGTACCACCTCTGCATGCCCATCACAGGTAAACATTTTTGAAGATCCGAACGACTCCGGCAGAGCCGATCCTTTTATTTCTGCCTTAGAAGGTTCTTCAGCCGAACCCAACAATGCCTTCACAACTTCTCTGTGTCCACAACAAAATGCAATAGCCAAGGGGGTCGCATACGATAAGCTTTTCGCGTCACATTTCCCCGATTGTAAGCATAGCGCAGAATGCTTACTTTCTTTCTCTTTATCTGCACCTGCGCGTAATACTAGCTGTACAATCTCAACATGACCCTTCTCAGCGGCAACACCCAAGACCGTCTTTCCATCCATATCGGCAGTCTCCAAATCAACACTAGGGCCTACCAGTAATGCCACAACATCTGTATGGCCATGATAGGTAGCCTCATGTAACGGTGTCCTGCGACGCATGTTGGCCTTATTTCTATCTGCCCCAGCTACCATGAGTTGCATAACCACGTCAACATGGCCCCTCCTAGAGGCGTTGCCTAATGGCGTCCGGCCTTTTGCATTAGCTTTATCAATATCTGCACCTTCACTGAGCAATAATCTTACCACTTCGACCTGTCCACTCTGAGCCGCAAAACAGAGTGGCGTCCCCGCTGTTACATACGGATGTGGCGTACCGCAGCATGGTATCTCACCTTCTACCCACGAATCCTTATCTATTCCTCTGTGTAGCAATAGCCTAACTACCTCAGATTGCCCTTGATAGGCTGCATTTCTCAATAGTTTAGGCAGCTCGTATGGATGACTCTTTAATAACAATTCAAACACTTCGATATGACCGTTCTTCGCCGCAATAAAACAGGGCTCTTCCCAATCGGACGATTTACCTGGATCGCCCACGAGTAACTCAACAACTCGCAGGTGCCCCCTTTCGCAAGCTACGTATAAGGGCGAAACTCCATTACATCTAGTCAGTCTGCCTTGCCAGCTTACCGGTTGGCGTTTCAATAGCAAGTCTACTACAGCACTATGCCCATGTGCACATGCTACAAAAAAAGGAGTTTTGCCATCAGCACACGGTTTCGATGTATCAACTCCTTGTGTCAATAAGAATTCAACTATGGTATGATGACCATTTTGACAAGCCAGGTACAAGGACGTTCTGCCACACCTATCAAGGCAGTCCTTATCAACCCCTTCTCTCAAGAGCTGTTTAACTGTCTCTAGCAAACCTTTCTCACATGCTGCATGTAAGTGAGTGGCACCAAAGATATAGTGCATTTTCAAATCTCTCGGTAACAACGAAAAGTACAAAGAAGGTTCCCCACATACTACGTTTTCGATTCTATCGACTTCCTCAATACCGCTGCAGATCTGAATGATTAAGAGTCCTACTACGAGTACGCCTTTTTTTACTAAACTCATCATGATACAACACTTTCTTATCTGTATTTCCAACAATGTGAGGTTTTCTTGCTCGTTCTAGGTCAGACGAAAGAATCGTCTCGTAAACTATTGATCAACTCTCTCCTACCATTCCCTCCATTTCAACTATCCATTGAATCGTTTAGCTACCATACCCCATCTTTCACGAAATACTTCTCTTTTACTTTCATTCAAGACGATCAGTTTTTTGGCACTGATTGGGTCTTCGCAGGCTCAGCAGCAAGCATAACTACAGGTATCGCAGCCGCTGACACAGGAAGTTCTTGATCCGTTTTCATTCCTTCAAAAGCGGTAATCACAAGATATCTGAGGATATCCAGGTATCCAGAAGAACTTGCTGCCCCCGCAGCTAGGAGGAGTGGCGTTTTCCCATCATTTCTTGGTCTTTCAATATCAGCTCCAGCATCTACAAGCAACTGAAGAATTCTATGATACCCATTCCTTGATGCAAGCTGAGCAGCACAAGAAAGCGGCGTCGTACCATCCATTCTCGCTCGATTTCTATTAGCGCCAGCTTGTAATAAAAGCTCCACTACCTGAGCATGCTCATTGCTAGCAGCTATAAAGAGAGGCGTTTGACCATCCCTATCAGGCATATCTTTATCTGCGCCCGCTTCTACTAAAGTTCTAACCACAGCAGTATGGCCATTTTGTGCAGCCCAAAAAAGCGCAGTTGCACCACAAAAGTAATGATTGATAGCTAGAGAATTTTTTTCCAGCAGGGATTTAACAGCACGATCTTGACCACAAAAGGCTGCCTTGAAGAAATGCGATTGCACATCACAGTCACCACCAATGAGCAGATTCACTACTGAGACAGAGCCTCTTTTTGCAGCTATGCTTAATGGGGTCATTCCCTCTTTACTGGCTTGTTCTTTCTGAGCACCGGCATCTAGTAACAGCTGAACAACATTTGCAAAGCCTTCCTCTGCAGCTACATACAACGGTGTCTTTCCTAAATTATCGGCATGATGTACACTACAGCCTGCTTGTAGCAACAATTTAACCACATAGAAGTGCCCCTTGCGTGCAGCAGTATATAAAGCAGTTTCTCCGTGTGCATTAGCGTATTCTTTAGTTGCACCCGAGGCCAACAATAACCGAGTCATTTCAACTGAGCCATTTCGAGCTGCGTGTATCAACGGAGTAGTAGATGGCTCTATCTCACACCAACTAAAAGTGGCATTTTCCTTATCTGCCCGGGCATCTAACAACATCTTAGCGATACCAATATGTCCAGCACCTGCAGCAGCAAAGAGGGGGGTTCTCCCATCCGCATCCGACCTGTTGACATCAGCGTCATGCGCCAATAAGAGACGGACTATCTCTTGGTGACCGCGCTCCGCTGCCCGAAATAATGGAGTCTTCCCATCTCCATCTGACATTTGACTTGCACCTGCTGCCAACAAAAGACTCACAACTTCAGGATGGCCATTTTCGGCAGCTTGCAGCAAGGGCGTTACCCAGGCACGACCCTTGCGTTGCTCAACGAGAACATTTACCTTGTCATCGAGCAATAGTCTCACTATCCTGGCATGCCCTTTTTCAGCAGCGATAAAAAGAGGGATCAATCCTTCATTTGTAATAGCTTTTTTCTTGGCACCCACCCCAATCAACAGTTCGACCACATCAGCATGACCTTTTTTTGCAGCAATAAACAATGGCGTTTTTCCTCCAAATGCGAGACAATCAATAGTAGCACCAGTTCTCAATAAGTCTTTTACAAGGTTTAGACGTCCTTCTTTCGCAGCCCAAAACAGAGGCGCTCCACCACAAAAGCATTCATTTACATTGCCAGATAACGCTTTTAAACATATGTATTGAGATAGACTCTGTTGAGAGGATAGTTTCAACAGTGGCATTAGCACTCTAAATACCGCACTGTCGCCCTTTTTTGCCGCAATATCCATTGCTGTTTTGCCATTGCTGTCACGCCAAAAACGATCTGCACCACATGCTACTAATCTTTCAGCGATCCTAACATGGCCATTTCTCGCAGCAGCATACAGGGGAGTCACTCTCTCAGCTTGATCATTCCAAGAACTCAGTCTATCATAATCGACACCAGCCTCCAGTAACAGCTCAACTACATGCAAATGTCCCCGTACTGCAGCACAAGCTAAGGGTGTTATTAAGCTATTATGGCAATCAGCAGGCACTCGCTTTTTCAAAAAAACCGAAGCCAAGAAACCTTGCAATTTGTGATGCCCACGATCAGCTACAAGCCTGAGAGTATGATCAAATTCACTGCCACCTCCTCGAATTCCTTCCTTATTTGCTCCCGCGTCAATCAATATGCTGACAATGTGGGCATGACCTTCATAAGCCGCAGTACACAGGGGAATATCGTACTTTCCTTCTAACCTTTCACCAGCTGATTCCCAATCGATAAGCAGCTCGACTATGCCAGCATGACCAGCCTTTACGGCCTCTAGAAGTGGCGTTCTTCCATCTAAAGTTGGTTTATCTGGATCAGCTCCGACGGAAAGCAGCTCTATTACCATATCTTGATAGCCTGCGCACGCAGCGGCAAGCAATGGAGTTTCTTGGGATTGCGTAGCCTTATTGACTGATGCCCCTGCTTTGATCAATAACTGAGCCAAGGGTAGATAATTATGGGCCGCAGCATGGTACAACGGTGTATGGCCATGTGTATCATACCCCTCTTTCTGCGCACCTGCATTCAATAAAGACTCAACCACTGAAACATCATTGCGTAAAACTGCCGCAAATAATGGTGTTACCCCTTGCCACGGCGTCTCGATACTTTTTACTCTTGGATTCACGAGCCTATCTACTGCTTTGTCGATTCTGTATATAGCCTCATACACTGGAGTTGCACCAAAGTGTGCACTATTATCAGTGCGCGCATCCCATCCCAAGAGCAGATCAACAATCTGGCTATGGCCGAGCTCAGCTGCCAAATACAGCGGTGTTTTTTCATTACAAATCCTTTCCTTATCTGCTTTAGATTGCAAAAGCAGAGCAACGATAGAGGGCTGACCCTTTTCAATTGCATCATGCAGAGCCGTCCGTTGTGCGCAGAGCGTTTCTGTATCTGCTCCGAATTGCAGCAGTAGAGCTACGGCGTCGGTGATCCCTCCGTCTATTGCCATATGTAACGGAGACTGATTTTTATAAGGGGTTTCTATCGATGCACCCGAACGAATCAACAGGTTAATGAGCGGAATCCGCTGCAGCATCAGAGCACAATGCAAAGGGGATACTCCTTTGAACGAACGCTCTTTATCGGCTCCTGCCCTGAGTAGTAGCTCACAAACTTCGGTATGACCATTTTGACATGCCATCAAGAATGGCGTTATACCATTTAGTGAGCGATCAACATCTGCCCATGCCCCTATTAATAATTTAACAACTTCTGCATGACCACGCTGAGACGCAATAAACAACGGTGTTACATCATTCCAACCTTTATTTACATCAGCTTTTACCGAGCATAGCAGACCGACAACTTTTCTGTGCCCATTTTGTGAAGCTATATACAAGGGGGTTACACCCTGATACGGTTTATCCTTATCAATACCTCCATTCAGCCAGAATTGCACATCGATGCAGTCGCCTCTTTCGGCAGCTTCATACAACAATTTTGTCTGATTACATGATCCACTTTTCTGAAGCACCATCCCGTTAATTGTAAAACAGCTAAAAGTAGAAAGCATATTTATGATAGTATACCTTATCAACACTTCTCGGAAAAATGATATCATCGCACCCTCCTGAAATCTGTTAACTATATTGTACCGGTCACTTTAAGTAGTCTCACCTGTACTTAGAGACTAGCACCAGCATTCATTAATAATTCAACCACTTCAGCATGTCCATGTCTGGAAGCCATAAATAGTGGCGTTTTTCCATTCGATGCAGGCATATCTGTGTCTGCACCAGCTTTTATCAATTGGTAGACTACTCGAGCATAGCCGTTCAGAGCGGCGCTATAGAGTGGTGTAGATCCATTAGACGCGGCTTTGTTTTTGTTAGCACCAGCTCCTAACAATACACAAACGGCATTCACACGACCATTTTGTGCAGCGAGAAAAAGAGCTGTTTCCCTGTCAGCGGTACTTTTTTCTATATCAGCACCCTGCTGCAGCAGCGTAAGTATGGTTTGAGCGTCTCCTTCTTTTGCTGCGATCAATAATGCTAAACTATTACGTTCTCTCGCAGCACATGCCGTTACCAATAAGCTAACTATTTCAGCATGACCCAACTCATTTGCTCTATCTAATGGGGTCAGGTACCTAGCACTCGGCCTCGGTGCCTCCGGCATCACCCTGTCGCCTCGTGGTGATGACAGGTTAAGTGACACGCGTTGGTGAAAATGATCTTGAGGAGTAAAAGGTGAAAATGAACGAATGCGAACTCTCTCTTCTGGAATGGCGCCCGCCCTAAGCAAGAGTCTAACAACCTCAACTGCATGAGGGTTGGTGCTTGCATGTTCTACAGCCAAAAATAATGCCGTTTTTCCTTCTGATGTACGGACACCTGGTTTTGCACCGGCTTGCAATAACAAGTCTACGAGGGCAGCATCCCCTCTGCAGACTGCTACATGTAAAGGCGCTCTACCATCATCGACATCGACAAACAATGCATCTTTATCAGCGTCAGCGCGAATCAACAATTCAACTATGTCTCTATGTCCTTTACTTGCAGCAAGGTGGAGGTATCGGTTGTTTCTTCGCTTACAATCAGCACCGGAATTCAAAAGAAGCGCGACGACCTGACCATGGCCGCCAAGTATAGCTAAAAACAGTGGTGTTTGGCCATACGTATCAACTTGGTCCTTTTGCATACCAATATCTATCAAGAATGCAGTCAATTTCGCATCGCCTTGAGCAGCAGCTTCATGCAGCAATGTTTGACCGTACCTAGTAACTTTATCAATGGGCAAACCAGATCGCGCCGAAAAATTGGCAGCTTCGATAGCTTCTCCAGCTGAGGCTTGTTCACTCAGTATTGAAAAAACCGTGTAATCATAGATTATTCTTTTAGTGTTTGCAATGGACTGTCTCATACTTTGAGGAAATGGGATATTGGAAAAGTAGCTACCATCTTGTGAAAGAATTGTGGCAACATACTTTTCAGTCACAAACAGCTCGGTCATACAAAAGATTTTTTCCCCTACAATTACCTGAAGCAGTGCAACTAGGTGTATGGTTTTAATCATGAATTTCCTTATCCGAAAATTGATTCTGAACTACTTTTGTCGGTCATTTATTTTATTCTCAGTCTGGGGCTTGTCAACATCCCCTTTTGTTGAAAGAGTTATCATTCAAGCTTGGCGGAATTTACTGCTTTAATCTTCAGCACTACACCACTATTAATAGCATTATCGCTAACATTGTCAAATCTCGCAGGTAAAGATCTCTGTTTTTTTGCAGTTTTGTTTGGTAAATCAGCTTCTTCGGCAGTTCTTATCACTGCCGGATTATGAGCTACGGGCACGAGACCATCAGTTTCGGTAAAAGAAGCTGGTGTATCAGTATGTACCGATTTGATATCGATTAGATTCTTTTGCTGCTCATTCGTCGCCTGTATGTCCCTTTCCTGATACGCTACTATCAGTGAAAAGAAACCGAGCAGATCAGCGGCTGCGCTATTAAATGACGTCTCTAAATCAGCGTCTGCAGCCATCTCCATCTGACCTGCTATCGATATTGGCGTCAAATTATTCTTAGTTGACCTACCCTTATCTACACCCGCATCAAATAATCGTGCCACTCTCGTATGACCTGGAAAAGCTGCTACAAATGATTGAGTCCAGTTATTATCATCAGTGATAGTTACATCTGCACGCAATAAACATTCTATCACTTCGTCATAACCTTTTTCAGCTAACACTGGCGTTTCGCCATTGCGACCTAATTTATTACCATCAGTTTTTTCTCGCAACAATAAGCGAACAGCATCGACATATCCCTTTTGAGCAGCTCGGTACACAGGCGATTCATCACGAAAGAAACAGAAATCATCATTGACCTGGTCATCCAAATCTCGATCTACAGCATTTTCAAATAATAATCTCATTACTTCTTTATGCCCTTTCATCATTGCTTTCGAAGCAGGTGTACAACCTAAGTTATTGGTCTTATTCCTATCTGCACCAGCCATTAACAAGAATTCTACTACATCTAATTGGCCACGCTCGGCTGCTATAAACAAAGCCGTTTCTCCATCACAATTTAACTGATTAATATCCGTGTTGTTACGTAACAATAAGCGAATAACATTTACATGCCCATTCTGAGCAGCAATGTGCAATGGTGTGTTTTCACGTTTAATAGTACCCATATCCACGTCAGCATCAACAGATAATAACATATCAACCATCTCAACATGACCATTCTCAGCTGCTGTATATAAGAGTGTCCGACCATATTTATCAATCATATCCTTATTCATACCTGCTACTAAGAAGATTTTTACCACCTCCTTATGCCCATTTTCAGCGGCTGCAAAACAAATAGTGTCTCCATTCTCATTAGCTTCATACATATTTGCACCTGCCTCTAACAATAAGTTTACCACTTTTGTATGGCCATTCTCAGCTGCTGCAAACAACGATGTTCGCCCATCATCAGTAGCCTTCTCAAAATCAGCACCCGCCTCTAACAATAAGTTTACCACCTCTATATGACCATTCTCAGCTGCTGCAAACAGGGGTGTTCGCCCATCATTGCCAGCTTTATCAAAATTAATACTCACTCCTAAAAGAATTCGAACCACTTCTAAATAACCATTCTCGGCTGCTATTTTCAAGGGCAAAGAAGCAAGTTCATTTTCCTTATTTTTTTCGATACTCGCTGCAAGCAATGCCTTTACTACGTCTGAATCACCGGCACGAGCTGCCTCGGCCATCAGTTTCGAAGTATTGTGATTAGCACATTCTCTTAATAACAATTTTAGCACTTCGTGATGCCCATTCTTCGCTGCTATAAACCATGGTTTTACTCCCTTACAAGGCCTATCTCTGTCTTCAGTTCTCGATAATAGCAATTCAACTACCCTCGTATGACCGTTTTCACATGCTGCAAATAAGGGCGTAATAGCATTACAACTACCGGCCCCATCTACCTCTTTTTTCAATAACAACTCAACAACCTCGCTATGACCGTAAATACAAGCTACAAAAAAGGAAGTCAGCCCATTAGTAGTAGCCTGCGTAGTATTCACCCCATGCTTCAACAGAGAATCAACTACTTTGACCTGACCATTTTGGCAAGCGAGATAGAGAGGAGTTCTTCCAAATATATCAACTGCATTTTTATCGAGCCCCTCTAACAAGTAGTTCTCAACTCGTTCAAGCGCACCTTCTCTACAGGCCACATGTAACAAAGTCGTGCCTAAGATCATGCAATGCAATTCCCGTGGCAATAGCGCGAATCGTGTAGAAGGATCCTGCAGCACTTTCTCAAGTGATTCAGGATCAACACTATTACAAGCCTTAAAGATTAGCAATCCTAACCCGAGAGCGCTTCTTACTAAGAACTTCATACACGATTCCGTTGTAAATAATGATGTGTAAGCAATCTCGTTAAGCGATAACGGTTGAACTCCCACTGGTAACACATTCGTAGCCCCGCAATAGGCCAACAATCAAATACCTTCAAAATATTGCCCTAATCAAGATCCATCAGATAATCAAACAGCCGGTCGTTTTGCTTTGCTTTCATATAATCCAGCTTCTTCAGCATCTCTCGTTCCACGAACTTTTTGAAAGCCAACTTGCTCAGCCCCTCTATAATCGTTATGCTGACTTTCTGACAAACATTGTTTTTTTTTATTATTATCGAACAGTTCTGCTCTCTCTGCAGTTCTTGACTGCCCACTTCTTAAAACTTCTCCTGTTGATTCGCAAAGCAGCTCAGCCACACGTGCATGACCTTTTTGCAATGCGATTGCTAATGGACTGAGGCCATTGCACAATAGTTCATGATTTGCACCAGCGTCTAACAGTATGCGAACTACTTTCTCACGACCTTCCTCAGCTGCGCAATATAAAGGCGTTGCTCCGTCCTTCCGAGCCTTGTCTGTATCAGCACCTGCTGCCAATAGCAAAGTAACTATTTCATGATTGCCTTTTCGTGCTGCAATAAACAATGGGGTCGCTCCATTGTTCGTGCCCTTATTGGTATCAGCCTGAAAGCGCAGTAGCAATTCAACTATCGGGACAAAACCCCTATACGCAGCCTCGCCGAGCAGTGTCATTCCGTTCCTATCTGTTGTATCTTTATCTGAGCCACATCTCAAGAAAGATTCAACCACTTTACTGCGGCCTTCTTGTACTGCAATAAACAAAGGAGTTGTTCCATCAGATCGAGCTCTATCCCTATCTACCTCTGCTTTCAACAACATATCGACAACCCCAACATGGCCCAATTGTGCAGCTATAAATAAAGGGCTAAAGCCATCAAGTGTAGCCTTGTTTCTATCTACTCCCAACTTTAATAAGAAGCTCACTGCTGCCTCGCGATTACAGCGAGCTGCGATGCATAATGGTGTATAACCCATCTCATCGACCCGCTCCACGTCAACACCCGCTTTCACTAAAACATCGACCAAGGAAACGTGACCATGTTGAACCGCTGCACATAATAATCTATGGCCCTCAGTATCAAGTTTGTCTGAAATATCACCGATCAACAAATTTACCACTGCTCCATGCCCTCTTTGCAATGCCATTAAGAGCGGAGTTACCCCACCTGCAGTATCGCTATCCTTATTTGCGCCAGCTTCCAATAACAGGGCCACAACTGTCTCACAGCCATGCTGCGCGGCACTTAACAGCAGAGCATCTTTCGTAGCCTGATCTGCATCATCTGACAATAACAACCTTACTACTTGTTCATGCCCGGTCCGTGCTGCAATGAAGAGCGGACTTACCCTATCGGCACCCGCTTGCAGCAATGAAACAACGACCGCGACATGGCCATTGTGAGCGGCAGTGAAGAGTGGCGTTTCTCCATTTGTCGAGGTGACTTCTACAGTAGAACCCAACCTCAACAATTCATTGACCACTAACACATGTCCTTTCTTAGCTGCAATGAACAATGGGGTTAATCCGTCACTGTTAGCCCGGTTTACATCTCCACCGAGCTCCACATACGATGCTAATAATTGCCAATAGCCAAAATGTACTGCTAAACATAACAGAGCATCGGGTTCAGTGACTTTATGTACATCAGCACCTGCATTCAGCAATGGCTGAATAACCTTTTCATTGAATGGACGACCTACTATGACCAAATCCAAGGTAGTCAAGCCCCATCCATCAAGTTCATTGACATCTGAGCCTTTCTTCACTAAGTAATTAATTAAGCTCGGATCAAATCCGTTACATACTATATGCAAAGGCGTATTTCCACGAGCATTTACTCTCTTTATTTCAGCTCCAGAATCTACTAACAACTGGATCAACGCCAGCTCAATAAGTTCCTCTTTCCCCACCCCTGCGCTTAGCGAAAACTCCGGATCAGATCTTTTGCAGGCTATATGGAGCGGAGTATCGCCATCGCTATTAGCAGTATTTATATCGTCAACTGCTCCCGAATTTAATAACAATTGAATCGATTTCAGCTCAGATACTTCTCTACATGCTCTATGTAAAGGAGTATCTCCATTATTATTTGCTTTATGCATATCGGCTTGAGCACCTGTGTCTAACAACAACTGGATCATCCACAGGCTAATCGTTCCAGTACATGCTCTATGTAAAGGAGTATCCCCATTCCTATTTGTGTTATGTATATCTGTTTTAGCACCTGCATCTAATAACAACTGAATCAACGTCATACTACTCGTTTCACCACATGCCGCATGTAAAGGAGTATCGCCATTATTATTTGCCTTATGTATATCATCACGCGCACCTCTATCTAATAACAACTCTACCAGCCTCACATTAGAACCTTCAGATGCTCTCAATAAAGGCGTATAACCATTACTATCAGTTTTACGCACATCTGCCCCTGCTGCTAATAGTAGCTTAACAATCTCTAAATAGGTGGTATCATCATCCCGCCAAGAAGCACGTTCAATAGCAGCAAGCAAATGCGATGTCGTATATTCTTCTTTTACCCCACTGCTACTAGTAGCTGGCAAAATAACTGATTTTATGTCTTTCACCGATGTATTTATATCCTCTATCGCTGTTAAAAGAGTCTTTACCGCAGGACCAAGCCCTACACGTATAACAAGGCAAAGAATAACGTGATTGCTTTCCCCGTTACATCGCCTAAGCAATGCCTTTCTAAGAGCTTCATCTGAGTAATCATCTGTTTCCCAATCGAAACTAACTAGGCCTGAAGCATTCAGCTCACTCACACAGTCAATATATAAATTGATCGCTTCTCGTCTAGCTTCGTTTCTTAACACATCACATACAATGCCTAATATGTCTGGAGGGACACCGTAAAAGTAACTAGCTTGGGAACAAAAAAGCTCTTTTAAGCTAGGTATTGTTAACAGTTCGGATGCCAATGTTTTAATTTGATAGACAGATTGCCTCGTTTGAACCATTCCAACCGCTGGCACGCAGTACAACAATCCAACTATCAGTAAGCTTTTAAAACCGATTCTCATCCTCTTCCTCTCACTATTCTTCGTTGTTTAACATTCACCTTTTCCCCGTAATTTTCTGCCCTACCTCGCTACTTGAATAGTTTGGTGCGCATCTGCTCTCGAAGTAGAGCTAGTCTTTGTGCGTTTCTATCTGACGATACGTCTGCATTTCTAATCGCAGCTGATTCGTTCGTGTCGGACGTACTCGAAGCAACAGCATCTGCTGGCCCTGCGGTCTCTTCTCTTCCCATAACTTCACGTGTATCCTCATCTACCGCAACTTGAGACAGCAAACTAATAATTTCAGCAGCAGAAGCCACGCCTAAGGTCGTTACCCCATTTTTATCTTCAATATCCCTACTTGCACCTGAGGCTAACAGAAGCTGTACCCACTCACGATGACCCTTTCTAGCAGCAGGTGCCACTGCATCGTGAGAGGCAAAGCATGCTTTTGCGCCAACTATGTCCAGTAATTTTGCTTCCCCTAATGGCACGCTCAAATGAGCTCCTTTCCACCTAGGGTGCATTATTTTAGGTAGTGGTACCTGGTATCTATTCGCCTCTATTTCTCGTGCTTCAGCGCCAGTTAGCGCAGCAGCAGCTGCCAGCGAACTAGTGACTTTATCTGTGGAACCTTTACGCTCTTTCAATGCTTCGACCACCTTTATATGGCCATTTTGGGAAGCTATACTCAAGGGTGTCCGATCAAATTTATCTGCCCTATCAACATCAGCACCGGCTTGTAATAATACCCTTACCACCTCAAGGCGCCCCATTGCAGCCGCTACAAATAAGGATGTCCAACCGCTGCTCGAGGCCAAATCCATATCAACGCCAACATCTAGCAACAGCCGAACCATCCGAGGATAGCCCTTCCCTGCCGCTATAAACAAAGGAGTCCATGCATCGGCACCAGCCTCAAACAATAATTTCACTATTTCTCTATGATTGCGAGCAGCCGCCACATATAAAGGTGTCCAGCCAGCGGAAGTGCCCCAGTCACAGCCTCCCTCATCCATATATAAGGGCTTATTTTCGAAACGCATGCCTGCTATTTCGGTATCCGCTCCAATGGTTAGTAATGCTTCTACCACATTAAAGTGACCATTCAATGCCGCTATATATAATGGTGTCCTGCTATATTTATCCACCTTATTTGCATTTTTACGATCTAGTAACAAAAGCTTTATAATTTCGACTCTGCCTTGTTCGGCTGCATCAAGTAAAGGTTTCTCAGGGTTTGCACCTGCAAGTAAAAGTGTCTTTACAACTGCAAAATCTCCTTGAGCAACTGCCGCTGAAAGTAAGTGTGATCCCCACGAATCAGTTTCCCATCTCTGAGGCAGACTTACATCACTCGCACGGGGTGAATAATGAATGCTTGCAGAAGGAGGCAAAGGAATAGTTGGGCGAATACGGCCCCCTGGTCGAGCCTGCGGCGTCAAAAGCAATCTTACGATCGGTACATGACCATTCGTCGCAGCAATGAACCAAGGCTTTACCCCATTACACGAACTGTCTCTCTCTGCCCCTTCGGAGAGTAAAAGCTCAACTACCCCACTATGCCCGTATGCGCATGCCACAAAAAGGGGCGTTATATCATTTAAAGAACGCTGTTCTTTATTAACCCCTTTGTCTAGCAACATTTTAGCTACTTCCCGCTGGCCATATTGACAAGCAGTATACAGGGGGGTTCTGCCATGCATGTCGGGTGCCTCCTTATCATATCCTTGCAGCAACAAACTCTTAGCTCCTTCAAGATCACCTTCTGCACAAGCCAAATGCAAGAGATTCTTACCGAGGATCATATGTTGCAAATTCTTTGCCAGGAGAGAAAAGTATGTATTCTTAGTTTTATAGACTACGCATTCGAGTTCGGCAATATACTCGAGACCAGCGCATGACTGATGAACAAACAATCCCATTAGGAACACTTTTTCTAGAAAACTCTTCATAGCCGTAACTCCTTAGCTGGTTGGACTCATTTTCTCACACCAAAATTTCGCTTATTGAGCATGGTCAGCATATCTTTTTACAAGAAGCAGTGCTTACTTATCGATAACTCGTTCATCTTCACCACTACCTTTTATCCGATGCCCCGATTAATGCATCTTTCAGTTTGAACCGCGATATGCTAAGCCCACAATAAATGTACCACATCAACATTTCCACTGGCAGCAGAATAATACAAATGAGTTTCGCCTCATCGACCCCCGCAGCTCACGTGTTCTGGACATCTCCACTGATACTTCACGTCTGAATGATGGCCTCTCCCAACAAAGCAGGCTTAAAAACATCTACCTCCATCTGCTGCGGTAGGGAGAGCGAGCTTGTTGGCTATCCTTGAAACAGCGGCATCAGCATTTTATTGGATGCTTCTTGCCTCGTGGAAGGATACTGCTTCCTTAAATCTTCTAGTTTCCTATGTTAAGAGAAATTGTCCATTTTTTGTTGAGTTTGAAAGCGCGGCAAAGACTGTTTCATGCTCAGATATGAGTTTACCCATAAATGAATGCTCAGATACTTGCATGCCCTGCATACATTTCAGAAGCGAGCTCCTTAGTAAGTGCAATACTGTTCCTACGTTCTTAGTAAGCATACTAGATCTCCTTTGAACAATCCAATAGCTGAATTTCAATATACAGCTTCGTGCATCTTTCGGATATCACTATTCAACTATTAAAAAACGCTGAACATTTGTCAAGGCAAAATGATATACCATTGCATCGAGCTGCATAGACCCGATTATTGAGGCTCTAATCTTCAGATAAGGCAAAGAAACAATTTGCCGCTCTTTTAAGAGTTAAGAAATATGACGATTGTAAAGGATATTCGCAGCTAGCCTGACAGAACCGATTGACATTTCGTCAATAAACGAGGATTCTAATAGTATAATTTCAATATCTGACGAGGGAGTTTGAAATGACCAACAAAAAAAGACTATACAGTATCATCGTGCTCACTTTTGCAAATTTACAGACTCATTGCATGGGAACAGTCGTATCAGTTAAATCCAATCAAACCGCAGTTGCAACTAGTTCTACGTCTACCCGTGAAACTGATTTGCTGACTGCGATATGTACTAATAATGAGTACTTGTTTCACCAGTTGATTGCTGATGAAGTAAACACGAGAGGAAAGCCCGAGAGTGGAGTAACTCCTTTGCACTGCGCAGTAGCCGCCGGCAATGAGGAATTCACTCGCATATTGCTCTTCGCAGGAGTAGATAAAAATATACCCGATTTTGACGGCGAAACGCCACTCTCTTTGGCTGTCAAATATGGGCATACCCAGATAGCGCTTATGTTACACATTAATGGTGAACGCACAGACTGCCCCAGAGTCAAGCATTTTTTAGAGACCTGCCAAGGGTATGATGACATGAGAGGGGTTCTGGTTCTCAAGTCAATCAACCCTTACCTCAATATCCACGATCATAATGCTGATGGCAAAACCTTGCTCCTCGCAGCGGCTTCAAACGGTCATACTACGCTTGTAAAATACTTGTTATATCTCGGATCACCAATTAATACGCAGAAAAATAACGGATACACGGCTCTGCATGAAGCAGCTCTAAATGGTCATGCCGAGACAGTCAATTTGTTATTATCACTGGAAGCTAATCTTGAACTGAAAAGCAGTTCTGGTGAAACACCATTGCACATAGCAGCACGCGCTGGAAAGGTTAAGGTGGTCCAGCTCTTACTAGCCAAAAATGCAGATACACGAAAACAAGATGTAAATGGAGAGACGCCGTTATTTGCAGCTGTTAATGGTGGCCATAGAGAGGTAGCACAACTATTATTACAGCATGGCGCCGAAATTGATGCACAAAGAGGTGATTTACATACTCCCCTCGGTTGCGCTATACATAGTGATAATGCTGCTATGGTCGATATGCTACTAAGAAACGGAGCACAAAAAAACGGGATTCCCAACTGTCTCTTCAACCCATTACATATAGCAGTCCAGATGAATCGTGGTGACATAGTTTCACTCCTTATAAGTCATGGTGTTGATCTCAATGTACAATCAATCGGAGGGGCAACTCCCTTAATAGGAGCTATATCACGACATACAGACATTGCTCTGCGACTTATACAGGCTGGCGCAAATGTAAATACGCCAAATGATGATGGTGCCACTCCTTTGATCTATGCAGCCAGTCAAGGGCAGTGTGACGTAGTCAAAGCCCTTCTAAACGCAGGAGCAGAAACAGATAGAGCTACTATAACTCCAAGGGGACATACCGCTCTCGCAGCCGCAGCAGCTCTGAACCATTTCGAAATCGTCAAACTCTTGGTTGATAATAATGCTCCAATAGAAGCTCCGTTAAACGGGCCGTGTCCATTATTGCTGGCTTCAGAAGCTGGATATAGTAAAGTGGTTGAATTGCTCTTAGAGAAAAAAGCTCGGGTAGATGCAGCACAAGATGGGCTAACACCCTTGATTAGAGCCGCTCAGAATGGCCATCTTCCAGTAATCGAACTATTATTGAAGAAAGAAATAGATCTAGAAAGTAGATGGCAAGGCAAAACAGCATTAGATTTGGCAAGAGAAGCTAAGCATACAGACATCGTTACCTTGCTCGAGCAAAAAAGTCAGCAGCTTAAGAATTCCAAAAGCAATGAGCCTAAGGCATCCGCAAGTCTGAGCGAAAAAAGAAAAGCTCGTCAAGCCGGCATTGCTAAGCACGTACCTAAGGGGCAGAAAGACGCATTTATCGACCTCTCAGAAAGCAGTCCCCCGGGGACTCCTGCTCCTCCTTTCAGCGACAGCAAAAAAAACTCCACACAATTTGCCGATTCATTGTTCAAAGCAGTTGAAGAAAATGATCTGGCAGAAGTTGAGCTCTTATTACGTTGTTCCCCTACTCAACTAACGGATGATCTTCGTGCAACCCTCTTACGTATCGCTTGCGAAAAAGGATACACCTCAATTGTCACTCTCTTACTACGGCAAGCGAGGTTATCTATAACGGAAAAACGCCATTGGTCATCGCTTGCGAAAACGGGCAAACACAAATAGTACATTTGTTAGTGCAACGAGGAGCTGAAGTAATTCCTTGCACAACGAGCGGCCCGATGCCATTCTACGTAGCAGCTCGTGCTTGCCAAAGTAAAATAGTCAAACTTCTGCTCTGCCTTGGATATTACAATAGAAAGCGACCATAAAGAAGTTATAAAATTGCTCACATCATATAACAAATCATGGTCGCAACCAAACCCTCACTACGTCGCCTCGAGGCCAGAGAGTTTCAATTCACCCTGCAAGCAGGCGTCCTAAATAATGAGGTCGACTTCACGGCACAACTCGCCACGAGTCTGTGAAAAAAGATCTCCTGCGCGAGCTCAATTGGCAGCGCATACTCCTTAAAGGGGATGAAGATTCAGAAGAGGTAGGTTTTCATGGTGAGCAATACACTCACAAAACTTAGAGAAAAGCCACTGCCTTGAAGACTCAAGGAAACACTGCGTTTTACAATAATCAATCTGAAATTTACAGAAGCACTTTTATTGTAAGCTGCCCAAGGCTGTTTCAGAATGTTTTGAAAAAAATTCACATTTGCTATAAACTAGAGAGAGATCAGTGATCCATATTTCAACGTAGGAAACAATTATGTCAGTAACTTTTAAGCTAAAGCGAAGAAAAAGAAATAGAAAGCATGGATTTCTCATGCGTATGGCAACACACGATGGCAGAAAAATAATTAATCGCCGTCGTTCAAAAGGCAGAAAGCGTCTCGCAGTACATGCCTAGTTGTGCGCGTGCAATAACCTCGTTTAGTCCAGAAGAAAGACGAAAGCTATTTAATACGGCCCGGAATGTGATTTATCACTCCGGGCTTGATGTACGTGTAGCTCATACAACTAATCCACTTGCTAGAATTCTCATAGTCACTCCAAAACGATGCGGTAATGCACCACAGCGCAATCGTATTCGAAGAAGGCTTAAAGCTCTCTTCTATGAAGAGAAGCTTTACGAACGCTCATATGATGTACTTGTTTTATGCAAAAAGAGCGGCATAGATCTAACTTATCAAGAGCTTAAGGCCTTTCTTACCAGCGTGCTTGAAAGAGCAGCGCATGATTAAACTCATTCTGAATGGACTTATTACCTGCGTAAGACCGCTACTCGGCCCCCATGGCTTTTGCCGTTATCAGCTTTCTTGTACCCAATATGCTCATATGCAACTAAAGGATGAACCCTTATTCAAAGCGATTATGACCATTGTAAAACGGGTCCTTAGCTGCAACTTTCTTTTTGGCCGATGGAAAAATTGAGCCGCTTTGAGTCAGATCAGCCAAAGCCTGTCAGCTCGTAGGATTCAGAATTACTCGTTGGCCTTTTCCACCACCAGCTTCTGTTTTGTTTTATACGCTTGATTGGGATGCGTTGGATTATCTGGATACAGCAATTCCAAGTCACGCAATTCTAATAGCGGAGTCAAATAATACTCTTTCACATGACTCAAATTTTTTTTGAGTAAATGAGCTATCTCTCGGGCCTTAAGTGGACGATAAGAGCATAATTCTTTTATTACTCCGCAAGTAAGGTCAAAAGAATGATCCTTATCTATCTTTTTGAGTTCTTCAATTAATTCCTCCGATAGCTATAGGTGGTCAATTAACTTTAACGGTCGCGGTCAATTAAGTTTAGCGCTTTTATGAAGAATCAGAGTTCATCAATTGCTCCTGGTTATTTTAATATGTTTTCAGTCATAATACTATTAATTTCACTAAGTCTTTTTCTTTTAGCCTTAATCAGCGTAGCTTATGGCTTCACCTTACTTATCTTTGCTGCGCTTCTGAAGCTCGGTTCATTTATATTTATAATTGATGCATGATGTACAAGTCTGTCTATAGCAGCAACTGCCATTGTACTGTCGGGAAAGATCGTATCCCAAGTTCCAAAGGCTTGGTTCGATGTTATGAGAATGCTCTTCGACTCATATCGATCTCCAATTAGTTCAAACAAGACACTTGTTTCTGCTTCATTTTTCTTCACATAGCCAAAGTCATCAAGAATGATCAGATCAAACTTTTCTAGCTTTTCTAAAGCGTCCGAGAGCTTGTTTTCAAGGTACGCCAATTGCAGCTTTTGAACAAGAGCTGTAGTTCGAATAAAGAAGACACGTTTGCCAAGCTCAATAAGCCTTCTGCCAATTGCTGCTGCTAGATGAGTCTTGCCAGTTCCGCTTGGTCCAAAGAGCATGAGATTGCGAGCTTGGGTAACCCATTGAGTGTCTTCTGCAAAAGAGCTTATCTGAGCGCCAGTTATTGAGGTAAGATTTGCAAAGCTGAAGGTATCAAGAGTCTTGTTTAGTGGCATCTTCGCCTCGACTAGATGTCTTTCTATTCGCTTTGAATCTCGTGTTGCGAGCTCCATGTCGCAGAGCGTGCCTAAGTATTGAGGGTAACCCCAACGTTCTTTCACAGCTTGTTTTGAGACATCTTGCCAACAGGAGTTCATAGTGTTTAAGCGCAGTTTTTTTAGTAATAGTGGAACAGTTTCTTTGGTAATCATTCTTGTCCTTTAAAGCCAGGAATTAGCTCATTGAATCGATTAATGTGAATTTCAGGAATAACGATATCAGGTACTTTTGTTGCTTGAGATTTGAACATGCTTTGCAGGCTGCTCAGTTTAAGTTCTGTCCCATGTTTTATGCGATCAAGAATCTCAATCGAAAGCTCCTCTTGGCAATTTTGAATATAGGCTAGATGCAGTATCCCAACGATGAATCGCGCAGCTTCTCGCAGATTCATCGTACTTTTAATATGCTCCCAAATCTTCTTATAGCTCTCTGTAGGCAAAAGATAGTCGCGATATGCGTATCCAGGGAATGCTCCTGGTTTTTTTGCTAGCCACTCAATAACATGTCTATAATCTATATTGTGAGCCCGCTTCCCTTTTTGAGGAATAGGCATACGCGTCAGAGTAATAACATGTGTAGCGCCAAGGTAGCATTCAAGCTTATCATCATACAGCTTGATATGGAGCACCTTACCAATCAGCTTGTTAGGAACAGAATAAATCACTCTCCTAACAACAATCACACTTGACGATGCTACTACCGCAGTGACATCATCATACTCAATTGCTCGACCTTCAGGCAAAGGTCTCAAATGAGCTCGTTCAATAGCAATTTTGCTTGCATTCTTAAGATTGAGCTTTGCTGCCACACCTTTAACAAATGCCCGGTACTGCTCATATGAATCAAAGTTAATACTATCTCTTTTTATGAGCTCACTCTTTAACCGGTCTTTAAAGTGTCTATGAGATGACTCAATAGCTCCATTTTCATGACCTTTTCCTACATTATTACGTGTTGGCCTTACGCTATAATGGGCATAAAGTGCATTCATTCTTAGTGTAAGATCCTCTTGTGCACCATCCACCCGATTTTTAAACACCAATGAAAGATTGTCAGTCCTATGCTCTTCCGGAACTCCCCCAAGATCATGCCAGGCATCCTGAAGCCCTTTAGACATAACCACAAACCGTTCTCCTGTACCCCTAGAAACATCTACAAAGCGATACCCAGAAAACTGCAATCTATAATGAAAGATCTTATGTTCAAAAGGTTCACCAGCTATAGTCACTTTCATTTTTCGATCTTTAAACTTAATCAAGGTGAAATCAGATATTCCAGATTTGCCTGGCTGAGGTTTGGTTTGAGGAAACATTATCTCTTTGCCTTTTCCTTCGAGTAGTTTGTACTTTGCAATCCTTCGCCGGAATGTACGCATCTGTACCTCATTAAATTCGCCCGGATATTCCTCCTGCAGCATCTCAAAAATATGTGAGGCTATGGTGATTCCTCTTTCAAGAAGAGGTATCACAAAAGATTGCATAACCGTTTCAAATCTATCTTCTCGCGTCGGCTTTCCTTCACGTTGCTTTCTCTTTTTGTTTCTCCTTGCATGTGCAATATTACGACCACTGCTTTCCGCGATCCCAGCTTTCAGTGCTGCCATTCTTTTAGGCATACCGTTTTCAATATTTTCCATATAGTCATTTACCTGTTTGTCAGTTATTCTTTTTCCTGGCATGAGTTTCCCTTGGATTTTGTAGTTGAGTTACAAACTTCGTTGGCTTGCTCATGCCATCATACTTTTTAATTTAAAAGCGCTAAAGATAATTGACCATCACCGTTAAAGATAATTGACCGTTTATAGATAGCTTACCGGGGAGCTTACCAGGAAGCTTACCGGATAAGTAGTTTATTTCTCCAGATCGCTGAGCATGGAAATAAGAATAAGGTTCTAGCAATTTTCTTGCCGGCACATAATACGTGGCAGGTCCTCGCCCTTTACTCTCTATAAGTTCAAAATCTACCAAGCGCCTTAAATGATAACTCGCTGAGAAAGAATCAACGGCATTTATCGTTCTATAGTCTTCGTTCGTAATAGCTCCCATCTCACGTAGCACTATTAACGCACGAGATTCTTCGTCACTCAGATTGAGCTCCTCGAAATTGCCCAACCAGATCCTATCATTGTCGTCAAAGAGTTGATGAGGGATGAGGGTAAGAACAAAGAGATTTCGAGATCTCTGAGACTCGATCAATGGCACTGTAAGATTAGCCCTTTTCATCTCTTCACGCATCGATCCCATACCAGTCCCCTTCGATTCGGAAAAGTTAATGTCCTGAAAGACCCGCGATATAATCTCATTGCGGATTATCGACCCTGGAAAGCCTATGCGTACATCAGGCTTAAGAGAATAACCAGGATTTCGAAACTCAATGCGATTTGCGTACTTTATGATTTGAATAGCACTGGCGATACGATAATCCCGATGCATTAAAGAGTTAACGACCGCTTCGCGAATTACCTTTCGCGGAATTATCGGATTGTCCTTCCTGTGTAGCTGATCTTCCTCCAAAGCAAACACCTGCCGTATATCGGTCATGATTTGATTCAAAATCCGCGGCAGCGCGGTAATCAATGATTCTTGCAGATCAACTGCAACATACCGTCGATCCGGATCCGACATCCACTCCCTTCCCTCAACTAAGAGATATTCAATACGAGAGGCAAAAGGAAATAGTCGGCGCAGGGCAATGGTGGTTCCAAACAACAAAATTCCGGCAACAGTCGGAAATGTCCCACCATGCTCCGTCTTCACCGCCTGCAAGGCCTTCAGCAAGTCTTGATTGTTGTATTGCAATTCATGCGCATCTTTCTTGATATGCTTTCTCTCAGTTCTATAAAAATCAATCGCAGCTGAATCAAAATCTTCCCAAGAAGCGTCTTCTATGCACATATGATCGTGTTTTGGTTCGGATCTAAGCTGATACAACAAATTCAGATCATCGCTTGTACAAACCTGATTCGATGACCCTATGCGCCTGAACGCACCATCTTCTCTTCCCAGTTTTTTTATGAAAACAGGTTTTTGATGAGGTTTTGCTTCCTCGATAGAAACGAGTATAATTGTTTCCTGCGAGTGCATCAGAACTTTGATAGATGGTCTGATAATTATATTAAAAGCTTGGCAACAGGCAGAGGAGATCTGTCGTTGCAAATCGTCGGGATCAGCCACCCCGCTAACTCTATATCTTGGATCAACTCCAAACTCATTTCTTTCGAGGCCCAATATAATATAACCACCCCCTAAATCCGGCTCATTACTAAATGCGCTTACGACTTCGAGGAAGGAGTTTCCAAGAGCATGAGTTGCTACCTTTGCTTCAATTCTATCTGTTTCGTCAATTGCCTGGATCAATTGAAATAGTTCTTCAAACTCACGCACACCAGCATAATTTTTTATAACAGCGTTGAGTAAATTATCGTTTTGCATGACATACTCCTCGATTATATTGAATAATTTCTAAATAAACGCTGATAGGCTATCACGAAAAAGACGAAAGTTCAAAAAAAAATGAAAAAACTGCAACCACAGCTCCCTGCGTTCAATATGATTACAAAACAAGTTTATGTTTGCAACCATACGAAGCATTTGTAGATCATCTTTCAGGCGTTATTGACTCAGATGTTTTCGACCTTTCTTCTCAATTATCGAACCCTTCAGATAAGACGTTATTTCTCCAGATGGCTCGAAATGGACATAACCCCGTCTGCTCCGAACAGCTCCCATTTGGTGAATGTAAGCAAATGAATCATTGCAATAAGATGGCAAGTCAGCACACAAAACCAATTCATACTTCCCATAGTTGTGCTATGGGCCTTCGAGTTTATTATTTATTTGTAAAAATATTGCTTTATTATTATCAAATTTTGTAAGCTTATAGGTGAAGTACTAGTACACAGAAAAAGTGTTTCCCTAACTCTAAGAAGGAATTCTATGAATAAAAAACTACTAGCATTAGCGCTCATTGCGCTCATGGCTGAAAGCACCGTGGTAGCTGCAGTTGAGTATGCAAATGGCGGCTCATCTACCTGCTGTCCAGCACCAGTCCCGTACACCTGCTGCGCCGAGCGCCGCAATATGAGATGCTGCACTCCACGTCCACGAAGAGCTCGCTGCAGACGCGCACGCATCTGCAGGCCAAAGAGAGTCTGCTGCCCACGTATGCGCTGCTGCCGACCGCGTCCAACCTGCTGTCCAGTAAGGCCGGTATGTGATGGTCGTCCATGTATCAAGATAGCACCTGAGCAAATAACCCCAAGAGAAGGTACCACCGTGCAAATGATCTCTGATGAAGAAATGACTCCTTCTAATGGGACAATTCCAGCGGCTGTAGGTGTTGAAGGGGAAAGTGAAGCTGAGGACCAAAGCCTGGATGGGCTTGTTGAAGAAAACGGCTAATCCAGTGCAATACATCAATTGAGAAACGAGCTATACGGACGCCGATGTCCGTATAGTTTTTTCTTTCAACCTTGACAAATGGAAATGATTCTCGGTAAGATTAAATAGAGTAATACCTGTATAATTTTAAAAGAGAGAGCTTATATCTTTGCAGTGGGCGGACACGCCCAATCTGCACTATTAAGATAGGCTTTTTATAGGAGAATTCATGAAGAAAATACTATCCATAGTTGCTCTATTGAGTGTGGGAACAACACTCGTCGATGCAATGACCCCGGAACAGACGGAACAGAATCGTCTTATCGTCTTAGGTAAATTACGTCAAATATATGAAAGAAGGGAAACCACTGCGAGCCAATCGCGCGATCTCAATGACGCACAGGGCACAGATGATGCTCTTTCTGGTGAAGAACAGGAAGTTGATGAAGACCAAAGCCTCGACGAGCTTGTTGAAAATAATGGTTAACTCTCTAGTAAAAATCAGACGGTTTAATGAATCCTTTCGAACAGAGCCTCGTTCTCTATAATAGGAAGCACAACGGAGCGGAAAGTTTTTCACGCAAATCTTGACAAATGGAAATGATTTTCATTAAGATTAATTATAGTAGTAATAACTGTATAATTCTTAAAGAAAGGAAATACCATGAAAAAGCTTATGGCTATTATCTTATTAGGTACGGCATCAGTAGGTTCAACAGCATTTGCTGGTTGGTTTGGTTGTAATGACTGCGAAACTAGAGTCGAACGCAGCTGCGATACCTGCAACACCTGCGAGACCTGTAGTAGCTGGGAAATGTGCCCAAGTTGCGACACCTGCTCTAACTGCTAATTACTTTACATAAAGAAGAAGTCTACTTTTTGTAGGCTTCATTTTCTAAAAGGAGAAATCATGAAAAAAGTATTATTTGCACTAGCTCTTTTGAGCGTAGGAACAACACTCGTCAACGCAATGACACCGCGCAGCGGGATGCGTCAAGAAAGGCGCGAACAACGTCGCGCACAATATGACAGATACGCTGGCTCTGCCGCTGTGACCGGTGCTGATGAAGATGAAATAAGTGGTTGCGAAGAACACGAAGGTACTAAATCAGCTGAAGAAAACGGCTACTAAGAAACATAACGTTCTCCTGGCACCAGGAGAATGTTCCTGTACGTCAGAAGAGGATTCGCTCAACTGAAGTTCTCACTTCCGATCAAGTTTAGAGAAGGCTCACGTAAGTAGCATAAAAAAGCGCGTCCTCCTCATCAATTTTAAACACACGTTTCTCAAAAAGGAAAACCATGAAAAACATACTGCTCGCAGTCGCTCTATTGAGCTTCAGCACGACATTAGTCAACGCAATGAATGAACAAGAAAGTAATCCAGCCAAAACGAAAGCCTTGATGGAAAAACTGCGACAAGACCTTCGCGAAGCGGGAATTTCCGCCAAACGAGCTGGTCTAGCATCTCCTCAGCCAGCAAAAGCACCCGAGACTCCGGTTGAAAGAGCTTTGAACGCTCGTAAAAGAGCGCTGGCACAACTATCTACAAACTACTAAGCTTTAGGAGAAATCATGAAAAAAGTATTATTTGTAATTCCTCTATTGACCGCAGGCACGTCACTTGTCAACGCAATGGTTCCTGAAGGAAGCTCGATGGCGAGAAAGAGAAGACTGTACAACACACAAATGCCCACAACCCAACCTGCAGCTACGACAGGCGATATGACCGGGGCTGATGAAGACGAAGTAACTGGCGAAGAACAAGAAGTTACTGAAGCAGAAGAAAACGGCTACTAAGAAACACAACGTTCTCCTGGCACCAGGAGAATATTCTTTAGCGCAGCCCGAAGAACTTATTACCCATCGATGAGTTAAACAAGATAGAGGGGCAGATCACTAGCCCAAAATGTAATTGTAGGCACTAGTGCAAAAGGGAGAAATCATGAAAAAGATACTATTTGCAGTTGCTCTGCTGAGTTTAGGTACGACAATCGTTAACGCCCTGTCAAATGCACAGCGAGACATCAAACGAGAGAATGTTGAACGTTTGGGAACTCTTCAACCAGTAAGACCTCTCGATACACAGCCTGAATTCAACGGCGCTGATCAGGACGAGCTAGGCGGCGAGGAACACGAGGTTACCGAAGCTGAAGTCTCCTATTAATTAAAAGACAACATTCTCCTGAAACTCAGGAGAATGTTTTTAAATTTTGGTGCCGAGAGACGGAATCGAACCATCGACACGAAGCTCTTCAGGCTTCTGCTCTACCACTGAGCTACCTCGGCAAAAGTATATACCTAGGTTACCTGCCTGCCTTTTTTTGTCAAGCTCCTCCTCTACTCCTTATTAATGGGACAAATACAAACCAGAACGACAAAAGCATCGTTCACTGCGGCTTTCAAAATTGAGTCACCCGCCTTTTCACTTAAACATTGCCAACTATCTCAAGCTCTGGTACCCTTAGATGAAACAAAAGCGTCGAACCTTAACGAGCATGCAAGTATGGCAGATACTATCAAACAGATAGAAACTTATGAAACACTGTTTTTACAAGAACTTTCACACGTTACAAACCTCACCGAGCTAGAACTCTTTCGAATAAAACACTTAAGTCGGCATGGCGCTTTGAGCACTCTTATGCAAGGACTGAAAGAACTCCCCCTCGAAGCAAAAAAACTCTATGGGCCTCTCTACAACAGTTTAAAAGAGCGCGCTCTTGAAGCTTTTAATGAATACGAATCTAAATTCAAGTCTGAACTCGTAGCTGAACAAGAGCATCGCACGGCTCATTTTGATGTAACAGCATATAAACCTTTACCTTTTAAAGGAAGCTTGCACCCGTATACCCATGTAATAGAGCAAGTTGAATCTATCTTTATGAGTATGGGGTTCCAAACAGTCGACGGTCCTGAAATCGAAACCGATTTCTATAACTTTGAAGCCCTCAATATCCCAAAAGACCACCCTGCCCGGGATATGCAAGATACCTTCTGGCTTACTTTGCCTGAGTTTCTTATGAGAACTCATACCTCTTCTGTGGCAATTCATACCATGCTCAAGCAGAAACCGCCCATTGCTATCATCGTCCCCGGACGTGCCTACAGAAATGAGGCAACTGATGCTTCGCATGAATTTATGTTTATGCAGCTCGAAGGATTGTTTGTCGACAAGAACGTGTCACTCGCAAATCTCATTGCGACGATGAAGTCTTTCCTGCAGGCCTTATTTGAAAAAACGGATATTGAGGTAGAATTCAAACCAAGTTACTATCCGTTTGTCGAGCCAGGAATTGACATCATTATGACATGTCCTTTCTGCGCTGATGGATGCTCCGTCTGCAAGCGAACAACGAAAATTGAAATGGGAGGGGCTGGGTTAACCCATCCTCAGGTACTAAAAGCCTGTAACTTAGATCCAAATGAATATAGTGGTTTTGCATTTGGCCTTGGATTAACACGACTGGTTATGCTGAAATATGGCATACCTGATATACGACTATTGCATAGTAATAAGCTCGAATTTTTAGAGCAATTTTAAAAGAGGAGTTTTAATGGAGATAACAAAAGTTGTGATACCTGTTGCTGGAACTTCAGCAAGGTTTTTCCCGTACAGCATGATAATGCCGCGGGAGATGTTACCTGTATTAAATAAGCCCGCAATGCAGCTCATTGCTGAAGAAGCAGTTCAGTCTGAGCTAGATAAGATGATAATTATTACTGCTCGCGGAAAAGAATGTATAGCAGATTACTTCGACAGTTCAATTCTTACTCCAAACAGCAGAGAATTAGATAAACAGGGACTCCTGAACCCCTTAGAAAAGCTCTTGCGCACCGCACAGTTTACCTACATCCGTCAACCAGAGCCGTTAGGCCTCGGCCATGCTGTTTGGTTAGCTCGCAACTGTATTAATAAAGAGTTTTTTGGAGTGGCATTACCTGACGATATTATCGTAGCGAAACAGCCAGCACTGGGCCAACTCATACGAGTTGCACGACAAGAAAAAGCGAGCGTCATAGCTGTTCAAGAAGTTCCAACTGAATGTCTTTCGATGTACGGTATTGTCGGCATTAAAAAAACTATCACTCCTAATTTATTTCAGCTCTCCCATGTCGTTGAAAAACCACAACCGAAAGATGCACCATCCTCATTAGCGGTTGTTGGACGATATGTTTTATCATCGAAAATCTTTCAATCACTTGACGAGATGGCAGCCTATGAGCAAACAGAACTACAGTTAACAGATGCGATTTCTCATATGATTCAGCAGGGAGAACGAGTACTTGCCTATAAGGTACAGTCGACAGCCCGGTATGATACGGGTACGGTAATTGGCTATATAAAAGCGGTCATAGGATCTGCATTGCAAGACCCTGAATGTGGCCCGGCAGTACGGAAATTCCTCTCAGATCTCGATTCAACTGAGTCATTTTTATATAATCCCGCAAAAATCATAGAACATAATATTTAGAGCTCCATGAACTACATAAAATTCCTCACCGATGTTTCTCTTCACGATGTAGCCCTCGTCGGAGGCAAAAATGCTTCTCTTGGTGAAATGATTCGCGAGTTAACGTCCGCAGGAATTAAAGTTCCTCTCGGGTTTGCGATAACGACCAAAGGATACTGGGAGCATCTTGCGTCCAATGACCTGGTACCGAAGATGAAACAGGTCATGAAACGGCTCGAAGCGGATAGTACGGTCAATACCTTGCAAGAGGTAGGTCTCGAACTAAGAACACTTATTTCCAAAGCTCCGCTTCCCCAAGATCTCAGTGCGGAGATTACTACGGCCTACGAGCAATTGTGCAAGCTCTATAAGGTATCCCAGCTCGATGTAGCTCTTCGTTCTTCAGCAAGCGCCGAGGATCTACCGCAAGCATCATTTGCAGGGCAACAAGATACCTTTTTAAATGTGCGGGGAATTGAAGAGGTCCTTGCTAAGACGAAGCAATGTATGGCTTCACTTTTTACTGACCGGGCAATTATTTACCGGCATGAGCAAGGATTTGATCACTTTCAGGTAGGAATATCAGTCGGTGTACAAAAAATGGTTCGATCAGATAAGGCATCGTCGGGAGTGATATTTTCACTTGATACCGATACGGGGTTTAAAGAGGTCGTTGTGATTACTTCCTCCTATGGGCTTGGGGAGAATATCGTTAAAGGAACCGTTAATCCTGATGAGTTTCATGTGCACAAACCTACGCTCCTTCTCGGATTCAAGCCGATTATCAAAAAATACCTTGGGAGCAAAGAACTGAAACTTGTCTATACGGATAACAAAGATGAGCCACTCGAGAATCTACCAGTCTCTTTTCATGATCAGCATCAATTTTCGTTGACTGAGCCAGAAATATTAGAACTGGCACAGCAAACGATTATCATCGAAAACCACTATACTAAGCTCCGTAAAGCCTGGTCCCCGATGGATATCGAATGGGCAAAAGATGGTATCGATAATCAACTCTACATTGTACAAGCGCGCCCGGAAACAGTTTATTCACAACACGTTTGGCAAGATCTTCTTATAACCTATAAGCTTAAAAATCGCAACGCACGGCTTATCACCCAAGGGCTCAGCATTGGTGAAAAGATTGCTCAAGGACCAGCACGTGTCCTTAAAAGTATCAGTGATCATGCAGACTTTCAAAAAGGAGATGTTCTTGTCACCTCCATGACCGATCCCGATTGGGTTCCTTTGATGAAGAAAGCTTCGGCTATCGTTACCGATAAAGGAGGAAGAACCTGTCATGCTGCTATCGTTAGTAGAGAATTAGGTATCCCCGCCCTTATAGGGACTATAAATGCAACGCAAGTTATACCTGATGGCGAAGAGATAACGGTAGATTGTAGTTCAGGCTCAACTGGCTCAGTCTATGAGGGAGCACTTCCGTTTGAAGTAATCAAAACGGTCCTCTCTGATCTTCCAAAGCCTCGAGTTCCTGTCCTTCTCAATATTGCTGATCCTGAGAGAGCATATAAACTTTCTTTCCTGCCCGTTTCGGGAGTAGGATTAGCACGAATTGAGTTTATTATCACCAGTATTAAAGTACATCCCATGGCCGCAGTAAAGGCGGTGGCCGATGAACAGGTAAGAAGAACAATAGAGACTTTAGCCTTACCTTACAAGGATCCAAAGACGTTCTTTATTGACGTCCTTGCTCAAGGTATTGCCCGTATAGCAGCAGCTTTTTATCCTCGAGAAGTAATCGTCAGGCTTTCAGATTTTAAGACGAATGAATATCGAAATCTCCTTGGTGGAGAACAGTTTGAGCCGGTCGAACAAAATCCGATGCTCGGGTTTCGAGGTGCAGTTCGCTATTGCGATCCGGCCTATGCAGCAGCTTTTGAACTTGAATGTGCAGCTTTCAAAAAAGCTCGCTCTGAAATGGGCATGACTAATATTAAGCTCTTGGTTCCTTTTGTCCGTACCATCCCAGAAGCAAGTTGTACCCTGGCAAGCCTTGAACAACATGGCCTCAAACGGGGACAAGACAATCTCGAGATTCTGATGATGTGCGAAATTCCTTCCAATGTTATTTTGCTCGAAGACTTTGTACATTACTTCGATGGATTCTCAATAGGATCAAATGACCTTACACAGTTTACGCTTGCCGTTGATCGAGATTCAGAAATCTTGAGTCCTCTGTTTAACGAACGAGATCAGGCAGTAAAGGCGCTATTCAAGCTTGCCCTTGAAAAAGCACAAAAAAGTAACTCGTATATGAGTATTTGCGGCCAAGCACCCTCAGATTATCCCGAAATTGCAGACTTTCTCATTAACCATGGCATAGATGCCATTTCGCTTAATCCAGACTCAGTAATACCCTTTCTCATAAAAGAGAAAGAGAGAATGACCTCTGGGGAATTATCCTGAGGTAGCTCGTTATCCCAAAAGATAGTGCACCTTCTCACCCCTCTGCAAGAGCTGGAAGCAGCACCTTGTATCCTCATGTAAGAATGATACTCTTGCAGTTTTGCAATAATTTCTGATAGAATTAAATTGAGCTCTGCACCCAAGCACCTCTGCTGCGTCAGCAGCGGCGCACTGTAAGGGAAAAACAAATTCTAGCCGAGCGGCGTTCGCTCGGCAGCACGATAAAAAGGAGATCTAATGATCGTTTCTATCATATGCATTGCTGCACTTGGATTCGTTATTTCGGCGTATGCTTTTTGGCTTGAACAAAAAGTGAAACGAGAGCCTGATTACAAAGCTGCCTGTGACATCTCCAGCCGCATGTCATGTACAGCGCCCATCAAAAGTCCCTACGCACGCATCTTTTATTTCTCTAATGCAGGTATAGGCATGGCCTATTATACACTTGTTGCTCTCTTGGCATGGTTAGGGCTACCTCAACCACTTCTCATAGCCACAGTAGCCGGTGCTCTAGGATCGATCGCCTTGGCATATGTCCTGTACGGTAAGATCAAGACAGTATGCCTCGTATGCACCTCATTATATGTCATAAATTTCATCCTCTTATATCTTGCCTGGACGCATCAATAGATCCTACAGACTTCTTGAATGAGGCTCGTCCAACTCGCGCAGAATAATAAAGAAATTTATTTATTCGCACCGTTGACAAATTGAATCGCAAGTTGCTACTATACTACTAGAGAGTCATAACTTAGGAGATACGATGAAAAAACTCACTATACTTTTAGCAACTGCCCTTACGCTTGGTCTGTTCAATGCACAAGCAGCGAAGCATAAAAACTTCGAGCTCTATAATAAGAGCAATAATACCGTTTATGTCCTCATAACCAGCGGACAAGAGATGGATTATTTTCCTGTTGCCAAATCAAAGTTTGTACAGAGAGAGCTTCCTCTCCACGTAAAAAGATTTATCGCCATTTACACCACCGACGTTGGAAAACCATCGAGTCCTCGCAAGGCACCGGTCCCCTTCAAGCAGTATACCCTCAATGAAGGCGGCCTCTACCAAACAATGTACCTGACCTGGGACGGAAAGAAACTTTATAAACAAACGGGTATTCTTAAAGGAATATTCAAACTTGGAGAAAGTGGTGTCGACTTAAGAAGAAATATTGAAGCAGGTGATATTAAAGAGGTTGTCAGTAAGTGAACAGTCACTTCTTACGTGGTTTCCCTGAAACAAGTGGAGAAGGTACTCGATAATGCCAACATTTTCTGCAAGTACCACGCTCAAACAGGTGAGGATACCGTTCGCAGGGACAGAGGCAGGTCACTTGGTGATAATTCTTGTAATCATATCCGGCACAGCGGTCGACATGGTAACTATTATCCATGCATCCGGGCGCAGCGATCAATGATTGCAAACTAATGAGAAACAAAGCAAGGGTATAGTTCATTCGCGACTCCTTTTAATCTCAGTCTAGCGAAGATCATACATGCAGAGCACTAGTTACCGAAAAATATGAAATGAGCCCGGGAGTTTACCCGGGCTCATCTGTTTTATACCGTTTTCTGAGTAGTAAAGAACTTTTTATAGAGATACCATCCTGCGACTGCGACAATACCAGCAGCCAGTATCCACTTAGCATACGAAGTCCTTGGCATGATAACTTCTGTAGAAGGTGTAGCGAGCTCTGATACCGGAGTATTATGAATAATCTGCGCAAGTTCGCTTGAATCAGGAATAAGTCCCTTTTCTAAAACAGTTAATTCATAAGCATAGTCGGTTGCAACTTGGCTCATACCTGTTCGAGCTCCCACCAAGGCTCCTACTAAAGATGCTACAATTGCACTTCTTCCAGGCATATTAACTGCTTCGGAAAGTGCAGCTTTCAGATCATTAGGATGGCGCACAAATATATATACTGCAGCAGCTACCGCTTCATCAGCTTCTGATGCAAGTAAATATCCTCGATATGAACGATGATTATCTTGTCGCTTATTGGTGTCTCCAAGAATTTCAAGAGGAGTGAGACCCTCTTTTGCTTTCATCGCAGCATAGCGAATTATGTCACTCGTAAACATTCGTCCGGCACTGATAGCTTCTGATGTATACCCTTTACGCGTGCGGATCTTTTTTACACCAGGTTTGTACAGCCGTTCTTTCGACTCATAGCTTTCCGCTGCTCGTATCATGTTATTAAGAATATCTTCCACCGGCGAGTTTTGAAGAGCATACGCAACACCTGTAGCCATAGCAGCCGCTGCTGCTCGAGCTGCTGGATGTCGGTGGGTAATCATTGTCACCAAGTCCGCACCTTCCTTAGCCATCTTGAGATTATCTGAAAACACAACACCAAAAGGCCATGCTCTCATTAAAGCCCCGGAATCACTTTCCCCAGCGATATCCTGATAGAACTTACTGTCAGCGTCGAGCGGCTGATGGTTCCACCAGAGCTCATCAGAGCTATGCCCAAGAAGCGTTGACAGAAGCTGACAAGTTTCAATCTGCCGGGTAGTATATCCCCGAGCATCAAAAAGAGGATCAAGTTTTTTAGCATGTGGACCAAACATATCTACTAGTTGGCGTGCAATCGTATCGGCAATTGCTTCTTTAGATTTATTTAATCGCCTTCCTTCAGCGCATGCATCCATCACAAGAGATGCCAGAACAGTATTTGAAGTAGACGCCGCTAGCCTGGTGCCAGAGGAGCCGGTTACCCAATCAATAGGGGTAAAATTTTTAAAAGTAGTTAACCCTCCAGGGTAAATCGCTTGGATTTCATAGGTGGTATCTAAGTCGGTTGGGCGAGCTAAGGCATCACCCACAATCGATCCCAATAATGCCCCCATAATACGATCTTGCACAGAATATGCGGCAAGCTGCTGAGCGCTTAACGCAGTTAACGATACTAACAAACAACGCTTAAACATAGATACTCCTTTTTTGGTAAAGCATACGAATTTTACTTGTTTTATACCATCCCGGTTTATTCAAAGTCAATGGATTATCAAAAATCTTCTGCGCTCCAAAAAATCGCTTACCAATGAAGGCCCTACCGCTCACTGTTTCTCGCCTGATAAAGCATGCAACTTCTTTCAAAACATCCCTTGTAATGAAGCGCTTTTCAAAATATTCAACTGTGCTAAAATAGATTGGTAAAAGGGAGTCACTAGTAAGCTAGAGAAAGAAAGTTTCACTCAAACATAAAAGAGGACTTCGCTATGAAATACACTTATTTTCTGCTCATTGCACTGGCCAGTTGCCCAGCTGCTTGGGCCAAGGATCCCAAACAAGTCAACCCTGAGCAAGAGCTCGGGTGGATAGATTCAGATCTGGATCAAGAATATATAAAACCTGCTCCACGGGTCGAGTTTGTACAATATCAAGTACAACAACCAATTTCGGGCAAATCCAATTCCGGCTACTACGCCATAGCCCAGGCTGCAAATCTTCTCGAGCATGTCAAAGCGAATCCTTCTGGAACACCACCACCGTTTCAATCTTCTCACACAAACTACTTTGATCATGAGGGAGCCCTCTGGCCTTCCTCGATTCTCAAATTTCGCATACAAACATATTTCATTGATGTATTGCTCTGCGAACTCGCAGGTGGCAAACGCATACCGCTTAATAAACTCGACAATTCAATCCAACGATTTAGTCGCTTGGCACTAGATAATGCATGCATTTCTTTTGATACTCTGCCTGATGATCAATGGAAATCAACTGACGATTTTCTGGCAGTCATTCCAGCAGTTGTTGCAAACCTTATTGATCATACTGGCGAAGACTTTACATTTGATCGTGAAGAACTTCGTCGTGTATTTAGCGAGCAAGCAAAAAGATTAAATCTACCTGGTATAGATGACGCATTTGATACCGTATTTCCGACACTGAAAACTATAAGCCTTTCAGCGAGCGAAAATCCGAAACTCTTTGATCTAAAACATCTTACACCACAAGATTTTTCTGTAATCGAGTACCAGCTTGTTAATCGTCAATCAGAGTTACAAAAAACGTTTTCTCTGGCAGCATTTCGATGCTTCGAATATCCTGCTGAAGCAGATAGCAATCTAGACATAGTTAATACGACGCAAATTTATCACTTTCTTGAAGATCTTGAAAAGTCCTTGCGCAAGCCAATTCTATTCATATCATTTGCTGGATCTTGGATGACTTGTATCGCTCAAAAAATTAATGGTACAATTCGCTTGGTCGCTCTCGATCCTCAAAATATTGATAGAAGAGATGAACCGGAAATTCAAAGTCTCATCCAGATATGTGAAGAATATCTCATGCTGACGACACAAGCACGCTCACAAAAAGTAAAAAAACCAGAGCTTACTCCTGAGTCTTTAAAGTCTATCTCAAGGCCCCAAAAGAGTGATGCCGATGAGAAATCAGCAAAGCCAAATTATGTGGCTCCTGATGCATCTATTCCTCTTGATGAGTTCCCATCGCTCGAAATGTTTTTGGGCAAAGTTCCTAATCATATCCTCCTCGTGCGTGAGCAGTTGAAATCTCAAGATACAGAGCTCGACCGAGAACTCGAGTTCTCAAACGCCCTCTTGTTTGAAGGTCCTCCAGGAACAGGAAAAACGCAACTCTGCCAACTACTTGCACGTGAAGCAGGATGCCTTATCCTCTATATTAGCGGCGGTGCCTTTAGAACAGCCTATCAAGGTTCAGCTAAAAAGCTCATGGATGAGCTCATTAACACAGCACTTGAACTAATCAAAACGACCGGCAAACGAGTGGTAGTTCTCATTGATGAAGTAGATGGTACAACATCACGTCTTGAACCACATAACAGTACACAAGAAGATAATCGTGCAATAAAAGTTATGATTAGTCATCTGGATCAACAAAGACATAATGACAAATTATATTTTATGTGCACAACTAATTATCCCGAGAATATGGATTCGGCAATTCTCCGACGTTTTGAGCGCATAGAGGTGCCATTGCCAGATTATGGTGCACGGGAACGAATTTTCCGTTATTATTTTAAGCAAAGGGGTATCGAAATAGATACAGAAACACCAGGTAGTGTCTCGTCAGAGTTTCTGACGCTCCTTCTTACAGCAACCGACGGATTTAGTGGCGATAGAATCAAAAAGGTTGTTAACAATGCAGTAGCCTATTATAAACGTGGATTGCCTGTCGAAAAAGACGTCTCACTGCTTTTCAGAGTAAACCAGTTCGATTTTACCAATCGATCTCTTGCAAGCAATTTGGCGCATGCGGCTTCCCTCCCCTTTATACCAGTATTCCATGCACTAGATGTGTATAAATACAGCCCACTCGAGCAGCATTTGTACTCGCAATGCCAACATCAACACGACTTAAGTAGTACAATCACACTTAAGGAATGGGAGAAGGATCCGGCAAATAAACATACCAAGAGTTATAAGCTGTGGCTCAAATCACAACTCAAAACGGCTGGAGGGGCCTTTTGGTATGGACTATGCACAGCACTTGCAGGAGAAGTCTTCAGATTTGGCTGGAACAAGTCGGGTTTTATTAAGCATACAACTCCAGTTTCATAAGAACTTACGTAACTGACAACGGCCTCGATGAATATCGAGGCCGTATTTTTTTGTCCCTCCTCTTGCATCCTCGCTCGACCTACAAACCCTTTCTTTCTGAACGCGACCTCTGCTACTTTAAAAAAGAGGAGATCTGTATGAAAATAGGAATTATTGGAGGGGGAACTGCCGGTCTTACTGCAGCTTGGCTTCTTGAGCAGGATCATGAGATAGTACTCTTTGAGCGGCATGATCAGCTTGGTGGCCACGTAGATACGCTGTACCATAAAAATGGTCCCATTGAGTGTGGGTTCGAGTTTTTTTCAGCACCTTCATTTCCGTTTTTTCTTCGATTGCTCAAGATTCTTAACGTCACCTTAGAATCCTACCCCCTTACCTATACCCTACATAACACAAAAACAGGCGGTCTTTATAGACTCCCGCCCCATTCATTGAACGATTGTGGTCCCTCAGCTCTCTGGGTATTAGCACAATTTCGGTACCTACTTGCAAAGGGGAAATCGATCGTTTCTCAAGAAATAAGAGACTGCACGTTGAAAGAATATGCTGACAGTACCCTTGTCACGAGGTTCTTTAAAGAAGAATTCCTCTATCCATTTTACGCGGGAGGCTGGGGGTTCAGTATCTCTGATATAGGAGCCTTTGCAGCCTATGATCTTCTTACCTGGTCGATCGAGAACACTCCTTCAGGCATAAATGCGAGTTACTGGTATGACATACCTCAAGGAACGTCTTCATATATAACTGCCCTTGCAAAGGAATTACGCACAGCGCTTATTCATAAAGCCACACCTGTTGAAAAGATAACTAAAGACGGTTCTACTTACCACATACACCATAGTTCGGGCACAGAATTAGTCGACGGGCTTATTATCGCTACAAATGCATGCAGCGCTCTTCGGCTTCTTCAGGAACTACCTACAGAGATGAAGGAGCATCTCTCACAAATTGAATATATCGACACTACAATAGCTATACACGACGATATCAGTTTTATGCCTCCTAACAGACGGGACTGGTCGATAGCCAATATACGCTATGATGGGAATGACTCGTACATGACAGTCTATAAACCCTGGAAATCCCACCTCTTTCGTAGCTGGATTAAGCCAGGATATCCTCTTCCAGAACCATCCTATGCTGTCAGGTACTATCAGCATGCTAAGGCAACTATCAGTTATTTTAGAGCGCAATCAGCGCTTAGCAAGCTCCAAGGAATACACAACCTCTGGCTTGCAGGAATTTATACAGGTGGAATCGATTCACATGAGAGCGCACTCGTCTCCGCCATTACACTGGTTCAGCAGATTGCACCCCACTCAAAGCGGCTTGCACTCCTTACGACGTAACTTTGGGAAAGCTCCCTTCAAATACGAACTCTGAAAATGGTTTACGCCCTGAGGGAACTTCCCGTTCTCGATACTTTTCTGGCAAGGCTTCCTTCGAACCAACCTTCCCTACGGCAAACATAGCTTCAACTCTGTATTCATCAGGAATGTGTAGCTCCGTACGAGCCCGTTCATAATCGAATCCCTCCATGCCATGTACGACAATGTCCATACTCGCACCTTGCAAAGCCATATTCTGGGCTGCTGCCCCGGCATCAAATGTATGTGTTATACTTGGCCTGCCATCGTAGTCAAAGGTCTTTTTTGAAATCACTACCATCAAAACACTACCATTTTGAGCCCAGAGGGCATTACCTGGGTTAAGTAGCCCCAGCAGTTTTGGCCAGGCAGGAGTATCTCTTCGTGCATAGATAAAACGCCACGGCTGATTGTTAAAAGAATTCTCTGCCCACCGAGCGGCCTCAAAGAGACTCATAAGTTCTTCATGACTCAAAGGCTCTGAAGACAGAGCACGCGAAGACCAACGATTCAAGATCAGAGGATCTACGGGAAATTGAGGTTTACGATCAGTCTTAAACATGGGGTTGTCTTTCGTATCGATGTTATATTTCAGTGTCCGAGTTGGGGACCTACACCAGGGTACCCTACTGAAAGATTCAAAGGCAAGCTTTTTACCAGAAAGCTGATGTATGACACCCGAGCAACGCATATGGAACGATCAAAGCGCAAGCCCACGGAAAAACACCCTTCACTTGCTTCGCTCTTTTTGAAAATAATTATGAATTTTTTATTGCATATGAAACAAAATTCTTTACTTTGATGCCCTCTTCTTGGTATCCTCAAATTATAACCTACAAGGAGGTCATCATGTTAATTAATTGGGTAGTAGTCTTATTCGTTTTAGCGATAATCGCAGGAGCTTTAGGATTTTTTGGGCTTTCAGCCGACTTGGCGTTTTTCGCCAAAATCCTCTTCTTAATCTTTGTCGCGCTCCTCATCCTCTCGCTCTTAAGTCGAGCGCTCAGATAGGATATACAAATACACCTGGTGGGAGATTTCTCTCCCACCAAGATTCACGTCTACTGCACCGGTATCGAAGGACTGAACTCCGAGGTACCCCGGTCTTCGCTTGTCGCCGTAGCACTCACAAATGAGCCAACAGCGGTACAAGGGAACTTCTCGCAAAAAGAAGCATTCCCTTTGCTATCCGTTTTAACCGTGAGCTGGCCTAAGAGGTACGCCCCTTCGGTAATTGGAGCTCTATTTTGCGCATTGTTAAAAATCTGCACAATAAGAGTCGTATTCTTCCGAGCATGTTCAATTTGCCCTTTCACAACTGTTTTCTGGTTTTTAACCGTAGCACTCGTAAGCTTTGGTGGTTCTTGAATGGAGCTGCCCAGGGCAGAACCTACAAGCAAGAGACAAGCAGCTAGAATGTTTTGTACTTTCATCATGTTCCTTTTAGTTTTTGGTTACTAATTCTATACCATCTTGTGCGTTATCGAAGATCGCATTCGAAAGAATATCGGTACGACAACTCTTATCAACAACAACCCCAAAGCCATTATTCTCAGTAACAACGTTAGCAAACACGTTAGGAAAATCCAAGAACGGTGGCAAGACTGTGCTTGTCCCTTGTTCTGGAGCACCTACCAAGGTGCCAGTTGAGGTACTTATAGAGATACCATTGCCAGCATTGAGTTCAACAATATTAGCTTGGATGACACTATCCTCCGCACCCACAATCTTAATACCATCTTCACCATTCCCTGCAACTAGGTTACTCGTACCTAATGGTCCAAGAGCTGCATTTCCTTGACTTGCAAGGTCACCTACTATACGCAAGCTGCCAGCATTCTTAAATCCGCCAATGTACACACGGGAGGCATTCTTGCCAAGTAAGATACCGTTCTTCCCATTACTAACAATAGTGTTACCAATAATCGTCTCATCTTGAACAAAAGATACGGTTTTGATACCATTACCAGCGTTGAAGGCGATGATATTACCTTCGCTTAATGGAAATGGTACGGTGAAGTTCTTAGCGCCGCCAATGTAATCGCCAAATGCTTGCACCCCTATTCCCTGACCTCCGATTTGGATCCCATCTCCTCCGTTACCGAGTACATCACCATTGCTGTTAGTTCCAATCCAGTTACTTTTTACAAAGGTAAGCTGAGTTTTTGCTAAACGGATGCCATGTCTGAGGTTACCGGAAATCGTATTTCCGCCAATCAAAGTAGCTTGTGCAAATTTGAGCCAAATACCATCAAGACCGTTAGGAATTGCAAATGAGCCAGTGGCATCCGTACCGATCAGGTTGTTTGTAATTTGAACAGCAACCATAGGTAAATAGTTAAAGCTATTTTCACCAATTTGAATGCCATAGCCGTTGTGCCCAGAAATGACATTACTATCTATTGAAATTCCACTGGCCGTAGCAATGCTAGAAGGCTGCCCAACCCAGAAGCCCATACCATTGGGACCAACGGCAGAACTACCGGTCACATTGGTGCCTATATAATTTCCTTGGATAAGACTGTTAGCTGTGCTGCGAACCAGAACGTTTGCGCCACTAAAGCCAGAAATAACATTACCATCTTGATTAATACCCTCATCATTAAAATTCAAGCCACCAACGGTCGCGCCAGTAGTAAAGAGGTATAATCCAATGCGTGCCTCAGCCATCAGTGCAGCGTCACCTGCTGCATTAAGCCCCAGAGTATTACCAATAATCGTTGCATTGGATCCAATGATTTCAACTGTACCACTACCGAGGAATTGACCAGACAGCAAATTACGTGCCGCAGGAGCGCTGCCCCCAATCAGCACACCACTGCCCATAACAACAATAGCCTGCATATTGGGTAACGATATCGCTCCCGTCGGATCCGATCCTATAAAACAGCCTTCTACGGTACAATTAGAACTATCTATTTCGATAGCTGTTCCTCTTAAAACGTTTCCAAATTCATCAACAAAAGCCACTGCCCAATTATTGAGAACAAGTCCTCGTACAATTGAGCCATCTGACCCCATACCAAACCTTAAGCCATATTGCGGCTGAGTATTAGTTGGATCATAAAAAGCACCAGGACCCTTAAGCTCAATGGTTAACTTTGCAGTGTTTGGTCCTTGTTGTGCAAAGTTAGTATTTGCACTCCAGCCGGGCGCTGTAGTACCATCAATAAGTACTGGCTGACTAATCGTTGGTAGACTCGGGTTTGGTGCTGCAATAAAGATAGTGCCTGCAACCGTAAATATAATCGTATTATGCTGGCCTGAACCGGGATCATTGCCATTGCTCGCACTAATAGCAGCAGATAAGCTGCCGGGCCCCGAAGCATTCAAATTTGTTACCTTAAAAGTCATCGGAGAGGCAATTGCTGATAAGCTGCTCAGCGTGATGAATAAGAACAGTCTCATCAATGTTATATGAATATTCATTTCTCATTTCCCTTTCGTTAGTTTACTTCTGTTTGTTTTCTGCTGGAGCATCTAAGCGAGCTACAACCCGTCGATATGAGCCATTTACTGCAACTTCTTGAATTGTCCAGATTGTTTTATTATCAAGATCGAGGCTGCTAAACGACATATCTCCCCAACGCTGTCCACCTCCCGGAACAAAAATGGGAGAAAGCGCTCGTGTATAATAGCCAGACCCGGTATAATAGGTGCTTGGGGGTAGATTACCAATACTCAGCGTTCCTAAGGGGTCACTTGCTTGTCGACCAACATAGAAAGCCGCGATATTTTGGTTATTTCCTGCAACGGTGCCTGCTATCGAAATATCTCCTTGATGATTTGCCATGATTGCTGGGAAAATATAATACAGTGGATTAGTCTCAGCCGTATCAAAGAGAGTTCCTCCTTGGACAAGCGCTGGAACAGTGGTCACTTTTTCTTTGCAAGCGCCCTTACCTTTACTATCACCCGTCACATCGAGTTGATACCAACGGACACCTTTTCTATCGCCCTGTGGGCTACTTACTCCCGTATTATCAACCAAGATACTGTGACACGAATAAATCTGCTTATTATGCATCATCGTTGAATCAGCAAGTCGATCATCTATATTTTCGATTGTTCCTATGTCGCCATACAGATTCTGAGGAAACGGCGTCCTTGCAATGAGATCAATTTCACTTGCAAAGGTCTGCATAACATTAATTGAAACAGGCTTTGAGAGAGAGGGACATTCTGCGTCCAAAATGCGAAACAATTGCAATCTTCCAAAATAGACCGGATCAGTGCAGAGCGCATACCCGTAGTCAGGATCTGGATCATAATTATCCACTGGAAATACCGTACTGTTCGTACGATAATCATCTTGACTACCCACGAATGAACCATCAGCTGCTCGCGTAATATCTGGAAACGCAGTAATAAGTACAGGACCAGTCCCTTCATACAAAGATTTTTTTTGTATCACATACAAAGAATTACTCAGCCATGTACCGAGGTCTATAGAAAAATTGCTAAAACATACATAGATAGCATTTTGATCTATTCCCATACAGGGGTAATCATTAAAATATCCTTGATTACTCGGACAATTATTCTTGTCTGGGGCTACATCTGAATCAAACAATGAGAATACCGTCCAGACGGTTTCATCACTCAACACACCACTGTCACTGACTGCAATAGTAAACCCGTTTACTATTGCGAAAATATCACCGTTTGATGCTATATAGATAAAGCGATCAGCCAACTTATCATACCGTATGCGCGCATCATATCCACTAATAAAAAGAGAAAAATCTCCATCTAAGTTTACAAGACTTGCTCCCTCTGCATCGACTAAACCATCGCGGATGCCCTGCCTGTTATAACTAACCATTCCTTGATTATCTCCAACCACAAATTGTTCCTTTCCGATAACACCAAAGGTATCAGGTGGTGTACCAAGAAACGATGGATCTACCCCTTGATAACCAGCTTCAAACACCAGACCTAACGTTTGTGGAGGTGTTTGTAACAGATTAGCAGTCTTCTGCCCATTTGGCTGATACAAGGGGAAGAATGCTCCCGGCAACGCATTGGGGTTAGGAATCGGCACCGAACTATTAGGTTGAATCAGAGGCGGTGGTGGTGGACACGGCTGACAGGTCTGCTTTAATGCAGCCTTTACCTCTCTATGGATAGCTGGAAGTTTGATAGTTGTAGTTTTTGCTACACGGTATGTAGCACCTTGTGTTGTGTCTGAGGCCCATACTACACCCGAGAGGAGGAGCAAGAGGGACAATTTCATTATCTTTTGGAACATAAGTATCTCCTTTATTAGCGCTTGAGTCTAGGTGTTACTGTGCGATTGCCATAGCACGCTTTTCAGCTTTTCTATAGGTATCAATATGTTTCATAACAGCAGCATACTCTGCACTGGAAACATGCGATTCTTCCTTACCTAATGCTTGATATACCTCTTTCATGAAATCATAAATTTCATCGCTTTTTGCGATCATTTCATTAGCACTCAACCGTGCATATTCAAGAAATTTCTTTGAGGCTTCTACAATGGGTGACTCTGGGGCCCCCGCGTAAGACAATCCTGAGCCCATAAGTATCAGCGAGAAGCAACTCTTTCGCATCAAGCCACTGGTAAAAAAAGTATGTTTCATACATCCTCCTAAAAAAAGTATTGTAAGCACAGTTCCGCTGTGCCTTTTTTTGTTTCCCATCGAGTGTAGAAGTTTCTTCAAAGCGAAAGCAAGAGTTTTTGAAAGGATTCTTTGTTGCACCTCCTATTGGGGTCCATGGCATCGAAGAAAGAAATTATACTAAGTTTGAGGCACCACTGAAGGACTATCAAGAACACTTTCTTGAAAGATAAGCGACGATACCACCTGCTAAGGGGACTTTTTTACCTGCTATTTTTTATTGAGTGCTTAGGTCTTCTAGAGAGTCAAATCAGAGTTCCATTGCAGCCGAATTTCTCAATTGATGTCAACTATCAAAAAAACCTTGATTCTATCTAATTTTTTTTGGATCAGTTGTTTGAACTGGCGAGTTGTATTTTGCCTAATTTTTCATCAGTCAACAGAGATCATGAGTACCCTAAGATCTCATGCTCTTGGCAAGAGTTGGATGGGAGAGAATTCTCTCCCACCAGAATGCTTATCTACCTTACAACTATCGAAGCACTCATTTCAGAGGTACCCCGGTCTTCGCTTGTCGCCGTAGCACTCACGAATGAGCCCACAGCAGTACAAGGGAATCTAGCACCTACGGAAGCATTTCCTTTGCTATCGGCTTTAACCGTAAGCTGACCTAAGAGGTATGCCCCCTCAGTAATTGGATACCTATTTTGCTCATTATTAAAAATCTGCACAATAAGAACCGTATTCTTTTGAGCGTTTTCAATCTGCCCTTTCACAATTGTTTTCTGATTTTTAACAGTAGCGCTCATAAGCTTTGGTGGTTCTTGAATGAAGCTGCCCAGGGCAGAACCTACAAGCAAGAGACAAGCAGCTAGAATGTTTTGTACTTTCATCATGTTCCTTTTAGTTTTTGGTTACTAATTCTATACCATCTTGTGCGTTATCGAAGATCGCATTCGAAAGAATATCGGTACGACAACTCTTATCAACAACAACCCCAAAGCCAGCATTCTCAAAAGCGATGTTAGCAAGGTTGGAAAGGCCAAGAACGGTGGCAAGACAGTGCTAGGAAAGCTCAAATCACTCTGAGTCTAGCTTATATTATAATTGGCTGCGGCATACGCCATGAGTGTGTACAAACGAGTTCGACACACACGAGCGTCTGCTTACACTCAGCAATAAATCCGCCTGGAAGACTGCTCGACAGAGAAGCAACAAAAGGCTATACTATATAAGTATATAACCTTGGAGTTTTCTATGACCTCTCTTTCAAAATTTCTTGCGCAATCTGGTGTTTCCTCACGACGCAAAGTCGTTGAGCTTATTAAATTAGGCTATGCTTCGGTGAATAACGTTGTTATCACTGAACCAGGCTACAAGCTACCAGAGGATGCTAACGTAACTGTACTTGGCAAACGAATTAAACAAGAAAAGAAGCTCTATATTCTCCTGAATAAACCTAAGGATTATATCTGCACCGTTCGCGATGAACGAGATAGGAAAACAGTTCTTGAACTCCTTCCGAGTAACTTACAGACACGCGTCTATCCAGTAGGCAGACTCGATCGCAATACGACCGGCTTAATACTCTTAACCAATGATGGCGAACTTGCACAACGATTGTCTCACCCTCGCTATGAAACGAATAAGGATTATCATATAACCTTAGATCGGGCACTCAACCAAAAAGACTTTGTTGCTCTTAAAAATGGTATCATGCTCGAAGATGGATTTATCAAAGTCGATGCGATTAAACGTTCCGGCTCACAAGTACTTCTGTCATTGCATAGCGGCAGAAATCGGGTTGTTCGAAGACTCTTTGAACATTTCAACTACAAAGTCATTAAGTTAGATAGAATAACCTATGCTGGTCTGAGTAAAAGAGATCTCAAAATCGGCATGTGGCGCTATCTCACCCCTGAAGAATTGCTTGCTCTTTAACAAAAGCCTGGTAAAGTTGAAGAAAAAAGGCATGAGTCGATGTTCCATCTGCTGTTTATGTTTTTCAGTTTGTTGCAGGCAGATGAAGCTACGATTCCTACTGTAGGAAAGTTTACATTTAAGCCCTATGGCTTCGTGGCAACCGATCTTCATTACGACACACGCCAAGTCTACGGATTCCGAGACGATTTTGTTGTTGTCTGGCCTCAGCCAATTTTGTATGATCGCTTCTGCCAAGATATCAATGCCCATGGCATTTGGAATCTTACCCCGTGTTATACAAGACTCGGCCTTGAAATGAGTCATCCCTGGTGTACCCCTGATACAGAGGTAAAAGCGGTTATTGAAGGGGATTTCCTTGGCCTGAGTGATCTCTGGATTGATGATTACCGACTACGATATGCCTTTATTCAATTGGCATCACCCTCATTCAGAATCCTTCTTGGTCAATGGTGGCATCCATTATTTCTGCTCGACTGTTTTCCCGATACTATCGGCTTCTCAAATGGAGCACCAATGGAGCCACAGGCACGAGAACCACAACTTCGTATGACCTATTTCAACAAATCCCTTGAGTGTAATTTAACCGTAGCATCGCAGAGAGACTTTAATAGCGATGGTCCGTTTGGGTTTTCATCAAAGTATATTCGCAATTCGGTCGTTCCCAATATTAATGCTCTCATTAAATTTTTTCCTACGAAAGAGAGCCTTATAGGCTTTTCTATCGATTTTCTTCGACTTACCCCTCGCCTTGCTACAGCATGCTGTCTCAAAACAAATGCCTACATAGATAGTGTCATTGCAGAAGTCTTTGGCGCCTACAATGCAAAACGTTTTCAGTTTCGAGCAAAGGTGTGCTTTTCTCAAAATGGATCTGACCAATTTATGCTCAGTGGATTTGCGGTTAAAACTCAAGATCCAAAAACATGTTTTCAAACCTATAGTAATACACAGACTATTAATGGCTGGATAGATACAGCCTATTGGTGGAACAAAGAAACAAAGAGCATCGGCCTGTTTATCGGAGGAATGAAAAATCTTGGCTCATTTGATAAACTGTTTAGAGATCCTGCTACTGATCAACCTATCGTCTTTTCGTTTAACCCTTTAATAGCAACTGTGTTTCGAGTTGCACCAAGGTTCAGATATATCAAAGAACCGATACATGTAGGGCTCGAACTTGAATATACGCGAGCCTCATACGGTACACTTGATCGGTATGCAGTGCCTCAGGATGCAAGACCGGTAGGAAATGTACGATTATTGTTCGAAGTCTTATACTTTTTTTAATGGTGTCCCCACCTACGTTTCAAGAAAGATAAAAATTCACAAAAGGATTCACAATGAGCAAAAAGTACTATTTTCAGTACTGTCGCTTATGGGTTGTTCATCTGTTAACGGAATGCAAAAAGAAGATTTTCACGAGGCCGCTAAAAAGGGGCATGTTGATGTAATTCTAGCACATATAGAATCGAGCATTACTGCGGACTTAACAGAAGGCAAAAAAGCGAGAATCGCCTTGCATTGCGCCGCGAATAGAAGCGGAAAAATTGATGTTATTCGGGCGCCTCTAGCAGCAGGCGCTCGTGTAGATAAAGCTGATCATAAAGATGGTTATACTCCTCTAATGTGCGCCGTTATGCGAAAAAATCTTGCTGTAGTTGAGTTACTAGTGGCAGCAGCAGCAAATATACATATAGCAGACCGTGATGGAATGACATCCTTGCATATTGCATGCGAATACAATACTCCTCCAGCAATAGTTAGGCGGCTTATAAACGCTGACGCTGCACTAAATGCTGTTCATCTTTATGGAGTGACACCATTGCAATGGCGGTGAAAAGCATGAGGTAGCCGAGGTGCTTTCAGCAGCAGGTGCACAGTCACTATTATGATAATCGGGTCAGTGAGTTGAAGGACTGGCCGCATGCCTCAGCGATGGTTCAGGGTGCAGCTTTCCAAGCTCAAAAAATATTGCCTGAAAACAACTCGCGAGCGTCCATCAAAATGAGACTTCAAACCACTCTCGCATCGCTACGGTGTTTGGAAAAAATCACCACACCCTTATCCTAAGAGAACTATTTAGCACGTATAACCACAGCTAGAAAAACAATTGCTTTATAATAAATTTCATATGTGTCATACTCTTACCAATACAAAGCCTTCACAAAATTTCCGCGCTTATTGGAGAATCACATGAACAAAACATTACTACTCGTTTCAGCACTGCAGCTCCTCAGTTATTCTGTGGTCGAAGGACTACAAATACAACAAGTTTTCCCGCTCGTAGAGGCTAATCAAACCTGTAGTAATTTGTGGGGAGGCCAATATTCATATTGTTCTCAGGCTTTGCTTCACCTTCAATCTCAGGATAACGGCCGCACACGTTTGCACGATCTAGCAAACTTACCCCACTCTCAATTGGAGGATAAGGACATCACCTGTTTGCACTATGCAGCTAAGGCAGGATTGAACGATTACGCTATGCAGCTTTTAGCAGCTGGCGTACATGTGGATGCACTTAACCAAGCCGAAAAGGCAGCATTGCATTATGCAGCAAGAGCGGGGCAGGCAGCAACCGTTCAAATGCTCATAGCACGTGGCGCACACCGTAATATAAGTGATTCTCAGGGCAGAACTCCCCTGTATTATGCAGCCACTCGAGGACATCTTGAGGTAGTTCAAATGCTCATAGCAGCAAACGTCTCTCTTGATTATGCCACCCTGCAGGGCGAAACACCCTTGATCAGCGCAGCTCGCAGGGGTCATCTTCCCGTTGTTGAAGCTCTATTAGACGCCGGTGCAGACAAAGATAGAACAGATAAAAATGGAGATACAGCCCTCGATTGGGCAACCAAAAATAATTATACCGCTGTGGCTGAGAAGCTTTCGGCAGCTCGAGGCGGATTTATTGAGCCGCTAGTCCTGAAGCCTTGGCATTGCAAGCCTTTGATTTCACGCAACTATGGCATCGGAGCCAAAATTAATGGACATACGGCCTTGCATCACGCGGCCTTCTGCGGTGCTGTCGATAAAGTTGAGCAATACATAAAAGAAGGCGCAGATCTAAATACACCTGATTTTGAAGGAAGAACCGCCTTGCATTATGCAGCTGCTCGTAGGCATTCGAGCGTGGCTGAAATGCTTTTAGCAGCAGGTGCAGATGTAGAACAAGTGGATGACATTTGTAAACAGACAGCATTGCATTACGCGGCCAAACAGGGACGAATTACTACGGTCAAACTGCTTATAGCTGCACATGCAGACGTAAATAGACTTGATTGCCTTGGGAGAACACCTCTCTATTTTGCAGCCCTATTTGGACATGGTGATGTCATTGAGGAGCTTTCAAGAGCAAGCGCCTATTATGTAGATAAGCCTGGCAAATTAGGGGCGAGACCCCTGTATGTAGCGACGGCACATGATAATCGTGATGCAGTCGAGAAGCTTTTAGCAGCAGGTGCTCAGATAGACGCTAAGAATGTTTTAGGTCAGACAGCATTGCATTGTGCTGCTAGACGCGGGCATCTTGCTCTAGCTGCAATGCTTATATCATCGGGCGCACATCTAAACACGTCTGATGACGAGGGGAAGACAGCCTTGCACTTGGCAGCAGAGAAGGGACACCTCGGTATAGTTGAGGCACTTCTAGCTGCTGGAGCAGGCTATAGAGCTGATCTGAGCGGAAAGACACCTTTGGATTATGCCAGAAACAGGGGACATACTGCTATTGTTACGGTGCTTTTAGCAGAAAGAGGCCCACAGGAACAAGCAATACAGGAAGAGCTCTTTTATCGGCGCAGATTTGAGGAGGCCTTAACAGTGGAAGCAGAGCGATCTGTTGTGACCGCACAAGACTCGCCGGAACACTGCCTTTCTTGCGAATCGCGCCTTACTAAAGACTCGACCTCGAGGTGCCCTTTTTTTGAATATGGCTGCAACGCTGTTGATGGCATTGAGCTCTTCACAGAAGAAGGCATAGATCCTGTCACAAGCATAGATACTCAAGGAAGAACAGCCTTGCATTACGCTGTCAGCCGCGAACATCTGACTGTGGTTGAAAAGCTTTTAGCCGCGAGCGTAGATCTAGAGAAAGCGGATGAAATTCAGGGACGGACGGCAATGCATTATGTAGCCCAGCGCGGACAGGCCAACATGACTAAGATGCTTATCGACGCCTATAGAGCAAGGAACCATGATAATCGTGAAGCAGTTAAGAAGCTTTTAGAAAAAAGAGATGCCTTAGGAAGAACAGCTTTGCATTATGCAGCATATTATGCACCAATTTATGCACCTTCTAGTGTTGGGGCTCCCAGAAGACTTAATTTTCATAAACCGGCTGAATATGAAGTGAGCAGCAGATTTCTTGCGACCGCCGAAGTACTTATCTCAGCAGGCGCGCGACTCGATGCAGTTGATTTCGAGGGAAATACACCCTTGCATCTGGCAGCACGATGGGAACAGCTCTCTATGGTTGAAAAACTTATGTCAGAAGGGGCAGATAAGGATACACCTGATGGCAAAGGAAGGCCCCCCTTGCATTTGGCAGCCAAGCAAGGAAATGCTCGTCTAGTTAAGGTGCTTTTAGCGGCTGGGGCAGATAAAACTAAGGTAGATCAAAGCGGACGAACACCCTTGGATTATGCAAGAGAGCTTGTACACCGCTGGCCCACAAACCAAGAATACAGGGATATAGTGCTGCAATTAGACGTAGTGGAGGAAACTCCGGTCAAAAAGATTTGGTACTTTTTTACTGACCGGATTTCATATTTTAAGCTCAAATCACTATCGACAAGGTAGAATATACTGTCAATGACGCTTTAGAAGCTCGTGTTGACCAGCTTCTGCCAAAGCGCACTGCCTGGCTACGTTTCGAAGAAGAGCCTAAGTTCACACCTTGAAATGCGTGCCAGTTTCAAGCCCTGTAATACAGGAAATGAACAAGTGCTAGCAATTGCCTCACGCCAAACTAAACATTCTCCGTTGGTGGTTTTATCGTGTCCGCATCGAGTCATAGTGGAAGTGAGCCCTCGAGTGAAAGCAGCCATCAGCACAGGCCATCATCAGCAAACTACGATGATGGCTACCGTATACTTTTTTTGGAAATGCCTCATTTGTCCAAAACACCTATGATCACTAGCTAATTCGATACCCGATACCAGAGTACAAAAGGCAATAACCACAGCCAGGCTTCTACTAGAGCAACATTTCCCACGTATAAGCATAATTTGACAAAGCATCGCATTAACTATAAAATTCTTAGGCATGAAACGTAGTCAACACAAAGAGCCCGATTTTAGCATTTACTGCTGCTTTACATGAACAAAAAAATAATATTCGTCGCACTGCAGCTCCTCAGTTCTTCAATAATTGAAGGAATGCAAAAACATTGCCTTCCCGCACTCATAGAAGCTGCGAATCTAACGTGTAGCAAAATTTTTTGGTCACAAACTCCTTATATTTCTACGCATGTGCCTCAGATTAAATTTGATAACGGGGTCGAACCTCTGCACTATGCAGCAGCTGCAGGACTCGATGACTATTTTGATGCGCTCTTAGCTGAGGAAGCAGAGGTGGATAAACTTGATCTCAAAGGAAAAGCAGCCTTGCATTATGCATCCAGGAAGGGGCACGTTTCTCTCGTTGTAAAGCTTATCGCATATCGAGCAAATGTAGATCAAACTGATTATGAGGGAAGAACACCCTTGCATCATGCAGCCATCCGGGGACATCTGGAAGTAGCAGAAAAGCTCTTGGCAGCTGGCGCGGATGTAGACGCAACCGATCTCTTAGGAGAAACAGCATTACATACTGCAGCCCGAAACGGGCAAGCTGCGATAGTTGAAACACTTTTAACTGCAGGCGCAGATAGAGACAAAATCAACAACCTGGGGGAAACACCGTTACTGCTCGCAGCCAACTCTGGTCATCTTGCTTTCGTCGATACGCTTTTGGCAGCAGGTGCAGATAGAGAGAAATGCGACTTTAACGGAGAATCACCCTTAGTTTGGGCCACGAAGAGAGGTCATTCTGCGGTCGCTCACAAGCTTTCAACAGCAAAGCGTCCGTACATTGAGCCCCTAGGATTGGAGCCATGGCATTGCTCGACCTTGGGTAAACATGTCTGGATCGCTGCACTTGACTCACTCATAGCATCAGAAGCAGGAACTAACAAGCGGGATTCAACTGGCAGAACACACTTACATTATTCAGCCTTTTGTAATCATCTTGCTGGAGTTGAAAAACTCATTGCAGCGTGCGCAGATCTTAATGCCAGAGATTTCGAAGGGAGAACATCATTGCATTATTCAGTCGCCCGAAGATACCCTGCTGTAATTAAGAAGCTTTTGGCTGCAGGAGCAGATATAGATACGCTTGATGGCAATGAACAAACAGCCTTACATTATGCAGCCAAGCAGGGGCAGGTTGCTCTCATTGAATTGCTTATCGCAGCAAACGCAAACCCAGATAAGAGTGATTACTTAGAAAGGACACCCATGTATTGGGCTGCTCTGCTAGGCCATGGCGGAGTAGTTGTAAAGCTTGCAGCAGTAGGCGCAGATATAGATAAGCCTTCTCTTTTTGGAGCAACTCCTCTCGCTATAGCAACCGGGCAGGCCGATAGCGATATTGTTGGTAAGCTTATTGCAGCAGGCGCATGTATAAATAACTCTGATTACTTAGGAAAGACAGCATTGCACCAGGCCGCCTCTGGTGGACAGCTTGCTCTCATTAACATGTTTTTGATAGCAGGCGCAAATCCAAATCTAGCCGACTTCCATGGAAAGACGGCTCTGCATTTGGCGGCGGAGGAAGGGCATAATGATATAGTTAGGGCGCTTTTAGCAGCTGGTGCAGATAAAACTAAAGTAGATAAAAATGGAAGAACACCGTTGTATTGTGCAAGCAGCTGGGGACATACTGATACCGCAGCTCTGCTTCTGGCAGAAGGCACCAAGGGCCAATCAATTCCGGCTTGAATTCCGGACAATGACCCTACTGCTGCAACTAACACTCAGAAGAGCAAGCTCCTTTCGGAAAACGCTGGCTATCGCGTCAAAAGCGTCAACATCAAAGCTTTTGCAGAGAGGTAAGATCATGCATCGTCATGCATTAAGGCCCGAGCACTCAATCGAGCGGCAAACAATCGCACAGCGCACACCCTCGGTCAGCTTGCTGCTCTTTCGATCAATTCGATCAGATTTCCTTTAGAGCAAACTCATTTGAAGCTACACTCCGATGTAGAGAGATAAAGAGCCTATATAAGTTAGACAGAACTTGAATTTACCCATGCTTCTTATGCTATACTAAATCAGTACAGAGAACTTCAGCTTGGTTTTCTAGTGTACTTTAAAGGAGAAGTTGATGGCTGATGAAGCACCAAATCAAAAACTGCCCGTCTACATGTCTATTGCACTGATCATACTTTCAGGTATTTTTTTGGGCATTTGCATCCTCATAGCAAATAATCGTTTTCGCTCGCTCGATGTTATGCCAGAACTGTTAAGTTTGACACCCGATGCAAAAAGTGAGTTTGGTGGCAACCCATCGGAAGCCCTGGTAGGGCTCTATATTCGAGACTTCTCTGAGTTTGACATGATGAAGAATAGTTTCCAGTTTTCGGGAATTCTCTGGTTTCTCTATGATCCAAGTCTTATATCCTTAGATACATTAGCAAAGTTTTCCTTTGAGAAAGGCGAAGTTCTCTTTCTCTCTAAACCGAGTACTCGTATCGTCGGCGGAAAACTCCTTGCTCGGTATGATATACGGGTACGAATGAGAACAGATTTAGTGTTTAAGCTGTTCCCTTTTGACAGTCATATGCTGTATATAACCCTCGATAATAATTATGTCTCACCTGGCGAGATAATTCTATTCTCAACACCCAATGAGTTTGTACTCTCTCCTGGAATATCAATTACTGGCTGGCAAATCCATAATAACGCTGTTTACACAGGCTATTCCACTTCGAGGCTTGAGAGAACCGATGTAGAGAATAAAGTCTCTCACCCACGAATCATCTTCGCTCTGGGTTACACTCACGCAGGAATGCGCAATGCGCTGACTATTGTATTACCGTTAATATTAATCTTATTTATGGCACTCTTCTCATTTATAATGCTTCCTTCGGGAGGAGCGCCCACAGCCTCAATTATAGCACTTTCCTCGGGAGCGGTATCTGCATTAATTGGATACAGATTTGTTATCGAAAACTTGTCTCCAAAGGTGGGCTACTTTTTACTTTCCGATAAAATATTTTTCTTGTTTCTCGCCGTCTCAATTTTGATCTTTTTCATTAATATTGCATTTATAGAGGCACGACAAAGACATCTGAGAAAGATTATTCTTGCCATCCATCTTATTATTGATATAGGCTTCTTTTATCTCATATCGTTTTAGGAACACATATGTTTGCACTCTTACTCCTCCTTCTTATACAAACAACTCAGGGCGCCTTTACCCTGAAAGAGGCAGAACGATATGCGCGTAATACCATGGAGTACCCTCCTCTGGATAATAAGAATATTGTTCTCACCCCCGATTACACAAACTGGTATCAAACTCATACACCTACTTTTATAGATAAGATTCTCAACAAGCTTTCTCTTAAAAAGCTCGACTGGACCATTTCAGAGTTCGAGACATTGCTTCAAGATCAAGTCAGATCGAGAGAGAAACGAGGACTTGCTATCGACCATGCATTTGTGCTACGCCCTGATGCTGGTTCTCAATTTGCTATTATTGGACCGCTCTTTGGTAGCTTTCATTCCTTTGTCCGCATTCTTGTTGACTTACGTAAGAAAGGATTCCTGTCAGAAGAATTGCGCGTTACCAAAAGACACTGCTATCTGGCCATCTTAGGTAATGCTTTTAACGGAACACCGTACAACCTAGAAACGTTCACTCTGATACTCTCCTTAATGCGCGCCAATCCAGACCAAGTCTTCTACATTGCCGGAACTCACGACCATCCCCATACCTGGCAGGCCTATGGATTAAAAACAGAGCTCAATCATCGAGTAGAGAATCCGCTTATAGAGGATACCATTTCCACCTTCTTTGCAACCTTGCCCCAAGAATTGTTCATCGAAACCGGCGATGGTCGTGTTCGCATCGGCAGTCCCGTACAAGAATTTAACGAAACGGTCTGTGCAAAAAAGGAGGGCGTCTGCGTTCTCTCTACCAGTTCACCACATCGATTGTCCATTCAGGCAATTATCGAAGCTGAAAAGCGAGTAATGAGCTATCAAGAGCATCCAGGACTACTTCTCTTACCCTCAGAAGGAAGCGCCCTCATTTGGTCAGTCTTTTCGGCGCCTAATAGCATCTATAAAGAGTTCTTTCATTTTCACTATGATGCCTATTGTATGATAAACCTGTCAAAGAGGTTAGAAGCAAGCTCACTCACCCTGTATCATCAAGATGTGCGCGAACAGATCGGCTTTAAAAAAGCCGCTGTGTATGGGCTCATCTCAGGCGTTTCTCTACTTCCAACGGGAGTTCTCTCAGGCAATCCTCTCCTGCCGACACCAGCACTTGAAAAGAAATGGGAAGAATGCACTGCAGTGAGTGATGTCGATCGAGCGGAAAAGGCAGCGTCACGCAAAGAACTTGAGCCGGTCTATGTAGGATGCTCACTCGACCTGAGCAAAGGTGCGTCTGCTCAAGGCAAACCTGTTAAAGAGGGGATTTCTTTGTATATTGCCCACTATAATCAAAAGGGCGGTTATCGTGGCCGTCCCGTTAAAATAGTATTTATGGATGATGAATACTCACCAGAAAAGGCACGAATCAACGTAGAAGATTTTATGAAACAATATAAAAGCTCCCTCTTTTTATGCAACCTTGGAAGTCCGACCGTACAGGCCTATCTGGAGCTTATTAAGCAAGGAAAGCTCTTTTTATTTTTTCCTATTACCGGAGCACCCATCTTTCGCCAACCAGACCTGCCAACTATCGTACATTGGAGAGCCTCTTACCCAACAGAAGCTCGGGCATTAACACAGTATATAATCGATACCGCACGGATAACCGACTTTGCATTTTTATATCAAGACGATTCCTATGGAAAAGGTGGCCTTGAAGGGTCGCGTAAAGTATTAAAAAAGGCAGGCATAACAACGTATAAAGAGGTCCCCTACGAACGGAATACTACCAACTTTACGACGCAAGTAGCAACGATCAAGGCTGCCATGGTAAAAGCTATAGGATTCTTCTCAACTTCGATAGTAGCAACCGAATTTATTCGCCAAGCAGGGGTAGAATTCTTCATCGGCAAAAAACTCTTTGCTCTCTCAGATCTTTCAGAAGAGTCTTTTAAAAAGTTTATACACGCAAAGGGACTCGATCTTATTGTCGCTGAATCGACCCCTAACCCTGTTACCAGCAAGCTTGAGATCGTGAAGGAATATCGTAGCATCCTTCATAGCCAGGGCTATTCGGTGGAAGATGCCTTCGCTCTTGAAGGTTTTATCGCAGCCAGTCTTATGATGATGATCTTAGAAAAATCACCTGACCTGAGCAACGAGGCTATCGTAAAAACAATAACCGCTATGAAGGATGGGGGTTCTTATAAGGGGTTAAAGCTCAACTTTAATCCTCAAACACGGGAGCTCGTCCATATGTTGTGGCTCGATACAGGTGCACCTGAATGGATTCAGCAAAAACTGGGGGTTAACGAATGAAAGTACGTTACCTCCTTGTCATTGCATTTGTCATAATCGGCGCTCTCTATCTCCCGCGCTTGTTGCATCGCCCGCCAGCGGTTTTTGCGCAACTCGCAAAACTTTCAAGACCGGGTGAACACAGACCGATTGCAGAAGTGCTCACCCTTCCAGAAGGGAGTACCTGCCTTTTAGTAAGCAATATACGGAGTCAACGCTCTTCACTGATGCGCATTATGAATGAGTGGTCAAAACAAGGCTATATCAAAGACTTTGTGTTGCAATCACCCTCCCTCTACCTGTTCTTCCTTGGAAACATTATCGCCGAAGGTTCCCATACACTAGATGTTCTCCAAATCGTTGCTACCCTCATGGAACGCAACCCTGCTCGCGTCTGGTATATACGAGGACCTCAGGAGAAAAATGAAGCCTGGTTGACTCCATCTCGCAATGCGATACTCGCTCGAGAAATGGCGGACTCGGATGCTCTGAGAACCCTCTTGAGGCAGTTTTTCACAAGCATGCCTCAAGGAATCTACCTCTATGGTGCCGAGCAAACCATCCCCCTCCGTCTTTCCTATCAAGGTGCTGATGACCCCCTGCTTACAAGAATAGTCTGCCAGAGTGTAGATGATCCTATACATACAGCCACCTGTAGACTCAATGATCCCTGCACATTCGCACAAGGACCAATCGCTGCGTACATAATCGGAGATGATACCACTATTAACTGGACCAACATGCAAGGGCTCTTCTTCTCAGCTCATCCACCTACCTGGCATATTGTGTCAAGCTCAACCATGCACTACAAGCAAACATATCGATTTTTTGATGATGCATATGCACTTCTTACCATTAAATCTCCGCTAGAAAAAAGCACTATCACCTACTTTCATACTACCGAGAAGGAGCAGGTATTCCGCCAGGGAGATACGTTTACCGTTCTTGGCACAAAATCATGAGGACATAATGGAATACATTGACCTCAGCCACCCTCTTATTGACCAGATGCCCACCTATCCTGGTGATGCACCAGTCACATTAAAACCACTCATCAATGAAGGTATCTCCAATCATTTGCTTTCATGCACTATGCATGTAGGCACGCATATCGATGCTCCCGGCCATATGCTGCCAGGCGGGAAAAAGCTCAGCGAGTTTCCACTGTCGTCATTTATTGGTAAGGGAGTATTACTAGATGCCCGGGGTAAAGCAAAGATAGGAGCTGACGTACTTAGCGGATACTCACTTGAGAGAGATTCTATTGTTCTTATCTATACCGGCTTTGGCGAACGGTTTCATGAAAAAGATTACTTTACAAGCTACCCTGCCCTCGACGAAGGATTTGCAGAGGCAGTTATAAGTGCTGGTGTAAAACTCATTGGTACTGATACCTGCAGTCCCGATTATGCACCCCATGTCATTCATAAGCTCCTCATGGCTCATGACATTCTCATTGCCGAAAATCTCACCAACCTCAATACGCTCATCGGCTGCCAATTTGAAGTTATTGCGTTGCCGCTCTCTGTAGAAGCTGATGGAGCTTTAGCACGTATAATAGCGAGGAAATTGTGTTAGAACTCAAGATAAAGCCCAGACTCTGAGTCTGGGCTACTTGTCGATGAAGTTGCTTATTGATCAATCGTTTCGTATGTTACTTTAAAACTCTCAACGAGATAGTCTTGATACTTTGGATAGAGCATTTCCAAAGAACCATCCTTACTAGATTTATAAAAAGGACTTTCTGGCGCACCATCCGCAAAAACACCAAAGGACACCCTGTTTGGGTCTTCTATATGCTCCACGGCGTGTAATACAGCGGATAACTTGTCAGTGTCATTGACGAGAATCTCCAACGCACTGCCAAAATTAACAACGAAACAATTCTTTTTAGGAAGCACACTTCCCCACACGCCGTTCAACTTGGCAACAAGACCTGGCTTGTTAATACTGAGAACCGTAACATACCCAAAATCTTTGTGCGGCTTCAATCCAAGATTACTTTTTTCTCGGCGATAGTGATGAAATGAAAGATGATATTGGCCGTTATTTTCAGCGACGTTACTCGTTGCCCTCGCTAATTGATCTGCCGAAATATGGGGAGCAACTAAGTTCAAAGTTTTTCTCAGTAAGTCTCCAGCTAACGCATTCATCAATAGAGCAAGTCTACGAACCGGCTCAGAAAAAAGTTCGCCCCAAAAACAACGTTCTGCATAGAAGGATTCTACCTGCATATTCTCACGATCGTGATAGCCGGTCACCCCAGGAAACTTTCGCTGTTTCAATTCTTCATCATGAGGGAACCTATCACCAAAAGCAAGCGCATCAGGAAGAAGGTTTTTACACTCTTCGGACATTTCCACGTAGAATACGCCATCTTTTGCTCCCTGAATCAACTTTCTTTGTAGATCAGCAGCATTCTCTACTAAGTCTTTTTGTGAAATGATAGCGATAGAGTCACTATGATCAGCCTGCTGCTGCAGCTGGACCATACCGAAAACAAGGCTATTTGCTAATAAAGCAAATGAAAGTGTTACAACCGAATAGTTCATGTCGGACCTTCCTGTGGAAATGGTTGATAGAGTTTTCATTTTTATGATACACGAAACGCTGAAAATGTCAATTAGAAAAGTTCAAGCGAGAAATCATACTGTACATCTGAAGTAATCGAACAATCGTGGGCAAAAGCTCGGATCGTCACCACCGATAGTACCCCATACCCAGGACCGGCGATCTACACTACCTCTCAGCTTTGCCCTCAGTGGCGGCCAATGGCACTTGTACGACACTCTTAGCAGACTAAGAGGAAAGCCCAGACTTCATAGGGCCTGGGCGTTTCGTATCTTGCTAATCAAGAGATACTTTAATCAATCTGTTCATAGCCCTTTTTAAAGCATTCGGCAATGTATTCCATATACTTTGGATAGAGTTGGACTAATGAGCCATCTTCATCTGCCTTATATAAGGGACTCTCTGGCTCACCATTTGCAAACAAGCCGAAAGAACTTCTTCCCTCTTGATCATCAACTTGCACTACAGCGTGCAAGACAGCATTTAACTTACTGCTATCGTTAACAAGAGTCTGCAAAGCAGTACCAAAATTTACGATGAAATACTGTTCTTTGGGAAGCACGCTTCCCCACTCACCATTCAACTTAGCGATAAGACCTCGTTTATCTATGCTGAGCAGCGTAACAAATCCAAAATCCCTGTGTGCATTCATACCAACCTGCAGCTTCTCTGGTCGATAATGATGGAATGAAAGGTGGTATTGGCCATTGTCGTCAATTATTTTGCCGGTAGCTGCAGATAAATGATCTTCCGGAATATGTGGAGCAACGAGAAGCAAGGTTTTTTTCAGCAACTCTTGAGCCAATGCGTTTATAGCTGTCGCAAATTGATTAAGTCGCTCCGAAAAAATCTCTCTCCATATACCACGTTCCGCATAAAAAGATTCTGCCTGCATTTCCGGATGATCAAGATAACCGCTTAATCCGGGCAATTGGAATGCTCGCTTTCGTAACTCTTCGGTATTGTAAAAGCTATTCGCAAATGCTCGTGCATCAGCTACCAGTCTTTTACACTCTTCTGACATTTCCAGATAAAATACGCCGTCTTTTGCACCTTGGATCAATTTTCTTTCGAAGTCTGCAGTTGTTCCTGCTAAGTCTTGCTGGGTAATAACCGCGAGAGAGTCGCTATGATCGATCTGCTGCTCTAACCGTACCATGCAACAAGCGCTGCTATTTAAGAAGAGAACACATGAAAAAGTTGCTAGAATAACGAAATAGTTCATGACTTGCCTTTATGTAAGAATTACTGAAGTTTTCAATTTTCATGATGCGTTAAAAGACTCACAATGTCAAGTCGCGCGATATAATGGTCATAATAAGATTCAAATGCCAGTTCGCGTCAGTAGATCACCCATGAATGACTGTTCCGAACAAAGAATCTTGAATCATTAAGTGGCATGGAACCTCTACCGATCTTATTTTTCAAATCGCTTAAAGCAATCAGTAAGATACTCTTGATAGGTTGTATGAGCCATCTTTATTCGATCGATAAAGATGACTAGCTGGAGCTCCGTCGGTAAAAAGTCCAAATGAAACTCTTACCTCTGTATCTCTAATTTGCTCAACTGCATGTAATGTAGTGGCATTTAAAGAAAGAGCCTCAGCCTTTACGCTTATAATCCTCAAGTACTTCATCAATAATACGCCAAGGTTGCGCTGCTTCGACCGCATTTGCTTCCGTGAGCCCTGCTGCCACTATTAAGGCTTTCCACAAAGTCCAGCCACGACCTCGTGCCCATGTTCCAGCATCGAGCCGAAGCATTGAGCGGAAGATTTCACGACTTTCGCCGGTGAACAACGTCCAAGTAATCGAGAGATCACAGGCTGGGTCGCCCACTGACAAAGTTCCAAAATCGATAACAGAGCTCAGCCGCCCTTCTTGTACAAGCAAATTACCTGCACTGATATCACCATGAACCCATACTGGCAAACAATCCCAGGTAGTAGCAATCGCCTCTTCCCAAACCTTGGTTGCAAGGTCTCCATCGATCTTGCCCTGCAGAATGGCAATCGCTTGTCGAGTCTCAGTATCATAGGTCCTGAGGGCTCCGCCACGATAAAAATTCTGAGGCCCAGGCATAGGTCCATTCGAAGAGTCGATACGTTGTAGCGCGATGAGAAACTGCGCGAGACTCTCCGCAAATTCTCGCAGATCAGCAATAGGAGAAGCCGCAGCACTATCCCCTTCAAGCCAACGATAGATTGACCACCTCCAAGGATAATCATAGGCCGGTTCTCCAATGGCCACAGGCACTGGAATTGTAAGAGGCAGGAGAGGCGCCAGTCTTGGCAGCCAGCGATGTTCCTTTTCCACCTGAGCTGCATATTCGGCAGCGCTTGGCATACGCACGAGCATCTGCTCACCTAATCGAAAACTCCTATTATCCCAACCGCCTACAGCAACTGGCTGCACTGGGAGAGATTGCCACTGCGGAAATTGCATTGCAATTAAACAGCGAACGAGTGGGACATCTATCAGTAATTCAGTATGCATTTACCGAGCCTCTTACATTGCTATCTCAAAAAATCATTTAGATAGTCTTTTTATGCGTTTACACAGAACGAAGCCCTCTCGGTGCGCAGTTCTTCTTTCAATACATTTTTGCGGATGCCGTTCTCACAAACTTCAGCCTAGGCAAAGAGGCAATTTAAGGTCAAATTAATCTTCGCAGCTCAGGCTGCGCTCTTAACTAACTGTACCTTAGTGGATAAAGCTCAGGATGATTAAGAGACTCAATATCTATATCAATATCTAATGCAGGCCAGTGTAAATGCCTCTCATGAAAAAGTTCAAGAGCATATATTTGCTCGATAGTCGCCAGTCACAATAGGGCAAAAAGTATTCGTGGTTGCCTACCATAATCCAAATACCCTGAGAAGAAATGTTTAGTATTTCCGCCTTGGCTAAAGTGGCACTTCCATTTTCTTCAATTTCTTTAACATGTTTTTCTACACCTTTGCAATCTCTCTAATTTGTCGTATCTGAAAAACCTCTGTAATCAGCAAAAGCAACTACTGGTTCACGCTAAAATTTGGCCTCCCCATCCGGAGATAAAATGTGCACGTGCATACGCGTTTCTTCTCGAGAGAAAAAGAAAAATAAGTTCTTATTTAAAAATTGTTGGACTCATCATAAATTTAAATTTTTCACTGCTTCTCTAGTCTCTCTCTTAAGCCTAACACAATTACCTTTAGAATGGGAATTAAATCAACCGATCATAGAGCTAGATCACGGACCTTCACCCCGCTACCCGGGCAACCAATCTCTCCAGCCTCAACACAGCCTCCATCATGACAAGGAATCAACTCGCCTCCTTCGAAGAGGTATTCGCCCCCCCCTGCAGATTTCCATATAGAAATAATTTTACAAACTTCAATATGCTGCTATAATAGACACAAGAAGGGGGACAATTTCAACCTAATTCTTTCAGAGGAACCCTATGAAAACTTTCATTAAAATCATCTCATTTTCGTGTATACTATTGGGCTCAGCACATGGTATGGTAGAAGTCGCTAGCCCAGCCACTCCAGGCACCCTAACTGAAAATGCCAGTCTCATTATTGATTTTATGCGTTTGCATATCGAGGAGGAAATAACTCGTCAGATAGCCCCCGAATCCTTTGCACAATACATGCGGTGCCAGTGGGCATTGTTTACAGATTTTATGGAAAGGAATCAACTTGCTCTTACGCTGAATCCCGATCTCTACTCCGAAATTATTACTACCTATTGGGGTTATTATTTTATACATCTTACTGTCCTAGAACACTATTGCCGTACTTTCCTGCTCTCAACTAACCCATGGCTTGAAGAAAGCTATCAACAATTAGGACCAATCTACAGGGGTTATTTTAAGGACCATCCAGATATAAGCGAAAAAGAGAAAGTGGATGCGCAGTGGAAGTTAGTATATTTCGCAAACAGATCGTTCCTGGAACAAGATTAACCAAACAGTTGAGACTCTCATTTACGAGTGCACAATCCATTGCATTGTGCACTCGTAAGCAGGAAACCTTCATCCTTTTCAAAATTAGTTCACATCTTTTTCTCCCTTCTCTTGACAGAACGATTCTCAATTAAGGATACTCCCCTTAAGGAGGATTTTTATGAAGAAATTGGTCATTATACTCAGCTCACTCGCACTTATAGGCGCCGCAATTGTAGCGCTTAGAACTACGTATTGTTCAGAAAAGAATGCGCAAGAATTTGCGCAAAAGTTGCTGGGGCATGCAGGCATTACTCTTAATGGCACGCAGCCGTGGGACATACAGGTTCATAACGATAAACTCTATCAGCGAGTCATCGCAGAAGGATCTCTTGGATTAGGAGAATCCTATATGGAGGGCTGGTGGGACTGCCCCCATCTTGATCAGTTCTTTTTCAAAGTATTTCGGTCAAAAACGGATGAACACTTAGAAAAATCTCTGTCCGATATCCTCAATGGTATCTGCTTTAAGCTCTTTAATTATCAGTCAAAAGCTCGAGCTTTTCAGATTGGTGAACATCATTATGATCTTGGCAATGATCTCTTTGAGAAGATGCTCGATAAACGTATGATCTATTCCTGCGGCTATTGGAAAAATGCGAAGACTCTTGATGAGGCCCAAGAAGCTAAATTAGACCTCATTTGCAGAAAACTCTATTTGAAGCCAGGTATGAAAGTACTCGATATAGGTTGTGGCTGGGGAGGCTTTGCATTCTTTGCCGCTGAGAAGTATGGCGTTGAGGTTGTCGGTGTGAGTGTTTCAAAAGAGCAGATAGCCTATGCGGAAGCTAAACGTGGAAAACTCCCTGTTACGTTCCTCTTACAAGATTACCGAGATATTACGGGAAGTTTTGATCGAGTGGTAAGCGTTGGCATGTTTGAACATGTCGGCTATAAAAATTATACTGAGTTTATGACAGTCGTTAATCGATGTATGAAAGATGATGGCTTATGCCTCCTTCATACTATAGGAGCAACTATTACTTCATTCCACCCTGATCCGTGGATACAAAAATATATATTCCCTAATGGCATGCTTCCCTCGTTAGCTCAGATAGCAACCGCATCAGAAGACTTTTTTGTTATCGAAGATGTACATAATTTTGGTGCAGATTACGATACAACGCTCATGGCTTGGCATAAAAACTTTACTGAGGCCTGGCCCACACTAAAAGCTACCTATGATGAAACATTCCGTCGTATGTGGAACTACTATTTACTTTCGTGCGCAGGACTCTTTAGAGCTCGAGGAATCCAGCTCTATCAAGTAGTACTCTCAAAACAAGGCCTCTTGGGAGGCTATATCTCGGTACGATAGGAAGTTAATATGAAAAGAACTCTTGCACTCCTAGTCTTATGCCTGCCATTAGAAGCACGAGGACCTCGTTGTCCCATCGCTTTGCAACAAACTCCTGATTGCAGTTCTTGTACATTAGATGAATGGGCACGTAAAGTAAGTTCGTTGAAAGAACGACCGGTAGAATTTTCATCGCTGCCTGATAAAAAGAAGTACCAAGAGAATATTCTTACCTTTACCGAGTACATGACTACTCTGAACAAAACAGCTGCAGTATTAGCGCGAGAATGTAGTATGGATAGTCAGTGGCTCAATAAAAAGTCCCTCTATAGTCTTGCTCCAAACATGTTTACGCTTAACAGCCCATCGATACTACCGGCAGTCGATGTACAGAATTTCCCGTTTAAACCGTATGCACGCCGCCTTATACTCGAACCGGATTCACAGGTATGCTTCTTTGGCGATCTTCATGGCTCTGCTCACTCCCTCGTTCGAGACCTTAAAAAACTCAAAGAGCTTGGTTATATTGATAACCAGTTCAAAATTACTAAGAAGAACTTTCATATCATCTTCTTGGGTGATTATATAGATCGAGGAATCTATGGAGTAGAAGTTGTCTATACCCTCTGCCGACTTAAACTCGCTAACCCTTCTCAAGTAGTCCTTGTACGAGGTAATCATGAAGATTATATTCTTGCTCCAGACTTTAGAAAAAAGCATACGAAAGAAGAACAGAAGGACAATGCACCCAGCTTTATCGATGAACTTTACTTAAAGTTCGAACTTACTCAAAAAGATGAAATAGCCCTCTTTCGCTTTTATGAGCTTTTACCTGTAGTCTGCTATGTAGGTACCTCTTCAGACATGATTCACTGTTGCCATGGAGGATTAGAACTTGGCTACAATCCACAACGATTGCTCACCGCACCTCAGGAAATCAAATTCGAATTTATTGAAGAACTCAAAAGAAAGAAGAACTACAACTCTCTTTCCCGATCAGCACAAGATCAGATTAAACTCGGGTTCGATCTTGATACCCTATGCAGTGATATCAGAGACTTCGTTCCCAAGGCCCCATTCTATCCTATTGAAGGCACGAAGCATACTGCTTACGTCGGCTTTCTTTGGAATGATTTCTATGTTGATCCTACCAAAACAGTAGGCCAACGAGGTAAGCACTTTACGGGGTGGGTATGTGGAAAAGAGCTCACAAAAGAACTTCTTTCCTGGGGCACCTCAGACTCCGTCAAACTCCAAGGTATCATACGGGCTCACCAGCATAATAATGATACAGGCGGACCTATGCTCAACAAGCTCTGTTGCACACAAGGAGTGGCAGATGTCTGGGATGATACCCTCGTGTATACCCTTGTATCAGCACCCGATTCCAAGTTGGAAGATACGGGAGAAGACTGTTTTACTTATGATACGTTTCTACTCCTTACCATTGCTCCGAGCCATAAAAACTGGAAATTCCAGCATTATGTCCAAGATGCGGGCATGTCACAACGTACATGGCAGGTGCGCCAGATACGCGGACCAAAAAAACGTACTTCTACACCAGAAGCAGCGCTTTCAATCTAAGCCTCCGCACATTCCAGAGAATCGACCAAGAGAACATGCATCCCTTCAATTTAGCATTCCTTGAGCAATTGGAGCAATCCAACACACTCATAAACTGAGCATAAAGATTCTTGTTTTTTGCTTTCTCATTTTTGTACGCTTAACTACAGAGAGCAAAAGAACATGTTCTCGCTGTATGACAGCTGCAGAAATTAATTATTTTACTGAGCTTACGATCAGTCGAGATACTCCAAAAGGCAAGCCTTATTCGGCAGATGAAATTAGAGTACCACCTTCAAAAAAGGAATTTTTCTATGAAAAAAATAAACTTCAAGCAATATGCGCTTCTCTCATTGCTCCTGAGCGTGAGTATAGCATATGCATCGGACACGCTAGAATCAGATATACGCCAGGGGCGCTTATCAGAAAAGAAAGGCTGCCACAGGCAAGAGTGTGATCCGTGCCAAAAAAAGATCCTCGAAGAAATACACAATACAAACTGCTCGTTAAAAAGCTGTTGTACAAGGCTCAGTAATGGTATTACGAACATAGAAAATACCGTTAATACCTGCTGCGCAAATCTAACTGCTGACATTGCAACAGTGAATAACAATCTCATAACCTGTTGTAACACACTCGAATCTCTCATAGGCAATTTAAGCGCCTGTGGGCCGGTGACACCAATTACTCAAGCAGATATCCCTTTAGAAATAACCCAGCCTGGCCGCTATTGCTTAGCTGAAGATATTGTTGTAAATGGCAACATAATTCCTCCCGGAATCTTTGGACCTATAGGGATTGCAATCAATACAAATAACGTCGATCTTGATTTAAATAACCATACTATTCTCGTTATTGGAAGCGGAACAACCGCTGTTGTAACGATCGGAACGTCCTCCCATGCATATATTCACAATGGAACAATTGCAGGCACAGGCAGTCCAGCGGACCAAAGTAGTACCGGAATTGATTTACTTACAAACAATTGTATTGTAAGCGATATGCAGATTAACAATTTCAGTGCTTTTAATGGTGCAGGTATTATTATCGGCGGACTTTTTGTGCCAACTCCTTTATCATCGGATATCCTTATTGAGAAAAATGAAGGAATTATTGTGGAACGATGCAACCTTTCAGCAAATTATTCTGGTATAGCTCTTATCTCTGCTCCTACAAACAATATCATGCTACGAGATTGTGCTATTGATAAGAGTCTATTCGTAGGGATCAATCAACCATCCCGACGTGACTACTGGTCTAATGTGGCAATTGAGAATTGTAGCATTTCCAATTCAGCCTACCATGGCATTTATACTACGTACAATCAATCGAACTGGATCTTGAAGAATGTGCAGGTAAGCAACAGTGGTCTTGACGGTATGATCCTTGCAGGATTTCAATCACTCAAGCTCGATAATTGCCAAGTATCTAACAGTGGATCATACGGTATCATTGCCTCAATACGTCAAAGCCAAAATGTTGAGATTAGTAATTGTCAGGTATTTAACTCACAAAATGGCGCCTTACGAGTTGATAACGTAAGCAATCTCCTTATTAAGGACTGTCAGCTAACAAACTATATTCCAAGCACCGAACCACTTTTGAAGCTGCAAGATATCTTCAATGGCTCTGTCCGAGGATGCTTATTCAGCAGCGTTGACGGCACAGCTGATGGCTTCTTTGCTCGTAATTGCCAAGGTCTGGTTGTTCAAAACTGCGCAGCCAACATTTTCTGTAATCAGCCAGTCACCAACTGCCCTATTGGCTTTAATATCCATGGTGGTGTAAACAATGCGGTCATCCAAAATTGTAATGTATCGGGTAACCCTTCTATCGGTATAGCAATTGTTCCTGATGGCTACAATGGAAATGCCGGTCTTACAAACATCTCAAAACAGGTACCTACTGTGCCTAACAATCTTAATGGAACGAATTCAGGAATAGTTGTAGATGGCTGCACTATGCAAGGCGTAGTGAATACAGGCATTCTACTTTCAAATGCTTCAAGCTGTACCGTTTCAAATTGTAACGTGGTTGATGGAGCAGGCGATGGAATAACACTTGATTCTACTACAACGAAATGTAGCGTGACCGGAAACAAACTGACTAACAATGCTGGTATCGGCTTAAATAATGAAGCGGTTCCTCAATCTGGTATCTGCATAAATCCAATCTTTCATAACTTTGCCACCTGCAATGGCACCAACTTTGTAGGAGTGCCGCTTGTGGTAGGTCCACAATCTGGCGTAGGCGTTCTTGATAACATAAGCATCGTTACTACCATTTAAAACATAACTCAAAAGGAGTTTTTTCATGAAACATACACTAAAACAACTGACCTACGTAGTGCTTGCCCTACTAGGCATGTCGCAAGATCTGTTTTGCACAATCGCAGGGAGAATCCCTTATAATAAAGACCTTAACAAGTTAGTAGTTGATCGCTTAAAAACACAAGCGCCGTCAAAACAATCAACACCACGCGCTCCACGCAAAGGAATAAGGCGGGTCGTTCAGCCAATTAAGATTACTACTGCTCAACTCATGCAGAGTCAGCGATCAGCTGAGCGACTGAGCACCCCTTCACCTCAGCCTATCTTTCGTTCGCAAATTCCGCAGCTCGGTATGCCTCGGTTAACAGAAGCTCCACACCTTAAAAAATACGTACAATCAACGGGGATTCCTACAGTTGTGCAATCTTTCTTGAACTTTGATTACCAAGAATCTGGCCAGTATGGGCCAAGTGCAGATGCAAGTGTTGGCACCCAACAATTTATTTTGGGATCTAAAGGACGTATCCGTAGCTTTGATAAAACTACCGGCCAGATCGATGGAGTACTCAACATATCACATGATCATTTCTTCAGCCCAATAAGCAATGGCGGCTTTACTGCCGATCCTAATATCATCTATGATCCAGCGTCACAACGGTGGTTCCTGTTTTGCAATGGCAATCCCAATCTCCTTCTTGCTATGAGTGATGGCGATCCAATAACCGCTGATACCGTCTGGACATTTATTACCGTCGACACACCAAATGATCCAGAGTTCGAATTTTATCCAGTACCGGCAATTTTCGATTATACGAATTTAGGCGTAGATGCACATGCTGTATTATGCAGTGTGGATGTTTTCAATAATAATCCATTCTATATAAGCTCTGCAGCCTACGTGATTCCAAAAAAGTCACTTCTGAGTGGTGGACCGGTAGAGATTCATGGATTTAGAAACTTGGTAGATCAAGCAACGCTAAATGGTCCATTTAGCACTCAAGGCGTCCAAAATTTTGACCCAAATCCACAGTTCAGCTACTTTGCAGCTAACAATTTAATCGATTTCCTCATTGGCTTTTCCGAGCAGTTCTTATTGGGCACAGTTACCTATACACCAGAGCCAGTACTTTCACCGTTCGTATCCATACCCGTTAATCCCTATATTGATACAATACCATCGCCTGTCCTTGGAACACCAGACACGCATATGGTTGACGGAGATACTAGCCCGAGACTAATTGCAGCCCATATTCGCAATAATGTATTGTGGATAGGCACATATATCGGAGTGGATAACACTGGGGCAAGCACCGCAACCACTACTCCCACCCGAAATGCTGTCCGCTATTGGGCTGTCGATCTATCAGGATCAACTCCCATTGTTACCGTTGATGGAACACTCTTCGCTGCATCACCCACTAATGACTATAATCAGCGCCATTTCTTAACTCCTTCCATTATGACCAATCCTCTTGGTCAAGTAATCATAGGAGCTACCACCTGTGGTGCAAATGAATATTTGAATGCTTCGGTAACCCAAGTCGTCGATGGGGTTGCTCAAACGCCAGTTTTATATACTCAAAGTAGTTCAAACTACTATGCTCAAGAAGATTGGGAGTTTGCCCCATTTGCAAGATGGGGAGACCATACTCGAACATCGCCAGACCCTATTGATAATACGATCTGGACGTGCCAGTTAATGTGTCCAGCAATTAATGCTTGGGGAGGATATGCAGCTCAGGTGCAACCAGGCTAAAGATCTTGCATCTCGGGCTCTCATTTGACAGATAGTTGAGAAATCAAAAAAAGCTGATAGCAGATGGAGGGAACTTTCATCTGCTATCTTCACTTTCACGCAGAGTACTCGCACATCAAAAGTGAAAGGCTTAAAAGGCTCTTTCTATCAGTAACCGAGCATGTCTCCAAAAACCTACCAATAGCCTATGTATAGATGATCTCTTAAAAAATTCAGGCACAACCCAATCCTTTATACTTAATAAACCCCGCAGCTGGCAAGGAAGAAGGAAATCAGATGTAGATTGATTGGAGCGGCTTTCTCATGCGACCAAGAACACTTGCGTAAAAAACATATTCATCTAGCTGGGCATAACAGCATGGGGGAACTGAGACCCGACTATGAATATTTTCGAGCGACATCCCACAAAATCCGGCAATGAAAAGATTTCTCATGAGATAGTCTATTTCGAATCTCCTACGTTGGACGTTGCGGGAGGCATTCTGCCTCCCGAGTAAAAGACACTTATGCTGCTGGTGGTGGTGGCAACTGCAAGACTCCGGTTACCGATCCCCATTTATTAGTATCCTCACAAAACAAGCAGCAGGCGTAAAACGTAAGGTTATCCGCTGGATCGAGCGATGTTCTTGTATGGTCTCCCCAGCGTGCAAAAGGAGAAAACTCCCAATCTTCTTGCGCGTAATAAGGAAAAGTGCTTGAAGTGAATATGCACGGATCTGATATGATTACTGGCTGAGTCAGCGAGTTTGTGATAGTTACTTGATTTATCGTTGCATTAAGAAAAGCGTTCGCGCCGCAAGTTGTTGAAGCTATGAGAATTTGCGGCAATGTACTCGTACTAGCAGGACAACCATTAGGGCAATTAGTCATAATAGAAGGGGTTAAGTAATGGATCTGACCAAAGTCATTTGTGAGAGAAGCGGTAAAGATGGTACCTTCAATCACTCCAGGAGGCTGATTTGGAAATTCAGTAATGAATGTCCAAAAGCGTATGCCGTTACGAGTGACCATCGTAACACCCTCCGTACTCGTTCCCTGATTGTCCACCCCGATATAGGTGCAACTGTACAGAGTCTGATAACGAATGTGTGAAGCGCTCGGCCTCATCGAAGTAACTCCATATACCATATGGCTTGGAGGGGTCCCGAGTGCAGGTGAAGGTATCCCTTTAATGAAGGGTAAAACAGGAATGCTTTGAGTTGTAAATGATATCGCTGTTGTACCAGTATAATTTACCGTACTGATAAGGACCTGCCCTCTATCAGTCTGTGGATTGAGGGAGAAACCTTGTAGAAAATCCAGTGCATTAATTCCTATAAACATGCTTGATTGAATGCCTGTATCGAAGTTCTGGGCCCCTTGAAGACTAACAGGTCCAGAAAAGGTCGTTTGATCAACCAGATTAAGAAATTCAACAATCGCAGGAGCGTCCGTATCGAGTGTAGTCTTATCGATCGTATAGGCTGCGCTACTAAAATACTCAGGATTAGGGTTAAGAACGTCGACCCCGATGAGTACAGAGATTTCATCAACTCCCAATGTGGAATAATCAAAAAAGGCAGGCAAAAGAAGCGGATTAGAAGCAAACTCGAATCCTGGATTGAGCACCGTATCTACAACAACAAAAGTCCATACTGTTGATGAGGTAACCGATCCTCCATTGAGACCATCACTATAGGCGAGAAGCAGATTAGTATTGCCATCGCAACAGAGAAACCATCTGTTAGTCATCGCATCAAAAAGGATATTAGGATCGGCAGTAAAGCCACCATTACTTATACTGCTGAAAAATCTATCATGAGAAAGATTTAGCACGCCATCCGGTTCGAGAGTAGCCTTAGAAAAACTGCGAATGCGCCCTTTGGAGCCGAGAATAAATTGAGTAGTGCCGACGCACCCATCAGCGCTCGGACCATATTGACCAGTTTCACCATAATTAGCATCATTGAACACCGTGATAGGTGACATACATCCTGGCAACGGACAAGGTGGAGTTTGTCCGAGCCGCAGGTTTGGGATGTTAACAAGCTGAGGAGCTTGCTGCATCAGTTGAGCCGTGGTCATCCGCAGAGGCTTTAACGTACGTTTTACTCCCCGAATTGTGCGTGTTTGAAAAGGGGCCTGCGACTGCTGTGCTAGCTTTTTTCGAAGCAGTTCAAAGTGCCCTCTGCCAGTAACAGCAAAGGCGCTGGACAGGCCACAGATGATGAGTAGAGAGCTAAATCTAAATAAATTCATGGTATGAAACTCCTTTTTTGTTAAGCGCTAATATTTTCAAGAACACCAAGATTGGGAGCCGGCTGAGCGACTATCGATACTCCCACATAATTTGTACCTACACCATTTGACTGTGAACCATTAGCGCTCGCAAAGTTGTGGTAAATTTGATTATTTGTTCCACTATTGTAAATGCCAAAACCAGCGTTATTTGTAAGCGTATTGTCCCGTACGGCACAGTTGCTCGTACAGGCATCGAGAAAAATGCCACTGCCAGCTTGTGCAGGCGAGGTGCCAGCAACAGGTACTGTGAGAGTGTCAATGATCTCATTTCCAAGAATCTGGCATTCAGATGATTGGGATACCAAGATCCCCGCAAGCACGGCACTCTGTATGGTGTTATCTTTGATGGTAATGCCCGAATTAAGGCCATTGAGCTGGTCTGGTTGAATCGCTATACCAATAGCAGGATTTCCCGAGACAACGCAGTTCCTCACAACAGTAGTTGTTATGCCACCCTGCAGGTTAATCCCTACCGGACAGCAGTTTACCAGTGCATTAAGGTTTGGCACACCGGGTGGAGGAACACAGTTACTCAGATTATTTCCGGCCGTACAGTTTGCTACGGGCTGGTTACACAGAACATTGATGGTGTTGGACTCTGCCTTAAAACCATGCACATTTCTGAAAAAGAGGGCATCTGAAGTTCCTGCAGCACTCGTGATTCTACAGTTCGTTATTTCGCCGCTATAGACATCTTGTATTTTCACGACGGGCTCGGAATTTGGTATATAGTTTATAAATTGACTGTCCTTGATAAGGAGGTTACTTGTATTATCAACTCGCAAAGCTCCATTTCCTGCATTAAATATCTGGACCTTGTTCATCGTAACATTTTGGCATTGGCGGATAGAAGTTGTGATACCATAAGATCCACTATTAAATACTTGAACATCATCTAAGTTGAGGGTTTGAAATGCTGAAAAAATCGCTCCATTCAGTCCGCTATTTGCTATTTGAACCCTTTGTAAGAGCCAATTTGACTGATTGAAGGTGGTATAGATACCATTGAGAACCGAATTTGCGATAGCAGTATCCTTAATAATGATGTTACTTGAATAGCCCTGACGCGCGGGCTCATTGATCCCTGCGAAAAGACTGTCGCTTATTGAACAGCTTTGAACAAGTACATTCTGGTAGAAATTACCAAGAGTGATGCCCGCATAGTTCTCAAAGAAGGTACAACCATTGACCAGAACTCCTTGCTGGTTAAAATGCACCGTTGATTGGGCTGCTGGAGATTCTAGCAAATATCCTTGAATGACCAAACCAGCACTATTGAGCCCAGCAAAATCATCCATTTCCACGTTGTTGATAACTACACCGCTCGTTAGTGCATTGATACCAAAGCAGTCCTCGTCGGCGATGTTTCCACTCCCAACGATGATGCCATCATGAATAGACACATGAGATGAGTTTCCTATAATGCCAATCATGCTCACATTAGAGCCTCCCGTATGAAACATCGTGTGTTGATTTAGATAAATATCCACATTTTTTGAATTGACTGCTATGGCAAAGCTCCCGAGTATCCCTGGATTAGGATCGCCAAGCGTCCCTTCAGAAGGAGGAGTACCTGGAAAAAAAATATCTTCTGCGAGACAGTACCTTCCCTCCTGCTTTATTTCTAAAGGAATATCACTTTGGAAAATAGGAATTATCGGTCCGCAAGGCATTGCTGCAGATATTTCTCCGATGAGTTCTTCTAAAGTCGCACAGCATTCATTTATTGTATTGATAATTTCCGAGGTAGAATTATTAATATTGTTATTAATCGAGGCACAGCAAGCCGAAATTTCATTAGAGAGCATTTGACAGCAGTTAGTGATACCGCCCGTATTTTGGCAGCATTGACTGATATTTTGGCAGCACTGATTTATTTGACTCTGAGTTTGCTTGAGCCCCTTTCTCAATGCAGCAATTCCTTGAAGTATTTCACAGTCTCCAGCCATCAGAGCTGGAACTGTGAGTATCATGCATAACCGTAACATATAATGTATCATCGAAAATCTCCTTTTTATAGGCATATTCAGCATGCCTTGTTGCTTCCACAGTTAAAATCTATGGCAATCTAAATAATTGAGCTACGTTTTGCAAGAGTTTGTGTAAAATTTTGTAGCCTACTCTCAGGTCTTACGTCCTGCTTACATCAGGACGTAAGAATGCTTTTTTAAACAACTACAACAACGCTGAGATTTTGATTAACACCAACGCCACTTACCAGGCCCGATACGAGTGATGGAGGGACACCTACATAGTTCGTACCATTACATGCCGCAAAATTGGTCCCGTAGATTGTATTGCTCGTACAAGTTATTTGGTCAGGAGCATCTATGGCTCTCTTATTCTGCGCTGCCATCATAGCTACTGATGGTGCCTCATTATTGATTCCAATTCCCTTATTACTGATGACAGAATTGCCTCTCGCTACACACCGTGTTGTTGAAGGGTCGAACGTTATTCCGTTACCGAGTCCATCCACAATGATACAGTTGGAAACGATGCATTCGGTTGCCTCTGAAAGAAAAATACCCGTTCCAACAACATTCTGCATCGAGCAACTGTCAACGAATATCCCCGTATTCGTTACGGTAGTACCATCCGGTCCAGGACCTGGAACGATAGCTATGCCTATTGAAGGATTACCCGATACGGTGCAGTGGGAAATGGTTGCATTGTTTACTCCGCCATGGATATTAAAGCCGACGGGACAGTTTGTAAATGGTGTATTGCAGAAAATATTTGCTTCACAGTTTTGAATGGTCACGCCACTACAATTGCTTGCAAAGAGTCCATCAGAAGTGCCATCGAGACTACTCAACAAACATCCTCGTACCGAAGCATTAACGGTATTTTGGATATTCAAAAGCGGTCCGGCACTTGGAATATAGTTCGTGAATTGACTATTTTTAATGAGCAGATTGTTAGCATTATTAATACTTAAAGCGCCGCTACCCGAATTGAATATTTGACAGTCATGCACTTTTACATTCTGATTGATGCTGCTAGAAACACTCACGCCAAAATCACCACTGTTAAAGACCTGGCAGTTTTTGAGGATGAGAGATTGAAAGTCGGAAAACTCCATTCCACTCTGGCCACTGTCTGCTATCTGCACGGTATTAAGGATCCAGTTCGTCTGATTAAAGAGCGCTGAGATTCCATTACCCGTTGAATTTGAAATGCTTACATTCTCGAGTAAAACATTTGATACAGAAGCTGCAAGGTTAGAAGGTTGAGCGATGGCAGCATCGATGCTTTTATCAAGCGAACAGTTACGAATTGCGACGTTGGTGCAAAAGGGGGTGAGAACTATGCCCCAGAAGTTATTGATAAAATTGCATCGCTCAATCGTCACTCCTTCAAGAGTGCTGAATGCTCCATCCTTCGCGGTAGCACTTGAAAGCGCAAATCCTGATGCAGAGATGCCTAAGCTCTCTTCACCATTAAAATCTTCTGCTTGTACATCGCTGACTGTTACATTACTAGTAAAGATAGCAATCCCACTGGTTGCTCCATCTGACGGATTACCACCACCAGAAATAATTCCATTATGAATACGTACGCGAGTAGATCCACCAAGCACTGCAATAAGGATGGTACCTTCTGGATTTGCTGTCCCTGGTTTGAGCGATGCAGTATGCTTATTTAAATCCAGATCTACATCAGTCGCATTAATCGAAATGCCCATTGCTCCCAGAGGCCCTGCGGCAATCATTGAACCATCGACAAAGATATCTTCATGCAAACAGTAGATGCCAGATTTGGTTATTTCTAGGGGGATATCCGCTTGTCTGATCACCGTAACTTGTTGACACGGGTTAGCAATAGCGCCTAATTCAGATTCAAGCGTCTCACAGCAGGTTGTAAGATTGTTATTGAGCTCAGATATATCTGAAGTAAGATTTGTGCAGCAGGTATTAAACGTAGTTTCTATGGTACTAAGACCGTTTTCTAGTTGAGTACAGCAGCTGGCCTGCGAGTCATTTGTTTTCTTTAAACTCTTATTAATCTTACAGAGTTCGTCGAGAATTTTTTCCTCGCAGGGAGTACAGTCGCTCCGTTTGTGTCCTCGGTATAGTTCTCCATCGTCATCCGCATAGGATGCGGTCATACCCATGAGGCATGATACAAGCAGGTAGTGTCGTATAGTTGTCTTCATTAAAAGAGTCCTTTCCTTCATAAGGGTGATTTAGCTCGCCTATCGAGTCTGCTACAAAGTAGCAAACGAACTGTTCGAAAAGCAATGGTTTTGTCTTTTTTGGGATCTCAGACTCTCAAGAGCCTGAGATAAATTTTTATGTATTTGGCCTCACTTGAGCTGTGTATGCACCCCAACTATTGGTTGCGTCGCACGCAAACTGACAGGTCCAAATACTCAAATTAGTCGGATCTGGTGAAGTTCGGGTATGGTCTCCCCACTTTGCAAATGGAAAATCCCAATCTTCTTGCGCAAAATAGTTAGAATTACTTTGGGTGTACAGAACAGGCATCTGTGCGACACCATTTACCACTTGAGTTACTGAAGCATTTAAATGTTCGTTTGCACCGCACGTTGTTGCGCCTATAATTACCTGACTTATAGGGTTGCTGAATGTAACCGCATTCGTCATAATCGAAGGAGTTAAGAAACTGCGCTGATTGAAATCATTAGTTGGCGAAGCAGCAAACAGTGTTCCGTCAACGGTTACAACAGGATGCGCGCCAGACACATCAAAAGCCCAATAGCGAACGCCATCTCTGGTAAGCGTAGTTGTAAGAGTGCTTGCACCCCTATTATCTACGCCAACAAAGGTGCAGGTCCACAGGAGGTTATTGCGAATATGAGCTGCGGAGAGCCGCGGGCTGGCAAATCCACCTATTATATGGGATGCAGGTGTTCCAAGAGCGGGAACTGCTATAGCCGTACGATATGGGTTTACGGTCACTGATACAAATGGTGAGATTTCTGGATTTGGTGTATAAGAGACAGTCCAGAATAATACTTGTGTTGAATATCCGGCCAAGAAATCGGCTGCATTGCTGCTCACAAAATAGCTCAAAGGACTTGCGACAAAGTTTTGGGCCCCTTGGCTACTCAGAGGACCGTTTAAAGTGTTCTGATCAACTAAGTTTCTAAACCCAAAAATCTCTACCGGCCCACCATTCAACAGCGATTGCTTTGGGAGCACGTATAATGCTGAGCTTATATAGAGAGGATTGTTATTGGTGACATCTACTGAGCATAAAACCGCATTTGCATCTACCCCTAGATTTGTAGAATTGAAAACAGCGGGGACTGGAGAAAACTCAAATGCTGGATCATGAGGTGTATCTACCGTAATAAAGGTCCAGATGGTTTGCGGAGTAATCGGATCTCCATCGCTCATAGCAAGAAGGAGGTTAGGATTGCCATTGCAAAAGAGAAACCACCTTTTTGATAAGGGATCGAAGATGATATTGGGATCTGAAGTAAACCCACCATTGCTGATCGGGCTGAAGAAATGATCATGTGCTATATTGAGTACGTTATCTTTTTGTCCCGTACTCTTGTTAAAACTGCAGATGCGTCCTTGCGATCCTAAGATTGCTTGTTGAGTACCAACACTTAGATCAGCACTTGGAGCATATTGACCAGTATCTTGATAATCGAAGTTTAGGAATGACTGTATGATTGTAGGAGTTATCGAAGATTCCTGCAGATCGCCATTCTTCATTGCTGGCCTTATAATAAAATCACTGCCCGATGGCATGCGTGTTTCTTCTTGAGATCCCATCAGCTCGGCTGTCGTTGCTTTTACTGTATGAGCAATCCGTTTAACTCCTCTCTTACTGGGCATGCTGGTTTGTGCACGAGGGTTTTGCTTCGTTCGAGCAAGCGCCATCTTAGCAAGCTCTTTGTTATAAGGCATTCTCCCTTGTTGGCTGATAGCAAACGAAGCTTGAGGTATGCTTACGAGGGTGAGTATAAGGGTTATTAAGCGATTCATGAAAACTTTCCTTCTAGGTTAATCCACAACTACTACGCCGACAACACTGACATTATCGACCACGCCGACAGCTTCTACAACACTGCTCACAACTCCTACGTTCACATAGTTTACGCCGTTACAAGCAGCAAAATTACCATATATCGAGTTAGGACAGGTGGGAGCCTGTGTAACGGTTTGCCCGAGCTTCATTTGAGGAGCAGGCACTATTCCACCTTCATTAGTGATTCCTACGCCTAAATTGTTAATAAGCGAATTATTTGTAGCGACGCATCCGGTAGTATGAGCATCAAAGGTTATCCCATTACACAGGCCATCGACAGCAATGCAGTTGGAAATTCTGCAAGATGTTGCATACGAGAGTAAAATCCCGGTACCAACTACCCCTTGCATGGTACAACTATCAACAAAAATTCCCGAATTGCTATTTGGAACCGCAGGAGGAACAGGAATGTTATTTGGATATCCATCTGGAACAATAGCTATGCCAATGAGCGGGCTTCCTGATATAGAGCAGCCCTGGATAACAACATTATGTACTCCACCATGAATATTAAAGGCGATAGGACAAGTCGACACAGGACAGGTCCCAGCTGGGTGATTGCAGAACATATGTGCATTGCAATCTTGAATAACAAGCCCTTGGCAGTTACGTGCAAAAAAGCAATCAGAATTGCCATCAACGCTGCTGAGTAAGCAGCCCTCTATGAGTCCATTGAAAGTATCTTGGATGATAAGTAATGGCCCGGTACTCGCAGTAGAGTTTGTTAATTGGCTGTCCTTAATACGAAGATTACTCACGTTATCAATGCGTAAAGCGCCATTTTGAGAATTTGATATCTGACAATCGTTGATATCAACATTTTGGCTTTGACGAATTGATGCTATGATACCGTAAGCGCCACTGTTAGCGACTTGACACGTATCGAGCTTGAGTGACTTAACTCCGGTAAAAATCATACCGTCGAGGCCGCTCGAAACTACCTGTACATTCTTTAAAATCCAGTTGGCTTGATTAAATCTGGTATAAATCCCATGCTGTACCGAATTGGAAATGGTACTATTCTCGATTAACACGTTAGCCCAATTACCGAGATCAGCTACCTGTGCAATCCCGGCTAATATGCTTTGATCAAATGAACAATCGCGAATTATGATATTGTCGGTAGGGCTCATTGAAAGTGCTATTCCCGCATGGTTTCCTACGAAGTTGCATCTATCAATAATGATTCCTTCATTCTTCGTAAAAAGTGCATCTGGTGAAGTAGGTGAAGAAATGAAAACTCCTCCAATGAATATACCTTGACTAGTTTGAGCACTAAAATTTTGAATAACGACATCGCTTACTTTGATATTGTTGGTGAGTAATGCAATTCCTCCTGAGCCCTGTCCGGCCATGTTACCGAGAATCGTTCCGTTATGGATATGGATATTCGATGCCGTTCCTATCGTTGCGATCGCAGTTGTATTTGCTCCTATGACGTGGGACACATGATTATTCAAATTGATCTCAACATTATCCGAGTCGATCGTAATCCCGAAAGATCCGAGGATTCCACTTGGAATTATGTTTCCATCTATTACGATGTCCTCTTTTAAGCAGTAGCTTCCTGGCTTCGTTATGGTAAGAGGTATATCAGCTTGAGTAATAGTCATCACGGATGAGCACCCAGTGATATTTCGGATAAGAGACTCAAGAGTGTTACAGCATGTAGTGAGATTGCTACTTACATTAGCTATATCAGAAGAAAGGCTTGAGCAGCAGGCATTGATCGAGTTTTGTATTGATGTAATACTGTTGTTGAGCGATGTACAGCAGTTCTGTATCGAGCCGTTTGTTTTCTTTACTGTTTTATTGATCTGCGAAAGTTCTTCAAAAATCTTGTTTTGGCAGGGAGTACATTCTGCTTTAGGGCAGCTGCCTTTTTTTTCAGGTAAGCGCCCTCGATGTACATCAGGATCGCTCTCTGCATGTGCTATGCCGACGAGGCAAGAGAGAAGCAAATAATGCTTTATGCTAGACATTTTCATCAAAATAGTCCTTTCTTTTAGGGTTATGCACTTTTTTCAAGAGGATGGTCCTCATTTGCCGCAGGCGGCTTCTGTAAGAACCTGTTCGCTCCGGTAGAAGGTAGCAAACTGAAAAAGTGAAAAGCAAGGGTTTTGTTGAAAAATTTGTCAGCACATAGTTCGTCACTTAATAACGAAGTAACTATTTCCCTATCAATACATAAAAACTCCTTCCTCAATGCGCAAAGCTAAACTCTCCATGTTAATAAGCAGTTGTTGCCCACTTCCCGAGCAGTTTCGTACTACGGTATACGGAAGATTCCATCTTCTGCACACACTAGAAAAATAGTTAAGCATATGTAGATGATACGCGTCCCTGGTTCTGTCTATTCTTCTGTGCAGGAACGGATTCGTGGGGAGAACTGTTGGATCGCAGTTACGTCACAACTCTTTCGAGGGGACAAGATTTCATATGAACAAGCTCTCTCATCTGCGAAAGCGTAATATCGGGCTGAGTAAAAACACCATTACGGTAACAACGGTAACAGTGGCTGCAATACTCAACTCTTTTTTGACCATTATGCTCTGTCCCGCCACCTTTTTCATCACGCGACAACGGCATCGAACAACTTTGACACTGTGGCCCTTTTGGCTTAAACATACTGCTCCTCCCCTATAAAACTCTTTGAATGCCAACATAGCCTAGAATATCTGCTTCCAGAATTTGATAAAGAATCTCAAGTGTACTTCAAGAAACTTAAGTTCACTAACAAATGGCAATATGCGCTACGCATAATGACACAAAGCATACAAATGACCTAAATCTAACCATAAAACAGTTTCTTACCAAATACATTACTTCTGGACACAGTACCTAGAAGCATCAACTCAATCAGGCTTCATCGAATCGTGAGCTTCTCCTGAAGGATTTGCGACGCCTTCACCTCCTCTTATTTCAGATCGCTCAGGAGCTTCAGCTGCATGTACATTACTAAATCTTAGAGTTGAAGAGTGAGACTTTGCTTTACTCTCACCTTGAGTAGCTGGTGATAATCTATTGCCTCCAAATTGGTGCGTTGTTTGAGAGCCTTCAGTAGCTGCCGAACAAGTTAGGGAAATAGATTTTACCTCAGCCATTGTTCCTGCGCTTACTGAAGCGTGAGCAGTCCCCCCAGGCATAGAAAACTTTATCTGGCTTGCTGCAACAGGAGAAGCGACAGCCGGATCAGGTAGCCTAAATGGATTAGTCTTTAATTGGGTTGCTGCTGCAGCAGAAGAATTGATGGCCGGGGCAGTTCCCGGTAGAGCAAATGATTTAAACACTGTCTGACTTGCTGCCGCAACAGGAGAAATTGCCGGCTTTGCTCCTCTAGCTATAGCAAGTAGCGCAGATGACGCTGAGGCTTCTTTCGCCATGTCCGCCTGCGTTTCATTTTCTCGCATCGGTATACAACCCACAACCTGATGCGTTTTCAGCACTTCGGGTTCGGAAAGCACCGATGACAATCGACTTTCACCTAACGCTGGAGCCAATGAAAAACTAATATGACTGGCATTTGAACTAGAGGTGTTTGCGACCATCCTTGATGATTCACTTAGACTTACAGATGCGCTGTCTGTAAGCAGTGATGAAGTTGAAGCAGTCGCACTTGAGCCTGCAACGGGTACTAAGGACTCTTTCAAAGTTGGAACTCCAACATTTTCTTGTTCCTTCGCTAACATTATGTGCAATACAGATGAGCTTGACACTAGCGGCTGTACAAATGGACTTCTAGCAATCGTACGCACTGTCCTTCCTGTACAGGTAGAGGAAACACTAGATGGGATTGCCGCAATAGGTGCAGCTGCCCCTGATGGTAAATTGGCCGAACTTGCAGATGCCCCAGATCCCACCTGAGTCGATGCTGGAGGGCTTGCAGGAGAAAAGGCTAATGCTGCAGAAAAATTAAAACCTGTAGATCGTAGAGGACCTGAAGGCTTTTGCAAAAGACTGCCTCCGGAATTCAATTGCGCATTATTCGATGCTAACGATTCTGCAGCTATCAATGAGCCTGAAGAAGCAGCTACAGCCATTCCTGGAGAATTCACCAAACTATCGGCGGAACTGGATTTCGATTGTTCCAATTGAGCTGAAGCGTTTCTCCCGTTATGATCACTTTTAGATGACTCGACCGATGCGCGTGATGCACAAAAAACCGATTGCGCGGTTGAAATTCTAAAAAGAGAAGACCCAGCAGTTTGAGACGGAACAAGCTTCACCTCATCAGCTGCAGATATAACACTACTATTCACACCCGCGGCAGCAGGTTTTGCCAGCGGTGCTGGATTCAGAGCGAAACTAAAACGTGTAGATGATGAGGGACCTCCGAACAGGCTATTAACAGAATTCGATTGTGCACTAGTAGACGCTGTAAATTGAAAAGCTGGCATTGGCAATGCAAACCCTGTAACTAAAGGGGCACGCAGTGCGCAGGCAGCTTCGACTATCTCAATAAGATGCGCATCTTTCGTTTCTCTTGCTATATCCAAGATTGTTTGACCCTCATAATCCTTCTTTGTATCCGCACCCGCTCGTAATAATAATTCAACTACCTTTACATGACGAAACTCTATAGCATTTGACAACGGAGTAGAGCCATCGTCTGCAACGCTGTCTTTATTTGCTCCCTCTTTCAATAACGATTCCACCACTGCCACTTCACCTTCACAGGCTGCTAAATTCAACGGAGTAAATCCACCTATATCAGCCTTCTCTTTATCTACTCCTGCTTTCAACAAACATTTAACCGCACTGTCAGAGCCTGATTGGGCAGCTATACACAACGCACTGGATCCATCCTTATTAGCCCTATCTTTATTTGCACCAGACCTCATAAGAAACTCCATCGCAACTGGATCATCAACCCAGGCTGCATAACCCAGCGGAGTCAATCCCTCTTCATCGAATGCATCTATACCCCCGCACGCCTGCGCCAAAATCTCCAACACCTCTTTATGGCCCTTTTCGGCTGCTCGATACAATGACTTTCTAGGATCTAAGCCAGCATTCAACAACAATTCAACAACGCATTTATGGCCATTCTCTGCTGCCTCAGCTAATTCACGCCCCTCGTTACTCTTTGTATCAGCACCAGCCGCTAACAACAGCTCAACGATCGGAGCATGACCGGCTCGCGACGCAGCTCTTAATGGTGTCTCACCATATTTAGTACCCTTATTCTTGTCGACATCTGCTTTTAATAATAACTCAACAACCTCTACAAAGCCGTCTTCGGCCGCCAGATACAAAGGCGTGTATCCATTACCATCAGCTTTATCCCTCTTGGCACCTGCTTTCAACAATAATTCAACGATTTTTAATCTTACCGCAGTTTCACGCAATCCACAGAAGTCTCTTCCAACTACGCAGCTCAATGGCGTTCTGCCCCTATTAAAAACAACACAATCCTCTATATTCGGATCTGCACCCGCTTGCAGTAACAATTCAATCACCTCTACATACCCCAATCTAGATGCTGAACACAATGGAGATCCGCTTAGGTCCGGCTTATTTGGATTAGCACCCGCATTTAAGAAAAATTCAACCCCATCGATATACCGACTCTGTGTTGCCTCCAACAACAGCATCTCTTTATTTGTTGCTGCTTTCAGCAACAACTCTAATGCGCGCTTAAAGCGATCGCCTTTAGAAAGAGCATCTTGGAAAAAAACTGAAAAATTTGCTTTAACACTTGCGTCTGCACCGGACGCAAGCAGCAAATCAACCACCTGTTCGTGACCATTAAGACAAGCTATTAACAAAGGTGTATGATGACTCCTTGGATCAGCTATATACTTATCCGCACCAGCGCGGACTAACGACTCAACTACGCGCACATGACCATTTTTTGCTGCCTCAAACAGAGGGGTACTATAGTCCTTATAATATTTATTCTTAGCTGCTCCACTATTCAAAAGCAGCTCCACCACCAATGCATGACCTGAAGAGGCTGCGATATACAGAGGCGTGCCGTCATCACAGGACACCATATCCTTATCTGCCTTTGCTTTTAAAAGCAAATCGACTATTTGTGTATACCCTTTTTTAGCTGCCAGATACAAGAGAGTCTCATTATCGCATCTTTCATTGCTATCTGCTCCATGGATTAATAACAGCTCAACGATTGCAGCATGACCATTCTGAGTAGCTGGATAAAGCGGCGTTCTTTCAAAATTATCTTTTATTTCTTTTTTTGCGCCAGCTTGTAATAAACGCTCAACCACCTGGAGATGACCATTCTGAGCAGCCACAAATAATGCAGTAGCTCCGTCAGTTTTCTTGGCTTTATCTACTGCCACACCAGATTTCAAGAGCAATTCAACAATATTCAAGTGACCATCGCGCGCTGCCACAAACAATGCTGTTCTTCCATCCTTATCAGTTGCATCTTTTTCTGCTCCTGCATTTAAAAGCAAATCAACAGCCTCAAAATTACCTTTTTCTGCTGCTACTAACAATGCTCCCTTTCCTCCCGTGCGAGTACCTTCTTTATCCGCCCCAGCTTGTAACAAGAACTCAATCACCTGCGTATGAGAATTTCTTATCGCACTTTCTAGCAATGTCTGCTTAAAAGCAAACGAGGCCCCACACTGATCTGGCCCAGCCTCCATTAACACCTTTATCACCTGAGCGTGATCATTCTTAAGGGCCATAAATAATTCATATTCCGTATCTACGTATCTGAGCAACAACTCTATCACATGTACACGACCCTTTCGTACCGCTACGCATAATGGCGTTTCTCCCTGTTTATTAGCTATCTTCATTGAAGCGCCTTTCGACACGAGCAGTTGAACCACATCCTGATGACCAGCCCCAGCAGCCGCGCATAGAGGTGTTACCCCATTGTAGTCTTTATTTATGTCGGCACGACTACCAAATAGTGGTAATAAGGGCACCCTTCCATTAGAGTCCCTCTCCAACAAAAGCTTAACTATACCAGTGTGACCTTCCTGAGACGCTATAAAGAGCGGTGTTGCCCCATCTCTTGTAGTCATATTCCTATCTGCACCAGCCAACAATAACAGATCAACTACCCGCTCATGGCCCTCTCCAGAAGCCATAAAAATCGGAGTAGCCCCAGTAACCGTAGTCGCATTTTTCTCTGCACCTGCACGCAACAAGAAATCAACTACGTCTTGATGTCCTTCCTGGGCTGCTACACTTAAGGGTGTTTCGCCATGCATGTTTGGTTTTTCTTTAGCTGCTCCCGATTCCACTAAAACCTTCACTACATTAATCCGACCTTGGCCTGCAGCGACAAACAACGGCGTTTGACCTCTCCACTCCTTCTCCATATCGGCACCAGCGCCTAGCAAAGCTTTCACCACATGAGCATGACCACCCTGAGATGCCATAAAAAGCGGCGTTGCTTCATCAATGGTAGTACATTTTACATTTACTTTTGCGCCCAACAATAAGTTCACCACTGCTAAGTGGCCCCCTTCAGCAGCTGCACATAATGGCGTCTCTCCTTCATCGGTAGGTTTATCCTTTGCTGCATCTGCGCGCAATAATAATTCAACTACGTGTGCATGTCCATTCGCGGATGCTGCATAGAGCGGCGTCGTATCACTTCGGGCATTGTCCTTGTCAGCACCGGCACTGAGCAATGCCTCAACCACACTAGCCTTACCAGACCATGCCGCTAAATACAATGGCGTTTTCCCATCTGTGACCACTTGATCCTTCACGACGTCTGTTTTTAATAACCGAGTAACAACCTCAACGTGACCATTCAATGCAGCTATATGTAATGGTGTCCATCCATGCTTATCAGCCTTCCGTACGTCTGCTCCAGCTTTCAGCAGGAAATCAACCAAGCTCGCATGGCCGTTTTCGGCAGCAATATACAATGGTGTATTTCCAAAACAAACTGCATCTTTGTCTGCCCCTGAAGCAAGTAACAAAGCAACAACTTTAACATGGCCTTTCTCTGCAGCGATATCCAGCAACGATCTCCCTTGTAGGTTCACTCCGCCTGCACCCGCTCGCAATAACACATCAACCACCTGATCGTGACCCCTCTCTACCGCCACAGACAATAATTGTCCCATACGCCACGCATCTGGCATACGTTTATCCTCACCTGCTCTCGGTTTTAATAATAAATCAACTATTTGAGCATGGCCTTCCAGCACAGCTGTAGACAATGCGGTAGAACCATTGTTATCTACTTTCCTTTTATCCGCCCTCGCTCTCAACAACAAATCAACCACTTCTGATTTATTGTTGAGAACTGCTATATGCAACGGTGTTAATCCATTATAATTAGCTTTATCCTTATCTGCTTCAGCATTCAATAATAATTGGACAACCTCCAAACCACCTCGTTGCGCTGCAATATGTAATGGTGTTAATCCGTTACCATCCACAGCATCTTTATCAGCGCCAGCTTTTAACAATAAAGCAGCAGCTTCTAATCCATTCATGCGTGCTGCTTCATGTAGAGGTGTCGATCCATCAGCTGCTGATTTATTTACAACAGCCCCAGCTTTTAATAACACATCAATCACATTTTCTCGATTAAAATGCACTGCCGTATAAAGTGGTGTCCATCCGGCATTGTCAACTCTGTTCCTATCTACTTCGACACTCAGCAATTGCGCAACCACGTGGGCATGGCCATTGCGCGCAGCACAGTGCAAAAGCGTTTGCCCATCACCATTAGTATGTTCCTTATTTGCTCTTGCAAATAATAATAGTTCAATCACCTCTGCATGCCCATTAAGCATTGCGCCATATAACGGCGTGATGCCATACTTGTCTGCCTTCTCTGTATGTGCTCCTGCTATAAGCAAAGTATTTACAATGTCTAAACGCCCCATTTCAGCTGCAAGCAACAGCAAAGTTGCACCTCTCTCAAGCAATGGCAGATCTTTATCAGCTTGAGCAAGAAGCAATGTATTAAACATTTTGTCATTAGAATCAAAAAAGGCTCTCGCCAATGGTGTTAACCCGGTGTTTTCAACAATGAACTCGGTACGAGCAGGTTTGTTTATATCTGCTCCTGCAGCGAGCAATTTTTTTACGATCCTTAGATAATTCTTCCTCACACCACAATAAAGTGGAGTTTCTCCCCCATAGGTACTCTCATCTATCTCTACTCTTGCGGCTAGTAGCTCAGTCACGCATTCCTCATGCCCATTACAAACAGCGGAGAATAACGGGGTCTCTCCAGACACTGTCCTCTTATTTTTAGCTGCTCCTGCTAATAATAACTTCTTCACAGCATCAGTATTTCCCTCTGTTGCTGCAAAAGAAAGCAGAACATCACTATCAGCAGTTTCGCCGGAAAGTGGTTCAGCCAAGAGCGCAGCAGCATCACGTACTAAACCTATCCGCACTAAATTATAAATGACATCCTTTATCAGAAGAGGCAACTTCGCGAAGTGAGGAGGAGCTTGAAGATAGATTATTTCCTGTAACTCGAGAGCTGAAATTTCATTGCCCATTTTTACAGGCGCATCGCCCCTCACTTGTACCTGCTGCATACTGTAGATGATAGATGAAATGAACACAGCACTTAAGATTTTGAATATGCGAAACATAGATCCTCCTTATAAGAGCCACCATGTAGGCAGCAAGCAAACTTTTCCAAACATTCTGGTACTCTGCACCAAATTGATTTCTTGAACCATTTCAAATCCCTTCTTATCAATTGCTATCTGGGGACACGCACCGTATCATCAATACTTCCACAACCATCATTTTTACCAATCTATAGATATTTTCTCATGCCACCCCCAAGCGGACAATTTGTAACAAATCGGACTATTCGCAGCCACGACTCAATAACAATTTAATCATCTGAGCATTATTCCTAGTCTTTGCTACATCTAAAAGAGTCTGGCCATTCAAACGCCGCTCTTTATCTGCTCCCGCGAGTAATAACAATTCAACTACCTCACAATGATCATTTAACATCGCTGTAAATAAAGGAGTAATTTTCTGGCATGGTCTCTCAAAGTCAGCGCCTGCTGCTAGCAAGGCTTGCACTATTTTAACATACCCATTATTGGCTGCCACAAATAACGGCGTCTGACTATTAACGGTTCTTTCAGTATCTGCACCAGCAGATGTCAACAATGCAACAACTGCTTCATGCGCCCCTTTTACTGCTACAAATAAAGGAGTTTCACCATTACATTGACAATTTACATCAGCACCTTTGTTTAAAAGCAGCTGAACAACGCCTTCATGCCCTCCCATAGATGCGGTATACAGTGGAGTCTTTCCATCACACAATCTATTTACTGCAACTTCTCTCTGGAGAAGAAGTTCAACAACATCTCTATAACCTTTGGATGCAGCGGCGTAGAGTGCCGTTACACTATCTGAAGGCATTTCTACGCGTGCTCCTCGCTCCAACAGTACATGAACGATATGTGCATGACCGTTGAGTGCGGCACCAAGCAGAGCTTTGTCATCATCTGCACCTTGATCTAATAAATATTCAACGAGCTCTTTATGAGCGCGAAAAGCCGCGGCATAGAGTGGAGTAATAGAGCGAGAGTGGGCTTATTAGGAGTAGCACCAGCCGCCACCAAAAGTCTAACTACGTCTTTATGTCCATTCATAATAGCTTGCACAAGTGGTGTCATTCCATCAGTGCGGGGCATGTCAAGAATTCTTAAATGGTCCTCATCATCAGTTCCACCTTTAGTAACCGCAAATGAGCTTGCAGTACCACCATCTGTTCGAGTTTCATCACTCTCAGAAGTTACCGTCTGAGCTTGAGGATTAGCTAACAACAGGCGAACTACCTCCGAAAATCCTTTTTCAGCTGCAACAAACAAGGGAGTTTCTCCCTGGGAGTTAACGAGAGACCGATCTGCAGACGCTTTTAACAAAACATCTACGACTTGAACATGACCTCGCTTAGCCGCGATAAACAGAGCTGTTTCTCCGTTATTCAAATTATTTATCTTGGCATCTGCTTTCAATAGCAAGGCAACAATCTCCATCAAGCCCATTTCTGCCACTCTATAGAGAACTCTTTCACCAGTAATCAAAATCGCTTCCTTATCTGCATGTGCTTCAAGCAGCTGCATAATGACATCAACCCGAGAATTTTCACATGCCACAAATAATGGACTCTTTCCATCGTTACGTACGGCATTGACGTCGGCTTGAGCTTGCAATAATTGCCGAACAATCTCAGAATTTCCTATCTCAGCCGCTACAAAAAGGGGAGTTTCACCGGCCATATTCGGTTTATTCACTTCTACCTGAGCATCTAGCAATAGTTGAACCACTCCCGAGTGCCCGTTATGAACTGCGCAAGCCAACGGTGTTTCACCCGCATTGCTCAAAACATTTTTATCAACCCCACCATTAAGCAAAGCATTCACTACAGCATAGTGACCACAATCTGACGCTATTGCTAACGGTGTTAATCCATTACATGGGTAATCTTTAAATGCCCCCGCTTTAAGTAATACATCGACCACTCGCGCATGCCCATTTCGCGCAGCTGCATATAATGGAGTAACATCATTGCAATTACGGTTAACAGACACTTGAAGGTTTATCAATTCTTGAACAACACTCACCTTGCCGCTCTCGGCAGCTATAAATAAGGGCGTTTTATCTTGAAACACTACCGCATCCCTATCTAGCCCTACTAAGAGCAAATTCACAACCCTCGCATGATCATTTACTATTGCTCTATACAAAGCGTTCTTACCATTCTTATCAACTTGTGCTCGAGCTGCAATGAACTTTTCTACTAGATCTTCATACCCTTTCTGTGCCGCAATCATCAAAGCTGTGGCTCCATAGGTCGGCATAACTGCTAGAATATCTACCTTCGCCTCCAAGAAAGACTCTACAATCTGAGAAGCACCATTAAGAACGGCTCTAAAAAAAGGAGTTACACCTTTGCTATCAGGTTTATCTCTATCCGCATTTGCATTCAATAAACATCGTACTACATTTGCATGTCCATTAAGAACAGCCATATACAAAGGCGTCCTGTTAAGAGCATCACTCCTATTTATATCGACAGACGCAGCCAATAACTTTTTTACCAGAACTTCTTGTCCTGTACTTGCAGCGCAAAACAAAGGAGTTTCATGTTCCAAAGTTGCCTTATTACCATCCGCATGCGCGTCCAATAAAAGTTGAACAATTTCTGTATCTCCACCTCTCACGGCACAATACAAGGGTGTTTCGCCGTACAAGTTCGTTTGGTCTCTATCCACACTCGGCACTGATAATAACAGCTTTACAGCGCGCAGGCATCGCGCTTTGATCGCCGCAGCCAGCAGCATTTCACCGTGAAGAGCTTTAGCTTGAAAGGTGATGTTATGCTCTTGGAGAACACCAAGAGCTTCAAGAATGGGATCTCTTGAGGCATCTTGAGGAGGATAAGCAGCTGAAACTCTCACCTCGTTCATTCCATATCCAGATCCACCGCTAAGTATCACTATAACTGCCAAGATACGTTTCATACCCCTCCTTCTTTTCGTTTTGCCTCATTAATGATAGGAACGCTACAGTAACCATAATTATCACTAACTGGCCAAATGTCAAATCAGATAATAAGATCTAAGGGTCACTCGTGACATTTTCGCTTCAACTGAAAAAGAAATGAGCCTCGAGACGCTGGTCCATTCATCGTATTATTCATCCAATTCAAGAAACACAGCTTACAGAAAAGATTTATAAATATGATATTTTCTTGATTCCGAGATTCGCAGCAGGCATCGTGATAGAGTATAATAAAGTCGATTCTGGAGAAAATATGTCTCCAGCAACCTGGCACTTGATCAAATCAGGCAGAAAGCTTATGGAGCAGAGCTTCTTCAACACGGAGTACACAAGAGCGTTGCATTTGGCGTAGCTTGTGAAGTCAGAAAGATTCTCGTTAAGAAGAGTGAGTTATAAGACCCGCTGTCGTTCTTTCTCTTCTGGCTTTCATTTGAGAATTCGGCGCAAAGAAAGTCATACGCTTCCGGCTAGAAAAAATGTAGCTTTCGGTAGGCCAGCTCAGGGCGATAGCGCAAACCTTATATGCCTGCAGCAATAAACCGATAACACTAGCTCCAGAGTCGAATTAATTAACGAAGTTCGCTCTGACAGCAATCGCTTTTGTGACAGTTACTCGCCTCCGAACACCATCGCTTCAACTTCGACATGTCCTTGGTAAAGTATTTACAGAGAAATCCTGGAATATACATGCCTCGCAATTTTGAGTGCACAAGTTCTCTCATTTGTGAAAGCGTAATGTCAGGCTGAGTAAAAACACCATTACGATAACAGTGGCTGCAATACTCAATACTTTTTTGTCCGTTACGCTCAGTACCACCGCCCTTCTCATCGCGAGATAACGGCATCGAACAACTTTGACATACTGGACCTTTTGGCTTGAACATACAGTCTCCTTTAGATTTGAATAGTTTTGCTTTTGATTGCCACTATAGTCTAGAATATCTTCTTAAAATATTTTATCCAGAGTCGCAGGCAATACTGTATGGTGATCCCAAATTGTTATACCACTAAGCCAAGCTTGTACCACAATTATTCTCACTAATGTTTTGAATATCAAATTAATTCTTCACTTTTGCTTTCTTCTATTTGATTTTGTAGCCCGCAGGGCTTGAGGCGGCTCTACAAACTTGTGGTGAAGTAGTTAGACTAAGTCATAATTCCCCCTCCAAATAGCTTCAAATGGGATAGAGCCTAGAGAGGAATGCAGACGCTCATTAGTATAACCATCAACGAATACCTTCATTAGAGCAAATAACTCTGGACAAGTCGCATATTCGAAGTAATCTATTACTTCATATTTAACCATTTCAGACAGCGAGATGATTGTCATAGAAATTGCCTTTAAGGCTCATACTTGGCTGGATAAGATTGCTTTTTAAAAAACCTAGGGTAGTCGTCTCTTGTACTGACTTCCCCACCATGATGGACAAGCCCATTCCCTCTGATTAAATCTATGCTCACAGAAGTAGTTCCTCGAAGGAACAATTGGATCAGCTATACAAAAACTTTACTTTCTTTTTATCATCTCTACCGTCGATCGTATCGCCTCTTGTGAGTTATCAAATCCTCAGTCAGGTTCGAATAAAAGCAGAAGGCGCGCATTAATCATCTTACTTTAACCCTTTTTTGCTTGATACTCTGTAAACGAACTGATTTCGCTCTTGTTTCATCGAAAAAATGCATCCTGAGTGTTCTTGTTTAAGCAGCCAGAACATGATAATATTCATATCAGATGGTATAATACGATTTTATGGGGACAATGTGAAACGGCGTATCGGTATAGGAGTTAGTGATTTTAAAATTCTTGTCGAAGGGGGCTATTTTTATGTTGACAAAACCCTTTTGATAGATGAGTTATCGCGTATATATGGAAAAGTCATTCTTATTACGCGACCGCGTCGTTTGGGTAAAACACTTAATCTTTCTATGTTGCGTTATTTCTATGAAAAGACTGACGAGAGTAATGCTCATTTGTTCGAACATACTGCTATTTGGACTGGAGAGGAGTGCCGAGCTCTTCAGGGCAAGTATCCTGTGATTTTCATATCTTTGAAAGATTGTAAAGGAGACAATTGGGATGATGTACGCTTAGCAATTATTGAATGCATTATCGAAGAGTTTAGACGCCATTATGCATTTCTTGCGCCGCTCTTAGAAGAACATGATTTAGCAGCTTACAAGTCTATTATTGTAGGAACGGCACGTCCTGGTCTTCTTCCAGCGAGTCTATTGTTTCTTTCGGGTCTCTTAAGTCAATTTCATAAAAAGAGAGTCATAGTGTTAATTGACGAATATGATGCTCCGTCGCATGCAGCATATACCCATGGTTACTATGATGAGATGATGGCTTTTATGCGGCCTCTCTTGTCAAAAGTTCTTAAAGATAACAGTTCGTTGGAGCGAGGGATTTTGACAGGTATTTTGCGAGCGGCTAAAGAGGGTATTTATTCTGGTCTCAATAATTTGAGAGTATTTACTCTCCTTGATGAAGAGTTCTCAGATAAATTTGGGTTTACTCTGCCAGAAGTGGATCTTCTTTTATCAGAAACCAATTTAGAGCAAAAGTCTTTGAGTATTAAAGAAAGGTATAATGGCTATCGGTGCGGCAATGAAACTATCTATAATCCATGGTCTTTACTTGAATGTGTCTCTTGTGACGGTAGAACAGGTCAATATTGGGTAAATACCAGTGACAATGCATTAATCGGAAAATTAATAGCTCAGGCTGATATTACCGTTAAGACGGAACTCGAACTTCTTTTAAAAGGAGGAACGATTGAGGAAGAAATCGATGATGGCCTCATATTTCCTGGCATGGAGAACAATCCTAAAGCGCTGTGGAGTTTGCTCCTCTATGCTGGCTATCTGACTTTTACCAAAAAGAGTAAAGATGTTTGTGTGCTTGCATTGCCAATTGAAACTCTCTGGCTTAAAAGCCAGAGATTCTTGCTTCATCGGGTGAATCAACATTCATCCCTCCACAAGCTTTTGCAGGTCAAGCCTGCAGGAAGGATATTCCCGCCTTCCTTATGTTGACTGCGGCATTCAGGTCACGATCCATGACCGAATCACACTGTGAACATTTATATGTCCTTTCCTTAAGCGGCATATCCTGCAATGCTCCACATGACGAGCACATTTTGCTGGACGGAAAAAATCTATCTACCACTATCAGTTTTTTTCCATACCACTCGCACTTATAAGAAAGAAGAGAAAAAAACCGACTCCAGGAGACGTCCGATATAGCAAAGGAGAGGCACCTATTTTTCACCATACCTCGCACATTCAAATTTTCAACTACGATAGCATCGTAGTTTTGCACGAGATGAGTTGTTAACTTGTGCAGAAAATCATCTCTTTGATTTCTTATATGCTCATGAAGTCTGCTGAGCTTCTTTCTAATCTTAGTCGAGTAGTCGGGAATCGTCGGCTCGAGCTGACGATTCCCAACCCTCTAAGAACCGTACGTGAAGCTTTCGATTCATACGGCTCAAGCCCTTGTAACGTCATTTCCTTCGTGACGCGGCAGCTTCTGGTTCGAGGTCTTCCTGCCTTCGAGATACGATTTCCAAGAGGGGTCATAGGGGTTGGCTTCGCCTTTTATCAGTCTATGCCGCTTGATCGGCACATCTGAGGCTTGGAACAACCTTATTGTCTTCTCGATTGCTCGCGTCACGTAGGTAGTTTGAAACACCCAGTTTCGACTTCCCATGCTTCCAAAGTATTTCTTTTTAATCCATCCTTTTGATTTATTAGGATGTCTTCGAAGACACCACCTCCACACCATTTCGAATATTCGATAATCCACATATGCGAATGTTCTTTTGCTACAGACATGCCTGTGATAGTTTGCCCATCCCCGGATAGCCTGGTTGAGCAACCTTATCAGCGTAGCTTGTTCTGATTGCCGATGTTGGTTGATGAGTTCTTGAATATTGCGCAGGAACGTTAAGATATTCCTCTTGGAAGGCTTTGTGAGAGTTTTTCCTCCCTTATACCTTCGAAGGTTCTGCCCAAGAAAGTCAAACCCATCGGAGATGTGCGTTATGAAGGTCTTCTCGGGAGAGAATACCAACCCACGTTCTCGCAGGAAATCCGCCACCACTGGCATGACTTGATTCTCAAGCAGTTCCTTAGAGATACCTGTGATTATAAAGTCATCACAGTACCGCACTAAATGGACCTTCGGACGTGGCGTCCGCGAAGGAAACAGCTTCCTTAGCAGGGCCTCTAATCCATTGAGAACAAAGTTTGCAAGGGTGGGGGATATGACTCCGCCCTGGGGCGTTCCCGCGTTTGCGTGGTAAAAGACGTTCTTCTCCATGTATCCCGCCTTGAGCCATTTTCGGAGCACTACCCTGTCCATTGGTGCATGTTTAAGTAGCCATTCGTGGCTGATGTTGTCAAAGCAACCTCGAATGTCAGCCTCCATTAGATACACGGGCCCGTGCCTGCTTGCGAGTAGTAGGTGGCACCTATCCATTGCATCTGCTGTTGATCTGTATTTCCTGAACCCGTATGAGCTCGGATCTGACAGTGTTTCAACCACAGGGTCGAGCGCCAGGAGATAGAGCGCTTGCATTGCTCTGTCATGCATCGTCGGGATTCCCAATGGTCGCATTTTACCATTGGCTTTGGGAATGTACACACGTCGTAGCGGTTGGGGTTTATACCCTCTGCTACGCAGTTGCTTTATAGCCATGCACATTTGAAATGGGGTTACCCAGACCTCTCTATCAACACCAGGAGTTTTACTTCCCGAGTTGCCAGTTACACGTTCGACGGCTAATACCTTGCCGCTGTACGAGGTTGTAAGGAGGCGTTGCAAAGCTTTCACTTTGTTCCACTTTCCTTCCTCCACTGCCTTTACGATACGCGCTTGGATTCGATTCACAATCCGTTCGGCCTTATTCTTATCAATAGACTTCCAGCCCGTCGTTTTATGGAAAGCTGCACCAGTACCGCTAGATACCATCATTTGCTATTGCCTCCTTAGTCGATTACCCAAGTTATCTCGTAATCTGGACCATACGAAAAGTCTGCTCGCTTTCGCGCAGGATGATGTTTCAATCCTTATCCAGTCCATTACAGGCCGTCATTCGCTTTCTTTCGCGCTCCTCTACCTGCAGCTAATTGCTTGCCTACAGGCTTACCACGTTCAGTATTCAGACCAGACCAGGTTAGGTTCTTCCTTTGCGCCGACGGCCATTATGTCTGCGAGGGGGGACAGACTAGCCCAACCTCCGAGCCGTTCACCTTTTTTGGTCCAAGCATAACAGCATCTTTTGCTTGTTGCAAATAACGACGCTTAGTCAGAAGTTCACATACGTTAACCTTACTGATCAACCCTAGATCCCGACCGCCTTGATGCTAGCAGTCAACACCTTTCCTTACAGGCCGGTATTCGCTTTCGCGAGGCTGCATTGTACCGAGAGCTTTGGACCGACAGGTTGCCCCGTGCGCCCATCTCGGTAGGGTACTATTGGCAGAACAATAGATTACATCATACTCCTTTTCGTGTAATAGCTCTGAATACCGCTTCGTGTCGCACAGTCTGTTTTTGCTACCTTTCTTGGTTTTTGAAAATTGCTTTTGCAGATACTTAACTTTAGAAAGTTGGGTTTTCAAAAATTTAGGATTAGGGATCAGCTCACCTGAAGAAAGAGTAGCAAAGGTGAGGAGCCCAAGATCGAGTCCAATTACATGCGATTCTCTGATTTCTACCTCAGGGACTTCTTTTTCTATCTGACAGGTTAAATTAACATACCAATGATTGTTTTGTCGTTTAACTACAGCCTGTTTGATTGTCCCTTCAATTTCTCGAGATTTTATAAAACGTACCCAACCTATTTTGGGTAGCAAAACATGATTATTATCAAGCTTTATATGTTGAGGAAATTTGATAGAATCATTAACGTATTTTTTTCTATAGCCGGGAAAGCCGTGGTCTCTTCCCTTTTTTCGTTCACGATAGAAACTCTTGATACCACGATCAAGATCTTTAATAGCCTGTTGAAGTGCTTGGGAGGGTGCATCAGCCAACCATTCAAAAAGAATCTTCAGCTCAGGAAGCTCATTTGCCATGTCAACATATGTTAGATAGTTTCCATCGCTCGCCGCTTCTTTTGCTCGATTGAGCATATGGTTAAAAACAAATCGACTGCAACCAACTGCTTGAGCAATTTTTTCAAGCTGATCTTTGGTGAGCTTTAAACGATATTTAAATGTTATTACAAGCGTCTTTGCCATTGTTCTTTTTGCTGAAATTTTCTTATATGCGATAAACTATCACCTTATGAGACCAATGTCAAAACTCAGTTTAGTCTATGATTGATCTCGTGATGACATTGACATACAGAAAATCCGATCCGGCCTTTTATAAGGCTTAAATGCTAGGCTATTCAAAAAAATGCCATATTTGCATTATTTACCTGAATTGCGTGAAACGTATATAAGTTCTTAGCATGTTCGGAATATCCATCCGATGCTCCAGCTATGACAGACTCACGTGCCTTGAAAATACGATGGTTCATGCTCTCCAGTAACGCAATTTATGAATGTTTCTACGTTTGATCTACAAGCAAAAACTTGAGGTTTTGCTTGTAGATCAAACAATGCACGGATGGATGACCTTTCATCCCCGTCCTTAAAAGGAACGGGGTTTTCAGGTCATAGAGAATAAAGGCGACTTTTGAAAAATCTTTATGTGCTTCTAACGTTGCAGTCCTGCTCGATGCTCTCAGTACGGCTGATGCAAAGCAGTTTAGCGACTTGGTTCAAGGTTTCATACAGAATAGTATGAGCGCGTTTGATCTTCCCGTTAATGAGCCTGAAAGAAGCTATCACCTGTTTGTACTAGGCTTACTCGTGTTGTTGGAAGGAACTTATCTTGTTAAGTCTAATCGTGAAAGCGGCTATGGTCGCTATGATATTCTCTTGATCCCGAGAGATCCTCAGCGGTGGGGTATCGTCATAGAGTTTAAAAAAGTTGCTTCTGGCGAAAGCATGTCTGAAGCCGCCGACCGGGCACTTGATCAAATTAAGCAGAAGGCTTATGGAACAGAGCTCCTTCAATATGGTGTACAGAAAAGAGTTGCATTTGGAGTCGCCCGCGAAGGCAAAAATATTCTTGTTAAGAGTAGTGAGTTGTAAGAACCGCTTGGTCCCTCCTGTTTTGAAATCGATGCGAAGAAGTAATTCTGCATTGATACTTCGCTGCAAATTATCGTTAATTTTCAAGCCCCTTCGGCAATTAAAGTGCTGATACATCGGGAGAAATCCCTCCAGCCTAGAGTAAGCGCAGATTGCAAGGGATTCTCAACTCTCTAAGCTTAGTTGTTGTCTTCTGAAACCAAACATTATCGAGAAACAACCTACTCCTTAATATAGCCCTGCTTCAACTCTTCGCTGTAAAAAATAAAGAGCCCGACACAGACTATAAAAAAGGAGAGCACAAGATTCCAGGAAAAGGTCTCCCCAAGAAACAGTCTGCCAAGCAGACCTGCAAATAAGGGGCACATCAGTCCTGCAAAGGAAAGAAACGTCGCAGTATATTTCTTAAGGAGATAGCCGTACAGATTGTAAAATACGATATTTGCTACCACTATGATAGCTATAGTAGCTTGAATGAATGGTACCCACTGAGTAACGGGCGATGGAGTCCAGGACTCAGTTGCGTAGGAGGTAATGAGAGCAATAAGTCCCCCATAGAACATGCCTACTCCATTAATATACAGGGGCGAATAGCCCTTTTGTACGAGAGCACGAACGATAATCCAGCCATAAGCACTTGAAATAACTGCTACTACAGTAATTAGACGGGGCCACATATTAGCAAAGAGGTCGGTACCTCCTTGAAGCAGCTCAGGAAATAGGGAACAAAAACCAAGGAAGAGGCCGAACCATTTCTTGCCATTCATCTGTTCATTAAACCAGAAGTAAGAGAAGAGAGCTGATACAAAGGGTGATAAATTATAAATGAATGCCGATTCGACACTTGAAAGAGATTTCAGCGCACAGAGATCACAAATATAGGTTAGGTAAATATGAAAGATAATGATTTGGGCAAAGAGCCACCATTCTTGCAAAAAGCTCTGCTTCATTCTCCCACGTACCAGAAGATATCCTCCCAAGACAATGCCTGAAAAGATCATCCGCACAGCTACAAAGAAAATCGGCTGCGTATAAGCAAGTCCCCATTTACTAATGGTGAACATGCTTGCACATATGGTATACAGGAGAATGATAGAGAGCATGTATCCTTATTTCTTAGGGGGTACCTTTGCGCCTTCTTTACGCGCCTTGGATAATCCTATGGCGATTGCCTGCTTAGGGTTTGTAACAACCTTTCCAGACTTTCCACTATGCAATTCGCCATGCTTCATCTCAACCATTGCTTTCTTTACTTCTGCTTGGGATTTCTTACTATATTTAGCCATGAGCTTCTCCTTTGTTTAAGAGGGTTTTATATATATTCCCTCTTAGTATAGCATTTTTGAGGAGCAAAAAGCGAGAGTTTACTTAATAATATGAGCGCCGTTCTGCATATTCATCGATGCTGTCGACTTGTATGTCATAGTCTATAACCTTTATCGGCTCAATCTTCAGAGCTTTTCCCGTTTGAACATCAATTTCGACACAGGCTCCTGTTAAGAGCATCGGTCCCTGCGTCTCAACCTCAAACTTAACAGGCATTTGAGTGATCAGGTTATGTAAGATTGGCTCTTTCTTCATACCTATCATCGAATTGAGTGCACCCGCCATGCCAAGATCAGTAATGTAAGCCGTACCCCCTGGTAAGATTCGTTCATCGTTGGTCAGCACGTGAGTGTGGGTACCTACAACAACACTTACCTGACCATCAAGATAGTAGGCAAGCCCCATCTTTTCTGAGGTTGCTTCACCATGAAAGTCTACGAGGATAATATTAGTACGAGGCTTTAAATAGGTGAGGAGAGAATCTGCAGTACGAAAGGGACAATTTACAAACTCACGCATAAAGGTTCGAGCTTGTAAGTTTATAACCCCAATAGTAACTGATCCTACTTCGAAGGTTGTCACTCCCACACCGGGACACCCTGTAGGAAAATTAGCTGGTCGTAACAGATCTTTATGATCTTTCAAGTACTGGTAAATTTCTTTCTGGGCCCAGATATGGTTACCACTGGTTACCACATTAGCACCATTATGCTTGAAAAAATGCATAATGCGGGAGGTAATACCCTTCCCATTCGAGGCGCTATTTTCACCATTTACAATAAGAGCATCTGCCTTATACTGTTCTCGCAATTGAGCACTATACTTTTGAAACATCGCACGACCAGGGGCCGCACAAACATCACCGAGTAAGAGTACTCGTATCGATTTATTTTGCATATTCGATCGTACGCTTTTCGCGAATGACATTCACTTTGATCTGCCCAGGAAATGCCATATCCTGTTCAATCTTTCGTGCAATGTCTCGTGCTAGTTTTGCTGCCTTTTCATCATCCAAATAATCTTCTTCAACGATTACCCGCACTTCTCGTCCAGCTTGCAACGCATAGGCTTTCTTTACCCCTTCAAATGAGTAAGAAATCTCTTCAAGCTTTTCAAGGCGCTTAATATAGGTAGATAACGTCTCACGACGGGCTCCTGGGCGAGATGCTGAAATCGTATCAGCGATCATCACAATAGGGCTGTAAATTGATATAAAGGGCACTTCCTCATGGTGAGCTGCAATCGCATTCACAATCAGCGGATCTTCGCCGCATCGCTTAGCTATGTCTGCGCCAATCAACGCATGGGGACCTTCAACCTCTGCAGAGACAGCTTTCCCAATATCATGGAGCAAGCCACCTCTAAGAGCAATTTCAGGATGAGGCAATTGTAGTTCTTCAGCAATCATCCGAGCAAACATCGCAACCTCGATACTGTGCATAAGCACATTCTGAGAAAAGCTTGTTCTAAAATGAAGCTTACCCAGAAGACCAATAATTTCTGACTTAATTCCTTGAATATTAAACTCAAGTACCGCGTTCTTGCCATACTCTTGGATCATTTCCTCTATTTCAGCTTCGCATTGAGCTACCGTCTCTTCTATCCTCGTAGGATTAATTCGTCCATCTACAATTAATTTTTCTAAGGATCGGCGGGCTACTTCTCTTCGTATCGGATTAAATCCAGATATCGTAATAAGCTCAGGAGTATCTCCTATGACAAATTCCATACCGGTAGCTATTTCAAGGGCCTTAATATTTCTTCCCTCTTTTCCAATAATACGCCCTTTCATCTCATCATTAGGCAGGTGTACTACACCCGATGAATGCGGAGCTACTTGCTCAGCAGTATAGCGCTGCATCGCAGCAACGACCACTCCGACAGCTTTTTCCTTCGCAAAGGTCCGAGCTTCTTCTTCTACTTTCTGGATATACTTTTGATTGGAAAGCATAACTTCATCTTCAAGTGCGTCGAATAACGCTTTTCGCGCTTCCTCGCGATTCATTGCCCCGATCGTTTCTAATTTGGCAATAAGATCTTCATATAACCCCTTGAGCTTCTGTTCATGCGCTCGCTGAGCATCTGCTGTACGAGAAAGCAGTCGTTCCTTTTGCTGCATCTCTTTGGTGAGTTCCTCAATACGCTGTTCTTTCTTCTCAATACTTTCATACTTGGTATTGAGTTTTGCCTGAAAGCGCTCAAGCTCACCACGCTCACGCCGTATTTCAAAGTCAAACTCTGTTCGTTTTTTATAGAGCTCATCCTTGAGTTTACTCAGTGAATCACGCTTTTCAGCTTCGATGTCTTTCTTTGCATTTTCCCATTTAGCATGGGCCTCCGACAGCATTCGCTGCGCCGTGTAGCGCATACGATATGCATAAAAAAATAAGATAATTCCACCAACAACGGTCGCCGTTGCTAGTAAAATCGTTACTAATGCTATCATTGTTTCAAATTCCTACTGTTAAATATACTAAAGAGTTTCCTTTACTCTACCATAGCATAGTCCACGTAAGTATGCGACAAAAAATCACATTACTTTACAAAACAGTAAAATGAGACACTTCATCAGTAATTAATCGCAATAATTTCTCGTTATGTGCTGTATATTTCTCGATAAGCTCAGTAGCTGCAACCATCTTGCTTGCACATTGCAAAGCAACGAGAACTGCAACCCGTTTCGGATCATCGCCCCCTAATTGAGCAATCATCTGCATCTGAGAATCAACTAGCTTAGCCACCGCACGCACATGCTCTTCTGGTTCATCGCTGACAAGGAAATAACTCTCGGCGCCTATGGTAACTTTATAGCGCTGTACTGTTCGCGATCGTTCTTTGCGAACAGTACCCGCATCATGTGTATTTATGAGCTCAGCTTCTGCTAACTCTTTATTCATACGCGCTGCTCTTCAACCAGCTTATCTATACTGCTTATGAGTTCATCGACCATCATGCGCGTCATCGCTCGTTCTTGGTTCAACTCCTCAATACTCTTCGATTCTTTAAGCAATGAGTTTTCAAGGGCACCTAATCGCCCACTTAATGCTTCATTCTCCTCCATTAAGAGAGCATTTGTAGCCTTTTCTGCTTTAATAAGCTCAATTAATGAAGCTACCTTCTTTTCAAGCACATTCAATTTTTCAAGCGGATTAACCGATTCCATACTCTATCCTACGCTGTCTTGTGGACCATGCCCACTAACTGATTAAACACCTGAGGATCATATACTGCAAGTTGACTTAACATCTTGCGATTTAAAAGAATACCCGATTCCTTCAGTCCATGCATAAATGTATTATATTTGGCGCCGCTTCGTTCTGCTGCAGCCTTAATACGCATGATAAAGAGTGAACGCATATCTCTCTTCCTATGCTTACGCCCTACAAAGGCAAATGCCATAGCTCTGAGCAAGGTTTCTTTTGCTCGCTTGAAGACGTTTTTACGCTGTCCCCAAAAGCCCTTCGTTTGCTTAAGTAATTTCTTGTGCCGTTTTTTCGTTACGGTACCACGTTTAACGCGACTCATATTCCAACCTCGTTCTGTTTATAGTCTTAATACGGTAACAAGGAATTCACGTGATTACGGTCCGGCGCTGCAATATACAACGTCGTACGCAGATTACGCTTTGTTTTCCTTGATTTCTTTGTTAGTAAATGGCGGCGATACGGACGAGCCGCTTTAACCAGGCCATTCTTTAACTTCCTAAATCTCTTCTTTGCCCCTGAATGGGTTTTTAATTTCGGCATATGTGTTCCCTTACTTTTTCAATAAATATACCCGCGACCATAATTGCGCGGCCTTCGAATCTTTTTCAGCAGCTATTTTGGTCAGGCCGGCATTTGCAAAGGACTCATCTAGTTTCCTAAAAAGCTCTTCACCGCGCTCCTCTCTCATTGCTGCTTCACGCCCTTTAAACATGAGCGTTATCTTTACATGCTTACCATCTTTCAGAAAATCAATCGCTTGGTTCACCTTCGTTTGATAATCATGCTCGCCTATCTTCGGGCGCATTTTAATCTCTTTGACCTGGATAATCTTCTGGCTTTTCTTCGCCTCGGCCTGCTGCTTTCGTTTTGCATACAATGCTTTTCCAAAGTCCATAATCTTAGCCACGGGCATATTCTCACTACCCGATTCTGCTATCAATACTAAGTCTAATTCCGCTTGCCGAGCAAGTTTTAATGCTTCATCTCGAGAAATTACACCCAAGTTCTTTCCATCGTGGGAAATCACTTGCAGTTTATCAAACCGTATTTTCTCATTTATAGGTTGGCTTGTTGCCCCTTCTCGTGCTTTCAATCTCTAACACCTTATCGTTTTAATTATAGTACTACTTCCTGAGCCGGTTCTACAGAAACATCAGATGCTGCAGGTTCACTTACCGGCACAGTAATTACCTCTAATACTTTCTTTCTCAGAACTTCAGCAAGCTCTTTCTTTTCTCTTAATAATAATTTCAGTTGCTCTCGCCCTTGGGCTAGTTTTTCATTCCCATAGGAGAACCATGAGCCAGCTTGCTTAATTACCCCAAACTGAACTGCTGCATCTATAAGATCTAACTCTTTTGACACACCTTCATTAAAGATAAGATCAACTTCAGCTCTCTTAAATGGGGGAGCCATCTTGTTCTTCACAATCTTAACTGCAATACGGTTACCAATGTTCACATCATCTCGTTTTAAGCTCTCAATACGCCGAACATCAAGCCGCAAGGATGCGTAGAATTTCAGGGCATTACCACCCGTGGTAACTTCCTTATTAGCGAAGGCCATAGCATTAATATTTTGACGAATTTGGTTAATAAAAATAAGAACTGTCTTAGACTTATGCACAACCGGTGTTAACTTTCTCAGTGCTTGAGACATCAATCGAGCCTGTAACCCTACATGCACATCACCCATATCGCCTTCAAGCTCAGCTTTCGGAACCAAAGCTGCAACAGAGTCAACAACAATAATATCAACTGCACCGGAACGAATAAGCATTTCAGCAATATCTAATGCTTGCTCACCATAATCGGGTTGAGAAATTAACAAATCATTGGTATTAATACCTAGTTTAGCAGCATACACAGGATCTAAAGCATGCTCAGCATCTATAAAGGCACAAATGCCACCTTTCTTTTGTGCTTGAGCAATTGCTTGCAATGCAAGCGTTGTTTTACCCGACGATTCCGGTCCATATATTTCAATCATTCGCCCACGAGGGAACCCATTAATTCCCAGAGCATGGTCTATCAGCAACGAACCTGAAGAAATAGTATCTACGGAGATAGAAGCAGACTGCCCCAGTCGCATAACGGAGCCCTTGCCGTACTGCTTATCAATCTGCGCAAGCACGACATCGAGGACTTTGCTTTTTGCAGGATCTATTTGCATAGGTACTTCTTTAATTTTTTTGTCATTCATCGTAAAGCTTCTTTCGGCCTTAAACATTTAAACTAGCATAGAACCAGTGTAACAATTTTTGCAAAAGAAGCAAAAAACGCAGAACATTTAATCGAACCAGGCTAATTTGGTAAGCATTAATAATTCGTTCACAGGCCCTCAGAAAAAAGGGAGGGCCTGTGATACTAATCTTCGGTTATTTTATTGGAAGCAACTGCGTTGCTTGAATCCCCCAACCATTTACAAGGGCAGCCCATTCGCCAGTACTCCAAATAATTAGATCATTGCTTGGATCAGGAGCTAAGGATGACTCGTCTCCCCAGAGCTGGCCAATATTGCCATTAGTAGGATCATTAAGTGGTCCATGATTATAGGGATTACTTGTATTGTTAGTAACTAAAACTGGATCACGCAAGGCGCCTAAGGGATCAGTAGCTTTACGTCCTGCATAGAACACATTCGTGAAATCATTAGCACCCGATACAGTTCCTTCGATAACAAGATCACCATTCTTATTTGTCATGATGGCCGGAATGTAATAAAACTTTGGATTATCTTCTGCGCTATCAAAGAGCGTACCCCATTGCACAAGTGCTGGACAGGTTGTTTCCGTTTCAACGCCACATCCATTACCTGTTGGATCACCGGTTAAATCAAACTGATACCAGTGTACACCGACACGGTCTCCTAAAGGAGTGCCATTTCCAGTATTATCAACTTGGATATTATGACAGACATACAACTGCTTATTACGCACATGAGGAGCAGTTAAGCCTGCACCGATGCCAGTTTGCAGATACATAGCATTGACACCTCCCAAATTGAGCGTGTAGAGATTTCCTTTATGAGGAGCATTTGCTGGATCAGCATAGCTCGGAACATCCAAAGCAATTTCTTGTCCAAGTGTTGGAACTGCCGATCCCGGATTGAGAATGCGATAGAAAGAAAGCTGATTATAGGTAAATCCTGATGGGTATTCAAAATTGTCGGCATGTATGAGATACCCGAATTGCGCGTTTGCATCGAAGTTGTCAGCTGGCGGAGTAAGCGTGCCAAAAAGGGCTGGATTTAAGCCAGGAAGAATCCCCGGAAACACCGTGAATGCTGGTGACGTATTTCCCGTAATTATTGAATTATTGGGGATCACGAGCGTTGAAGTTCCAAAGAAGTTTCCCGTGGTAGCATCAAAAGAATCTAGGCTAATATACACAGCATTTACATCAGTTGCTAACTGATTATAATCAACAACCGCAGGAAGACCAGAAGCATTTTGGGGTACGAGCTCAGCGTTAGATACCACGCTCATTGTCCAGACAGTTTCTGGTGTGATTACACCGGAATCACTCCAAGCAACAAGGAGCTCTGTAAAATAGCCAAGGGCTGGATTAATAGTTTCACAGCTCAACAGCCAACGATCAAGAAAGCGGCTGTAATTGATACGAACATTATTAGCTTCCACGCCAAAGAAACTTAAAGCATCAATAGTAAGTACACCATCTGGCTCTCCAGTAGCCTTATCAAAGCTACGAATAATGCCAAAACACATCAAAATATACTGCTGGGGACCAACCCAGCCATTCTGATTTGGTGGTGTTATAATTGCATTTAAAACGTTACTCTCAGCAGCCGCAGTAAAATTCAAGCCAATAGTTTGAGCTGGCTGAGAAGGGAGCTGCTTCATTGTTTTATCTATCTGTGGTAGCGAGAAACCTAGTGGGCATTGCGACGCGACAGGCACTGCACCCTGTGGCTTACGTCGCTTAGACATCCTACGTGACTGTCTTTGCTTAATCTTAGCTTTTGCTTTTTTAAACGAGTCCAGATCGAATGTGCTGCTCCGAAGGCCCATGAGCGAAGATGCCGCTCCTATGAGATTTCCTGAGGCTCCCCCAAGCCCGCCATTAAGTCCTATCTGGATCCCATTTCCATTATTTGACAATGAAAGACGGCCAGCGCTATCTGTTCCTACAAGATTGCCACCAACTATGTTGCCTGTACCATTAACAGAATAGATAAGAATTCCGCCCTTCACATTACCCGAGATGATATTTGTCTGAGTAAGCTCAGAGCCGCCAATAGTATTTTGGCCCTCATTTATTTCAAGACCATACCGTGTGTTAGGGAGTGCTTGAGTCCCCGTTAAATCGGTACCTATGAAATTACCTTGCACAGTATTGAGAATAGCTCCAGCATCGATTATTTGACCTATATGAATACCAGCCCCATTACCTGAGATCAAATTGTTCAATATGCTATTTCCTGTGATGCCACCAATATCTAGGAAGCTCCCATCAATTTCTATTCCTGCATTCCCGTTACCCAGTGGCTTGGTACCCGAGCTATCGGTTCCAATATAATTACCCTGGACCAGCCCTTGCGAGCACGCTCTCAAGCGAATCCCAAAAACGGAACTCCCCGAAATAAGATTACCAACAACAGTGTCTGCAAAATCAAACCTCAGGTGTAATGCTATTGCTGTATTGCCAAGAGCTTTTGTGCCAGTTCTATCCGTGCCAATATAATTGTTCTGGACATTATTTGCTACATTGGCAAATGAACTAATACACCCTCCTTCTATTCCATAACTATCAGCGACAGCACTGCTAAAGCTCCCTACAATAATATTGAGATATGCAGGAGACGATGTACCATCACTCAAAACCCCAATTGACGTGTTTATACAGGTGCTAATATTTCCTGATATACCAATCCCCGTTCGATTTGCCATCTCTTGAGTACCACTCGCATCCGTACCAATAAAGCAGCCAACAATGGAAATATTTGAAAGAGTAAGTAAGGGATCAGTTCCGCTATCTACTAAAATACCATTATCGAGCCACTGATTGATTACTAAGCCTGTTACAACACTCCCGTCTGAGCCAGGAAGAAAATGTAAACCATTACCCGTCGTTACTCCATCTCCTGTTAAATAGTTGTTCCCATTGAGTACAACAGTAAGTACGGCATTAGAACCGACCGGAAGCGTATTGGGTGTTGACCCCATTTGAGGAGAATATCCATCAATCGTTACCTGCTTTATAATTGGGTCTAAATCCATCACAGGCGTAATTGTCCACGTATTTGTCGCTGGATCGTAGCCTGGTCCACTTGCCGGTATATCAAATACAATTGTATCACCACCTGTACCAGCATTTACCTGCTGGATTGCCCAGCGTAGTGTACCTGGGTTTCCGATGGGATACTCATCAGCTGTACTCGTAACGGTATAAGTTGTAGCCTGCAGTGGCATCATTAGAATCAGAAGAGCGCATGCAAATGCTCCTTGAGTAAGCAGATTCTTAAAATGTTGAAAAGTCATTGTGCTTCCTTGATAGATAATTTGTTGTAATAATTTTCCTACGTTCGGCTTTTGCTGTGACTCAATGATACACCGTCGCAGTTAGTAAATACTCTTTGTATCCGGCTTTGATATCCTCATAGACTACTCTTAAAAAAGCTTACTCTTTTGAGATACGAAAATTCAAGAATTACCAAAAAACTGAGCATAAATTAACTTCAAGCTCGCACCTGAAAAAATACTAAACAGAGCAAAATAAGCCAAAGAATCACCCCTGACACATCCTTAAGCGCATGAGTAGAACTTCCCAGTGATTGAGACTTTTTTGCATGAGAAAGCCCCCACACTCTTTATGTGTGTGCGGGCCCTGCGATAATCTCGTTTATTTTGTTGGTAGCAACTGCGTTGCTTGAATCCCCCAACCATTTTCAATAGCTGCCCATTCACCGGTACTCCAGATAGCAAGATCATTGCTAGGATCCGGAGCTAAGGATGATAACAGCCCCCAATCTTGGCCAATGCCAGGTGAAGTCCTAATGAGAGGCCCGTGATTATACGGATTGCTGGTATTGTTCGTAATGAGCACTGGATTACGCAATACGCCTAAAGGATCTTGAGCTTTTCTTCCAGCATAAAAAACATTTGTATAATCATCGTTTCCTGATACCGTTCCCTCGATAACAAGATCACCATTCTTATTTGTCATAATAGCTGGCAGGTAATAAAACTTTGGATTGCTTGCTGCGTTATCATAGATCGTCCCCCACTGTACAAGCGCCGGGCACGTTGTTTCGGTTTCAGTACCGCACCCATTTCCCGTAGGATCGCCCGTTAAATCAAACTGATACCAGCGAACACCAACACGATCCCCAGTAGGATTTCCCGTTCCTGTACTGTCCAATTGGATTGGATGGCAAGCGTACAATTGCTTATTACGTACATGTGGAGCTTGTAGGTAGCAATCTGCTACAAAAAGATCCATAGCATTGATACCTTCAAAAACTTCGATTGAATAGAGATTTCCTTTATGTGGCGCAGGTGCTGGATCAGCATATGGGGGCACGTCCAAAGCAATCTCTTGCCCGAGAGTTGGATGAGCAGATCCTGGATTGATAATGCGATTTAAAAAAAGCTGATTATACGAACAGAGCGGTCCAAATGGACATGGATAAGCATAGCTCTGAGCTTGAACAATATACCCAAATTCGGCATTTTGATCAAAGTTATCAGCGGGAGGATTAGATCCACCAAAAAGCACCCCATTAGGACCAGAAAGAATTCCAGAAAATACGGTAAATGTAGGTGAAGTATTTCCCGTAACTATCGCACTATTAGGAATAACGAGCACTGATGAACCTACGATAAGCCCGGGCGCATTTGGATTAATATTGATGCTAACATATACAGCATTGGAGTCAGCTGCTAACTGCGGATATGCCAAGGAGAACTCTTGAGGATCTTCCGTAGCCAAGTCGGTAAAAGGAAAGGTAGCAAAAGTCCACACAGTTTCTGATGTTATTATGCCTGTATCACTCCAAACAACCAAAAGCTCCAGACCCGTGCTATCTTCGCAACAAAGCAACCAACGGTCAAGGAAGCGACTATAATTAATACGAACTACGCTAAAAAGGTTAACTCCAAAAAAGTTGGCAGCATCGATATCAAGTGCACCATCTGGCTGGCCAGTAGTTTTGTCAAAACTTCGAATACTGCCATAGCACATCAGAATATATTGCTGCGGACCAACCCAGCCACTGAGCTGTGGTGGTATAATGTCTGGATTTAAGGCATTGCTTATAGTTGCAGCGGTAAAATTCAACCCAGCAACCTGTGCTGGCTCAGAAAGAGATAGCTTCATAGCATTATAAACCTGAGGCATCGCCCGAGATGAGTAAGATTTCAGATCATGCTCTTGTTCTAGATAGCGCTTGACTGCCCTCCTATCCGAGTCACTCTCTATTTGTTTTTTAAAAGGACGTTTGACAGAGCTCTCAAGAGCGCAGCTTGGAGTTGAGCCCAGCAGAGGCGATGACCCAATAGTATTGCCAGATACGCCTCCTAAACCGCCATTAAGGCCTATCTGTATCCCTTCTCCTTTATTTGGCAATGGCTGCATACCGGTAAAGTCCGTACCGATCAAGTTATTTGCAACGATGTTAGCAGTTGTATTTGCCATACCAAAGAGAAGAATTCCACCCCCATTGTTACCCGAGATAACGTTGGCTTGGCCTGCTTCTGGGCCACCAATGGTATTTTGACTATCATTAAGTATGATGCCGAAGCGTTCATTTGGCAAAGCCTTTGTTCCGCTTACATCTGTACCTATGAAATTACCCTGCACCGTATTAAGTATTGATCCAGGCAATACTAGTTGTCCAATATGAATCCCTGTTCCATTTCCAGAAATGAGATTGCCCATGATACAGTTACCTAGACCAAAATCGTTATCATCAAGCTCTATGCCTGCATTGGCATTAGCGAGCGGAAGCGTCCCGGTAATGTCGGTACCAATAAAGTTACCCTGAACAACGGCGTTATTGGTTGCTCGTAAACGAATACCAAATATATTGTGGCCCGATATAAGATTGCTTGAAATATTACCATCAAACTCACCCCGTAGCAAAATTCCAACCGACGAATTGCCGAGCGCAGAGGAGCCTGATTTGTCTGTACCTACAGAGTTATTGATTATCGTTGTTCCTTCATTAAAAAATGAGCTAACCCCTGCACCTCGTATACCATAGCTATCAGTAAGAAACCAACTAAAGCTTCCGGCTATAACATTGCGATAAGCAGGAGACGATGTACCATCACTCCGGATTCCGATAGACGTGTTGAAACAGGTGCCAATCAAGCCTGATATGCCAATTCCTGTTCGATTTGCCATCTCTTGAGTACCACTCGCATCTGTACCTATAAAGCAGCCTAGGATTGAAACATTTGAAAGAGAAGTATCTCCACTATCTACTAATATGCCATTATCGAGCCATTGATTAATTACCAAACCTTGTACCACACTGCCATCTGATCCAGGAAGAAAATGTAAACCATTACCCGTCGTTACCCCATCTCCGGTTAAATAGTTGTTTCCATTGAGTACAACGGTAAGTATCGCATTCGAGCCACCTGCGGTAAGCGTATTGGGCATTGACCCCATTTGAGGGGAATATCCATCAATTGTTACCTGCTTTATAATTGGGTCTAAATCCTGCACAGGCATAATAGTCCAGGTATTCATTGTAGGATCATAGCCTGGTCCACTTGCCGGTATATCGAATACAATCGTATCACCACCCGGACCAGCATTTACCTGCTGAATTGCCCAGCGCAGAGTACCTGGATCTCCTATGGGATACTGATCAGCTGTGCTGTTAACAGTATAAGTAGTAGCCTGAAGTGGCATCATTACAATCAGAAGAGCGCATGCAAATGCACCTTGTGTAAGCAGATTTTTAAATTGTTGAAAAGTCATTGTACTTCCTTCATAGATAATTTGTTTGTGTAATATGTTTTCTAGATTCGGCCTTTTGCTTATATGCACCTCACCGATAGAGATTGTCACATTAATAGATCATCTCCCTGTTTTGATATACTCATAAGCTCTCTTAAAAAGCTTACACTTTTGGAAAATGGAAAATCAAGAAATCACAAAAAATTGCGTTTACCATGAGCAGAACATAGACTATTCTGCCGGCACGCACACATAGTCAGCAAAACGGCCCTCACTCAAACAAAGAGTGAGGGCCTGGGATACTGATCTTCTGTTATTTTGTTGGAAGCAACTGCGTTGCTTGAATCCCCCAACCATTTTCGATAGCTGCCCATTCGCCTGTACTCCAAATAGCAAGATCATTACTTGGATCGGGAGCTAAAGATGATATATCTCCCCACGCTTGGCCGAACCCAGAACTAAGTGGCCCCACATTGTACGGATTCGTATTGTTGGTAACTAAGACAGGATCGCGCAAGGTACCAAGTGGATCCGAGGCTTTCCTTCCAGCATAAAATACGTTCGTATAATCGTTAGTTCCTGATACCGTTCCTTCTATAACAAGATTCCCATTCTTATCGGTCATAATGGCCGGAATGTAATAAAACTTTGGATTTTCGGCAGCATTATCAAAGAGCGTTCCCCATTGTACGAGTGCAGGGCAGGTTGTCTCCGTTTCAACTCCACAGCCATTTCCTGTTGGATCACCCGTTAGATCGAACTGATACCAGCGTATGCCAACACGATCTCCAGCAGGATCTCCGACGCCATGACTATCAAGTTGGATCGGATGACATGCATACAACTGCTTATTACGCACGTGAGTAGCTGAGAGGTAACAAGCCACCGGTGTTTCCAGATACATAATATTGGTTCCTTGGGGCATGAGATAGAGATTTCCTTTATGAGGAGCGGTTGCTGGATCTGCATATGCTGGAACATCCAAGGCAATCTCTTGACCGAGAGTTGGATGAGCAGATCCTGGATTGCTTATGCGATTTAAGAATAACTGGTGATACGTACAAAACGATTCTGTAAATGGACATGGATACATAAAATTCTGTGCCTCCAAGATATACCCAAATTCTGCATCTTGATCAAAATTATTGGCAGGAGGATTAAATCCACCGAGAATTGCTCCATTCGGTCCTGAAATGATTCCCGGAAACACGGTGAAGGCTGGTGAGGTATTTCCTGTAACAATCGCACTATTAGGAATAACGAGCGTTGATGCACCCAGAAAACTACTAGTACTGATCACATAAACGTCAAGGCTTACGTAGACCGCATTGGCATCAGTTGCTAGATATGGATAGTCAAAGAAGGCTGGAGGACTATTTTGAGGTGCCAGTTCAGTACTGGAGAATGAAGCACTAGTCCAGATAGTTTCAGGTGTTATAATTCCCGTATCACTCCAAACAACCAGAAGGGCACTCTCATTGGTATTTTCACTGGTAAGCACCCAACGATCAAGAAATCGGCTATAAGTAATACGAATCTGGTTAAGAGACGCGACCCCAAAAAAGTTAGAATCATCTATATCAAGTATGCCATCAGGCTCTCCAGTGGCCTTATCAAAGCTGCGAATAATGCCATGGCTAATCATAATATACTGTTGTGGACCAACTGAACCACTGAAGTCGGGTGCTATAACATTCGGATTTAAGACGTTGCTTATCGTCGCAGCAGTAAAGTTTAAGCCAATCGCTTGGGATGGCTGTGAAAGAAACTTCTTCATTGTCTTATTGATCTGAGGCATCGATATTACAGCCCCAGATGCTGGAGTTTGAACTATTTTTAGGTCAGATTCTTCTGCCAGGCGTCGTTTTGGAGATTTTCTCATCGACTCACTCACATCTTGTTTCTTAAAATCTTCTCGGGAGGAAAACTGGTTAGCTCTTTCAAGAGCACAGCTCGACATTGAGCTCAGAAGAGGAGATGAGCCAACAGTGTTACCAGAGGCCCCACCAAGGCCGCCATTAAGACCAATTTGTATCCCATTTCCTTTATTTGGCAATGGTTGTGTCCCCGTAAAATCGGTACCAATAAAATTATTAGCTACAAGATTAGCGGTTGCCCTTGCCATACCATAGAGGAGAATACCGCCTCCATTGTTGCCAGAAATCACATTTGCTTGCGATGCTTCTGGGCCACCAATTGTATTTTGGCTATCAGTGACTATGATGCCAAAGCGCTCATTTGGTAAAGCTTTGGTTCCACTTACATCTGTCCCTATGTAATTAGCCTGTACGGTATTGAGGATCGCTCCAGGCAATGATAACTGTCCTATATGAATACCTGTTCCATTTCCAGAAATCAGGTTACCTATGAGACAATTACCTACACCCTGATCATTATCCTCAAGTTCTATACCAGCATTTACATTGCCAATAGGTTGAGTTCCGGTACTATCGGTGCCAACAAAGTTACCTTCTATAATGCAATTACTGGTCGCCCGCAAGCGAATGCCAAAAATGCTGTTACCTGAGACAATATTGTTAGTCGCGCTACTACCAAAATCGCCACGCAGATAAATGCCATTCGATGAATTGCCGAGCGCAAACGAACCTGTTTTATCAGTACCAATCGAGTTATTCGCTACAATTGTACCCACATTGAAGTATGACATAACCGATCCGCCACGAATTCCGTAGCTATCAACAACAAAGGGGCCAAAACTCCCTGCAATAACATTGCGATCAGCAGGAGATGGTGTAGCACCGCTCAGCACCCCAATAGACGTGTTGATACAGGTACCAATATTTCCCGATATACCAATTCCGGTTCGATTTGCCATCTCTCGAGTACCACTCGCATCCGTACCGATAAAACAACCAACGATAGAAATATTTGAAAGAGTACCAACGGGATTAGTTCCGCTGTCGATTAAAATACCGTTATCGAGCCACTGATTAATTACAAGCCCTGTTACAATACTGCCATCTGATCCAGGAAGAAAATGTAGTCCATTACCAGTCGTCACCCCATCCCCCGTTAAATAATTGTTACCATTGAGTACAATAGTAAGTACGGCATTAGAACCAACTGGAAGCGTATTAGGGCTCGACCCCATACTCGGAGTATAGCCATTAATTGTTACTTGTTTGGTAATAGCATCTAAATCCTTCACAGGAATAATAGTCCACGTATTTGTCGCTGGATCATAGCCTGATCCACTTGCTGGTATATCAAATACAATAGTATCACCACCTGAGCCCATATTTACCTGCTGAATTGCCCAGCGCAGAGTACCTGAATCTCCTATGGGATACTGATCAGCTGTGCTGTTAACAGTATAAGTAGTAGCCTGAAGTGGCATCATTACAAGGGCGCATGCAAATACCCCTTGTGTAAACAGATTTTTAAATTGTTGAAAAGTCATTGTACTTCCTTCATACATAAATTGTTAGCGTAAAAAAATTTTTCTTAGATTCGGTTTTTGTATACAGACACCTCACTGATAGGTGCTTTCACTGCTAATAAATGTTTTTTTCGATCCCCCCTTAGATACTACCCATAGTTCTTTTAAAAAAGCTTACTCTTTTGAAATGCAGAAAATCAAGATAATACAAAAAATCTGCATCAGTATGAAAGTAGCTCGTTCGGGGTCGGAGCCTGTAAGCACAACAAGTCACGAGAAACTCTTCTCGTAAAAGAGCCCTGAATAACAGATCCGTGAACATCTTTTTGCATGAGAAAGAAGCCCCCACTCAAACAAAGAGTGAGGGCTAAACTACCTGTCGCAAAAATCGAGGTCTATAAATAACAAATTCAATTTGCGCAAGTTAACAATTGAGCTTTTCAACAGCACTTTCGCTTCAATTCTATACAAGCGTCGCATACGCATTCCGAATAATTGTCACAAACATCACGCTAAACAAATCAGCACTTGATGGCGCACCTGCAAACAGCGGCTTTCTCTTCCAAAGCTGCACATCTAATGCAGTCTAAGTCTCAAATACCCATTGGAAGGTTTTCCCTCCTACTTGGAGTTCACTTTCAAAAAGATTGCCCACCCAAGAATTGCTTAGTCTCTTTTCCTGGCTGAACGTATAAAATCGACTTTACAAAAGCGCGCTTTTACCACACGCTTACATAAGCGTAAATCAGTTCTTTCAATTCGAAGATATATGAGACATCTTTAATTTTTCGTTAAAAGGATCAGAATGTCATTAGGATCGGGAAGGACAAACCTCCCCAACACTGAACTGGCAGGATCATTAACTGGTCCAAACGGATTGCTACTATTACTGGAGGGCAATTAAAATTATGCTTAAACTCAGCAACAAGGTTATTAGGTATAGGAATAGTTTGCCTGTGAAGCAAGAAACTCAGATTGACGAGGCACGCTCGCCAGTTTTTCCACTTCAAATCTCGCATTAAACAGAAAGCCAGAACAGCTTGCTCGCATCATACAGGCTCGGCAATGTTAAGAAATAAGCATTCAGTTTCAATAAAAATGGTGAAGAAAAGAGCTCTTCTCTCAAATTTTACCTTCTATTGCTATTGAGTAAAGAAAAACGACAACAAGATTCCATTTTTGTTGACTCTCATTTTCCAAAAAAAGTAGTCTTACATCAAATATTAACAAAACTACTAGCAAGAAAAGGAGAGAGCGAAAAACAGAAAGTTATTGAGTTCAAGTAAATTGTTTATTTTCTTATATTTTTAAAACAAGGAGAAGAGATGAAGCAACTCTATCAAAAATCACTACTCAGATGCGCACTTCTGATAAGTGCCACACTATTTTTTAGTGGCATACAGCTGAGCGCAGCCGTAGCGGTCACCGTTACGACAACATCGGATTCACTTATACCTGTACCTGGTCAGGTTACCTTGAGACAAGCAATTGTTCAGACAAATGCCTCAACAACCGTGAATAATCAAATCAACTTCCTGATTCCAAAGACTGATCCGGGCTATGATCCAGCAGCGAATACCTGGACAATTCAACCCTCAACTGATTTACCTAATATTACCCAGCAAGTAACCATTAATGGCTATTCCCAAACCGGAGCAAGTTGCGCTACGCCGGGAAGCAATGCTGTGCTCGCTATTGTACTCAATGGCAGCAATTATACCGTTGGCGACGGATATGTGACCGGAAATGGCTTGCATTTTGCTCCGCTTGTTGATGGAGCAGTAGATAATTCTGTCGTTACGGGGCTTGTCATCAATCAATGGCTCGGTAATGGTATCCTACTTGATACTACCAACGGAAGCATCACCGGCATCAAAATCGTTGGCAACTATATTGGCACAAATGCAAGTGGCACTCAACAAATGGCTAATCGCACTGGTATAGGTTTATCCGGCTCAGAATTAACGATAATTGGTACCCCGGAAGCTTGCGATAGAAATATCATAGCTGGAAGTTTCGGTTTCAATCTATCTGATGGTTTGGGTCTCGATGGAGCATGTATTGCTTCAGTAGGCAGCAGTGAAACAACCATACAAAACAATTATATCGGTACCGACGTGACTGGTACAAAGGCACTGGGCAATTCCGTATCAGGAATAATCTTTGCCTCTGATGTGTCCGATATAGTAACTGGAAATCTTATCTCTGGACATATCACGTATGGCATTCGTTTGTTAGGCTCTTCACAATCAGTGATAGAAAACAATCTTATTGGGACTGATATTTCAGGCACAATAGCACTGGGTAATGCCAATGCTGGTATAGAAATTGAATCAATCTCTACAGGAAACACGATCACTGGAAATCTGATCTCGGGTAATGGGATGGGTATCCGTATCGGACAATTATGGGACCCAGGATCTACTCTCAATACGGTGCAAAATAATCTCATAGGCACCGATAAAAGCGGAACTCGAGCAGTTCCAAATTCCCGCTATGGTATCCAACTCAATGATAGCCTCAATACTATTGGTGGCACAGCCCCAGGACAAGTAAATGTTATTTCTGGTAATCTACAGGGCGGCGTTCTTGTTTATGGTAACAATTCTATCGGTAACTTAGTTAGTGGTAACCTTATCGGTACAGACGCTACCGGGCTTTATCCGCTGCCAAACGAGGGAAATGGTATACAAATTGGGCTCAACGGTGGAATTGGGGGTGCATTTGAAAATGTCATTGGCGCGTCATCATCTTCACTACCTGCCCTCAAAAAGAAACCAATAGACGCGGGCGCGCGTAAAAAAGCAAAAACAGAGCTTATTAATATTAAGAGAAAGAAAATAGAGTCTCGGCGTAAGCAGGAAAGCAAAGCCACCCCTTCGCACGAATCTGTAATTTTTCCAATGCCTAAAATAGATAAGACACACGAACACAACCTCGCTCATCCCGCTCAAACAATTGGGTTGAATTTTACCTCTTCCACCCTAAGCGACACTATAATTCCTTTGGTATCACCCATGCCAAGTGGCTGGGTAGGACCACAACAGTATATTTTAGCGAGCTACGGTAGTATTCGTAGCTTTGATAAAATGACTGGGCTACCAGATGGGGCACTCGATATAGATGCTTTTAGCTTCTTCGGGGCACCTGCTGCCAGCGGCTATCAACCGAGCATTCACTATAGCCGTTTTCTCGATCGCTGGATCATCTCTATTGACAATGTATTCTTTTCAACAGATTTTATTGTCGCATGGAGTGATTCGGGTATAATAACATCTGAAACGGTATGGACATTTGCTACATTTTCCGTAACTGAATTAGGACCAGAAGTGGCTTTTATTTACGAAAGGTTTGTTGCCAGTGATGCCAATGCTGTGTATATTAGTCTCGAAACATTTAATGCTCCTCCTAACTATAATGAAATTGGAACTTCAACAGTAGTTATCCCTAATAGCGCGATAACTACAGGAAACAGCTCTCCAGCATTCACTGTATTTTCTGGAATTGCAGAAAATAGTATGAATAACACTGTCCCGCCTGCTGTCAACTTTGATCAGGATGCGCAATTTGGCTATCTAATCAATGCATTTGATTATTCGCAGCTTTATTTCTATCGCATCCTCAACCCAGGATCAGCGCAACCAACTCTCGGACAACCAATCATATTGAACGTTCCACCATATGCTGAAGCAGCATTTGCTCCTCATAAGGGAAATCTCTATACCAGCAACAATTCAACTGCTATGTATATAGATACACAAAGTGGTCCTGATAGAATATTAACTATCCCACATGTACGTAATAAACAACTGTATCTTTGTCACATGACCCAGGTTAATAGCATGGGACAAGGTACACCTTCCGGGGATCGCGCTGGCATACGCTGGTATCAGTTTGATTTGACTGGGGATCCCACCGGCAATGGATGTGGCATCGAAACGGAGACAACGTGTCCTGCACTCGTGCAGTGGGGAACTATCTATGATAGCGCAGCAGAAAATCCCAAATTTTATTATCTGCCTGCTATTATGACAAATAAGAATGGGGATCTTGTTATCGAAGGAACGGTATCAGGTGCGAATGATTATATCAATGTCTTTTATGCCGGCCGAAAAGCCTCGGATCCGTTAGGCTTCCTACGCGCTCCAGCATTGATTACGAATACAACTAATCCGTATAATTATGGACCATATTATGACCAAAGTTGGGGAGATTATTCAACCTTAGCTCCTGATCCAAGCAATGATCTTATTATCTGGAGTACCGGTGAATGGGCTGCTGTCAATAATGGTTGGGGATTCCAGTCAACGCAGTTGCTACCAGCTAAGTAATAACCTTTAACCTTGCCCCCGCTAGAACATGCGGGGGCAAGCCCTTTTCGAGCGGTCACTATTAAAACCGCCAACTCCCGCAGTAACTGAAAAGCCTGAACCGTCTCTGCTCAAATACCATACAGTCCCTGCAGCGATATTCTCTTATTGCCTTGCTCTGTTTAATCATAAGTAAACACTTTCAAGAAAAACTGTGAAGCAATGAACACTCTCACAATACACCCTCTATTACTAGAGCATAGAGAACAACGAGCTTCATTTTTGCTGACATTTTAAACATTATTTTCTCGATTTGATGAGTCGGAGAGAAATTTTATTCTCTTTCCTTGTATTTCTAGGGACTTTGACTCAGATAGATCTCAACAGAACGCGCATTCAATAATTTTTCCCTTTTCAAATCGTCTGCATTTAACAAGCAACTTCTTTTTCTTAAAGGAAATTCCGTAAGCAATAATCGATCGGATACCTCGGCTTTCCAACTCTTGCGCATAATGCATCTGCTCTATTTGATCAAGCGCTTTATTGGCTGCTTGTTCAAGGGTTTCTTTTGACCCAGGCCAGATTTTCTTAAATTCTATGATAATGCCTGGATTCTGTTTCTTAAGAGGAATAAGCATGATATCGTAGCGCCCAAAGCCACTCTCTTTGTTTGATTTAACCTCATAGCTATCTTTAAGAAAAACAAGCATGCCAAGTATAAAGAGATGATAACTTTTTTCTGGTTCCTCGTTTGTGATATCAAAGGAACCCATACTATTTGTTACAAAACTTTGAAGCATCGATGAAAATCCCGCAACATTTCCTGTGATTAGAGCTTCTGATAATGTTGCAGTTTGCCCCCCCTTGATCGATTGAGAGACATCTCAATAACGAGCATATAAGCATCTGCTTTACCTCGAGATTCGGAATTGTGAGGAACCATTCTTTCTTATTATCCTTACCTTCAAAATGGGTATACGTTAAATATCCATAAAAGACCAGGAGGCTCCAAACAGGAAAAATAATCGACTCTTCCAGAGAGTGACGCACACTATTCTGTTGAAATAAGGTTTCTAGATCAGCTTTAATTTCAGCGCTCGCTAGTTAACCAAAGTTTCAAACATTCCTTATCCTGAGAACCGAAGAAGATCGAAAAGCCAAGAAATAAAAAACGATTGAAACAAAAGCGGGTACAGTTTTGAAACTGTACCCGCTTGTAATTGAAATGAACTAGACTCGAGCAGATTGCTTCATGAGTTGTTCGTTCACAGTAATCTTAGCACGATTTCTCAATGATCCCATAACAGAACCAAGGAGAGACTGTGCTTCACGCTGATGGAGCTGATATTCAACCAGTCTTTTTTTGTCAGCAAAGTCTTTCTCGTTAATCGGTTCCTTCTCAGTAAGCTCAATGAGATAGCCGTGAGTAGGTGTTACCTCTCGCAATACGTCATGATCTCGCACGAGCGTAAGCACGCGATCAACTGGCAGTCCTTTAGCAGAGAGAGCATCAAGAGCTGAGGGAGCTGCAGGATTTACCCAATCTGTTTTATCTACAGAACCTTTAATCTCTTTAGCTGCTTGCTCAAGAGAAACTCCAGTTTTTAGTTTTGCTTGGATAGCATCTAAATCAGCAGTAAGTGCTTTTTGAGCTTTATCCTTGCGAAGATCTTGAATCACTTTTTCTTTGATATCTGCCAGAGGCGGAATCACACTTGGCGTAATAGCAGAAAGCTGCAGAATATAGCCGTTACCCTCTGCTTCAGCAAAGGCATAATCACCAGGTTTTTGTATACCAAAGAGTTTTGCGATTCTTGGCGTACCGTCACGTACTACTGCATCCAGCTGGGACAACTTGCCACCTTTCTCTGCGATGAATTTCGTAAGAACTTCCGGTAGATCTTTCGCCTGACTGATGACGCGCTGACCATTTTGGTTAAATTCACGCATAAACTTTTCTTGTTTAAGCGCTTTAACGAGAGTATCTTTTACCTTTTCAAGTGGCTTGAAGAACGGTCCTTTCTTTTCTATCAGCTTGAGTATTTCAAACCCTTCGTGCGTTTCAATAACAGGAGAAATTTCATCTTTTTTCAGGCCAAAGGCTATTTTTTCTAGCACAGCATTGGATTGACCCTGTACTAATGTCTGCTTCTTTTTGGTAGGCGAATACTGTTCCGCTACAGCTGCAAAAGTATCCGGTTTCTCTTTTACCTGTTTTAAGATCTCTTGTGCTTTTCCACGCACTTCAATCTTATTTTTCTCGGTAAACGGAAAGACAATACGTTCTACATCAAGCTCTTCAGGCTTTTCAATATAGCTTCGCTTTCTTTTATGATACGCTTCCTCGATCTCTTTATCAGTGAGGAGTATTCCATAGTTGGCTGCATCAAAAAGCCACTGCTTACCCGAACGTTTTTCTGGGATACGATACTGCGCCTTATTGCTTTCATAATACGCTTGAACATCAGCATCGCTCTGTGCAGTTGGTACTTTCTTGAGGTAGTCATCAAGAGCTACCGAAAGAACTGCAAACTTTCGTTTGAGATAGCGCTGCTCGTAAGCTTGCTTAACAAGCCCCTGTGGTATGTAGAGTGAAGCAGTAACGAGGTGCTCTAATAGCACGCGCTTCATCGTCTCATAAAGGGCTTCTTCAAATTCAGTTTCTGTCAGACCAAGCCGCTGCAAGTTATATTTCAATGCTACGACATCGAGAGTGCCTCCAACAATCGCCTGAGGCGGAATTAAGTTCCCCAAATATTCTCTGACGAAGAGAGGATCTCGCAACTTCGTTTGCACATACTCCTTGCTTACCTCTGCTCCCAGCTGATCAGCAGCAGATTGCATGACCTTCTCAGTAATCAATGATTCTTGCACAAATTCTTCTGGCTTTGAATCCAAGCCATACATTTTGAGAACCATTTCGGCTTGAGGACCATACATTTGACGTATCTGCTGGATACTATGGAGTACCTCAGCATACTTTCTTCTAAATTCCATTGCTCCAATATCGAGCCCATTGACGGTAGCAATACTCGTACCGCTAAACTTTCGTGAAAACCCTACAAAGGTAAATAGCGACCCAGCAACTAACGAGAACAGTGTAAGCCACAATACAACTCGCGCACCGCCCTTTTTTATCTGATTCCGTAACATTTGTAACATAATCTCATACCTTTCTGTTATGTCGTTTCTTCAATTACTTACTACTCTCTCTCGAGGCATCTGCCTCTCCTGCTTTCTCAATTTGAACGCGATAGCAGCGATACAGTGTACCACCTACTGTACTACTTTCCTGCACTGCATAGTGAGCTTTCAGCCCCCGCAGTGCAAGACGTGCTACCGCTTGGTGAGCCTCATGTTCACTCATATAGAGCTCAGTATGCGCACTTTGGACAACCTCTTCGAAGAGTGGCTCCCTTCCACACACAAACGTATAATAGAGTCTATCACCAAACGAATCGGTCGTCAGCTCATCAGAGCAAGTTTTTCCACACCGGTATCCGACCATAAACACAAAGAACATACTCAGAAGAGCTATTGACGCTAATGCGCCAACCTGCTGCTGACTCAGTTCTACACGTTTATATACATCGTATGGCATCAGTATCCTTCTTCTAACTCTCGTACAAGTTGTTTAATATATACCTCATCGTGCGATCCTGTCAAGTTGAGCTCTGCAACTCTACGCAACACTGTGTGCTCGGGATCTGCCGCAACAAGCTTCTTTTGAAGCATTCGCCAAAACGTTATCTGCCGTTTTGCATAGGCCCGCGTCTTTGTGCTTATTTCATCAACTAACTGTTCAAAAGTCAATGTTCGCGTTTCAAGATACTCAATAATCTCAGGATATCCAATTAATTTCTTACGTCTTAAAAAGGTGCGCCACGATGCATCAAGGTGCTGCACTTCCTCTAGCCATCCTGCATCGAACATCTGTCGCACTCGCCTATTAATCCGATCATAGAGCTCAGCTCTTTCGCGGACAAGATAGTAAAAAAAACAGTTCCCAGGAGGATCGAATACCGGCACCTGCGTTGACGGAACAGTACCCGAATGCCAAAGCGCGAGAGCTCGCACAATGCGATATCGATCATGTGGATGAATCTGCTTAGCTCGCTCAGGGTCATACGTACAGAGTTCAGCCCAGAGCTGCTCTGTGCTTCTATCATCTACATGAATCTGCTCAGCTGCGGCTAATGGTGGAAAAAAAAGAGACTGTACATAAAAACTTGATCCACCAACAATCAGTGGAACAACTCCTCGCGCCCAGAGCTCCTGCATAACCTGCACAACAGCCTGCCTAAACTCATGCACGGTATAATCTCGAGGTTCATCAAGGCAATCAAATAAATGGTGTACTACAGGCTCATGCTTGTAATCAGGCTTAGCAGTACCGAGAGAAAGAGGGGTATATAATTGCCCCATATCTGCATTGATAAGCTCAACAGGAAAAGAGAGCTGCTGAGCAAGCTGCAAAGCAAAATCCGATTTACCAACGCCAGTAGGACCCGCAATAACAATAAAAAAAGGACGCATTGTTTAAAAGAACGAATGTTCAATTGTTTTGTGAGCTGAACAGAGAGACCGTAAATGCTCCATAGTTTTCTCTTGGCCCAGTTGCTCAACTAACGATATTTCTTCGACGAGAAGCGATTCGATTTGCTGCAAGAGATGCTTCTCACCAAAGGAGAGCTCTTTATGACCAGCGATGAAATGAAGATCACGGTATATTTCAGAAAGTTCTCTGAGTGTTCCCGTCTTGAGCTTGAGTTGATATTCTTTATTTCGCTTATTCCAATTGCTTGCCGTAAACTCAGTCTGAGATATACATTGTGCTGGAGTCGTAAGCATTTGTAAGACATCTTGAATGCATTCATGAGAACTTAAAGGTCTCAGTCCAACAGCATCAGCATTGTCTGTAGGTACGAGCACGGTCATATCTTTATTTAAAAAAACCAGTTCATAAAATGAAGCTTTGTCACCACCGACTAATTTCGTAAGTATTCGGTTAATTTTCGCTACACCATGACCTGGATAGACAACTTTTTCTTCTAGTAAAAACATGAGTATAACCCCTACAAAGGCTTGTGAACCGCAGCCTTGTGCCTGTTAAGTAGTATAACATGCATTTTCGGTTTATACTAGCGGTAGATTCTTTTTCACTAGAACTAGGAGCCCATGAGCACAAAAAGGTTTTCTCTTCCATTTACTCATCTCTATAAAAAGGGGCTTCTCTGGAATTTTATCGACTCTGGAGGGAGCCAAGGACTCCTTATTCTCTACCACCTGTTTTTAAGAAGCTTTGCCGGCGCTGAGCTCCATGGCACGTTGGGCTGCACACTCTCGCTTTTTTATCTAGCTATTGTCGTTGTCAATTTCGGTCTTGATTCTACGCTTGCTCCTTTTCTCGAAACATTTACGCGCAATAAGCAAAGCTTTAAAGCTTTTATAGCCCATGTACTCATCCCACAATTCTTACTGGTAAGCACCAGCGGTGGCCTTGTATATTTCACCTTTCCTTTGCTTACGAAGTATCTTCCTCTTTTACACACTTTTAACGGCACCTTGCCTCTTGTCTATATAGGATTTGTAAGCGAAAGTATCAGAAGAACCTGTAAGTACTTTCTGCAACTTATGTTTTATACACGGCTCACTGCCCTTATCGATCTTTTAGGCATGGCAATCAATCTTTCTCTTATGGTACTCGCTGCCTTTTCAGGATATCTTTCACTCCCTTACTGCTGGGCACTTATTAGCGGCGTTTCGCTTATTCAGCTATTGGTGCTCTTCTTCGGCCTTTCCCATATATATGAGAGACTGCCGGAAGGCGTTACTCAGCGCTTAGATCTTCCTCGCATGTATAAAACACGCCTATCCGTCTGGGCACTCAATTGCCTTCATCAGCTTTTTTCGGGAAACTTTCTTGTCCCCGTATGCGCTCAACGGTTTGGCATCGAGCAAGCAAGTCTCTTAAAAGTACTGACAAGTATCTCATACTGGATTACGCTTATTGCTCAAAAGGTATTTGGCATATCCAGTAATGCCCTTCTTGCCCATTTAAAGTCCCATTCAGCAGAGACACAGCAAAAGGCATTCTCCTATCTCTCCTTTTATTTCAATCAGGCACTCTACGCCTTGTTTATCTTTCTAAGTATTAATGGAAAAAAGATAGCGCTTATGCAAGTGACCTCGGGAACGTTCGTCACCTGGTCGCTTTTGTATTTTTTGCTTATATTAAGCTTTTTCGAGAGCTTCTTTATCCTCTACGAGAAATGGTATATTTTTGAAGAACAAGCGCATTATTATCTTCTTATGAACGCACTCAGCTTTGGACTCTTGTATGCAGTACTTCCCCAAATACTCTCGCCGGTAACAATTCTCCTTACTGTTATCATCCTTCGCAGCATAACCCTCCTGGCCATAACTATAGTATCATTCTATCGATGGAATATTTGGCCTTCATTGGCCCCTGATATGCGGACAGTACTCATAGCGGCGGGTGTCTCAGCACTTTTCTACATGCTCTGATTATGCGAAAATGGCGTGACTAGGCGTTTAATAAAGGGAGTCTTGGGATTATTTACGATCTCTTGATAGCTGCCTTGTTGTTCGATAACTCCCCGAATCATAATAGCAACTGAGCTGCCAAAGAATTGGACATCCTCATATTGGTGAGTTACTAAGATGATAGGAATATTCAAAAGAGAAAAGAGCTTTTTCATATCCCGTGCTACATCAAACTTCGTAGCCTGATCTATGTTTGAAAGAGGCTCATCAAGTAAAAATAATGCTGGTTTAACCGCTAACGCGCGAGCTAGCCCTACCCGCTGTTGCTCTCCCCCAGAAAGATCATGGATACTTCTCCCCTCATACCCATCGAGCTCAACGAGTTTAAGCATCTGACTCACCACAGCGTCTTGCTCTTCAATGGAAGCACCCCGTACGCGCAAGCCATATGCTACGTTTTCAGCAACGGACATATGAGGAAATAGACCATAGTTTTGCGCAAGATAGCCGATATTCCGTTCTTCTATAGGAAGTGAGGTAATATCTCGTCCCTGCAAAAATACTGAACCCGCAGTAGGCGTAACTATTCCCAGAATAGTCTTGAGTAAGGTGGTTTTACCACTCCCTGAGACACCCATAAGCACCAATGTCGTAGCTGCTGGCACCTCCAAACTCAGGTCCATAAATACAGGCTTGCTATTATATCCTGCTGTGAGGTTGCGAAGAGACAGACCTTCCATGAACCACTTCCCTGTATAATTTTTTAAATAATAAGAGCGCAATAATCGAAGCTGTAGTAACAAGCATAGTTGCAGCTAATGCTGCAGCTATTTCTTGAGGATGTGTTGCAATGAACATAGGAATATCTTCGGTCTTAAAAGGAATGAGCCCTGCAAAAATCAATCCTCCTCCCAGCTCACCCATAGCTCGTGCCCAACAGAGCGAAGTTCCCGCAAGTATATCTTTCATTGCTAACGGGATAAACACCGTCCAAAAGATCTGCCATTCATTAGCTCCTAACGTTCTGGCTATGATATCGAGCTCTGTCTCACGAACTTCCTTAAATTTACGAGTTGCAAACGCGATAACAAAGGGAGCGGAAACAAAGAACTTAGCAAGTACCAGCGCGGTATAGGTATAAGCAATATTAATATCCAAGGGAGACTGTGGCCCCAGAAGTATCAGTAAAATAATACCCACTGCAACGGGAGGAAATGTCTGCGGTAAATCAATCGACAACGTCTTGAGTAACTGCTTACCCTTAAATTCCTTCGTTGCAAAAGTATAAGCCAGCGGAACACCAAAAAAAATAGCAAATACCGAGGTCACAACAGAGGTTGTCAGACTGATCCACAAAGCACTCAAAATTCTCGGCGTGGCCATCGCTGATAAAACTTCAGTAGTCCTACCCCAAGCAGCAATGTATTGATAGGAAAAAATCCCTACATACCAGATCAGTAAGCTGATGCTCAGCATATATAACGTCGACATAAATATCAGTCGTATTACCCGTTTCATAAATCCTCCTTATGCACACAGTCTACACAGAGAGCAATCGTCAATGCTAGATTTAGCAAAAAAAGATATCATGCGTACCTCAGAAAGACTATCTAGGAATTGTATACCAGCTGTCTTAAAACATTTTGTACTGCAGGTCCCGTTAACATAGACTCATTAGAAATTGTTAATCCTCTGTATAGGGAAATAATTGTACGCAAGCACGCTGATGTCTTAGGATGAATGCCTTTCATACAACTTCGCTATCAAAAACACTTAGAGAACAAAGCAATTGTGAAGGATGCAAGCTCAAAGCTGTACTGAATTCGTTTGTTTTTTGCTCTTTGCAGACCTACACAAAGTCTTCACAGGCTTTTTTGGTGTGAATTGTGCAAGCTGATAGATGTTGAGCTTTTTTTCAAGCTGGCTTACGCGTTCCAGCATTCCCTCAAAACCACCGGGAAAAAGCTTCTTCTCAACCTCTTCAAAACTATCGCCAAGCTTTTCAAGTTCGGATGAAGTAAGATGCTTCTTAAAGGCAGGAAATGCTACTGTATCTTCCCGAGCAGCATGAACTCTGTACATATGAATATAGCTTTTTAAGACTATTTGTATCTGTTTTTTGATAGCACGAGTTTGATTGCAGGTACTTAGATGTATCAGTGTCTTAGTTACCTCACGTCCTCTGTTGTGTTGAGCTTTGAGGGTCTCTACTAAGCTCTTCGTCTCTGGTTCTTTAGCCAAAATCGGGAAAATATATTCTTCTTCAAGCTTTTCATGATAGCCCTCAATGAAGCTTTGCATAACCTGAGCAGCTTCCTTCAGCACTACAACGTTAATCGGTTTGGCACTCTCTGCAATCGTTTCATAAATCAGTAAGATTCGTGCTAAGAGACCATGTTCACGCATGAGATCTTCTATCGCAGAGACCTCTTGCGGTGGCTCAGCAACAAGAAGACTGCAAACAAAGACACAGAGCAAGAGATAATTCATAGAGATCCTTCAAGTTTCGATGCTTCTTTGAGTAGTATACACTTCATAAAGATGAGATTTCAAGAGACTAGCAGTAGATGAGAAAACAAATAGTCTGGTACACTTTCTCGTTACCCTCAAAAGGTCAACTATGCTTAACGAACAAGTAGCCAAAAAACAGCATCCTGGTATAGATTTCCATAACATAAATTTGTGACACCTTGAAATAGTTCCATTGGGCATTTGACTACTTCCTTCGCAGAGCAGTTAATGCAGCGATTGCAAAGCGTCCGACCAGTTAGATACCTTAAGATTTGCTGAGCCTTATACGATCCTGCCTGAAGAAGATATGGGAGTTATATTCTTACTCTACCTTCTCTCACAATTTCGAGAAAATCTGCTTTTCCGCTCATTCTTGAACAGGCAAGCATACCCGATGCTCATCTAGACCATATCTTAGGTCGTTGATTCAACGATCCATCCTTAGCTCAATTCCTCATTTTATCGTATGACGGCAATCTCTCTGCTCTCAAAGCGTTCGTAACAGGTCTTGAAGGAAAAAGCTATCTATACAAGAGTTGAATTCTCAAGAGCTCTCAACGCAACCCCAAACTAACCACATATAACAAAGCAAAATAGGACTGAAATCGAAGCTTTTAAGCAGGTGCTCCGAAATAACGACTAACAAAGCGCTTCATGATTTCCATGGTCAAAATTCAAGGTAGTTTGCAACTTTCATGCTCAAAAATCAGCCATCTTTTAGAATTCCATGGTCAAAATTCAAGGATAGCCATCAGAGTCCCCATCCAATAGAATTTTTTGAGCACACCTCACTCGCAACCCTCACAGAAAAACCTATCTTGAAAATAATGTTGTGCACACCTTTTGTACCAGGAAGCCATGATGAACCAAAGCTTGATCCCCCAATCTACCAGACCAGATAATACTAATAAGCAGTCGCTTAGGTCCGGCAACTAAATCATTCGACCCACTTAACAAAGTAGACCAGGCTCCCATGACGCTCACCTTCGAGGTAAACTATCCTGTTCACCGGCTACATTTCTGGCAAAACGGACTGCCTGCAAAACAACCCATAAATCCTCCTGTAGCCTCATCCCATGCTAGCCCTTGGATGAAAGTTGAGTCAACCCCACTAAAATAATGTGAGCTGAATTCTTGACATATTTTAAAAAAAGGGTATAAAATAATATAAAGATTAACTTGAACATTGAAAGGACTCAGAATGCGTAAAGTAATAGGTATCGATCTTGGAACAACTAATTCGGTAGTAGCAGTAATGGAAGGTGGATCACCTAAAGTGATCCCTAATGAAGAAGGACAAAACACAACCCCCTCAGTCGTTGCTTTTACAAAAGATGGCAAACGACTAGTAGGCGTTCTTGCAAAACGACAAGCGGTAACAAACCCTGAAAATACTATTTTTTCAGCAAAACGGTTTATCGGCCATAAATATGATGAGGTAAGCAAAGAAGCTCAGTTCGTTCCCTATAAGTTAGCAAAGAAACCAAATGGCGACGTAGCTATCGTCGCTCAGGATAAAGAATATACTCCTCAAGAGATTGCGGCTGCAGTGCTGAGTAAGCTCAAGCAATCTGCTGAAAACTATCTAGGTCATGCGGTAAAGCAAGCTGTCATTACCGTGCCAGCTTATTTTAATGACTCGCAACGACAAGCAACCAAAGATGCTGGCATGATAGCGGGACTTGAAGTATTGCGTATTATCAATGAGCCTACAGCTGCTGCACTTGCCTATGGTTTGGATAAAAAGAAAAATGGAACAATTGCAGTTTTCGACTTTGGTGGTGGTACATTTGATATCTCGGTCTTAGAAATACATGATGGCGTTATCGAAGTTAAATCTACCAATGGAGATACCCATTTAGGTGGTGATGACATTGATCAAAAGATCGTGAGTTTTCTTATCGCAGAGTTCAAAAAAGACTCAGGTATCGACCTGCAAAATGATCGTATGGCACTTCAGCGGCTAAGAGAATCTGCTGAAAAGGCCAAGGTCGAGCTTTCAAGCATGCATGAAACTGAAATTAACCTGCCTTACATTACGGCAGATGCATCAGGACCTAAGCATCTTCATATAAAGCTATCTCGAGCCAAGCTTGAATCCTTGTGCAGTGATATCTTTGAGAGGCTCTTAACACCCTGCAAAAAAGCTATGCAAGATGCAGGCGTTTCTAAAGAGCAAATCGATGAAGTTATTTTAGTCGGTGGTTCAACCCGCATGCCTAAGGTACAACAGCTGGTAAAAGACTTTTTTGGTAAAGAGCCAAATAAGTCGGTCAATCCTGATGAAGTTGTTGCAATAGGTGCTGCGGTTCAAGGAGCAATCTTAGCAGGCGAAGTCACTGACGTACTATTACTTGACGTTACCCCTCTCTCATTGGGAATAGAAACAATGGGTGGGATTGCGACAAAGCTTATTGAACGTAATACAACTATACCGACACGCAAGTCACAGGTATTTAGCACAGCTGAAGATAATCAGACTGCTGTTGATATCCGCGTTGTTCAAGGTGAACGAGAGTTTGCGCGGGATAACAAACTTCTTGGTCAATTTAGACTGGAAGGATTACCACCAGCACCTCGAGGAGTTCCTCAAGTTGAAGTTACCTTCGATATTGATGCCAATGGCATTGTAAATGTATCGGCAAAGGATAAGGCAACAGGCAAAGAGCAAAAAATTACGATCACCAGTAGTACCGGTCTTTCAAAAGAAGAAGTTGAAAAGATGGTAAAAGAAGCTGCAGCTCATGAAGCTGAAGATCGTAAAGCTCGTGAAACTATCGAAAAGAGAAATCGACTCGATGGGCTCATTCTCGATATTGAAAAAACGGTTGCTGAAAACAAAGACAAGTTGCCTCAAGAAGAGGTCGACAAAACAAATGCTGCTCTGGAAAAAGCAAAAACTGCTCTGAAAGAACATGCAGACAATGCTGAAGAACTCCAAAAAGCATCGGACGAACTCCTTCAAGCGTCATATAAGGTAGCTGAATTGCTCTATAAGCAAGAGAAACCTGAGGAAGAAAAGAAGGATGATGGTCCTATAGATGTAGAAGCGGAATAAGAGTATGAGGGCAGGTAAACCTGCCCTCTTTTCATGTGGAACGAGACTTCTCAACTCCCACAACCAACCTTATATACATTGATCGTGAACATCGAGTCAGGGCTCTTTTGCAAAGCGGTACCATCGTTGCTACACTAACTCTGTAACCATTTGAAAGGTATTGGTATGCTAACTTCTTTCAGAACTCATTTTTTGCAAAATTGGAAATCAGGATTGACCGTAGCGCTCGTCTCGATTCCCCTATCTATATCATTAGCAGTTGCTTCACAATCAACACCTATTGCTGGTATTATTACCGCGGTGTGGGCTGGCCTTATAGCTTCATACTTCGGTGGAAGCAACTATAATATTATAGGGCCAACTGGAGCCCTGTCAGGCATTTTGGCAGGATATGCAAGTTTACATGGGCCTCAGACACTACCCCTGCTCGCTATTATTACCGGATTATTTATACTCCTCGCGTATTACTTCAAGCTCGAGAGGTTTCTCATTTTTGTACCTGGAAGTACGATTCACGGTTTTACAATAGGTGTTGCTTGCATAATAATACTGAGTCAGTTAAATTCAGCGTTAGGACTTAAAAACCTCCCTCTGCACAAAGAAATAGCTGCAAATGCAATGGAATCTCTCAAACACCTTCATGATCTCTCATATACCGCTTGTATACTGTTTATACTATCGCTCCTTTTACTTCTCCTTTTTGCCCGCTTGAGGACAATCCCTGGACCGATTATAGTAGCTCCACTAGGAATAGTGGTAGGCTATGCTTCATCAAAAGGAATTGTCCCAGGACAAGTGGCCACTCTTGGCACCACCTTTGGAGAACTCCAAGCACATTTATTTAACAAGCCAGACCTTACATTTAATACCTCATTACTCACAACAGCACTTACCGTAGCATTTATAGCTCTCATTGAAACAATGATTTCTGCCCGAATTGCCGATGGCATTACCAAAACAAAACACCATAAATCTCGAGAAATATTGGGACTGGGCCTTGCAAACGTGGTCTCGGGGCTCATGGGAGGCATGCCAGCCACAGCTGCGTTAGCGCGCACGGCTTTAAATATTAGATCTGGGGCTCAATACAAACTATCACAAGGGATAAGCAGTATCATTATCGCTCTTATTTCACTTGGGTTCTTACGTTACTTTACCTATATGCCGCTGCCTGTTATAGCAGCTCTTCTTGTGATGATTGCTATCTCTATGATAGAAAGAGAGCATATGGTGAAGCTTTTCAAATATGACAAGCCCAATTTTGTACTATCGCTTTTGGTAGCTTTCATTACCATTTGGCAGGATCCAATACTCGGAATTCTCGTAGGAACCGCTCTCTCCTTAATACTCTTTGCAAAAAAAATTTCTCACGGCTATTATGAACTCTCCGTTAATGGGAGCGGGCTTAATGAGCTTCCTGCAGATCCTCAATACATAGTCTATTCAATTAAAGGACCATTAGCGTATATCAATAGCCAAGCGCATTCTGCGCGCTTTCAAACAGGAGAATTTAAGTATCCCAAGAACGTCATTTTGCGCCTTCGCATCTACTACCTCGATCTCGATGGAGTTGATGCTTTAAATGAGATCATAGAGTTCCTCCAATCAAAAGGAAACCGTGTTCTCTTATCAGAAATCAAACCCCATATCGCCGCTATTCTACAGGTGCAGTCCCAACCATACATTGACTTAGTGAACCGCGGTTTGGTGTTTGAAACTACAAAAGATGCAATCGAATATCTTCATTCGAATGCATTGGCGAGCTAAAATTCATCCCATCCTCCGCTTACGGACCCAACGGAAGTGATTTGACGCTTCCCTAGCTCTTTGTTACCTGCGAGAAAGTTTTTCATTTCAGAGCAAAATATGCAATACGATCATAACCGAGTCATCAAAGTGTATCATCACGATATCTGAGCTTTTGGCCACGCAAAAGGTTAAATCATCTTGCGCCATAATCTCTCGAATCATATTTGCATTATTTTGACTTAGCGCTAAGATTAGAGCTTGTAAGAGGCATGAATCTGCATAACTTTATGCTCAAGGCTACACCCTTCAATAAACCATACTAATATTTGAATGTGCTCATGAAAACACTATCAATAGCAGCAGCATTACTAACCAGCACCCCAATGCTGGGGATCGCAATTACCCATTCAGCAGACCAGCACGAGACATTAGTGGAATCGGAAGACATCAAATCTAATGCACTCATTTACTTCCTCTCGAGCAGTGATAAAAAAGATAATATTGAGAAAACGCTTGAACGGGTCGTATCCTATCTTAAAACCGAAAAAATTGATCAAACGATTACTTTTGATGAGCTTCTACCTGGAGCACTTCTGATAGCAAAACAATATAAGACTGATCCTGCAGAAGTCATGCTTCGTCTGTATGCTTCAGGAATTACGCATGCACAAAGTTGGCGAAATTTGGAAACGCCCCAAACGAGTGCTGCACTGCAAAAAATTATTGCCGACTTTGAGAAGCACAAAATAAACAAAGATTTACTCCTACCGATACTTATGGATGAACCCGAGCATGCATTAAATCCAATATTATTGAAAAGCATACTATCTCATAGTTCTGCAAACGTGCTCAGATTCTTGGTGAACGATTCAAAACGCAAACATTGCATGCTGACGCTCATTGATACAAAGTCACCACTTTCACACGCCTTTCCACTGGTAGATACTGAAAAAGCACAAATCCTCATAGAAGCTTTCGATTTAACTACTCTTCTCGCAGCTGCTGGTCAAACGCGATTAACAAAAAAGAGCGAACCAGCAAAGATCCTAATGAGGTCTTCTTTCGAAAAACCACAGGAGTTTCTTAAACTTCTTATACTATTTTCGCAAGAAAACATGTTCGCCGAAATGCTTAATATGCAGAATGACCAAGGCACAACATTACTTATGAAATTAATCGAGTATAGAGACCGGTATAACGAAAGCCTTGCTATGCAAGAGGCTCTCACTCTCGTGCGCTATCTCATTGATACCAGCAAGATACATCATGCCGACGCAAATGGCGAAACAGCACTCATCGTTGCCACTAAAAAAAATGACTTGGAAATAATTAAGCTTTTGCTTGAAAAAGGAGCCAAACCTCATCATAAAAATTGTTGCTCAATAGAGGCTTTCGACTTTACCGATAATCCATCTATTAAGCACCTGCTTGTCGAATGGTCTAGTGAATCTAACGGTATAAAAAGCAATAACTTACAGGCCCCCCTTTCAGGTACTCCACCAGTAGTCCCAAAAATGTCGAAAAACTCAAAGAAACGGGCCGCAGCAAAGAATCTCCCTTCGACTGGCCTCCTGACGGATGGGCCAAGCACAGGTGACACAAGAAACACAGAAGACGATTCTGCGCTGAAAGACTTGGAGGGCCACAGGCAGTGCGACAAAGAGACAAGACTTCTTGAAGCAGTAAAGCAGGCTGAATATCAGCGAGCAGTTGAATTGGCAAAGCTAGCTAAGAAGGGTACTCCATTGCTTACAGCAGCCGCAAAAGGAATGACGGAAACTATTGCCATTTTGCTTCGTGCAGGAGCAGTTACAGACAAGGCAGATAACAACCAAGAAACCCCATTATTTAAAGCTGCTCAAAATGGCAACAGTATGGCAGTGCAGGCATTGCTTGAAGCAGGTGCCGATGTGGACAAGGCAAACACACATGGGGTAACGCCAGTATGTATAGCAGCACAAGAAGGCCATGCTTCAGTCATTCAGATGCTCCTGAATGCAAATGCGGATATTGATAAGACAGATCACACTGGTCTACCTCCCTTACTAAGAGCAGCTTCGAATGGTCATGCCACTGTAGTTCTGTTATTACGTGAAGCAAAGCCGGATAGGCCTAAACCAGTAGAGCCATCGGCAATGACAGGCCCAAGAAGCTTTGCTAAATCGATTTCTCCCAAACCCCTTGAGTCAAAATTAGAAAAAAGCGCTTTGTTTTTAGCAGCTCGCGATAATCAATATGCTCTCGTTCAAACTCTCCTGAACAATAAAGCCAATCCCGATGAGGCAGCACCTGATGATGGATTGACACCTTTGATCGCAGCAGCCCGGTTAGGTCATGCGCAAATAGTTAAAATCTTAATTCGGGCAGGAGCCGATTGCAACAGGGCAGGTAAAAATGAGATAACTCCCCTAAGTATGGCAGTCTGGGAAGGAAAAGAGAGCGTTGTTAAAATTCTGCTTGCTGCGGACGCTGATACAGAACAAACGTGCCAAGGTCAAACCCCATTACATATAGCAACGATCAGAGGTGATGATGCACTTGTTACTCTATTACTTGATGCAAAGGCCGATAAGAATAAGAGAAATAGTTATGGAGAAACGCCATTGATCGTGGCAGCAGGCCTAGGTCACCTTGCTGTAGTTAAGCTTCTGCTTGAGGCTCAAGCAGATATACACGCAACACATAGTAACGGAGCGACGGCATTGCATGTAGCCGCTGAAGGTGGACATGTGGGTGTACTTCGCTATTTGCTTGCTGGAGGTGCAAATATTAATAGCGTAAATAAAATGGGGGCAACCTCATTGTATATAGCAGCTCAGGCAAACAAACCTGACATTGTCCGAATCTTGCTTGACTCACGGTCAGAAGTCGATAGGGGCAACACTGTAGATGGGGCAACACCATTGCTCATAGCAACTCAGCAAGGTCATACTGCTGTGGTTCGGATGTTACTAAAAGCGGGTGCTGATATGAATAAAAGAAGAACTAATGACGCGGCAACCCCACTATGTATCGCAGCACGAGATGGCACTATTGAAATAATTAAATTATTTGCCCAAGAATGTGGTAGATCTGTAGCCAATAAACGCTAGGACTTATTCGGTGAAAAACCCTAACCTAAACCGTGCTTGGTCTATGCATTATTAATCTCAAAGAAAAATTCGTGTTGTATTTTCTTCAAGGTTGATATACGCTAAATAGGAAATGAAGGGATACAATGTAAGGATTTAGTTCCATGAAAATGTATTTCACGTTTATTCTATTGATTTCAATGAACTCTTTTCCAATAAAAGCCTATTATTGTAGAGTGTTTCAAAGAGACCGCTAGAAATATATCCTCTATCTCCAAAGAGCCTTCCATAAAGCTTCTGTGCAAGTTTTAACACTACATCTAACTTGCTATCACTCACATTGCCAGGGGTTAATAAGAATGATAATTTCTCCATAATCATTTACGATAATATGCAATTTAAATCCATAAAACCAGCCGGTAGAAGTCTTTCCCCTTTGTGCTAGCCCTTTAAATAATTTGTGGCTTCTTATCCGTGCATTATGACAGACCTGAAGTTTTGTACTATCTATATAGCTAATGCCAGTAATCTTTCCTGCACGTGCTACAGTCATAAATGTTGTAAGAGAAAATAAAGTTAACTGCATTAGCTAACGAATCTATTGTAACTCACAAGATTCGGAAATGCAGATTTCTCGAATGTTTCGATATGCTTTTTGTAATAATGTTTAAATGTTCGGTAACTTGAGAAGTGAAAATATATCTGTATTGTCATCACCTCGCTTAACGTTAGTTTTGAATTGATCAATTCAAGCGACATATTATTGCCATCTGTTAACGAGCGTTCGTTGAGCTCTTTCGAAAACTCCTTGCAAAAATCATCAACATGACAGAAAATAGTAGTTAGATCCATTAGCATCTCCTTTTTAGATTAAAACTAATCAATGGCTTCACTGTATCGCCATTAAGATAGTTTTTTTTAAAAAAGTATGCTACTGGATTTTTTTTATTTTTCATCGAACTCGCGTTATAATAAATCAAACTTTCCTGATAGGAGCCTTGCTCGATGTGAGCTATATCATTCCTGCAGACAGCGAGCAATAATGACTGCTCATTGGATTCTTGGTTGAAATGTGGAGCAAAAAATTCTTTCCTCAAAAATTTCCAATGGCGAGTGCACATGTGTATTTAAGTCGAGAGCCAGGCTATTTACGAACACGAACATTAGTTGATTTCAACAATTTAATTATTTGTGTATTACCATTTTTTATGGCATCATCCAGAGGTGTGCGGTATTGAATATTGTCTAGACTTCTATCTGCACCTGAGTTCAACAACAATCGGACGACTTCTTCATGACCTCCCAAAACTGCCCAATGCAAGGCCGTCCCAAAACCATTGCTGGCATCTATGTCAGCACCAGCATCCAATAACAATTGAACCACTTCAACATGGCCATTCTTAGCAGCACAAATCAATGTTGTATGCTCCACTATAGTAGCACCCGCATCCAATAACAATCGAACCACTTCAACGTGACCTCTTTCTGAAGCGATACATAATGGGCTCACGCTCTCCCTCCTATACCTACCTGTATCAGCACCAGCAGCCAATAACAACTGAACCACTTCAGCAAAACCTTTACATGAAGCCCAATACAATGGGGTATCTCCAACTTTATTAGGTTTATCTACATCAGCACCAGCATCCAATAACAACTTAACCACTTTACTATGACCTTTAAATGAAGCGGCCAACAATGGGGGTGAATGCAGAAGCGCTGTGGCGCCGGCACCCCTAACCGTAGCATTTATATCAGCACCAGCTCGCAGTAGGTGGATGACTTGTTTGGCATCACCATCTTTGGCTGCATTCCACAAAGATTCGGTCGTCGGAAATCCACATGCTTTAACAGGAAGGTCTGTCATGTTTTCCGTGCTCATGTCTATTGTCTCGGGCACCGATCTTATCGGAGTCCTTCGAGCTTCCTCCATCCGTCTTTTTTCATGCTCTGCTGCTAACCTTTGCGCTTCAGCTGCTTGCTTTTTTTCTTGTTCTGCTAACTTTGCCCTTAATCGGTCATTTTCCAAAGCGCTTCGCTCTTCTTCCATTCGTCTTTTTTCCTGTTCGAATGCTAACCTTTGCACTTCAGCGGCTTGCTTTTTTTCCTGTTCTGCTAACTTTGCTCTTAACCTATCATTTTCCAGAGCCCTTCGTTCTTCTTCCATCTGTCTCTTTTCCTGTTCGAATGCTAACCTTGCTTTTAACAGCTCATTTTCTAAGGCCCTTCGGTCTTCTTCAATCAACCTCTTTTCTTCAGAAGCCCTTCGGGTTTCTTCCATTTGCTTTTTTTCTTGTTCATCGGCTAATCTTCGAACAAATTCTTCTTTCTCTTGCACCAAACCTAGTTCAGTTCTAATTTTTGTCGCAAGAAGAACCCCATGTTCTCGTGCTTCATGATGATCATTTTGATTGGCAGCCCTTTGAGCATACTCTAAAGCAACACCAAGATCTTGGGGCAAACCGTTCCCCTGGTATGCACATTCTGCCAATATAAAAAGCGAAAGCGCCTTCATCCCAGGATGCTTGCTCTGAGCTTCTAAAATTCGGGCATTTCTTACAGCTTCAATGCTATCTTTAGTTCTGTGATGTATCTGCATTATCTTGCCCACAATAAAGTAGTGAGTCTCCGTTTCTCGGTCCACCTTACGTAATGCACTCGTATAATGCTCTAATGCACGCGACCATTGATAATCAGCAAAATAGTGGTTTCCGCGAGTGATATGATAATCTAAATTCGATTTCTTTTTTTCTGATTTTGTTCGTGCTGCTGCATGCTTTTTGTGCTCTTTTGCAGAGTCTTTTTTCCCAGCATATTCATGTATACCAATGTCGCCATCAACTGGAGTAGCTGCCGACACGCCGGATACTATGATTTTTTCACCACGGCTGTGAGAGTATGGCTTCGAAGCCGAAGCTTGCAGTGCTGAAGTCGGTTTTAATTCCTCATATGCCACTGCTGGATCAAAGGAACCTTCAACTCTGCGCCGATCTATCTGAAGCGCTTGCTCAGTTGCATGTGGTTTTATCTCATGAGGAGCCTGGGTAACGGTAACCATTAATAAATTGGTCTTCTCAGTCTTATTAGCTAATAATAATCTCACTATGCTGGCATGGCCGTTCTGAGTGGCAATGAGAAGTGGTGTGAATTCCTGGAAAGAGAGAGATCTATTAGCTCCTGAACGTAGCAACAAATCAACAACTTCTTTATGCCCATATTCTGATGCTCTATATAATGGAGTTGCACCATTACCAGATTTATTTATGTCTACCCCATTTTCTAGCAAAACTCTTACCACTTCGCGATGGCCATTCTGGGCTGCTATACACAAGGGAGTTGAACCCTCTGCTGTCAAGATATTTTTATTTACCTCGGCTTCCAACAAAACCTGAACAGCCTGAGTTTGGCCAGATTTGCATGCCATAACTAACGCTTCTTCAAGTTCAGACAGCTTTATCATTCCAAATGATATTTCGCAACTGAATATTAGCATTACCGTTAGTAAAAAGAAATTCATACTAATCTTCCCCTTATCTGAAATGAGTTAAACAACTTAAAATTATTTTACTACCCATCTCTCCTCTGTCAAGATCTTTCTGAAAAATGTATTTGCTCAGGTAAACAGTGAAGAGTTTGGTGCCCCTGTTCAATTTTAACGATCAAATGGATTTATACAGACGACTCGAGTCAAATTGCTTCTCTGATCAGTTATTTGAAGTGTCATATATTTTGCCCTCTCTCCAATGGTAACACTTCCGAGCATCCTGATTTTGAGTTGATCAATTAGAGAAAATCTCTCTACCAATTTCATTTAAATCGATAAGATGCTTTAAGAAAGAAGCAATGCTTCCTGGTTGTCGACTGGATGGAGATCTTCTGACTCCACGGACGAATTGTATTTTTTGAGTTTTCTCTTTTGCTATCTCAGCATCCATTCATAATGATCTTTCTCGCAATGATACAATTAGCAATACATTCTTTGCACTTCCAAATGATTTTTTCAATCGTGCTGTTTTTGGAGCTGTGATTCTTTTGAGAACTGCGGTAAGTCATAAATCAATGCTAGCTGCAGAACTCTGCTAACCTCATTGCATGCAAGTCCGCTGGGAACTGAAAGCATCTCCATTTTACCGGCTATAAGTGAAAATAGACGCGCTAAGGAATGATTGCCCAGGCCATGCTGTGTATTGCTGAAATAAAATGATGAAGGAATTACTTTCTCTCGCAGGTTATTTCATTCGAATGATCTCCCTCATTTCCATTCTCATCAATGGCCTTGTTGGACCGAAAATAAGACATTAAACGATGATGCAAACCGAACATTATTAATCGCTCATTGTTGACTTTAAAATAACATGATTGCCATAGATGATAATAAGCGAACGGGGACTTTTGCAGTTCATTTTTCTGCGCTTAAATTAGGTAAAAAACTCCTCCAAAAAGGGAGAAGTATCTATGGCTTTCGAAGGAGCATCGAGCACTTTCATCCAGAAAGAACATCTTGAGAAAAGAGTCAGCTAAGCCCACTCCTCACATTTACAAATTTCAAAACACCTGTAGTTCCTTCCCTATTTCATAGTTTAACGCACGTAAGATCTAGTGGGCCAAGGCTGAGCGCAGTTGACAAGCAGAATAGCTTACGTTATCCTTTCAATACAACCTCCAACAAGAAAGCCCCCCATGATAATCACACTTCTTAAAAATCAAATGATCGGCGTCATAAATCTATCAGTGCCTCTCATAATTTTGGCATGGGCATATCCGCCAGGACTTTCAAGCACCTTTGGCATTCTTATGTGCTCGTGCTTGATGGGCATCTATGTATTGTTTCTGAATTATAGGTCATCAAAAGCAACTGCTACGGGGCTTATATTTATCCCAGCAGGCATCTTCAAAGAAAACTGTGAAAAAACACTCTCTGCCGCAGGCGTCGAAACTGAAAAGCTTCGCATTCGCTATGGATACTCACAAGAGGGTATCGCACTTACTATCTTTAATACGCTGGTAATCGATCCACTCATCTGGAACGTACCTGATACCGAAGCACAAACAGTAGTCGATTTTATTAAAGTTCACATACCTCTGAGCGAACTTCAAAAAACAAGAATTCAGAAAATTCGAGACTGCTTTACCGCCGGAGCACAGAAGTTCATTCTGCTCCATGAAGCAGGCCACTTCTTACAACAGGATTCGACTAAAAAACTTATAAGCATTGGCATCATCAGCTCAATCGCAACCGCAGCAGGCATCCTCACCTTCTTGAGTATTGGATCATATGCTGGCGCTGTTTGCGGGATGGTAGTTGCAGGCACACTCGATCTGCTTCTCACTTATGCTTCAAATCTACTCTTTAGAGCACGTCAAGAGATCAATGCTGATTTCTTTGCTGCTCGAACGTGTAGCGATGCTGAGCTTGAAGAAGCTGCTGCATTTTTTGAAAGTTATGAAGCTATTAAGAATAGTCATCCTGAACCAGGGATTCTGGCGAAGGTACCTTCTCTCATTCTGTCAGGTCATCTTGATGGCAAGAAACGGGCAGTCTTCTTACGTAGTCTTACTAAACAACAGCTGTAACTCGAGACTTCGGTTGTATAACAGAGCCGATAGAGTATACTTATCTCTAACATACTAACAAGTGCTGTTAAAACAGTGCTTAGCCGGAGAACTACCATGAATATAAGCGCAGGCCTTGTTGGCCTTCCCAATGTCGGTAAATCAACCTTATTTAACGCAATCACTCAATCATCAGTACCTGCTGAGAACTACCCATTTTGTACGATCGATCCGCATGTAGCATGCACTACTGTCCCTGATGAACGAATTCAGAAGCTCGTACAGGCCTATAAGTCACAAAAAACTATCCCAAGTAGCGTGCAGTTTGTCGATATTGCCGGCTTAGTCAAGGGTGCAGCTTCGGGTGAAGGCCTTGGCAATCAATTTTTGAGCCATATACGGGAAGTGGATCTTATTTTGCATGTGCTCCGCTGCTTCAAGGACCCTGCTATAACGCGAGCTGAAGAAGTAGATCCTCTTGCCGATTACGATATTATTGTTACCGAATTGATGTTAAAAGATATAGAATCGGTAGAAAAAAGAATTACCAAGGTAAGTCAATTACTCAAAGCTACAAAAAATGACCCTCTGCAGCAAAAGCAGTTAACAGCTGAAGCGCATCTTCTTGATGAGCTCTTGAAAGCTCTTAATAGCTTAGATGTGAAGCTCGTTCATAAACTCCTCAAAGAATCACCAGTTCAGACTGTACCTCTTTTATCTTCAAAGAACTTTCTCATTATTGCTAATCTTGCGGAAAGCGAAATGACCGGCGATGAGTACAAAAAAAAACCATACTACCAATCACTCGTTACCCGGTTTGGAGAAGAGCGGGTCATACCTGCCAGCGCTCGTCTTGAATACGAGTTATCACAGCTTAATGAACAAGATAAACACGAAATGCGGCAGATGCTCGGCATTGAGCGAGAAAGCCTCCCCGCTATTATTGCTCAATCCTATAAGCATTTAGGGCTCATTACCTTTTTCACGTGCGGGCCAAAAGAAATTCATGCCTGGCCTATCAAAAAGGGGATGACCATTCGGCAGGCAGCCGGAGAGATTCATTCGGACCTTGAACGAGGTTTTATTTGCGCTGACGTCTTTAATTGTACCGATCTCTTTAAGTATCAATCTGAAGCAAAGCTTAAGGAAGCAGGTAAGATTCGCATCGAAGGCCAAGATTACCTGGTAAATGACGGCGACGTCGTACATATTAAATTTAATGTCTGAAATAGTAAAAACTATTGATTTTAGCAGGAAAATAGTAGATACTATGGCCAATACGTAGCCTCGCTACGAATCGGAAATGCTTATTGAAGGGGTATTTTCTTAGAGAGACAGGGGAGAGAGATGAAGAAGTATGCACTTGTTGTGCTGCTATGCTATGCGCAAGGCACCATCTGTAGCAGCAGTAATTGTGTCGTATCGAATGACTGTGCGAGTCGTTCGACTTCGGATTATTGTGCTAGCAATTCCTGTGGCTCTACAAATTGTGTAACAACCTTCTTTCGACCACGAACAATCACGCATGATTTAACGTATCGCGATAGCATGTATTTTTTCCAAAAATACCATGATGCTCGCTGTTCATTCTTTACCTGGGATAATACTGTTTTGTATCAACAGAACAGGCATGCTACGTGTGTAGGCCTTGGGTTTTTAGGAAAGAATCCACTCCTTGTAGCCCAACAAACTGCCGATGTGAATTCGCTTAATTTAGGGCTTGGATCTCGTCAACCTGAAGGATTTTCATCGCTTGTACGCTTAGCGCCTAAGAGGAAGGTCGTTGGCTGGCTTAATCAGTTCAATTTTAATTTAGATTGTTTCTGCATCGGACTCTGGGCCGATCTAGCCTTTGCAGTCGTTCATGCGCGGCATGAAATCTGTCTTGATGAAAAAGTCTCAACGCCGGGCGAAATCACTATCGATAAGGTTACCCGTAAGAATGTGCAAGATGCATTTGATCAATTAGGGGTATTTCCTCAAGACCGTAAGCATACAGGTATAGATGATATAGAGATCCGCCTGGGGATCGATTATGATTATTGTGATAACAATCACATTGGAGGTTATCTGCTCGGCACAATAGCAACGGGTAAAGAGTTTGATAATGCCCGCTGGTTTCAACCACTGGTGGGTTCACGTAATGGAGGAGTAGGTTTTGGTATCACAGCAGATCATATGCTCTGGGATGATGAGTATGAACAAATAGAATGCGTTCTCATGACTGAGTTCAAATATCAATTTAGATTTAGTCATTCAGATTTACGAGTTTTCGATCTGACCAATGGACCGTTATCTCGTTTTCTTCTTGCAACTCCTGAAAACAATCGGCTCGATCCCATTTCTGCGACACATATTTTAAAGAAATGCGTTTGTGTCGAACCACGACACATGGCTGAATGGTGGGTTGCAGCTCATTATCAATGGTGCTCATGGGCCGTTGAAGCAGGTTACAACCTCTTCTGGCGCGATAAAGAGCGAATTTGCTCAGGACCATTTAACTTTGGAAATTTCGGTATCTTTGATAAGACGCGCTGTTTTAATCTCACAAGCCAGAGTACTGCAACGATAGCTGATGAATTTGGACAAGGAACTCCCGATCCACAATTTATTGAGCTTAGCAGCTCCGACGTAAATCTTGGCTCAGCTGCAGCCAAACGAGCATTATCACATACCTTTTCTGCATCGATTATTTATAATGATATGTACAGTGATTGGTGCCCGTGGAGTCTTTCCTTGAGTGCTCTTTACGAGCTTCCTGGAAATCGACAACGATTATCTACCCTTGAAAACTGGGGTGTGTTTGGCAAAGCGACAGTTAGTTTTTAATAATAACCAAATAATCTCGTGTCTCACAATCGAACACTTTGTATACTTATTTTCTGCACGATAAACGCTCAATCGATTGAAGCGGCTGAGCATTGTATCGCTCTGCCAAGCGTATTAATGCGAGCAGATCTGTTAAAGAAGCTGCTTGAAACCCCATACTCTTGGCTTTTAGCACTGCCACCAACCGTAAAAAACGAAGTACTTTGGTATACCCTTACTGCCATTAACCAAGCACGGTATTATCATGCAGCTTCGGATGATTCTATTTCATCCATTCTCTATAGAACTTTACCCTACCAAGAAAAAATTGAACACTTAAACTACGCTCTCGAGACGTTAACCTACGACGACATTAATAGGTTACGTCCTCCGTATAATCTTTCATTGCTTGCAGAACTCGTTCTCGATAATAACGTCCTCGGAGTCGAACTATTAGCGGACAGAGCAGATATCACTCAAACCGTGAACTGCCCAGACCTCGCGGATTGTACTTCTCTTCTTCATGTAGCATGTTCTCTCGGGTATGCCGCAATCGTTACCAGTCTCTGCCAGGCTGGCGCACATAAAGAACAACTGAATCGTGCTGGCGATACACCCTTACTTATCGCTGTAAAAGGAGGCAATCTGCCGGTAATTACCGCATTACTCAGGGCAAATGCATGCATTGAAGGGACGAGTGCAGATGGCACTACGCCTTTGATGTATGCATCTTACAGTGGCCTTACCGCTATTGTAAAGCGCCTTCTCCTTAGCAAAGCAAATCCAGAAAAGGCTATACCTGGGGGAATTACGGCTTTGTTTGCTGCAACTTACCACGGCCACATTGATGTGCTGCACGAGTTAATTCGATGGTTTGCACCTATAGATGTTCCGACTGATGAAGGAATGACACCGTTAATGAACGCGGCTTTGTATGGACATATTCCCACCGTAAGATTTTTAGCAGGAGCAGGCGCTGATGTAGATCACGTTTGCAAAGCAGGGACCACCGCACTCTACGCAGCAGTCGCTACAGGATCGGTAGACATGGTAAAGGCACTCTTAGAGCTCAATGCTAATACCGAGATAGCTGATAACTCCGGAGCAAGCCCCCTCAATATAGCGGCTACGAATGGCAATGAGGAGATGGTCAACCTCCTCCTTACAAAAAAAGCAGACATGAACCGCGCAACCAAAAACGGGACAACACCTCTCCAGAACGCTGCATTGAATGGACATACTCAAATCGTCAGAAAACTCCTGAAACTGGGGGCTGACTTTCGAAAAGCAAAGCACGATGGAACTACTCCCCTCTTTGCTGCACTATTAAACAACCATATCGCAGTAGCAAACCTCCTAAAGTCCGCGAAGCAAAGCACTTTACTATTACGCTCAGCAGCCGCTGGTCAAATAAGAGCTGTTCAAGAGTTACTGAGCACGGGATCAGCTGTTGAACGTGCTAATAAGCACGGAGAGACAGCATTATTGAGAGCAGCTGAAAATAGCGAGCTTGCCACAGTAAAAGTTTTGTTAGAGGCGGGGGCACACATTGATACCGCTGACAATAAAGGGATCACTCCTCTCTTGGCATCGGCTTACCTAGGAGATCTCACTCTAGTCAAAATCTTAATAGCTAGTCAAGCAGACATAAACAAAGCGAATATCATCGGCGTCACACCCATTCTCATAGCAGCCTTCAAAGGCCATACAGCCATCGTCAACGAACTTATCAATGCGGGGGCAGACTGCATGAAATCTCTTCCCGATGGAACTACAGCCTTTCAAATAGCTTGCCGCAATCGTCATTCTAGCGCAGCAGACCTCTTACTACGCGCAACACATACCCCAATGTTATTGTATGCGGCAGGCTCTGGCAACACGCGCCGAGTCAAAGAATTAGTGCAAGAAGGAGAGCCTCTCGAATTGACTGATTCTTGCGGGGCAACCGCTCTGCATTTGGCTGCCAGCGGCGGCCACCTTCCTACGGTAAGAGAACTTATACAGGCAAAGGCACAGATAATAAGTACTATAGATGGGGCAACCCCTCTCTTTAATGCTTGCGCAAACGGACATGCACCAGTTATTACAGAATTATTGAGCGCAGGAGCCGATATAGATGAGGCTACTCATGCAGGAGCAACTCCTCTGTATATTGCAGCTGCTCGGGGTCACACCTCAGTAGTAAAATTACTGTTAGCTGCCAATGCTGATGTTAATAAACCTACCCGTACAGGGGCCACACCTCTGTTTATCGCAGCATGCAGGGGCCATGAGGACATAGTCACGATATTGCTCAATGGAGGCGCAGACAGGGATAAGGCCACCTCCAACGGGTTAAAGCCGATCGATAGTGCACTTCGAAGTGGATATCTAAAAATTGTTATCGAGATTGGAAGCAGGAGCGCCAATAATACTCAAGGTCTCCCTCCTATTACACGTGGATAGCATAGCAGAATAGGTTATTAAGTGACTGAGATAATTTACAAGGACGATACAGGGATTAATGGCTGTGGGTTTTTAGTTGAATTCTCTTTTGCGCTTCCCGAAAGTCGACAATGATATCTATCCGCGAAAATTAGGTGTTTGGCAAAGCAGCAGTCAGCAGCTCTCAAAGAGGATGGTCTCTATGGGTTACTATCCAAGCTCACATCTGCCCAAAAGCATGTCTAGGAAAGAAAGAAATTTCTCATGCATGGGTTATTATCTAACCGCGAGATGGTTAAAATCTAACCACATAAGCTCGAATCTCTCCCAAAGTACGTCTAGAAGGTAAGATTATCATGCATGGTTATTATCTAACCGCGAGATGGTTAAAATCTAACCACGCAGGCACAACAAATATCTCATAAAGTGCGTCTAGCAGGGAAGCTTGTCAGACATGGTTATTATCTAACCGCGAGATGGTTAAAATCTAACCACGCAGGCACAACAAATATCTCATAAAGTGCGTCTAGCAGGGAAGCTTGTCAGACATGGTTAATATCTAACCACGAGATGGTTAAAATCTAACCACGCAGGCACAAATATCTCCCAAAGTACCTCTAGAAGGTAAGATTATCATGCATGGTTATTATCTAACCGCGAGATGGTTAAAATCTAACCACGCAGGCACAACAAATATCTCATAAAGTGCATCTAGCAGGGAAGCTTGTCAGACATGGTTAATATCTAACCACGAGATGGTTAGATATTAACCATTGACGAACGGACCTCTCCAGAGGTATACTCAGACGGAACTATCACACATCCCTGGAGCGCAGTTATGTACAAACGCAATCTATCAGAAAAAATTGAAAAGGCCCTTCTAAGAAGCCCAGTAGTCCTTCTTACCGGTGCCCGTCAAACTGGCAAAACGACTCTTATGAAAGAACTCGGAGAACGTAAGAATTATCACTATCTCAGCTTCGATGCTACTACAACTCGAACCGCTGCTCAGAACGACCCTGAAGGATTCATTGCATCACTCACAAAACCGATATTGTTAGATGAGGTACAGCGTGTTCCAGAAATCTTTCTGCCAATTAAAATAGATGTAGATACCCATAAAACTCCAGGAATGTATGCACTTACTGGCTCAGCCAATCCACTGTTAATACCAAGGGTTGGCGACTCACTCGCTGGGCGCATGCTCATCTATACCCTCTACCCTTTGTCCCAAGGAGAGATCCGCAACAGAAGGGATGACTTCATAGATAAGATCTTCGAACCTGAATCGATCAGTTACAGAAGTTCGGGGATCAACAGGGAAGAACTCAGCAAAATGATAACGATCGGCGGATATCCAGGAGCTCAGAATCTGGATGAAGCTGAACGGTCCGAATTTTTTGATTCATACCTAACGAGCATTCTTGAACGAGACGTACGAGATATTAGTAACATAGTAGCATTTCCAGAGCTCCAAACTATTCTTAAAACCCTGGCTACCCGCGTTGGCAATCTCCATAATATAGCTGATGTCTCTCGAGGCACTAAACTTCCTTATACCACCCTCAGGAGGTATATAGCACTTCTGCAATCGGTTTATTTGATCGATTTCTTGCCTCCCTGGAGCACCAATTTTGGTTCTCGGTTAGTTCATTCTCCAAAGGCATACGTCGTCGATTCAGGACTCCTCGCATTCTTGCTCCATGTCAACGAAGAGCTGGTATTTTCACACCCTAGCCTCCTGGGACCTTTGTTAGAAAACTTCGTCGTTACCGAACTCATTAAGCAGCGCACCTGGAGTAAACGACCGGTCCACCTTTCCCATTTCCGAACGGCCATTGGAGAAGAGGTCGATATAGTGATTGAAGATGCTTCGGGGAATCTTATAGGTATCGAAGTCAAAGCAAGCCACACGGTAACTTCTTCTGACTTTCGGGGCATGAATAGTCTCAAAGATAAGGCTAAAAAGAAGTTCAGAAAGGGAATTGTTCTCTATACCGGACAAGATACCATCCCTTTCGCTCGAGACCTTTTCGCTGTACCGATCGATGCACTCTGGTTGTTATAAGATGCAACACTTGAAAAAACTATAATTGATTTTCGCTGAGATCGATAGAAGCGACCACCAATAACTCTTGACGCTCATTATCCTAATCAATCAGGTGATGAGCTGGTATATCCTTTTTCTTACAATCAAGGGAAAAGCACTTATCCTTGTAATTAAAAGAAATTCCTACCAGTGTAACATCAACACTCGCAGGTAAAAACTTTTCGGCATATCTTCGCTCAATAATCTGCTCAAGTGCTTTATCAGCAGTTTTGTTAAATTTAAATTCGAAGATGAAAGTTCTCTGCTTGGTTTTGATAACCATATCGATCCTTCCCGTACTTGTAACCAGCTCCGATTGCGCATCCAATCCCATGAGGTAGATGGTATTTTGCAAAATCGAATGATAATAGGCTTCGTTCTCACCATGCAAATGATACGGTATGTTAGCAAAAATATGTTTGATGACTGCGCAAAAGGTATCCATATCATTCCGAAAGAGCGCCATTCGTAGACTGAACAGATACCCTTCAACAACCGCCTTTTCTCGATAGGTGAGAACACCCATCATCAATATTGATAGTGATCTCTTTACTTCTTCGTTTGGAAAGCCGAGCGTAAAGGTATCAGTATCACACATTCTCTCATAACTCTTAATGGTGAGATACCCTGTTTGATAGAACAGGGTGATATCAGGCATACAGCCAATATCAAATGAACCAAGACTCGAGGCACTTATGATCTGATCTTCTATACCTACCAGCAGCGTAGGATTCTTTTTAAGTAGCTTTACCAGAAAGCTTGTCGTCCCGGAAGCAAACCAATAATTAGCGAGATACTGATCTTTGAGGTAGTAGATAAGCGAAAATGGGTTGTAAACCCTTATATCTTCGGTCGAAAAACGGTAGCCGTTGTACCATCTCTTCATTTCATCGAGCAATTCAGCTTCTGTTCGCTTTTTGTTGAGCATAAAATCAGCAAGAGCCTCTTGAAAGTAGAACTTAATTTCTGACTCAGTATAGCCAAGCAAGCAGGCAAACTTTGGATGCTCAGAGATATCCTGCAAGGTATTAAGCCCTGAAAAAATAGAGGTCTTGGAAATTTTACTCACACCTGTGATAAAAATCGCTCGAAAATAGCCATCTAAGGACTTTATCCCATCGTAAAAGCTTTTCAATATCTGCTGACAATCCTCTGCTGACCGAATGTCGGTAATGTGTTTAAGGAGTGGATGATCATACTCATCAACCAAGAGAACTACTGGGTTACTATCTGCTAAACGGGGTATCAAACGATTTAATTTATCTTCAAAGGTTATCAAACCACCCAGATTAATCGCATACAGTTGTGCACATTCATCAAGACGCGCATGAATACTAATTTCAAGATCGTGAGCCGATCTATGGGCGATACTTGAAAAGTCTAGATGAATAACAGGGTGTTTCACAAACGGAAAATCGCTCTCGTCTATCCATAAGCCTTTAAACAGTTCACGATTGCCTTGAAACAATTCCTTCAGGGTAGAAATTAATAATGACTTACCAAACTGGCGAGGCCCTGATAAAAAATGATATCTGTCTTTGGTTGCATATAGATCGTATATATACCGCGTTTTATCGACATATATATACTGCCCTCTAATCATCAGATCGAATGAATGAACATCTCGGCCTAAATACTTCAAAGGAATCTCCTTTACGAGTTTTTCCCAGTATACCTCACCTCGCCCTTAAAAAGGAAGAGGCATTAAAACTCAAGCCCGCCTTTAATCCAGATACCCCACTGATTGAGCGAGGAGCGCTCTGAGCAAGAAAGCCCATCAACTTCAAGTTCGCCACCGATACCAACATATGGATTATACCATCTATCACAATCAGCAAAATTATAGCCGATGGACCCAAAGACCTTCTGAGTAACCATAGAGGGCATCGCTCCAGATCGTAAGTGCAGATCATCAGAAGAAATAACTAAAGGTGGATTCGAAACGAAGGCCGGTATCACATTACTGCCTTCAATAGAGCCCGTTTGGCTACTAAATGCACTCACTACAATATCTTGTGGCGATTGAGCCGCTGGAGATTGCGCATTATCGGTAAGGGCACCTCTACGAATGGTTGCGTCGCTTTGCGTAGAATTGAGAGGAATCTGTGCAACAAGAGGACCAAAGGTAAGTGGTGGCTGTGTCCCCTGAACTTGATATTCAAGGCCACAGACTCCCTCAGTTCCTTTTATCCCAACTATACGAGGGTCTCCCGCTATACATGAAAGAGATTCTCGCGTCTGCCCATAAAAGTTGTACCCAAGATCGAAGATGAGACAGGGCGATCGATAGGAGAGCTTTGCACTGATATCTCCCTTAACAGCTATGCTCACATCGACCTGTCTCGTAGCAAAGTCGATTCCATTAATAAGTTTTCCGGTAGAGGCGAGAGTATCATCTAATTCCTTCAGGAGCATATAACGACTTAACAACCCATTCTTGCAAAAGTCGAAGGATCGATGCTGAGTGTTCTTAAACAGATGGGTTGCATTACCTTCTACGTAGATCGCCAAACTATGATCGGTATCTCGTTCCCACAGAGTAAGATGCCCACTTATACCAAGACCGAGTTCCCAATGATGACCATTGCCGAGCACGGGTTCAAAGATAAATCGAGCTGAAGGTTTGTTCCCCGTAGGAGCAACAAGTTGGCCATAGAAGCCAAAATGATACGTATCCGATTGCCACATATCATAGCCAAGAATCAGATCACAATCTGCTACACCAGTACGGCTCTGCGAACCGCAATAGAATCTCCCAAAGTGCCATGGTTCTTGCATTTCACCAAAGAGAAATTTCCCGCTCAGTGCTTTAATAATATCATCAGTAGCTGGCACTGCGGTTCCACCCATATAACAGGTCGGAAATTCAGAAGAACCTTTCTCAATAACTGTTTGATGTAATCCTAAACTCCACCGCGTGTGAACAACCGGTATATGAATGCGCGCATACAGGCCACACAGCCACGGATCAAGGCCGATGAAAAACTGATTGTCAAAGATAACATTTTCGATGCGCGGATGGATAGATACCTCTCCTCGAAATTCAGGTGACAAACCAAAGTTATCAGCGAGGAGCTCGCATCTTCCTCTTGTAGGTACCCGACTGCCAGCAAAGCGAAGAACCGTATCTCCAAAAAGTGCATGAGCTATGCGATCAGTTCTGAACGAACGATAATAACCAAGCACATGACCTGTCGTAAGATAAAATTCTCCCACATCATATTGGTGAATAAACTCTTCCCAGCCTGCTAACTCCCGAGCAGTATTTGCACCCTGGGACCGAGGTATAAAGACTGAATGCGGGGTCGCACACCCAAATGAGCAGTCACCCTCACCATCTCTTTTACAGGCCTTGGTTCGCGTCTTCCCATCATCTTCAAACAGACGGTTTTCTGAAAGAGAACAAAATGGGCCCTTATCAGAACACTTTACACATGTACGCACTTCGCAGTCTCGGTCATCTCGCTTACAAGGCCCGGAACTACATTTAATACAATTGTTACAGCTTGATGAATGACAGGTAGTGCAAACGCCATGAACTACACAGGGTATAATTTCATCAAACCCGATCCGTTCGCACGATGCTGCATACAGATCAAAAACAAGACATATGCTTAATAAAGCTCGTTTATCCATTTTAAATTTTCTCCGCATCCGAGCGTTAAATTAGAAGGCAATTGATCCTTTAAACCAAATGCCCCATTGATTCAGGCTGCTTAAGAGCTCTTTTCGACCATCGAATTCTATTTCACCACCGATCCCAAACTGGGGCTCCCATAGTTTATCAAGAGCCGTATAGCTCGCATGAGCAAAAAACTTGTGAGACAACTGATGCGGCACTGCACCCGTCGTTAGATCAAGAGCGTCAACGTCCACAATTATCGGAGGGACAGAAGTGAACACTGGTTGACCATCCCACGTAACAGCCTTTTGATTTACGGGAACTTGAATAGCAACAGGATTATCGATCGGACCGGCCTCAGTAATAGTTGATCTATGCTCCGTTGCATTGAGTGCTTCTGTTCCAATGACATCCCCACTGGCTGCATCCAAAATCCGATAGCAAACACCGCTTGTTCCCTTAATGCCAAACCGTCGATTATTAAGGTCTGAAGGGAAGAGATCATCTTGAACTCGCAACTTTTCTTTCGATCGAGCATAGATATTATATCCTACATCGAGCCCCCATCGATCATAATAATAGGTAAGCTTCATTGCAGCATCAAGTTTAGCACTGCCACCCACATGAGTAGCTCGTGTTGAAAAATCGATAGCATTTACAAGGTTGCCATCATAATTAAAGTTTGCATCAAACTCTTTCAAGAGCATATATCTACTTAAGGGTCCGCGACCTACTAAATCGAATGATCGTATCTGGAATCGTTTAAATTGATGCGTTAATGCTCCTTCAAAATACACTGATAATATGTGGTAGCCCTTGCGCACAAGGTCATAATGCGCAGAGATGCCAGGACCTATTTCCCAGAGATTCCCATTCCCAATCATTGGCTCAAAAATAATCGTACTATGAGGTTTATTACCGGTAGGAACAACAGTAAGTATAAAGACTCCTGCATGAGCATATTCTTTTAATACAAAATTCCAGCCAAGAATAACATCGATATTAGCAACACGGGTTAATTGCTTTCTCCCACAGGGAAGAGCACCAAAATTCAAGGGTTGCTCCATATCTCCAAACACAAACAGGCCCGAAAGCGCCTCACGGATGCTGATTGCGGTAGATACCGCATTCTTTCCCATATAACAAGGAGGGAACTGCGGCAACGCATCATTCGGCACATTATTCATTTCATTGCAATGAACCCCTAAATCCCATCGGGTATTAACGATAGGAGCATGACACTCAAAGTATAACCCATAGAGCCATTCATCAAGACCAATCTGGTAATTAATATCGAGGATAACGTTATCAATGCGTGGCTCAAAATGAATTGCTCCCTTGAATGTGGTAGGCAACCCAAACTCATCAGCCAAGAGATCTCTCGGGCCTCGGTTAGCCACCTGACTTCCCGTAAATGTTAAGCGGTTACTTCCAAATAAATAGTATGCCATCCGCTCCCCGTCAAGAGAGTGAGCATATTCCAGAGCAAGAGAAACATTCCCCCAGGCTCTGCCATCGCATGCAGGCAAATATTCCTTCCACCCTGCTAACACCCGAGCAAAATTTGAACCTTGAGCTCGCGGTATGAATATCGACCTTGGCCCACAAGGAGATACTTTTACACACTCAGCGGGCAAGCGTTTTTTAGTAAAGGTTATCCCGGGACACAGCTGAGCCTTCATTACTCCTGTCATCATTACTATAAGAATAAACGAACTGTGCATACAAACTCCTAGAAAGTCGACTCGTGAGACAATCCGTAGTATAATCTTGAAAGACCCTTTTTGTAAAGCAGTTTTTGAGGCCTATGGATACATTCTTATTCTGGCTCTGGAATAGTCACCTTCTTCTTGAGTCCCTTCCCATCAGCAGTTCAGGTCATTTAATTCTCTTAAATGATGCATTCAGCAGAGTGTTAAAACGAGCACCTAGGGTCATACCCTCTCAGGTAATGTTCCTTATGCATATCCCTACCGCTTTCATAGTAAGCATATTTCTCCTTGTTCATGGACTCTTCACACGGCCAGATTTCTTTCAGTTTATTGCAGCCGCCTGTGTTGCGGATACAGTCACTGGCAGTTTCTATCTGCTTGCTAAAAAAACGGGATATCCACATTTTCCCCTCTATGCAGGCTTTTTATGCACGGCATGTTTCTTGCTCGTTCTTCCCTCCTACGGGACCGCAACAAGCATTACCTTCTCCCAAGCCCTTATCATTGGTTGTGCACAATCGCTCGCGTTGCTGCCAGGAATTTCTCGATTGGCCATCACGATCTCAGTGGCTTTCTGGCTGGGATGCGAACCCCTCACTGCGCTGTTATTTTCACTGACCTGTGAACTTGGATTACTCTGTACAGCCTTTGCTCGAGCATACTTAGGTCCCCATACGGGCCTCTTTAAACTTTCGAGAAAACAGTATGCAATTCTCGCTCTTAGTACACTGGCTGCCTATGGGCTTCTTGAATTAGTACGTATACTTTTACTCACAAACAGAGTATACATCTTTGGATGGTATATGCTTGCTTTAGCAATCGTCGTATGGTTAGCACAGACTTTGAAGCAGCGATCATAAATAGCACCGCAATTGCCTTGAGCAATAAGTGCAACCGGGCATTAATCGGTTCTCGTGATAACTCAGTCAGGCTCTCGAACTCAGAAAATAAAAAAAACCTTCATTCACGCATCCTTGTACATTCTGCCCTTGCGCTCAGTCAAGATGGTAAAAAGGCCCTTCACAGATTCTTCTCATCTATCGGGACTTTCACACTCAGAGAGCGTTTCGCGTCACCCTGCTGCAAGCATCAGATAATCAGCTGGCACCTGAGCATTGACGTGCAGCTCCGCAAAGACGCGCGACTCTGGGATCTCAATCCAGAGAGGAAAAAATAGAATTCATTGCCCGGCCATATCAATTCACTCACATCAGCAGCAATCAGTGATAATGGCCGATGGGCAGCAACCGGCTCAAGTGAAGCAGCAAGACTATGGGATTTAAAAGATTTAAATACTATTCTTGCGAGCTTCCGAAGAATCGGCAAGATGGTAATTGACGCCATCGGATTCACTACAAAGACGGAGATTTGGGACGTATCTGCAAACACCACTGAAAATTAAAATTCTAAAGCTGATTCTTTATATGAAACAAGACTCACAAAAATGAAAGTCCGTAGTGCCCGAGACAGAAAAAAGTTAAACAATCTAAAGTAGAACCCAGCTTAATTGCAGATCGAATACAGACAGATTTGGGCTAGCAAGTTCAGGATCCTTGGAGCAGAGTAACTATGTCAGCATGGCCCCTATCGCTTGCCACTTTCAAAGGCGTTACGCCACCATCGTCAGGCCTATGTACATCTGCACCAGCTTCTATTAATAACCGAACTACTTCTGTATGGCCAGTCGCAGCAGCACAAAACAAGGGTGTTTGTTCAAAATCATCGACTTTATCTACATCTGACTCAGCTTCTAATAATAACCGAGCTACGCTCACATGGCCCCTACGAGCTGCCATAATCAAGGGAGTCATGCCGAGGTTACTGGCCTTTTCTAGATCGGCGCGCGCTTTAATTAGCATTTTGACGACATCAATCTCATTATTTTTGACCGCGATAATCAAGGAAGTTTCATCGCAATTGTTAGCACTATTTACATCTGCCTGAGCCTGTATAAGGAGCCAAGCTATGTCTGCTTGACCAGCTTGAGCTGCCAAATGCAAAGGACACTGGCGAGCTGCGTCGGCCTTATTTACATCCGCATGGGCTTCTATTAGCAACTGAACTATATCAGCTTGCCACGTTCGGACTGCAATAGGCAAAGGGCACCGAAACCAGGCGTCCAGATTAACTTGTGCTCCAAGTTCAATGAGAATGCTTACTGAATCTTTATCGCCATAGAGAACCATTTCAGCAAGCAGTGATAGTTCGTAAGGCATTCTTAGTGCATCAAAATTATAGGGTTTAAGTTTTAAGAGTGCTTGAATTTTCGCTTTCTTCACAGCATATGAATCCTTCGACTTTAAGATTCCCGAAACTGCATCGTCGCATGCGCCCATACTTATTCGACGACTTTCAATATCAACAAGCACATAATTACTGATAATATTTAGTACATCACCTGGTACTCCCTTTACATCTTTGGGCAGGGGATTTACTGGCCTTACAAAATAGGTTCCTTCGTTGGCAAAAAGTCTCATCAGCAAAGATTTATTGATGAACATCTCTGGAAGTGGTGCGCTTTCGTCGCGTACCATTGCTGAAAGTAGATTATAGCTCAATAATTGCATAAAGAGAATGAAAACTGCACTTTTTTTCTGCATGGTAACAACCCGCTAATTAAATAAATGTGTCGCGCTACTGTAATAAATTATATTTTTTATTGCATTTCTTGTCCAGAGCTAGAAAGCCCTGCCACCTAATTTTCGTGAACAGAATTCCCGCTCCTCAAACTCATTGGCGCTCGTTCATATAAACGGTCAATTATCTTTAACGGTGATGGTCAATTATCTTTAGCGCTTTTAAATTAAAAAGTATGATGGCATGAGCAAGCCAACGAAGTTTGTAACTCAACTACAAAATCCAAGGGAAACTCATGCCAGGAAAAAGAATAACTGACAAACAGGTAAATGACTATATGGAAAATATTGAAAACGGTATGCCTAAAAGAATGGCAGCACTGAAAGCTGGGATCGCGGAAAGCAGTGGTCGTAATATTGCACATGCAAGGAGAAACAAAAAGAGAAAGCAACGTGAAGGAAAGCCGACGCGAGAAGATAGATTTGAAACGGTTATGCAATCTTTTGTGATACCTCTTCTTGAAAGAGGAATCACCATAGCCTCACATATTTTTGAGATGCTGCAGGAGGAATATCCGGGCGAATTTAATGAGGTACAGATGCGTACATTCCGGCGAAGGATTGCAAAGTACAAACTACTCGAAGGAAAAGGCAAAGAGATAATGTTTCCTCAAACCAAACCTCAGCCAGGCAAATCTGGAATATCTGATTTCACCTTGATTAAGTTTAAAGATCGAAAAATGAAAGTGACTATAGCTGGTGAACCTTTTGAACATAAGATCTTTCATTATAGATTGCAGTTTTCTGGGTATCGCTTTGTAGATGTTTCTAGGGGTACAGGAGAACGGTTTGTGGTTATGTCTAAAGGGCTTCAGGATGCCTGGCATGATCTTGGGGGAGTTCCGGAAGAGCATAGGACTGACAATCTTTCATTGGTGTTTAAAAATCGGGTGGATGGTGCACAAGAGGATCTTACACTAAGAATGAATGCACTTTATGCCCATTATAGCGTAAGGCCAACACGTAATAATGTAGGAAAAGGTCATGAAAATGGAGCTATTGAGTCATCTCATAGACACTTTAAAGACCGGTTAAAGAGTGAGCTCATAAAAAGAGATAGTATTAACTTTGATTCATATGAGCAGTACCGGGCATTTGTTAAAGGTGTGGCAGCAAAGCTCAATCTTAAGAATGCAAGCAAAATTGCTATTGAACGAGCTCATTTGAGACCTTTGCCTGAAGGTCGAGCAATTGAGTATGATGATGTCACTGCGGTAGTAGCATCGTCAAGTGTGATTGTTGTTAGGAGAGTGATTTATTCTGTTCCTAACAAGCTGATTGGTAAGGTGCTCCATATCAAGCTGTATGATGATAAGCTTGAATGCTACCTTGGCGCTACACATGTTATTACTCTGACGCGTATGCCTATTCCTCAAAAAGGGAAGCGGGCTCACAATATAGATTATAGACATGTTATTGAGTGGCTAGCAAAAAAACCAGGAGCATTCCCTGGATACGCATATCGCGACTATCTTTTGCCTACAGAGAGCTATAAGAAGATTTGGGAGCATATTAAAAGTACGATGAATCTGCGAGAAGCTGCGCGATTCATCGTTGGGATACTGCATCTAGCCTATATTCAAAATTGCCAAGAGGAGCTTTCGATTGAGATTCTTGATCGCATAAAACATGGGACAGAACTTAAACTGAGCAGCCTGCAAAGCATGTTCAAATCTCAAGCAACAAAAGTACCTGATATCGTTATTCCTGAAATTCACATTAATCGATTCAATGAGCTAATTCCTGGCTTTAAAGGACAAGAATGATTACCAAAGAAACTGTTCCACTATTACTAAAAAAACTGCGCTTAAACACTATGAACTCCTGTTGGCAAGATGTCTCAAAACAAGCTGTGAAAGAACGTTGGGGTTACCCTCAATACTTAGGCACGCTCTGCGACATGGAGCTCGCAACACGAGATTCAAAGCGAATAGAAAGACATCTAGTCGAGGCGAAGATGCCACTAAACAAGACTCTTGATACCTTCAGCTTTGCAAATCTTACCTCAATAACTGGCGCTCAGATAAGCTCTTTTGCAGAAGACACTCAATGGGTTACCCAAGCTCGCAATCTCATGCTCTTTGGACCAAGCGGAACTGGCAAGACTCATCTAGCAGCAGCAATTGGCAGAAGGCTTATTGAGCTTGGCAAACGTGTCTTCTTTATTCGAACTACAGCTCTTGTTCAAAAGCTGCAATTGGCGTACCTTGAAAACAAGCTCTCGGACGCTTTAGAAAAGCTAGAAAAGTTTGATCTGATCATTCTTGATGACTTTGGCTATGTGAAGAAAAATGAAGCAGAAACAAGTGTCTTGTTTGAACTAATTGGAGATCGATATGAGTCGAAGAGCATTCTCATAACATCGAACCAAGCCTTTGGAACTTGGGATACGATCTTTCCCGACAGTACAATGGCAGTTGCTGCTATAGACAGACTTGTACATCATGCATCAATTATAAATATAAATGAACCGAGCTTCAGAAGCGCAGCAAAGATAAGTAAGGTGAAGCCATAAGCTACGCTGATTAAGGCTAAAAGAAAAAGACTTAGTGAAATTAATAGTATTATGACTGAAAACATATTAAAATAACCAGGAGCAATTGATGAACTCTGATTCTTCATAAAAGCGCTAAACTTAATTGACCGCGACCGTTAAAGTTAATTGACCACCTATACTCGTTCATATCAAACGGGCAAACTATGCTTAGCATTTTTTAAAAAATCCCATGGATCTTCTTTAGTAAGATTTTCAAGACCGACAGCGGTACAATAGTCCGTTAAAGGAAATATGTTCTTACCAGGATAAAGTATCGCCACATGATCTAGTTTCAGATCGTTATAGGCTATGTGCATAGATTTGGTCGGCCGCGGAGCATCTGTAGAGTTAAACTCAAATCCCAATCTCTTGCCATCTTTTAGCAGCAAAAGATCTAACTCAGTATCAGCTTGCGTCGCCCAAAAGAACGAATAACTTCTTCCATGGTAAATCCTTCCCAAAAGGCCCCCAGCTTAGGATAGATATGCAACTGTTCAATATCTTGAATGCCAACCAATGCATGCAAGATTCCACTATCGCGAAAATAGATTTTCGGAGATTTAACCCGGCGCTTCTTAAGATTCTCAAACCAAGGCATAAGTATCCGTACCATAAGGGTTCCAGCTAGAATATCAAGATAGCTTCGCACCGAATGACCGGAGATCCCAAGCGATCTTCCTAATTCACTCGCGTTAAAAACTTGTCGATGATAGTGAGCAAGCATGAGCCAAAACCGTCTTAAGTGCTCTGGGGGGATAGAAAAACCTGAAGCTGGAATATCTGTCTCCAAAAAAGTGATAAGATATCCTTTTCTCCACGCATAACTGGCGGCATCTGTCTGAGCCAGAAAAGATCGGGGGAAACCCCCTCTGAGCCAAAGCTTCTCCCTCTGTTTTACCTCAGACAAGGAAAAGGGTGTAAGTTCAAGGTAGCCAATCCTCCCCGCCAAGGATTCGGAAGACTGACGCAACAAATCTCTCGATGCACTACCGAGAATGAGAAACTTTTGTTTTTTTCGGGCGCATCTGCAGAACACGTAATATGGGGAACAAATCAGGCTTCCTTTGGATCTCATCAATAACGATTAATCGGTCAGTAAGACGCGAAAGTGTTAAGATGGGCTCCTCAAGCCGCACGAGGTCTTCGGGATTTTCAAGATCAAAAAACGTCACATTATAAGAGAAGCGAGCAAACAATTTTGCAAGGGTAATTTAGCCAACCTGGCGAGGCCCCAAGATTGCAGGTGAATCTCAAACTCGGCAACTATCTTTTTTAAAAAATCTCTGCGTTCCATCTTGTCCTCGTCAATGTGCATCTCAATTTCCATTTTTCCTTGCAAAATGGAAGGCCATTTTCCAATTTATAAGGAAGACCTTGTTCATATGATATAGCCGACTAAATCTCGCTTGCAAACTCAGAAAGCATGTACTGACTTTTCTGTTTGCTTGGCTTTTGCAAAATACTCTATCCATTTAGGCTTATCGAAATCTATTCCTGCTCGCTTCTTATGGGAAGTCCTATGAAAGATCAGAATTGCGTTACTTTGCAAAAAATCCTTTTAAGAAAGTGGACCCTTTTAGCATTATAGCACTCGGATAAGGGTTTATTTTCGTGGCAGGAGATATGAACATCGACTTGTTGAACCAGCTTCGCTTCTTCACCACGCATCCCAGCTATGCATTTACTTCATTTGAAGATTGACAAATTGTACTTTATATTTTATACTAATAGTAAGCAGGGCTAGAAAAATCCATTCAAATTAATTATTCTAAAATATTAGTAGTTAGGAGTACCATGAAAAATATATTCAAACTAGGTATCGTTCTCATTGGGGCAAATAGCACCTTTGGCATGCAGCCTGAAGATGTAGGCCTTCTTCAGAATAAACTTACATTAATTAATAGAACGAGTAAGGATATGACCATTGCGTTATTTAAACAAGCAACGCGAGGTGCTGCGCAAGATAGAAGTTCTACGCCAATGGTTAACTATATAGTATCTCAATTTAGACCGAACCTTGTAGAGCGAGTTTTACGCAGAGGTGGTATGTTTGTAATTCAAAATATGCAACCTACCGAAACTATAAAAATTAACCAACAAGATCTCTCGCTCGACTTTGGAGAACTGAATAATCGAAGCTGCAGCATAGAAATCCTCGATGGTTGGTTCGGGGGAATTTCCATCAAACCAATGGTATGTAGTCGCCTCAATGTACTTGAGTTTGAAAGAATCTTGCCACCTGAACGAATTATGGCTATAAAAAGGGCTCTGGATATTCCTGAGGGGACTGAGCTTAATGATTATACAATACTCGGTCTCGATAAGATGCAAGAATATACGGCACGTCCAGGTTCTTATGTGAGTGCCAGTAGAAAGCAAATAGCCAAAGCATTTGCAAAAGCGAGCTTTAAATGGCACCCCGATAAATGGCGATCTGAAACGACTACTGTCGAGGACAAAAGCTTAGCTGATGAAATCTATGTCAAAATGAAAGACGCCTATGAAAGATTAGTACCTCACGTAACAGCTGAGGAAGAAAAAATAGAAAGAACATTTGTTCCAGTCAGCAAGGAGTAGTGCTCTTATACCGATTCTTAAGGCCGATTAAATCTCTAATCGGCCATTTTTTCAGATAGGTAAACTAAGAAACCACACATTGGCCGCTTTCTTCTGAATGACGGGAGCATGGAGGAAAAAGGCAGGTACTATCGCCGCACCAATGATCATCTTTATCGAAACAGCGTTTGAGATCGGACTTATCCAGAACAGAAGTGAAGCAATCTAAAGGTGCATTGCAAAAACCATCATCAAATAATAATGTTCGAAGGTTCTTTATATGGTCCATACCGGCATAGATTATTACGCGCTCTCCTGCCCTATGCGCTTTTATGACTCTCAGAAAGAGTGCTACATCAGTTAAGTCTCCTACATCAAGCAAATGGCTACCAATACATGTTCTCAATTCTTGCTTTCCCGATGACAACAGCATATCAGCTACTTCGGCTAAGCTGGATCGCGCATCAATCGAATTAGTTTGTAACAAACTTTTTATCTCGTTGCAGTCAAACTCTATGTCATCCAACATTGTCCTAGCCTGAGTATGTTCAAATTTATCAGCGCCAAAATGAAATACACAGGCTTCTCTTAACTCAGCTAAATGCCTGTCTATCTCAAACCAGAGGTCTGCAAACGTCGGTAAAGCTACGATACTATTACTGGTAGTAATCAGAGGACCATTGTGGTTAAAGAATATGGCTGCAACAGCGAGAATATTTCTGATGTCAAAATCCTCAACACTGTGTTGTGTTCCATTTGCTAAGATCTTGAGACCTTTATAGAGCGGCATAAAAAGCTTTTGCCGTGCGAAATAGGGAAGATTTTCTGTTAAAGTTCCTGCTTCGATAAAGAAATGAAGAGGCTCTGGTTCACGGTATGCTTGATATTGAGCCAGTATACATTCACATTGTCGCGTTTCTTCAGCATGCAGGATGCGTTTAGCATCCTCATCTTTCATTTTTTTGCCGCGGTGCAAATCCATATATCCCCATACAGAGGGTGTATCTCCTGCATGGTGTGTATAACTGACTTGTTCTAATCTACCGAATGCTAGATGATTTGCAAACAACAATCCAACTACTAGAATCTTATGACACATTGCATCTTCTCGGGGCAAAAAACCAAAGAACTCACTACCTTCAATAGTATGTGAAAGATTTAAAAACACAACAGGAAGGTGTATCAAATACAAACAAAACTTCAAAATGTGTGCGTAAACTTCAATTATATAGCTACAGGGACAGCTTGATGATTGCGTTGTTGAATTTCATCGAAGAAGCTCCATGCAGATACATAAATGTTCGCATGGTTCTTGGAGCATTTGAGACCTACTTTGATGAAGATGCAACATTTGATCAGAATCTGTGTCGCAGAAATTTTAAACGTTGCTCTTGAAGATGGTATGAAACACAATCAGCCAGAGATCTGCCAGTCGCTTGTGTGGCCATATCAAGTGGGTTCATGCAAATCTTGGTACGACTTCGTCAACTACGCTATCATTTACCATAAAAGGCATTTAAAGCAGCAGCTCAGATGCAATGAAACGAACTTCGATCTTGTTTTTTACCAATAAACGCCGGAGATGATTTTTGACTTTTCATTGAGATATTGATTCACCATCTAGATTCACTATCAAGGCTTTCTGAGTAATCCTAATCTCTGGATATCCTTGCGCTTTGTGCTTACGAGCTCATGAGCGGTTGACGAAATTCAATTAGATATTCAGGTAGCGTGGCAGCTTCATTCCCTTTAGAAAAAAAGCGTAGAGTCTCCTAAATCTCTTTTTCACCACGCATAAACTGCACAATCTTTGGATATTTTTCGGGATGACTAGCAATCTTAGTCGACGAAGCAACCTCAACAAACTGCCCCTCATTCATCAGGTAGAGCGTACATGCTCCTAAATTTTCAACCAGGCTCATGTCATGCGTCGTAATGATGATCCCATAGCCTGCTGCAGCCAAATCTTTAATAAGCGACGCCACAAATTTTGTAAGCAGAGGATCCAGTGCCGACGTAGGCTCATCCATGCATAAAATCTTCGGGCCCGGCGCAACCGCGCGAGCAAGGGCAAGTCGTTGTTGTTGACCACCCGACAATCGCGTCACGGGAAGATCAGCTTGTGCAGTCAATCCAAACTGTTCAAGCAAGCGTTTCGCCAATTCATTGGCCTTTTGTGCAGAATAACCAAGCACTTTTTGGCCAATAATCGTAAGATTTTCACACGTGGTGAGATGCTTAAAAAGTCCGAAGTTTTGGAACACCATGCCACTAAGGTGCTTTTTATGAATCGTTTCAAAATCAACCAGTGATCCTTCGTAAAAAACCGATCCGCTATCGGCCGATTCTAAGTGATTAAGAATGCGTAAAAAGGTAGACTTCCCCACACCCGAAGGTCCTAACAATACGACGATAGAACCTTGGTCAAGCATCATCGAAAGATCACGCAAAACATACATGTTATTAAATTTTTTTGAAACGTTATAAATTCTAAGCATGATGCACATCCCATCGCTTTTCTAAGAAATAAGCAAGTGCTGCTAAAGCCGATGTAGAAAGCATATAAAGCACTGCCACAATACTAAAAACCGAAAATACGTCATATGATTGACTCAAAATGATACGTGATTCTTTATACAATTCAACAACACCAATAACTGAAGCCAGACTTGAATCTTTGATGAGCGTAATGCCCTCATTAACCAGTGCAGGTAAAATGGCACGCACTGCCTGAGGCAGAATAATAAAGCGCATTGTTTGAAAGCGCGTAAAACCAAGCACGTAGGCAGCTTCCGTTTGATCCCTGCCCACCGTATTAATCCCCGCTTTGATAATCTGACTTATATAAGCACTCGAGTTAATGCCAATGGCAACAATCGCCGTCATTAAGCTTGAAAGAACAATCCCTGCTAGCGGTAACACGTAATAGAGAAAAACGATCTGAATAAGCATGGGCGTTCCACGAATCATATGAACATAGACGTTCAATATGAAACGTCCGATACGTGATCCTTTAGCAAGTCCTATGCCAATCAACGTCCCTGCTATCATGCCTATACACAACGCTCCTCCTGCTATCATAAAGGATACAAGGAGCCCTTGGAGGAGTTGAGGGATTATTGATAGTATAAAGTCTAGGTTAATCATTATGCACCTTTAAAAGTTCCGTACATGTTCTATCACACTGTTTTTTGAGCCATGTCATTGCATCATTGAGCTTGTTTTTAGCAAGAGAGAGGCCTAAGTTACCCGGGGCTCCAAGATGGGTTTTCTCTTTGATGTTCATAATAGGATCAAGATTACAGCGGGATGGGTCTTGTGCAATTATTTTATAGGCTTCTCTGAAGGCCATGCCATTCTTTACAAGCTCCATAACCGCATCCGTTGCGAAAATTTCCGGCGTACACGCTTGAATGCATCGTTGTTGATGTACGCACAGATTCTTTAAGGTATGCGTCATCACGACGAGAGAATCCTGCGTAAGCATGATGCTCTTCATGCAGGGTTCTTTCGTCTCTTGGAAATCACGGTTATACCCGGAAGGAAGTGTGTGAACAATCGAATAAATCTGCATAAGATGTCCCAAAACGGTACTCGATTTTGCTCTGACTAATTCCATCACGTCAGGATTTCGTTTATTCGGCATCAGGCTACTGCCCGTACAAAATTCTTGAGGCAAACTGAAGTAACCAAACTCAGGCATGCTAAATAGCATTACATCGGTTGCCATTTTGCCTAAATCGGCCATGACTGCCATAAGCGCACTGACCACAACTGCTTCTAATTTGCCACGGCTATTACTTGCAAAAAGTACATTGTTTTGCACGCGAGAAAATCCCAACAGGTCTGCCACATACTGTCTATCAAGCGGCAGGTTTACCCCATAGCCGGCCGCGGAACCAAGTGGACATTGATCGACCAGCTCATAGGCCGCTTTGAGAAGCAGGCTATCATCAAGAAGAGCTTCGGCATATGCCCCAAAAAGCAAACCTACCGATGAAAGCATCGCTGGCTGTTGATGCGTTCTCCCTGGCATTGGAACATGCTCATAAAGTTGCGCTTTTTCAAGCAAAACAGCACACAGCACAGAAAGATGATCGAGGCATACAAGAAGATTGTCCTTAATATATAACCGCATATCAACAGCGATCTGATCGTTACGGGATCGTCCGGTGTGTAACTTGCCGCCCAGATTCCCTAATTTTTGCGTTAGAGCCTCTTCAACAGCAGTATGAACGTCTTCCTGATGTGCAGCAATCGCAAATGTTCCCGCGCGTATATCATCCACTAGCTCTTGCAAAGCCCGTACGAGCGCATCACATTCCGCATGGGTAAGAATTCCTATTTTATGGAGCATACGCACATGAGCAATGGTCCCCAGACAATCATACAAGGCAAGCTGCTGATCAAGCTGATAATCAGTGCCAACGGTAAATCGTTCAATCACGTCATTCAGAGTATATCCCTTATCCCACAACTTCATAAAGACCTCTTAAGACGCAAGCCGTGCAACGTAATAAACCCTTGCGCATCGACAGGATTATAATCACCCTGCTCGTCCATACTCGAATTTGCTTGATTGTATAAAGAATACGAAGAAGTTCGCGCGTGAATAATAACGTTACCTTTATGCAAGGTTACTTCAACCGTACCCGTCACTCGCTGCTGACTCTCGTGAATCGCCGCCATAAGAAACGCCATCTCGGGGCTAAACCAAAATCCATTATACATAAGCTGGCCAATCTTTGGCGCCATACTATCTTTTAAATGGGCCACTTCACGATCAAGCACAAGACCTTCCAGATCACGATGTGCTTTATACAAAACCGTACCCGCAGGTGTTTCATAGATGCCACGTGACTTGAGACCTACAAACCTATTTTCGACCATATCACATCGGCCGATCCCGTGCAGTGCGGCAAGGGTATTGAGGTATTCAAAGAGTTCCAATGAACCACGTATGGTCTTTTGAGTAACCATATCGGTGATTGCTATGGGTATCCCTTGCTCAAAGTGAAGCGCAAGCTTAACACCTTCTTGGGGAGTTTCATCAAGAGCGTTCGTCCAACTATAAACAGACTCATCAGGCGACCATCCCGGATCTTCGAGCTTGCCACCTTCATGACTTACGTGCAACAGATTGGCATCTACGCTGTAAGGCTTTGCCGTTGTAGAAGTCACCGGTATATGATGGTTCTGCGCATAGGCTATAAGGTCACTGCGCCCCTTAAACTGATTGAAAAATTCAGGATCTTTCCATGGCGCAATAATCTCAACGTTGGGCAGAAGAGCATAATAGGTAAGTTCAAAACGCACCTGATCGTTCCCCTTGCCTGTCGCGCCATGAGCAAGAATGACCGTTTTCTCTTTACGCGCTATCTCTATTTGACGCGCAGCAATAAGCGGTCTTGCAAGAGCGGTGCCCAGCAAATAAGAGCTTTCATAGAGCGCATGAGCCTGCAGCGCTTTAAAAACATACTGCTCGAGAAACTCTTTTTTTACATCTTCAAGGTAAACCTTAGAGGCTCCAAGCGATAATGCTTTTTGTTGAGCCGCATTGAAATCTTCCTGCTGGCCTACGTCAGCAATATAACAGACAACATCGTATCCCTTGCCCACAAGCCAATGGAGAATAACCGAGGTATCAAGTCCACCACTGTACGCCAAAACAACTTTCTTTTTCATTAGCCTACCTTCCATTTTTGTTTAAGTTTTGCAATAACACCTTCGTGATCAAGCTCGGTTAGTGCCGCCTTAATCTGAGGCAATAACTCAGGATAGTGTTTCGATAATGCAAGTGCCGCACCATCGGACGCTCCAAGCTTGAACAGAGAAAATTTATCTGTGCCATAGGCCTTCAAAAATGATGTAACTGGCGTAAGCGCCGATACGTAGGCAAAGGACTTGTTATTCACAAGGTCCAAAAACGCATCGGCTACGGTTGGCAAACGCTTGAGAGGTACCGACGGTGCATGCTGTATCATATACTGTTCCGCCGTATAACCATCGTTCACCACAACCTCTTTACCCACAAGATCATCAATGCTGGTAATGTGATTGACTGCCAGAGTAACAACGACGAGTGGATCATCTAAAATATAGTTTTGCGAAAAGTTAAGCTTTTCAGCTCTTTCTGGTGTAGGCGTCATACCCGCAGCAATAACATGAATTCGACCACTTTGCGCTTCAAGCAGCAATGCTTCAAATTCTATATCTTTAAATTCAATACGTTTATGGAGTTTTGCGCCGATTGCTTGCATAAGATCTATATCGAAACCGACAAGCTTCCCCTGATCGATAAACTCAAACGGGTGGAACCTCGCACTCGTTCCGACGATAAGCACAGAATGGTCAGCGGGCTTACGTTGAGCGTATTTTTTTACCAGCACAATGCTTCCAAGACCACAAAGCAAGGTAAGACCTGCTAAAAGTATTTTATTCATACGTCACTCTTATGTTTTAAAGGTTTATAGTACAACAATGCGCACAATGACTCATAACTATCGTTAATCTTCTTTATCGAAACGGGCATGACAAAAATCATGTTTTCACCGGCTATTGTTCCGAGGATCTTTGCCCCATCCCTGTTAGCATCGATATAATCACCGACAAAGGCTGCAACCCCGGGCAACACGGTCACGAGCATCATTACTTCGTTGTGCTCAATACTGATAATACTGTTCCGCAGGATTTCCTTGCTTACGTCCACCTCTTTAAGCTCGTAAATCATCGTATCTTTATACTGTTGCTTAGAAACATTAAGCTCACGCAAATCACGAGACACTATCGACTGATTCGTCATAATGCCGTATTTATTTTTAAGCAACTCAACAAGCGTACCTTGATTTTCTACAGGTTGTGACGTTATGAGTGCCTTGATAGCGCTTTTACGTGATAATTTTTTAGCCATGCCTTCGACCTCCTTGAATAAATATTCATCTTAATATGAATAATAGTTCATTTTTAGTCGCCTGTCAACCTCTTCTTTTTCTCCTTTCAGCAGGTATCAATTGCAAGATGCAGCAAATATACGTCATAATTTCTTTGCGGAGAGGTTCCCCGACGAAAGCATCATGAACAAACCATCTTCTTTTGAGTTTCTTTTTGTATGCGCATGGTATTGATCCGTTTAAAGAGCAATATAATACTCACAAAGGTCATTTTGTATCGTACGTTAGAAAAGCTCGATTATGGAGAGTGGCTTGCTTGCGAGCAGAGTCCCCGATAAATCGGTTATCAGTGGTAGGCATGGCCTATTTTTTTGTGTATACTATCTAGCGCAGGAACAGAGGTGGTGTCTCACCTAAGAGGTCCTAACTCAGAAACCGTCGAGAGTATCATCCTGCGGTTTCAACGTCCCTGTGGCATTTTACCAAGCAAAGCATTCGAGGATCGCATGAAACTAAAAACTACCCTGAGTCCCAAACAGCCGCCTAAAAAAAAGAGCACCTCTGAGAAAGTCGCTCAGTGGATAACCATTACCCTCATGGCTGCAGCCCTGATTAGCATAACCCTTTCCCTTATAAGCTATACTGCATCGGATGTCTCAGTAATTTTCGATACGACTGCACCACGAGCCTACGGCAACTTCCTTGGTGCCTTTGGAGCGCAGCTTGCAGCCCTGCTCCTCTATTTTTTTGGCTGCTCAGTCTGGATAGTTCCCCTTATAGTAGCATATTGTTTACGCACTCTGCTCTATGAACTTACCTGGCTGAGAGAATTCGATCGCCTCGCAGGTATGGGCATTCTCCTGTTGAGTACAGCTACCCTTTGCAACTGTTACAGTTTCGAGCTCTTCGGCGGCATATATCCGGGAGGCCTTTGTGGCCTCACGGCTCATAACATCCTTTTATGCTGCATGACCGAGGCACATACTCATCTCTTTCTTTTTACAATTACCTGGGCAGTAGGAGTGGTCATTGCCCGTTTTTCATGTATTAGCTATCTTTATCCCCTCTGGAACCTATTACAGCAAATTCCTTTCAAAGCTTGGTTCGTGAGCATCAGAGCTCGCTTTAGCAAACCACAGGAAGAACCAATTGAATATCAAGAACCAATCGTCGCAGCGACGCCAACAGAGTTTGGTCCTCCACACATGAAAGAGATGCAGCCAAAATCACCAGTTAAGCCACTTATGTTTAACCCTGAGCCGGTGACCACTGATGGAGCGTATCGCTTACCACCCGTTAGCTTATTTGCAGAGGTAAAAGAACAACCAAATGAACTTACGGCTGATAGTCAACAACGAGCACATATTCTCGAACAAAAGCTGGAACGTTTTGGTATCAAAGGAAAAGTAGTCTCGATTAGCCAAGGACCTGCGGTCACGCTCTTTGAATATCAACCAGCAATCGATACAAAAATTAGCACGATTCTAGCGCGAGAAGATGACTTAGCATTAGCCCTCCAAGCAATGAGCCTGCGTATCATGGCGCCAATCCCCGGAAAATCGGTTATCGGGTTTGAAGTCGCTCACAATAGACGCAAACCAATACTGTTTTCACAACTTATACGAAGCACTGCCTACTCATCATTTACCGGAGCACTTCCGCTCATCCTGGGTAAGGATACCATTGGCAACGATGTGGTAATCGACCTTGCAGCGCTTCCTCATTTACTCGTTGCCGGCTCTACCGGTTCGGGTAAATCGGTCGGTCTCCATACCATGATAATGAGTTTACTTTGCAGCAAAAGCCCCGATGAGATTAAGTTCATTATGATCGACCCCAAACGTCTTGAGTTTGTTGCCTATGCAGATATTGCTCACCTAATTTTTCCTATCGTTACCGATCCACGCAGAGCTATCGCAGTTCTCAAATGGGCGGTAGAAACGATGGAAGAGCGGTACAGCAGAATGGCTGAAGCAGGCGTACGTAACTGTGGAGAATATAATAGTCGCTTACGCCCTGGCGATGAAGACTATTTCCCGCTTCTTGTTATTATTATAGATGAACTTGCAGATCTTATGATGACCGCAGGAAAAGATGTGGAAACACTTATCGCACGCCTTGCTCAAATGGCTCGAGCTGCAGGCATTCACTTAATCGCTGCAACTCAACGGCCTTCAGTCGACGTCATTACCGGTCTTATTAAGGTTAACTTCCCGAGCAGAATCGCCTACAAGGTAACAAGCAAAGTCGATTCGCGAACTATCCTCGACATGATCGGGGCAGAAAAACTTTTAGGAAAAGGGGACATGCTCTTCTCAGACACACGAGCAATCTACCGGGTTCATGGAGCCTATGCATCTGATACCGAAATACAAGCTGTTGTTTCCCATATCAAAGCAGAACGGGCTGTGGCCTATAAGGAGTTAATGAGTCTTCGTACCGAAGATCCGAGCGAAGAAAGTGATGAGTTGTTTCATGAGATCACCCAATACCTCCAAAATAAAGATGAGATTTCCATATCGCACATTCAACGAGTGTTTAGAATTGGATATAATCGGTCAGCGCGAATCATTGATCAGCTAGAAACATGCGGTTACCTATTGCCGGCGGATGGTTCAAAGATGCGCAAAGTAACAAAAGATCAATAAAAAAACCAAAGCCTTCAGATTATCGAGCAACCTGTGCATACTTTTATGCAAGAAAAAGCCCCCACCCTTTGTGAGAGTGAGGGCTGCAACTAATCTCCTCTTATTTTGTTGGAAGCAACTGCGTTGCTTGAATGCCCCAGCCATTTTCGATGGCAGCCCATTCGCCCGTACTCCAGATAATAAGATCATTACTTGGATCGGGAGCGAGGTTTGTATAATCTCCCCAGCGTTGGCCAAAACCGCTATCTTGCTGCCCATAATTATACTGATTACTCGTATTGTTGGTAATCAAAACTGGATCGCGTAAGCTGCCTAACGGATCGGTAGCTTTGCGTCCTGCATAAAAGACGTTTGTAACATCAGTGGCACCTGATACTGTTCCTTCGATAACAAGGTCTCCGTTTTTATTTGTCATAATAGCTGGAACGAAGTAGAACTTTGGATTATCGACAGCAGGATCAAAGAGGGTTCCCCATTGTACAAGTGCAGGACAGGTTGCCTCTGTTTCAATGCCGCATCCATTGCCTGTAGGATCTCCAGTCAAATCAAATTGATACCAGCGTATGCCAACGCGATCTCCGGAAGGAGTGCCATTTCCTTTGTTATCAACTTGGATGTTGTGACAGACATACAATTGTTTGTTGCGCACATGAGGAGCATGTACTTGTGAATTGATTGTTTGCAAGAACATAGCTGTGCCAATCTTAGTATAGAGGTTTTTGTTAGGAGCAGCTTGTGAATCAGCATAATCAGGAACATTCAAAGCGATCTGTTCTCCGAGTGTTGCTTGCGTTGATCCTGGATTGAGGATGCGATATAAATTGAGCTGATTATACGTAAGTCCTGAGCCAAAACTATCGTTAGATGCATTAATGAGGTAGCCAAACTGTGCATCCGGATCGAAATTATCCGCTGGCGGAACATATTCACCCAAAACTGTAGGATTTGGTCCTGGAAGAATCGCGGAAAATATCGTAACAGCAGGAGAAGTGTTTCCCGTAGTGATTGAGCTATTAGGAATAACGACTGTAGTTGTTCCCTGATAGTTACCCGTATTGTCATCAAATGTATCTACACTAAAATATACTGCATTGGCATCAGTTGCTGGCTGATTTTCCGCAATGAATGATGCGGTATTTTGTGGCACCAGATCAGCGATGGAAAAGGCCACAGGCGTCCATACAGTTTCTGGTGTTATTACACCCGAGTCACTCCAGGTGACAAGAAGACCAGGGCCAGCTCCGCAGCTCAGAAACCAGCGATCAAGAAAGCGGCTATAGACAATCTGAAGCTCTTCGATGAAAGGAAACCCAAAGAAACTAGCACTATCTATGTTAAGTACACCATCGGGCAGTCCGGTCGTCTTATCGAAACTACGAATGATACCATACGTAACTACAATATATTGTTGAGGACCAACCCAACCACTTGGTTCTGGTGGTATGAGACCCGGAAAGAAAACGTTACTTACCGAAGCCGCAGTAAAGTTTAACCCAATAGTTTGGGCTGGCCGAGAAAGGAGTTGCTTCATGTTCTTATCGATTTGAGGCATCGAAATAACCGAACCAGATGGATGGGCTTTAATTAGTTCAGCGCCCAGTGCACTCTGTTCGTGGTTGCGAAGTTTTCTTTTTTGCTCACGCACTGTTTGTTTCTCTAATTTCGCGGTACGCTCTGGAGGTGTACAGCCTGTTGTCGCGCTCAGAAGAGGCGAGGATCCAATAGTGTTACCCGCTGCTCCGCCAAAGCCACCATTCAGGCCAATTTGTATACCATTTCCCTCGTTTGGTAATGGTTGTGTGCCTGTAGCATCAGTGCCGACAAGGTTATTTGCTACAATGTTACCTGTTGCAGCCGACGATAAGAGGAGAATTCCACCTCCCCGATTGGCCGAGACAACATTAGCTTGCTCTGGAAGGAATCCGCCAATGGTATTTTGACTGTCATTAACGATGATGCCAAAGCCTTGGTTAGGCAAGGCCTTGGTCCCCGTAGAATCAGTACCCACATAATTACCCTGTACTGTATTAAGGATTGATCCGGGTATCAAAGCCTGTCCTAGATGGATGCCGGTTCCATTTCCTGAGACGGTATTACCTCTGATGCAGTTGCTCGTTGCAAAAATATCAAGTTCTATGCCAGCATTGAGATTGCCTATAGGCTGCGTTCCGGTAATATCAGTACCAATATAATTATTTTGCACGAGGCAATTACTTGCCTGGAAGAAGCGAATGCCAAAAATGTTATGCCCAGATATTAGATTGTTAAGAATAGTTGTATTTTGGTCGCCCAGCAGGAAAATTCCAACTAAAGAATTACCTAATGCATACGCGCCTGCTTTGTCGGTACCTATGGAGTTATTTGTTATCGTCGTTCCCGTACTGAAATTTGAGAAAATTCCTCCTCCGCGAATGTTAAAATTATCGACAACAAACCAGCTAAAACTTCCAGCAATGACATTGCTATCTATAGATGCGCCAGATGTTGCAGATAAGCCAATTCCGGTGCGATTTGCTTGTTCTTGCATTCCTGTTGGGTCCGTTCCGACAAAACACTGACTGATCTCAATGCCGGAAAGACCGATGCCTGAACTATTATCTAGTAAAATACCATTAGCAATCCACTGATTAATTACTAAGCCTCGCACGGCGCTGCCATCTGATCCAGGAAGAAAATGTAAGCCATTTCCGGTAGCGATCCCGTCTCCTACGGTATAATTGCTTCCACTAATTACAATGGTGAGGTTGTTAGGTGATTGGGAAAACCCGTCAATTAAGACTGGGCTCTTAATAGCGGGTAAATCTATCGGAGGTAGTATGACAAATGGGGCGGTACCTGCGATATTAAAATTAATGGCATCATTCGTACCGCTATTCACCGCATTAATTGCTGCACGCAATGAACCAGGTGTTGGATTCATATTATTACCATTATCAACTATAGTAGTAACAATAAAGGGTGTTGCGCCCGCGCCACTGACCCCAAGTAAAATAAACAACGCAGCTGCAAGCATACGCTTCATCATAGATATAGAATACATAGAGTTTCTCCTTAAAAATAATGTGTAAACAACAATTTTCAAACTTTTGATCACCCAAGCGGACAACCTTTGTTTTCGCTCAGGCCATTTTTACCAAACAAGTTCTTTTTTGCGCGAACCTCCTCCCAAACTCAGTAAGTACGACAAAAGTACGGTATCAATTTCAGAAATTTCCTGTCAAGAGATCGCTGTTTTTATTTGCGGCAATCAGTAAGATTAATACTCAACGCGCGCCTTAAGCACTATGCTCGCTCTGAGCATCCTTGAGCAATCTAGTCATGCGAGTTCATTGAAAGCTAGAATATAAACCAAATGTAGTTTAGAAAAGAGGCGAGAACTTGGAGGCATTGAAGAAAATAGCTTATTGATCGCTTCGCTTGATGGCAGATGCCAGTTCTATAATCGTCATTGCAGCGCGTTGGCCAGAGAAGTAGCGCCTCCATTGCCTCTTTCAACAGCTTTCAGGAGAACGACAGCGCCTGAATGACCACTATTGTTGTCAATGTCTTTTTCCGCGCCATGCGCTCCAAAAATCGTGAGTGCTTGCAGAATGAGCGTAGATTCTGAAAGATCTGACGGCTAAGCACCCCCTGGTGTTTTACGCAAAATTTGACAGCTGGATGCGCGTTCGTTACATTAGTATAAAGGGAGTTTAATTCATACTGAAAAAAGGAGCATATGTGTAATGAAATTACGTTTTATTAATCACATTCCTGATAACTAAGCAAATAAATATTGCAATATTAGTAAATAAAGGCTATCTTATATATATAGTCAGCCATTGTAATATTTAGACTTTTTTGACAAATGAAAAAATTCACACAAAAACACATTCAAGGCGTGAGGTTTAGCGATGCTTTTTAATCAGCAATTCATTTCATCCGTGCTCCCAGATGCGAAGATTCTTGGCACACCGATGCAAGATTTTTGCGGAGTTTCGATTGACTCTCGAGAACTCAATAAAGGCGAAATATTTGCCGCATTGAAAGGGAGCTTCGTAGATGGGCATGATTATATACATGAGGCAGTGGCACGTGGTGCTTCCGGTCTCATAATTGACGCAACTAAAGAAAATAGCTTGCAAAAAATTGATCCAGCTGTTCGTAAAACAATGTTGATCATTATGGTCAGCAATCCCCATGATGCTCTTATTAAGTTAGCACGTGCATGGCGGGCTCAATTCGAACTACCAGTTATTGGCATTACCGGTTCGATTGGCAAAACATCTACCAAGGAAATGCTTGCTCACATTGTAGATGCACATGGCATGAATTTTCTTGCTTCTGAAGGTAATCAAAACACCGCTTTAGGCATCTCACTCAACATCTTAAAACTTCGTCCTGAACATCAGGTAGCAATTTTTGAAATGGGCGTAAGTAAGCGCGGAGAAATGGCTCGCATGGCAGACATTGTTAGACCGACGTCTGCGGTCATCACGTCTATCGGTCATAGCCACATGGAAGGGCTTGGATCGCTTAGTGATATCGCAAATGAAAAACGGGATATTTTTAAGTTTTTTAAAGAAGACAACATAGGGATTATTAATGGTGATCAACCAATTTTAGCAACGATTTCTTATACTCATCCTATTGTAAAGTTTGGTTGCAAAACTACCAATCAGGTACAAGCACGAAAGATTCAGCCAAACAATACCACAACTCATTTTGTCCTTAAGCTCTACAAGGATCGCTATAAGATTACCTTAGATACCAACCATAATGGTCGAGTATTAAATGCAATCGCTGCAGCGACAGCAGCCTATATGCTTGCCATTCCAAACGAGACGATCGTTAAGGGTATTCAAATGCCTGTCATGATTACGGGTCGTTTTGAGCCTACAAAGTTGAAAGCGAAAAAAGGCATACTCATCAACGATTGCTATAATGCAAGTCCTGAAAGTATGAAAGCTGCACTGCTTGCTTTTGAAAAGCTTGAATCGAAAGGTCAAAAGATAGCAGTTCTCGGCGACATGCTTGAACTTGGGGTAAATAGCCCATTCTGGCATCGACAATTAGGAAGATTCTTACGTAAAGTTCCTTCACTTAACCATGTGGTCCTCGTCGGAGAAATGGTTAAATGGACAAAAGCAACGGTACCCGTTGGCATTACGTTCGAACACGTCCCTTCCTGGAAGGAAGCAGTCGACAGTGTCAAGAAACGCCTTGATCGTGAAGCCGTGATCCTCGTAAAAGCATCAAACGGCATGCTCCTTTCAAATCTTGTTGGCGAACTGATAGAAGAACAAAAATAGCAAGGGGGGCCTCGTGCCCCCTTTTTCATTTCACGGAGTTGTATGGTAAAGCCTTACCACATTCCTGTCCTTGTAAACGAAGTACTTACTGCACTTGCACCAAAACCGCACGGCATCTATGTTGATGCTACCTTTGGCGGTGGCGGTCATACCCGAGCACTCCTCGAAGCAGAGCCCACCTGTCGAGTTATCGCATTTGATTGGGATACCCATGCTCTTGAACTCAATAGCCCAGCCCTCCTTGAAGAGTTTGGTGACCGGCTTAGTGTTCATTGGAGTAGCTTTACCCAAATTACCCACCAGCTGAAGAAGCTACGCATCCCCCAGGTAGATGGCATTCTTGCTGATTTTGGGACCTCTCAATTTCAAATTACTTGGGAACCGGGTTTTTCATTCAGTGTTGAATCTCCCTTAGATATGAGAATGTCGCCAGGTCATTTTAAAACGAATGCCTATGACCTTGTTAATAAAGCAACGGAAGCCGAACTTGCTCACATCTTTTTTGAATATGGGGAAGAGCCAGCCTCTCGCAAGATAGCTCGTGCAATCCTCTCTGAGCGCAAGGTGAGGAAGATTTCGACGACGACCGAACTGGCACAGGTCATCATGAAAGTGGTGCCTCCCTTCAGCCGGAAAATTCATCCTGCCACGAAGGTATTTCAAGCTATACGAATCTTTGTAAATGATGAGCTCAATAATATTAAGTCACTTCTCACACAATCACTCGATCTTCTCAAACCTGAAGGCCGGATTGTCTGTATCAGTTTTCATTCTCTTGAAGATCGGATTGTAAAACACTTCTTTAAAGAGCATACCGATACCTTCACAATCCTAACTAAAAAAGTGGTTACAGCAAGCGAAGAAGAACTCGCTCTCAACCCCTCTTCACGAAGCGCAAAACTACGTGCTGCTGAAAAACGAAGTTTTGTCGGCTAGGCCCCTGAAACTTGTTAGATCTGCTACGGTACATACACTGTATTGCAGATTAACGCGACTTCTTCATCGCGAATGGTTGACATGATCCCTTTCACATGTTTAAATAATAAAGATCAATCGCCACGCTTAGTATTAAAATTTTGGATGATCATGAAAATCACACTAGTAACACTCTGCTTTCTCGTAGGATCACTAAGTACGGTCAATGGAATTGAGCTTTCCAAAATGCAAGAATGTGACTTGGAAGGAAATACTGCTTTGCATGCAGCAGCTCAGGCTGGTAACACTTCTGAAATTCACCGATTATTAAGAGCTGGCGCAGTTCTAAATAGCCAAAATCACAAATGCATGACACCCCTCTTTCTTGCATCTCAATATGGCCATAATGAGGCCGTTCGAGTACTTCTCCATGAACAGGTAGATCCCACCATTAGTATGACAAATGGGGCAACACCGTTAGCTCAAAATGGAAATGCTGACGGTAATCAATTAGGTGCCGGTATTGATCAACCGACGAACGATGGTTTAACACCATTACTTATCGCTGCAGAAAATGGACACATGAGCATAGTTCAACTGCTCATCTCCGCTAAAGCAGATATACACAGAGAAGCTCATATTGATGGAATAGCTCAAACACCGTTAATTCTTGCTGCCCAAAATGGCCACACAGAAATAGTCCGTTTGCTTCTTGACGCAGGGGCCACTCTAGATAAACCAAGAAGCGACAATCGGACTGCCCTATTTATGGCTGCACGAGGAGGTCGCAAAGAAACGGTTCAGTTATTACTAAGTAGAGGAGCCGATAGAGAGAAATCTACTGATCAAGGAGTAACGCCTTTGCACATTGCTGCCCAGAATGGCCATACAGAAATCGTTCAATTGCTCATACAGGCAGGTGCCAATATACATGCAGAGGCTTGTATTGGAAATTTAATCGCCACACCTCTCATTCTCGCAGCTCAAGAAGGCCACGCCGAAATACTCAGGTTATTAATAGGCGCAGGCGCTGATATACACAAACCACGAAATGACGGCTTGACAGTCCTTTTTCTAGCAGCACAGAGGGGCAATCTTGAATCAGTACGCACTTTACTCGATTTTGGCGCAAAAAACGACGATGGCCGCGAAAGAACAGCCCTCTTGATAGCGGCCCAAAACGGCCATATTGAAATCGTTCGATTGCTCATAGCTGCACATGCCGATATACACAAGGAAACTTGTATCGACCGATTAACCGTGACCCCCTTAATTATCGCAGCTCAAAATGGCCATACTGAAGTTGTTCGGTTATTGCTTGCTGAAGGTGCCGAAATTGATAAGCCGAGAAATGATGGGCGCACGGCCTTATTTATGGCCGCAAAAAATAACCATCTTGAAACAGTGCAGCTCCTAATAAGTTCTGGTGCCAAAAAAGATGAATTTACTAATGGAACTCCTCTCATAATTGCCTCGCAAGAAGGCCATACAGGGATAGTTCAGTTGTTGATTGATGGAGGTGCCGATATAAATAAACCTATCCCGGATGGAGGAACCCCCCTCTTTGTTGCAGCACGAAATGGCCACATTGAGATAGTTCGATTGTTGATCGCCGCAGGTGCCAATACCGAGGCCTGTATTAGCGAATTAGCAGTAACACCCTTGATTATCGCAGCTCAAAATGGCCATACAGCCGTTGTTCGATTGTTAATCGAGGCAGAGGCCAAACTTGAAAAAACCAGAGATGATGGTCGGACGGCCTTATTTTTAGCATCACAAGAGGGTCATCTTGAAACAGTACAGCTATTGATAAGTTCTGGCGCCAAGAGCGATACACCTACCGATGAAGGACTAACGCCTATCTTTCTAACGGCTAACGCAGCAATAGCTGAATTACTCATAAGCAATGGAGCCGATATACACAGGGAGGCTTCTGTTGGTGGAGTAACTGTAACACCTTTGATTATGGCTGCTCAAGATGGCCACACGGAAGTAGCTCGATTATTAATCCACGCAGGGGCCCGAGTTAATAAAGCGAGAAGTGATGGACGAACGGCATTAGTTATGGCTGCGAGATATAATCATCTTGAAACAGCTCAGTTATTGATACAGTTTGATGCAAACAAAGATGAACCCGCTGATGCGACTCCTCTCATGATTGCCTCGCAAGAAGGCCACACAGGGATAGTTCAATTGTTGATCGCAGAGGGTGCTGATATAAATAAACCTGCTCCGGATGGAGCAACGCCCCTCTTTAGTGCAGCACAAAATGGGCATGTCAACGCACTCCAGCTGTTATTAGAAGCTCATGCCAAAGTAGACCAAGCGATGAATGATGGAGCAACACCCTTATTTATTGCAGCACAAAATGGCCACACTGAGATACTACGATTATTGATAGCAGCCAATGCTGATATAAACAGAGCTCTTTTCACTGGAGCAACTCCCTTGCATGTTGCTGCACATACTGGCCATACTGACGTAGTCCGGTTGTTACTGTCCCTGGGGGTCGATATAGATCAAACTACCAACAATGGAGCAACAGCTCTCTTTAGTTCGGCGGAAGCGGGCAAAACTGATGTTGTTCAACTGTTAATAGCTCTAGGAGCAACCATAGACATACCCACCATAACTGGAGCAACGCCTCTCTTGATGGCTTCACTAGCAGGTCATGTAGCAATAGTCCAGTCATTGCTGACAGCAGGTGCCGATGCAAATAGAGCTGCCTCCGACGGAGGAACGCCCTTATTTGCTGCAGCACAGAATTACCATACCAGGATACTCCAGTTGTTATTACAAGCTGGTGCAGATCCAGACGCACAAATGGAAGATGGAGCAACACCTTTATTTATTGCAGCACAAAATGGCCATACCGAGATTGTTCGATTATTGTTAGCTGCGGGTGCCAATCGCGATAAGACTTTGAAATTTCATAATCTCTCACCAATTGACATCGCGCGCGCGTATGGACATACAGAAATTGTAGCACTCTTACAACCGCCCCAACGATGCGCAGCCTGCCCACCAAATTCTGCACGATAAACAACGTCTACTAGGCATAGTTCCTCGTCTGCTCTATACTTATACAAGTGATTAGTTATGAAAACACAGAGGCATCTCATGAACCCCTCAGACATTCTTATACGCTCGATCAAAGATGAAAAGGTTATCGAAGCTCGCCTGCTCAGATCCTCAGTAGGAAGGCGGGCAGCACAAAAGCTTCTCATAGAAGGAGAAGAAGCAATCCGCTGGGCATTAGCAAGTCCCTCTCGAGTACACTATATATTCGTCCACGAAGCTCTCGAATCAGAACCCTTCACGAAAGAACTTATTACTAATGAGATACCCCTCTACTTCGCCACAGAGGGAGTCTTGAAGAAGATTTCCGATACTTCCTATCTCATTCCCTACCTAGCAGTAGCAAGCTTTCCTGTAGCTGACAAGTCCTGCGAAGATATCTTGGTAGTCCTTGATGGATTAAATGACTTAGGAAATCGTGGCACCATAGTACGCACCGCTGCAGCTTTTGGGATTCATTCATTTGCTGCAACGTCTGCAGATTTTGATTTGTTTTTTAAAAAAACTATCGACGCCTCTCGAGGACAAGTATTTTCAACTCATCTGCGCTGCTTTGCAACGAGCAAAGAAGCAGCTCGAGCTTTAAAGAAAGAAGGATATCAGATTGCTGTAACGAGCCCCCATGCAAGTATCATACAATCATTTGCACCCCTTACTGCAAAGCCGCTTGCACTGGTACTCGGCAATGAGACAACGGGAGTAAGCGATGACCTTATGGAAGAAGCAGATCTTAAAATTCAAATACCCATGAGTGGAACTGTCGAATCATTAAATGTTGCTGTAGCAGCAGGCATCAGCCTGTACGAACTTAAATTGAAATTGGTATTAACGATGCTCACAAAAAAAATTCAATCCTCACTCGCTGGTAAACTCTATAACGCTGCAACCTGGATGCGCCTCATATTTGATAAGAAATTACGGGAAGGCACGCCCTTCAATGCAGACCAGGCTATTATCATGATGATCTTACACTGCGATCGTTCTTCAACTGCTTCAGCCTTGGCGCACGATGCTGGTCTTTCAAATGAGAGCAATATTCAAGAGCTTCTCAAACCCTTAATTGAGCAAGGCTTCATAAAAGAACAGGAAAAGACCTTTATGCTCACCGAGAAAGGTGCTGAAGGACTTGCCAAAATATGGGCCATTCACGAGCTCACCGAGCACATCGCCTTGGAAGGGATACCAGCTCATGAACAAGAGCTATTCCTCAAGACCCTTGAGCAAATACTCAAAAACTGTGAACGGATAACTCCCTATAGCTGAGTCTTGCAGAACACACCTCCTGTTAGAATGCTAAACACGACGAGATGACCAAATTAGCATATCCACACCCACTCGGGCGCACACAGAAGAACATCTCTTATTCAAAGGCACAGAGTATAGTACAACATGCATTGTCATCCGTTGACTTTGCAGGAGTATCCTGGCTAGACTATCTCTAAAATCAGCATCAACCGAACAAACGGAGAATTAGTATGAGCACAATCGTCACCAAAGATGGAACCAAAATCTATTACAATGACTGGGGCTCAGGACAGCCCATCGTCTTCAGTCATGGATGGCCCCTCAGTGCGGATGCCTTTGAAGATCAAATGTTCTTTTTAGCGTCACACGGCTATCGCTGCATTGCTCATGACCGTCGCGGCCATGGCAGGTCAAGCCAGCCTTGGAATGGCAATGATATAGAAACCTACGCAGAAGATCTTGCCACTCTCGTTGAAACACTCGACTTGAAAAATGCAGTTCACATAGGCCATTCTACAGGCGGCGGAGAAGTCGCCAGATACATTGGCCGCTATGGCACCAAACGTGTTGCTAAGACAGTCTTAGTCGGAGCAATTCCACCATTGATGCTCAAAAATGCAGCAAATCCAGGAGGTCTCCCGATCGAAGTTTTCAACCACATGAGAGCCAGCGTTATAGAAGATCGTTCACAGTTCTGGAAGGAACTGAGTTTGCCATTTTATGGCTATAACCGACCAGGAGCAAAGATCTCTGAAGGTGTACGCGAATCCTTCTGGCGCCAAGGAATGATGGCCGGCTTTCCTGCTTCGTACTTTTGCATCAAGGCTTTTTCTGAGACAGACTTCACCGAGGATCTGAAGCGATTCGATGTACCGACATTGGTCCTTCATGGTGACGATGACCAGATTGTACCGATTGCCGACTCAGCATTGATTTCTTCGAAGCTGATCAAAAATGCAGTGCTCAAAGTGTATAAGGGAGCTCCACATGGTATGTGCACTACACTCAAGCATCAGGTCAATGAGGAGCTTCTTGCATTTATCAAGAGCTGAGATAGTCCGCTGTAGACAGAGCAAGGTCTATGTAGCATTCAGTGGAACTCTACGTAAAGCCACTTCGGATACATCATATGTTCCTGTATCGGAAAAGCCTGGCCCTCCTACTCGCTCTGTAATGCTGACACTGCTCGGTTTTTCAGCTTTTCAGAACCAAATGTAAAGTTAAATTCGCATTTATTTGGTAGAACTATATGCTAAATTCTATTTACACATAGTTCCAAAGGAGCAGATATGCTGATAAAACGTCCCTTTTGGGAAGCTTTGATCGAAGAAGCGTGGCAACAAAAAACTATTATTTGGCTCATGTGAGTTCGGTCGGCAAAACGAGCCTCTGTACCACTCTCACCAGTGCCGATTATTTTGACTGTGAGAGGCCTCGAGTTCGTCGACGATGTGCTGATCTGGAGGAGTTTCTAACAACTCAGAGAGGATAGTTCTTGATGAGATACATCGGCTCGAAAACTTCCGAACTGTTAAAGCTCGCTGCAGATCATTACCCTTCCGTTTCTATCGTAGCTGCTGGATCCTCAACTTTGGGGCCAGTAAAAAGTTTAAAGATACACTCACCGGTCGCCAGAGAGAAGTCTGGCTCACTCCCCTTTTGCTCGAGGAACGGCCAGCCTTTGGCAATCAAGACATTCGTCATCGCTTTCTGTTTGGCGGCTTTCCTTCATTATTCACGCGAACACAGCTTCCCGAGCGGGACTTTCAGGAATGGATAGATGCCTACTGGGCAAAAGATATCCAGGAGATGTTCAGTGTAGGAAAGCGCTCTTCTTTTCAAAAGTTTGCAGAACTCCTCCTCGCATATAGTGGCGGACAATTCGAAGCAACACGATATGCGGGGCGGTGCGAGATAAGTAGAGCAACAGCTGCCAACTATTTAGCTGTTCTTCAAGAAACATTCGTTGTACAAGTAGTAAGACCCTTCTCGGGCCATAAACCGAGCGAGATAGTACTCATGCCACGAGTCTATGGTTTTGATAACAGGCTTCGTCTGTTACGCCAAAGGGTGGCGAGAACTCCGTGAGGCAGATCTCGGACTTCTCTGGGAGCACTGTGTTTTGAACGAGCTCCAGGCTCGTTTACAGACCCGCACGATACACTATTGGAGAGACAAAAAGGGACATGAAGTTGACTTTGTACTACCATCTCGTGGTAACGGGGTAACAGCTATCGAGTGTAAGTACACAAGTACAAGCCGCATAGAAGAGATTGGTAAGAATATCGAAGCATTCAGGCGCCTGCATCCTGAAGGAGAAAACTTCATTGTAGCCACTGACATCGAAATTCCCCTCAATAGACGGTACAAGAATATAACGCTCTCTTTCGTAAACAGCCAGGAGCTCATTACTCAACTGAGAAGTAAGAGGTGATCGCAGAAGCTTTGCACTGTCTCATTACCTCGCACGAATGGGGCACATTCAACAAGTCACTGATGTGAGTAAGCAAAGCCTTTCATTGCGAAGAGAATCTGGTATACTAAGGAGTATATATCACCATGGGGTGTAGCCAAGCGGTAAGGCACCTGGTTTTGGTCCAGGCATTCGGAGGTTCGAATCCTTCCACCCCAGCCATAGTTCAAACAGTTCAAACTATGTATACAACAGCACCTCTCTATTTAGCATCCCAGTCGCGCATGCGTAAAGAGCTTCTTGAGCAAGCACAGATTCCCTTTACAGTAATTGAGCAATCTGCAGATGAAACTGCGTGTGATTGGAGTCAACCGTTTACAGCCGTTGTTGCGTCTATTGCTCGCTCAAAAATGGAGCATGCTTCAGTCCCTGTCGGGGGAACTCACTGCTATGTTCTCACTGCAGATACCTTATGCATCGATATGCAGGGCAAATTACATGGCAAGCCAGAAAGCCTTGAAGATGCACGTACAATGCTCCGATTATGGAGAGCGGGATGTCTGGTAGCTACCGGTTTCTGTCTCGATAAAAAGGAATATGTACAGGGCACCTGGAGAACCGAAAAACGAATAGAACAAAGCGTTGTAACGAAGATCGATTTTTCTGTACCTGATGAATGGTTCAATGACTATCTAAGCAAAACACCTTCTCTGAGCGCAGCCGGTGGTATGGCAATAGAGGAGTTTGGCTTTCAATTCGTTCGAAATATCGAAGGCTCTTATACCAACATCATTGGACTGCCTCTTTTTGAACTACGAGAGGCACTTACCGAACTTGGCTTTTTTAGTTCTGCACAAGCTTTCTAGACGGTTTCCATCGCTTTAACAGTTCACGACACAGTACCTCTTTTGGATCCTCATAGGGATTTTTCTTAAGCATTGTGGTCATCTTTGCAGCACTGAGCGCAACAAGAGTATCATCTGCATCAATCTGCTTAAGAGCTGCAATTTGTAATGGTCGATGCCTTTTAAGACCCAGTTCATCACCTACAAAGCTCTCAAGCACTGAGAAGAAATCTGCAATATTTTGATGAAGGTCTTCATCGGTTACATCCTCATGTGCCGTACTCAATGCTTCCTGGCTATGAGCACGTGCAACCAAGCGTCTGAGCGTTTCTTGCTCTTGGTCGAGTAGCCAACTCAAGAACAGCAAGAGATGCGGCGAAACGAGTAACTGGTCTGCATCATTATCAAATGAATTCATGGTCTTCCTGTCATTTTTTCGTACATTTGTCGAAGCTTGGCAATACGCATTTGTGTGGGTGGGTGGGTTGCAAACAAAGCAGATAACCCAGCACCAGAGAATGGATTTACAATAAAAAGATGAGCCGTCGTTGCATGACGCGTATCATTGTTATCAAAGTGCACTGTCCGTGCACGCATCTGTAATTTTTCAAGAGCTGAAGCAAGCGCAAGAGGATCATGGGAAACATCAGCTCCCGATTCATCTGCAAGGTACTCCCGTGATCGAGAAATAGCTAACTGTATGAGTGATGCAGCAAGTGGCATTAAAATAGCAACCACCAACATCACCAGAGGATTCGGGCCTCGTCTCTCTTCCGAAGAACCGGACATTGCCCCCCAAAAAGCCATATTCTGCATCATATTTGCCATGAACCCAATAGCCGTGGCAAGGGTGGCAGCTACACTTGAAATAAGAATATCACGGTTTTTAACATGAGAGAGTTCATGTGCTAACACACCACGAAGTTCACCTCTGTCCAATATCTGCAATATGCCAGTTGTAACCGCAACTGATGCATGCTTAGGATCACGCCCAGTTGCAAATGCATTAGCTTCAGGCATATCGACAAGCCACAGCTTAGGCATTGGTAAGCCACTCTTTTGGGCAAGCTCCTGGACCACATCATATAACCAGCCATACTGTTCTTTATCGAGTGGCTTTGCCCTATACAGAGAAAGGACCATCTTATCGGAGTAAAAATAGGCTATCCCATTCATAATAAGGGAAATAACAAAGAAGACGATAATTCCCTTCGTACCTCCTAACAAGCCACCTACAAGCATCAATAACCCTGAAAGCGCTGCTATCAAAATCCCCGTCTTAAATTGATTAAAAAACATATGCTCTCCTTAACTACCCGATTCAAAGGTAGACTCATCAGTAACCTTTAGTTTCTTCAACTCTACCCCTTTGGCACCCTTTTTTAATGAAGCAAGTCGAGCTGCTGCTTCCCGTATTACTTCCTTACTGAGCTCGCTTTCACGTGTCAATTCCGTCTGAGCAGAATTAAAGACTTCATTCATCTCCTTCTGCATCTTCTTAATTTGACGCTGCAAGCGCAATATCATTTCTACCCCAGCAAGGTTGATGCCCAACTTATGTGTCAAATAAATGATCTCCTCTAGCCGATCAACATCTTCCTCAGAGAACAAACGCGTATTACCTTCTGAGCGTTTAGGTGCAATGAGCCCTTCCTTTTCATAAAGGCGGATCGTTTGCTGATGGACTGAGAACATCTTAGCCACTGCTGATATCGAAAAATACCCTTTTTTTCTTTTCATCATGCTCACTTATTAAGCTGACCTTTTGAAGAAACTTTAGTATACTCTAGAGTATAACAGAATTTCCATCATTTATCATGAACTCTCAACAGGACTTTTATGCTCAATCAATACATCGTACCAGTCTGCCTTGTGCTTTCAATTGCACCGGCATATTCTTCAGTACTCAAACAGTCTACAATATTTCTCACCGAAGAAACAATAGAAGGACTAACTTTTAAACATGTTCTTGAGCTGGATAATGCTACAAAAAAAGAAACGTACACTATCAATAACAAATCCGTCACCCCAGAAGAGTACGAAAAGCAGCTCCTCGAGGCTGAAAAGGAAGCAAGCAAACGGGAACGTAAAACTTTCCAAGAAGAACGGCTCAAAACCCATGAAACTCAGTATAAAGGTCAGGTAAAACAAAGCCAACTCGAGCTTAAAAAAGTTCTTGACTCGGTAACTGAACAGCTCAATCAGATCCTCAATGAGCGACTTGCCCCCTTTCTCCTCTACGGACGAGATACGCTTACTAATGAGCAAATAACTGCGCTGAACGAGACGCTTATTCCTCAAGCAACAAAACTCCTCGAAAACTCTCCAGAAACAATCGACATTAAAAAGATTCAAGAGCTCAAAGCTGAACTCTCAAGGCTCCTTCCGCGACTACACGCGTTCTTTATAGCCAGCGTAAATAATGGAATCGATAAGGCGGATGACACGAAACTTCTTAAAGAGCTTTTATCGCTGTTGTAACAAGTTCTACAAATTGATCAATCTCCCGCTCAGTCGTAGCGAATGAGGTCATCACTCGTATTTCCCCTTCAGATTCATCGATAATCTCAATATTATAGTGCTGTTGGATCTGAGTAAGCACTGTATGCGGCAAACGCATACAGACGATATGGGTCTGCACTGGAGCGACATCAACATCATCTATATTCTCAAACTTGTTTGCTAGCAAAGCTGCCATACTATTTGCATGATGAGCACTGTTAAACCACAGATTGTCTGAACCTAAGGCTACAAACTGAGCCTCAATAAAACTCATGTCTGGCAATCTCTGCATACCCTGCTCTTGAAGACGCGAAAAGTCCCTCCCTCGTTTTTCGTCGAAAAAGAGCACGGCACCTCCCGCAAGTAATTCGGACGGAGCAAATGAAAGAACATCAATTCCTGACTCAGCCGTTAGTTCTTTAAGAGAGCAACCCAAAAACACTGCAGCATTGGCAAGAAAGGATCCATCCATGTGGACAAACATACCATGAGAGTGAGCAAAGTCTGAAAGTATCTTGAGTTCATCTTTCGTGTATACACTGCCATAAAAGGTCGGCTGCGAAATAGAGAGCACCTGAGGGTGTTCACCTTTCGCATCATCTATCACCCGTTCAATCTGTTCAATCTGCAATTTATCGGTATCTACGGGAATCACTGTACTTCTGGTAAATAGTTCAAGTGCCCCACTCGCTGTCAGTTGCGGAGCCGCTCGCTGCTCACAGATTACCCCTTGGCCAGGGCTAATTATCGCATTCAACCCCAAAATGTTCGATGCGGCCCTTGTAAGCACCAGATATGCTTGGGCGTCAAATAAGCTCTTAAAAGTAGAGTGCGCTTCTGCCCGCCACTGTTGCTGATCACCAGTTGAAATAGTGCATAGCGCATGCAAGATCTGAGGATGAACCGATTGTGATGAAAAAATTTTCTTCTTTATCATAAAATTGAAAGTAAAAAAATCAGGGGTGTGTTTTTTATCACACACCCCTGAGAGACTTTTCGTTCTTACCTAACAATATTAGCTAGGAGTAGATGTGCTCACAGTTGTTACTGTTGGAGTACATGGGCAGAACGTGTCAAAAATAAACTGAGCAATTGCATTACGTTGTGGTAACGCAGCAGTCACCCCAACACATGCTGCAGGAGTCAATGTTGGAAGAGGTGATGGTGTACCATCAGTTTTAAATTCCGTATTAATAGCAGTAAGTGTTCCATCGCTGGCCATATCAGCAACAGCTTGTGCAACGTTTGCATAGAGCTGGCAGCAGGTAGCCGCATTGCTCACACCAATAGCCAATCCAGCTGAAAACAAGTTACCCGATGGAGTTGGGGTTATTGTTACATTTGGAAATGACACAAGCGCACTATTTTGTGCAACTGCAGCATTTGCGGTTGCAGTATTTACAAAGATTGCGTCTATGGCTGTTGGTACTGAGGTCAAGGCAGTAATTGCGGCTCCTAAGTTTGAATAGGATGCAGATACTATATGCGTAGGAGTCAAACTCGCTAAAATAGCCGATTCACGGCGATCTGGCGGTGTTCCACTTGTCGTATCACCAATCACACCAACGAGGCCACCGGCCACCGCAATATAACTTAATATAGTTTGCGGCGTGATTTGAGCCACTGGAATTCCAAGGGCCGAAGCAATTGCTTGCAACGTCACATTTGTGGTGATTATACCAAGATTATCATTGTTATATACTACATATGAAACAGCAGGCGCAGGGTTTGTTGCCTGGGTTTGAGCGGACAAACCAATCGCTAACTGAATAGTGCCCGCAGCAAGAGCTGCTGGCATTTGATTATAAGGAATATTAACAATATTAAGTGTATTAGCACCCAAACGCTCACGCAGTTCACATGCTACGCTAACATCTGCCCCAGTCATTGAGGATGAGGAATAAGGAATAAGTCCCGCACTAAGATCAATACCCACCGTAAGTGTAGCTTGATTCGATGGCGTACAATTACTCATCGCCTGAGCCGAAACCATAGAGCCTGCCGCTACAAGGAGCGTTAAGGCTTTGTTTATTAAATTCATAATAAAGTCCTTTCGTTTTTAAGCTTAGAAGCTAATAGTAGCTTTACCAAACACAGTCCAGTTTTCTGGAAGGTGACGGCGATCCTTGCATTTTGCAAACTCATATGATCCACCAATGCTTAGGTAAAATGGATAGCAATCACACCATACATTGCTGTATGATAATGCACCACCAACTGTATGAGTCAGTGCTCGGCGAGCCGCACCAGAACCAAGATTTACATCGGCTGCTGTTAAAGGTGTGAAAGTAGCATCAGGTGTGCCTGTTCCAAACGCTTGGCTAATAGTAGCACTACTATTTGATGTTAGACCTCCGCAACGTGTGTTATCAAAGAGTCCTAGATCATCAAAATTGAAGTTTGCACACTTGATTCTTTCACAATCTCTCCAGAAGAGGTTGTATGAAAACTCTGCACCCCAATTACACCATTGGTAGTGAAGACCAAGCCACCATTCAATCTGGCTACGTTGTTCTGCTTCTACGCATGATTTAAGATAAGGATAGAGAGGAACCGGAGCAAATGGATTGCTTTCTGGAGCTGCTAGTAAGAATCGTGATAGTGGACCATTGTTGAGATCAAATACGCGATTTTCTCTATGTTTAAACTTGTACAGATATAGAAGTTCAGACATAACAACAAAGTCGCTATTGCTGCAATCATCACACCAGATGGTATAGTCACCTTCTAAGCCGACACCGACAGCACCATTTTTGCTTCCAACTTGTGGTTGGAACCAACGAGAATTATCAAATCGCTTTCCTGTTGGAGCTTCACCTGCAAAATAGATACCAAAGTGATCATTGTTACAGTAGGTGTAGTCATACCCTATACGAAGAAGAACGCCGTCTACCCCAGTATGAGTATCACTGCAACTATCTGTGCTTACTGATGTATCATCGCAGCAACCATTAGTTGAGCTTGCAGCCGACACTGGGCTATTGAAAAACACCCCAAGATTATTCAATGCACCTTGTACATCGGTCGCTTGTCCTACTATATCACCAGGCACGCCATTCACTGGACAGAAGCCAAGTTTATGCTTGGTATGAGCAACAGCAAAGGACACATCTGCCCAGAGACCAGTGCAGAAACAATCTAAGTTAAAAATGAACTGAGATAGCCATGCAAAGGTTTTGCTGCGCGGGTTGAGTTTAACCGTTGAACTAAATCCTTCTGCAGAACCTAATCCTAAGTTAACTGAATTAATACCAATATTATCACCACTTTGTGCTACGAGGATCGGATTAGAACCGAGGAATCCTACTGCAAGATCCTTACCACGGCGATTTTGTGTATACAAATAGGTTGTATCCCAGGTAAAGAAATTACAACGTGCATCATGATATCTATTATAGAACGAATCGATGTTACGATAGGTAAGATTGGTTGTTATTCCACGAGGTACAATAACAGTGCTTACACCGCAATCTGAATCGCTACTGCATGTATTACAATCACTGCTCGTGTTACAATCACTGCTTGTATTGCAACTTGTATTGCAGCCAGTATCGCAACCGGTGTTGCAGCCGCCTGCGTAATTTAATCCACTTACCCCTAACGACAGAAGTAATACTATGGATAATTTTGTTACATTATTCATTGAGTAACCTTTTCTTTAATGGTTAGACATACGATAATCTTTTTTCTTAATCAAAACAATTTGGTTTTTTAATACATATTCCCCCTTTTAATAAAGTGTACTAACTCAAGGCACTAAACCTCGCAAATCTTTACCATAGCTAGATTTAGCAAAAATAAGATAAATAATCAATAGTTTTGTTGAATTTTCTCCTTCTTAGTCTTAAATGCTTCCCTAATTACTCTCAATAGTTTTATGTCAATGTCTCTTAGTAGAAAAGTTCGTTTCCTATAACTAAGAGATTCTTAGCACATATTTCATAACACATACTATGTATTAAGGCAATAGTTTTATAGTTTTATCGTATTATTTTTTTAAATGGGCCCTCTATCATCGGAGCAATATTCTCTCTCTATGGTGCTTTACGCTGAGTCATTCTTTCTTAAACTTTTTCTGTGGTAAGATGCCCGGACAGTTTCAAAATCATTCGAAAATTGTAGATACTTTCATTTTTTATGAAAAAAACGCAATTCCCTATCGACAAAATTCGATTGACGCGGTACATTAGTTACAATTTCTATGAAAAATCTATAAGGAGACTTATGAAGCAAACCTACGCTAAGATCGTGGCAGCCGCCTGTATCTTAGCATTTTCAACTATCGATGCGGTTACCTCGACAGGTCACATTACCACGTTCATTCCTCGTTCGCAAGGTGCAAATACTGCCCGGGAATTAGTAGGATGGCAGCGTGATCTTTTTAGATGCTACACAGAAAACTACGCTGCAATAGCAGGAACTATAGAATATACTCGATCTTTCGAACTGTGCGATCTGGCCCGGAAGCTCTTTTCGACACCAGCATTAACATTTGCTGGCAGCCAAAATATCGACAGAGTTAATGGCGTAGATATAGTAGCAGACTATTTTGGATTACCAACCAACTTTCATGGGACTCTTATCATTAAGCCACGCATCGAAAATGTCATTATTGATCTCAATTTCTATTTTGGTCTTGATGATATCTGCGATGGACTGTTTTTGAGAGTACATGCACCCATCACTCATACAAAATGGAGTTTAGGTCTCGATAGCTGTCTCGCATGTGGAGACAAATTCAGAGGATCTTCAACATTTCCCCTTTGCTATATGGGGCCAAATACCCCAACGGCTGGCCAATGTCCTATCAATGCGACCCTTAATCCAATTTACCTTGCACCTCAAGATGAAAACGCAAATTGCACGACACACAGTCTGCGCGAAGCACTCAGCGGAAACTTCACCTTTGGTGATATGTTAGAACCCTGGAGATACGGACGATTCGATTTTTGTCCACGAAGCAGAACAGGTCTTGCCGATATCGATGTTATCCTTGGCTTCGATCTTCTTCATAATGATTATGGTCACTTTGCTTTTTTTGCGCTCACGGTCGTCCCCACAGGTAATAGACCAAAAGCAAAATTTATCTTTGAACCTCTCGTTGGTAATGGAAAGCATTGGCAACTAGGTGGCGGATTTAGTGGTCATTTTTCTTTTTTCGGACCAACGAATGCTGACACTTGTAATCTTGCACTCTATGTAGAGGGTAACGTCACTCATGTATTTAGTACCGACCAAAAACGCTCATTCGACTTTTTGCCAACCTCGCCCATTGTAAAGGATTGTCTTCCCGTTCCAAGCAACGATAAGCTCCTGAGCCGGTACATATTACTTAAGGAATTTGATATTAACGATAATTATTCTGGTCACCTCATAAATGCTATTAATTTCGCGACTCGAAACTGTGAAGTATCCATTGGGATCCAATCAGATGTTTCTGCAAAACTGTGCTTTCTAAATCGTGGATGGGCATTTGATCTCGGTTACAACTTCTACTTCCAAGAGAAAGAAAAAGTCTGTATCAAGACAGAATGTCCCTGTGCTATCGATCAGAGAAGATTTGGTATAAAAGGACTTGAGGGTGTCTGCTGTGTTTCTTATGACTGTACGGGGGCGATCGCAACGGAGACTGTGCTCAATACCACCCAAAATGATGCAACCATGTTTACAGCAGAGCTGCCTACAAGCGCACCACTGCCTACTTCCCCTCCCTTTTGCTTGTCGTGGAATACTAACCCTAATCCAACATCTACAAGTGATCTTATACAAGCTAATCTCAATGCAGAACCTTATATCATTAGTTGTAGAGATTTAAATCCTGCATCTGCAGCTCAAGGAAGAATGATGACCCATAAAGTATTTGGGCATGTAAGTTATACCTTTAATTCCTGCTATGAACCCCATATAGGAATTGGTGCCGAAGCAGAGTTTGATGGCCACTGTGATAATGCCCTTGAACAATGGGGGGTATGGATGAAAGGTGGATTTGTCTTTTAAACGTGAGAGTAAACAAAACAAAGTACTATATTACAGAAGGAGTTACCGATGAGATTTACGCGTATCGCACTTATGAGCATTACACTGCTTATACGTCCTACATTGCTTGCTGATTGCAGCAACGACTGCAATACAAGTTGTTTTAATAATTTGCGCACCGCGCTTCACTTTCGATCGCAAGGTGCAAACACTGCACGAGAGCTTGTAGGTTGGCAGTGGGAAATCAATAAGCCAGAAATGTGTGAAAATTACGGAGCAGCTTATTTAGCGTTCGAATTTCAACGCTCTTTTAGAGATAAGCAACTTGCTAGGGCTATGTTTGGGCAAACAGGACTCCACTTTGCAGGTAGCGCAGTAACGGATCGCTTACCAAATGAGCTGCTTGCAGACAATTTTGGTCTTGCAACCGATTTTAGAGGAGCAATCTTCTTTAATCCTCGCATAGAAAACTTTATAGCTGATTTTGGGTTTTACTTGGGACTCGATTGTTGGGCACAAGGGCTCTATTTCCGCTTACATGCACCATTTGTTCATACACGATGGAACCTGGATCTTAACTGCGGTAATTGTGTGCGCATAGAAAGTGGGTCATTTAACGAAGATGGTACCCTTAAGACATTCGCTCCCTGCTATATGGGATCAGGATCTGTAGATACAGCTGAAACAATTAAGCAAGCACTCAGTGGAAACTTCTTGTTTGGAGACATGAATACTCCCTGGTGTGCAGGCAAGTTTGATTTTGCACGTCGCACTCGCAATGGACTTGCAGATATAGATGTCATTCTTGGATATAATCTCATCAATGATGACTGCTATCATTTTGGAATTTTTGCTTTAGCAGTACTTCCTACAGGAAAGAAGCGCAAGAATCTCTTTCTATTGGATCCGGTTGTAGGTAATGGCAAGCATGTTGAATTAGGTGGCGGAATATCTGCACACAGTGTACTCTGGAGCGGAGAAGATTCTAATATTGCTCTCTTCTTAGAAGGTAATATTACCCATCTCTTTAGATCACATCAGTGTCGCTTTTTTGACTTGTGTAATAATGGTCCATTTAGCAGATATCTTCTTCTTAAGGAATTTGATACTAATGGTACTACTCTTACGTATAATAGTAATCTTATAAGCGCAAGCTGTTTTACCAGTAGGGAAGTTGCCGTAAGTATTGGTATAAAAGGGGATGCCTCCTTAAAGCTTGCCTACCGCTGGTGCGGCTTCGGCTTTGATCTCGGCTATAACGTGTATGGCCATAGCCGAGAAGACATTGATCTGCGATGCAATTCTTGCCCTGCGGATATTGATAAGCGTAAGTTTGGCATTAAAGGAACGACTAATACCTGCTGTTTCAATTATCCTATTGTTGTACTTCCTTCGGGAGCAAGTGAGATCTTCCCTGACGGGACACCAATACCAATAGGTGGAACAGCCCGAACACCAAGTTGTCCTGCACTACCAGATCCTCTGGTTTCAACCAATCTACCAAATAATGCAACACAGCCAGATGCAACTGCATTTAAAGCAGGCCTTCAACCTTCGGGAACTATTGGAGCAACCGATTGTGCTGCATGCGTAAATCCTGCTATTACCACCCCAACACCAATTAATATTATTGCGCCGCAATCACTTGATAATGGGGTGACTCCAACATTGCTTTCAGTGAATGATATTGACATCCACTCTGGTGAAGCTCATGCAGTCTTTACCAATAAGCTCTTTGCTCATATGAGCTATACCTGGATGGACGAATGTGGCTGGAATCCTCAATTTGGCGTCGGTGGCGAAGTTGAGTTTGATGGCAATGACCGCAGAAGCACCTGTGAGCAAACCGGACTCAATCAATGGGGTGTCTGGGTTAAAGGATGTATCTCTTTCTAGCAACTATGGGGGGGCTACTTAGCCCCCTTTTCTTTACAATAATGCTACACACTCCGCATTGATCGCATAAACTTTGACACACACAGTTTTTTATGACAAACTTCTTCATAAAAACAGCCATCAATTAAACGTAGGCGATTTCTTATGCATAGAGCAACTCAATTGGTCACACTTTTACTTAGTATCTTGACGCTAATCAACAATACATATTCTATGCTATCCACAACTGTTGACGAAGAGCAGCCAACTGTTGTTACACCAGCCACCCCACCACGGAGCTCAACGGCCAGGTATAACTTCTTATTGGAATTAACACCGAACAGTCGACTAGAGGCAATTGTAAGCCTTCCCGGAGCAACCAGAAATTCAGGTCTACCTACAGTGCTATCTCGAGAAAGCGTAGCAAATTTAACTTCTCTACCAACTGCTGCAAAGGGACCAGTAATTCATGCAATGGCAGAAGCAATCAGACTACAGGAACAAGAAGAAGCAACCAGACTACGAGAACAAGAAGAAGCAACCAGACTACGAGAACAAGAAGAAGCAACCAGGCTACGAGAACAAGAAGAAGCTGCAGCCAGACAACGAGAACAAGAAGAAGCTGCAGCCAGACAACGAGAACAAGAAGAAGCTGCAGCCAGACAACGAGAACGAGAAGAAGCAGCAGCCAGACAACGAGCACAAGAAGAAGCTGCAGCCAGACAACGAGAACAAGAAGAAGCTGCAGCCAGACTACGAGAACGAGAAGAAGCTGCGGCCAGACTGCGAGAACAGGAAGAAGCTGCGGCCAGACTGCGAGAACGAGAAGAAGCTGCGGCCAGACTGCGAGAACGAGAAGAAGCTGCGGCCAGACTTCGAGAACAGGAAGAAGCTGCGGCCAGACTGCGAGAACAGGAAGAAGCTGCGGCCAGACTGCGAGAACAGGAAGAAGCTGCGGCCAGACTACGAGAACAGGAAGAAACTGCAGCCAGGCTGCGAGAACAAGAAGAAGCAACCAGGCTACGAGAACAAGAAGAAGCAACCAGGCTACGAGAACAAGAAGAAGCAACCAGACTACGAGAACAAGAAGAAGCTGCGAGGCTAAGCAAAGAAGCAAGAAAAAGTGAAACACAAAGCGCTAGCACACAAAAATCCAGCTTCATGCTGCGTAATATTCAAGGACTTGCTGCTTTAGGTATCGCTGCATTATTAGCAAAACTTGTTCATCACATGTATTTTGGTGAAGACAATCTCCTCAAAGCTATTGGGGCAGACCTCGAGTCACTAAATCAACAACATCAAAATATACCTGCAATACTGTGGGATTTAGAAAAAGCTCTCGATGATGAGTTTACGCAAAACAAAAGTGGACTCCAAGCTGAAGCACAAGTCATAAGTTTCTTCGAGCGCTGCAATTTCAAATCACTCATTTCAAAGCTCAAAGCGATAGCAAAAAAGGCACGTCCACAGATAAAAGAAAAATGGAACTTGATCTATGCCGCTCATGGCATTATTGGAGCCCTGCAAAACTTTAGCCAGGTCCTGAATAAAGTAGATCTACCACACTCAAGTAGCCTCGGCAAAGTCAAGAATATGTTGAGCAAACTGCAAAAGCATATTGAGGATATTAATAATGCCTGTGGAAGCGTTGCTAACACTCAAAGATAGATCAAAAAACTATGTGCTAACAAATAGGACATGGATATGGCCATTAGGTCGAGATCATTCGCTAAATAGAGAGCCCATTAGTTAACAATTATGACTTGTGACTCATTCAATTCGTCAAAAAAGTATTTATCTTTTGTTTAATGTGCAATCCATTTCCTGGGCTCATTAGCATTCTGCGTCTCAATCTTTGCACTAAAACCTAAATTTTCACTTTACTTTCAACAATATTAAAAAAAAATATAGACACATAACAATTTCTATGGCAAGCTAGCATCGAAAGATATCTCTAAACCATACACGAGGAAATCTTATGATCAGAAAGACACACTATCTATTGCTTCTAATAGTTTTACACTCGACAAATCAGCTATATTCGGCTGCCTACATTGAGATTGCTACCAACACTGAGGCCGTTGACAACTTCAGAAACTACACTCTGGATCAACAGCAACACTGCATTAGAACATTCGCCTCCCTCACTAGCTCTGACCAAGAGACAATTATCGAACACCTGCAATCAATAAGTAAGAAAGAGCTTACTGATCTTGTGGCTCAGGCCCTCTCAGGATTGCCTTCTGACGAGCTATTGAAAATTCTCCGCTTACTGCCACCCGAAATCGCTAAATTGCTTCCAGAGCCGATCATTAAAGTTCTTATTGATGATCTCAGCAATAGATATGCAGACATTGACAATCTAGAAGTAAGTAAGCGTAAAGAACTAGAAAGTTATATAAAGAGATTAGACGATCCAAAGATCATCAACGCTATTATACAAAAAGGATTACAACCAAAATCGCGCTCAGAAAGAATATCAACATGGGATAAACTCTCACCTAATACGAAAAAAAACTGTAGGAGAGTCTTAAATGGAAAAGTAATACCAACTGGCCTCAGCAACGCTCAAAGGGGCGATCAACGAACCGCCGCATCAGCCGCAACACCATCACCAGAACTTGTAGGAGATTTGTTGAACGCCTCGGGCCTTAGCCGTATCTCTATTTCAGCATCCTCATTCCTTCCTTCTTCTACAATTACCAAGCAAATGGCCATCAACAGTCAATCAAATTCTGAGTGGAATTCATTAATTTCCAGCGGACCAGCAGCAACAACAGGACGCTCATCTCAAAGACAATTATTTAACCCAACAGCGCCAGCTCCTGCAAGCTCAACTGCAGCTCTGCTAGCTTTAACAAGTCCAGCAGCAACTCTGCCAGCTCCTGCAAGCTCAACTGCAGCTCTGCTAGGTTTAACAAGTCCAGCAGCAACTCTGCCAGCTCCTGCAAGCTCAACTGCAGCTCTGCTAGGTTTAACAAGTCCAGCAGCAACTCTGCCAGCTCCTGCAAGCTCAACTGCAGCTCTGCTAGCTTTAACAAGTCCAGCAGCAACTCTGCCAGCTCCTGCAAGCTCAACTGCAGCTCTGCTAGCTTTAACAAGTCCAGCAGCAAATCTGCCAGCTCCTGCAAGCTCAATAGCGCCAGCTCCTGCAAGCTCAATAGCGCCAGCTCCTGCAAGCTCAATAGCGCCAGCTCCTGCAAGCTCAATAGCGCCAGCTCCTGCAAGCTCAATAGCGCCAGCTCCTGCAAGCTCAATAGCGCCAGCTCCTGCAAGCTCAATAGCGCCAGCTCCTGCAAGCTCAATAGCGCCAGCTCCTGCAAGCTCAATAGCGCCAGCTCCTGCAAGCTCAATAGCGCCAGCTCCTGCAAGCTCAATAGCGCCAGCTCCTGCAAGCTCAATAGCGCCAGCTCCTGCAAGCTCAATAGCGCCAGCTCCTGCAAGCTCAATAGCGCCAGCTCCTGCAAGCTCAATAGCGCCAGCTCCTGCAAGCTCAATAGCGCCAGCTCCTGCAAGCTCAATAGCGCCAGCTCCTGCAAGCTCAATAGCGCCAGCTCCTGCAAGCTCAATAGCGCCAGCTCCTGCAAGCTCAATAGCGCCAGCTCCTGCAAGCCCAGCAGCAAATCTGCCAGCTTCAGCAAATCCAGCAGCAGAATTCGTCACCAAGAAAAACAACGCGTTTAAAACATCTCTCTCTGCTCAAACTAAAGTTTTAGCTGGCGCAACTATACTCGGTATAGCTGGAGGACTAGCGGCTCTTCTCCATAAGATGCTAAGCGAAGGAGAAAGACAAGTTTTCCGAAGCATCGAGAATAATCTTAAAAGAACTTATGAAGTCAATCCCGAACTCATCAACGAGCTCAATGCATTATATAACGCACTCACTACAGAGCTGTTGGAAAACGGAACTACTACTGATGTTAGCGAGCATGCAAAGACTCTTAACAAGTTCTTTGATGAATCAAACTTAAAGTCTTTCACGCAGAACTTACAAACTATTGCTAATCGAGCAGATAGCGATTTTAAGGATGAGTGGAATACAATTTCGGCAAAACATGCCGCATTTATTAATGCCTGGCAAAACATTCGCACGGTTCTCTCTCAAAACAAAGAGCCTCAAAATCCAGATCAAACCGATCTAGCTGGAGATGAAGGAGCAACCAATCTTGCTCAAGTGAGAAATACTCTTAATGAAATGAGTCTGTATTTAGACCTCATCAATCGGGCATGCGAACTATCTACACCGTCCGTAAATTAACGTTATCATAGAAAATTAAAGGGGCTCAGAGCCCCTTTTTCTTTGATGTCTTGATACCAACTGTATCATTTAGCGATCCAACCTGGTTCGACTGCTCGCTGTAACAACTGCATCTGAAGTGAATTTTTGAGCAAATGCGAGTCATTTGTTCACCTCCACGAACGAGGCATTACGTGCTTAGTCTTTTAGTTAAGTTGTCTCCATAAACATTCTGGTAGCATAACACATAATTTTGAATTAAAAGTGAAACTTTTGCTTTTGTTACAATGATTTTTAAAAAAAGGCTGTTGACACAAGAAGAATTCCGTGGCAAAATATCTTCGACAGATATCTATAAACCATACAAAGGGAAATGCTATGTCAAGAATTACTCATTATGTTACACTTCTTTTTTGTTTAGCAGCAGCAGCTCCTATACATTCTCAAGAATCACAGGGTCCCAGTTCAGAAGACAGACCTCTCTCAGACAGAGGCTGGTTTTTTGGTAATCTCCAAAGAGGTCTAGACACCTTCGGCAACGGAGCTGTCGAGGTTCTAGGTGCCACTGTTGGCGGATTTGTCGATTTTATAACGCTTGGCACTCTTTCGCAATCTGAACCAACGCCAACTGAGTCAGCTCCAACATCATCACAAAACTCACCTGCAAGTTCAGGGTCAGCAAGTCCACAGACACCGCATTCTCAGCCGGATACACCAAGAAGCGGTGCGGACACAACGACTCTAGCTGCACTGGTAGCACAAGCACCGACTTCATTAGCAGCAGCTCCGACTGAATTAGCACCAGCACGAGCAAGAGCTGGATCAGTACCAGCACAAGCTGCACCGCAACCAATACCGGCATTAGCACCAGCTACACTAGTAGCACCAGCTACACTAGTAGCACCAGCTACACTAGTAGCACCAGCACCAACGCCAGCTGCACTAGTAGTACCAGCACCAGCTCCAGTTGCACTAGCAGTACCAGCTCCAGTTGCACTAGTAGCACCGGCACCAGCACCAGCTGCACTAGCAGTACCAGCACCAGCTCCAGTACAAATGGCAGATCCAGAGGTAACAACAGATCCTAAGGCTAAGACCTCACTTTCTACGAGAAATAAAGTTCTTCTTATTGGAAGCGCAGCTGTAGCCACAATAATCGGTGTTATTCTGCTTAAGAAGCTTTGGGATCATCGATCAAAAGTTAGTTTCCGAAATAACCAGGCAAAGCACTTGTCGACGTACAAAGTAGACCCTAAGGTCGTTGCTGGAGTTTCTGAATTAGCGAATGATCTGAAAACCGCCGATCTTTCTGATACAAGCGACAAAGTAAAGACTCTCAAGAAGTTCTTTGAAGAATCAAAAGTTCAGTCTTTCACACAAAGCTTACAAACGGCTGCAAATCAAGCAGATGCTGATTTTAAGAATGAGTGGACTAAAACTTCAGCGAACCATAAGTCATTTATTGATGCATGGCAAACTGTTCGTACTGTTCTCGCACAGAGAGCAGACTTGACTCCTGCTAATGCAGTAGTTACTCAAGTACTCACTACGCTTACTGAGATGCGTACATATTGTGACTCTATCAATAAGGCATGCGGATTGCCAACTCTCTCAGTAGCTTAAATCATTTAGCTAATCACAACCAAAGGGGCTTTCGAGCCCCTTTTTCTTTTACATCTTAATAACTTTCGCCCCAGTGGAGGAGCAGTAGAGAAACTCACAGGCCTCACGATAGACACTGTGAGCAAAAGGATGTGTTTGTTAGAGTCAAAGTTTGAGCCCATGGCGGGCCTTGAGAATGCCCTTAAGCAAAGGAGCCTTAAGCCCCTTTGCTTTTTTTAAGCGTATCTATGTAGTCAACAATCTGTCCGACGGTGGAGAACTTCTCAGCTTCTTCATCGTTTATTTCGATGCCGAATGCCTCTTCAAAGTCCATAACTAATTCAACACGATTTAACGAATCTGCACCTAAACTATCTAAGCTTGAAAGCTCGTTGATACTTTCAGTGTTCAGTTTAAATACGCGTGCAATAATGTGTACTACCTTATCGTATATTTCAGCTCGATCCACCGCGGACTCCTTGTAATGAGTGTGTTATAAAACCATCTCCTCTATGACTTCGGCAAAGAATATCGGCTCTTCTAAAGAAACCTCAAGAAGTCCTTGAAGTATCTGAATATCTGCCATCGTATCAATACCGACAATCGTTTTCCCTGGAAATAAAGCTTTGAGCTCTGTAACCAAAGATTTCGAGGGAGCAGGGACTATTATCATATCAGTATCTGCAAATTGTTTTAAGACCGTATCCCAATGCAATGGTTCGACAATCTGACGAATAATCGCATCCTGTGCTTTTTTTGCAAGAGATATTTCTTTTCCATTAATTCCCGTTATTACCGGAATCTGAGGATCCTTAAAATCAACTTTGGTCAGATAGATTTTCAACTGCTGTGCAAGCTCATTGAGCAGAGGAGTATGAAATCCTTCTTCTGCATCAACTTCCTTGATTTTGCCAGCACCTGCATCTGAGGCACTATCAGCAACAGCATCAACAGCATCAGGATTACCCGACACTATGTGACCATTCTGAGTATCGTACGTCGCAACGTGAGCATCACCACTGGTGACTTGTTCTTCACACAGCTGCTTCAGCTTACGAGTCGAAAGCCCATTAACAATAACAGACTTGGCATCAAGTTCCTCGCGCAATGCTCCATAAAAGAGTGCCAGCTTACTCAGCAGATACAGCCCATCAGGGAACGTAAGCACCTGTGCAGTACACAGCGCACTGTATTCCCCTACTCCTGCACCAGCTACACAGCTGATTTCAGAGGTGGGACTCAGTTCTTTAACCATCTGAGCAATAGACACACTCACTAGAAATAGTGCGGGATATGCATTAGAAATCTTTGCAAGCTCGGCATCTGATGATGCAAAACAGAGTTTTACAAAGTTTATTCCTAAGCAGTTTGACGCTTCCTCAAAGTATTCTTGTACAATACGTGAGTTATCATATAGTTCCTTACCCATACCAACGAATTGGTTTGAATATCCAGGAAATAGCATACCAATTTTCATAGAAAAAACCTCCAAGTTTCTTGTTTGATTGGTTAATGCTTATTACCCCTCTCCAGAGTTTTTGTTATCAAGATACCGTAAAGCGGTATCTATTCTGTGAATAGCTTCTTCAACTGACAGTAGTGCAATCAACTGTGCAATTGACGGACTTGAACTTTTACCCGTTAGCGCTCTACGCACCGGCTGTGCAATGGTGGCAAATGGAACACCCAGTTTGGCGACAAGGTCTTTTAAGAGATGATCAATCGCCTCTTCAGTACCATTTGCATGCGACTCAAGAGCATCGCGCACTGCTCTCAGATACTGCACTGTTTCTGGAGTAGCTTCACCCTCGTACTCGTGAGGTCGTTCATGTAAACCTTTGAGTTCGTCGGCAAGCTCTTTCAATGTCTTCACTCGCTCTTTGTAAAGCGCAATCATTGCAAGTAAGGTAGGGGTACTCCAGTTAACAAATGAGCTTTTCCAACCGGGTTCTACATCTCGCTCAATCAGGAGAACTATCTCTTCAGGAGTAAGCGCTCTGATGTACATCCCATTGAGCCACTCAAGCTTCTTTCTATCAAAGATAGCAGCCTTTTTGCTCATATGTTCAAGTGTAAAATAGCGTATGAGCTCTTCGGTAGTAAACAGTTCTTGGTCTCCATGCGACCATCCTAACCGAGCTAAATAATTTGTTAATGCATGAGCTAAAAAGCCTTCTTTCTTAAATTCGAGTACTGCAGTAGCTCCGTGCCGTTTACTCAATCGGTGACCATCAGGGCCCAAGATGAGAGAGAAATGTGCAAATTGAGGCTGAGTATACCCGCATGCTGTGTATAGCAAAATCTGCTTTGGTGTATTTGAAATATGGTCCTCACCGCGCAGTACGTGAGTAATGTTCATGGCAGCATCATCAACGACCACTACAAAATTATACATTGGCGTCCCATCTGAACGAACAATAATAAAGTCATCAAGCTGTTCCCGCTCAAACCGAATGACACCCCTGATAAGATCATCAAACTGTATCGCATCAACGTCATCGGGCACCTTAAAACGGATGGCCGCAGGTCCTGGCCGTTGTTCGGTAAGCGTACGACACTTGCCATCATAATGTACATACCCACCTTCATGAGCTGCACTTTCACCTAAACGCTCTCGCAACTCTTCAGGAGTACAATAACAAAAGTACGCCTTTCCTTGAGCTACCAAACGCTGTGCAATCTGTTTGTGTTCTTCAATCCGTTCAGATTGAATCACCACCGGTTCATCAGGTTCCATCGATGCCCAAGAGAGAGATTCTAAAATAGATTCCGTATATTCAGGCTTCGATCGTTCTAGATCGGTATCTTCTATACGCACTAAAAAAGCACCTCCAGCATGTCGCGCAAACAGCCAATTATATAATGCAGTCCGTAAGGATCCCACGTGTAAATGACCGGTTGGCGAAGGTGCATAACGAACTCTAACTTGATTCATACCGCTTACTCTGCAGCTCGTCTGTTTTGTGCAAGGTGGACCCATGACGAAGAGGGATCTCCTTGCGTTCGTAATTCTTGAAACAACTTTTCAGCTTCCGCAGACTCTCCTCGTAGTTCAGCATCTACTGCTCTATAATAACGTGCCATATCCTGTACCGGATTGGCGCTATCACGAGCCAACAAATCTAACTCTTGTCGTCCTTGCGAAGCCGTCTCTTCGGCATCGATTTTCAGTAATGCTTGCTTAAGAGCATACAAATAATATAATGGCTGATTCTTTGGAACTTCTGCAAGTCCTTTTTGCATAAGGACAAGAGCGTCTTTTTGTTTGCCTTGTTGTAGTAATGCATCGGCCTCATAGAATAAGAAATAAGGATGTAAATGAGAACTACCATGCCGTGCAGCTGCAACTTTGAAAGCAGCACCTACATCGGCCCATTTTTCATCCTTCGCAACGGAACCGCGAACTTTTGCATAGCCATCAATCGATTCTGCTAAATCTTTATACGCACTTCTCTCTGCATGTGCTCTGTACACAGTATACCCAAACCACGCTGCCGACAAAATTCCGCAGAGCAGTAACGCAAGTATTGCATACTGAACTCGTTTATCTTGTAATCCACTACCTCTCAAAGACAACATTTCATTTCTCCCTGCTCTTAAAAGAGGGCCCATGCTTCGCTGGACCCCTCATTGTTCTGTTATTATTTTTCTTCCGGATGCTCGTGCTCGGCCTTTGAAGCTTCAGCTGCTTTTGCTTGCTGAGCTCGGCTTACCTCACCCCGTTTTAACACACGCTCAAGTTTTGTTCGCAATACTTTTCTGCCTTTGTAAAAGCCACATTCAGCACACGCAGCATGCGTAGCTAAAGGATGGTCACAATTAGCACATGAAGTTACCGCTTGCGGACGAATATGCTTATTGGCCGAGCGTTTATCTCTACGGGCCTTACTCGTCTTACGTTTAGGTACTGGCATCTCAAGCTCCTCATTTCTCACATATATACTAAATACATTGTATGTCATCATAACTTATTTCAAGTCTAGCCTAATTTGAGAAAAAAGGCAAAAAAGGTTTTAAAGGCGCATGTTTTGCTCACATTGAAGCTAGCCTATAGTTTGCCAAAGTCCTAGAGATGTGCGCATAAGTCTGCCATCACAAACGAGCTCGTCAAGCAGCTGTTCAACAGTTGCAGCTGGAAGGACCATACACGCTATGAGTTCTCCCGTTGACCGAGGAGCTTTACAAGCATTCAAGAGAAGTTCTTTGGGTGAGCCACCTCTGCTCTCCGCAGAGATAGTGCGTGGTTGAAATACGGCAAGGATATCCTCAGCACTTGTCGTAAGAACTGCACCTTGAGCAATGAGGCTATGACATCCTTCACTGAGAGGAGCATCTATTCGTCCAGGAACTGCAAATACTTCTCGTCCTTCATGTAAGGCATGATAAGCAGTAATAAGCGCTCCGCTAGCCAGAGCAGCTTGGATCACGAGGCATCCGCGCGAAAGGCCTGCTATAATTCTATTACGAGCAGGAAATAGGCCCGGAAGTGCTTCCTGTTGTAAGCGAAAGCAACTTATAAGGGCACCACCAGATTCTATAACTTCCTTAAATAATCTCACGTGAGATCGAGGGTAGGGTCGCAAGAGTCCTGAACCAAGAACGACATAGGTTAGTCCCTGTGATGCGATAGTTCTCGTATGAGCAAAAGCATCGATTCCCAGAGCACCTCCACTGACGATCCCATAGCCCTGCTCAATAAGCGGAGGAAGAATACGCTCAACAGCAGCTTTTCCATAACTATCGCCCTTTCGTGAACCAACAACAGCGAGGAGAGGACTTTGATCAAGAGAGGAGCCTTTGAAATAGAGAATAGCAGGAGGAAGATAAATCTGTTTCAAGAGAGCTGGGTAACGATCTTCAAAGACCGTTACCCAGGTAATTTCATACTTCTCGATAAGAGACAACTCCGTTTCAAGAATTCGCTTATCAGCCAAACCAGCAGAGACTATCTGCGCTTTGCGCTCACTCAAGCCATAGTGCATAAGATCCGCTTTGCTCAGCGTAGAGAGATGTTCACCGATGTGCATAAGCTGCTGCACAGTAGCTGGACCAACCTCATCAAGCAAGGAAAGGTGAAGGAGCTCATGACGATGCATACGCCTTAGTCACCCTCTTCCTCATGTTCAGGTTGTTCAACTTCTAGCTCATCAGTTTCAAGATCCTCTTGATCGAGATCATGGTCAAGAGGACCAGGTGTTCTCAAATCAGACTCTTCAGTCAGATCTGAGAGATCTGTTTCCATAGAGGTAATACTAACCGCACCCTCCTGGAGCATTCCTTCTGGCGCTGGAGTCGTTTGATCATCCGGAGAGCCAGGTATCACCGCACATGCTGCTAACTTTCTATCCTCTTCCAGACGTATTAGACGGACACCTTTAGCCTGTCTACCCATCGTACGAATCTCTTTTGGTGAAAGGCGAATAATCTTGCCAAAGTTATCTATAAGGAGCACTGTACTCATATCATCAACCACCGCAAGACCGATCACTTTTCCATTGCGGGCATCGGTAGGGATAGTACGTACTCCGTAGCCACCGCGATGGGTCACTCTAAAGTCAGCAACTCGCACACGCTTACCAAAGCCGCCTTCGGTTACAAAGAGAAGATCCTGTTCATCTCGGACGATTTCCATACCGACTACATAATCACCTTCATAAAGACGAATTCCCATCACCCCAGCTGCGGTACGACCCATCGAACGAACCTCAGGTTCCTTAAAACGAATCCCTTGACCAAAGGCAGTTGCGATAACAATGTAATCCTCACCAGAACTTAAGGAACAGAATACAAGCTCATCCTTTTCTCGAAGTGTAAGAGCTCTGATCCCAGTACTTCTAATTTTGGCAAATGCAGTGGCTTCTGTACGCTTAATAATGCCATCTTTAGTAAGCATAACCAGATAGCGACCTTCTAGATCCCGCGTACATAAGAGCTTTACTACATGTTCTTCTGGCGCTAATGCAAGCATATTTACAAGCGCACGTCCTTTGGCTATTCGTGATCCTTCTGGCACTTGATAGACTGGAAGACTATAGATACGACCAGTATTGGTAAAGAATAAGAGCTCGTCATGAGTTCGGGCAATAAACATATCTTGCAATACGTCCTGACCATCATCAAGCGCAGTCATTCCCATTTTGCCCTTACCTCCACGATGCTGCACATCGTAGACCGTTAACGGAACTCGCTTAATATATCCCTTACGAGTAAGTGTCACTACTACTTCTTCGTCCGGAATCAAATCAGCTTCCTGGAATAGGTCTACCGGCGCTTCAATACGACTTCTACGAACATCAGCATAATCTGCCTTAATCGCTTCCAGTTCGGTACGAATAATACCTTTCAGAAGCTCCCTGTCAGCTAAGATAGCTTTCAGTTCAGCTATGGTCGCCTTAATTTCATCGAGCTCTGCATAGATTTTTTCCTGCTCAAGCCCCGTTAAACGTTGCAAGCGCATTTCTAAGATAGCTTTACCTTGCTCAGCCGACAACCCAAAACGATCATTCAACTTTTTAAGTGCTTCCTCTCCTGACTGTGATGCCTTAATAAGGGCAACCACTTCATCAATATGAGACAGCGCTATAATAAATCCTTGCAATATATGTTCACGAACAAGCGCTTTTGCAAGTTCATATTGGCACCGTTTCTTAACCACTACTTCCCGATGCACAAGAAACTCACGAATCAGTTGTCGCAACGTAAAAATGAGTGGCTTGTTATCTAGCAATGCGAGCATCAGGATAGCAACGGTCGTCTGAAGTGACGTATGCTTATACAGCAGGTTTAATATAACTTGAGGAACTTCTCCTCGCTTCAGCTCAATAACAACCCGCATACCACGCCTATCCGATTCATCTCGAATATGGGTAATGCCTTCGATAATCTTGTTTTTAACGAGATCTGCCATCTTTATGATGAGCTCAGCTTTATTTACCTGAAACGGAAGTTCGGTAATAATAATTGACGTTCCCCGTTTTGTCTCTTCAGTCTCAACAACTCCGCGCAGTATAAGGCTACCACGGCCCGTCATGTAGGCTTTTACAATTCCTGCCCGGCCACAGATAATACCACCCGTTGGAAAATCCGGCGCTGGCACTAAGGCAAACAACTTTTCATCGGACAAGAACTCATCGTTTAAGAGAGCAATACAGGCATTGATAACTTCACCAAGATTATGGGGCGGAACAGAGGTAGCCATACCAACCGCAATACCGGTTGTCCCATTAATCAGAAGATTGGGTAATTTGCTCGGGAGAATAACAGGCTCTACAGTCGATTCATCAAAGTTGGGAACAAAGTCGACGGTCTCTTTATCAAGATCAACCAAGAACTCCTGAGATATTTTCTGCATACGAACTTCGGTATATCGCATAGCTGCAGCATTATCACCATCTACAGAACCCCAGTTACCTTGACCGTCTAAGAGTGGATACCGCTTCGAAAAGTCTTGAACCATACCAACCATAGTATTATATACTGCCGCATCACCATGAGGGTGGTACTTCCCCAAAACGTCCCCTACCACGCGTACCGATTTGTGATACGGCTTATTATGGTAGAATCCGAGTTGGTCCATTGTATATAATACTCGTCTATGTACTGGCTTCAGACCGTCCCGTACATCGGGAATAGCCCGACTGACAATAACAGACATTGCATAGTCTAGAAAAGATGTTTTGAGTTCTTCTTCTATGAGAACAGGCCTAATACGCGAGAGCGCGCCTTTTTCGTATGTGGGTTCCATCAACAAACCTACTTTCGCTAGTGCTTAATATACTGAGAATAATATCTAAGTATACACCAAAAAGGCTGCTGAGACAAATCGAGCGACGAGGAAAAAACTTACTCACTAAAGCTGTGGTGCGCTGCCTTCAGCTAGTCAGCACACCACCCTTTTGATCTAGACGAGTTGAATCAAGGTAATGAGATTGCCATACAGATCAAGAAACAGAGCCTGAATACCCCAGGGGTGCTCAGTTGGTTCCTCTACAATCTTCACGCCCCTATCTTTAAAGAGTTGACAGTCCGCTTTGCAGTTAGTCGTAACAAATGCTAAAAAAGGAACTTCAGGCGATTGCTTTCCCACAAGAGCCAGGGATGCAGGCGTTGTGGCTTTGAAGAGCACCAACTCTTCATGAGCATTCTCAGGAGGTTGAATCGTTAACCAACGCAGCTCTCCGTACTGAGAATCTGAATGAACTGCACATCCCAACTTATCGCGATAAAACGCAAGCGCCTCATCCTGGTCATTCACATAGAGGACGGGGTGACTGAATTTCGTAATCATAGCTTCTCCTTATAGGTTAAAGGGATAATATTCTAAGTTCATGCCTGGATCCAATAAACTGCAGCACTTTCGCCCACGGTGAACAGCCTGCATAAGAGATATTAAGTAAAGGCACGTAAATGCTTTTCAATCGTTGCACTTCATCTCTAAAGCATCTTATTTACTGTCTTTAACTCCAGTTCAGCGTAGTGCAATGAAGCAATTTTGACAAGCTCACTTTAAAAGAACTGAGCATCTTCAGTACTTGAGTCTTTTGTTTGGCATTGTATACTACCTTAGACTATTAACTTATTTACAAAAAAAAGGAATCTTATGAAACTTTCTTTGCTTCTCAGCTTAGCCACAGCATCACTCGTCCTGAACTGTGTTTTGGCAAACGACCTTATAATCAGCAACCAAACTGGTAAAAACCTCGTAGTCTTTGCGCAAACAAACCGCGGAACCGCAATCAATCCAGAAAGCATTCTTGCACACAATTCAAATCTCACTTTATCCTCAGATGGAATCATCTCATTAATTCTGGTATGTGACGAAAGCGCATTCGCTCCAAGCTATCCTGAAAGCCAAGGGGCATCTTTTGACTGGCCGAGCAATCGAGTACTCATAGCAAACGCAGTAGACCAACATCTCTACGTCGTTGGCGCAAACAGTAAACGAGTTGCAAAAAATGACGATAACACAATCGGAGCTATTATACCGAAGGGTGATGATACTATTAAAGCGATCATGCTTGAAGATAGCGACGGCATTGAACTAATCATACTATCAATCCCTGAAGATGAAGCAACAGCCGCGAAACCAGCAGATGCTGAACCTGTAGCATAATCGAACAAGAAAATCAGGACTGCCGCTCAAAAAAAACGGTAGTCCATGTTATCACCGGAACGCACATCAATACTTATGACATTTTCTTTACGTTCGCTCGACAGCCATTGGTGATTGGTCAAATCATAGAGGCTCATCCCAATCTTACGTACGATTTCATCAAGACTATCCTTATAGCGCAACTGGAGGTCAAATGAGGACAACTTGCGCCTGATGGCGCTTAATCAAGAAAATACTCTAAGCACTTGAATCTGCGACTCAGAGTGCACTTTAAATGAGTTTTCATCAAAATCGTGCAAACTCTCTGCTGATAACAGAACACCTTTTTAGAAGACTCCATTTGATCGAAAGATTTGCATTTAGGAATAAGTTTGATAGGCTAGTATTACAATGGATAATCCAAATGAAGGTCCTATGCCATGAAAAAATTACCTATAGGCGTGAGTGATTTTAAAAAGGTCATTGAAGAGAACTATTTTTATATCGATAAGACGTTGCTCATCGAAGATCTCTGGGCTGCCTCTCAAGAAGTCATTTTAATACCGCGCCCACGACGCTTCGGCAAAACACTCAATCTATCAATGCTCCGCTACTTCTTTGAAAAAAGTACCGAATCTCATGCTTCACTTTTTTTTCAAACTTACATTTGGCACAAGCCTGAATACCAAGCTCTGCAAGGTCAATTTCCAGTTATCTTTCTGAGTTTCAAGGATATTAAAGAAGCAACATTTAAGAAAGCATCTCGCATGATGCGCAAGGTGATCGCTAAAGAATTCAAGCGCCATTTCTATCTTCTCGATTCAGGAATACTGATCGCAAATGAGCCTCAAGAATTTAGCAATATCGTCAACAACGTTGCCTCGGACGAAGAAATTAATACCAGCCTTCAGTTCCTTACCGAGCTCCTGCACCGATATTACCAGCAAAAAGTAATCGTTCTGATCGATGAATATGACACTCCGATTCACGAAGCACATATGAGTGGCTATTACAAGCCAATGACCCAGCTTGTTCGGTCACTGTTAACAGCTGTCTTAAAGGATAACAGCTCTTTACATCGTGGATTCTTAACCGGCATATTGCGAACAGCAAAAGAGGGGATATTTTCGGGGCTTAATAACATAGGTGTATTCTCACTCTTGAGTTCTCATGCTGCCGACAAATTTGGTTTTACAGATGAGGAGGTCGATCTCTTACTTAGAGAAGCGCAGCTTGAAAACAGCAAAACTGATATCAAAAATTGGTACAACAGTTACCATTGCGGCCCAATCGCTCTTTACAATCCCTGGTCACTCTTAAATTGTGTCTTCGAAATGGGTGATCTCAAACCTTATTGGGTTAATACAAGCGAAAATGCCCTCGTAGCAAATTTAATCACAAACGCTGATGACGCAGTTAAAGGAGAACTTGAGACACTTTTAACGGGCGGGGAAGTAAAACAAGAAATCAAAGAGGCCTGCATATTTCCCGAAGTACATGAGGATTCAGTCCTCCTCTGGAGCATTCTCCTGTTTACAGGATATGTTACGTTTTCTAAACATGAAATCGTCGAAGGAAGAGACATATGCTTACTTAGAATCCCCAACAAAGAAATTCAGCTTATTTACGGCAATCTAATACAGAGTATTTTCAACAAATCCTTGGTTCCACTTAAACAAGCAGCTATGATACGAGCTATGCTTGAAGGAAATGCACCCACGTTCGAAAAGCTTCTGAGCGAGTTTGTTATTAATACGGTCAGCATACATGATATTACCGATACAGAAGCAGAAAAAAGCTATCACCTCTTTGTCCTTGGAATGCTCATATCCCTCGGTAATGAATATCAAATTGACTCCAATCGCGAGAGTGGTTATGGCCGATATGACATTATGCTTACTCCTCACACTAGAAGCTTGCCTGGCATTATCCTCGAATTTAAAAAGGCTACGTCCGGCACAAGGAAAAGCTTGGAAGATGCTGCTGAGGAGGCTTTACAACAGATAGATGGAAAACAATATGATCAGGCACTCCGCGCAAAAGGCATTACTCGCAGCTTGAAGTACGGCATTGCTATCAAAGGCAAAGCCGTACTAGTAAAATCAAACCAAAGCTAATCTCATTGCTCGAAGCCCAAGACTTTGACAAAAAATAAGTCTGAAAGTGCGACTCACAGATCATTTTAATGTGCAGCAGATTAAAATGAGAAGCAGTCTAAAAGCTAGAATCAGCTCTTACTTTACCGATAACTCTCGGAATTGCGCGGAATCTACAATCTTCACAAAGAATTCGCTCTCAATAACTGCATCAGTTGCGCCTTTAACATGAATCAACACGGGACGTATTGAAAAGTATTTAGGCCGCCCTAGGTCTCCTCAAATCCAGAAAACCGATTTTGGTGCCAAAAAAATAATCAATAAAATTGGCCCCAAAATCGGAATTTTAATTTTGTGGCTAGTTGAAGGCAGGATCATTGGATCAAGACTGCTCCATATGGCCCAACACAAATAAACTTCGCCTCAAGTACTTCGACTCCCAAGCCATGTATGATGAAGACTCTAGACCCGCCATCTTAGAGCTTTGGTGACAATGCGCAACTCCACCAGGACAGGTTAGCTCTAATTATGAAGCGTTGCCAGCATGCAGCACAACGCAAATTTATGTACAAAGAATAGCCGCCAGAGATGTTTGCAATGATTTCAAAAGCTACTATTATCAACCCAATTTAAAGTCAAAGCTTTTCGTCGCTGGGTGTTGAAGTTAAGTCAAGTCGAGGCACGCCAGACAATCGGAAAAACATTATCAATAACTTTGAACAGTGTCATCAAATGCTTCATTCGCCTCAAAAACGTCAGGCTATCCTTTCTAAAAGCGCGACACTTTGAAGCCTCAGAGCCCAAATCCCAACATTTGATCCGCATGAAAAGCCTTAGAAACCTGTACTAAATGGTAAACCTAACGTATCAATCACAAACTTAAAATCAAGTCCCACTTTTCATTTCTGGGTGTTGACGTTAAGTTAAGCAACGCGCATCATGCAATGGGCAAAACATTTTGACTAGTCTTGCAGAATATTATCAAATGCTCCGTTCACAGCAAAAGAAGCACGAGTTGATTCTCCAACAAGCAAAGTAAGCAATCATCAGGGACGAAGGCAATCTTTGGTCTCGGTCTGCAATGATTGCTAAAAACTACTAACATCAATTAGGGAATTTAACATGAAGGCCCACTTCTCATTTCTGGGTGTTTATATTAAGTTAACGATCTAGCCATCATGCAAAGCAAAACACTTTCTATAGCCTCACAAAATGTTATCCAATGCTTCGTTCACAGCTAAATTGCCTGTGCCCAGCCAAGCTAGATATGTTCATTCATGCAGACGCTTGATGCCAGGCACATGCTTGCTCACACTGTTCAATCAGAGCTTCTTGAGCCAGCCACTAGACGTATTCATTGTAAAAGATGAAAAATACGCAGATATGTCATCTTGATTAGCATAACAGAGTTAATTCATCATCAAGGCCCTACGTCCTACGAGCATACTTAAAACTTAACACCAAAACCCATTTGACATTTTTGGGCGTTAATGCTAAATTTATAGTGAGGTGTATTATGAAATCTTCAAAGAACTTTAAAAACCTTGCCCCGCTACTATCAAAGACTTCTTTCACAGCTCAAGAGGCCCGAGAACATGGCGTCTCATCTGCGCTCATCAACCATTATATTGAATCAGGAAAACTGAAACGACTAAGTCGTGGCATTTATCAGGCAATGAGCTACAACTACCCCATTGATACATTTAAATGGGAAGATCTTATTGATGCCGTTCATTCAGTCCCAGGTGGAACTGTTTGTCTCATTTCTGCTCTTGATATATATGATATTACAGAGCAAATACCAAGAAGGCATTGGATTGCAGTTTCACATAACACGAGTATCAAAAAAAGAGGCCTTATAAGAATAGTTAGACTGCGTAATTACGACCTAGGCAGAACTGAAATTAATATTAAAGGTGTACGCATTCCTATTTTTGACAAAGAGCGAACAATCATTGATGCATTTCGCCTACTCAGCAGAGAGACTGCGATAAAAGCACTACAGATGGCGCTTAAACCTGAAGATATCACAGATTGCCTAAATCTCAAAAAGCTTTCAGAATATGCACGCAAACTAAATGTAAATATTTCACCTTATCTGGAAATGGCGCTAACATAAACCAACAAGCATTAAAAGATCGATTACACAGCATCGCACAAGAAAAAAATATAACTTTCAATGATTGCTGGAAGCGTCTTCTTTTTGAACGTTTTTTATCTCGCCTTTCTCAGTCCAAACATGCGGACAAATTCATATTAAAAGGAGGCTTTTTACTATCTTGTTACTTAGAGCTCAGGCGAGAAACTAAAGATTTAGACTTTTCCCTTAAAGAGCTCAATATACGTGAACAAATTCAATCAGCAATCAACGATATTATAGACGAAAAGTTAGATGATGGCTTTACGTTTTCTATCAAAAAGCTTATACGATTAGAAACCCCCGATATGCCTTATTCTGGTTTTCGAATAGCTTTAGAAGTACTTTTCGACGGCATGCGAGACACAATTCAAATAGACGTAGTCCCCGATGACAAGGCCAACTCACGAGATTACAAACTCATATTATCGCATTATCGAGGTAAACCTTTGTTTGAGCGAGAAATATCATTACTTGTCTACCCTCCAGAAACAATTTTTGCCGAAAAGCTTGTAACTATGGTAAAAAAAGGGGAAAACAATACGCGCATGAAAGACTTTCATGACATCCTCTTATTAATCAGAGAGCCAAAGTCGATTAATAAGCGTGCTCTTAAAGAATCAATTTCTCAAACCTTCCAAAACAACAATCTTGCTTTCCAGGCAATAGAACTTGAAGAAACTAAATTAGTACAGCTACAAGTCTTTTGGACCAACCATTTAAGTGAGTTGCAAGACGTAGGTCATACATTAGACCTACCCACCGGCATTTCCAGTGTTATCAAAGAAATCAATACTTATATTATGGAACTTTAGTTAAGCGTAGACTTACAATTTCAATGCGACCTGACTTGAAAAATATGCGCAAAATAATACCTCGAGAATTCCGCGTCGGTATCGGTTTAAAAAAATAGGAACATCCAGGACTGAGAAGATTTCCAATTACCAATGATAGACTCTGTATGTTTATGTTATCTCTTGGCCGACATTTTGGGAAACTCATTACCACAAGTTATTTTTTTTGAAGGCAACCGGCACTATTTAAAGGTCTCTAAATTACAAGCTTCTCCTGTGTATAGATCAGTTATTCAAAGATGGATGAACCTTCCAGGTGCCGGGTGAAATAGGGATAATGCTGAATCCACGCTTAACTTGCGAGCTAGAAGAGCGAGCAATCTCGATCAGATATATTGCCAAATAATACTCGAACAAAACAACCACCTATTTTAAATTAGGTAACAGTTTTAATCACACCCAAACTCTCGTATTTAGATAAAAGCTTGACGTCGACACCATTTCAGAAAAGCTCTATGGACCGGAAAAAAAGGACTTCGTCTTCAGAATTCCAGAAAAATGCTTTTAATTTGCATAACGTGAAGCCCTTTTCTGTAGCTCCGTCTGATAACTGATCACAACCACCGCTGTGAGCAAAAAGCCCATAACAGTAAATTGTGCTGCAGAACATCTTCTATCCTTATAGAACCGATGGCGTAAGAACGTATTAATGCTATGCGCCGACCAAAACGCAAATAAACTCAGCAATACAGCTTTATCAGCACACCAAGGATAGGTAACGTCTGTCCCATATTCTAGCGGTTTTGAAATATTTCGATACGTATCGCAATGACGTATGATGTGCTTTCCGTAACTGGGACCAATTATTGCGTTAAAACATGATCCCGAAGGCTGGAATATCTCTTGGCTTAGCGCATATATCGTCACTGCAGTCGCCAAACTGACGCAATTCACAAGGACAGGGGACAGATCTGGATAAATATCTGCTAACCAACGACAGGGAACCGTTACCAGAAGCTCCGCTATTTGCCCAATCCCATAGGTAAGAAGAAAACTTATTATTACGGAATAAATTAGTTCACACTGCATAGGATAAGCTTTAAGATCTTCCAGTGTTACTCGATTTAGAGATTGAACTAGGTTGGTCATTGTTTCATGACTAGTAAATTGATGCATTTGAGCCGCTAGCCTTAATGCAATGCCTAATGGCGCACCCTTCATTACTATATCCATTAATCTAACTCGCATTGGCAGAGACTCTTTAACTAAAGAGTCTTCTATCGCTACTAGCTGCGCGTGATTGGCAAGAAAAAGACTTATTGCTAAAATGTAATTCTTCATATCCTCTCCCAATGAATGTACATTACGTTAATATCTTCTTCTTTAAAATTATCATCGTTAATTGCCTTGTCAAGGATGCAAAGTAATAACTTCCAGTTTTTAGAACATTTCGCTTGTTCATTTTCTCGCATACAAGCCCCTTTTTTTATTCAATAGTTGCGAACCAATTGCTAAACTGACGTCCTATATGTTAATAGATGGTTAATGCTCCACAAGGGTTCCGGGCGCTATGAGGGAGCTTTTCTAAGCGCCCGCTTTATAGTGGTCTACTGAGATTGCAGTGTTCCTTGCTTTTCACGCTTCCTTTCCCATTCAACGTGATCCACAGGCCTTAGGTTATCTGCAGGGATCTCAGTATGACTTAACATAAATTCTTTGAAATGAATCGTTATGCTGCCATCACTCTATCCTTGCCCCTTATTCGTACTGGTTGCCTTTTGTCTATCTGAAAAACGTGATGATTATAGCTTATTGTAAAATCATTTATTACAATGCGAGTAGCCTTCATACAGAGCATATTATCAAGATCATATTCGGCACATAATTTATGGACATTGCCTTCTGAAGCTGCTGTCATGATATAAAATCTCCCACCTGGAGCCATGCTTCCGTCAATCGCATCTCTTTTACGAGCCGATCTTGCAACGTCCTGTTTGCGCGCTCTACCCGTCCTTTAGCTTGGGGACTACGCATAAATCATTTGAATGTCTAATTCAGCCATAGCTCTTTCAAATTGAGTTAGACTTTCTTGATTAGAATTACGTGAGTTAACATTAAAAACGCTGCCGTTATCGATATAAAAGGAAACTGGCAAACCATGCACATCAAAATAATGGCGCGTTGCATTAGCTATATCACGCAAAAATTCACTCTTTACAAATTCAAGCTACATGAAACGACTCGTAGCATCATCTAGATAAATTAACAATGCGCATTGTGCAGCACGACCCTCAAACCAATCATGCCGCGATCCATCGAGTTGAAGCATGAGGGCCAAGAAGGGCTTTGCTAGGCGTCTTCTTCGATGCTTTGGCTTTCTTCCGCTTGCTTCCCATAATTTCTCTTCCTTCATTATCTGACGGACCTTTTCTTTGCTGATTCGTATCTAGTACTGCAAGCGCTTTTCAGAAGTAAACGTGGGACCGAAATCTTTCCAAGCTGTGCTCAGTAATTCTATTATAAGATTCCGATATAAGATTCCAAACTTCTCTTGCGGTTAGCCGCGAGCCTGCCTCGATCTTTATGTGTAAGGCCTGCAGGCCCTGCTCACGAAAGCGCTTAAATTTAGTGCTTATCCAGCGTCTCGTCATCCCAAGTATTTGACCGGCTTCCTTTGTGTAATTTCTCCTGCCAGCAATTTTGCAAAATAAATGGCTGTTCTCTTTCGCGCGCATTCATGATAACTTTAACCTTAACAGACATATGTGCTTTCCTATTTTTAGGGGCGGACTGTCAGTTTAAGCAACCAACAGTCTACCTCAAAATAGAAACTTATCATTTTGCTCTAACAGAATGCGGAAGCCGCGGCAGGTAAAAATACTGTTTCAAAACTTAGGGAAATAAAGCGGCTCTTCAAATGTCTATAGTAAAAGGATCTTTTAAGAAAACTAAGACTGAAGCACGAAATGCCTACGTAGCTGAATTAGAACAACATGCTCGTCCGAAGCGATTAAAGAGTAGAACTTCCTCGTACATAAAGCTCCGATTGGAACTGATTGAATGAAGAGATGCCATGAGGCTAGCATAAGAAATTCTAACAATTTTACACCTCTCGACTGCTCTGGTATACTAAGATTGAATATTTAGATAAAAGCTTGACGTCGACACCATTTCAGAAAAGCTCTATGGACCAGAAAAAAATAGATTTACAATCCTTTACGCCCGATAGAATACGCAATTTTTCTATCATTGCTCATATTGACCATGGCAAATCGACGCTTGCAGACCGTCTTCTTGAAATAACGGGCACTCTGTCTGCGCGCCATAAACATGAACAGTTTCTCGACAAACTACAAGTCGAAAAAGAACGAGGTATCACCGTCAAAGCTCAGACGGCATCGATGATTTACACCTATAAGGGAGAAGACTATCTTCTGAACCTTATCGACACCCCGGGGCATGTAGACTTCAGTTATGAGGTTTCTCGTTCTTTGTATGCTTGCCAAGGAGCACTCTTATTAGTTGATGCTGCACAAGGGGTACAGGCTCAAACAATGGCAAACTTTTACTTAGCATTCGACCAAGATTTAACAATTATCCCGATTATGAATAAAATCGATATGGCCAATGCAGATCCTGAGCGGGTCGCAAAAGAAATGAACCATCTGTTTGACTTCCAAGAATCGGAGATCATTAAGGCTTCGGCTAAAGTTGGCATTGGTATCGATGATATTCTCGCAGCTATTATTGAACGAATTCCCGCACCTACAAGTATCCTTGAACAACCTTTTAAAGCACTCTTGTTCGACTCCTGGTTCGATATCTATAAAGGAGTGATCTGCCTCATCGCTTTAAAAGATGGTGTTCTGAAAAAGGGAGATTCAATTACTCTTGCTCAAGCAGGACGTACCTATGAAGTATTAGAATTGGGCTTAATGTATCCAGATCAACTGCCGATGGATGCGCTGTATGCTGGCCAAGTAGGGTATCTCGTCGCAGGGATGAAAACGGTGCAAGAAGCTCGTGTTGGTGAAACCCTCTATCAGAGTAAAAAGCCCGTCGTTCCCTTTCCTGGCTTTAAGCCAGCAAAACCGATGGTTTTCGCAGGAATATTTCCAATCGATAGTGAAGAGTTTGAGCTTTTACGAGACTCTATTGAAAAATTAACATTAAATGATGCAAGTGTCCGCGTCGAAAAGACCAATTCTGCAGCTCTCGGCCTTGGGTTCCGCTGCGGATTCTTAGGATTGCTCCATATGGACGTATTTAAACAGCGCCTTGAGCAGGAATATGGATTAACGGTCATTATCACAGCGCCAAGCGTACTCTATAAAGTTAAAATCGAGCATACGGGTGAAACCCTCGATATTGAAAGTCCGTCAGAGTTTCCTGATCCTTCAAGAATCGAATCGATTTTTGAGCCTGTTATCGATGCAACTATTCTATTGCCAAAAGAATATTTAGGATCGCTTATCAAGTTATGCCAAGATAAACGGGGCGTACAGCAAAGCCTAGAATACCTGAATGAAGAGCGGATCATTTTAAAGTATCGATTGCCTCTCAATGAGGTTGCTACTGACTTTTATGATCAACTTAAATCATTAACCTCTGGTTATGCAAGCTTAGATTACGAAGAAGCAGGTTTTCAAGAAGGTGATCTTGTTAAAATGGATATTTTGTTAAATGGCAAACCGGTTGACGCACTTTCGATTATCGTGCACCGAGAGAATTCCTATGTAATCGGACGCGATCTTGCTGAACGGCTTCGTAAGGTCATACCGCGGCAGTTGTTCGAAATTGTAATCCAAGCTGCTATTGGTGCAAAAATTATTGCACGTGAATCTATTTCTCCGCTACGTAAAAACGTTACAGCAAAATGTTATGGTGGGGATATTACCCGTAAGCGAAAACTGCTTGAAAAGCAAAAAGAAGGAAAGAAAAAAATGAAGCAAGTCGGTAATGTAGAAGTGCCACATGAAGCCTTCTTAAGCATCTTAAAGAAGGATTAGGGAGAACCATGTACGAGGCAGAAAAAAATCAAAAGTTTTCGGGAAATATCTTTATCTTTCACTGTTTTGATGTGGGAGATGACATGAACTTGGAGAAGATTAAAGAAAAGCAACTCCTTGTTCGCAGACCATTACATTTATCTAAATATTTTAAGAACTATCATACTCCCTTAGCAGTAGAGCTTCCGCATCCGCATACAAGCTCTCGCAACCTCAGCTGCAAGCTCCATAACTTTGGTGTCATCTCACTGGCTTATAAGATTCCATTCTCTCAAACCCTTGAAGATCTGAGGACTCATATTACCTCTATTGATGATGAGTATAGAGAACACAGCGTTGTCGATGCTGGATCAATATTTAAGCGTATTAAATCGGAAATTAAGCAACCTAAGTTCTTTCACTTGCGAAGATCTTATGTATTAATACAAGTAGATCCCGAACAAGCTATCGACATTGTAAAATTAAAAGAAGTATTTGGCAGTGATATTGCCTCAATCTTGCGTTTTGAAACTGAGTCGCTCAGCGAATATCAAAAGAACGAAATCCTTGAATCTGCAATAGGCTATTATCGTGGCGATCTTATCATCATCGATACCGAAGCGGCATTCATCTATGATGATGAGTATGAAGAACTCCTCGATTTATTTGAGTTCGCCAATATGCAGCAACTTGAATTACAATATTTTGACCGAGTCCTCGACCAACAACTAAATACTGTCTATGAGACCGAAATTCGCACGCTGCCTCTTCGCTCCTACTTACCCTTTATGGGCGCCTTTAAAAGCGATCCTGTAAGCGATCTCGGGAAGCTGAAAGTTGATATCTCCGTTATTACCGAACGGCTTGAAAATAGCATTAAGCTCGTTGGAGAAGCTTATTACACCGAACTTTATGAACTCCTTGTCGAAAAGCTCGACATTAATAACTGGAAAGAATCGATCAATCGTAAGTTAGCAATCATTCTTGATGTACGCACAGTCTATGAAAATAAGGTTGATGCGCTACGTGAAGATCTTCTGTCGGTCCTCGTTGTAGTTCTGATTTTTATTGAAATTTGCGTTGGCCTTCTGCATTATTATAAGTAATCAAAATCAAGAGGAAAGAGATCAGTCAACACGCGGGTCTCTTTCCTCTTCAAAAAATGGTAAATATCTATCGATGAAACGAAATTTGCTTACCCTTTCAAAACCTTGTAGACTGTCGATGTATTCACTTACCGGGGTTTCATAAAACTATGTTAAAAAAAATTCCTATCGACGTCAGTTCTTTTAGAAAGCTAAGAAGCAAAGGCTATATCTACATCGATAAAACGCAACATATTTATGATCTGATTACCGGTGGCGTATTCTATTTTCTTGCAAGACCAAGGCGTTTTGGAAAATCACTGCTTGTTTCAACCCTTCGAGAACTCTTTGAGGGCAACCGGGAGCTTTTTAAGGGCCTTTGGATTGATACTCACACTACCTATGCGTGGCCAACTCACCCAGTCATTCATCTCGACCTGTCTATGATGACAATTAAAAATGGGGCCGAACTTGAGAAGCACTTATCCTGGGAGATGGAAAAAGTGGCAAAAAATCATGGATTCTCGGTACTCGATGCTCCCAACTTAGGATCCCAATTGGAATCACTAGTCTCAACTCTCTCCAAAAAAAATGGAGTCGTTCTTCTTATCGATGAATACGATTATCCGATTGTCAGTAACATCGAAAACAAGGAAATTGCCTTAGAAAATCATGCAGTATTACGCTCATTCTATAGCACCATAAAAGGACTAGACGAACATATTGAATTTCTGCTCATTACAGGCGTTACGAAGTTTTCTAAGACATCTATTTTTTCCGGGATGAACAACCTAAATGATATCTCTCTAGATCCGCGCGCTGCGAGCCTTCTTGGTTATACTCAAGAAGAAATTCACAGCTATTTCACCGATGAGATACAAAACCTTGCGAAGAAAGAACAGCTGTCGATCGATAAAACGAACCAGCTCCTCAAGGAATGGTATGATGGATACCGATTCTCAGAACAGCCTGTGTATGTTTACAATCCTCTCTCAGTTCTCTACTGCATGCATAAGCAGAGGTTTGCTAACTATTGGTTTGAAACCGGAGCACCATCATTCCTCATTTCGCTCCTCAAAAAACATTACGACGAATTAGAAGACTTTAAAGATGTGGAATTAACATCCACCTCACTTGGCCCGTTTGAAATCGGCGAGGAACCTCTTATCCCGATTCTATTCCAATCTGGATACCTTACGATCGCTAACCATCGTCGCCTCGAACAAAATAGTCAGATTATCGATCTCTACACCTTGCGGTATCCAAATCTTGAGGTAGCCGACGCTTTCAAAAAATTCATGCTCGCTGCACTTGCCCGAACTTCATATCAAAACATTGATACTGTTGTTTCAAAGTTCATCACTTAAAAGACATGATGTTCCGGCATTCTGTTCTGCTTTATCAGCTGTATTTGCAAATATACCACATCACTTGCATATTCCTCAGGAAAAGTATTATCACTCGCTCTTTCAGCTAATTTGCACTCTCCTAAAACTTGAAGCTGAATCGGAAGTTTCAACTGACAAAGGCCGAATCGATATGGTTCTGCAGACCAAAACACACATCTTCATTTTTGAGTTGAAATTTAATGCAAGCGCTGAAGCAGCTCTCTTGCAAATAGAAGAGCGTAAATATTATGAAAAGTATCTCTTGGCCCATAAAAAAGTAGTTCTCGTTGGCCTCGCTATACAACGGGCAAACCACCATCTCTCACTCGATTACGTAACAAAAGAACTACCACAAACAGATTAATGCATGTCGGTTTGTTCGACCCAAGAAAAGCTTATAACGGGAAGAACAGTTGCTCAGAAAAGGTTGGGAAATTAATTAGATTGTCGTGCTCGTCGCATCACGCGAAAAACCCAAGAGTTTCATACTCTTGGGTTTCAGTTTTATTAGACGAGTTTTTCTACTCCAGCTTTCGCTTTTTCATAGGTCCTGCTGAACCAACCACCTTTTTTAGGTGCGGCTTTCTTACGAGTGCTTTTTACTGTAGTAGTTTTTACCGGAGCCTTCGATGTAGTTTTTTTCTTTGATCCACGAACATGCTTAGTAGCTTTTTTCGCATGTCTCGGTGCTTCTTTATGTCTCGTCGGCCGAGCGGCTCGAGTTGCGTAGAATGATCCCAAATTGATCAGTCTATGTTCTGCTCGCTTTAAATTTCCCTCAGTGCGCTTCATTTCGGGACTACCTTCTTTAATCCCCTGCGCCACCAAAGCAGTTCTTACTGTTTTCCAATAATCAACTGTTGCTTGTCGCTTTGCAGTACGCTCAGCGGCGGTGATAGCTCCAAATGCATTCGTTCCGAAAAGTATTGCCATACTTCCCACGATAAATAGCTTTTTCATACTACTCTCCTTTTAAGATTTATAAAATGAATCTCTCTTATAAGATTAGTATAAAAAATTTTGCAGATAGAACTCAAGAGTTTTTGTGATTTTTATGCAGCAACACTCACTTGGGCCGGTCGCAATATACGGCCCTGGCGGGTATACCCTTTTTGCACGATTGCAACGATTTCGCCTGAAGCATGTTCAGCTGAAGGTACTTGCATCACCGCTTCGTATAACTGGGGATCAAAGGTTGCCGAATAGGGAATCTCTTCAATATCATATTTTTTAAGAAGTTTCGTCAGCCCCTTTGCAATGAGTTCAAAACCCACCACATGGGTAGCAGCCTCTTTAGATGCCTCCTTATGAAGCTCAGCAAGAGCTCTTTCCATATCATCAAGAATAGGGAGAATGTCGACAATCACCGTATCTTGAGCAGATTCTATCCATAGGCCCCGCTCTTTTTCAATCCGTCTCTTATAATTATCAAACTCGGCCTGTAAGTACAAGGTTCGGTCTTTTTGCTGCTGAAGCTGCGCCAGACAGGATTCGTGTTCAACTGTATTTTTTGTTTCTTCGTCCATCGTTTCTACAACCTCGTTAAAAGAGTTATACCTTCTTCTAGTATACCAAGTCCTTCACAAAATCCCTAGAAAACAGAACAAGAGCTTCAAATTAGAAGCTCTTCCAATATGATTTGAGAACGTTAATTAATTATGAGAGTAAGCAGCTGCCGAAGAAGAAGTTGCCTCTAAAGTGGGCTCGGACGCGGTGGCCACCATAAGTGCTAAAGGCTCTCCCAGCGGCACTGAGTCTCTTATGAGACGCTTGGGATGAAGCATGCTAAAGCACAAACAGCCTATGCATCGAAAACAGCCTTCGATAATAGCTCTGCCCACCTTTTGTCGAAGAGCTTTTAATGAGACAACAAGAGCCATTACTCAGTAAAGAGGCATGAGTTGAGTATAGATCAGACGCCTGTCATTGAAGCAGGCACGAACAGCTGAGTGTATCATTTTCGAATTATTGATGTTGATCTTGAGATTTTAGGTGGTGACATCTACGGCTGGATAAGATAGGACCACCAGATTTGCGTCTCCTCAAAATCTCTCTTTTTTCTAATGTCGAGAGACTTAAAATAGCAACTTAAGTCCACAGGCATATGTCCTGGGCACAACTGCCCAAGCAGCATCTCTGAAAATTAAAGCCTCCTCACCCAATAAGACGATTAAATCATGACTTCATTTTTCTAAAATCCAATACCCAGCTCCAAAATATTGCATATTATAGAAATAGTATGTTACATTTATTACAGATAGAATGTAGCCACCTTTTAACAAGAAAGAACTCCTATGAAACACAAAGAAGCTATAGATGGGCTGAGTATAATCCTCGCCCGCAATCATAAAATAAGTGCTGTTGATATGGAAGCATTGCATCATTCGTTTCATCAGAATGATGATATCGCCTTTGAAGACTTTCTTCTTGAAGAAGGAGTCGTGGAAAAGGAAGACTTGTTAGAAGCATTATCGCAATACTATAATGTTCCACAATGCGATGTTGTTGGGCTCTTCATTGAACATTATCTGCTGACGCTTTTCCCTAAGGATGTTCTCTTAGAACACATGATGATTCCTATTTCACGAGAAGATGATACTTTATGGATAGTTGCGGCAGAGCCGAATGACCCACATTTACCCGTTGTATTGGGGCGGTATGTGTCACACTCGTTTGCATTTATGGTTGGAATTGCGCAAGACATTAGAGATACCATTCGGGAATTCGCCGATGAATCGGATACATATCAGCCAAATGACATCCAAAATCAGCAGATGGAGCGGAGTCAACAAGAAGTACATACACCGTATGATGAGGATCCTCGCATTCCATTGATAGTTGAAGAAACAGTAGATGATTATGAAAGTAAATGATTCCATTTTGTAATGCAATAGTATATATCTAAACTCATGGATAGTATTTGACCCTTGGAAAGTAACTCCATGATTAGCTATAGTGCACTATGTCGTTTACTGCTCGCTGTCGTTCTTTTTATAAGACCGATAGAAGCTTTTAATAGAAGCTTGTTCTTTCGTTCCTCATCCTTCTGGGATGAGCCTCGCTTTGAGCGCCCATGGCTCTCTACTCTTGATATACAAATTCTTGGAGGCAGCAATCATTTGGGTAAAGCAGGCTGCAGCAAACGAGTGCCTCTCCTTGGCATCTATGGTCCAGAAAACATTACAGCTCTTTCTCGGGTTACTCCCGGCAACCCCCTCATCCTTCCGGGAGATCCTCATACGATTCGCTTTCAATCAGTAGCTGATGTATTCGAAGCAGACTTCAACCTCTATCAGAACTTCTGCAATGGATTCTTTACTCAATTTCACTTTCCCGTAATACTTCTTCAAATCTATCCTTCCGGCTTCTGTGAAGGATCAGATACGAGTAAAAAATATCACCCTGCTTGGCAAGCGACGCTACAAACCCTTGCAACCTTTTTAAAGCCGTACGACCTGAATATCTGCCCTCATCGAAATGCAGCCCCATCAGACTCAACACTTTTTGTTGGCTGGACCCATTCATTTGAAAATACCTCCTATCTCGATTTTATTGATGTAACGGCTAAAACAGGGGTCCTCTTTCCTACTGGCAAAAAGAAATCTCTCACAAACGTATTTGATATCCCTTATGGGTACAATGGCCATTGGGCAATACCCTTCTCAGGAGACATTTCTGTCGGTGCCTTTGACTGGTTAACACTCGGACTTCATGGTGATAATCTGCTCTTTTTCAATAGGACTGAATGTGTGCGCCTGAAATCGAAGGAGGAAGTACCAACTGGTCTCATCGTCCTTGGAAAAGGGAAAGCTGAGGTACACCATGGCATGGTCTGGCGTATCGGCGGTTATGCGAAAGCAGACCATTTCTTCAGTGGATTATCACTCCTTCTTGCTTTGAGCTATGAGAGGAAAAATAGGTCTCGTCTGTTTCCGTGCAGCAATACATTTAGTACTTCACATGTTAATCACAATGAACACCTCAAATCCTGGTCTCGATCAATTTTTCACATCATGGCCGAATGGGATTTTGCTACCTGCACTTCATGGTATGGACCACGAATCGGTATTTTTTATGATAAGCAAATAACAGGAAAACGAGTCTTTGATATTTCGATGGTAGGCGGATACCTTGGATTAGATATTAATTGGTGCTATTAAAAAATGGTGGCAGTTTCCTGCCACCATGTCGCCCTCAGCAAGCTGAGGGGTAAAGCCCTATTAAAAGGGTAATTCTTCTGAAAATGGAGCTTCATCCTTAAAAAGTGCATCAGAAAGCGCTTCTTCCTGTGCTGATTTTGCTGTACCGATAGATTCAGTGCCTTCAGGACGTTGTCCTGAGCCAAGAAATACAACACTATCTGCTACGATAGAATGTCGCTGCTTTGTTTGCCCTTCAGCATCCTTCCAGGTTTCAAACTTTAAACGACCTTCCACGAGTACAGGCCGCCCCTTTTGAAGATACTGACGACAGTTTTCTGCCTGAGGACCCCAAACATTAACATCGACGTAACATACTTCCTGAACCAGAGCCCCGGTCTGCTTGTTGCGGTACTGCCTATTAGAAGCAATACTCAGACGGCACACAGCTTGACCCGAAGGTTGCTGTTTATAATCTGGATCTCGGGTAAGATTACCAATAATAATGACACGATTGAAATTTGCCACGCTAAACCTTTCTCAGAAAAGAAGACCAAACCTTTATTGATTTCCATTATAGCAAATCCAAAAACAAAAAAAAGGCGCATTTTTCTATACAACCATGGACGCCTTTAGCATTGCTAACAATCGTTCATCGCTTGCATGCTCTTTTGTGTACCTCTCCCGTTCCATCATTAACTGCTTCAATATCCTTTGTAGTTCAGGCATAGATGCAGTTTTAAGAAAACAGTTTTTATCACCTTGCGCATACCCTCGGATCTGTTTACAGAGCCATTGTTGAATTTGCGCTCGGAGCTCAATCGATTTACTTTCTTGCTCAAGCACTATACCCATTCGATCTACAATTTCTTCCTTTAGCTGAGCTGGGGATCTACGGCGCGGCTTCTCTTCGAGCAGAAATGTTTCAGCAAAACACCAACATGCTGCCAGGCAAGCGATCACGATAAGGCTCTTCTTTACCATTCTTCACCTTTGTAGACAATAACACTGTATTGGAAAAGCGTACATGCCCTCGTCAAAATCATAAGCGCTACAAGCAGGGAAAAGAGTCCCTGAGGAGCTGCCTGACTAAAACCACAGAGTAGTATCCAGCCAATTACTAAGATTTGACCAAGAGCGGTAAGTCTTCCAAGACGGGTCGGTTTAATATTCAATGTTTTCTTAAGTATACCCCAGTAAACAGCACATACGACCAAGATAAGTTCGTTAAGAGTAACTACAAGAACAAACCAAAAGGGGATTGTCAATGCAGGAAACTGAATGAATGCAAGCGTCGTAAAGCACGAGAGCAAGAGCACCTTATCGGCAAGTGGATCTAAGAATCCTCCAAAGACCGTTACTTGATTTAAGAAGCGAGCAAGTGCTCCATCAACAAGATCGGTCAGCGCAGCGAGCACAAATAATACCGATGCACTTATCCATGCCCCAGAAATCATGCAATGCACGATAAACGGAACAAGCGCTATTCTCATAAGCGTAATAGAAGTTGGAATTGTTATCACCGAACTAGGTAGCATGACTAATCACTCCTGAACCAAGACAACGAGTTCCTTCATAAAAAGCAGCATATTGCCCCTCAGCAATACCCTGATCTCGTTGTGCTAATTGAACTGTATACTTCGTTTCATCTAAAGCAGTCACCGTAGCAGTGTTAAACTCGGGTCCATGGCGCAATTTAACCTGCAAAGTTCCCGAAGCTGGAGCTCCAGAAATCCAATTACAAGCAACGACGTTAAATGTATCACGCATTTTTTCTGGTGTATAGTACTCTCGAGAAATGTAGACTACATTATCTTCAACCTGTTTTGCCACAACATACCAGGGTCCCCCTCCAAGGCCAAGGCCTTGCCGTTGACCTATCGTATAATACCAAAAGCCTCGATGCTTACCGAGTTTCTTACCCGTTTCAAATTCGACAATATCACCCTGTTGTTCACCCACATGGTAGCGTATAAACTCACTAAACTTAAGCTTGCCTAGAAAGCAGATGCCTTGGCTATCCTTACGGTCCTTCGTCGGTACATTAAGTCGAGCAGCAATACTTCTAACCTCAGCCTTTGTAAAATCACCCAAAGGAAACCGTGCCCGACTAAGCTGTTCTTGACTCAGATGGGACAAAAAGTAGGTCTGATCTTTAATTGGATCAGGTGTCGTATGCAGCTCTACCTGTGAACCACATCGCTCTAATCGAGCATAGTGACCCGTAGCAACTGAGTCAAAGCTTGAACTGATAGTTTCATAAAACGCACCAAACTTAATCCGTTGATTGCAAAGTATATCAGGGTTAGGTGTACGGCCGGCTTTGATTTCAGCTAACGTATGTGCTACTATTATTTCCCAGTATTCCTTTTGCAGAGACACTACTTCTAGGGATACTCCTGCTTGCTTGCAGACCGCCTCAACATAGGAAAGGTCTTCCTGCCAGGGACAGGTTCCTAAAAAGGAGAGCTCATCTTCGAGCCATATTTTTAAATAAAAAGCGGTCAGGCTGTGCCCCTGCTCTTGTAACAACCTGAGTGCAACAGAGCTGTCAACGCCTCCCGAAACTAATACTGCGCAATTCATGATATCTCTCACTCACCTTAGATCATTTCTTATAGTATACCAAAAAAAGGCTACCCAGTCATCTACTGCTGGCTTTTAACTATTGATCAGCAGAATCCATCGAAAGAACTCACACTGAGTTCATCAAAACTGGTCTACGAGTCTCTCACGGCTCCACAGAATTTCACTGTGAAACTATTTGTAACCAATTATTGATATTGCATTTCAATTTGTGGTAGTATCAAATTAGGAACGATGTATAATCAATTTAATACAAGGAGAGACTTATGAAACGTACACTTTTTGCAGCCATCGCAGTAGTTAGTATTGCAGTAGTGGCCGGTATCGATGCAGCGGAAGTTGTTCGCAAAGGTTTTACAGCAGTCCGAGCTCAGCCTATTGCTACAAGCACATTCAACATTAATCTTCCCCGACATTCAGAGGGGTATTATCGTTACGCGGTAGATCTTACGGCATCTGGGCCATCAAGACAGACCATTGAAGCGAACGATTTTACAACCCTTTGGCACGAAAAGCGAAATGGTAACATTAGCATATATGGCAAATGGAGCCATAGTGGCAAAAGCGCACTAGCTTCCCCTAGCCAAGATGCAAGAAATACACAGGAATGTGTAGAAGAAGTACGCGCAGGAGGCAACGTTTATGACTGTGCACCAAACTCTTCAAATGCTGCTGCGGACTTTGCAACATTAAAAAATGAATTTCAACAAGCAGCTTCCGAAAAAGGAGAAATGGCCGCAGGACCATCACTGGCAGCTGCGACTTATTGGAACGTAGTTCCTAGGTAATTAATTTCAAGCATTAGGTTCTAGACTTTAAGAGGGTCGTGTGTTGTCTGTATGCCAAGTGCAGTGGCGACAAAGTCAAAGCTGAAATCGATAGCTTCATACAACGCACACCCTAATTCGCTGCTGGTTCCGAGGGGAACTATGGCAACTAACTCCGATATTCCAAAAAAAACAACTGACATCCTCTTGGCACAAAGTTAGAGCAACTGAGTAGGTAACACTCCACGCTCTCAACTGAAGAAAATCACTAATCTTCAGCCCTTGATATCTGCATATTTGATAGTATACCTTGAGCCATCGGAATAATGCGAAGCTATACTCGCTGCTTCTGGGCACTTTTGTGGCCAATGCGAGCTACCAAGTCCCCAACATTCAGCCAACTTACAATATTCCCTGCGGCCCGATCTTGCGATTCTGATCCACCGTAAATCACATAGGAATCAGCAAAATCCACCTGAGCTACTTTGTTCCAAAAAATGATTCCTTTAAAGAAATCAGACCTTATACTACTCGAAACCTTTATCTCAATAGGAATCGAGCCAAGTCCATCGTTGATAATACAATCTATCTCGTTAACTCCGCCTCTATCGCGCCAAAAGTAGAGGGATGGCCGCTCTCCCGCATTGAGAAACTGCTTATACAAATCAGCAACGATAAGATTTTCAAAAAGTGCTTCTCTAAAGGGAGAAAATGCAAGAGCCTCCTGCGTTGTCAGCTGCAACAAAGAACATGCCAAGCCCGTATCGACAAAATAGAGTTTTGGCGCTTTCGTGACCCTCTTATTGAAGGTTTTTACGTACGGGTGGTTTAAAAAAATAACATAACTCGCTTCCAAAAGAGAAAGCCAACTTGCTGCTGTAGGAAACGAAATGCCAGCGCTCTGGGCAAGAGCACTGATGTTAAGAACTTGACCAACACGTCCAGCACAGAGCTTCAAAAATGTTTGAAACATTCGTAAATTACCCACATTAATCAGCTGCCTCACATCTCTTTCAAGATATGATTGGATATAGCTGGGATAATAGTCTTTTGGCTGGATATGCTCATCGAAAATTCGAGGATATCCGCCATGCAAGATAACCTCATCGAGAACTTCCGGAAGCAGCCCACTGAGCTTCAGCTCCTGCAAAGAAAGTGGCAACAAAGTAAGAAGCCCTACTCTTCCTGCAAGGGTCTCGCTTATTGTCTGGCTCGACAGAAAGTTCTGCGAACCGGTTAAAACAAAATATCCTGGTCTCTTTTTCCGATCAACTTCCATCTTAATATATGATACAAGCCGAGGCACATATTGAAATTCATCAATGATAATACCATGCTCGTTTTCGTAAAACGCAAGGAAACGCTCTGGCTCATCTTCTGCGAAAGATCGCGTAGTGTCTTTATCAAACGTTAAAAATGTATGCTGGGGAAAAGTAGCTCTAACAAGGGTTGTTTTTCCCGATTGTCTCGGCCCAAGCAATGCAACTACTGGAAATTGAGCATATCGCTTTAACACACTCGTTATGGATCGTAAAAACATAGACGCCTCTTCGTGGTTTGACTTATTCTAACCCAAACCTTGAATTTGTCAAAATAATAAGCCCAATTACCTGAGTTAAAACTGGCACATGGCGCAAACAACAGGCCTCAGCAATCTTTCTAAGAGACCTAACTGGCAATGCTATACAAGAGATTTCAGCTTCTTACAATGAAACAACTCACGCTCTTCAACCGCACGACCCAGAAGCACGATATAGAAAGTCAATCGGGAGTATTATGACACTTTCAAGATTCAACTTAGGATTTGCAACAGTGTTTGAAAGATTCGATTGTCAAATGGTTTTAGAGAAACTTCCAAATAATTTAAAACTGACACTTGACTTCGCAACCTAGACCACGTTCACATGAAGATTACAAGAACAGATTGAGTTAACTTACTCGCCTCTCAGGACTCATCAGCCCACTGTATATGCTCTTGCAGTATTTAGGCAGTGGGGTGAGTCATTTTCAGCATTTGCTCTTCAGAACGCATTATTTAACCCTAAAGAAGCACCCCTCTCAGAACCCAAAAAAAACGTTCGAATCGTTATCAGATAGAAGTTCTCGATATGCTACACACCTTTCACCTTAGTCGGAAGCGCTAATCCGAAAAGATTCATTAAAAATGATGTAGAGATATATAATTCCTGCGAGCAAGCTGTCACAAATCGTACCTGGCATAATTACAGGCTCGCCGATCTATTTAAAGGACTTCGCTGATAGTCTACGCATACGCAAGAAGTTGTATTCAGAACACCAATCGGAAAGGTCGTGACACTTTCAAAGTCCAACCTAGGATTTGTCACGAATCTTTGGAAAGCTTGGTTGTCAGCTGTATTGAGAGCAGCCATCTAACTCTGATTCCTGGCCGCGCCAATTGCTACTCCTCCTATCAAATTGAGGAGCAACAAGTTGGGATTACACAATTAACAAAATCACATTTTGCAAGCCACACCTCGCTCATGCCGACAAGCATGTAAGCACGCGCTGAATATCCAAAGAGAAAGCTCTAAACTGAATCCACTGACGTAAGAACATATCTTTACAGACACCTTAAATCCTTACGGAGCAAGATCACATACTCTTGCATAGGTAGCATCAATTTTGAATTCATCATTGGTGATCCGATTCTGAAGAAGCCATGCCATTCCTTCACAATCATCCATATCAAGAGCAACGCTTAAAAGGTCTTTCCCCAGTTCATTACGCCACTGTTTTAAGAGAGTTTGCTGATCTGCAAAGAAAGCAAGAATGGGAAGATCAAGAAAATAGGCAGAAATTTCAAATATGGATCTCCATGAATCCCCTTCTCGCGAACATCCTCTAGCACTATAGATAGATCGCTTTTCAAAATACTCTTTAGCTTGCCTCTCTCAGATGACAAGGAATGGTAACAAGATCAAGACTAGTCCACGGTATTCCCTCTATTGTCGCAAGCATGTCAACTCCTGCACGTACAAACAACCGGATTATCGATGGAGAAGTATCGCAGGCAGCGCTCGAAACGATACGATTATCTATCGGAGCACCGGCAAGTATAAGAGCGCGCACACATCGTACACGCCTACCTGCAAGCGCACAATGCATAGCGGTTACTCCTTGAATTGATTCAATATCTACTCGAGCTCCTTTCGCAATGAGATGTTCAACAATCAAAGATCGACCGCGAGCAGCGGCAAAAAATAGAGGGGTAAAGCCTGTCTTATCAAAAACATCAAGGTGCGCCCCTGCTTCAATAAGCGCATCAATAATTTCTGGAAAGCCACGTTCAGCGGCATAATGCAAGGGCGTACGCCCCAAACTATCGACCGAATTAACGGCAGCCCCAGCCTTCACAAGAACACCAATAGCCCCTTCTTTTCCAGCCTTTGCAGCCTCGTGTAACGGAGTTCGCCCTTGAAAGTCAGTGATATCGTAGGAAAAGCCTCTTTCCCGAAAGAATTCTATAGCCGCAATCCGCCCCCTTTTTGCAGCATTATGTAGCGCGGTACGCCCTTTTCTGTCAATATCAGAGAGATTTGCTCCAGCAGCTTCCAGCACTTTAAGCGCATCTAGGCTGTCACTACCAGCAGCCTCATACAAAGGGGTTCTCCCCTTAGCATCTTGGACACTACAAGAAGCCTTATTATTCAACAGAAACTTGATAGTTTTCGTAACGCCCGATCGAGCAGCTGTATGTAATGCTGTCTGCTGACGACTTGTCTGATCATCAATTTTCACCCCATGAGCAAGAAAGCATTCAAGCACATCTGTATTCCCGGCCATAGCTGCGATGCAAAATGCAGTCATTCCATCCTTCTCTTCAACAGTAAGAGGAGCTTGTTCCTGCAAGAGAATTTTCACGGCAGCAACGTTCCCTTGGAGGGCAGCATGATGCAATGGAGTATAACCATGAGCATTTTGCTCAGAAAGCAGTCCACCTCGGGCAATTAGAAGCTTCAAGACTGTCAAATGATTCCCTAGAACAGCACTTGAGACAGGAGTTAACCCAGTATTATTTTTTTCATTTATGTTTGCACCCTCGCGCAGCAGAAACTCTGTCGCTTTGAGCCGGCGACTCATTACCGCAACATGTAAGGGAGTTAATCCTTCATCGCTTCGGTTACTCACGCACGCTCCATTATCTAATAACAAACCAAGCGCTCGGCATTCACCTGCCCTTGCAGCATGATGCATGGGCATAAAGCCTTTTTTATCTTGGACGTTAACCTCAGCCTTGAAGTATAGTAATGTACGTAAGATTTCTATCTCGCTTTTGCCTGCTGCCAAGTGCAAAGCACTCAATCTCCTTTCAGTCAGAGCATTTACATCAGCCCTTGATTCAAGAAGCGCACGAAGGACTTCGACATTTCCATTGTCCGCAGCCAAGTGTAGTGGCGTAATCCCTTCATCATTATGCACATTAACGGTGGCTCCATAGCGCATGAGCAAGTTGGCAGATTCAGCAGTACCGGCATCTGCGGCCAGATGCAATGGCGTATACCCATTTACATTTTTAGCATCCACAGGACTTCCCCGCCGGAGAAGTAGTTCAATAATTCTAGTTTCACCCTTAATAACGGCAGCGTGTAAGGCAGTAAATCCTTCCGAGCTCTTGAGTGTAAGAGAAGCCTCACTTGATACCAAATAGTTCACAATGGAGAAGTCACCCTGCAATATCGAACAATACAAAGGGGTAAAACCATCTGGTGTTTGAGCATTGATACTTGCCTTCGCTTTGACAAGGCGCTCCACAACTGGTAAGTGACCACTCACGACAGCAAGATGCAAAGGTGTTATACCTTTCTGATCAATAGCAGAATGATCAGCTTCTTGCCTCAAGAGAAAATCAACTACAGTTTGATGCCCATGAGCAGCTGCAACATGGAGAGGAGTCAATCCGGCACTCGTTCTCGCGTTAACTGAGATACCTGTTTCAAGCAGCCGCCTAATCGCTGCCTTGTTCCCTTTTCTTGCAGCCTCATGGAGAGGAGTTTTAGTTGCTTCATGCTGTACCCCTGAACACAAAGCTGTAAAAAGAATCGGAGCAAATATACAGACCTTCATGCAGAGCAGATAATTCATCGAAAAACTCCTCGACTCTAAACACTTCAAATCATACCAATTTTTCGCAGTGCTTGCATCAACGTATCTTGCAAACTGGCCTTCCTGTCAAACCAAATCATATTTTAGCTGCAACCCCAGCGATTTCTTTTCGTAGCAGTTCAGCCATTTCAAGAAACTGACAAATGTCAGGACGGTTATTCTGTTGTGCATACTCTAAGGGAGTTTGTTGATTATCGCAACGCGCATGCAGTTGGGCTCCACAGGCTACAAGAGCTTCCACAGCTTCATAATGACCATTTTTCGCAGCCCAATGCAAAGCTGTCAAATTATTTTGATCGAGAGCTTCGACATCTGCTCCCTCGCTAATCAGCACTAGAAGCTGATACACTTGATTTTTCGATGCACTACAATGTAGTGGCGTATAACCGTTATCCGAGCGAGCTTCAATGTGTGCCCCTATACGGATAAGAGTACATATCGCTGATCTGCTAGCTCCTGCAAGATGATGCATAACAGTCAATCCATGCCTATCCTGAGCATGAACATTTGCACCTCGCTTCAAGAGGAAGGAAATGATCCCAGCAGGGCATATGCTCGCAGCACAATGCAATGGTGTTAAGCCATCCAGGCTCTGTGCATTAACATCCGCACCAGCGCGCAAGAGCGCATCTATACTTTCTTTATCACCAGCCAGCGCTGCATGATGCAACGGAGTAAATCCACGGCTATCTCGAATGTTAACATTTGCATGGTTCTGCAGAAGGTATGTCAACAGCTCTTTTTGAGCACATCTCACCGCATTATGCAACAAAGTCAATCCCACGCGACTCTGCGCATTCAGATCAGCTTTATACTTGACGAATAGATCGATCGCTGGAATATTACCATCTGCATAACCTACAGGAGTTAAACCAGCCAGATCCTTCGCATTAACATGTGCACCCATCTTCACTAACAATTCAATGGCACTCAAACGACCAGCCTTTGCCGCATAGTGCAAGGGCGTAGAGCCAACTCTATCACGAGCATAAACAAGAGTTTTATCGAGTGACATGAGCTCAATCATACTTGCTATGCTTCCTTTTTGAGCAGCATAGTGCAACGGAGAACAATCTCGCTTATCACAAAGGTCAAGGCGAGCTCGTCGTTTTATGAGATATCTGAGAATACGTACATTGTTTCTTTCAGCAGCCACATGTAATGAAGTCCTTCCTTCGCTATCTTGAAAATCAATGTCAGCACCTGCAGAAAAAAGAATAGCCACGAGCACAAGAGAGTTCTTCTGCACTGCAAGATGTAAAGCATTCGATCCATCGGCATTTCGTGCATCAATCTGAGCACCATTTCTTAAAAGGCATCGAACTGCCATTCCATGATTCTGAAGCGCCGCGTAGTGTAATGGCGTCATGCCACGCTTATCTGGCATGTTTACACGAGCACCTAAGCCAATCAAGATCTGCAACTCATCTGCCCTACCGTGATAAGCAGCACTATGAATAGAGGTAGATTCAAGCTTTTCTTTTATATCCATCGACCGTTTTAATAGATCCATCCCACATATAAAAGAAGTACAACTTAAACACGTCAAAGTCAAAAGTGTTTGCATGAGAACATTATTTTTTTTCATCCAGACCTCTTAATTGCCAAATCACCACAAAGCATAGGGGTGATAATTTTACCAAATATTTTCAACGTGGCAAGCCGCATGTAAAAACCAACCTGATGCAATTGCGCGCATATCAGTTACGAGATTATGGTGACTCCTCCTCTGCCGCACTAAAAATCAGCTCAGAGAATGCTGTTGTGCAAAAAACTTCTCTAACCTGGCAAGTCTTGCACCGTTCGAAGAGAGAACGTATCGCTCCTGGTAAAACAGGCGGAAAGAGAAGCATACCTCTCTAGCGTGTACCACCTGCAGGTCGGATACTTTGACTGTCGGTGTATCGATAATTCTTGAAAACACCATGCCTCACAGTAACCGATCAAGTTGTTTCTGACCCGCACTACCCGCTTTGCAAAACCATCTGATGCTGGTATTCTAGTAATCATTACCAAGGAACAACATGAACCTACTTCACGATCTTCACGAATCACTAAAAGCTACAATAGCGAAGCTCTTTCCCACAAGCACAAGCTCAGTAGATATAACGCTCAATACTGAAGCACATAAACAGCAGTTTGGGGATCTTACTTCCAATTGTGCCCTGCTTATAGCAAAAGAACTTCAGCTCAATCCGCGAGAGGTAGCTCAGAAGATTCAGGAACAATTTCAGCATGACGCTATTGAAAGTTGCCAGATAGCCGGGCCGGGATTTATCAATCTTTTTTTAAGTAACAAAGCGTATCAACTCCTTGCCCAGGAACTCTTTGAGCAAGGTGAAGCATTCTTCAAGCATGAGAGCCCACAGCAATTATCTTACTGCATCGAATTTGTGAGCGCTAATCCTACAGGTCCATTACATATTGGCCATGGCCGTGGAGGTATTATTGGTGATGTACTCTCAAGAATCCTTACCTTCTTAGGCCATAAAGTTACCAAAGAATTTTATATCAATGATGCCGGCGCACAGATGATCAAGCTCGGAACATCATTTAAAATACGCTGTCAGCAGGTAGCAGGAATTCCCGCCCAGCTGCCAGAAGATGCGTATCATGGTGAGTACCTCCTTGAACTAGCTCAGGAGTGTATAAAAACATATGGACCAGAAGTCCTGAATCAACCTGATGAGTTCTTTAGTTCCTATGCTAAGGAACATTTGCTCGCTCGGCTTACCGAAACACTACGCACCTATAACATTACCTATGACGTCTGGTTCTCAGAAAAAACTCTGCATGATAGTGGCGCCATTGACAAGGTCATTAAGCAGCTTACAAACAAAGGATTGCTCTACGAAAACGGGAATGCACTCTGGTTTAAATCGACCGCTTTTGGTGATGACAAAGATCGTGTTATTAAAAAACAGACGGGCGAATTAACCTATGTTGCAGCAGATATTGCCTACCTCGAAAATAAAATAGAGCGCAGTCATGACCACCTTATCATGGTTCTTGGACAAGATCATCATAGTTATGTACAACGGCTCAAAGGAGTCATGCAAGCCCTTGGCTACGATCCAAACCGTCTTGATATTATTCTGTATCAGCTCGTCACCATTAAAGAAGGCGGCCAAGCAATGCGTTTATCAAAACGAGCAGGCCGTATCGTAACGCTCGATGATATTATTGATATTGTGGGCACCGATGTCGCTCGGTTCTTTTATTTACATAAAAAGGCTGATGCACATTTAGATTTTGATCTGGAACTTGCTTTAAAAAAAACAGACGAAAATCCCGTCTATTATATCCAGTATGCTTATGTACGCACAAAAAGTATTATCAGCAAAGCTGCAAGTGAGTATCATTTTAAAGAAAGCGCGCAGGTCGATTGTCTCCATATCGCAGTGGCAGAGCACTTGCTTCTCAAGAAAATTGCTTCCCTCAAAACACTGCTTGCAGCTATAGAGCTCCATTACCAAACGCATCTTGTGGCCTATTATACGATTGAACTTGCTCAGACATTCCATTCCTATTACAGCCATCATCGAGTCATCGATCCCCAGAATCTGGAACAGACAAAAGCACGTTTAGCAGTCGTACTGCTCGTGCAACGGACACTCAAGACCTGCTTCAATCTCTTAGGTATTACTGCTCCGGAAACAATGTAAAATGAAACGACTGCTTGCTCTTCCCCTTATACTCGCAACTGGGGTGGGCATTCTCCAACTTTCGTCAAAGCGATTGGCTAAAAGTTCTTCCAGAGGGATACCTATTTTAATGTATCATAGTATTAATACCAGGCCGAACCGCTTCAGTGTTTCACCAGAAACCTTTCGCTCACACCTTGAAAAGTTGCATAAAGCAGGTTTTGTCACGGTGCCCCTCAAAGATGTTATTGAACGCAAAGAGTACCTGGCTCGGACGAAAGCAATCGTCCTGCGCTTTGATGATTCTCGCAGAGATCAATGTAACTACCTTATACAGGAAGATGGCACCCCACAACTCGATCCTGACTGCGCAGTAGGCATTATCCTCGATTTTTATAAGCGACATCCATCTTTTGGAAAGCATGCTTGTTTTTGTATTATTCCCACTATGTGCTTTCAGCAGCCACCGTACAAAAAAGAGAAACTCCTCTTTCTCCTCAACGAGGGCATGGAGCTGGTCAATCATGGGTGGGACCATGTAAGCATTGTAAATGCAACACCCGAAGATATTGATAATAACTTTGGTAAGGCTATGGCTTACTGGGACAAACTTCTCGGTCCTCTTGCTTCTGAAATACAAACGGTAGCTCCTCCCAACGGAACTCAGCCTGTACGACCCGATACACTTACTCGCTTACGCTGTTTTTCGTATAAGGGAGTAAGCTACTCACAAAAGGGGATCCTCTATGCAGGGAGAAAGCATCAAGCGATCACTCCGCATCCAGCTTCTGCCGCTTTTGATCCTTATGAACTACCCGCCTTTGAAGTAACGACCGAAACGTTCGATGATATTTTAGCGCATATTTCTTAGCAAACTCTATCACTCACCTGAGCTCCTTAGGGCATGAAGATCATACCACTATTACTTAGTATACCCCTCTTTCTAGGACCACAACAGCCAGCCTGGAATGATCGTCTTAGCTTTCCCGCCATTGAAGAGCGCTCCAAACTGAGCCTATTGTCGCGAGTATCGATTTGGCGGAATTTGTACCAACAAGGGTAAAGCTGGTACTCTATACGTCACCAGATCTCAAACTTATCGCACTCAAAAGCGGTCTTAAAGCAGCACTGAATCGCGCACCACCGCGTATGCTGAACTTGCAGCCTCTAAGGCAGCCAAAGAGCTTGTACTGCGACTTGCGCCACCTACCGTAGTGAGAGATTATGTAGGCAAACGAGTAAGCCTCCAATTCTATGTAGAATCATCACTCGATTTACTCGGTCCACAAAAAGAAAAGCTCGTCGCAAAGATTTCGGCAAAAGACCTCAGCGATCGAGACCTCTTCTACTCTCTCTTTAATCAGTGGGACGTATTTTCTGGAAACCAAGTTCTTGCCAAAGAAGGATCACGCTATTATTGAGCACTGGTTGCTAATGAAGGAATTTTTATCCCAAGCAAGAAAAAACCAAAAGAGATAAGTTTCCATCTCTCCATCGACTCTTTCAGCTCTCAAGAAGCTTACGCGTAAGACTCTTGAAAGCCTATGGACTGATCTGCCTATTGCATTTAAAAAACGACGTGATAGCATGATTGAACGAACACTTAAACGGAAAACAGAACTCTTAGAACGGGCACAACAGCTACCGCTCATTGAGCAGTGCATCTAAAGGGAAACAACAGGGAGACTACCGGTGAACTTTCAGCTACTTCTTTTTCTCAGCCTCTGCACACAGGTTGTAATTGCCCAAAAAGCCTTCATGGTGAGTGGCTGGGTACCTTATTGGCGATGCGAGAAAGCTATCGGTACTGCAAAGCACCATTGTCACCTCTTCGATCAATTGAGTCCTTTTTCATATGAAGTGAATAAACTAGGAAAACTCTGGGACCCCTTTAAGCGAAAACGTATCTATTGGCAGGATCTGCATAAACTCTGCAAGCAGTATGGCATTGCCTTTATTCCTACGATTTGGTGGACCGAAACGAAGGTCATCCATGAAGTACTATCCCATAAGGAAAGACGAACAGCCCATATTAACCAAATTCTTGATATCGTCACTACCAACGGATTCGATGGCATTAATATTAATTATGAGCGAGTAAGCAATGATGATAGAAACGCATTTCTGAGCTTTTTAGAAGTACTTTCAGAAAAACTCCACGAGCGTGGTCTCCTCCTCTACGCCACGATAGGCGGCCGCACCAGCGATAATACCATCGGCATCGTTTATCCCCATGAAAAAAAGAGAAAGCATGTTGTACAAAAGCAGTTTCGAAAACTTACCCATGTAAGCCTTAACCCAGGAAAGGGCAAAGATGCAGTTCGCTATAAACGCGTATTTTCAGAATGCTGTGATCAAGTAACGATCATGGGATATGATGAATGGGGCAGACCCTATAAGCATAGTCCAGAACATCTTAAAAATAAGTACTACTTTTCGCTTGCATCTAACCAATGGGTCGACCAAGTACTGCAATACCATCTCACCTTCATACCAGCAGAGAAACTCGTACTGGGCATCCCCACCTATGGACTCGAATTTAAGATCCTTAACAACAATGGCGAGCTGAGCTTCAAAAAAACACGCAATATTACCTATCCCATCGCTACTGAGTTAGCTCATGCACGCAGAATTAAGCCTACCCGTACTGCTGGGGGAGAGCTTTCATTTACGTATAAGACAACGTTTGATGAACGCTATGTCTGTTACTTAGATGCCCAAGCTATCAAAGAGAAAATCGATCTGGTAAAAGCGTATCGTATCAAAGGTATAAGTATTTTTACGGTTTCGGGCAACGAAGATAACAATCTTTGGAAAGTTATTGAGACTGAACTGCAGTTTAATCCCCTCAAGCCAAAGTAACTGCTCGGATAGCAGTCAATCGCTCTTCTAAAGAAGGATGCGTTGCGAATACTCGTTGCATGAACGAAGAAGGATGAAGGCAAGGAGGCGCGGTAAGATAAGCCTCTGCAGCACAAATGGCTCTCTCTAGACCAAGTTTTTTGCCTAATCTGCGTACCGCTTCACAATCAGCTTCTTTCTCATCGAGACGATCAAGAAAACGAAGTACAGGATAGTACGCAGTTGTTGCAGCAGCACACCCGCTAGCCAGACTAAGTAGGCAAGCTGCCCGTTCACCAACCTGAGGAACAAGTTGATCGTATGCCTTTTCAATATGATTCTTTAGGAGATAATAAGCCAACAATCCACCACCAATGGCTTTAACAAACCTCTGGATTAGATGGAATTTAAGAACGTGAATCAGCTCATGGGCGATAACAAATCTCGCGCCATCTGGATTGTTCTCGAGATACCAATCGAGCTCTTCAGCACTTAAATAGATATGACTAAAAGAACAGTGTGCTCCCAGGGTCTTATGATGAGGTGATAGCTCAAAGAATTCAACAGGACAAGAAACTTCAAGCATCTCAACAACCTCACGTGCGAAGCTTTCATGGAGAGGCTTAAGTGGTTTATCAGCACAACTGCGTACCAGATGACTTGCATTACCAAGAAATCCATTTATTGCTGACACAGCACTATACAAAGGGCCACCACTGCCTGCAGAGAGATATGTATTAAGCAATACGAGTGCAGAAAACCTTAAGACACAATTTCTTATAATCAGCATAGGAGTACCTTCGCAAAAAAACTATATGTATTCAGTATATGCAAAACGAAAGAGAGAGCAATCGGTGGGGGATGAACAAATATGATCGGAACAATTCAAGCCTGCAAAATGAGCACTGAAGGTAATCGATCACTTTGATTAACACACTCACGTCAAAGACCGTTACAGCCTATCCCGTCAAAGGCATCGGCAAAGATCGAGATCAACCCACAGATTAATCAGCTAATTCAAAGTAACGGCTCGAATAGCAGTCAATCGCTCCTCGAGCGAAGGATGTGTTGATAGTACCTGGTCCAAAAACAAAGATGGATGAAACAATCTCTCAGAGGTCAAATATGCTTCGGCACCGGTGATTGCTCGTGCAAGGCCCAGGGTTTTGCCTAATCTGCGTACCGCTTCACAATCAGCTTCTTTCTCATCCAATCTAGAAAGCCACAGAAGCATAATCAACATAGTCAGAGAGGTCGAAAAGGCGCAACAACCGCTCGCTAATGCCTCCGTAAGACTTCGTTTTTCTTCTTTGAATAACCAGCGATTAAAACCCCATTGCAAACCAACACCGAACCCGAGCATGCCCGCCATGCGAGCAATTCTTTTCGGCACATGAAATTTAATAGCATGAATAAGCTCATGAGCTATGAGAAATCTCGCTGCATCTGGATTGTTCTGGAGATGCAAATCAAGCTCTTCAGTACTCAAATAGATATGGTTACCAAAACAGTGTGCCCCCACGGACTTATGATGTGGTGACAACTGAAAGAATTCAACAGGGCAGGTAACTTCAAGCATATCAACAACTTCGCGTACAAACTTCTCATGCCTTGGCTCGAGAGGTATAGCGGAACACATGCGAAGAAAATGGCCTGCATCAGCTGTAAATTCATTTATAGTAGATCCGGCGGCATAGAGAGAGTCACCAACCTCTGCAGTGAGAGTTACTCCGTACCAGAGCAACAAAGAGAATGTTAAATTGTTAGCAATTCTACTATACGTATTGTTCATAATTCCAATTCCAAGCTGAGGGTTAGCACAGATCCCCAAGTTTGAGTATAGATAAAAAAAAGATATCCACAACTCCCACTATTAAATAGCCGGATAAGAGAATGAAGCAAAAAAGGTCTTGTTGACGAAGAATCTACAACAGGACCTGGTTTTGCACTGTCAGCGAGGGGATACACTGGAATTGCCGAACTAAACAACTAAGCCAATAAACGCCAGCAAGAGAGATCAAGGTGGATTACCCTGGTCAGACAATGCTTCACAAAAGAAGAATAGAGGTAGAGATCAAAAAGTACATTAGTCGCGCAGAAGCCTTCAAGAGTTTATTCAAACACAGCTTTGTTAGCCTTACTGGTCTTTTTCAAAATACCTACGAATACCTTTCGAAACGGCAGAAGCCAAAGTCTCTCGGTATGAGTTCGTACTGATTTTACGTGCTTCTTCAGGGTTTGTCAGATAGCCAAGCTCAATGAGTACTGCGGGGCAAAAGGTTTTCATAAGCACATTAAAACGAGCAGCCCTGATACCCTCATCGAGGATATTTACGTTGCCAAGTGTACCGGCACCAAACTCAGGAGGAATGGTATGGCTGATTTCATAGTGGAGCGAAGAAGCTAGGCTATAAGAACGAATAGGATACTTAGTAATAGAGGGCACATAGACTTGATAGCCATGCCGACGTCTGTTTTCACTTCCGTTAAAGTGGATAGATACATAGATATCAGCCTTGTAGGTGCGAGATAAAGCAGCACGCATTGCCAAATCATGAATCAAGTCTTTATTATCAAATTCTACATCAGTAGTGCGAGTAAAGAGTACCCGATATCCGCGCTTCTTAAGCCCCTCTCCCACTCGAAGTGCTACATCAAGAGCAACCTCTTTTTCTACGAGCTTACCATGAACAGCACCTGTATAGACCCCTCCGTGACCTGGGTCAAGAAGTATCGTCTTCTGACCATAAATGGCACACGAAAGAACCATAACTAACCAGATCATCCTAACTCCTCAATACGCTCTTTTAAGCGCCAGAGATAGTCGAGCGCCTGCTTTGGTGTTATCTGTTCACAATTAAGCTGCAATAATTCTGCTGCCAGTATCTCAGTTGAACTCTTTTGCTCATTATACAGTTCTCTTTCACGCTTTCTCTGCTCAAGCAGATCAGCCGAAGAGAGCTGAGGATGATGCGGTTGTACAGTTAAGTCATCAAGAATCGCTCGAGCTCGGGTAATAATAGCCTCAGGGACCTGCGCTAACGCTGCCACTTCAAGACCAAAGCTCCCGTCAGCAACACCAGCAATAATTTTATGAAGAAGCACTATTCCGTCAGCTGTTTTGGTACTCGCAGCATAATAAGAATGAATACCTGAAAACGTTTGAGATAACAGGGTAAGCTCATGATAATGGGTTGCAAATAAACAGTGAGCTTTCACCGTTGTGTACAAATATTCAACGACTGACTGTGCAATCGCGAGACCATCGAAGGTACTTGTTCCACGGCCAACTTCATCGAGGATTACTAAACTGCGTTCTGTCGCTTGATTACAAATAAGAGCTGTTTCTTCCATCTCAACCAAGAACGTACTTTTTCCCTCCGCTACATTATCTGCTGCTCCAATCCGAGTAAAAATACGATCGACGAGTGAAAGGTTAGCATATGCAGCTGGCACAAACGAACCTATCTGAGCTAAAAGAGAGATCAAGGCACCTTGCCGCAAGAACGTTGATTTGCCTCCCATATTGGGACCGGTAATAAGCCATAAGGGCACTTCGTCTGTAAGACGGAGATTATTAGGAATAAAACGAGATTGTAACCGAAGCTCAACGACCGGATGCCGTCCTTCACGAATATCAATACTATGTTCATCATTAAACACAGGCCGCACGTACCGCTGTTGATAGGCAACTTCAGCAAGACCTGCAACTGCATCAAGGTATGCGAGGACGGACGAAAGTTTTTTTAAAGGAGTAACACAGGTCTCTACCTGCTCTTTCAATGCTTCAAATATCCGTTTTTCCACATGATGTATCTCTGTACGAGCCTTCTGCAAATCATACTCGAGATCTTTCAATTCCTGTGTCGTGAAGCGTTCTCGATTAGACAAAGTTTGAGTTCGTAAGTAGCCTGGCGGGACTAAGTGAAGGTGGGTATTTGTGATTTCAATACCATAACCATGTACCTGATTATATCTAATCTTTAATGAGTTGATGCCCGTTCTTACCTGCTCTTTCAATTCGAGGGCCATAATAGCTTGAGATCCTTCACCTACCAGCATCCGTAGGCGATCAAGTTCAGCATTGTACCCTTCTTTTACGAGCCAATCTTTACTCGTATCATCATTAAGCCCCCGCGAGAGCAATTCGCGCAATGCGCGATAGTCACCTATACGCACTGCTATCGACTGCAATCCTGTCTGCTCAATAAGTTCTTTAATGGATGGAACTACCAGTAATGCATTATGTAGGGCTGTATAGTCATGCAGTTGAGCGCGCTTGAGTGCAATTCTGCCTACAATTCGCTCTAGATCCCCAATAGATTGAAGCAGTACTCTCAGCTCACGCTTCCTGCCGTGCTCTCTCACAAAAGTTTCGACAACTGATAAGCGCTCCTCGAGAGGCTCCTTTTTTACCAATGGCCTGAGAAGCCACTTTTTGACCATCCGAGAACCCATGGCAGTTACTGCTCTATCAATTACACTAAAGAGAGTATGAGTAGTAGATCCATCATGACTATTTTTCACCAATTCCAAATTACGCTGCGTTGCTGCATCAAGCATAAGGTAGTCATCAGTCTTATACTGAACAAGCTGTTTAAGCTGATTCAATCCCTGCTCATTAGTTCTTTGAAGATAGGTAAACAGTAACGTAAGCGCTTCATTGTACTGCTCTACACCAAACTGTTTATACCAAAGGGCCGCATCATCACCCACCCCCAGCCATTTATCAGTGGATACTGCATACCCCTGTTTTTGTAATTGTGGTGCAAAGCTTAATCCCCGTTTGGTATCTGGAATGAGAATCTCATCTGGCATACAGCGTTGCAATTCCGACTCAAGAGCTGACGGCTGAGTATCAATGTGCGTAGCAGCAATTTGACCGGTCAAAAGTTCAACAAAAAGTAATGACACAGTAGTCTCATGAGGAAACAAGACACAGAGGTAGGAAGCAGATTTTGGATCTAATAAGTTCATATCGGTAAGAGTACCAGGCGTTAGGACCTGCGTCACACCCCGCTTTACTACTTTACCAGGAGTTGGCAGCTCGAGCTGATCAACCACCACGATTTTAAAGCCTCCCCGCACCAGCTTGCTCATATAGTGATCAAGCACATGTAAAGGAACTCCGCAGAGAGGGATAGGTTCTCCTTGAAAGACTCCTCGGGAGGTTAGTGCAATACCCAAGACTGCCGCAGCCTGCTTAGCATCTTCAAAGAAAATTTCGTAGAAGTCCCCCACCTGAAAGAGCAAGATCGTATTAGGATAGTTTGCCTTAATCTCAAAATATTGCCGCATCAAGGGCGTCAACCCTTTGTCAGTAGCCATATAAGCACCTCGATTATTTTTTACCTCTCTCTAGTGTATCTCATTTGCCACAAATTGGGAGAGAAGAATGTAGACCCAATTGAAACGCTCAGTTCCGTTTCAAGGATCACAGTTTCGAAGGACCTCCGTTATCACTTAATGCCTATTTAAAATGACCAAGGCTGCATATTTCATCGAAAGACAGGCGAAAACAGCCGCGGTGATGACTATTTCCCGCCCTCTTTAGCGCGCAAGCACATCAAAGTTTCAGAGGCACCTCCCACCACAAATCTCCGGCGCAGGATGAGCCAGAGGCAGACATTCGTCCTTATACGCCCTCAGAAGATATCGTTGATTAATGACGTAAAAAGATTCTGGGGGAAAACATCGCTTACCCTGATTTCAAAAAACTCGAAGGCCTTCTCAGGCCCTCCTTTCATAATTTTATAAGACACCAAACCATCAACGAGTGATCACTTCCCACGGAAGTACCGGTTCAACAGCTTCATAGTCTGCAAACAGCGGTTCTTTGCAGTGTATCTTATAATAGAGGGGCAGTGTCACCTTTTCAAGTAACAGGAGAGCTGCCGTGAAATCTCCCTTGTTTCCTTTTCTCACCAGTATATGCCCTGCAGTATCTTTCAGAATCATTTCGAGTGTCGCCGTCATACGAACCCAGAGCTGCACTAAAGACTTTTGTGAAGCTTTGAGCGGTTCAGTATCACGATTTACCTCTTTTTCAATTGAGGCTAAAAGCCCTCTGTCTAGAATGCGCTGATAGAGCTCCGAGGTAGACATACCCTTATTCAGGGTACCCTGGCGAGTAGCATGTAACCTATAATCATCTACCAGAGTTGTGAGAGTGTTCTTAGGCGTTTTAAAGGGATCATAACCAAAGGCATATATCCCAAAGAAGGTCCCTGAGGGAACAGCGGAGAGAAGATAGGGTTCATCATCCATCTTACCCCACTTTGAAAACTGTTTTCCTGTTTTAAGATTAAAGGTCGTTGCATAGGAGGAAGGCAATTCATGCTCAATCTGATCAAGCACCTTGACACTGGCAGTGAGCCTCCCCTCTGTATCATGCACCACGAGGGGCGCACACCGGTAGGTAGGAACTAGCAGTGAGGAAAGAAGCAGATACCAGTGAGCACGCACTAACCGAACCCAGGTTTTCAAGGATTCTTCATCACGGCAAGCAGATGGTATACTGCATCGATGTGTGGTACGCTCCATATCTTTCCAGAGCTTTTTATAACAGGGAACAGATTGAGCGAGAGAATTAAAGAGTTCACTAAAAGCACGGATGGACTCAGGTGAAAACCGCACAATGGTCTCATAAATACGATCAAGCGAATACTTTTCATGGTAAACTGCCCGTTCGGGAACTAACCGAGTATGAACTTCCTGAGCAAGTTCAGGAGCATACTCCTTGGCAAGTGCATTTGTCCGCGTGCGAAGCTGCTGCTCAAGAGAGGCACCTGATAAGGAACCTGCAGGCGAATCGGTAACAAGGGTATAGAGTGCCCAACGCAGTGCTGTTTCAAGGGTTATCATGTGCTCAACCTGTGGCAAGCGATTTACAAGGAGGGCACATAACTCCTGCTCACGATAGACTGAATGCTGATAGAGGCTGTCGTTCAAACTATACTCGGAACCAAAAAGCTTTTTCAGATATTGTATGACAAAGTTTAAACGAATTGTTTCTCTCGAGGTACGTGGATACATGCTCAAAAAATCGACAAAGACCACATGCTCAATCTGGTGAGCTTTCAATTGACCAACAAGATCCTGCACAAAAGCATCGTATGGCAGTGCTGTTGAGAGGCCTTTGTGAAAAAGCATCGTCTCTGGCTCTACCACCTTCAGCCCAAATGAATGAACCTGTTCAAAAGGAACTAATACCCTCAATCTCTGAGGCTCATCTTTCTTAAAGAGATAGCAGTGATCTGCATAGGTAAACGGTATCCATACGGGATCGATGCCCACTGTTACGACATTGCGTGCATACTGTTTAAGCGGATCAGAGTCTTGATAGAGCGCCTTCTCCTGCTTAACAGCCTGCGCATGAAGTTCGGCAAACTTCTCAAGGAGAACCTGCGAATGTTCAGTCACATACTGTCTCAGCTTTTGCTGGAGAGGCATGAGCTCTCGAACCGTTTCAAGAGCGACAAATACCGAGCCATCAGGCTTACTCGTATAATGACTTATTTGTGCTGGAAGATCAACCAAAAACACCTTCTCTTTGAGCTTGTAAATTGATGCATGTTGGGAAGAAGAGTTATCACATCGATGATAGGAATCGAGATGAGAGCCCCAGAGTTGATAGTTTTTTATATTGTTCAGGAGCGTACTCTTTCCTACCCCATCAACAAAGCTACAAAATACGTAGGCAGTAGTTTTGTTCTGTCTTGCTATCAATTCCTTCTGTATAAGAGGCACAAAGGCCTGTGCATGCTCAGTAGCTTGTGCCTTTTGCGCGGGTGAAACTTCGATGGGATAGGTAATATCTGGACCTACAAAGACGCGGTGCACAGGAACGGTTCCTGCAAGCAAAGCGCGTACATAGGAAAGTGAAAAAAGACTATCTTGGGCACTCACTGCCTCCTGAGAGCCGGTTGTTGCAGCTCGCTCATAGAGAGCACTCCATAACCGATCGAGTGCTTCAAGGATCTTATTCGGCTCCTGGTTATAGACAGCATGCTCTATCGAGTCACGCGTTGAGAGCAAAAGTGGATATTCTGTTCCAAAAGCGTGCTTTTGAAAAAGGACTGCATTGGAATCAAACAGCGAAATCGGATGAGCAGAACAACAGATAATAAAAGGATCTCGATTCCACGCACGAGCGAGCCACTGAGTATCATGTAACACAAATCCCGTCATAAATCCAAAAATATTCTTAGCCGGAGGGGTTATACCGCGATCAGACTGTACGGCAACTTCATCTCGAATATGTATCCGTTGCCACTGAGTTTGATAGGGAGGCACAGCCTCTTCTTGATAGCCAAAAATGAGAATTCGTCCATCTACGGTAAACGAATCTTGTAAGGCACGCTCAAGCTGGGTAAAACTCTCTCGCGTCTTGCGTAAAATAAATGGATGATATTCGTGACTATAGCGGCCAGAAAGGTCATAGCTCGAGATAAAGCTTTCATGATAGGTCTGAGCCTGACTGCAGAATATGCCCACAACACTTAGAAAGAGGCACTTACCCCCCAGCGCACGTATCGTCTTGAGAAAGCACATGTAACACCTCCTGATACTTTAAAAGCATAGCATGATAATGTGCATATAAATCGCTTTTTTTCAGATGGATGATCGACCGCTTCATCTTAGCAAGAACGGTCTGGGCGGTTCGAGAAAACGACTTACATTCATCTGTACCCCGAACAGCATAGGCAGCACAGAGCAGTCGCATAAAATAGTCTGAACAGCAATCGAGCAGGAAAGCATAAAATGCACAGTATATCTCTTGTGCCCGGCCTTTCAGCTGAAGGAGGGGCTGCACATCACTGCTCTCACGAGCAGTCAGATAAGTGCCGTCGTCTACAAAAGTAGCTTGTAACCATCGGTCATAATAAAGACATTCTGCCAGACAGCGAAATGAGTAGTCATCCTGCAGATACTGCTCCTCACTATCACAAAAATAAGCCCATCTTGTCTGACTATGAATGAGCAATGAAACGACCTCCTCAAATGCAGTAACTGCCTCATCAGCTGGTAGGTGCATAAGCTCTGTACATATCCACGAAGCACCAGGCCTATACTCCTTAAGTGCCCGACGAAATGTATCAAGCTCACTTGAAGCGTCAGCCCACCCCCATGGTAGGCTGACGAAAAAAACTAGTGAAACGAATTTTATCATAATACGTGGTTTAACAATTGCCTTGCCAACTGCAACAACTCATCAGATTCGCCTGCAGCGCGCAATAATAGTTGTTCTTCAGGATTAACATAGACCTTAAGATTCGTAAAGGTTTTTGATTCTCGTGTATCATCATAACCTGCGCTCACTTGCACGTCTTGGAAGCGTTCGAACTGAGAAATAATAGTATACGCACCATCCTTAAACTCTTTTGTCAACGCTGTTTTCATACGAGGCAGATTATCTTCAGCTGTAAGGAACTCATTCGCTTTTAAAACGAGCCGTTCTAAACTCATGAGAGTAGTCGAATGTATGTGATCCGCAAGTACTTTTGCATGAGGATCTTCCGAATCAATCTGATCCGCAACAGCCCTCATGTAGCCCATGATGATTTCAGTTTCACGAATAAAGAATTTCAAGGCTACCGATACATTCGCTTTTGAAGTGAGCATCTGAGCAGGTTCATCTGCGATCTGCCTCGTCGAATTCATAAGCTGGCCAAGAGCACCATAGAAACTTGTATGAGTCTCCATGCACCAAACAATAGTATGGGATGCAAAGAGATAATGTGTCAACTTTCCTACCTGGGGGAACATCGAATGCAGAAATCGTGAACCATCAGCAAGAAGCTTGAGGGTAATAAGATGCTTTCCAATCATAAAACCAAAACCTAGAACACAACCGCCAGCCCATTTAGCATTACTCGCAAGCCAGCTGCCCCATCCTGCATCTGCTATAGCCTTCTCTTCATTTGTCTTGAGCGCAGCTTCGAGTGCCAGCACACGATTTGCCAAATTATACGTTTTATTCACCGCGTCCATATCCTCTGCTCCCAGCGGCTTCTTTAAATTCCGGTACGCCAGATAGAGTCCGCCAGCAAGCAAGAAGGCACCTCCTGTTGCAAATTGTGCATTATCACGCTGGCTTTGACACTCAATGAACTGAGCCTTTGCCTGCTCAACGTTCTGGGCGGATGGTGCTTCTATAAGCAGATCTGTGACATCAGGATTTGCGTGGATGAGATTCCAACTGACTGAAAGCAATAGAGCTGCTTTAAAGATAGTATTCATAATAAATTCTCCATATTAAAATGTATTTAAGTCTAGCAAACTAGAATTCTGATTCGAGTTTGAGCCACCTATTTTAGAAAATGTTATACGCCCTGTGCGATTGATAGCTCCTTCAGGATCTATACACTGCGCTATACACTCAAGAGTAGTACAGACAAAGCTGAGCCTACGCTTGGTTTGCTCATGCTGCTGCTGAGCTTCTTCAAAAGAATGAAATGATGCAATAAGTTCCATGAGGCTCTTAATATACCAAACCGCTCTCTTGAGATAAAAACTTACTTCAGTCGTATCGTGAGGCGAAAGAGCAAGGACACATGACGCCAAAAATCCTGCCTGAGGATTCTCAGCATCATAACAGTTCACTGCTGTTTGCAGCGTGGCAATCGTATGTCTGAGCTCCGCCAAAAGATCGTCTTGAACTTTTTGCCAAGCGGGATCAACTGATTCTTCAGTACCATCCTCCTCTTGGCTAATGAGATGTGACCTACGTTTCTTATCCATAGTAAGGAAATTTGCCTGCGTTAATGGTTGGCACAGAGAATAAATCCGGTTATTTATGTGAGCAACAGTATTCCAGGTAAGACCATTGGATCCAAAGGTAAACCTAAAGAGATACAGCGTTGAGAGATTATAGAGACGAGCAATAAACTTGAAGGGAAGAGCTAACACTGAATCGGTTGAGTTGGCAACATTTCGAGATATTCCTCTCAAAAAACCATTCTCCAGTTCACGAAGAAGACGCTTCTCTAATTTTTCATTTCTTGTCTTATCACTCTCTGATGCACTCAGCAACCGATCAGTCAATTCACTAAGCTGAGAACTCTCACTCGCACAAATCTGCACGCTCAAACTCATCATAACAAACATAAGAAGTATATGCATTCTGTTCATGGTCCACCTCAAACTTTTACTACTAGTTTATACTATAAGCATAATTTAAACAGACTCTAATGACAAATGGTTCCCGCAAAAGAGGCTATCCTTCCTCTTCAAGGTGGCTTATGAGAAGTGCTCAAGTACCTTCTTCAAATACGTGCCGGTATAACTTCCTGCATGCTGGGCTACTTCTTGAGGTGTCCCCTGGACAACAATAGTTCCGCCTGCTTCGCCCCCTTCGGGACCAAGGTCGATTATATAATCTGCTGTTTTCAGGACATCAAGATTATGCTCAATAACAATGAGAGAATTCCCTTTATCAATTAAATTTTGAAGTACCTTCAGAAGCTTCTCAATATCACTCGCATGAAGACCGGTCGTCGGCTCATCAAGTATATAGAGGGTATTCACTCCCCGCTTTGCAAGTTCACTTGCTAATTTAATACGTTGTGCTTCTCCTCCAGAGAGTGTTGTTGAAGACTGGCCTAACTTCACATAATCAAGCCCTACTTCGCAGAGCAGTTTTAATTTTTTATGGAGCAGCTTATGAGCTGCAAAGAACTCAACAGCCTCCCCCGCAGTCATTGCAAGGACATCGGCAATATTCTTCCCTTTGAAAGTGACTTCACGCGTTTGGGCATTATATCGCGTTCCCTTACAGACTGCACAGATCATCGTCACATCGGCGAGGAAATGCATAGATACCGTAACCGTACCCTCTCCAGCACATTGTGAGCACCGACCTTCAGCCACATTAAAGCTAAACCGCCCTACCTTATATCCGCGAATCATACTTTCAGGCAATGAAGCAAAAATAGCTCGTATCTCATCAAAGAGTCCTAAATACGTTGCAGGAGTAGATCGTGAGCTCCGCCCAATAGGTGACTGATCAATAACGACGAGATTTTCTATCGCTTCTATACCTTCAATTTTCTCTCGCCCAGCAAACATCTCTTTCATCCAACCCGGGACTATACCGGGTACTTTTTTTAAGCATGAGCTGATTGCAGGAACAAGTTCTTCCATAATAAGGGTACTTTTACCCGATCCGGAAACTCCCGATATTCCACAGAGAACTTTCAAAGGAAACTTCACCGTTAAATTCTTAAGATTATGTGAATTGATATTTCGCAACGTTATAAACCCTTGCGGCTTGCGAACTTTCAATGGCTGTTTAATACTACGCCGCCCACTCAAATAGGCACCCGTTAAGGAGAGCTCATTTGCAGCAATTTCATCAGGCTTACCTTGGGCAACAATCGAGCCCCCATGTATACCGGCAGCTGGCCCCATATCTATAATATAGTCCGAGCTCATCATCGTATCGGTATCATGCTCTACCACAACAACCGTATTACCTAAATCTCGCAATTTATGTAATGTCTTTATAAGACGATCATTATCTCGTTGATGCAACCCAATACTTGGCTCATCTAAAATATAGAGTACCCCACTGAGAGCTGAACCGATCTGAGTCGCTAAACGGATACGTTGGCCTTCTCCTCCCGAAAGAGTCCGGGCCGTACGATTTAAAGAAAGATATTCAAGACCAACATCACAGAGAAAGGTTAAACGAGAGGTTATTTCTTGTACTAGTCGGTCGACCATAACAGTCTGTTCTTCATCTAATTTCAAATTCCTGAAGAACTCTAATACCTGCTTAATCGATAACTGACATACATCATAGATCGTTTTACGATGTATGGTCACCGCCAAAGCTGCCTTATTGAGTCGCTTGCCTTCACATGCAGTACAAACAATTTCTTGAACCGTCTCATAGGTATCATCTGGCCGAACTTGATAATTTTCATATAATACTCCTAATCCGTGGCATCGCTTGCATGCTCCCAAAGGATTATTAAATGAAAAGAGCCGAGGTTCGATTTCAGGAAATGAATAGGCACATTTCAGGCACATACGAGCCGCTGCATACAAATGCTCAGCGTCACCCGCTATAACCTTACACACACCATTGGCTATAACAAATGCACGCTCAACTGCATCCTGCAACCGGGCCGATTCATCAGGAGCTACTTCACACGCATCTAATAAGACATCGATTGAATGGCGTTCTGTTTTCTTTAACTTAAGAAGAAGAATATCTTCACTTTTTTTGAACGTGTATCGTTTGCCATCTATGATAAAGCGGTAATATCCCTCTTTAAACAACTTCTCAAGCTCATGAACAAACTCACCCTTCTTGTGTAAAGCAATAGGCGCTGCGATAGTAATCGTATTTCCCAGAAACTGAGTTTGTAACAAAGTAGCAATCTTATCGGGCTGTTCAGCAGTAACAGGTATATGACAATCAGGACATTCTAATGTTCCTAAACGCGCGTAGAGCACCCTCAGATAATCATAAATCTCGGTAATAGTCCCTACCGTAGATCTTGGATTATGACCTACTGTCTTTTGATCAATAGCAATAGCTGGGCACAGTCCATCTATACGATCAACATCCGGCTTTTTAGGCAATCCCAAAAATTGTCGTGCATAAGATGAAAGAGACTCAATATACCGTCGTTTCCCCTCTGTATACAATATATCAAGCGCTAATGAGCTTTTACCTGATCCAGACGGACCGGTAATAACTGTTAATGCATCTTTCGGTATATCTATAGAAATATTCTTAAGATTGTGCTCCCGAGCACCAACAACCCTAATCCAATTATTTTTCTTAACCACAAGCACACTCCTTAGGTAATATAACTTAATAGGTATAGCATACCAAATTTAAAATTTTTTAGAAGGAAATAATTTATAACTGAATTGAATTTGCCAATAGCTGTTCTTGAGGGCTCGCCCTAGGCATCTCCTGTTGCAATACAAGCGCTTAGTCTTGTCTGTGACAATGGTTACTTACATTTCAAAGGCACAAACAGATCTGAGGAAAAAGTTATGCGACCCGCTCACTATCATTCATAAAGAGTTTTCACAAAGTAAACGCTGCAAGCACTGCTACATAGTCCACTTTCAACAGCATCTGCCATAGACGAATTAAATATTGACAGAAGAATAATAAAGTTTACAGTTAATAGCGTCACAATCAAATTACGAGGATAATCCTGAATGTGTAAAAAAATTTTAATATGCGCAATACTCCTTTCATCGCTCAGCTCAATCGATATAATTTCAAATTCTTTTTTGCCCATACACCAAGCGGCCGAGACAGGTGATGTAGCCAGCTGTAAAATACTTCTAAGCGCTGGAGCGAGTGTAAACGCCCCGGGGCCAGACGGGCAAACTCCCTTGCTACTCGCATCTCAGAATGGTCATCTAAAGGTAGTTCAAACACTTTTAGCTGTACCAAATATTGAAGTTAATAAAGCTGCCATTGATGGAGCAACCCCCTTGTTACTTGCATCTCAGAATGGCCATATAAAAATAGTTCAAGCACTTTTAGCCTCACCTAAAATAGAAGTTAATAAAGCTCGCACTACCGATGGAGCAACCCCCTTGTTACTTGCATCTCGAGATGGCCATATAAACGTAGTGCAAGCACTTTTAGCGGCTCCCAAAATAGAAGTTAATAAAGCTACTATTAATGGGGCAACTCCCCTGTCTATTGCAGCTCAGAATGATCATCTAAACGTAGTTCAAGCACTTTTAGCCTCACCTAAAATAGAAGTTAATAAAGCTGCCATTGATGGAGCAACCCCCTTGTTACTTGCATCTCAGAATGGCCATATAAAAATAGTTCAAGCACTTTTAGCCTCACCTAAAATAGAAGTTAATAAAGCTGCCACTGATGGAGCAACCCCCTTGTTATTTGCATCTCAGAATGGCCATATAGAAGTAGTTAAAATACTTTTATCCGCTCCAAATATAGAAGTTAATAATGCTCCCACTGCCGATGGAGCAACCCCCTTGTTACTTGCATCTCGAAATGGCCATATAAACGTAGTGCAAGCACTTTTAGCGGCGCCCAAAATAGAAGTTAATAAAGCTACTACTAATGGGGCAACTCCCCTGTCTATTGCAGCTCAGAATGATCATCTAAACGTAGTTCAAGCACTTTTAACTGCTCCTAAAATAGATGTTAATAAAGCCCGCACAACTGATGGAGCAACTCCCTTGCTATTTGCAGTCCAAAATGGCTCTATACACATAGTTCAAGCACTTTTAGCCTCACCTAAAATAGAAGTTAATAAAGCTGCCACTGATGGATCAACCCCCTTGTTATTTGCATCTCAGAATGGCCATATAAACGTAGTTCAAGCACTTTTGGCGTCACCAACTATAGAAGTTAATAGAGCTGCCACTGATGAAGTAAGCCCCTTATTATTTGCATCTCAGAACGGCCATATAAAAGTCGTTCAAGCACTTTTAGCAGCACCAAATATAGAAGTTAATAAAACTACCACTTGTAATGGGGCGACTGCCCTACTACTTGCATCCGAAAAAGGTCATATTGCCGTAGTTCAAGCACTTTTAGCATATAAACGGTCAATTATCTTTAACGGTGATGGTCAATTATCTTTAGCGCTTTTAAATTAAAAAGTATGATGGCATGAGCAAGCCAACGAAGTTTGTAACTCAACTACAAAATCCAAGGGAAACTCATGCCAGGAAAAAGAATAACTGACAAACAGGTAAATGACTATATGGAAAATATTGAAAACGGTATGCCTAAAAGAATGGCAGCACTGAAAGCTGGGATCGCGGAAAGCAGTGGTCGTAATATTGCACATGCAAGGAGAAACAAAAAGAGAAAGCAACGTGAAGGAAAGCCGACGCGAGAAGATAGATTTGAAACGGTTATGCAATCTTTTGTGATACCTCTTCTTGAAAGAGGAATCACCATAGCCTCACATATTTTTGAGATGCTGCAGGAGGAATATCCGGGCGAATTTAATGAGGTACAGATGCGTACATTCCGGCGAAGGATTGCAAAGTACAAACTACTCGAAGGAAAAGGCAAAGAGATAATGTTTCCTCAAACCAAACCTCAGCCAGGCAAATCTGGAATATCTGATTTCACCTTGATTAAGTTTAAAGATCGAAAAATGAAAGTGACTATAGCTGGTGAACCTTTTGAACATAAGATCTTTCATTATAGATTGCAGTTTTCTGGGTATCGCTTTGTAGATGTTTCTAGGGGTACAGGAGAACGGTTTGTGGTTATGTCTAAAGGGCTTCAGGATGCCTGGCATGATCTTGGGGGAGTTCCGGAAGAGCATAGGACTGACAATCTTTCATTGGTGTTTAAAAATCGGGTGGATGGTGCACAAGAGGATCTTACACTAAGAATGAATGCACTTTATGCCCATTATAGCGTAAGGCCAACACGTAATAATGTAGGAAAAGGTCATGAAAATGGAGCTATTGAGTCATCTCATAGACACTTTAAAGACCGGTTAAAGAGTGAGCTCATAAAAAGAGATAGTATTAACTTTGATTCATATGAGCAGTACCGGGCATTTGTTAAAGGTGTGGCAGCAAAGCTCAATCTTAAGAATGCAAGCAAAATTGCTATTGAACGAGCTCATTTGAGACCTTTGCCTGAAGGTCGAGCAATTGAGTATGATGATGTCACTGCGGTAGTAGCATCGTCAAGTGTGATTGTTGTTAGGAGAGTGATTTATTCTGTTCCTAACAAGCTGATTGGTAAGGTGCTCCATATCAAGCTGTATGATGATAAGCTTGAATGCTACCTTGGCGCTACACATGTTATTACTCTGACGCGTATGCCTATTCCTCAAAAAGGGAAGCGGGCTCACAATATAGATTATAGACATGTTATTGAGTGGCTAGCAAAAAAACCAGGAGCATTCCCTGGATACGCATATCGCGACTATCTTTTGCCTACAGAGAGCTATAAGAAGATTTGGGAGCATATTAAAAGTACGATGAATCTGCGAGAAGCTGCGCGATTCATCGTTGGGATACTGCATCTAGCCTATATTCAAAATTGCCAAGAGGAGCTTTCGATTGAGATTCTTGATCGCATAAAACATGGGACAGAACTTAAACTGAGCAGCCTGCAAAGCATGTTCAAATCTCAAGCAACAAAAGTACCTGATATCGTTATTCCTGAAATTCACATTAATCGATTCAATGAGCTAATTCCTGGCTTTAAAGGACAAGAATGATTACCAAAGAAACTGTTCCACTATTACTAAAAAAACTGCGCTTAAACACTATGAACTCCTGTTGGCAAGATGTCTCAAAACAAGCTGTGAAAGAACGTTGGGGTTACCCTCAATACTTAGGCACGCTCTGCGACATGGAGCTCGCAACACGAGATTCAAAGCGAATAGAAAGACATCTAGTCGAGGCGAAGATGCCACTAAACAAGACTCTTGATACCTTCAGCTTTGCAAATCTTACCTCAATAACTGGCGCTCAGATAAGCTCTTTTGCAGAAGACACTCAATGGGTTACCCAAGCTCGCAATCTCATGCTCTTTGGACCAAGCGGAACTGGCAAGACTCATCTAGCAGCAGCAATTGGCAGAAGGCTTATTGAGCTTGGCAAACGTGTCTTCTTTATTCGAACTACAGCTCTTGTTCAAAAGCTGCAATTGGCGTACCTTGAAAACAAGCTCTCGGACGCTTTAGAAAAGCTAGAAAAGTTTGATCTGATCATTCTTGATGACTTTGGCTATGTGAAGAAAAATGAAGCAGAAACAAGTGTCTTGTTTGAACTAATTGGAGATCGATATGAGTCGAAGAGCATTCTCATAACATCGAACCAAGCCTTTGGAACTTGGGATACGATCTTTCCCGACAGTACAATGGCAGTTGCTGCTATAGACAGACTTGTACATCATGCATCAATTATAAATATAAATGAACCGAGCTTCAGAAGCGCAGCAAAGATAAGTAAGGTGAAGCCATAAGCTACGCTGATTAAGGCTAAAAGAAAAAGACTTAGTGAAATTAATAGTATTATGACTGAAAACATATTAAAATAACCAGGAGCAATTGATGAACTCTGATTCTTCATAAAAGCGCTAAACTTAATTGACCGCGACCGTTAAAGTTAATTGACCACCTATACTTTTAGCAGCACCTAAAGTAGAAGTTAATAAAGCTGCCACTGATGGAGCAACTCCCTTGCTTATTTCAGTCCAGAATGGCCATCTAAACGTAGTTCAAGCACTGCTTGCCGCTCCTCAAATACAAGTTAATAAAGCTGCGACTGACGAAACAAGTCCTTTGCATATTGCAGCCTACAAAGGCCATTTAAAACTAGCTCAGGCGTTATTAAACGCTTCTGGTATAGATGTTAATCAAGCTCGCACTACTGATGGAGCAACTCCCTTGCATAGTGCATCAGGAAAAGGTCATACTGCCTTAGTTCAAGCACTATTAAACGCTCCTAATATAGAAGTTAATGGGACCCTTACTACTAATGGAGCAACTCCCTTGCATTTTGCATCCGAGGGGGGTCATATTGCCATAGTTCAAGCACTATTGGCCGCTCCCAAAATAGAAGTTAATAAAGCTAGCACTGATGATGGATCAACTCCCCTGATATTTGCATCCGAAAAAGGTCATATTGCCGTAGTTCAAGCACTTTTGGCTGCTCCCAAAATAGATGTGAATAAAGCTACCACTACTGATGGAGCAACTCCACTACTCCTCGCATCCCAGAACGGCCATCTAAATGTAGTTCAAGCTCTTCTAGCTGCTCCTCAAATAGATGTTAATAAAGCTCTCACTAACGATGAATCGACTCCCTTATTACTTGCATCCCAGAATGGCCATCTAAACGTAGTTCAAGCTCTTCTAGCTGCTCCTCAAATAGAAATTAATAAAGCTAGCACTACTAAGGGAGGAACACCCTTGTTAATTGCAGCCGAACTAGGTCATAGTGCCATAGTTCGAGAACTATTAAACACTCCTGATATAGAAGCTAATAGAGCTGCTATTGATGGGTCAACTCCTTTATTACTTGCATCCCATAATGGCCATATAAAGGTAGTTCAAGCTCTTCTAGCTGCTCCTCAAATAGATGTTAATAAAGCCCGCACAGCTGATGGAGCAACCCCCCTGTTATTCGCTTCCGAAAAAGGTCATATTGCCATAGTTCGAGAACTATTAAACACCCCTGATATAGAAGTTAATAAAGCTACTACAAATGGGGCTACACCCTTGTCACTTGCATCTCAGAATGGCTATATAAAGACAGTCCAAGCTCTTCTAGCTGCTCCTAATATAGATAGTAATAAAGCTCTCACTAACGATGGATCGACTCCCTTATTACTTGCATCCCAGAATGGCCATATAAAGGTAGTTCAAGCTCTTCTAACTGCTCCTCAAATAGATGTTAATAAAGCCCGCACAACTGATGGAGCAACTCCCCTGTTACTCGCAGCCCAGAATGGACACATAAAGGTAGTCCAAGCACTTTTAACTGCTCCTCAAATAGATGTTAATAAAGCCCGCACAACTGATGGGGCAACTCCCTTGTTATTTGCAGTTCAAAATGACTCTATACACACAGTTCTAGCACTTTTAGCCGCTCCTAAAATAGATGTGAATACCGCTATGGAGGGAGCAACTCCCTTACTACGCGCAGTACAGGATAACCATATAAACATAGTTCGAGCACTGTTAGCTGCCCCTCAAATAGATGTTAATAAAGCTCGCACAGCAGATGGAGCAACTCCCCTGTTATTTGCAGTCCAAAATGGCTCTATACACATCGTTCAAGCTCTTCTAGCTGCTCCTAATAGATGATATGATTATTCTTTGCGATTACTACTACACCATTTCATTGTAAGGCCGCTGGGTTTGCAAAAGTACCGAAGTACCGCGAAAGAAAATCAGAATAGCAGTTTGCTAGAAATCGATCTTATCGCAACAATTAATAGAAGCTCTTCTGAGCCTCCTTAATAACGGCGTTTACCCCTCTATAATATATCAAGCGCTAATGCGCCTTTACCCGATCCAGATGCCCCTTTATAACTGTTAATGGCTCTCGGTATATTTATAAAATATTCTTAAGGTTAGACCCCCGCACCAACAATCCAATTATTTTTCCTAACCACAAGCACACTCCTTAGGTAATATAACTTAATAGGTATAGCATTCCAAATTTAACATTTTTTAGAAGTCAATGATTTAAAGTTGAATCGAATTGGCCACTAGCTGTTGTTGAGGTTAAAACATCTCCTTTTGTATATAATCGCTTAGTCAAGTTAATGACAAGGTCTAGCCACATTCAAAGGCATAAAGAGTTCTTAGAAAAAGTAATGCCGGAATCTCTCAGTACTGCTAACATCCCAACACCTATAAGGAGCAAGCCGAACACTGCAATACTACAGTACTCGCTCTCAGCAACCGCCCTCTAAACTGAATTAAATGTTGACAGAATAATAATAAAGTTTACAATTAATACCATCACCCTCTATGAAAAAGGATATCAAAAATGTATAAAAAAATTACAATAAGCGTACTACTCATTCAATTACTGTGCCAAATCACTATTAAAGCAATGCAGGCAGCTTTGATTTTGCCAGCTAAGCCTTCACCGATACATTTAGCAGCCGCAGACGGCAATCTAGACACATGTATGACACTTCTAAGTGCTGGCGCAGATGCAAATGCACCGAGAGAAGAGGACGAATCAACAGTATTACTAAATAACGCAAACGTAAATAAGCCCGACAATCATGGAATTACACCCTTGTATCTTGCAGTTCAGGAGGGCCACCTTGCCACAGTTCAAGCACTTTTGGCGGCTGGTGCAGAACCAAATCTGACTACATTCGAGACTGACTGCACACCTTTAAGTGTTGCTGCTGCTGAAGGCCATGTTGAAATAGTTAACGCACTTTTAGCGAAGAATGCTGACGTAAATGCTGCTACTAATGATGGAATAACTGCCTTGTTCTTCGCAGCTCAAAACGGTCATGTTGCTGTAGTCCAAGAACTGTTAGCCGTCCATAATATAGAAGTTAATAAGGCCCTTACTACTGATGGAGCAACTCCCTTACTGGCAGCAGCCGCAATGGGTCATCTAGCAGTAGTCCATGAACTTTTAGCTGCGCCCGGGATCGACGTTAGCAAGGCCCGTACTGATGGAGCAACTCCTTTGCTCCTTGCAGCTCAAAATCATGTTGCTGTAGTCCATGAACTGTTAGCTCCCCGCAATGCTGTCCATAATATAGAAGTTAATAAGGCCTCTATTAATGGATGGACACCATTGGCTGCAGCAGCTCAAACCGGTCATGTTGCTGTAGTCCATGAACTGTTAGCTCCCCACAATGCTGTCCATAATATAGAAGTTAATAAGGCAACTAATGATGGATGGACACCATTGGCTGGCGCAGCTAAAAATGGCCATGTTGAAATAGTTAACGCACTTTTAGCTAAGAATGCTGACGTAAAAGCTGCTACCAAGAGTGGAACAACTGCCTTGCTCTTAGCATCACAACATGGACATGCCGATATAGTTCTAGCACTATTAGCTGCACGCAATATAGAAGTTAACAACGCCCGTACCACTGACGGGCAAACTCCGCTGATTAGTGCAGCTGTCGGGGGTCATCTAAATGTAGTTCACGCACTATTAGCTTCTCCCACTATAGACGTTAATAAAGCTGCTACTGCCATGGGGGCAACCGCTTTGCTTATCGCAGCCGAGAAGGGCGACCTAGAGCTACTCAAAGCGCTTTTATCAGCTCCCGATATAGACGTTAACAAGGCCCGTTCTGGTGGAGCAACTCCCTTGTTCCTTGCAGCTCAAAACGGTCACGTTGCTGTAGTCCAAGAACTGTTAGCTCCCCGCAATGCTTTCCATAATATAGAAGTTAATAAGGCAACTAATAATGGATGTACACCATTGATTATTGCATCACTTCTTGGACATACCGATGTAATCAAAGAGTTATTATCTCAGAAAGCAAAAATCGATAAAACTGATAACAATGGATGCACGCCATTGCTAGTTGCAACTGAGAATGGCCACCTAGAAGCAGTACAAACACTCCTGCAGGCGGGGGCTAATCAGGATATCTCTACTAACGGAGATTACCAGTTTGGTTATAACGTCATCCTAGCAAATGCTAAAAAAATACGCATAAAGGTCACAAACGATGCCAGTAGCCGTTTGTACAGTAGCTTGACGCCTCTAGATTGCGCAACAGAAATTTACAATCAATTAGAAACACTTCTTAAGGCGATAGCAGAAGCAGATCCATATTTTCAGACATTTAAAAACAAACTCAATGATTATAGTCAAATCATACGATTACTATCTCAGCACGCTCTCTTAAAAAAGAAGGTTCGAAATGCTGATGATGCCGATTTAATATCCCAATCGCCTAAACGAGCTGCAAGTGGATCTGATTCCCCTCTACCCGCTGCGGCCGCTGCACTCATCCTCAAAGCAAAGCATCCCGACCCAGATAATTCTCCGACTCTGGACGGCATGGGGGAAAAACGAGATGAAGAAGCAAGTAATTTGAAAAAACCTGACGGAAAACGGCCCAAGCGGGATGATGAACAATAAAAACGGTTGTAAGTTATGAGGGAGGCCCAGCGGCTTCCCTCTGCAATTGAAGCTTTTATCGGACACCTACAAGACATGACAAAGCACCAACAACGATGATCGTTCTAATCGTCGCTTACAAAGCATAAACCTATCTCCATAAAAATTAAAGAGATCACTCGCCAAGCGCCCCAGCTGAATTAAATGTTGACAGAATAATAACAAAGTTTACAATTAATACCATCGCCCCACTATTAAAAAGGATATCAAAAATGTATAAAAAAATTACAATAAGCATACTACTCATTCAATTACTAAGCCAAATCACTATTAAAGCAATGCAGGAAGCTTTGATTAAGCCAGCTAAGACTTCACCGATACATTTAGCAGCTGCAGACGGCAATCTAGCCACATGCATGGCACTTCTAAGTACTGGCGCAGATTCAAATGCACCGAGAGAAGGGGATGAATCAACGCCCCTACACGTAGCTGCTCGCATGGGTAAGACACCCATAGTACACTTGCTATTAGCAAATAATGCAAACGTTAATAAGTCCGACAAGCGTGGAATTACACCCTTGTATGCTGCAGCTCATAATGGCCACCTTATCACAGTTCAAGTACTTTTGGCGGCTGGTGCAGAACCAAATCGGACTACATCCAATGGCTGCACACCTTTAGGTGTTGCTGCTGAACAAGGCCATGTTGAAATAGTTAACGCACTTTTAGCGAAGAATGCTGACGTAAATGCTGCTACCAAGACTGGAACAACTGCCCTGCTCTTAGCATCACAACATGGACATGCCGATGTAGTTCTAGCACTATTAGCTCCCCACAATGCTGTCCATAATATAGAAGTTAATAAGGCAACTAATGATGGATGGACACCATTGGTTGCCGCAGCTAAAAATGGCAATGTTGAAATAGTTAACGCACTTTTAGCGAAGAATGCTGACTAAATGCTGCTACCAAGACTGGAACAACTGCCTTGTCATTCGCATCACTTCATGGTCATCTAAACGTAGTTCGAGCTCTTTTAGCTACTCGCACTATAGAAGTTAATAAAGCCCGCACCGATGGAGCAACTCCCTTGTTCCTTGCAGCTGAAACCGGTCATGTTGCTGTAGTCCAAGAACTGGTAGCTCCCCACAATGCTGTCCATAATATAGAAGTTGACAAGGCCCGTACTACTGATGGAGCAACTGCATTGATTATTGCAGCTGTCAAGGGTCATCTAAATGTAGTTCACGCACTTTTAGCCTCTTCCACAATAGATGTTAATAAAGCTGCTACTGCCATGGGGGCAACCGCTCTATTTATCGCAGCCGGGAAGGGCGACCTAGCCTTAGTCAAAGCGCTTTTAGCAGCTCCCAACATAGAAGTTAATAAGGCAACTAATAATGGATGTACACCATTGGTTGCCGCAGCTGAAAAAGGCCATGTTGCTGTAGTCCAAGAACTGTTAGCTCCCCACAATGCTGTCCATAATATAGAAGTTAATAAGGCAGCTAATAATGGATGTACACCATTGGTTGCCGCAGCTCAAAACGGCCATGTTGCTGTAGTCCAAGAACTGTTAGCTCCCCACAATGCTGTCCATAATATAGAAGTTAATAAGGCAACTAATGATGGATGGACACCATTGGCTGCCGCAGCTAAAAATGGCCATGTTGAAATAGTTAACGCACTTTTAGCTAAGAATGCTGACGTAAATGCTGCTACCAAGACTGGAACAACTGCCCTGCTCTTAGCATCACAACATGGACATGCCGATGTAGTTCTAGCACTATTAGCTCCCCACAATGCTGTCCATAATATAGAAGTTAACAAGGCCCGTACTACTGATGGAGCAACTGCATTGGTTGCCGCAGCTCAAAACGGTCATGTTGCTGTAGTCCAAGAACTATTAGCTCCCCACAATGCTGTCCATAATATAGAAGTTAATAAGGCCCGTACTACTGATGGAGCAACTCCTTTGCTCCTTGCAGCTCAAAACGGTCATGTTGCTGTAGTCCAAGAACTCTTAGCTCCCCACAATGCTGTCCATAATATAGAAGTTAATAAGGCAACTAATAATGGATGTACACCATTGATTATTGCATCACATCGTGGTTACGTTGAAATAGTTAACGCACTTTTAGCTAAGAATGCAGACGTAAATGCCACTACCAATGATGGAACTGCCTTGTTTTTCGCATCATCTCTGGGTCAACTAAACGTAGTTAAAGCACTTTTAGCTGCTCGTAATATAGAAGTTAATAAAGTTACCCCTACTAAGGGAGCAACCCCCTTGTTTTCCGCATCACTTCTTGGACATGCCGATGTAATCAAAGAGTTATTATCTCAGAAAGCAGAAATCGAGAAAACTGATAACAATGGATGCACGCCATTGCTAGTTGCGACTCAGAATGGCCACCTAGAAGCAGTACAAACACTCCTGCAGGCGGGGGCTAATCAGGATATCTCTACTAACGGAGATTACCAGTTTGGTTATAACGTCATCCTATCAAATGACAAAATACGCATACAGGTCACAAAGGATGCCAGTAGCTGTTTGTACAGTAGCTTGACGCCTCTAGATTGCGCAACAGAAATTTACAATCAATTAGAAACACTTCTTAAGGCGGTAGCAGAAGCAGATCCACATTTTCAGACATTTAAAAACAAACTCAATGATTATAGTCAAATCATACGATTACTATCTCAGCACGCTCTCTTAAAAAAGAAGGTTCGAAATGCTGATGATGCCGATTTAAAATCCCATTCGCCTAAACGAGCTGCAAGTGGATCTGATTCGCCTGTGCCCGCTGCGGCCGCTGCTCTCATCCTCAAAGTAAAGCATCCCAGCCCAGATAATTCTCCGACTCTGGACGGTATAGGGGAAAAACGAGATGAAGAAGCAAGTAATTTGAAAAAACCTGACGGAAAACGGCCCAAGCGGGATGATGAACAATAAAAACGGTTGTGATTTATGAGGGAGGCCCGACGGCTTCCCTATTCAATTGAAGCTTTTATAGGTGACACCTACAAGACATGACAAAGCACCAACAACGATGATCGTTCTAGTCGTCGCTTACAAAGCGTAAACCTATCTCCATAAAAATTAAAGAGATCACTCGCCAACTGCCCCCAGCTGAATTAAATGTTGACAGAATAATAATAAAGTTTACAATTAATGCCATCGCCCCACTATTAAAAAGGATATCAAAAATGTATAAAAAAATTACAATAAGCGTACTACTCATTCAATTACTAAGCCAAATCACTATTAAAGCAATGCAGGAAGCTTTGATTAAGCCAGCTAAGCCTTCACCGATACATTTAGCAGCTGCAGACGGCAATCTAACCACATGCATGGCACTTCTAGTTGCTGGCGCAGATGCAAATGCACCGAGAGAAGGGGACGAATCAACGCCCCTACACGTAGCTGCTCTCATGGGTAATACACGCATAGTACACTTGCTATTACTAAATAACGCAAACGTAAATAAGCCCGACAATCGTGGATTTACACCCTTGTATCTTGCAGTTCAGAAGGGCCACCTTACCACAGTTCAAGCACTTTTGACGGCTGGTGCAGAACCAAATCGGACTACATTCGAGACTGGCTGCACACCTTTAAGTGTTGCTGCTGAAAAAAGCCATGTTGAAATAGTTAACGCACTTTTAGCGAAGAATGCTGACGTAAATGCTGCTACCAATGATGGAACAACTGCCTTGTCATTCGCATCACTTCATGGTCATCTAAACGTAGTTGAAGCACTATTAGCCGCACGCAATATAGAAGTTAATAAAGCTAGCACCGATGGAGCAACTCCATTATTTTTAGCATCACAGAATGGTCATCTAAACGTAGTTCAAGCACTTTTGGTTGCTCGCACTATAGAGATTAATAAAGCTCGCACTACCGGTGGATCAACTCCATTGATTGCTGCATCATATAATGGCCATGTTGAAATAGTTAACGCACTTTTAGCTAAGAATGCTGACGTAAATGCTGCTACCAAGAGTGGAACAACTGCCTTGTTCTTAGCATCACAACAAGGACATGCCGATGTAGTTCTAGCACTATTAGCTCCCCACAATGCTGTCCATAATATAGAAGTTAACAAGGCCCGGACTACTGATGGAGCAACTCCGCTGATTATTGCATCAGCGCTTGGTTATGTTGAAATAGTTAACGCACTTTTAGCTAATAATGCTGACGTAAATGCTGCTACCAAAAGTGGAACAACTGCCTTGTTCTTCGCAGCCCAAAACGGTCATGTTGCTGTAGTCCAAGCACTGTTAGCTCCCCACAATGCTGTCCATAATATAGAAGTTAATAAGGCCGCTAATAATGGATGGACACCATTGGCTGTTGCAGCTACAAATGGCCATGTTGAAATAGTTAACGCACTTTTAGCTAAGAATGCTGACGTAAATGCTGCTGACAATAATGGAAGAACTGCCTTGTTCTTCGCATCATCTCTGGGTCAACTAAACGTAGTCAAAGCGCTTTTAGCTGCTCGTAATATAGAAGTTAATAAGGCAACTAATAATGGATGCACACCATTCGTTGCCGCAGCTACAAATGGCCATGTTGAAATAGTTAACGCACTTTTAGCTAAGAATGCTGACGTAAATGCTGCTACCAATAATGGAATAACTGCTTTGTCATTCGCATCACTTCATGGTCGTCTAAACGTAGTTCGAGCTCTTTTAGCTGCTCGCACTATAGAAGTTAATAAAGCTCGCACCGATGGAGTAACTCCTTTGTTCCTTGCAGCTCAGAACGGTCATGCTGCTGTAGTCCAAGAACTGTTAGCTCCCCACAATGCTGTCCATAATATAGAAGTTAATAAGGCAACTGATAATGGATGTACACCATTGATTATTGCATCAAATCGTGGTTACATTGAAATAGTTAACGCACTTTTAGCTAAGAATGCTGACGTAAATGCTGCTACCAAGACTGGAACAACTGCCTTGCTCTTTGCATCATCTCTGGGTCAACTAAACGTAGTTAAAGCACTTTTAGCTGCTCGTAATATAGAAGTTAATAAAGTTACCCCTACTAATGGAGAAACCCCCTTGCTTCGCGCAGCACACTATGGACATGCCGATGTAATCAAAGAGTTATTATCTCAGAAAGCAAAAATCGATAAAACTGATAATAATGGATGCACGCCATTGCTAGTTGCAGCTGAGAATGGCCACCTAGAAGCAGTACAAACACTCCTGCAGGCGGGGGCTAATCAGGATATCTCTACTAACGGAGATTACCAGTTTGGTTATAACGTCATCCTAGCAAATGCTAAAAAAATACGCATACAGGTCACAAACGATGCCAGTAGCTGTTTGTACAGTAGGTTGACGCCTCTAGATAGCGCAACAGAAATTTACAATCAATTAGAAACACTTCTTAAGGCGATAGCAGAAGCAGATCCACATTTTCAGACATTTAAAAACAAACTCAATGATTATAGTCAAATCATACGATTATTAGCTCAGCACGCTCTCTTAAAAAAGAAGGTTCGAAATGCTGATGATGCCGATTTAAAATCCCATTCGCCTAAACGAGCTGCAAGTGGATCTGATTCGCCTGTGCCCGCTGCGGCCGCTGCTCTCATCCTCAAAGCAAAGCATCCCGACCCAGATAATTCTCCGACTCTGGACGGCATAGGGGAAAAACGAGATGAAGAAGCAAGTAATTTGAAAAAACCTGACGGAAAACGGCCCAAGCGGGATGATGAACAATGAAACGGTTGTGATTTATGAGGGAGGCCCGACGGCTTCCCTATTCAATTGAAGCTTTTATAGGTGACACCTACAAGACATGACAAAGCACCAACAACGATGATCGTTCTAGTCGTCGCTTACAAAGCGTAAACCTATCTCCATAAAAATTAAAGAGATCACTCGCCAACTGCCCCCAGCTGAATTAAATGTTGACAGATTAATAATAAAGTTTACAATTAATACCATCGCCCCACTTAAAAAGGATATCAAAAATGTATAAAAAAATTACCATAAGCGTACTACTCATTCAATTACTAAGCCAAATAACCATCCAAGCAATGCAGAAAGTCTCAAGCCAGCCTTTCCTTCAAGCATGCGAACCCGAAGAACTTGGTAATCTCCGGTCACATTCCAAGCTTTTTGATTTGCTTCGAGCAGCAGAACTTGGTAATCTTACCGACACTATGAGACTTTTAAGAGAGGGCGTAGATCCAAACGCGTCTGTGCCAGAAAGCTCAACTCCCTTATTCATGGCGGCCCAAGCTGGTCACGCTAATATCGTAAACGTATTATTGAGAAGGCATGTAGACGTAAATAAGGCTAAGAATGACGGCTCGACACCATTGGCTGCAGCAGCTGAGAATGGCCATTTAAAAGCAGTTCGAGCACTTCTAGTTGCCGCAAATATAGAAGTTAACAAGGCAACTAATGATGGATGCACACCCTTGTATGTCGCAGCTGCAAACGGTCATTTAAGCGTAGTTCAAGCACTTTTAGCTGCCGCCGCTGAAACTGGCCATAAAAAAGCAGTTAAAACACTTTTAGCTGCTGCCAATATAGAAGTTAACAAGGCAACTAATGATGGATGCACACCCTTGTATGTCGCAGCTGAAAATGGCCATAAAAAAGCAGTTAAAACACTTTTAGCTGCTGCCAATATAGAAGTTAACAAGGCAACTAATAATGGATGCACCCCCTTGTTTGTAGCAGCTGCAAGGGGTCATTTACGCGTAGTTCAAGCACTTTTAGCTGCCAACAATATAGATGTTAACAAGGCAACTACTGCTGATGGAATAACTCCATTGTATATTGCAGCACGGAGTGGCCATAGTGCCGTCGCCCAAGCACTTTTAGCTCATCGAAATATAGACGTTGACAAGACGCAATATATTAACAGTGAAACCCCCTTACATGCTGCAGTTCACAAGGGCAATCTTTCAACAGTTCAAGCATTATTAAGTAAGAAGGCCGATGCAAATAAGGCTACTGCTCGCGGAGCCACACCCTTGCATTTAGCCGCCGCGCGTGGCTCTGTTGAAATAGTTCAAGCGTTATTAGATAATAATGCAGTTGATACAGTTGTAAATGGATGGACAGCCTTGCGTATAGCCATCGAGTATGGCCATGTTGCCGTAGTTCAGGCACTATTAGCTGCTTCTAATGATGAAGTTAACAAGCCCCTTACTACTGATGGAGAAACTCCTTTGTTACTCGCATTGAAGAATGGTCGCCTAGGTATAGTTCAAGCACTATTAGCTGCTCCCAATGTTGACGTTAACAAGGCCCGCACCACAGACGGAGCAACTCCGTTGTTATTTGCATCAGCGAATGGTTATGCTGAAATTGTTAATGCACTATTGATAAATCATGCAGACCTACATAAGGCTACGAATACTGGATGGACACCCTTGCTTGGAGCAGCTTACGGAGGCCATCTTGCAGTAGTTCGAGCACTTTTAGCTGCCGACAATATAGAAGTTAATGCCCACGCTACTGATGGAGCAACTCCCTTGTTTCTCGCATCCAAATATGGTCATGCTGACGTCGTCAAAGAGCTATCCTCTCAGCGTGCAGAAATCGATAAAACCGATAATAACGGATGCACACCATTGCTCGTTGCGTCTCAGAATGGCCACCTAGAAGCAGTGCAAGCGCTCTTGCAGGCAGGTGCTAACCCGGATATCTCCCCTAACGGAGATTACCAGTTTGGCCATACGGTCACCTTATCAAATGGCAAAATAGACGTACTGGTCACACAAGATGCTAGTAGCTGTTTGCTTAGTAGCTTGAAACCCATAGATTGCGCATCACAAATTCATACTCAAATAGAAACACTCCTTGCGGGGGTAGGAGAAGCAGACCCGCATCTACAAGCATATAAAACCAAACTCAATGACTTTACTCAAATTATACGATTACTATCGCAGCACGTCTCTGAAATGAAGGCACGAAAAGCTGATATGGCTGATTTAAAGCTGGATTTTCCAAAATGGGATGCAAGCCCGTCTTTTTTTACTTGGTCTGCTGCAGCCGCAGCTCTGGCACCAATAGCAAGTCATTCCAGTCAACACAATGGTTCACAGCCCACTTTGCAGAGCCTAGAAAATCAACATCAAGAAGAAAGAGACTGGAAACAATCTGACGGCAAACGACCCAAGCGGGATGATGAACAATAAAAACGGTTGTACGTTATGAGGGAGGCCCGACGGATTCCCTCTGCAATTTGAATGTAACACCTATCAGACATGACAAAACACCTACAAACGAGGATCGTTCTATTCGTCTAAGGCGAAGGGTAAGACGTTTGAACATAGGGTACACTGGCAACTTGATGTTAAAGACGTCACGAGCTCACACGGCCTATGGTGCGGACAATTTTGCTGCATTGAGAAGTTTTGCCTAGCAGGCCTGGATGGAAGCTCTCTAGAGAAAATAGATGCGGGATTAAACTGGAACCCACATTGACATAAAAAAAATAAGGCTTACAATTAGTAGTAATAAAAGTTTCAGTTAATAAAGTTTAGATAAATGAGCGCTAAAATGAGGAAAAAAATTATAATAGGGGCCCTTCTCTCTCAAGTCCTCGGAAACCCAATAATCCAAGCAATGCAATCCGTGTCAACCAGATACCCACATGAAGATTGGTCCTCTTTCCATTCGGTAGCAAGAAACGGAAATTTAGACTACCTAACGTTTTTGTTAAAAAACTGCAAGAAGCAAATAAATGGCACTGCAAACGATGGGGCAACCCCGTTGCTTATCGCAACTCTCTATGGTCAAGATCAAGTAGTTCAAAAGCTCGTAGCTGCGGATGCAGATGTAACGTTAGCGCGAAATGATGGAGCAACCCCTCTATTCATTGCAGCTTGGCAGGGTCACGCTAAACTAGTTCAACAACTTTTAACTTCAGATCGTATCGATGTAAACCAACCAGTGAATACCGGAAGAACCCCATTGTTTGAAGCAGCGCATTATAATCACACTGACGTAATTAGTTTGCTCCTGGATGATCCGAGAACAGATGTAAATAAGGCCGATGCTCATGGTTGGTCGCCCTTACTTATTGCAGCTTACAAAGGGCATGCGCAAACAGTTAAACTGCTGTTAAATGATACCAGAACAGATGTAAATGCCGCGACAAATCGTGGAATAACTGCTTTGATAAGTGCAGCCCAAAACGGCCACACTCACCTCGTGAGTTCACTCATAGATGGCGGCGCCCTCATTAACAAAGCTGATAGCATGGGACGGACAGCGTTGCTAGCTGCATGCGAACAAGGCTGGCTTGCTGTCGTGCAAGTGCTCCTGTGGGCAGGCGCTCAACAAGATACTCACACGCTTCCGGGTTATACATTTGCTTATAAGGTTACGCTCAGCACGGATACTGGACAAATCCAGGTTACTAAAGACACAACTGGCAGCTTGAGAGATAGGTGGACCCCTCTTCTGTGCACAACAACACTTAACTCTCAGTTACGTAGACGTATAGAGAAAACTGAACAAACAAATCCACATATCGAAACCTTTATAAGCAAGCTGAAGAGCTACGAAGATATCGAACAATTGCTATCAAGATCGCTTAATTCGAAGCCTCATTTGCCACACGCGAGCTCAGTATCAGCCGGCATCTCTAAAAGACCAAACATGAAAGAATCAGGCCGACGAATTACTGAACAAACAGAAAAGCGAAACTCAAAAGCAACTGGGTTGTCAAAACCACTGGCTAAACGTATGAGAGCTGAAGATGAGTAATCGATCAGAGGTGGAAGTAAGTGGAATGAGACGACGTTATTAAAAAAATAAGGACATCAGATTAACAATGTAGCTCGTTCTTAGATCATCAGCGCCGTTCACAAAAAAATTGCAATACTCTACCATAATAAAGGACAATTGCTATGTATAAATCTTTTTCACTACTTTTTATATTCTCATTAGTGAACCCTACTCCCCTTCATGGCATGCAACAGATTGTTGAGCAATCTGACCAAATAAATTACAGCAGATTGATGGCACTTTTTGCAGACCCAAATTGTTATTTTTCAGCACTAAAAGATATTCCTCAAAAGGCCCCTCAGCTGACTCTACCGCGAGACATTGACGCTCTAATTCGCAATTTTGTATTCATTCCTACAGAAAGCGATCAAATACGCAAAGGCAACGGAGATTTATTTTCAGAGACATTACGATCAAAGGATCCTTACGTTGTAAAAAAAAGTAAATTCTTAGCATACCTGAAGCGCGAAAAAGATAGAAAGCATCCAAGATTCCCTAAGAAGACACTATTGTGTGAGATGATGCTTGAACAACAGGATGATGCCGTACAGATTCTCATCGAATATGACCCGCTTAATTTCAATCAACAGTCGGCCCCATTGGAGATCGCAATTCGTACTGGATACTCCTTTGGAGTTACTCAGTTATTACAGCAAGCTGATATCAATGCAACGGCCCAATTTGGAACGCGTTTATTTTATGCTGCGGCTTATGGCTATCGCCACACAGTTGCATTCTTATTAGCAAACCCTCTTGTTGACATCAATAAAACAGTTGAAGAATCTCCCTTGATAATTGCAGCCGGTAACGGACAGGCCGACATTGTTAATGCACTATTAGAAGGGAATGCAGAAGTAAACGCAGCTCTCAAAGATGGAAGAACAGCCCTCTTTCTTGCCGCAATAAAAGGGCACAGTGACATAGTTAGAGCGCTATTAGAAAAGAATGCCGACCCAGATAAGGCTACCAGCGAAGGCACAACTCCCTTATTCATAGCAGCGCAAAAAGGTCATAGTGAAGTGGTTAAGATCCTTTTGGAAATGGGCGCAGACCCAAATAAGGCTGCCGCTAAAGGGTTCACCCCCTTATTCATTGCAACGGAAAATAGGCATATCAAGGTGGTTAAAGCATTGTTAGGTGTTAAAGACGAAGAAGCGCTAGGAACATCCGAACAAAACTATAGCGAAGCTGAGCAAACACGCCCGAAGCAGAGCGTAAACGTAGAAGCAACTACTCATGAGGGTTACAACTTTGGTTACAAAGTTACCCTTTCTAAAAAAAAGCTGCACTTCAAAACAACACTGGTTCCAGTTGGCAACGAAAATCGATTTGGCGATAGGTGGACAGCTCGCGACTGCGTGACAGAAATTTGTAAGCTCATACAAGCAACCCTTAGTACCAAATCAAGTAGTTTGTCCACAGATGTATTAAATGTGATCAAAGAGTATAAGGAGATTCAACAATTATTGCTCTCTGTTCGTACTCAATATGCAGCTTTGCCAAGACCAGAACTTGCAGAAAATTCAACCAGGGGCAAGAGACATGTGCAAGATGAAGATCTGAGCACCAAACGCATAAAAGAAGACAACGATATCGAGTAAAAAACAGTCTGTTACGATTTGTAGCAACAAAAAATATAAGATAGAAGGACCTTTGAGTTTAAATCTTCGCAGAACAGGAATACAGAACATGCAGAAAAAAAAGTTATTCGCCATACTCCTCCTTTTTCAGGGATTAAACAGCCTTGAAGCAGTTAAAACCAAGATAAAAGTTCCAAATATGTATATGAGAAGCTGCTTTCTGAGGGATTTTTTCAAACAGGAGAACACCTATTTAAACCTGCTAGAAACCCCTTTAAAAGACAAGGTTTGCAATCTCATACTCACATCTTTAGAAACTGATCGAATTAGTCATCGTGCAGGAGATATATATTCTGAAATTCTCAATTCTAAGGCTGATTACGACATAAAAAAACACCGCTTTCTTGAATGTATAACGCGAGGCAAGTATGATCTTAATCAACTGAGAGCACCCTACCGACTCCCGTTGCTCGCAGAAATGATTCTCGAACAAAATGATGATGCCGTAAAGATTCTCATTGAATGTGGGGCAAATGTTAACCAATCTCTCGGGAAAGAAGGTCGTACTCTTTTAAGTCTTGCAGCATTGGCAGGCCATATTTCAGCCGTTCAACAATTAAAAGCTCATACTTATATAGATCAAATGGATAAATACGGCCTTACCCCCTTGCTGCTTGCCGCCTCTCAAGGACATACGGAAATAGTCGAGCTGCTCTTAACATCTGATGCAAATATAAATGCATGTGATCATCTTGGCAATACAGTACTACACCTTGCTGCAAATCCAGAAACGGTACGAGTAGTATTGACAGCTCTTGTAAATGCGTCAAAAAACTCGGCTGGAGGTGCTGATGATACAGAAATAAGATTGCAGCATATAAATAAGAAATCAAAAGATGGAAAAACACCTTTGCACATGGCACTCTACAAAGCCAACGCTCCCCGCGTTAAAGAGCTTCTTAGCGCGGGCGCGGATCCAAATATCACGTTTCTCGATTCGGTACGCATGTGCCAGGTAGCATTCCCCCTCGAATTTGCAACGTGGATAAATCAAGTTGAGATAGTTAAACTACTGCTTCAAGCGGGTGCTCCAGCAGATACACAAAGTACTGTAGATGGAGCAACAGCCTTATATCTCGCAGCCAGTTTTGGCAGGATGCCAATTGTTCATTTGTTATTAGAAGCCCATGCAAATACGGAGCTCTCTGCTAAGAGACGTGGTACACCTTTAATGAATGCCGTTGAGCATCGCAATTCCGAAGCTGCAGAAGCGCTCATAGCTGCTGGAGCGAATATTCATACAACCGATAGCGATGGATTAACTCCCTTACATGTTGCCGCCTCAAAGGGAAATACTAAGATAGTTCAGATTCTAGTAAAAAAAGGCGCAGATATAAATGGGACCGACCTTCATGGATTAACCCCTCTGCATCATGCAATCCAAGAAAATCATAGCGAGACAATCAAACTATTAGTAGCTTCTGGTGCGAAAATTAATATCACCAACGCAAAGGGTGAATCGCTCTTAAGATCTGCAATAAAATGCTGCAAGCCAAAGGAAATAGCTCTGCTCTACCGAGCACTGCAAAATGAAACAGCAGCAACTCGAGTAGCAGCGAAGGAAATCAATGAGGAAGAGCAGGTACTCGTTGAACTACAACCACAAGAGGAGATTTCAGAGCCATCAATAATGCCTACAATTGATAGTTCGCGACAGACAAAGCGAACGAGAAAGATGGTCCGACTCGCTCAAGCAGACAAGAAGCGCCAGATGCACGAAAATCAATATCCTAACTAACAAATGATAAGCAGCTTGCGTACTGTAGGCTAGCCGAAGGAGCAGAACGAAACACACTTGAAAATCAAGTAGCAGAAGAATGGATAATAACAACAAGAGGATTTTTACATGAATAAGATAATTTCACTAAGCATTCTTATCACGCAATTGCTAAACAGCATACCAGCACAAGCACTGCAAAAAGAGCGCACTTCAATTCTGTCAATGCCGGCTGGAAAAGAAGATTGGTCTCGCCTGCATTGGGCTGCTCGAGCAGGTAATTTAGCAGATACGCTATTCCTTTTAAATAATGAAGCTGATACAAATAAGCTTTCTAGAAACGGTGACACGCCTTTAAAGCTTGCAATTGAGTTTGGCCATAAAAAGATAGTTTCGTTACTCCTTGCTTTTGGTGCAAACCCAAATAGCATCGGTTTTAACGGCGAAACAGCTTTACATACTGCCATTGATATGGATCGCGTTGATATCGTCGAGCTGCTCCTGTCAGCTGGCGCAAACCCCAATATCCATTTTCCTGATGGAGCATCAACCTTATACGCGGCAGTTTGTCGTGATCAACCTGAAATCGTTAATCTGCTTATTACAGCTTCCGTAAATCTAGATACGCAAAACCCTGCTGGGGAAACAGCACTCTGGGCCGCAGCTGATCGCGTCAAGACTGCGTCGCTTAAACTGCTCCTAGCAGCAGGTGCGAACACTGAGATACCGCATGCTACAAACCATACAACTCCTTTAATAATCGCAGCTGCTAGGGGTAATGCTGAAGCTGTTGCAGCGCTCATAGCAGCTCGAGCAGATCTATATGCCACGGAGAGAGGCGGACTTACTGCCCTGCGCATTGCCGCAGATGAAGGGCATACTGATATAGTGAGACTGCTCTTAGAGGCAAGTGTGACTATACATCAGCTTGATCTATTTGAAGATAGCACTGCCTGCGATTATGCGAGCCAAAGGGACTATGAAATGGCGGAGCTTCTCGCAAATGCTGGCGCAACCACAAATTTACTCATAAGCGAACCCAAGAATCAAAAAGCCTTGCTTTGTGAAGTTCGAAATGGCAGCTTAGAAGGCGTTCGAGGCTTTTTAAATAACGAAACTGATATCAATTACGTTTCTTTTTCATTGGAAGGCGCTCTGCCTCCTTTCACGCCTGCTGCGGGAGAAGAGCAGACTCCCTTAATTCTTGCTGCCAAGCATGGTCATGAAAACATAATTCGGTTACTCCTTGATTCTGGAGCAGACGTAAACAGAACAGGTGAACTAGGCGAAACAGCTTTACATGTTGCAATGAGGCAAGGTCACATTGCCATAGTTCAGCAGCTCTTATGTGCTGGCGCAAACCCCAATATCCTCTTTTCCAATGGAGAATCAACCTTGTGCTCCGCAGTTCGCTGTGATCAACCTGAAATCGTTGATCTGCTTATAGGAGCTTCTGTGAAACTAAATATAAATATGCAAAATCCAGCAGATGGTGAAACGGCTTTATTTAAAGCATCCTGCCATGGAAAAACTGGCATGGTTACATCTCTCTTGGCGGCCAAAGCAGATACCGAACTACCTGCCACTGCTAGCCATGCAACTCCTTTACTGGTCGCAGCCACTCATGGTCACATTGAGACAGTTAAAGCGCTCATAGAAGCTAATGCAAATATATACGCAAGTGATAGCAGAGGACTTACACCTTTGCACGCTGCTGCGCAACAAGGGCATATTGAAATAGTTAAAATGCTGGCAGCTGAAGGCGTTCCCTTAGATCTGCCCTGCAGGTTTAGTGAACGCACTCCTTTGCTTCTTGCAATCGAAATGCACCAGACCACAATGGCGCAGTTTCTTAGAGATGCAGGGGTAAAAAATACACCGATTGCAGATAAACGGGGCAGATTAGCTCTGAAACGCCGGAATCTGGCACTAATAAAACTCCTAAAAAATGAAAAGAAGCGATCAGCCAAGCAAGCTGAACTTGAAAAATCGGATAAAAAACGTGTAGGGTCCGCTGATTGAAAAAGAAAGCAAAGACTACCATCGTACCAAGGAGGCCCATGAGGGCCTCCTTATGCTTAAAGAAAACAGAACAAGAAATTCAAGGCAACACTTCACACCTCCTGCGCGCGAAACACAAAGAGTCAACTAGTAACCCTACAACCCTTGTTTCTACCGCCTTCTTGGCTTTCAAATGCAGTTTTGCAGATACTTAATTGAGCAGAAGCGTCCAGAATAAAAGTTGCATAGCACCGCTATTACACCCAAAGCTCTATGAAGCATACATAAGTTGCTTTCTCGTAAAACTTTTTGCAAGTTTTCCATAAATACCGTATACTCTTATATACATGGTGGATGTAGCTCAGTTGGTAGAGCACCAGATTGTGGCTCTGGTGGCCGTGGGTTCGAATCCCACCATTCACCCCATAAAAGTATTTTGCTTTACACCCATTTTAGTATACACTAGTAACAATGTCGGGGCGTGGCGCAATTGGTAGCGCACTCGCTTTGGGAGCGAGGGGTTGTCAGTTCGAGTCTGGCCGCCCCGACCAGGTCTTAAATAATATGTGGCTCATTGATCGTCGATATTTACATTCATTTGATTGGATAAGTTTTTTTGTAATGGTGCTACTATCCCTTCTCGGACTCATGTTTGTGTTTAGCGCTACACATACTGCAGAAGTACCCTATTCCTTCTTTTTTAAAAAGCAGCTCTTTGGTATTATTACCGGCATCATCATTTATTGCGTGTGTTGCTACATGGACTATCGGACCCTCGAGCGAGGAGGCTATTTCCTGTATTTTGCAACGATACTTCTTCTTATTGTTACCATCATTAAGGGCAGTCTTGCAATGGGTGGCCAGCGATGGATCAACATAGGTGTCACTAAATTTCAGCCAGCAGAACTCTCGAAGCTCTTCTTTCCTGCCTTCATCAGCTACTATCTGTTTACTGATGAAGCAGAAATGAGTAATGCCCACCTTTCTACCTTTGTACCTCTTTTAGGAGTTCTGGCAATCAGTGTTCTTCTTATTATCAAGCAACCAGACTTAGGAACGGGATTAATCGTACTCTTTTCTGGCCTCATTCTCTTCTGGCTTGCAGGACTTAATAAACGATACTTTCAGATTGCGCTCATAAGTTGCGCCCTGACTGCGCCGATTCTTTGGAAGTGTTTAAAGCCGTACCAAAAAAATCGAATTACAGTTTTTTTAGGATCAGGTGATAGCAAAAAAGAGCGGTACCACATAGAGCAATCACGTATAGCCATAGGCTCAGGTGGTTTTTCGGGTAAAGGATTTCTCAATGGCACCCAAAACAAATTCAGCTTCTTACCCGAGAGCAGAACAGATTTTATCTTCGCGGTGATTTGTGAAGAATGGGGCTTCCTAGGAGCTCTGCTCATCATCTTGCTCTATATTCTCCTCTTTCTGCGGCTCTTTTATGTTATTTCAACGATAAAGAACTTCTGCGCCCAACTTCTTGCAACTGGGCTCATTATCCATCTCGTCATCTCAACTATCATAAATATGTGCATGGTTATGGGTCTTATGCCGATTGTCGGCATTCCTCTGCCATTCATCAGCTATGGAGTAAGCAATCTCTGGATTAGCTTTGCAAGCCTTGGCTGGTTTAACAGCATTGCCATGAGGCGGTTTTACCTGAGCCTGTCAGCAAAAGCCGCTTGATACCTCAAAAATTCATATCGCTTGTTTCAACACGCCAATAAAATATGATTGCGTGTTCCTAAATGCTCGGTCGATCAGGTTACCGATGCTTTAAAGGACATGTTGGTCCTACTGTTCTCCTTCGATAAGATTATTTGGTCGTAAGGCTTGTTGTTAAAAAAATATAAAATATGCTTTACTTTTACTTTTTCAATTTACTATGATACCCACAGAAAGCAAAAGCGCAGTGCTTTGCAAGAAACCATTAAAACAAGGGACGTATCTATGAAGAAATGTAGTATGAAGCAGTATCTACTTATCTCATGGCTTATGAGTGTGGGTATAGTAGCATCTATTTTACCTGTGTCTGAAGTTCATCGAGGTCAAATAACTACCGATTGCCACGAACAAGGAAGGCATGACTGTTCGTGTGATAAATGCTGTAAAAAGTTGCGTTGTGAAATTGCACGAGTTGAGGATACCTTAAATACGTGCTGTACAAATCTGGCAAATGATATAGCGCAAGTAAATAGCAATCTTACTACATGCTGTAATACGATAGAATCACAATTGGAAACAATTATCGGCACGGTCACTACGTGCGGAACGATAACCGCTATTACCCAGGCTGACATACCCCTTGAGATCACTCAGTCAGGGCGCTATTGCTTAGCTGAAGATATTTTTGTCGATGGCACCACCATCCCGGCCGGAGCGTTCGGTCCTATAGGCATAGCAATTAATGCACCTAATGTTGATCTTGATTTAAATGAGCATACGGTCACCTTTACTGGCGGTGCAGGCACTAATGTGATACTAACGCTCGCGCAAGCATCGAATGTTCTGATCCATAATGGAACAGTACTCGGGACCGGCAGCCCAGCGGATGAAGCCTGTATCGCAGTTGGTGCTCTAACGAATGATGTAACAATTAGCGATGTGCAAATTAAAGAATTTAATGCGCTTCTAAGTGCGGGTATTTTTGTACAAGGGCTTCCGCTCACTTCGCCTACTACCGACATATTAGTTTTCGCGCCTCGTCAGGGAGTTACTATCGAACGATGCAATGTCTCCACATGCTATTATGGTGCGCTGCTTGCGGCCGACACTTATGGCACGATTATACGAGATTGCACATTTGACCAAAACGTTCTTGCCGGTATAGCGCAACCGGAACGCACCGCGGGGTACGTAAATAACACGCTCATCGAGAATTGCTCGATTTCCAATACGACCTTTCATGGAATTTACACGACTTTCTATCAATCTAACTGGATTCTTAAGAATGTGCAGGTAAGCAATAGCGGACTAAGTGGTATGGTTCTGGCAGGATTCCAGTCATTGAAACTTCAGAACTGTCAAGTCTTTAACAGCGGTTCATACGGAATTATTGCTTCGATTCGGCTCAGTGAGAATATAGAAATTTCTGATTGTCAGGTCTTTAATGCCAAGAATGGTGCCTTACGCGTCGACAACGTTGCTAATCTACTTATCAGCAACTGCCAGCTGACTAATTATCTGGCCAGCCCTGAGCCACTTTTGAAGGTACAAGATGTATTCAATGGCTCTATTAGCGGCTGTTTATTAAGTAGCTTTAATGGCACTGATGCTTTTTTTGCTCGCAATTGCCATGGACTCAAGGTCGACAATTGTGCCGCGAGTATTTTTTGCAACCAACCCCTCACAAACTGTCCGATTGGCTTTAATATCCACGGAGGAGTGAGCAACGCCATTATACAAAACAGCAGTGTTTCCGGTAATCCTTCCATTGGGATAGCGGTTGTTCCCGATGGCTTCGTCACACCACCGTGTGATAGTTTTAGCCAGCCAGTGACTACGATCATCGACAATCTTAATGGTAACAACTTTGGCTGTACTGTAAGCAACTGTAAAGTAACAGGTGCAGTAAGAAGCGGCGTATATGTGTCGGGAACGTCAACAACCAGCATTACCGACTGTACTATTACGGACGGTAACTGCGATGGGATAACGCTTGATAATACGACAAGCCAGATTATTGCTAAAGGAAATACGCTTACCAATAACTTGGGTGTGGGCCTAAACAACCAGCTTGCTATCTCTACAACCTGCCCATTAAACCAGGCTTATGGCAATTTTGCTTCCTGTAATGGTACTAACTATCAAGGAATAGCAGCAAATCTTATATCGGCACCATCAGCTACAGCTGGGGTACTTACAAATATTAGCGTTAACTAGTAAAGAGATATTACAACCTAAAGGAGTTATTCATGAAAACTATCACACATCTGCTCACCTACCTTGGGCTTGCATTCATGTGCATGCCACAAACTCTTCTGTCTCATAGCGGGATAAAGGGTACCGCGTATAACAAAGAACTTCGTAAGAAGGTCTGGGCTCGGACCGTCGATCGCTCAAAGGTCGATGTATCACCAACTCTTAAAAAAGGAGATAAGCGAATAGTACATCCAGAAAAGGCTACTACTGCTCAGCTCATGTTTGCAGAGTCTGCACAAACGAAATCGGCTCCTACGCGAGTTGCCATAGCCCAATCAATGGCAACAGGACCACTGAACCCGACGGCTAGAAAATCACAACTGACCGTGCAAGTTCCGCGCAAAGAGAACGGAACACTTAGCATTCTCCAGCAGTCTGCAGGATCATTTTTGAGTTTTGATTTTCAGGAATCGGGCCAATATGGACCAAGTAGCGATGGTAGCGTCGGGTCGGAGCAATACATTTTAGGAACAAAAGGACGTATCCGCAGCTTCTCCAAATCAACGGGAGAAATCGATGGAGTACTCAATATTTCTCACGATCATTTCTTCAGCTCAATAAGTAACGGTAGATATACCGCTGACCCCAATATCATTTTCGATCCGCTTTCACAGCGATGGTTCCTGGCCGCCACCGCGCCAGGATCTGGCATACTTCTTGCTATGAGCGATGGAGATCCTATAACTGCTCAGACGATTTGGTCGTTTATCACGGTAGATACGCCAACAGATCCGGGGTTCGAGTTTTTCCCGTTGCTTGCGGGTTTTGATTATACCACCCTCGGGGTAGATAACAATGCCGTATTGTGTGCGGCGGACATATCTAACGTTGACGCTTCCTATGCAAGCTCGGCAGTCTATGTACTTCCAAAAGAATCGCTTCTAAGTGGCGGTCCGGTTGAGATTTTTGGCTTTCGTAATCTCGTAGATCAAAATACACTTCAAGGACCATACGGTAACCAAGGTGCTCAAAATTTTGATAGCAACCCGCAGTTTAGCTATTTTGCAGCGAGCGATGCGTTCGACTTTTTAGTACTGGGTGTATCTCAACAAATCTTGCTTGGTACTGTCAGCTATACGTCCGAAGGCCCGATGCTGTCATTACCATTCTCCTCAATACAGTTTGAGACGCCTTATATTGATGCTATACCATCTCCGGTACTGGGAACGCCTCCTTTTCATATGGTACTTGGAAATACTTCGCCGCACCTGAGTGCAACCCATATTCGCAATAATACGTTGTGGACCTGTACATACATTGGAGTTGACAATACCGGTGCCAGCAATCCATCCATCAATCCTACGAGGAATGGAGTGAGGTATTGGTCTATAGATCTATCCGGCTCAACCCCAGTGGTTACCGTAGATGGTACACTTTTTGCTGCATCGCCAACCAATGATTTTAATCAGCGTCATTTTTTGACTCCTTCTATTATGACAAACGCCAATGGGCAAGTAGTTATAGGAGCTACAACCTGTGGTGCAAACGAATTTCTGAATGCATCGGTAACTCAGGTTATCAACGGAGTGGCAGCAACACCATTCTTGTATACTCAAAGTAGTTCAAATTACTTTGCTCAAGAAGACTGGGAGTTTACCCCATTTGCTCGGTGGGGAGACCATTCCCGAACGTCGCCAGATCCAAGCGACAACACGTTCTGGACCTGTCAGCTTTGGTGCCCTGCTACTAATGCTTGGGGAGGCCAAGTAGCTCACGTTCAACTCGATTAGGAATACAGGTGGCTATCACAGACAATCTGTGGTAGCCACAGTAAGAACAGATTCAAATGCAATCCTTAAAGTTTCTATGAGAAACGAATGAGCTTCTAAGCTCTGGCTTGTAAGATTCTTCATCTACTCAATCTCTCTCACAAGTAAAGTCTTTGAGTTCAGTATGTGCTTTCTTAGTTTACAGGTCAGTCATTGCGGCTACGATTACTCTTACTAAGATCAAGTAACATCCCTTGTCAACACGATGCGGTTGTAAGCCATCAAGTAAGCGCTCTCTTAAGGCTTACGAGTCTCAGAAGCTTTTTGAGTGCACTCGCGAGCCAGCTCACTAAGCTCAGTAAAGTTTTCCAGAGCCGTGCAATCAAAACCATGCTCTTTAAATTTACTAAACCCTGAATATGCGCCAATTAAGGCCCCAGCCAATGTCGCAATACTATCACTGTCACCCGGTGTATTAGTTGCCTCAATGAGCCCTGCATGAAGATCATAGGGATGGCGATAGAATACGTACACAGCCGCAGCTAATGCTTCATCGGCCGCCCATCCGAGCAAGAACCCTTGGGGAGAACAATAATTTTGTTGCTTTTCATTAATGGTCCCAAGCACCTGCTCAGGAGTTTTGCCTTGCACGCCATACTACGAGCATAGGAAATCATATCACTTGTGAGCAATCTACACAGAAGAAGGCGTTAAGGTCTTGGTGGAATTTTTTTTATATTCTTTTTCTTCTGCATTGAACAATGAGCTCGCCGCAATGATTTCATTAACAACATCATTTGGACTTACCCGCTTACCCATACAATTGCCCAAGGCAACAGCAACCCCTGCAGCTACCGAAGCTGCTTGTGCCATAGGATGGCGGTGGGTCAAAACTGATTGATCTGTAGCAGCTTTGACAAGCTTATTTCTATCATTAAAGTAGACTAAGCCAAGAGGCCATGCACGCATAACCGATCCACAACCACCCTCTTTTGCTATCTGACCGTACTTGACCCCTTAGTAGCGTTAAAAGCATTCATATTGGTTTGCCCATGAGCTCGTACAGCAAAAAGTAAGTCAATACCATATCGATCAGGTCAAAATAATTGAGCAAATCGCTTTTCAAGATTTTTCTTAAATGTCCCAGAATCCTCGCATTTCAAAGCCTCTTCAAGAACAATGATCGACATGAGTGTATCATCTGTATAGGCGGCGATGAGCATCTTTATACCGGATCCAATCGTTCTTTTTAAAGCTATCAAAAGACGACACGCCATGAGGACCGTATCTCGCTCGTATGTCATCTGTGGTTTCGAGAAACTCAGTTACCCTGCCAAGAGCGGCACCAAGGGCAGAAACCCAAAATAGCACCAAGCAGATGATCACTCAGCGATTGAGATGTAAGCGAAGACTCGCCAGGCTTTTCTGGATCAACAGCTTGACTGGCCACGAAGATAAATAAGCATAGGGATAGCATACCAATCTTATCCATAATTTGGCCTTTAAACAGGTTAAGCAGAATACAATTCTTTCAAAGTATATCAGAAGAGATCGATCCTCTATACAAAGCGGGTCAGTAATAGCGCCCCACATCTCGCTCTTCCCGAATTATCTTTGCCTTTACTTATTTTTAAAATCGCAGTATGTTATCTGGCATAAGGCATGCAACCCTTAAGGAGATCAACTCTCTATGCATCTGCCTATTGGAATTAGCTCTTTTCCAAAATTAATACAAGAGCACTATCTCTACATCGACAAAACCCAGCATATATACAATCTATTTCTCAGGGGGCGTCGCCTATTTTTCTTAGCTCGGCCTCGCAAGTTTGGTAAGTCGCTCCTTATCTCAACTTTAAAAGAACTCTTTCAAGGCAATCATTCACTGTTTAAAGATTTGTGGATTTACGGAAATTGGCGGTGGATAGACTACCCCGTTATTCATATAGAATTATCAAGCCTGAACTACGAAACCACAAGCGAGCTCAAGCTAAGCTTGGAATACAGACTCGATCAAATAGCTCGAGAACAGACTGTAGATATTTCAAACGGCTACGATCAGAAAAGCAAATTGCAGCTTCTCGTTAAAAAATTAAGCTTACGCGAAAAAGTCGTTATTTTTCTTGATGACTATGACAAACCGATACTCGATAAGCTCCACAATACAAAGCTCGCTGAGGCTCACAGGAGAACCCTTCAAAGTTTTTACGATAGCTTTCAAGGATTGGATGCTTACATAAAAGCTCTTTTCATCACAGGGACCGCCCTGTCATTCCTTTCAGGATTGGATCATTTGAACGATATCTCAACAGAGCAGTTGGGAGCTCAACTGCTTGGGTTCACCCAGGAGGAGGTAGATGCCTACTTTGGAAATTATATCGCCTCCATAGCAAAAGAGACCGGCATCGATGCAAACAATCTGAAAGAAACCATTGGCGCTTGGTATAGCGGCTATCAATTTTCTGGAGAACCACTGCTAGCGTACAATCCATTCTCGCTACTTCAGTTCCTTGAAACGCAAGAATTCGGGCCCTATTGGGCCGAGACGGCAATGTCTCCATTCCTGGCTGATATCTTGAAGAAAAACAGCTTCTCATTTACTCAATTCGATGGGGCCTATAAGCTTTCAAGCCGAAGCATTTCTACGAGCAACGCTTTGCCTGTTGTTCAACTGCTCTACCAAACCGGCTACGTTACCATAAAAGGCTATGACGAAAAGTTTCATATGTACCATGTTAGCTGGCCAAATAAGGAGGTTGAACAGCTACTGCTACGAGAGTAGGAACTAATAGGACTGAATAATAAGATAACAAGCACTAGAAGACATTTCATACAATACGAGGTAAAATAATGAACAGAATGTACAAAATGGTTGGAACAGCAATGATTAAAAAGTATCTTGCCCGAGATGTTTCTTCTTTCTCGCTTATGATAAAGAAGAACTACATCTATGTAGATAAAACACAACACATCTACAATCTCTACCTAGAACAAGACCGGTATCATTTCTTATCAAGGCCACGAAGATTCGGCAAAAGCCTGCTCATTAGTACCCTGCACGAATTGTTTACAGGAAACAGAGAGCTTTTTAAAGGCCTTTGGATAGATTCGAGCGATTTTGAGTTTGGTCAACATCCCGTAATACATCTTGATTTTTCCACAATTTCTCACGCATCAGACACCGCCTTGAGAATAAGTTTAAGCAATCATCTTTACGATATTGCTCGCCAGTATAAGATCGATATTGAACCGCTTTCTGAACTGAAAGATATTGTACGTAAGCTCGTAACTGAGCTCGCTCAAATTAACCAGGTGGTGCTATTGGTAGATGAGTATGATCATCCAATGCTGAGCTATATTTCTCGAGATATAGTCATCGCTGAAGCAAATCAAAAGGTTTTGAAAGAATTTTATGATACTATTAAAGGCCTTGATGTATATTTCCATGCAATATTTGTAACAGGTGTTACAAAATTTTCGAAAACCTCGATTTTTTCTGGGTTTAACACCCTGCATGACATCTCGGAAAATGAAGAATTCTGCGATATTTTGGGATATAGCGAAGAGGAGATAGATCGCTATTTTGGAAACGCACTTCAAACCTATGCCGAAAAAAAACATTCTACCGTCGAAAATATCAAAGCTGAGATGAAGCTTTGGTATAACGGTTACAGATTTTCAACTGAGGAAAAGAAGGTCTATAACCCCTACTCAATTGCGTACTTCTTGAAAAATAAGAAGCTCGCCAATTATTGGTTTGCTTCAGGCACCCCCACGTTCTTAATCGAATTATTGAGTAAAGATCCTCTAATCATCCATAACATTGAAGGTGAAGAGATCGACGAAAGCAGTTTTAATTCATGGGATCTGGGGTCTACTCCGATAATTGCTATAATGTATCAAGCAGGGTACTTAACAATAAAGGGCTATTCTGCGTCTCTTTATACCTTAGGATTTCCCAACGAAGAAGTCAGACGCTCCGTTGCACTTATACTTACGGGCCTCTTAACCAAGAAGGAACATCGCGTCATCATAGACGCGTTTAGTAAGATGAGGAAAGCTCTTCGTGAAGAAGATATAACCACATTTAGCTCTTTGTTTCAAAGTTTGCTTGCTGGAATCCCCTATCAACACCACAGGCGAGATGAGGCCTTCTATCACGCACTCTTTGAGTTTCTTGTGCTTGGTCTCGGGTTTGAAGGCGAATCTGAAGTCGCAACAAGTAATGGACGTATAGATTTTGTTCTCACGACAGACACCACAGTGCTTCTTTTTGAATGCAAGCTTAACTTAGGACCTGAAAAGGCACTGAACCAGATTCTCGATAAGCGCTACGCAGAGAAGTATGCTACGCGTGGCAAGAAGATAGTCCTCGTGGGCATGTCGTTCAATTTCGATGAGAAAGAGTTTTCCATCGAGTGTATTCAACAGAACATCTTTCAAACTCAAAGAGAATTGTGATGCCTCAATAAAGTTTTTTTAATCATTAGCCTTACGCCCTCTCTTTGCTTTCGCAAGGCTACTAAGTACTAAGAATCATGAGAAGCGAATAACGTAACTACAGAAAAAAAGAACGAAGGTAAACATCCAAATGTTCAGCCAGACAAGAGCTAACAGAAAGGACGATAATACAATAGGTACGTTTAAGAAGATTCTTTAAGATATGTTGTTAGAATTATCACAGACATCATTTATCAAAGGACAACGATGATAAAAAAGTATCTTGCGAGAGACGTTTCGTCTTTTGCGCTCATGATTAAGAAAAATTACATCTATGTGGACAAAACGGAACAGATCTACAATCTCTACAGAGAACGAGATCGCTATCATTTTTTAGCAAGACCTCGTAAATTTGGTAAAAGCTTACTCATTAGCACTCTGTACCAACTTTTTACAGGAAACAGAGAGCTGTTTAAAGGTCTCTGGATTGATTCAAGCGATTTTGAATTCAGTCAGCACCCTGTCATTCATCTTGATTTTTCAACGCTTCAGCACGAGTCTGAGCAAGCCTTAAGAGCTAGTCTAAGCGCTCGCCTTTATACTATTGCTCAAGAGTATCAAGTCCACATTGAGCCACTTGTGGAAATCAAAGATCTTTTATCTGAGCTCATACCTAAGCTCGCAGAGATTAACCAGGTAGTACTCCTGGTAGACGATTATGATCATCCATTGTTAAGCTATATTCCTCATAATCCGGCTCTTGTTCGAGCAAATCTGAAGATACTGACCGAATTTTATGATGCTATTAAGGGGTATGATGCTCATTTTCAAGCAATATTTGTAACAGGCGTTACTAAGCCTCCCAAAGGCACTATTTCAGGATTTAATATTTACCATGACATTTCAGAAGACAAGGAGTTTAGTGATCTTTTGGGGTATACCGAAGAGGAAATAGATCATTATTTTAAAGAAGCTCTTCAAGCATATTCGGAAGAAAAGAGTTGTAGCGTCCAATCGATAAAATCCGAGATGCAAGATTGGTATCTTGGATACCGATTTTCGGCTGATGAGCAGAAAGTTTATAACCCTTATACTATCCTTTGCTGTCTAGATGATCAGTGGATCGCCACGTATTGGTTCAATTCAGACACCTCCACCTTCTTAATCGAATTATTGAGTAAAGATCCTCTTGCCCTCTATAACATTGAAGACAAGGGCATCAACGCGAGCAGTTTGAATTTTTGGGATAATGGCGCCATTCCCCTAATTACAATATTACACCAGACTGGCTATCTCACGATTAAAGGCTCTTCAATGTTCTTCGGCACCCCCTCTTATACGTTAGACTACCCAAATGAAGAAGTTCGATCTTCCGTCGCACCCATACTTATCGCACTGATAACAAAAAAGGAAACGTCTGGCGTAATAGATATGTTAAAGCAGATGAAGCAAGCCTTATCTAAAGAAGATATATCCACATTCATCTCTCAGCTTGAAAGTTTATTTGTGGAAACTGCCCGTCATCACAAGGGTGATAACCTCTTCTTACATGCACTCTGCGAGTTTCTTGTGCTTGGTCTCGGGTTTGAAGGCGAATCTGAAGTCACAACAAGTAATGGACGTATAGATTTTGTTATCACGCCAAACACAACACGATTTGTTTTTGAATTCGAGCTTAACGGAGAGACCTGAATTGATGACCGATACTCTTGATGCATGCTCCATGGAGGCAAGAGATTTTTCTGGCGGGCAAGTCGCTCAACTACCATGCCGAAGATCGAGTTCTCGAGGCTACGCAGGAACAAAAAGTTATCATACCAGGATAGTCTTCGATCAACGATTTAAATCGGCCTTGCCCTCTCTCGCTGCTTGGGGTAGACTATGAGCGTTAGATGTAATATTTTCAAAATCGGATAGAAATGACTTTAGCAAACCATCCATTACTGACCAGCAAAGAAACTCCTGAAGAACAGCAGTTCGACTTTCATCCAAAGACCTTTGAACACTATCTTGGACAAAAGGAGCTCAAGGAAAAGTTGTTTGTCTATACAACGGCTGCACTTATGCGCGGCGAGCCCTTAGATCATCTCTTATTATTTGGACCACCAGGATTGGGCAAAACAACACTCGCCCAGATTATGGCCCATAGCATGCAAACAAACATAAAGATCTGCTCCGGGCCGATGATAGAACGAACGGGTGACCTTGTTGCCCTGCTCACCTCTTTAGAACCACGTGAAATACTCTTTATCGACGAAATTCATCGTATGCCTACACCCGTAGAAGAGGTGCTCTATAGCGCTATGGAGCACTTCCGGGTAGATGTTATTATTGGGCAAGGTCCCGGAGCACAATCGATTAACTTACCGCTTCATCCGTTTACGCTCGTAGGAGCAACAACGAAGGCCGGCATGCTTTCAGCGCCACTGCGCAGCAGATTTGGGATCGTTGAACGACTGGACTTTTATGATGATGAGGATTTAAAAAATATCGTCATGCAAAATGCTCAGTTTCTCAAACTCGCGCTCTCACCAACTGCAGCACTCATCATCGCAAAAGCTGCACGCGGAACACCTCGGATAGCAAAAAAGATTGTTCGCAGAATAAGAGATTTTGCCCAGGTACACCATGAAGAAGCGACTGATGCATTGGTTAAGCAAGCATTGAGCTTTTTAGCTATCGATGAGGAAGGGTTAACGCAAGTTGATCATATGATTCTCAGAGTACTTATTGAACGATTTAATGGGGGACCTACCGGGATCGAAACAATTGCCTCGATTATTGGAGAAGATGTTGATACGCTCGAAGATGCGTATGAGCCATTTCTTATGAGAAAAGGGTATTTAGAAAAGACACCCCGCGGTCGACAGATCCCTGCAAAAGTTGTACCCTTTATGAAAACGAAGTTTCTTGGACAACAATACCTCTAAGGGGAGCTTACTATGTCAGGTCACTCGAAATGGGCCACGATAAAGCATAAAAAGGCAAAAGAAGATGCTAAGCGAGGCAAATCATTTACGAAACTCATTAAAGAAATAACGATTGCAGCGCGTATAGGAGGAGGAGATCCAGAAGGCAATCCTCGGCTGCGCCTATTAATGGACAAAGCAAAAGAAATTAATATGCCTCAAGAAAATACGATGCGCGCTATTAAGCGAGGTACGGGAGAACTTCCTGGCATGAGCTATGAGCAGTATAACTATGAAGGATATGGCCCCGGCCATATAGCTGTCATCATCGAGATGCTTACCGATAATAAGAATAGAGCTATTGCTGAATTGAGAGCACTCTTTACCCGTAAGGGAGGCACCCTTGCAGAATCAGGCGCAGTGAGCTGGATGTTCGAAAAGCTCGGCGTGCTACGCATCCCCATCAAGGGTCTTACAGAAGATCAACTCATTGAGATGTTACTCGAGTATGATATTAAAGATATCTACAAAGAAGAAACTCTCTTTGTTATCACCTGCGATACGAAGGCACTCGATGCAGTAAAACAGGCACTCACAACACAGGGAATACCCGTGGAAAGTGCAGAAATCGAATGGGTACCGAAAGATACACCTCCAATCGATCCTGCTTCTGAGGAAAAGGCATATGAGTTTTTAAATGCAATTGAAGATTTAGATGACGTACAAAACGTCTATACAAACTTAGGATAATCTATGATACGAAGCATGACGGGCTTTAGCTCGACCATTTTGACAGTGCCAAAGCCCGGTGCTCCAGAGCATCAGATTCATCTTTCTATGTCGCTCAAAACGTTAAATGCCCGCTTTTTTGAACTCAATTGTAAATTGCCTTATAGTCTTTCCTTTTTAGAGACCGACCTTATTAAGCTCTTTAAAGCACGGCTCTATCGAGGCACGATTCAATTTATGATCCATATTAGTGATCCTTCGGCTCTGACGGGCAGTATTTCTCCAGCAGTGCCTACCGTTCGCGGTTATCTCTCGGCTTTGGAAGAGATTAAAAAAACATTCTCATTGCCAGGCTCTGTAGAACTGACAGATCTTATTGCACTACCTAATATCTTCGAAACGCGAGAGGCTCCTCTAGATACCGCTACCATTGAACTCATTATGACTGCTATTCATATGCTCATAGAGAGTTGCGATCAGGTGAGATTAAAAGAAGGAGCTGCACTGAAGGCTGATCTAAAAAAACGTATTGAAACCATAAAATCTTACTTTGCAGAACTCGAACCTCGTGCACTTCTTATTATGGAACAGAAGAAAGCACAGCTGTTTGAAACGCTTGCAAGCGTGATGAAAGAAACGACCGAAGCGTTTGCTGAATCTCAAAAAACCTTAGTATATAATCAGCTTGAACGTATCGATCTTCATGAAGAAATTATTCGTTTTAATACCCATCTGGCAAGCCTCCTTGCTACCATAGATTCTCCCGATATCGAAAAAGGAAAGAAGCTCGACTTTACCTTACAAGAGCTATTTCGTGAAATAAATACTATTGCATCTAAATGCGGTGATTCTCAGATTAGCAGCCTTGCTATCAACGTGAAAGTAGAACTAGAAAAGACTCGGGAACAGGCACAAAATATTGTCTAGAAAACTCTTGACAGGCGACGCTTACTTTGGACTATGCTAGCATAAACAGTTTATTCCAAAGGAGTTTTTTATGTTTCGTACCTTTTTCGCCCTCAATGTGCTCTGTATAAGCACTCTCTGCTTTAGCAAAACAAAAGAATGCCCCCGTGCAGATTCAGAAATCAAGGTGTCCCGTTTTTGCTCAAATGATGAGCGGAAACCCGCTTATGCTCGAAGAGTAGCTGCAGCCTGCCTGCGCGTTCGAGACCAGAAAAAAAATAACCCAGCGAGACACAGCAATGGGGATGAGGAATGTGTTCCCTACTTTGCAGCTCAGTTTACTAAAGGGCTTGAACATGATACAACGACAGGCCTCTTAACTGATGCAGGTCAACAAAGTTATAATGAGCTCGTATCTGCTATGAACAATGGCGAACAAAGTTCATTTAATGCTATCACTCTCGCCCCACATTCCCGTAAATTAGTAAATCCCCAAGGAGGTCTCACTTTCAGCCTTGAAGGTTGTGATTCCTCAAAGTTCGTTCTCCCTGAATTTCCAAGGCTGTGTAGCAAAAAGGCTGCTGCATTGCTCATTGAGCTTTATCTCATGGAACTCTGCCGAGATGTTTATTTTAGTGATTATGGCACAGGACAGGGCACTGATGCTGCTGGCAAAAAGGGCTCATGGACTAACACGGCAGCCGCCGTGCTACAAGATTTAGGTAGCGCTTATACGGGCCCACGAAATGCACAAGGATGCGTCGATGCCCATGTCCTCTTTCGAGGCTCCACGTATGGCAATCTGATCGGTCCTTATCTATCACAATTTCTTCTGCTTCCGCTCAATGTTATACCAAAGTCTACCTTTCCTGGAACACTTGGATTAAACAATCTTCCACAAGAGCTCTTTATACGAGCACAGCAACAACCAATACCTGCGGCAAAAGACTTTGTAGTATCGTTCCCTGATTTTATAGCTACACAAAATGGAACGATTCCTCAACCGTATACTGCTTCAGATTACATCGCAAATCAGCTACGTTACATTATTGATGGACGAGATCTCACCGGCTATGTACATTTTGACTACCCAAGTCAGGCATACAATAATACTCTCAATATTCTCTTTTCTCTGCCCTTTCCCTTTTCACCTACAAATCCCTATGTAAATGGTACTGCGCCAAATGAAGGGGGCTTCGTTACCTTCGGTTTCATGGATGCCTATGCTATGATCGGCACTGTCCAACAAGAAGCAGGTAAGGCAGCCTGGGCCCAAAAATGGCGAGTACAACGAGCATTACGTCCTGAAGAGTTTGCCGGACTTGTTAACCAAGCTAAAACAACTGGCACAAATCCTTTTGACTTAAACTCATCACTCTTTAAATGCCATGCAGGTGTCGATGTTCTTGCGCTCATTAAAGCACGCAATGCCCAAAATGGTTCTGCCACTTATTTGCTCAGCCAAGCATACCCGGAAGCCGCTCCCTTACATCCAAGCTGGCCAGCAGGCCATGCGGTAATAGCAGGGGCATGCATTACGGTAATTAAGGCGCTCTTTGATGATACGGTACTCATTAAAACGATCGTACCGCCTGTAAAACCAAATCCTGCAGATCCTACACAATTGGTACCCCTCTCAAACGAGGGAGAAAACCTTATGACCCTTGCCTCTGAGCTTGATAAATTAGCATTCAATATTTCAAATGGACGAAACTTTGCTGGCATCCATTACCGTGCTGATGCAGAAAATGGTATTACACTTGGAGAACAGGTAGCACTCAATTACCTCCAAGATCATGCGGCGACTATTACCGAGCAAACATTCACCGGCTATGAACTGACTAAGATTGATGGTACTCGAGTACGCATTACCGCAACAAGTATCGAAACTATTTAATAACTCCCGGGGGCTTTCGAATGAACGCCCCCTGCGCACTGAGAACGATGCTATGGATCACCAGCATATGCACCTCGACATGGTGCAGGACTTCAAACGTCGATTCCTCGTCTGTTCTCTTCTCACGGCACCCGTTCTCCTGCTTTCGATCTTCCCCTTCTCGGGTTCTTCCTGGTTACAGTTTGCCGGTGCAAGCGTGATCTTTTTTTATGGTGGAGCTCCCTTTTTTAAAGGTCTCTTTGCAGAACTCACTCAAAATCGACCCGGCATGATGACCCTCGTGGCCACAGCATTATTCGTTGCCTATGCCTATAGCACCGCAGTCATGTTCGGCCTTTCAGGAATGTCCTTTCTCATCGAGCTTGTAACCCTTATAGACATTATGCTTTTGGGCCATTGGCTTGAAATGCGTGCGCTTGGGGGAACATCCGACGTGTTGAAAGCTCTCATGCATCAATTGCCTGCTATTGGGCATGTGATTGTACATGAAGAGATCAACGATATACCAATTTCCAAAATAACAGAAGGGATGCATGTTCTCGTTAAACCTGGAGAAAAAGTTTCTGCTGATGGCATTGTTATCAAAGGTGACTCGGAAGTAAATGAAGCTGCTCTAACGGGTGAAGCAACACCGGTTGTTAAAACAACAGGATCTAAGGTTATAGCCGGATCTCTTAACGGCAACGGTTCTTTGACTATCGAAGTTACCACTAATCAAGCTGATACCTATGTAGCACAGGTTGCACAGCTTGTAACACACGCATTACGCAGTAAATCTACCGCTCAAGATACGGCTGATGCTGCTGCTTTTTATCTCACACTCGTTGCACTAGTAGGTGGCACTCTTACAGGCATCTATTGGTTTCTAACCACCCGTATAGGCGCCTATGCTATTGAACGCATGGTAACAGTCATGGTTACCGCGTGTCCTCACGCGCTCGGGCTTGCTATACCTCTCGTGATAGTAAGTATTACTAATAAAGCGGCTCAAAAAGGACTCCTTATCAAACAAAGGCGAGCATTTGAGAAAGCTGCCTTTGTAGATACCATTGTCTTTGATAAGACGGGTACGCTCACTACAGGCATGTTTGAAATAACTGACATACAAGCCTACAGAATCACTCAAGAAGAACTCATTTCATACGCTGCTAGCGCAGAAGAATTTGGCAAACACAGCCTTGCAGATGCCTTACGTAAAAGGGTAACGCAGTATAAGCAAGCAAGTAGTGGCCAAACCTACCCAGGTAAAGGTGTTGAAGCTGTTGTAGAGAGTAAAAAAGTGCTTGTAGGAAACAAAGCTTTACTGGATCTCTTTTCCATAGAAGATCCCCAAGCAACTAAAGATGCTACCACACTTATGAACGCAGGAAAAACCGTTACCTTCGTCGCAATCAATGGCATAATTGAAGGACTCATCGCCCTTGCAGATACAATTCGCCCCCAATCATTCACCGCTTGCACAGCTCTCAAGCAGCGAGGCATACACCTTGTTATGATAACAGGTGATACGGAAGCAAGTGCTCAGCATGTTGCCCAAAAACTTGGCATTGAGGAGGTACGAGCCGGGATCCTACCAGCACAAAAGGCTCAAGAAATATACACATTGCAAGAAAATCACATCGTAGCTATGGTCGGTGATGGTATTAATGATGCCCCGGCACTCGCCGCAGCTGATGTTGGGATAGCCATCGGTGCCGGTACCGATGTTGCACTTGAAACAGCCGATATTATCCTCGTTCAGAACAATCCACTGCAGGTAGTTGATGTGCTTACGTTGTCGCATACCTTTCATCGCAAAGTACAACAAAATCTCTTTTGGGCTTTAGGTTACAATAGTATTGCCCTCCCTCTGGCAGCTGGAATATTTGGATTCAGTCTCTCACCAGCAGTAGGAGCCCTTTTTATGACCTTAAGTACGATTATTGTCGTGCTTAATGCTCGGTTGATTCGTGAAGATTGAATTATCTTATACATTAAAAAAGATCAGTTCCTCAATACCCCCCAAACACATGTATCAAGATATAGGTCCACAAATTCGCTCTACGCAATCACATCGATTATGTAAGCGACTTTAATCCGAATAACATTGTCATTTTAACAATAGTTTCAACGATTAACAGATCAATACAGAAGACAACCGGATCCACATTTAGCCAACGAATGAAATACAGCAGTCAATTCCTTCAGATGCGTCGCTCAAGAGGATCATACCATAAGTCCAAAGTCTTCATAGGATTTCCCACGAAAAAGAAAAAACTGGTATTGCATTTTTTTTCACCCGTAATACACTAGAGGTGAATGAAGGGAATACATTTTAAGGAAATTTTCTAATGAAAATGTATTGCATCTTTATTTGCATATTCTCCATGAATCTTTGTTCTTTAGAAGCTTATTTGTATCTTGCCTATGGCCTTAAATCGCCCTTTAAGAAAATCTTCCTCCTTGGTTGTGATCATAAGATGAACGAAGAAATCGACGACTATCAATTTCATGCAATGATTGAAATAATATCAGAAATTGAGAGACGTCCCTCAAATAAAAAAACCAAAATCTTTATTGAATATCCAGACGAAAATATCATCGATACAGCTCTTGATAAGGTGAAGGCACCAATCAATGGGCTAATACATTCCACAAAAGATCTAGATCTCCAAAAGACGAGCATTGAAGATTGCGAGATACGCAAAGTTTCTGGAGCAGCACATCTGCTTCTTGCCTCTGAGAGATCAGAAGTTTCATCGATTATTAGACGCATACACGAAGAGCCTTTCGGAACACCATTACAGTGGCTCAAGAGATTTGGTTGCAGACTTGAAATGTTAACCTTTCAAGATCTCTTTGATAATCATGCGATATGGATGCGACAGTGCGAGTTATATAAAAACTCCTGGCAAAAACCCTCCATTAGAAAAGTATTCGATTTGATGCTTAGAAGAAGTCTCAGCGGACTTGAGATGCTAAGAGAAAAAGTGGCGAATGCGGAGATCGATCTTAATGAAAAAGTTTGGCGGTATTCATGGAGGTACTGGGGAATCAATGATCATAAGCCCAGAGCTTTAATATCGGGGCTTGTTACAGCATTCGCAGATTTTCTTGATATGTATACTCTGCATCGAATACTTTTAGTCGAGAGTGACTCCGACTATGACACCATCATCGCATGTACCGGAAGTGATCATAGTTTGCAAATATACGAGGCACTTAAAGCAATAGGTTTTCACGATATAGTTGATCCAATTGTTGATGATACTCGTGTCAGTCCGCCACAACCTCTCTCCTATGATTATCTTTCGAAAGTTCTCATGCCCATTGAAGAATTAGAAGCAACCATGTCTAGAGAAGCATTAGAAATAGAAGGCACGGGTGGCTGTATTCTAATGTAGAATATCTTCTTTGAGAGTTCCGCATGTTAAAACTTTGATGCTTTAAAACCCAATACAGAAGATTTTGTAAGGTGTATTCGCTCAAGCCCCATACCCGAATCAAATCTCGCCTTACATATATATTTACTCCGTGAGACAAAAAGGTCTATTGCAATTTTTTTCACCCGTAATACACTAGAGGTGAATGAAGGGAATACATTTTAAGGAAATTTTCTAATGAAAATGTATTGCATCTTTATTTGCATATTCTCTATGAATCTTTGCTCTTTAGAAGCTTATTTGTATGTTGCCTATGGCCTTAAGTCTCCCTTCAAGAAAATCTTCCTCCTTGGTTGTGATCATAAGATGAACGCTGAAATCGACGACTATCAATTTCATGCAATGATTGAAATAATATCAGAAACGGAGAGACGTCCTTCAAATAAAAAAACCAAAATCTTTATTGAATATCCAGACGAAAATATCATCGATACAGCTCTTGATGAGGTGAAGGCACCAATCAATGGGCTAATATATTCCACGAAAGATCTAGATCTCCAAAAGACGAGCATTGAAGATTGCGAGATACGCAAAGTTTCTGGAGCAGCACATCTGCTTCTTGCCTCTGAGAGATCAGAAGTTTCATCGATTCTTAGACGCATACACGAAGAGCCTTTCGGAAGACCATTACAGTGGCTCAAGAGATTTGGTTGCAGACTTGAAATGTTAACCTTTCAAGATCTCTTTGATAATCATGCGATATGGATGCGACAGTGCGAGTTATATAAAAACTCCTGGCAAAAACCCTCTATTAGAAAAGTATTCGATTTGATGCTTAGAAGAAGTCTCAGCGGACTTGAGATGCTAAGAGAAAAAGTGGCGGATGCGGAGATCGATCTTAATGAAAAAGTTTGGCGGTATTCATGGACGTACTGGGGAATCAATGGTCATAAGCCCAGAGCTTTAATATCGGGGCTTGTTACAGCATTCGCAGATTTTCTTGATATGTATACTTTGCATCGAATACTTTTAGTAGAGAGTGACTCCGACTATGACACCATCATCGCATGTACCGGAAGTTATCATAGTTTGCAAATATACGAGGCACTTAAAGCAATAGGTTTTCACGATATAGTTGATCCAATTGTTGATGATACTCGTGTCAGTCCGCCACAACCTCTCTCCTATGATTATCTTTCGAAAGTTCTCATGCCCATTGAAGAATTAGAAGCAACCATGTCTAGAGAAGCATTAGAAATAGAAGGCACGGGTGGCTGTATTCTAATGTAGAATATCTTCTTTGAGAGTTCCGCATGTTAAAACTTTGATGCTTTAAAACCCAATACAGAAGATTTTGTAAGGTGTATTCGCTCAAGCCCCATACCCGAATCAAATCTCGCCTTACATATATATTTACTCCGTGAGACAAAAAGGTCTATTGCAATTTTTTTCACCCGTAATACACTAGAGGTGAATGAAGGGAATACATTTTAAGGAAATTTTCTAATGAAAATGTATTGCATCTTTATTTGCATATTCTCTATGAATCTTTGCTCTTTAGAAGCTTATTTGTATGTTGCCTATGGCCTTAAGTCTCCCTTCAAGAAAATCTTCCTCCTTGGTTGTGATCATAAGATGAACGCTGAAATCGACGACTATCAATTTCATGCAATGATTGAAATAATATCAGAAACGGAGAGACGTCCTTCAAATAAAAAAACCAAAATCTTTATTGAATATCCAGACGAAAATATCATCGATACAGCTCTTGATGAGGTGAAGGCACCAATCAATGGGCTAATATATTCCACGAAAGATCTAGATCTCCAAAAGACGAGCATTGAAGATTGCGAGATACGCAAAGTTTCTGGAGCAGCACATCTGCTTCTTGCCTCTGAGAGATCAGAAGTTTCATCGATTCTTAGACGCATACACGAAGAGCCTTTCGGAAGACCATTACAGTGGCTCAAGAGATTTGGTTGCAGACTTGAAATGTTAACCTTTCAAGATCTCTTTGATAATCATGCGATATGGATGCGACAGTGCGAGTTATATAAAAACTCCTGGCAAAAACCCTCTATTAGAAAAGTATTCGATTTGATGCTTAGAAGAAGTCTCAGCGGACTTGAGATGCTAAGAGAAAAAGTGGCGGATGCGGAGATCGATCTTAATGAAAAAGTTTGGCGGTATTCATGGACGTACTGGGGAATCAATGGTCATAAGCCCAGAGCTTTAATATCGGGGCTTGTTACAGCATTCGCAGATTTTCTTGATATGTATACTTTGCATCGAATACTTTTAGTAGAGAGTGACTCCGACTATGACACCATCATCGCATGTACCGGAAGTTATCATAGTTTGCAAATATACGAGGCACTTAAAGCAATAGGTTGTTGCGATATATGTGATCCAATTACAGCTGATCGTTGTCCTTTTCCATCACCTCCCCTCCCGTCAGATTATTTTTCGAAAATTCTCATGCACATAGAAGAATTAGAAGCAACCATGTCTAGAGAAGCATTAGAAACAGAAGGCTCGGGTGGCTGTATTCTAATGTAGAATATCTTCTTTTAGAGAGAATATTGCATATTTTATTTATTTCTGATAGAATTAAAGTTGATTATAATAATTATATAGGCATTCAATCTTAAGAGGTCCCTCATGTTAAAATCTTTTTCGTATGCACTCTGCATGGTAGTTTTACTGAGTTCGCGCGTGATGGCAATGGAGCCTAGCGTTTTTGTGGTCAATAATACAAATAATGAAATTACAATCACAGGTGCCACTAACGCTCCAACAACTCTTAAGGAGCGTCCAAACTTCTCTAAGGTAATCGCTGTGGGTAACAAAGTTGAAATTCCTTCCCCCGGCTATCTTACCAAGTTGGACATCCTCGACCACGTAGTAGAAACCAGATGGTTGCGCCCTAGTATCATCAGCCCCATAACAACACCTGTTCTAGACGAAGTCAAACCTATTTTGGCTAATGAACTGAAAGTGGCTCAACAGACAGATGAAGATATTATGATCATTATATCAGCGTCGTCAATTGGCAAATATAGATTTGGATTTCAGCGAATCCCAAGGGAAAAAGAGAAAGCAGAAAAGCTCGTACGGGAAGCAAGATACACTTCTTTAGATCAGTTTTTTCCTGTAGTCGAAATGGCCAAAGCTCAACACAAACAAGTACTGCCGTACTATTATCTGGGATTATCCCCCTATGCCACGCCAAATACTGTCGATTCTGCATATGAGCTAATCAGAACTCATTTCGATAGATTGATAGCCAATGCTCCTCACAATATGCTTTATAAAGAGGCTTTAAAAGAGCTTGACGATGCATATGGCGCTATTAAAACGAACCCGTCAACGTTACCTCTATCTGGAGTGTTTTACCACTACTTTCCCATGGTTAACCTGGCTTATATGAGTGATATGCCTATCTTGCCGCGATACTTTCTTAATCTCAATGAAGATGCTTCTGGCCTAGAGATAGAGGAAGCTTACAGACAAGAGCATCAGAAGCTTCAGTCTTTCCTTGAGATAACAACACCAGAAACTCACGCAGTTTATGAAGAGGCACTGCAAGCACTAAATAAAGCTTACCAGTACTTAAAATTCATCAATGATACAATGGTAGAACGATCTGAATTCAATCCTTTACCTGTTTTGAAAGTTTCAGCAGCCACTCCAACTTCAGCAGCGACTCCTGAACCCAAATAATTAATACAATATTGCAGAGGGAGCTTCAACTCTGAGGTTCCCATCTTCATTGATTAGAGGTGAAAACTAAGTCGTTCTTGTATTAAAGATTAGATTGCAGCACTAAAGATGCACCAGTTGTAGTTGCATATTTTTGCACCTCATGTAGTCTCAAATCTAGGAGAGCTATTTTGCAAACAGAAAAGGATCACCATGAAGAGGTATTGTATTGCCGCCTCACTTATACTCTTAACGAGTATTCCTCTCAGAGGTTTTTTAAATACGAGGGACGTTCTTGTCTCTCCTCAACATTCAGGCGATACTCCCCAGATTGTATTCATATTTGGGGAAAACCATTGTCTCCACGAAACTATCAATGAGAAGCAATTTACAGCGATGCTTGAAGTAATAAAGTGTAAAAGCCAAATGAAGATCTTTTTGGAGGTGCCTCATTCTAATCAAGTTATACCGCAAAATAATACAATTAAATGCATTGTTCATGGACTCCCTCATGCCGCCCAAGGCATGGATGCAACAATTGTAAATTGTGATATACGAAACGTCGAGGGCGCAGCTTCAATCCTTTTGAGCTTCAGACCGGAACGACGAGCTCGACTTCTAAGCTTTATGCCACCTGAATATGATGGCCTTCATAAACAGTTTGCTCAAGACTGCATATCATTTTTTGGCTGCCGATTCGACACTCTCAGATTCGAAGATCTCCTTACAGAACACGAAAACTGGTTCCGACGATGCACAGCATACCGAGATTCTTGGAGCAATGGAAGGATCAAAAAAGCATTCGACCAACGGCTTCTATCGTCTCATCATGCAATTAATCATTTTAAAGAGTTCCTAAAAACAGAGTTAATAGATCCCCATGCAACCGTGCACGAGTATTCATCACAGTATTGGGATGATCATGAATCAAGCGACGAGAGGCTCCTCGCTAACCTGCATGAGGCGTTTTCTGACTTTCTCGATATGCATGTGCTTCATCAGCTCTTCCTTCTCCAAAGCGATCCTACGTACGATACCATCGTTGTTTGCACAGGGAGTACTCATGCCAGGAATATTGCTCGGGCACTCAAACAAAGTGGCTATCGCCAGATCTGCGAGCCGCAAGATAATGTCCAAAGGGGAATTATCACACCAGACCAGATTCGAGATATCCTCCTCACCCCCGAGGAATTAGAAACAAACTCTTGCCCCTGCGTAGTCATGTGAACTACGCACTTGCGCAATCAATAATTTTCTGATAGAATTATAATACATTAAATATAGCAACGATATAATTCTAGAAGGAATCAAGATGAAAATACCATTTTTCCTAGCAGCCTTGCTCCATATAGGTTCTCTATTATCGATGGTGCGTGAAGTGCATCAAGTAGAAACTTCTATATCGACAAAGCCAAAACTTACCATTACTAACGAAACATCTCAAAATCTCATGATTACCTCTACCTATGGAGGCCTTGCAAAAACTATCACGCTTCCTGCAGGCAGTCGTTTTGAGATACTTTCGCCCGAAAAACTTGAAAACCTCGAGATAGTTTACAAGCGATTACTCCTCAGCACTCATATCAAAGCATATGAGAGGCTTAAGGAGGAGCTCTCTCAAGCCCAAGCGCAGAGGAAGAATCTGTTACTGGAAATAACTCACTCTTCATCCTTGTTAGCTCCTGCGAACGCACGCTACACATATGCAGAAAGACACAAGGATCATACAGAAAACCACACTACCCTCGATGATCTCTTTCCACTGGCAAAAGCTGCGCGTAAAGCTCAAAAAGAAATACCGCCCTATTATTATTTCAACCTGACCCAGCTGCCACCTGAAGAGACCCTCATTGTTATGTATGTCCGGCAAAAAAATCGATTCTCAAAATTACTCAAGGACGATCCTACCAATGAACTTTACCAGGAAGCATCAGCATTGCTCGATCAGATGCATGATGCAATCCTCGAAGGACTCAAGGTCTGCGAAGCACAGGACATCATTCCAGAACCAAGTCATTATCTCTATCTAACAGACTACTTCCCTGTAGTAAAGTCTGCACTCGCATTAAACTTCGACCTTCTTCCAGAGCATTTTCTTAACCAGACTGAGCATTCGTCGCTCGATGAAATTGATCAAGCTTACTTGCGCGAAAAGCATAAGTTATTACGATTAATTAAGCAAAACCCACAGGATTCGGTTTTCTATAATGACGCTCTTCAGCTTGTTGTACGCGCTCATCAGTATTTGACTGGCGAGAAGACAGATTTCATACAATACGTTAATTCTCGCCTTAGAAAGCCAAAGGACTATTTCGTTTCAATCGATACAAGACCCTTCGTTTGTACACGCCTCGAGGACCTTTTTCTCCTTGCGAAAGAAGCGATGCTACGCGGTCAGGAAATCCAACCAGAATTTGTTCTCAACTTACCAGACTTTGATTCACTAGAGGAGGTCTATCTGCAAAAGAAGGAAGAATTGGAATCCCTGATAGCAACGACCGCGCAGCCATACAATGATTTATATAAAGATGCACTTACCTTAGTTCACTATGCATACGAAGCCTTAAATGGTGGCCTTAAAGAACAGATCAGATTTTCGGACTTCGCACGACTGCATATCTGTATGGAACCAAAAAACTATGCATTAGGATCTGCTACAGATTCTCCATCAGCAGCAGCCTCAGCTGTTAATGAGTAATGAGACATGTTTCAGCCGACTGTAGCGGCAGTCGGCTCAAAACAATCAATAACCTAGAAAAAAAAGGGTCAGTTTTTATGCGGTGTAGTATAGACTGCCTGAAGCAGCGGCACAATATCTTTTGACCCTTGAGTTAAGATCTCCACTTAAAGCCCGATCATCTTAATAGAAATGTACTTTAAGAGGGCAAACGTTACTGAATATTCGCTTCATGGCAACTGGAGATTTGAATTACGTTAAACCGCCTTACTCAGAAGATCGATGACATAGGAATCCAGATCTGTTCCTTGCTGCTCAGATTTCGCTATCAATGTTTCATGAAGACTCGGTTCAATTTTAACACTAAGATTACCAAGCTGCGTTTTTTCTGGCTCTTTGCCTCGCTCTTCGCACCAGTCCAAATAATCGTCAACGGAATCTTGAAAAGCTTGCTCAGCTTCCTTCAGTGTTTCCCCGTAGAACGTAATCATAGCATTAATCGCTACAACCAATCCAGAATAGATCTGCGAGGTATCATCATACTCCACTTGCCCTATGTATCCTTTATAATGCATCATGTTTAACTCCTATACTTTCCAGAAAAATTCGCACGGATTTAACATATACCCTTTTCACCTGAGGATGAGGATGAGGTTTATGGAAAACAACATCCATTAACGGGTGAGATATTCGCACGCGTGAACCACGGCCAGGCTGGATTTCACAACCCAATGCTAGGAACAGCAATTCAATATCTCCCCACCGCAGATCAGCAGGAACAGGCTGTTTAAAAATATTTTTTAGCGTCTTACGATTCTTATTATTCAATTCTATCTCTCAGCGCCTTACGAGGAGTATAGCATAAGTCTGATCCAATTTTCAAGAACTAATCCCAATTTTATATTTCCAAAACTTTATAAATTTCCGATAGAAATTGTGACGCAGGCAAAAGAGCCCGCAAACGATCCTAAAAGAATCAAGAACGATAGAATTCATCATAGGCTTCAAGCAAGCCTGATGGACAGAATCAACTGTGTCTAAAAAATGAAATATCCCAAGGTCACTCGTACCAACCAAGGAGGTCAAAATCACTGCCGCGACATTAGATTGCCAGTTAGCAATACACTCCCCTGAAAAGCTTGAGAACCTCGTGGTAGTGCCTCGGGAACAATGCAATACAAACCGTAAATCAGATAAGCAACTTCAAAGTGAACACTCTAAGGCACAAGCACACAAGAAGAAAAAATCGCCTTCATCGCAATGAGCTGCCTGCTCAATGCCCACCCATGCAAGGACGACACTAATGAATCAAGAACCCCCATCTTGCGCAGGCAAAAGCAGAGAAACCATTAAAAACGATCATTTCCCTGGGCTATCTGCACCGAACCTCTCTTATAAAAGGCATAATGCTCTGTTCTTAAATTCTACTAGAAAGTACTCGAGTTATCACTTGATGTTCTGCTGCTTTTAATAAACGTTTACGGCAAACAAAGCCTACATCCAACGCCCGGTGATCCCTAATCCAAATTTTCTCAGGCCATTATAGTCGAAAACAATCAATAACCTAGAAAAAAAACGGTCAGTTTTTGTGCAGTGTGGTATACTAGGTATATTACAATCTCTAACGGCACTAAGCACATGGACAAACATTTTACGCATTTACATCTTCACACTGAATACTCTTTGCTCGATGGAGCAATTTCTCTTGATGCACTCATTAAGTTTGGCAAGCTACATCAGCTCAAAGCCCTTGCAATCACCGACCATGGCAATATCTTTGGCGCAGTTAAATTCTTTCAACAAGCAAAGAAGGCGGGCATCAAGCCGATCTTAGGAATAGAATCTTACTTTACTCAAGATGTAAAATCTCGTGATGTTGCAAATAAATATCACCATATCATTCTTCTCGTACAAAATGAGCAGGGCTACAAGAATCTTTGTAAGTTAATCGCCTATTCATTTAAAGAAGGGTTTTATTTCAAGCCACGAATAGATTATAGAGCACTTGAAGAGTACTCTGAAGGTCTTATTGCCACTTCTGCCTGCTTGGGAGGCCACATCCCCTCATTACTTATGCAAGATAAATATGAAGAAGCGAATGAACGGATAGATTGGTTCTTGAAAGTCTTTGGGCCGGATCGGTTTTATTTGGAGGTTCAACCGGATGAACAATCGGATCAAAAGATACTTAATCAAAAGCTCTTCGAACTGAGTTCACAAAGAGGCATACCTCTTGTCGCCGCAGGCGATTGCCACTACGTCTCCCCTCAAGATCATGAGGCCCATGAAGTGATGCTTTCTATACAAACACAGGCAAAAATGTCCGATCCAGATAGATTTAGCTTTGGAGAATGTCGTGTCCATATGAGAACGGCCCAAGAGATGCTCGATATCTTTAAAGGGCATGAAGATGCAGTTTGGAATAGTGGCGTCATAGCAGATAGCTGCAACTTTGCTTTTCAGACGGGTAAACTCTTCTTCCCTCAATTTGCTCTGCCGCCAGAGTATACGGAGGAAACATTTTTTACTAAGCTCTGTAATGATGGCCTTCAAAAACTAGTGGATGATGAACGGATTCCACGAGATTTAGAACGTATGTATCAAGATCGTCTCGATCTTGAGATCGCTCTTATTATAAAAATGGGTTTCATTGGCTACTTCTTAGTGGTCAGTGATTTTATCAGCTGGGCACGTGCCCACGATATTCCCGTAGGACCAGGTCGGGGTTCTGCTGCTGGGTCATTAGTAGCATGGGCACTCCAAATAACCGATATCGATCCCCTGAAATACAATTTACTCTTTGAACGATTCTTAAATCCCGAGCGAATAAGTCTACCCGATATCGATATCGACTTTTGTATTGAAGGCCGGGACACGGTTATTAATTATGTGCGCGATAAGTATGGGCATGACCATGTCTCCCAAATTATTACCTTTGGTACGATGATGGCAAAAGGGGTCATAAAAGATGTAGCCAGAGCACTCGGGTTCCCGTTTGAAGACTCTAATGCTTTAACAAACCTGATCCCCGATACGCTTAAAATAACACTCGATGAAGCGCTTGAACAAGAACCAAAATTAAAAGAGCTCGTCGAAAATAATACACAGGTCGGAAGGCTCTTCGACATAGCCAGGCGCCTGGAAGGACTCACCAGACATGCTTCAAAGCATGCTGCCGGTATCGTTATTTCACCTGAGCCGATCAGTGAAGTACTTCCCATTTACTTACCCAATAAATCGAATGAATTAGTAACTCAGTTTGCGATGACTGAACTTGAAAGTCTCGGTTTCCTGAAGATGGACTTTTTGGGTCTAAAAAACTTAACCCTTATTCAACGCGTCGTCCGGCTTATTAAGGAACAGCATAACATACAGCTTTCTATTACTAAATTACCTCTCGATGATAAGCGTACCTTTGCCTTGATAAGCGCAGGTGAAACGTCAGGCGTATTCCAGTTAGAATCGAGTGGCCTGAAAGACGTCCTTCGCAGACTCCAACCAGCCTGCTTTGAGGATATCATTGCTGTCAATGCTTTATATAGACCAGGACCATTAGGCTCAGGGATGGTCGACGACTTTATTGAACGAAAGCATGGCAGACAGAAGATCACCTATCTGTTTCCCGAGCTAGAACCTATTTTGCAAGAAACCTATGGAGTTATTGTCTATCAAGAGCAGGTCATGAAAATCGCCTCAGCAATCGCAGGATACAGCCTTGGCGAATCTGATATTTTGCGGCGCGCCATGGGTAAGAAAAAAGCTGAAGAGATGGATGCCCAAAAAGCTATTTTCATCGATAAATCAGTTAAGCGGAACTTCGATGCAAAAAAGGCTGAAGAGCTCTTCGACCTGATGGCCTACTTTGCAGGCTATGGATTTAATAAGTCTCACTCTGCAGCCTATGCACTCATTGCTTATCATACAGCCTATCTTAAAGCAAATTATATGCCTGAGTTTCTTGCCTGCTTAATCTCTTTAGAAGCAGGCAATGCAGAACAGATGGCACAGTATGTCTATGAAGCAAAGGATCAAGGTGTAGCACTGCTTCCTCCCGATATTAATAGTTCACTGACCGATTTTAGCGTCGTTTCTGGTGCAATTCGATTTGGCCTGCATGGCATTAAGAATGTTGGCCTGACAGCATTACAGGACATCATAGACGAGCGAAAGAAGGGACCATTTAAAGGGCTTTACGATTTCTGTAAGCGCATAGAGCTCCGCACCTGCAATAAACGTGTTATCGAAAATCTTATCTGCGCAGGAGCCTTTGATAGCCTTCCCGGCAACCGCGCACAAAAGCACGCAGATCTTCCTCAGATAATGGAAACGGCTCTCGAGAAAAAAAAGCACGAAAAAACAGGACAAATGAGCCTCTTTGATACGCTCGTACCTGCTGCACTTTCCGATGATGTCTTTAGTTTCAAACCGCGAGCAGAGTGGCCAGATAGTATCAAGCTTGAAAAGGAGAAGGAAGTCGTTGGCCTCTATATAAGTGGACAACCGATGGACAGTTATGCAAAGCATGTTCGCTGGATCCAAGCTGAGACCTTTCAAGATGCGGGAAAAAGACCAACGGAAAGCTTGGTTATATGTTGTGGCACTATCAAAAACCAAAAGGTCATTACTACCAAAAAGGGAGAAAAAATGGCCTTTGTACTCATCGAAGATTATGTCAGCAAAGCAGAAATTGTCGTCTTTCCCAAACTGTTTGCCCAAGTGGAAGAGTGGCTCTCAACCCATACGGTATTTATTGTGAAGGGAATAGTCGACTCATCACCCCAGACAACCAAATTAAAAGCACAGGCACTTATTCCCATAGATCTGTTATTTGAGCAGCCGTGTGAGCGCATTACATTACAGCTACCTGAAGCACTCGATCCCGTGATTCTTACGGCCATTAAACAAGTATGCGTTCCGGGCACAAGTGCTCTTGAGCTGCAGTTCGTAGAAGATAGTAAACGGTTGACGCTCAAAGCCAAAGAGAAAATTAAGCTCACTCAGGAATTCGTGACGGCAGTTGAGCAGTTGAAGGTCCAGATCAGGCTCACATTGTAGGATTACTGACCTACTTCAGGACAGGGGGTAGTCATGGTACCGTTGTAAACGTACAGGTATCATTAACTCCTGTTATTATTTGTTGTATTCGACCATTAATATTTTGGCCACCGACAGCAGGCGCTCCCGCTGGGATGTTTTTGTGGCAATCCGGCTGCAAGGTAGTTGACGCCATTTTGGAAAGCAGTGTTGTAGTTAGATTTGATTATTTTTGTAGTTGGTTCTAGGTGCCGCCGTCGGTATAGCATCAACTATGCCTGCTCCTGGATCAAAGCAAGGAGAATCACGTGCTGCAAGACTAAAAGACACACTATTATTGTATACCTTGTTACCTTGTACTAGATTTTTAAAAGAGGTTTCATCTCGTTTGATGCCTCTAGTATTCTCAAATCTTTCTCGGTAATTACCCGAGCTACCATATCAGACCGTTGTGTATGTGATTCAGCATAGATGCCGCTCACACTAACAGGCTTATTGAAAAAAATAGTGAACGAAGAGAAAGCTTCGTAAAATCCCTTTTGAAAGGGGTTAAACAAATATATAGCGTTAGCATAAAAAATGATCGCTTCAAAAATAAAGTAATTTTCATCTTTAGTGCGCGGTTATTAGACATATTCGACCGTACTTTCAGTCACCTTCCTCACCAAATGCTTCCTGAACTTTGTCACTGCTTATAACTGTATGCTCTTAATGAAAACCTTTTTGCCTTCACAGGCAATACCAAATGCAACACTCTTTTGTATCCCTTGCTGAACAAGCTCAGTAACATAAGCTTTCTCTTTAATTTGATCGAGAGCTCGCTCAGCTCCGTCAGACATACTTTCACCAGAGGTAAGAGATACTTTTTTAAACTCGATGATAATACCCAACTGCTTGGGATCCCTTGGAATCAAAAGAATATCATAGCGACCATATCCGCTTTCTCTATTAGATTTAACAAGATAGCTCTCTTCAAGGAACACCAGTAACCCCAGAACAAAAAGATGATAGCTTCGCTCAGGTTCATTGGCAGGCAAATCGAAAGCACTCATACTTTTTTCCACAAACCCCTGGACCAATTGACCAAACTGATCAGCATTACCCGTGATCAAGGCATGGCTTAGCTCATCGACTTTGGAAGCACCCAGTGACTCTAAAAATACACCCTTAATGAGCTGCTTATAGAGCAACTGTATCTCTTTGTTAGGGAGCGTAAGCGTACAAACATTTTGTTTCTTTTGTACAAAAGTAAGATAGCCTGCATAAACGAGCAAGCTCCACAGTGCCGTATGATTGTTTTCCATCCCAGGAACTATGAGGCCATTATCGAGTTCTTTTTCAAGCTTACCCCCTTGCAACAAGAGTTCAAGCTCACCCTTAACTTTATCATCAGCCTGAGCAATCAACCTCCCAATTAATGCATTATCACTTGTATTGGCCCAATATTGATCCGTTACTCCTTTACGATCAATGCACTCAAGCAATGACCACGGATTGTAGATAGTTTCGTTGCCGCATCTATAGCCGTTATACCACTCTTTAATGCTGGAAGACTTGTCCTCTAAGTTTGTTTCTGCTAAAAGAATGTCAACTTCCGATACGGTAAACCCAAACTTATCGGAGAACCCTTCATCAAGGAGAGTAAATACCCTTAAATTATTTAGACCAGAAAAAATACCCTCTTTAGCCGCACGCAAAATACCCGTCAAAATTCCTCGCTCCAACGAGCTGTTATCTTTAAGAACCTTCGACAATAAAGCTCTCATGAAATGTATCATCTTATCATAATAACCATAGGTATAAGCAGAATGTATTGGAGCGTCATACTCGTCGATCAATACTATGACTCTCTCTTTATGAAACTGACTTAACAGATCCGAAAGAAACAATAGACTCTCTGTAAGAAGCCCAGGACGCGCAGTTCCTGCAAGAATAGACTTATAAGCAGCTAAATCATGCTCTGATAAAAGCGGCGCAAGAAATGCAAAATGTCGCCTAAACTCTCGTACGATACATTCAATGATTGCTAAGCGTACATCATCCCAACTGTCCCCTTTACAATCTTTCAGAGATATGAAAATCACAGGATACTTGCCCTGAAGAGCTCCGCACTCCTCTCTAGCCCAAATAGCAGTATGCTCGAACAAATGAGCATTACTCTCCTCTGTCTTTTCGTAAAAGTAACGAATCATTGAAAGATTAAGTGTTTTGCCAAAACGACGCGGTCGTGCAATAAGAAGTACCTTACCGTTTGTACGCGACAGCTCTTCTATTAAAAGAGTTTTGTCAACATAAAAATAGCCCTCTTCTACAAGCTCTTTAAAATCGCTAATTCCTATACCAATCGGTCGCTTCACATGATCCTCATAAACCTATACTAAAGTTAAATACCATGGCTATCTGATTAGAATATTACTATGTTCTCGGAGCGGGGACAAGACCCGTGCTCCTCATCCGACTCACTTTTCATCATCTCTTCAGTCTTATAGGAAGTGGTAATTCATCCGACATGCAGATTGGGCCTTCAATTCGTTCGTAATCACATCACCTTTCTTTCCACAGCTCTGAGCGATGGCCACCTGTCCAATCCCATGAGAAAAGTACTTCTCATGATCCGCTCTTTCAAGAATGCTCCCGCAATGCAGCTAAGCAAAAGATAATCACATGAAAAGCGAAAGCATATTGTTTGCTGTTAAGAGGAACTTTTAACTTTGCGTTGTCACACCTTACTTGAGCTGTTGTGCATTCTCTTAATCTATGGTATCTTTGAAAGAAGGTATGTTAAATTATGGGCTCTCGATCAACCGTTTCAAGGCAAGCTAATGTATACTATTCATGCTTGTTGGAAGCCAACCGATACAGGGAATCTCTATCTATGGGGCGAATCTCACACCGCCTATGAGAGACACGCGACTGCATCCGATGGGATCCATCCATTTGCAGCCCAGTATAGTGAGCTTGAACAACTCTTGCGCGGCTGTGCCCTTTCAACGACTCTCTCAGAGGAAGAACTGCTCCTGAGCTTACCATCAAGTGCTATGCTTCCCATTCCTTCATTTGATCGTTCTCAAGAAGCAGAACGGTTTCATCGCTGGTCTCTTCCTGCCCTTAGCATAGCATCACGAGATGCCTTAGAACTTTTAACTGCCAGTGTCACCACGCACGATCTTACGTTCGGTCCCTCGTGGCACTACTATCAGAGACTTGCAACTTTTGCAGCCGAGCTTATCTACACAGGAGCATTCCTACCGGTGCTTTCATCTTCGTATGAAGCATCATGGAAACCGTTTCTCACTCAATCGAATATGCTCAAACTTCAACAGTTTGCTCAGCATGTCCCTTTTTGCGAGGAAGGCGCAGAAGCTCTTGTACATGACTTTCTTAATAAAACGATCGATGCCTTTATTAAAACCTCTGGCGTATCGCCAATTACTCGCAAGCCTCAGACCATAGTTGAACGTTGGTTACACCAACTTCATACACTCGATGGCACCACTCTTGAAGTAACAAACGATTCCCAGGAGATAGTGCAAACTACTGAACAATTCTTTGCAATGCCCAGCTCTGTAAAACTGTTTACCCTGGGATTTAGGCTGGCGGAACCGGTTCACGCGCATCAGTCGTGGACACTTGAGTTTTACCTCCAAAGTGAAGAGCTTCGCTTTTCTGCTACCGATATATGGAACCAATCACCACGTTCCTCAGAATACGAATGTCCCCAAGAACGGCTCTTGAAAGACCTTATACGTGCTTCTTACACCTATCAAAAGATTGGACAAGCATTTTCTCAGAAACAGCCTATCTCTCTTTCTCTCACGCTTGCAGAGGCTTCAAGTTTTTTACAGACTGAGGGTGAGCTTTTAGTAAAAGCTGGATTTTTGGTCGAGGTCCCTGCCTGGTATAAACACAAGAAGAAGCTCACCTCACGAGTAAAAATCAGTAACCGATCTTCTGAGCTTCTCTCGATGGACAGCATTCTCGACTATGAATGGCAGCTTTCCATCGATGACACTTCAGTGACAGAAAAAGATCTTGAAAAGCTCGTTCAGCTCAAATTGCCCCTCGTGCACTTAAATGGACAGTGGGTAAGACTCGAGTCTACCGATTTAGAAGCACTCCAACTATTCAAGAACAAGGGATCAACAATCCCCTTTTCCGATGCACTCAAACTAGCACTTGTAGATGAGCAAACTATCGACACTGAAGGGTTTCTAGCAGAGTTCCTTACAAAACTACGCAATCCGTTTGAGGATACAAGTAGAGCACCAGCAACGTTTCAAGGAACACTCAGACCCTACCAACTGCGAGGCTTGTCCTGGCTTTCTTTTTTATCTCAAACCGGCTGTGGCATGTGCCTTGCAGATGATATGGGCCTTGGAAAAACCATACAAATCATCGCGCTTCTTTTGCAAAAATCATGCAAACCTACGCTTATTGTCTGCCCCCTTTCAATCGTAACAAACTGGCAGAAAGAGCTCACTCGCTTTGCACCTGGTCTCTCTGTATATATTCACCATGGCGCCCAACGGCTTGATAAAGAGGCATTTATACGTGCGGCTCACTCTCATGATATCGTACTTACCACCTATGCTATCGTAGGACGTGATAGTGAAAAGTTTCACGCTCTCAACTGGCATATGCTTATCATCGACGAAGCACAGACGATTAAAAATAGCACGACAAAGCAAACGCAAGCTATCAAAAAAATTCCCGCCCGCAGTAAAATAGCACTGACAGGTACCCCCATCGAAAATCGTCTCAGTGAATTGTGGTCACTCATGGACTTTTTAAATAAAGGCTATTTAGGTTCCTTACGCACTTTTACGCAAACCTTTATACAGCCAATCGAGCGCGATGGTGATACAAAGCGATCTGAGCAGCTCAAGCGACTTATTTCGCCGTTTGTATTGCGCAGGGTAAAAACGGACAAGACCATAATTCAAGATTTACCCGATAAGATAGAAACTAAAGAGCTCTGCTATCTTACTAAAGAGCAGACATCGCTCTATCAGGCACTCGTAACACTGATGCTGAACGCCGTTGAAAAGGCTGAAGGCATAGAACGAAAAGGGCTTGTGCTCACCACACTCTTACGACTGAAACAGATCTGCAACCACCCCGTCAACTTTCTCAAGGATCGCTCATCACTGAGCGGCCGCTCGGGAAAGCTGGTAAGGCTTGAAGAACTTCTTGAAGAAATTCTAGCCGAGGGCGGAAAAAGTCTCATATTTACACAGTTTGCTCAGATGGGAGGACTCTTACAAACTCATCTGGAAACAAGATTCCAACAACCTGTGTTGTTTCTCCATGGTAAGTCTACAAAGAAAGAACGGGATAAGATTGTAGAAGCCTTTCAATCACCAGATGGTCCCTCACTCTTTATACTTTCTCTCAAAGCCGGTGGCATCGGCTTAAACTTAACGGAGGCTAATCATGTATTCCATTTTGATCGATGGTGGAATCCTGCTGTCGAAACACAGGCGACAGACCGAGCATTTCGTATAGGACAAAAACGGGTCGTCCAGGTCCATACCCTAATCACCGCAGGCACTGTAGAAGAGCGGATCGATGAGCTCATCGAACGAAAAAAACAACTTGCTGATCTCGTTATATCGCCAGGAGAGCAATGGATCTCTGAATTATCGACCGAAGACCTACGCGAGCTTTTTACCTTGGACCCTCATGTATAATACCTTACCTGCAAAGCGCGAACCCATTGGAACAACGCCACTTGCTAAAAGCTGGCTTGCCTTACTCCTTACTGCTGATGAAGGGCGTCTCGCTCGCGGCAGGCTCTATGCCCGTTCAGGAAATGTGCTTAATCTGAAGATCGAGCATGGTGCAATTCATGCAGATGTACAAGGCTCAGAGCGTAGACCCTATGAGGTAACTATTAGGACCGGTATCTATCCTTTAGAACTCTGGGACTATGGGATCTCTTCCCTTATTAAAAAGCCACTTTTTTTGGCACAGCTTCTAGCGGGAATAATGCCACCCGATATTAATACTGCATTTATCGAACCACTTATACCGACTGATATGGATGACTTAACACTCGAGTGCACCTGTTATGATACTACGGTTCCGTGCAAGCATGTGCTCGCAACGATGTATCTCTTTGCCCATATACTCGATAGTGATCCTTTTCAGATCTTTGCTCTGCGTGGCATACAACGGGCAATTCTCACTGAGGTCCTAACCCAAGCATACAAGAAAAGCATAAAGCCTCCCGAGAAAGAACGCTTAGCAACCTTTTGGCAGCCCTCTTCGCTACCAAACCTTGAAAAGAATCTTACAGATGAGCATGCGACTCGACTACTCCTTGATCAGCTGCCCTGGAAGCTCGGCACCCAAAAACTTTCTTCCGTACTTGCGCAGACCTATGATCGATGTAAACAGCGAGCCGGAGAACTTCTTCTTAAAAAGAGAGAGTAAAGTATTTACTTTACCTCTTCCCTCTGTCTATGCTACTGAAAAAAGGAATATACCATGATAAAAAAGCTTACGATTCTTCTTATTTCATGTAGCCTTTTGGAGGCTAAAATACTCCTCTGGGATCTTGGCGGAGTACTCTTTTATCCCGATAAATTGGGCGTTGCTCAGGAAGTAGGGCTGAGTAATTTCCTCAGCTATATGATACTTGATGGACGCAATCCCAACTGTCAGACGGTACTCTTTGATGTACTCGAGCAGATGATGAAACCTGAAAAAGGTATTCGTGAATCTGCCGGCACTGCTGAAGGGACACCCCTGCCTACGATTATGTGTCACTGGCAAGCAGGAACCATCACCGGCAAAGAGATTATTGCACGATCAAAACCTCATATTAAACGGCTCCACAAACAGGGTTACTTTGATAGCGATCGGGAAATGCGCCTTATTAAAAGGACGATCAGAGCAATGTTCGATCCCGAGATTCTCGCTCGCAACGTATTTCCTCTTGAAAAGGGCATGAAGCTGCTGAAGGAATGCAGTCGAGCCAAGAATAAAGATGGCACCAAGAAAAATCGAATATTCGCCTTTTCAAACTGGGACCACCTCTCCTTCGACATCTGCTATAGGCTGCATCGCCGCGCATTTCGGTTCTTTGAAGGAATCGTCATTTCAGGACACATTGGCTGTATAAAACCGCGCGCCGAATCGTACGAATATATCTTGAAAAAATATAACCTCAATCCTCGGGACTGCATACTTATTGATGACCAAGCTATCAACGCTGAAGGTGCCCGTAAATGCGGCATGAATGCCGTTCTCATCGAAGATGGCGACTATGATCAGCTCAGGCGTACGTTAAAAGCACTTGGGGCACTATAACACTCCGGATCTCCTGGCCCGGATAGCCCATTTGACAGAAAAATAAAATACTCTACACTTAAAAGTGACAGTAGAAGATTAATACAGTACTCAAAGGATCCACCATGAAAATACAACTCCTCTTATCAATGTTTTTAGCTCTCACTCCATCACTGTTTGCGATGACTGAGGTGGCTGTTGCGAGTCAATTTAAAGATCTTTCGGCTGAAGAACAGCTGAGAATACTTATATTCAATCCAGCCTCAGAAGAAACAGACAGCTTACTTGCCTCCCTCATTACGGACAATCCACGATTTTGTGCAAATCCTTCGTGGCTGGAATTCCTTTTACTGTTCCATATGAATGCTTTATCAGCTGACTGCATCCGACTCCTTGCAACTACATTAAGAGAAGAATTTGTAGGCCCACGAATGGCGCTGCAAAAAGTTTTCCCTCTCAATGATCTGGAAAAGGCACTCATTTTCGTGGAAGTTTTCGGCTACCAAGAACTAATGAGAGTCGCTGGTGCTCGAAGTTTACAGATTCTGTTTTCTCAAGAAGTAGCTCAAGGCTTGATACCAGCTATTTTCGACGATCGAGAAGCACTCATAGCCCATTTAACGCGCTACATCTATCAGAACATGCTCAGACCTGAGATAGCAGCTCTGCGCAATGATCAAGATGAGACGCTCCTCATGAAAATGAGCGAATATTTTACCAATGAAAAGATTGATTTTGATTGTGCTGGGGTTCTCAAGTTCCTCGCCACTCATAGCGATGTAAATGCAATCGATAAAAAGGGTGAAACTGCCCTCATTAAAGCCGCTAAAAACAGAAATAGTAAAACTGCATGTCTCTTACTGTCTCATCACGCAAACTACTCGATTAAAGATTCATCCGGCAAGGATGCTAATGCTTACGCCCTAGAGCATGGCCTCGTTCTTGGCCATTAACACTTAATTCAGTGGCAGCGCTTGAGCGCTGCCATTTTTCTGTACCATTCACTACCTACTGCTCATCGTTTGAAGAAAATGATCTACCTGTTCGCATGACTGCAATAGGTAGATCTGCTTTGTATCCTTGTACATCTCGAGTAAGGACACAATCATCAGTCTATACTGTTTATTAAAGCCCCAGACCCATTTTAAAAACTCGAAAAACCTCATCCCAAAGAGCTGCTGCCTACATCCTTGCGGATTTCCCGGGATAACCGATCCAAAATGCATAATTGAGCGCTTCACTACTCGCCAGATGCAAAGGGAGGGCGGCATATCCAAAAAGATAACAACATCTGCATGATAGATGCGTTCATGTAGGACCCTAATATAAGCTCCTTCTATAATCCACTCATCTTTGTTACACAACTCGGTCTGCAGCTCTGCATAGCGTTCAAGGCCAACTCGCTGCCAGCCTGGGAGCCAATAATACTGATCAAGATGATACAGCGGAAGATTAAGCTTTTCCTGCAGCTGAAATGCTAAAGTTGTTTTGCCCGACCCAGCATTGCCTACAATAGTTATCTTCTTATGATGCGGTTTGATCATGGTACATCTCCAGCTAAGGTATTTCTTATGGTAATCTAGTATACCAAGTCAGCTCAGTAACTTTAAGCACAAGGTGGCATGCTCATTTTATCTCTACACTTCCTCCGTTTCTAACAATTCTCCTGCTCTTGGGCTCTACCCTTAGAAGATTCTATCGCAATCTCGCAGCGTCAAGGTATTGTGTAAATTCTCTTGATTTTTCGCTTACCAAAAAAGTATGCTTTCTGAAGAGGGTTCTTTTGGGCTCCGAAGAAAAGTATCAACACTGCGTAAGCAAAACACGCAAAACGAATCTAGGAGAAGTATGAAGATTCAACAGTTCAAAAAATTATGCACACAGGGAGCGCTTGCATGCATTTTGCTCGCAATCTCACCAGCATATGCCCAGCAAACCTATACTGTTACCACAACAGCCGATACTGTCCCAGCAACAACCAATTCACTCCGTTGGGCAATTGAGCAGGTAAATGCCGGTGCAGGGCTAGGAGATACCATCGCTTTTGGTATCCCTACAAGTGATTCAGGCTACGATCCTGCCACGAACACGTGGACTATCGTTCCTGTGCAAGATTTAGATACTATCACTCAAAAGGTAACCATTGATGGATATACCCAATCTAATGCAGCACTTACTATTATCCTTAATGGAAACAATTATATGACCGGCGATGGAAACATGACCGGTAATGGATTGCATTTTGCTCCCCTATCTGACACATCGGTAGATGGTTCTGTCGTGCGAGGACTCATCATCAATCAATGGATCGACAACGGTATCTTACTCGATACAACGAATAATAACATCACCGGTGTTTCTATTGTGGGTAACTTCATGGGAACGGATGCAAGTGGCACACAACAAATGGCTAATCGTAACGCTATCGGGCTAGCTGGCATAAACGGCAATCAATGCATCTCGACAATGATTGGGACCACTGCGGCAGCTGATAGAAATATTCTCGCTGGAAGTTTCAGCGGTAATGTCGTAGATTTCTATGGGCTTGAGGGAGGATGTATTAGTTCAACACGCAACCTCGACACAGTAATACAAAACAACTACATTGGTACGGATAAAACCGGTACAAAGGCGCTTGGAAACATGACACATGGTTTGCAATTGCGTGTTGATGTGGGAGATATAATTACTGGCAATCTCATTTCGGGAAGTACGGTTAACGGCGTATATCTTACAGCGTGTGGCAACACGCTTATCGAAGGAAATTATATTGGTACTGATATAACAGGAACCTATGCCCTCGGTAATGCTAACTCTGGCATAAGAACAAGAGAGGCTTTTCCCGCTAACGCCACTTCAGGAGCCACGATAGTAGGTAACGTCATCTCCGGCAATGGTGCGGGGATTCATATTGGTGACCCCGCTCGGCCCGGATCTATCTTCAACACTGTCCAAAGCAACTTCATCGGCACTAATAAAAAAGGCACTCATGCAATACCTAATACCCGCTGGGGTATCGAACTCGCTGATAGCGAAAATACTATAGGTGGTTCTGAACTTACTCAAGCAAATTTCATCTCAGGCAATCTAAAAGGCGGAATTCTCGTCTATAGCAACAACGCTACAGCTAATGTGATAAGCAATAATCTCGTCGGCACCGATAGTACGGGACTCTTCCCCTTACCAAACAATAAAAATGGCATACAAATTGGGCTCAATGGGGGACTTGGTGGCTCTTTCGGAAACTTGATCGGAGATCCATCCTCTCAAAGTGTTCTAGAAAAAAGGCCTTTAGGTCTGAATGCAAATGAGCGGCCTCGTCGCTCTCGCAAACGACACAAGCTAAACGGAGCATCTGGCTCTCTCCCATCACGAGTAGTTTTTTCAAAGCCAGAGATTGATAAAGCAACTAAGCAGATGCTCTCGCAGCCAGCTCAGACAATTGGATTGAATTTTACTGCGGCAACAATAAGTGATGTCCTCGACGCAAATGCTGTCTTACCAAACCAAAATGGCTGGGTAGGTCCACAACAATACATCCTCATGACCTATGGAATTATTCGTAGTTTCAACAAAACTACCGGACAACCTGATGGGGCACTTGATATTGATGCCGCGAGCTTCTTTGGTCTAGGAGTACATTCAGATGTGCGTATCAATTACAGTCGCTTTCTTGATCGTTGGATATTCAGTTGCGAATCAAATGCTGATAGTGAACTAGAGGTTGCTTGGAGTGATTCTGGTGTTATAACACCAGAAACAGTCTGGACATTTAATAGCTTCTCTAACGCGGCACTAGTTCCACAAATAGATCCAGCTGACGCCCCCGCAGACCTTGATTACCAACAGTTGGCAACTGATGCCAATGCAGTGTATATTAGCGTAGATGCGATCGATGAAGTTGCAGGAATCTTTCTTGGGACATCAACGCTTATTATTCCTAACAGCTCTATAACGACAGGAAATACGTCACCAGCATTCACCGTAATTCCGGGAATATTGGAGAATATCTCTGAATTTACCCCTCCAGCGGACAATTTTGATCCGAATGCAACATTTGGCTATCTTATAAATGCAGTAGGCTTTGAATATCCCTGCCTGATAGATGTTGTTCCCTTTTGTCCTCCTCCTATCACTCCTACAGAATGTTGCACCTATAATCAACTCTTTTTCTATCGCATACTTAATCCAGGATCGGCTCAAGCAACTCTCGGTCAACAGATCCTTTTGGATGTTCCCAATTACACTGATCCTGCAAATGCTCCCCATAAGGGCAATCTCTATACCAATCTTTTTCTCCCTCCTGGGAATGTCAATGCTATGTATTTGCAAACAACCTGGAGTAAATTAAATGCACCCCACGTTCGCAATAAGCAGTTGTATGTGTGTCATAATATACAAGTTGATAACACGGGAACAGGAAATCCAGCGGGTGATCGTGTTGGGGTGCGTTGGTACCAGTTTGATCTGACTGGTGATCCTACAGGAAATGGATGTGGGATTGAAACAGAGACAACATGTCCTGCACTGGTACAATGGGGCACAGTTTATGATCCTCATGTAACTGATAACCCAAAGTTCTATTACATTCCGTCTATCATGACCAATAAGAATGGTGATCTTGTTATTGAAGGAACGGTCTCTGGTAATAATGATTATACCAATGTATTCTATGCAGGACGAAAGGCTACGGATCCCTTGGGCATTACACGTGATCCTGTATTGATTACGAATAATACAAGTAATCCGTTTAATTCTGGACCATTTAATAATTTCAATGATGCTAACATTGGCCAACGCTGGGGAGATGAATCATCCCTAGCCCCAGATCCGAGCAATGATCTTGCAATCTGGAGTACCGGTCAATGGGCAGCGGTCGTAAATGGCTATGGTACTCAAGCAACTGAGTTGCTTCCCGCACACTAACTACTATTGAAATATTTTACACAGGCCCCCCAGCTTACTGGGGGCCTTTTTTAGGTTAAAAAATTTCGGTTACTCTTGATTTTACGCTTACCAAAAGAGTATGATTTTCTTATGATACCTATAAGCAGTACGTAGAAACGCAGGACTAAAAAAAGACATATATCACCACACAAAGCACTTATCGGCAAGGCCGGCAAGCAAAAACCGACTCTAAAATTGTATACCATTTATATCATAAAGGAGAAGTATGAAGATTCAAAAGTTCAAAAATTTACTCACCCAGGGAGCGCTTGCATGCATTTTGCTCACACTCTCACCAGCATATGCACAACAAACCTATACCGTTACCACAACCATTGATACTATCCCTGCAACAACTGGTTCCCTCCGCTGGGCAATTGAGCAGGTAAATATGGGTGCCGGGCAAGGCGATACGATAGATTTTAAAATTCCAAAAACTGATGCAGGCTATGATCCAACAACCAATACCTGGACTATAGTGCCAATACAGGATTTAGATGCTATTACGCAGCAAGTAACCATTGATGGATACTCGCAAAAGGCTGGATCAAAGCCTAACACGCTTGACGTTGGGTCTAATGCAGTCCTTACGATTGTACTGAATGGAAACAATTATATGACCGGAGATGGAAATACTACCGGTAATGGATTGCACTTTGCCCCACTCGCCGATACATCGGTAGATAATTCTATCGTGAGAGGCTTAGTCATCAATCAATGGCTTGATAATGGAATTTTACTCGATACTACCCAGAATAACATCACAGGTGTAAGCATTGTCGGTAACTTCATTGGAACTGATGCGAGTGGCGCGCAACAAATGGCAAATCGTACAGGTGTCGGCTTATCTGGACTCGTCAATACCTGTTTTAATACTGTAATTGGTACAATTGCACCTGCCGATCGAAATATCATAGCCGGAAGTTTCAGCAGAAATGTAGTTGATGCTTATGGTGTCCGAGGAGGATGTATTAGCTCATCCTTCAATGTGGAAACTATGATACAGAACAACTATATCGGTACAGACCGAACTGGCAGCAATGCCTTGGGCAACACCATCGTGGGAGTAAGGCTAATAGCAGATGTGGGAGATACAATTTTTGGTAATCTCATTTCAGGCAGCACTATCGATGGAATATTTCTTATAAACTGCGGTCAGACACTTGTGCAAAGAAATTACATAGGTACCGACAGTTCTGGAACATACGCTATAGGGAATGCTAATAGTGGCATAAGGATGGCCAGAAGCCTTCCTGCAGGAGCAACTCAAGGAACAACTATGATTGAAAACCTCATCTCCGGCAACGGAGCTGGAATTCATATTGGCGACCCCGGAAATCCCGGTTCCATTCTCAATACTATACAAGGTAACCTCATCGGTACCGATAAGAACGGAACTCAAGCACTACCTAATACGCGCTATGGTATCGAACTTGCGGATAGCCAAAATACAGTAGGTGGTTCTGAACTTACTGAAATCAATATCATCTCAGGAAATCTAAAAGGCGGAATTCTTGTCTATAGCAACAATGCTATAGCTAACATTATAAGCAATAACCTCATCGGAACTGACAGCACTGGACTCCTCTCTTTACCAAATAACCAAAATGGTATACAAATTGGGCTCAATGGTGGCCTTGGTGGCGCATCAAGAAACATCATTGGACCAGATCCATCATCTCAAAGTGCCTTAAAGAAAAACCGCATAGATCTCAATGCATTTCAAAAGGCGAAAGCAGAACATATGTATGAACTGCCTCATCGCTCTCGCAAAAGACGCAAACTCAAAGGATCATATACCACAACAGCTCCACGAGTTGCCTTTTCAAAGCCAGAGCTGGACCAAAAAACAAAACAGGTGCTCTCACGTCCGGCTCAGACTATTGGATTGAATTTTACTGCGGCGACAATAAGCAATTCCCTCGACACAAGCCCTGTCCTACCAAATCAAAACGGTTGGGTGGGCCCGCAGCAATATATTTTGATGACATTTGGAATTATTCGCAGTTTCGACAAGGCTACAGGCCTGCCTGATGGGGTACTTGATATTGATGCTTCGAGCTTTTTTGGTACCGGAGTGCATTCAGATGTGCGCATCAATTACAGCCGCTTTCTCGATCGTTGGATATTCAGCAACGAATACAATGATATTGAACTACAAGTTGTCTGGAGTGATTCTGGCGTTATAACACCAGAAACTGTCTGGACGTTTAACACATTTTCTAACGCCGCACTAGTGCCGCAAAATAACCCAGCCGAAGGCCCCGCAGACCTTGATTACCAACAGTTGGCAACTGATGCCAATGCAGTGTATATTAGCGTAGATACATTTAATAACGCCCTTACTGCTTTCTTGGGAACCTCGACGCTTATTATTCCTAACAGCTCTATAACTACAGGAAATACCTCGCCAGCATTCACCGTAATCCCAGGAATATTGGCGAATATCTCTGAATTTACCCCTCCAGCAGACAATTTTGATCCGGATGCAGCATTTGGCTATCTCATAAATGCAGCGGGGTCATTTGGATATCCCTGTCTGTCGAACATTGTTCCCTTTTGTACTCCTCCTTCCACTCCGGTAGAATGCTGTACCTATAATCAACTCATTTTCTATCGCATACTTAATCCAGGATCCACAGAAGCAACCCTAGGCCAACAGATCATTTTGGATGTTCCGGATTATACAGATCCAGCAAATGCTCCCCATAAGGGCAATCTCTATACCCTCGAGCTCCCACCTGGGAACGTCAATGCGATGTATTTAGAAACATTTTTTAACAAATTAAATGCCCCTCATGTTCGAAATAAGCAGTTGTATGTTTGTCATAACATACAAGTTGATAGCACAGGAGCGGGAAATCCAGCTGGTGATCGTGTTGGGGTACGTTGGTACCAGTTTGATTTGACTGGTGATCCAACAGGAAATGGATGTGGCATTGAGACAGAGACAACATGTCCAGCCCTGGTACAATGGGGCACCGTCTATGATCCTAATATAACCGATAACCCAAAGTTTTATTACATTCCAGCTATCATGACCAATAAAAATGGTGATCTCGTTATTGAAGGAACGGTCTCTGGTAATGATGATTATACCAATGTATTCTATGCAGGACGAAAGGCTACCGATCCCTTAGGCATCACACGCGACCCTGTATTGATTACGAATAATACGAGCAATCCCTTTAATTTTGGACCATTTAATAATTTCAATGATGCTAACATTGGCCAACGCTGGGGAGATGAATCATCCCTAGCCCCAGATCCGAGCAATGATCTTGCAATCTGGAGTACCGGTCAATGGGCAGCGGTCGTAAATGGCTATGGTACTCAAGCAACTGAGTTGCTTCCTGCACACTAACCACTATTGAAGTATGTTACACAGGCCCCCAGTTTGCTGGGGGCTCTTTTATACACTAATAGCCGACTCATTCATCGCTTACTAGTTCGAAAGCATTCTCTTGATTTTCCGCTTACCTAAAAGGTATGCTTATTAAAAGGAGAACTTGAAGAAACTGGAGGACGAAAAAAAATGTCTGCAATAGAAAAACACCCACGGCAGCTGTAAGCAAAAGCCAATACGTAAAACATCTAGTAATTACATTTTTGAGGAGAAACAAATGACCAATCAACAGATCAAACAGCTACTTATCCAGGGAGCGCTTGCATGCGCCTTATCGTGCTCACTCTCACCAGCTTATGCACAACAAACCTATACCGTTACCACAACCATTGATACTATCCCTGCAACAACTGGTTCTCTCCGTTGGGCTATTGAGCAGGTAAATATGGGTGCCGGGCTAGGCGATACGATCAATTTTAATATCTCAAAAACTGATGCAGGCTATAATCCGACAACAAATACCTGGACTATAATACCTGTACAGGATTTAGATAAAATTACGCGGCAAGTAACCATTGATGGCTATGCGGGCAGTCCTGGAGGCGCTCACCCCAACACAAATCCAATTGCTGAGGGAAGCAATGCAGTCCTTACCATTGTACTGAATGGAAACAATTATATGACAGGAGATGGAAATACTACCGGTAATGGATTGCACTTTGCCCCACTTGCCGATACATCGGTAGATAATTCTATCGTGAGAGGATTAGTCATCAATCAATGGCTTGATAATGGAATTTTACTCGATACTGCCCAGAATAACATCACAGGTGTAAGCATTGTCGGTAACTTCATTGGAACTGATGCGAGTGGCGCGCAACAAATGGCAAATCGTACGGGTGTCGGCTTATCTGGGCTCGTCAATACCTGTTTTAATACTGTAATTGGTACAATTGCACCTGCCGATCGAAATATCATAGCCGGAAGTTTCAGCAGAAATGTAGTTGATGCTTATGGTGTCCGAGGAGGATGTATTAGCTCATCCTTCAATGCGGAAACTATGATACAGAACAACTATATCGGTACAGACCGAACTGGCAGCAATGCCTTAGGCAACACCATCGTGGGATTAAGGCTAATAGCAGATTTGGGAGATACCATTTTTGGTAATCTCATTTCAGGCAGCACTATCGATGGAATATTTCTTATAAACTGCGGTCAGACACTTGTGCAAAGAAATTATATAGGTACAGATAATTCTGGGACACAGGCACTTGGTAATGCTAATTCAGGTATAAGAATTGTCGGAAGCCTCCCTGCTGGAGCTACCGTGGGGACAAATATCATTGGAAACCTCATCTCTGGCAACGGTGCTGGAATTCATATTGGGGCCCCTTCCGCTCCAGGAGCTAATTTCAATACTATACAGGGCAATCTCATCGGCACGGATACGACAGGAACTCAAGCGCTACCTAATACCCGCTATGGCATCGAACTCAATGATGCACAAAATACTATAGGTGGTTCTGACCTCGATCAAGCTAATATCATTTCAGGTAATACAAAGGGAGGAATCGTTATCTTTTGCCCGCTTGCTACAGCTAACGTCATTAGCACTAATCTCATCGGCACTGATAGCACGGGGCTTCTTCATTTACCAAATAACAATAACGGCATTCAAATTGGACTCAATGGTGGCCTTGGCGGGGCATCAGGCAACATCATCGGAGACTCATCCTCTCAAGCTGCTCTAGCGAACAGACCACTAGAATTCGCCGCAGTCAAAAAATCAGCAGAGTTTGAGAACGTTCCCCGGGCTCACAAACGGCTTACCCAAAGAAGCAAAGTGGGCTATAAACCTTCGTCGATTGAATTTTTTCAGCCGAAGATTGATAAAACAATTCAAAAGATGCTCACGCAGCCTGCCCAAACAATTGGATTGAATTTTACTGCAGCAACAATAAGCGATACTCTTGCAACCGATGCTGACCTCCCTAACCAAAACGGATGGGTTGGTCCTCAACAATACATTTTGATGACCTATAATATTATTCGCAGTTTCAACAAATTTACTGGACAGCCTGATGGGGTACTTGATATTGATGCTCCGAGCTTCTTTGGTTTAGATGCTTCGGATGTGCGCATCAATTATAGTCGTTTTCTTGACCGGTGGATACTTAGTTGTGAAAGACATGACTTGACATTTGGTTATCCGGTCGATCTGCATATCGCTTGGAGTGATTCAGGTGTAATAACAGCAGAAACTATCTGGACGCTTGTCTCCTTCTCTAATGCAGAACTGGTACCACAAATCGATCCAGCCGATGCCCCTTCGGCCCTAGATTATCAACAATTAGCAACTGATGCCAATGCAGTATATATTAGCTTAGATACGTTCGATAACATTACAGGAGTTTTTCTTGGAACATCGACGCTTATTATTCCTAACAGCACTATAACGACAGGAAATACCTCTCCAGCATTTACCGTAATCCCAGGAATATTGGAGAATATCTCTCTATTTACTCCTCCGGCAGATAATTTTGATCCTAATGCAGAATTTGGGTATCTGATAAATGCTGTAGGATTTGAATACCCTTGTTTACCAAACATTGTTCCCTATTGTCCACCACCTAGTACTCCGACAGAGTGCTGTACCTATAATCAACTCTTTTTCTATCGCATACTCAATCCAGGATCAAGTCAACCAACTCTCGGGCAACAGATCCTTTTGGATGTTCCGGATTATACAGATCCAGCAAATGCTCCCCATAAGGGCAATCTCTATACCCTCGAGCTGGGCGGTGTCAATGCTATGTATTTACAAACATCATTTAGCGCATTAAATGCCCCTCATGTGCGAAACAAGCAGTTGTATGTCTGTCACAACATCCAAGTTGATAATACCGGAACAGGAAATCCAGCTGGCGATCGAGTCGGCGTGCGTTGGTATCAATTCGATCTAACTGGCGATCCAACAGGAAATGGATGTGGTATTGAAACAGAGACGACCTGTCCCGCGCTGGTACAGTGGGGAACGGTCTATGATCCAGCTATAACTGATAGCCCCAAGTTTTACTATATTCCATCTATCATGACCAACAAGAATGGCGATCTTGTCATCGAGGGAACAGTCTCTGGTGCTAATGATTACACGAATGTGTTCTATGCAGGGCGCAAGGCGACCGATCCGTTAGGAACCACCCGTGATCCAGTATTGGTTACCAATAATACTAGTAACCCATTTAACTTCGGTCCTTTTAATAATGCTGCTAATGCTAATGTTGGCCAGCGTTGGGGCGACTTATCGTCCCTTGCACCAGATCCAAGTAATGATATTGCAATCTGGAGTACCGGCCAATGGGCCGCAGTCGTAAATGGTTATGGCACTCAAGCAACTCAGTTGCTTCCTGCACACTAACCACTATTTAAGTATTTTACTGGCCCCCAGGTAACTGGGGGCTTTCTACATAAAAGGCCGATTAGTTAGTAAGCCAAATTAAAATGAGATTCAAACAAAAACGAGATTGCAGAACAGACACAAGTTCTGTATACAATGAGTTGGTAAGTTCATCTCTTTCCAGGAAGGTAAGCCATGGCCACTCTATCAGCAAAGAATCCAGACAAAATACCACAAGCAGCGCAAGCACGATTTGATTCGATTATGGAATTACTTGAGCCATTCTGCAAAAAATACCGCAATAACGAATATGCTCAGCAAGCGCGAAATCTTACTGCCACGCTCTGCACAAAGAAGCTTTCTCCCCTTAGTACAAGGTAAACCTAACACCTGGGCTGCAGACATAGTTCATGCGCTTGGCATGGTTAATTTTCTTTTTGATAAGACCCAGACTCCTCATGTAAGCACAGCTGAATTATATAAGCATTTCGAGGTATCTGCCTCAACGGGACAAGCCTAATCAAAGCAGATACGAGACCTTTTACGCATGAGCTATTTTGATACCCAATGGACAGTGCCAAGTAAAATACTCCAGAACCCTATGGCTTGGTTAATTCAGGTAGACGGTTTGCTCATCGATGCGCGCTATACCACGCCTGAAATTAAGCAAATAGCTTTTGCTAAGGGACTTATTCCGTTTATCCCCGAATAGTATTAAAGCAACTGGGCTGCGAGCTTACTCAGTTCGCTCCGCTCACTCGCTTCAAGGAACACTGTTCCAAATAAAGGTTGTCCTTTAAATTTAGAGGTGCCAACGACGAGGCCATTGCTACTAAAATCGAGATATGGTGAGTCGATCTGATAGGGGTCACCTGCTAGAATGATTTTACTGCCTTCACCTACGCGGCTTATGAGAGTTTTCACTTCATGGGGAGTTAAGTTTTGTACTTCATCAATAATAATAAATTGATAGGGAATCGAACGGCCACGCATATAGGTAATTGCTTCGAGGCTCAGTTTCCCTTCTTTTATCAGTTCATCAAGGCTGGCAATTCCTCCCGGATGATGCTTTTTATGACGTGACCTGCCTCTGGCATTGCTCTCTTCTTTATAGGCCGCCATTTGACTTGCTGCATTGACCGAATGCGTGATAAAATCCATATTATCATAAATAGGTTGCATCCAGCTATGAAGCTTCTCTTGAATATCACCAGGCAAGAATCCTATATCAGGACCTAATGGTATCACTGGGCGAGTAACGAGCATTTTTTCATATTCATGCTCAATAAGTACTTTATGAAGACCTGCAAGGAGCGCTAGGAAGGTCTTACCAGTACCAGCTGAACCTACAAGAGTAACAAGTTGCACATCTGAATCGAAGAGGAGATCAAGTGCCATAAGCTGTTGTGGATTGCGGGCTTCAAGCGGCCAGCGTAACTGTGGTGCTCTAACCTGTTTAAACCTTCCTCCACCAACATAGCGAAAAACGACATAGTTAAAGGGATTATTCTTACTTTCAACGAGTGCAAACTCATTGAGCGAAAACTTATACTCTTTTGCCAAGGAAAGAAGGTCTTCAGGCACATCCCTTTTCAACTGGACGGAAGGAACCTGGAGGGTAACCCAGCCTTTATACAGCTGATCTGCAGAAACAACATCCTTAATATAATCGAAGGCGGGAATGCCAATTACATCAGATTTTACTCGAGCATTGATATCTTTTGAGATAAATCGAACATCGTAGCCTTTAAGCTTTTCACAATAAGCAGTGAAAATAATTCGATTATCGAGAATAGTCTGGGGGAGGGGGGGATTACAATGCTCTTCAGGCGTTACGAAGAGCACCTTTAATATACCACCATTATCAAGAGGAATTCCATCTGATAATGATCCGCGCCCTCGCAATATATCAAGGTGCCGAATAACTTCTCTACAATTAAAGCCGCGTTGCGAAGATTCAGTTTTAAAGGTATCAAGCTCTTCAAGAACCATAATCGGAATACCTACCACGCTGTGTTCAAAGCCAAAGATTGCTTCAGGATCATGCAATAACACATTGGTATCTAGAACATACAACTTTTTATCAACAGCCATTACTTGCTTCCTCATTCTCAGTATTAATAATTACCTCTTTCGAGATAGTAGTACCATAGCATATTGAGCAGCCGAGACTCAATACTACCGCTTATTTTTTTGCAAATTGAAGACGATACAATTCTTTCAGCTCATGCACCGTTGTTGCCTGAGTCGGCAGTTTATCGAGACTATAGCCCATAAACCGAGGGAATCGCAGTGCAAACCCAAGCTCCGTTTTTGTACGTCCCGCAGTATGGAGCGGAGACTGCGTAATCTCATCAGCCCTGACTATAACAACCGTAGTAGGAGCAACCCAGACATCTGGCGCTAACTCCGGAGCACAAACAACATTGTGAGGTTGTGTATCAACAGCATCATGATCACATCGCTTTTTAAGATCAACCCATTCTTCATCACTCAGGCCGGTTCCTATTTTGGCTACCGTTTCAAACGTATCAGTAGCAGGATTATACAAACCAACCAAGAATGCACCAATACCAAAGGATGCACGCTTTCCTCGGCCTGCATAATAGCCAAGAACAACCGCATCGATCGTATCAGTTAACTGCCCTACTTCGTGCCGTTTAAGCTTTATCCAGTTAAAGTTTCTTTTACCTGGTTGATAATGAGCATCGGGTCTCTTTACCACAAGCCCTTCAAGGCCGCTGGAGATCTCCTGATTAAAATAATCAGCAAGCTCTTGAGCTGTCGTGCACCAGCGCTCCTCAATAACTTTTACTACATCAGTTTTAAGATTTCCACAATACTTAAGAAGCAATGATCTGCGATCTTCATGACCAAGAGGCATAACGCTCTCACCATTAACGTATAAAATATCGAATAAGAAAAGTCGTAACGGAAGTGATTCTGCAACTTCTGCTATATCATGCTTTCTTTTACGCTTTACGGTCTCTTGAAATGGCAGGAAGGTATTAGTTGTTTCGTCATACACAATCGCTTCTCCCTCAACAATGAGTGATTCAGCATCAATTTGCAGTACCGCTTTCAAAAGATCGGGGAACATATGACTCATGTCTGTTAAATTACGAGAATAGAACCACACATGCGGTTCCTTATGCGTCTTATCAAGATGAACTTGAACGCGGAACCCATCAAGTTTAGGCTGTGCAACACAGCGCCCTAATCGATCGATAATTGCTTGGGGGCTATCGGCTCGTTCAGCAGCAGCTGGCCGGATAGGTATGCCTATCGTTGGCTGCATATGAGAGATATACTCAATTCCTTTGCTTTTTAGTTCATGCACAATAAGTCCAATATCAGCACAGACATTATAAGCATTCTCAAGCGGAACTTTAAGAGACTTATCTCCCGAATACATCCACGAAAAAGCATCAAGCAAAGTCATATCAGAAAAGCCTAATCGCATAGTACCCAAAATTATTCGAACAATAAATGAAGCACAGAGGGCATCCACTTCACTAAGCAGATTCAGCAAATAAGCTGCTTTCTCCTCCTGCGAGCCGGTACCAGAGAGAGCCATGAGCTTTTCCAGCCGACTATGAATCTCAATGACGGTCAAATGCTTGTCCTTATGAGGCCATTCTCGCTCCAAAACTGCGGTTCCACAATCTCCGACCTTTTTTACAAAGGTGGTATAGTCAGCAACCGATTCGCCTGAAATATGAGCGAGCAGCTTGATCATGCTTTTTTCGGCAAAGTTAAATTGATTACCTTGGTACGGAGCACGTAACATGCCTAGAGCAAGATAACTAAGAAGTTGAGCCTCGTGGGGAGTAGCATCTGCAAAAAGCTGAGCTAATAACTCGGTCATTTTCGTACGAGAAGGCTCTTTACCCAGAACAAAAAAAGCTTCAGCAACCGAATGAAATGTCATGCCTACTCCTGAGAAAATTATGGTGGCGACGCAGGGACTCGAACCCCGGACCTACGGATTATGATTCCGCCGCTCTAACCAGCTGAGCTACGTCGCCCTTATTAAATCTTAATAGATTTTACACCCATACTTAAGACTATGTTAAAGATCGTCCTCAACAAGACCAGACCAGTAATAAGTGTCGCAACGATACCGATCATCAAGGTAAGCGCAAACCCTTGAATAGCAGGCGACCCAAGGTAATAGAGAACAGCACCAATAATAAAGGTAGTGATATTCGCATCTAAGATAACGCTCAGGGCTCCATTAAATCCAGCATCAACGGCATTACGTAACGATGCTCCCCCCGCTAACTCTTCCTTTATACGCTCATAAATTAATATCGATGAGTCGATGGCCATACCTACTGTCAAAATCATACCTGCAATACCGGGCAATGTTAATGTAGCATCAGGTACCAAGGCAAGCCCGAATAAAATCAGTAGCAGGTTATAGAGAAGGACAATAAAGGCAAATAAGCCTGCAACCTTATACACTATGATACTAAATAAAAATAACAAACCAAGAGCAATGAGGCAGGATATGAGTCCTTGATGAATCGCAGCTTTACCCAAGGATGGCCCAATCGTTCGCTCTTCTATCACTTCAACAGGAGCTGAAAATGCTCCGGACTTAAGGAGCGCAACAAGTTCTTCAGCGTTTTCCTGCGTAAAAGCACCAGAAATAACAGCTGTCCCATCTTCAAGAGCCTGATTCACGGTTGGTGCAGAAACCACAATATTATCCAAGATAATTGCTAACTGTTTACCGACATTTTCACGAGTAACTTCGGCAAATCGTGAACGCCCTTCAGGTTTAAAACTCATAGATACCGTATGCGGACTTGCTTTTCCAAGCTGGTCACCACTATAATGATACTGCGCACTACTAAGCATCTTACCAGTAACTTTCGCAAAGCTTGGTACCAAATAAAATCCAGCCTCTTCTTTCTTTCCGGGAACGATCATCGTACCTTCTGGTATCGATCCACCAGCTCGCTCTATAAGTTGCTCAGAGGTATGTGCATAATCATATACTGGCTTAAACTCTAGGATAGCTGCAGTACCTATACGAGCCTTGGCTTTTTCAGGATCACTCACATTAGGAAGCTCAATACTTATACGTCGCTCTCCTTGGGGTATAATACCTACTTCTCCAGCCCCAAATGCATCAAGGCGTGTACGTAAAATAGAGATATTTCCTTCAACTGCCTCTTTTTCAAGATCACGTACTTGCTGACTCGTAAATGAAATTACAACCGATTTACCTTCCACGGTACCTTTAGCCTGAGGAGACCGCGCATTAAAGAGCTTGAGCGCTTCGCTGGCTGCCATCGCTGAATCAAATTCGAGGGCCACCTTTGCCTGTTTCTCAAACATAGTTGTTGCCACCGGTACAGGCTTGTTTTCTTTTTTGAGTTGTTCAATGAGACCTTGAGAGAGAGCCATCAAATCATTTTTAATCGCTTCATCAACTTTCACATCGAGCGTCAGGAACGTACCTCCTACTAAATCGATTCCAAAGTTGATATACCCTTTTTTCCCACTCTCTTTATTCTCCACTAAATTCATCAGAAAGTAAGCTCCGAAAGCGGTCACTGCGAGCCACGCGATAACACTGAACGTCAACGCCGGTTTAGATGTAAATGTCATGAATAATCCCTTTTTTGATAAATAGTTACTAAATCTGGTGCGGAAGAGAGGACTCGAACCCCCATGGGATTTCTCCCACAGCCACCTCAAGGCTGCGTGTCTACCAGTTTCACCACTTCCGCGTAATCGTAGAAAATTGTACCATAAAAACCGTTTGCTCGCAAATTCAGCTTTTTTTCTTCCTTCCGAGAAATGCAAGAACATCCATCTCTCAAACTTGGATCAGAGCATTGTGTTTCAACCAGAGTATCACCATTTTCCAACCTAATCGCGCTCTAAGTCCTGAAATAACACCCCAACTTCCCCAGAACTCGGCAATGGAAAGTTTAAGGATTGATCAACCCCTCACTTTGTAACAACCTGAAAATGAATAAGTAATTACCAACCAAGAAATACTGTTCTCTCACAGCAAGTGGGATTTCTTCAAAGCATAAAGGATAAGAAGGAAGAAGCAGAGTTACGTGTCAATTTAAAAGGCACCAGATCCGATACCAGAGAAACTCTGAACAATGATCAAAGCTTTAACGTGCCACGAGTAAGCAAGGCCGATACCCAGAAATAAGGCAAATAGATTCTTTAAAGAATGCATTGGGGGACCAAGTTCAGTACATAAGCATTTTTGAAAATAATCAAGCATCTCAAGTGCTGATCGGAATTGAATCTCACCCAACTTAAAAGCTGGTGATTCTAGCTTCACCGAGCGGCCGCCCACTCTCCGCTAGCCTTTACTGGTCTGAGCCTGAAGGAAGGATATTCCGGCCTTCCTAATATTCAAAGCAGCATTTAGATCTCTGTCGATTTCTGAACCACACCTAGAACAACTATAAGTTCTTTTACTCAACGGCATGTCTTTTTTTTCGCCACAAGACGAGCATGTTTTGCTCGTCGGCAAAAATCTATTTATGACTACCAGCACTTTGCCATACCATTCGCACTTATATCTTAGCATAGCAAAGAACTTTCCCCAACCAACATCTGAAATCGCTAACGCTAAATGAGGATTTTTGAGCATGCCAAGAATATGCAAATCTTCTATAACAATGCCATCAAAGTTTTGGACAATGTGCGTCGTCAACTTATGCAGAAAGTCTAGTCGCTGATTTTTTATCCTAAGATGAAGCTTGCAGATTTTAACCTTTAGCTTGAGTCTGTTCTTACTCCCACGTTTGGTTCTCGCGTAGGCCTGTTGCAGACGCTTTAGGTCGTTAAGCGAACTTTTTAAATGACGAGGATTATGTATCTCATCACCACTCGAGAGAGTCGCGAATCTGAGTAGACCGACGTCTATTCCTACTACCCTTTCTTCTTTTGGTTTAACAGGTACAACTTCTTGTTGTATTTCACAAGCAAGGCTTATATTCCAATGATTTCCCTCTCTTTTAACAACAGCTTGTTTAATAGTGCCCTCGATTTCACGTGACTTTATAAATTTTACCCATCCGACTTTGGGCAACCAAACGTAATTGCAGTTAGTACTAATATGTTGAGGGTACCTAAATGAATCGTGAACAAACTTTTTCCGAAATTTCGGAAAGCCATCTTTCTTGTTCTTCTTTTTTCCTTTAAAAAATCTATCTATTGCAAGCATCGCATCTTTTACAGATTGCTGTAATATTTGTGCAGGGGCATCCTTTAACCACTGAGTTTGAGGATCTCTCTTTAAACCCGTCAGTTCCTTAGTAATGTCCTCATAACTCAAATAGATTTTTTCTGCAGCTGATTTAATAAAGCGCTCTAATGCGTAATTATAAGTGAAACGAGCACTGCCAGAGTTTTGAGCAATCTTTTTTCTCTGCGTCTTATTTGGCTTCAGCCGGAATTTAAATACTTTTGCAAACGTCTTCATTTTCGCTATTTTTTAAGTGTTATAGTCATAAGATACCACCTCACAAAGCAAAAGTAAACACCCAAATTTGATTTCGACGTATCAATCATCACACTTAACAAGTTGAATTTTAGGCTCCCTCCAGAAAACCCTTTAGAACCTATGATCATTCACGAAACTAGCATACTTGAATTTATTATCCTCTACCAGAAGCGATACCCTGCAACTTGTTTCTGAAGACTAATTTTGCGTAAGACATGCTTTCTATAATTTGACAATCCAAACCTGATGATACATGAGCCCATGCGAGTAATTGATGCCTCCCTGTAGGACACATTTTCCACCGCGCACAAAAGCCAGACTGGACTTTTACATCGCTTTGTAAGGATGACCTTTCATCCCCGACCTTGAAAGACTTGTCATTACCCACATTTTTAGATAAATTCTAATCAATGTTAAAAGGGTTAGCATGAAAACAAGGAGTGGCAGCAATGACAGCCTTTACGCGAGTGGAAGAATGGGTAAAAGATCAATGGACTAACAGTACTCTGGGAGATAAAAGACGAAATAAGCGAATAATAAAGCTAGCAAATAACATGATTAAGTGTCCTGATAAAAGTTTACCGGTTCAAAACAAAGGTTTCTGGTCTGAAACAAAGGCTGGATATCGTTTTTTAAACACAGATGATATTACCCATGAAAATCTTCAACAAGAACATTGGAAAAATACTCAAATGGCCATCGCAAGCGTTGAGAAAAATACGATTTTATATATACAGGATAAGACAGAATTGGATTACAGTAATTTGAAGAAAACAAATGGGCTGGGCTACATTGGTGATCATAATGGCAAAGGAATCCTTGCCCAATCAATTCTTGCTGTTGCCTATGACAGAAATGCTCCAAGCATTATGGGCTTAGCTTATCAAAAAGTTTGGACTAGATTGCTAAAATCTCGCAGAACGAATGAAACACGTTATCAACGCGATAAAAGAGGAACTGAGGCTGATTATTGGTCAGAATGCCTTAATACAATAGAAAGATCTAATAACTCAGATCAGAGACATGTAGCGGTAGGTGATCGCGAAAACGACATCTACAAATTTATCAAAAATTGTAGGGAGAAGAGTTGGGACTTTTTAATACGTGCTACAGGAGCTAGGTCTATCCTGACTAAGGGTGAAAAGATTTTATTGAGCAAATTTGCAAGAAGTTTGAAGTCTCAAGGAAGCAAAGAGATCGAATTAAGAGCTCGAAATGATAAACCTGCAAGAAAGGTGTTATTGCATATCGGCTGGGACAAGATTAAAATTATTACCCCGAAAAATGGTTTTTCCAAAAGTGATTATCAAGAAATAGATGTCTGGTGCCTGCGCATCTGGGAGAATGCACCAGATGGTTTAGAGTGGATTCTTTTAACAAATCTATCTATTGAGAGCTTAGATGATGCCTATGAAAAAATAGAATGGTACGAATTGCGATGGCTCATCGAAGAATACCACAAATGCTTAAAGTCCGGCTGCAGCATCGGAAAGAGTCAATTGCAATCTGCTAAAGGACTGTTTAGTTTGCTAGGGATCATAGGAATACTCGCTACTAAGCTTTTAGAGATGAAATTTCTAGTCAGGGAGGAACCAGATGTACTTGCAAAAGAGCATATCCCAATTATGCCATTAACAATGCTTTGTTCTCAATTTAATCTATCACCTCACGATATAACAAATCGACAATTTGACACAAGCTTGCTGGTTTAGGTGGATTCTTAGGGCGAAAATCTGATGGAGAACCAGGCTGGCAAACACTTTGGAAAGGCTGGATGAGGCTTTTGGATATGCTTGATGGAGCGAATATAGCAATGTCGTTTAGTCACATAAAAAAATGTGGGTAATGACAAGACCTTGAAAGAACGGGCTTTCAGGTCATTTTAGTAAAGCCCGAACAGATTAGCACTTAAGGTATTTTTTAACTATTTGATCTCACTTAGGTATTCTTACGTGTCAAACTGCAGCAAATAGGAGTTCTGAATTGGCTACTGCGTTTAAAGGTGCATCAAAAAATTACGATTTCAAGAAAAAAGCCCCGGCAAGGGGCTTTAAACTATTTCACTCTCTAACCTTCTCAATAGTCAACGACGCCAAATTCTCATCTAAATCAGGCAATTCAGAAGAAGTTAGAGCCCCATAAGACCTTAAAAGCGTTGCCGTTTCTGTATGTTTGTTATCTTCAGCAATATCTAATGCCGTCTCTCCATCAAACAATACATTAAGGTGTTCAGTCGAACGGTCGAGTAACAGCTTCAATATTTCATTATTCGGATACTGTGCTAGAGAATGCCAAACCGAGATTTCACGAGAGCTGGGAGCGGTAACATATTCGTTAAACCGAGCGCCATGCGCAAGCAGCAGCTCTATTACGAGTTTTGCAATTTTAGGCCTCTGAATTCTCTGCGCGATATCACTAGGTCGATCTACTGGATCATTATTTGAAAAGTCAACGTCGTTTCTGACATCTGAAGGTAAATAATCTGAACCTGAATAATTTGGGACAAGCGTTAAGACAAGACGATCCAGAGCGGCATGTTCGCTTATAGGATTTCGGAGATTCGGGTCTGTTTCATGTGCCAACAACCGGTATATGATATCAAGATTTAAAGATTCTTGTTCACAAGCAAGTATCAAAGGAGTTCCACTAACAGAAATTGCATCAATGGGAGCCTGTGCTGCCAGCAGGAGTTCAACCGCAGCTTTGTTTCCCGACTCAACTGCCAAATGCAAAGGTGTAAGCCTCGTCTGACTGGTACATGCATCAACCTGCGCACCATGTTGTATTAAAGTGCGTGCCGCTGACAGATTCCCTCTCTCGATCGCCATATGAAGAGGGGTAACTCCATCATTATCGCTTACGTTAGGATTAGTGGAATTCAATGCCTCCAAAAGCACATTATCAAAACCATAATACGCAGCTGCATGGGCCTCTGTCCATGTCCCCTTACTCTTTGCAATGATATTTTGAATCAAACATTGCTGGGTACTAAGACTTATAGTCATCGCATGAAGACTTGAACCTATCGACGCAGTCGCAATGAGAACTGTAATTAATCTTTTAAACATAATCGAAATCCTCTCAAAAATAATAGTAAAAGTGCTACTAGTAAAAAGTATAATAAATTTATAAACAAAAATCAAACGCCCCCTAATCGGGCATAGCAGTAACCAATCAAGAAGATGACACTGAATGCTAGCATATTACTTCACATCAAGAAGCATTCGGTTCCTCTAACAAAATATAGATCTCTTCTGTAAGTTCACAGCAATAGGCAGAGCCACACATTCTCATTCTTTCATTTGCTCCGGTAATTGCGCGGGCTTAGTCCTGTAGATCGGGGTTACTGCCTGACCGATCTTATCTGCACGCCCGGTCTGCCCGGATGAATATAATCTTCGTACGTACCTGGCAAATCATAATTAATGACGTGGGACTCCTCATCAATACCTCGAGCAACGACATCGGTAGTTAAGAGAGACCGTATTGTTTTTGAACAATGCGAGAGCTCTCGTTCGCTGAGCCTTGTCACCATGGATAACTGCGACTTTAAAACCCTAAGATATGAGTTCTCGAGATAATTTATCCCACTTGGTGCGCATAAAGAGAATGTTCTTTTTAAATTCAAGCTTAATTAATAAATCACGTAACAACTCAAGCTTACTTTGATTCGTCGCATGTATGACTTCTTGGTTTACCTTCTCTGCAGAATTTCTTGTTTTCATATCAATGTAGATGGCATTGTTTAAAAAAAGCAGTCATACTCCCAACCTAATCGCGCTTCAAGAACACCTGAAACAAGACCCCAAGCGCTCCAGAGTTTCCCTCATACTGAATGATTTGGCAGCCGTCACTGTATACAGGCGAGAAAGAAACAACACAGCTACTCAGTCCCAAACTTACGAAATTCAAAGCTTTAGCCAAACCGGAGCCGGTCCCTAGAAATAGGGCAGGATGAGGCAAAAAGGACTCAATTGGCTACCCCATTTGGGCATACATCAATATAAGGCAATTTCAAAGAAAAAGCCCCGACAAGGGGCTTTGAAATAGTTCATGCGCTCAACCATTCTCACTAATAAACTGCGCCAATATCTCATCAAATTCAAGCGATTCATAAGAAGTAAGAGCGCAATAAGACCTTAAAAGTGCTGTCGTTTCTGTATCTTCGTTATCTTCCGCAATATCTAATGCGGTCTCGCCATCAAACAATACATTGAGATGCTTAGTAGAACAGGAGAGTAACAACTGCAATATTTCATTATTCGGAAACTGTGCTAGAGAATGCCAAACCGTCATTTCATCGGGTTTGACGGGAACATATTCGTTAAACTGAGCACCATGCGCAAGCAGCAACTGTATTACGAGTTTTGCAATTTTAGGCCTGAGCTTTCTCTTCACGATATCACCAGGTCGATCTACTGGATCTTCCTTAAAAAAGGCAACGTTTCTGACATCTGAAGGTAAATAATCTGTACCTTTATAATTTGGGACAAGCGTTAATACCAGACGATCCAAGGGGGAATGTCCGCTTACGGGACATGGCAGATTCGTGTCCGCTTGATTTAAACACAAGCGTCGTACGATGGCAAGATTTAAAAATTCTTGCTCACAAGCAAATATTAAAGGAGTTCCACTCACAGAAAGTGCATTGATGGAAGCACTGTTTTCTAATAGGAGTTTAACAGCATCGTCGTTTCCCGCCATAACTGCTAAATGCAAAGGCGTAAGCTTCGTATCCTTGGTACATGCGTCAATCGGCGCACCTTTTCGCATTAAAATGCGCGCTGCTGACAGATTCCCTCTCTCGATCGCCATATGAAGAGGGGTAGATCCATCGATAGTTCTTACGCTAGGATCAGTGGAATTCAATGCCTCCAAAAGCAAATCATCAAAACCATAATACGCAGCTGCATGAGCCTCTGTCCATGTTCCCCTTTTCTCTTCAATGATATTCCGAATCAAGCATTGCTGCGCACTAAGACTAACAGACATAGCATGAATACCTGAGCCTATCGACGAAGTCGCAATGAGAACTATAATTAAACTTCGAAACATAATCGAAATCCTTTCAAGAATAATAGTAAAAGTGCTATGATATCTTAGAAAAAATTATAATAGATTTATGAACAAAAACAAACGCCCCTTATCGGGCATAGCTAGAATGATGACACTGAATGCTTGCATATTACTTCACATCAAGAAGCATTCGGTTCCGTGTATCTCTTCGGTAAGTTCACAGCACTAGTCAGAGGCAAAGTTCTACCCATCTTAGAACTGTATATTCTCACTTCTTCTTGCATCGTTAATTTCGCGGGCTTAGTCCTGCAGATCGGTTAAAAAGGTTACTGCCTGACCGATCTTATCTGCACGTCCGGTTCTACCAATGCGATGAATATAATCTTCGTACGTACCTGGCAAATCATAATTAATGACGTGGGATACATCATCAATATCTATACCTCGAGCAACGACATCGGTAGCCAAGAGAATGTTGACTGTATTGTTTTTAAACAATGCGAGAGCTCTCGTTCGCTGTGCTTGAGCCTTGTCACCATGGATAACTGCCACTTTAAAACCTCGAGATATGAGTTCTCGAGATAATTTATCGGTAGCCCGCTTGGTGCGCATAAAGAGAATGCTCTTTTTAAATTCAGGCTTAATTAATAAATCATGTAACAACTCAATCTTACTTTGATTGCCCACATGTATGACTTCTTGGTTTACATTCTCTGCAGAATTTCTTGTTTTCACATCAATATAGACGGGATCGTTTAAAAAGGCAGTCATAAGATGCTTAACAGAAGGAGAAATGGTTGCTGAGAAAAATAATGAATGGCGCCTAGATGGCAGCTTGCTGATGATATGTTTAATATCTCGTATAAACCCCATGTCGAGCATAGTATCAACTTCATCTAGAACAATAGACGTAAATTTACTAAACCGTATCGTACCGCCCTGCTCTAAATCAAGCAGTCTTCCTGGCGTTCCTATGACAAAGTGAGGATCTCTGTTAATCTCGCGTATTTGTACACCCATATTTGCACCACCAATACACAGAGCAGAACTTATACCCAATTTCGCACTAAATATTCTCAGTTCTTCTTGTATTTGTCCCGCTAGTTCACGCGTTGGTGTAATAATGAGTACCCGCTGATTTTTTTGAGTAAGGAGATTATTTATAAGGGGAATCAAGAATGCAGCCGTTTTTCCGGTACCCGTATTTGCCGTAGCAATCACATCTCTGCCTTGCAAGAGAACCGGGATCGCTAAATCTTGAATAGGTGTAGGGGTAGTATAGCCTTTAGAACTAATATTATGCTTCAACCGATCATCGATTAAAAAATCGGAAAAGCTATGCACAGGTATAAACTCGGCAGACAGGACTTTTTCTTCGACTTTGTTGATGAACAGCGAGGGATTAAACTTTTTTACTTCCTTTTTGGATGGTCTATAACGAGAACCCGATCCACCAGAAGAACCAAAGGGGCTTCTGGATTTGCTTTTACTTGTAGATGATCTGAAACTATATGACATTATTTCTTTCGTATAAATAGAGAGACTTGAATCGTCCAGATGTAGACACATTCTCAAGTCGTTAATATAAGTGTAGCAACAATTTAAAAAAATAGCCAGTGAGAATTTTCACATTGACCTCACTACCTACAAGATTTTCCTGAACGTATACTTCAAAGACAGCTCGTTCTTTCAGACCCAATGCCCCACATCAGGGTATGCATACCTCAGGTCCTTTTTAATATTTTTCATAATGAGAGACCGCACACTATCAAAATACCCAACATCTACTTTTCTCTTAAATACTTTTTCGAGATATTCCCTGAGGTAAAAGCGATTCTCAAAACATTTTTCTTTTGCTTCGATAAGGAGATCGATATCACTATCATCCCGAGCTTCATTTCGTGCAAATGAACCAAACAAGGCAATTTGGGTCACACCAAATTCTTTTTCCAAAAACTCTCGTTGCGACCTTAAATAGACTAGAATTGTATCTGAGCTTAACGGTACCATCGTCTCCTATGATGAACTGCCAGGAAGTTTCAGTTTAGGTGCAGCCGGCACTGGTGTGGCACTTTCCACCTTTTTAGCGACTGGCTTAGCAACAGGTGCCGCAGGCGCAGAGGTAAAGAGACCCTTAATCGAATTCCAAAGAGAACTAAAGAAGTTCCCAATCGCAGCAATCAGTTTTTGCCACCAGGACATATTCAGGCGATCTTGAGCAGCTTTTTTCTCCGCTGCTGCTTTCAATCGGGCTTCTTCCTGTTTTTTCAAGAGAGCCTCTTTCTGAGCCTTCTGTTCAGGGGTAAGAATTCTCAGCTCAACACCAAGGGCCTCGAGCGACTCAATTGTTTTCTTCAGTTGAGGCATCCCTTGCTGAAATTTCCTCCATATTTGCTCGATATAACTTCTCAGAGGCCCAGCTAAATATGCATTACTGGCTTTAATATTATCTAAGCTGTTTTCCACGACATTATAATAGCCATGAGCTTTCTTATCATCATATACTTTCTCTATCTTCTCAAAGTTCTCGAGAGCTCGTTCATCATATTCCTTACAAAGCGCAACTTGCTTTGGATAGACTTTATTTAATGCTTCCTCAAGTCTCTCAGCGAGAGTATTTTGCATATCAAAGTCTTTAGTAAGCTTGTCAAGCAATGTCTGCTGCTCCTGGAGCTGAGAGAGCTCTCTCTTATCTTCAGCAGTTACCTGTTTGGTAGTCTGTGCTACTACCTCCTCTGCCTTAGCAATCTTACCCACAAGATCCTCAAGGAGCACTTTAATAAGGGGAATCGCTGCTATTCGTGCTACTGGAAGTGATGAGTAAGCGGCTGCAAGTTGCTCCATAAGCGTCTTACGTAATGCCTCATAATCCTGTTCTATTGATTTAAGATGATCCATCTCTTCATGAATATCTACCGCATACAGCTGCTTGGCCTCTCTCCACCAATGAAGCTTCTCATACCAGTTTCCGGCATCGGGCCCTTGATCGACTTCATCACCCATTACCATATCATCATAGCTCATTGACTGGCCAAATGCAGAATATACAAGCAAACCTACCAGTGCATATACAAGCACACTCTTATTCATATACAACCTCTATAGCGTACGAGCGAGCTCTTTAAGTTCATCCATTAAGGCCCTGGAAAGCTCTTCAGCCTCTGGCGAAGTATAACTCCACTTAACACCGCTATCTACGCGGGTAAGTACTGAACGATCGCTTTTAATATCAATAATATCTATACGAACGACATTCATCAACGGATGTACCAGAGATGGTGCACGAACTACGCCCGCTCTTCCTAATACACTGTATGCAATGTTTCCTTCATCGAGAAAGCATAACATCACCTTTTTTTGCCAAACCATATTATGGTAGCCCGTATGATCTTTATGAATCGTCATCAAGATACTTTCAACCCCTTTTGGATAGACACACTGAATAGGTGTGGTATGGGGCAATCCCTTTTCAGAAAAGGTTGCGAGAATACTGACAGCCCGCTCAGCTTTTAATACTGCATTCAGGTCATCAGGTAATTTTACTCCGACATGTTTCGCCATTGCTTTTTCCCTGTTACTTAGAGGTTATCGATACAAGTAAGCTTCACTATTACTTCATTAGCCACCGAGAGCCCTGCAGGCGTAAGTGCGATTGTATTTCCTTCAGGAGTTTCCTGATACGCCACTAACTGACCCTCTATAAGTTCGTCGGTTCTTTTTCTAAACTCCTCTTTCTCCTGCTCAGTCAATGACTGAGCAATCTCGTTTATCAACAGCCCTTTTCGTTGCCTCAATCCGAGCATGAGACTTTCTAGCCACACCTGTTTTTCGGTCAACGTTTCTGCAAACACTGTTATATTACTATTATTTTCGACACCTTGTATATATTTTAGAAGATTTTTTTCATTTTGTAATCGACTTCTTCCATCAAAGGAACAGGCTCCTAACCCGAACCCTTTATACGGTTTTCGATACCAGTATACACTATTATGTTTAGATTCGCGCCCCACCCGTGCAAAATTAGATATCTCATACTGAAGTAAGCCCGCAGCTGCAAACTGTTCAATGGTCCAATAATATAAATCGACCACCTCATCATCGGCAGGCAATACTATCTGTTTGCGCGCTATCCCAAAATAGAGCTGGGTATCTTCATGTACCGTTAAAAAATACATCGATACGTGTGCAATAGGCCAGGTAACGATAGTACGGATCAGCTCTCTCCAATTATCTGCAGAAACACCGGGCAATCCGACGATAATATCAACCGATAAATTATCAAATAAAGGACTCGCAGCTTCCAAGAGATCAAACACATCTTGGGCCTTTTGATGGCGGTTTAACTTCTTGAGTACCTCATCATTGAGACTTTGCACTCCAATCGAAAGACGATTTATTCCCATCTCTTTCCATGCTTTGAGTTTATCACCCGTAACAGTTCCTGGATTAACCTCGATCGTCAACTCATACTCTTCATGAAACCCATAGGCTTCTTTCAAAAATTCGATCGTTTGCGCTAGCAATGCTGGGGGATACGTACTGGGAGTTCCACCTCCAAAAAAGATTGTCCGTAAGGGCACCGGATCGGTCTGCTCTTCCCGAAATCTTCTCAGCTCTTGAAGAAGTGCTTCATGATACACATCCATATGCTCATCTTGTCCTGCAAGGGCAACAAATGGACAAAAATGACATCTGTACGGACAAAAAGGCCAATGAATATATAAGGATTCTACTCGCTGCTGGCAATCAAATTTCATCGAACCCCCTCAGGTTATTTTTTTCCGGTAAGCTCAACAAATGCAATACTATCGGTTATATCTTTTAATACTTGCTCTCTCAAGGTAACCATACGGCCAAATTTAATCACTTGGGCATCTGCTATAATGCGCTGAACTTCTTTTCGTGCTGCTTGATCAGACTCCGTAGCTCCCAATAGTGCTGTCAGTTCGTAATCGGTAGCACCTCGAGGCATATCATAGCGCCACTGAAGATATGATTTAATAGTGCCCGTCAATTCTTGGTAGACTTTTTTTGAATCGATCGAATTATTCTTCACTTTCTGCGCAAGCGATTGGAGCTTTCGTACTGCCTGATCCTTAGTCGTTCCTTTTCGATAGCTCCTATACCCCCTTATAATGCCATAGAGTAGTCCCAAAACTGCAAGACAGATACCAACAAGCGTTACATACCCAAGGGAGGTCTGCCAAAATGAAGTAAATGCTACATCTACCCCATAGACATCATCAAGTATAAGTTCTTGCATGGAGCTCCTTTTTTAGGCTATACGTTGCTTTAAAAACCGCACTAATTCACCGGCGTAGGGCTTGCCCGCTATAAGATCTAAACAGTCTATACGTGCTGACTGTAAGAGATCTTTTTGATGCCGATTCCAGGATACTAATGAATCAGCAATACCACCCTCAACTTCACAGGTCATTCCCGTTTCTGAATCTTCAATCACCAGTGTTCCTACGGGAGGAAATACCCATTCTCTTTCATCGAGACACCGAAGTGCCACGAGCTCATGATGACGGGCTGCGACCGTCAGCCTCCAACGATCAAGCGTCGCTGCAAAGTCAGACAGAAAGAAAACAACCGCCTTTTGCCCTTTAATACGTACCAAGTAGTCAAGAGGCGCCGAAAGATTTGTTTTCTTGCTTTTGGGTTCATAACTGTATAAAGTCGTAAGCATCGACACTACATGGTTTCTTGATTGGCGAGGTGCAATCACCTTCTCTACCTCATCAGTATATAAAATGAGTCCGACCGAATCCTTTTCGTGAAGTGCGACAAACGCGAGCACCGCAGCAAGCTCTTTCATAAGATCTCGCTTGGTAACGGGGCCGGTTCCATAGCTCGTCGATCCCGACACATCAACGACAATATATACGGTACGATTTCGGTCTTCGAGATATTCTCGAACGAGCATCTTTTGTGAACGAGCTGATGCTTTCCAGTCGATAAACCGAATGTCATCGCCTTGAATATATTCACGCAACTGATGAAACTCAAATCCCCCTCCTTTAAGCGCTCTTCGATAATCGCCGAGCAAAGGACCCGATATATGCTTGCGTGTCACAAGCTCAAGCTGATGTAACAGAGCTGCAATATCGCGTGGAACCATTATTTCACCGTAACGGAATTGAGTATTGGTGGCAAAACAATCGAGCCATCTGCTTGCTGATAGGTCTCCATAAGAGCAACTAACAAACGGGGCAGTGCAAGGGATGAAGCATTGAGGGTATAAACTAGAGTTGGCTTTTCATTCTCATGCTTTTTATAACGGATTTCGCTTCTACGCGCCTGAAAATCTGTACAATTACTGGCCGAGGATACTTCCTTGTATACTCCTTGGCCAGGTAGCCACACTTCGATATCATAGGTCTTCGCAGATGAGAATGAGCAATCTTGTGCCGCTAATAAGCTGACGCGATAATGAAGACCTAATGCTTGTAGAATCGACTCAGCACATGCAACCATCCTATCTTGCTCAAGCTGTGAATGCTCTGGCTCACAGAGTGTATAGAGTTCTAATTTTTCAAACTGGTGTATGCGAATAAGACCCCGCTCTGCTGCCCCATAGGTACCTGCTTCCCGCCTAAAACAGCTCGTCATTGCGGTCATACGAATCGGCAGATCTCGAGCTGACAAAATATGATCCCGGTACATACTGGTCAGATTAACTTCAGACGTTGGGGTTAAATACAAACCATCGTCTCGCACTCCATAGACTTCATCTTTGAACCGCGGGAAATTACCCGATCCTTCAAGCGCTTTTTCATTTACCAAGAATGGAGGGAGTACTGGCTTAAATCCATGGGCCAGATTGGTAGTATACATGAACATCAATATTTTATAGATAACAGTAACTGCTTCATTGGTATAGAGTGCAAAGTTACTGCCCGTCATACGAACCGCTGCTTCAAAGTCGAACCAGCCATTATGCTCGCCAAGCTCAACATGATGTTTCGGTTCAAAGGTAAATGCAGGTTTTTCACCCCACTCTCTCACCACAAGATTCTGATCTTTCGTTCCTTCTGGAACGCTCTCCATGATAATATTGGGGCACCACAAGTACAGCTCTTCAAATTCTTTTTTGACCGACTCAAGATGAGTCTCTCGGAGCTTCAGTTCGTCGCTGACGGACTTTGAGAGCTCCCTCAATTCAGGAGTTATTCCTCCCTGTCCCTGCTTTGCTAACTCATTCTTACGAGCTCGCAGTTCATCTACATCCATCTTTGCCTTGCGAAACTCTGCATCAAGCTCAAAAAGGCGCCTAGCATCGAAGCTCGGGTCCTTTTTTTTGAGTAATTCTAACACTCTCGGATCTGTTCTTAAACGATGAAGATCAATCATATAGCCACTCCTTGGTATAGATTTAAGATACAAGAAAATTACACAGAGCGCAAAAAATCATCCTCGGGTAACAACAGAAGCTCAAATAGTGGTTCATGCGCTCGGACGCTGCCAATCTGCAGATCTCGTCAGACCTCAGATAAAGATGCTCGTCGCACATACTTAATGATTAAAGTAATCATTGGGTTCCAACAACCTACAAATACTCAATGAACATTTGAATTACCTTGAGTTGACCGCCTTGTTGCGCTAGAGACACTGGCGTAGATCCATCGTCAAGGGCAGCATACATGTCGGCTCCAGCAGCTAACAATAACTTAATCACTTCAAGGCTATTATTAACTACCGCTCTATGCAATGGAGTAACACCACCTTTACCGGCCGCTTTTACATCTGCCCCAGCCATCAGTAATACGCGAACTACTTTCTTAAAACCCTCTTGAATTGCTATATGCAAAGGAGTAACCTCATCCGCCGTAGCTTTGTTTACATCTGCTCCTGCCTTCAACAGGAGCTTAACAACCTCAGTATGACCCCAGCAAGAAGCAGCTAACAAAGGTGTCCAACCCATCAAGGTCTCACTGGAAAAGTCTACATCAGCTCCGATATCGAGCAACAACTTAACTATTCCAACCCGACCATTAAATGCAGCATTATACAAAGGCACCTCACCTTTTTTACTCGCTTTATTTGCATCCGCCCCTGCTAACAATAATACATTAACTACTTCTCCCCAACCCGCACCAGCTGCGTGATTCAAAGGAGTAAACCCATTATCTTCACTTTTGTTTATATCTGCACCGGCATTCAACAATAGCTTAACAATTTCAACGTGGCCACAAAACGCTGCCACAGCCAATGGAGTTCGACCAACCTTATTGGCCGCATGCACATCGGCACCAAGACATAATAACAATTCAACTAACTTATAATTACCTTCGGCAGCCGTAATAAATAAGAGAGTCGCCCCATAATTATTTGCAGTATTTACATCAACCCCAGAACTGACCAATAATTCAACGACTTCAACATGCCCATTATTTGCGGCTAATAACACCGCAGGGACATTATTAAAAGATGCATGTGCATCTGCCCCAGCATCCAACAACAGTCTAACCACTCCAGCGTGACCATTAATTGCTGCTATAAACAAAGGAGTCCACGGATCTCTCTCAGATCCATTTACCTGAGCACCAGCCCTTAAGAACAATGCAACTATTTCATCCTCACCTAATTGAGCAGCTAACAACAATGGCATTATCCCATTTTTAAAGGGCACATTTACATTTGCTCCAGCACTCAACAAGTTTTCAACAACTACCACATCTCCAACAGATATTGCTCCGTACAGTGCACCGTGAGCGGTATTTGCAAATTGATCAGCTCCTTTCACGACCCCAGAGATAAGCACTGCAAATGCCACGAACAATTTTAAACTACTAACCATGAAATGAATCCTCTCTCTTTAAAAAACAATTACGCGAACACTATGAATATAGTGCCAAATCTGTAAATCATCAATTTGCTCCTGTTTAAAACCTCAACACGTTTTAACTATGCCAAGACGCTCTAAATGCAGCTGTCATTGGCAAAATATCTTTTTGCTTATTGTCTCCTCTTTTGGTTCTATGCTTTTCTGAAAAATTAAAGCATTAGGATCATAGGAGAGCTACACTATGCTAAAACGACAAGTTAATATAATAGCACACTGCATTGGAATAAGATTAAGTTATCAATTATCACAAGTGAAAATCGATCTGAGCAGGTTTAGATAACTGCTTTCAAGGTCGACCGAATCCCGGTCAATTTCCATAAACTTTATACGAGGCATATTCTTGAAAACCAAGCCGCTCATAGAGAGACTTACCCTTTTGAGAGCTCAGCAAGATGGCTTGTGTACATCCTACGAGCTTTGCCTCAAGTAATAACGCATGAGTAACTGCAAATCCAACACCCCTGTTTCGAAAGACTGGAAGCGTGCTCACCCAATGGATAGATACCGTGGCATCATGCTTCAATGACATACTTGCCCCTACCGGTTTGTTTTGATAGAAAGCAGTGTACAGCTTTAAAGCTCCGGGAATAATGTTTGATTTAAATAGGGTAATCACTTTATGCAATTCTGACGATGTCACTTCAAATGAATCTGCCACTATCTCTACCCAGCTCGCTAACTGAGCATCTAGGTCCGTTACATCTTCGATAGTAATCCCTTGAGCATACTCAAGTGGTTCAAGAGACGCTAGATCTAGTCTCATTGCAGGAAAGCACGCCTTAAGAGATAAGCCATTCTCTTCTAGAATTGCATGAGCATCTTTATCCGTCGCATCAACCGGCCAACTAAATGGAACATCGCCAAAAAAGGTTCGTACTGCCTGGATCGACTTTGCTGTCGGCAAACCTTCACAAAGGACTCGGTTGCACGAACGAATTTGACTTGAGCTGGAAAATACCGAACACTGCCCCAGCTGCTCGCTATGGAGACCAATCTTCGGATTTATATATAACAAAAAGCCTAAGAACACGGATTCCATAGCCATTTAACGCCACCCCATTGCCTTGACAGACCGCATAAACTCATTCGCTAGTCTTTGAGCCGTTGCCTCGTCAATAAACCCGTTTGCATCTTTACAAACATACTCTTTGTTTTCGATAAAACTGTTTAACCCCAGAGCAGCACGCCGCTGATCAACGAAATCAGGCTTATTCAATTCGTAAGCCTGCCAACCGGTGGGGCTGGGAAAGAAGTGAGTTCCATAAGTCTGGCCTCTTCCTTCATACAAAGCTATACGATCGCATAGCTTAGCATATTCGTCTGCTACTGGCTCACCACAGTCGAGCGCTTTCTCAAGCAAAATAAAAATATGATTTAGAAGTGTCGGTTGCGAAATCGCATCAATAGCAATCAACCATGCGGCCTCATGCAAAGTGCGACCAAACTTCGATGGTACCGGCCAGCCATAGTCATCTATAAACTGAATCAACATTTGAGCATTTCGCTCATTAATCAAGGTTAATGAATCCGCGAGTTCCCCCTTCTCGTGATATGACGTAAAATCCGTACGAACTTGTTGCTGGTATTTAACACCCTCGATTAATTCTTGGCTGGCAATGGCCAAAGTATCCGAACTCATCAATCTCCTCCCAGAAGTAGGTTGTTCTTTTGAAAGTAGCTTTCAATGTTCAGTATAGCATCTTGCCAAATCCGCTCAAATTCCACTACTGAAGAGAATAGTCCTGTCACTCAAGAGTTGAGGGGCTCTGTTTACAAGAGAGATGAGTACTGACTACGATGAAAGGGATGCTTTTAAGTCAGAGGGCATCATAAATCAGTGCAAAAACCGATCATTGGCACACGGCTGGATTTTTGCTATCCTAGGATTAGAAGAAGTGTATATCGGCCTAGCCTTTTTGAGCGAAAATAATGAAGAAATTGCCTTTTTCAGTCAGCAGCTTTGAGATGATGATACGCGATGACTATCTCTATGTTGACAAAACTAGGACTATATATGAGTTAATTGAAGCTAAACGTTTTTATTTTTTATCTCGGCCTCGACGCTTTGGTAAATCATTACTTGTATCCACTTTAAAATCCCTTTTTCTTGGACAGAGAGAACTCTTTAAAGGTCTGTGGATAGAAGCGTCGAGCAATTACAGCTGGCAAGAGCATCCGGTAATTTCACTCGACTTCTCTGATCTCGATAGCGAATCACCTACTGCATTGAAACAAACACTTTCTTATACCTTGCAAACAACCGCTGAATTGCAGGGTATAGATGTTTCCACGGCACCGTCACCAGGACTTAAGCTTAAAAAGCTTGTTACCGAATTAGCAAAAAGTAATCGCGTGGTGATTCTTATCGATGAATATGATTATCCAATCCTCAGCGCACTTGCTACTCCGACCATCGCAGAGGAAAACCGCAATGTTCTTAAAAACTTTTTCAGCGTGTTAAAAGGCCTTGATGGCTACCTGCGAGCCATTTTTGTAACAGGAGTAACAAAATTTTCCAAATCTTCGCTTTTCTCCGGATTAAATAATTTAAATGACTTAACGATGGACAAAGCTGCAGCAACTCTTCTCGGGTACACAGAAGAAGAGATTGTAGACTTTTTTTCTCCTTACATTGAAATCATAGCACAGGAGAGAAACCAAACATTTGAAAACATTCTCCAAGAGATGAAATATTGGTACAACGGATATCGCTTTTCAGCCAAAGAGATCAAAGTGTATAACCCTTACTCCGTTCTGAACTATCTCTTTGAGAAAGAACAACACAATTATTGGCTTGAGACAGGAACTCCTACTTTTCTTATTCCTTTGTTGCGCAAGCAATATCGCTCACTCGACAATCTCAAGACGGTGGAACTAAGCAGTGAAGCACTCGGCACTGTCGAAGTTGCAGATATTCCAGCAATCACTCTGCTCTACCAAACGGGGTATCTCACTATTTCGGGATATGACGAACTAGCGAAACTGTATACGCTCGATTTTCCAAATGCCGAGGTAAAAGATACGTTTAACAAATATCTCTTGATGAGTCTCTCCCAAACGAACTTGCCCACAATTGAATCTACTATTTCACAACTGAAGCATGCGCTTAATGATACCAATATGCCTCTGTTTTGCACGATTCTGCAATCACTCTTTGCACATATACCCTATTCTCTCGATGCAAAAGACGAACAGTTCTACCATAAGTTTTTTCAATTGCTTTGCAACTTGTTTGCAATCGATGCTCAATCAGAAGTACTTACCGATAAGGGACGGATAGATATGGTTGCAACAACAGCAACACATATTTTTATCTTTGAATTTAAACTCCATGCTGACGCACAAGCAGCACTTACCCAGGTAGAAGAAAAACGATACTACGAAAAATATCTCCTCTCAAACAAAAAAGTGGGCCTCGTTGGCATTTCTTTTGCCTTAGAAAACAAAAAGCCTCAACTAGAATGTGCATACAAAGAAATGCAAAGCCCCTTACAAAAAAAGCTCTCGTAGGCATTAAGCATTTCATTGCCCACTTCTTTCAAAACATCCGATAATTTTGAAAAGAAAAATAGTTTCGGGAACTGAGCACTATCACTCAATTCCCGGAAACAATCTATTTAGATACGAGCTGTGTTGCTTGTATACCCCACACATTCTGATCAGGTACAAACAACTGCGTGAGCCAAAAATTTGTATCATTACAAGGATCGATTGCAGCTGCAGATTCATCACCCCATCGTTGAACGTTTGGCCCTGGGAAAAGAGAACCGTTTGGAGTATAATTGTAAGGATACTGTGAATTATTCGTCACCAACACAGGCTTACGGAGCGTACCTAATGGGTCCGAAGCAGTTCTCACTGCATAGACAGCATTGACAAAATCATTCACACCCGACTGGTTAGCAGTAATAACAAGGGCATGGTGTTTATTTGTCATTATCGACGCGTTAAAATACGAAAGAGGGTTAGTCGTAGCGGTATCATGAAGTGTTCCTGCCTGTACTGAAGCGGGAACCGTCGTTGGAATTTCCACTCCTTTTCCACGGCCAGTTGGATCGCCAGTTAAATCAAACTGGTACCATCGAACCCCGATTCTATCTCCATTGATATCTGCCGCTCCTGTACTATTAACTTGGATATCCATAGCGATATATAACTGTTTGTCGCGCACGTGAGGTGCCCACACTTTGCCAGCTCCATTTTGCAAAAGACCGACTGCTCCAAAAAGATTGCCCTTATGGGGACAAAAGAAGCTATTAAAGGCAAAGTGCAATCATGACGGCAGTGTAATCGTTACCAACGGCCCTAATGTCGGATATTGAGAGCCAGCATCGAGTATCCGATAAAGCTCAATACGATTGCCTTGTATTGATTCTGGTGCATCATAAATTGCCCATATAAAATAGCCAAATGTAGGATCTGGATCAAAATTCTGAGCAGGACAGGCATTGCCTTCTTGAACGACACCTATAACTTCAGGAAAGAGGTTGGGAAAAACGGTAATATGAGGAGCACCACTCAAGATCGACTTTGTTGGTATTACCGTAAGGGAACTACCAATGAAGTTTCCATTACCATCAAAAGTTGAAACCCCATTGTACCACGCGTGAGCATCGGTTGCAGGTTGATTGTAGTCAAGAGATCCACCTGGACCTCCATTAGGATTTATCTGAGGGCCTGGTACTTCATAAAAAGACCAGGTTGTTTCAGGAGTTATAACAGCATCACTGCTTACCGCAAAATTGAGGTTAGTAGCCATGCCCATATTGTTGAATGATTCACCCGAGCTAAACCAGCGCTTTGAAAACCTGTCATACAGGAGACGCACATCAACAACTCCGCCAGGAATACCAAAGAAGGCCGCTGAATCTATGTCCATAACCCCATCGGCATTTCCAGTCGTTTTATCGAAAGTTTTTATACTCATATAACATTGCATAATATATTGCTTGGGCCCTACATCACCAGTTGGATTTTGAGGAGATGCAAATAAGGTACGAGCATTGGAGGTTGTTAGTGCTGGAAAGTTCAATCCGATAGTAGGTACCTTTGCATTAATAGTTACCATACAAGCTAAAAAGCTGATTACATATCTTAAATTCATTGTTATCTCCTTGATTAATTCGTACCAATAGTATTACCTGAAGCACCACCAAAGCCGCCATTCAATCCGATTTGAATGCCATTGGTTCCATTGGGAAATGGATGACCAACGCTATCAGTACCAATAGTATTTTGAGTGACATTTGTTTCAGCTCCAAGAACACTGTAGATGAGTATCCCATTCTCACCATTGCCTGCAATAACATTATTGGTAATCGTGTTTTGACTATCCCCAACCTCAATTCCATTGCGCTCATTCGGCAAAGCCGTTTCACCGCTTGCATTGTTTTCAACGATATTGAAACTTGCTCCCGGTACAATAATATCTCCAATACGCACACCGCGTCCATTGCCTGATATAAGATTTTTTTGAATGGCATTTCCAACTCCAGGTAATCCCACAATGAAATAGATACCACTATTCTTATTAGCAAGAGCTCGATTTCCAGAAATGTCAGTACCAAGATAGTTACTTTGTACGGTAACTTCAGTCAGTTCAAGGAGAATACCCATTAACGATTGACCCGAAATAAGGTTTGCTTCACATGGATCCGAACCGCCTATAATTGAACCTATTTCTAAAGCAGCAATGATTCAGGCATGTGAATTACCTAAAGCGAAGGTACCCCTTCTATCAGCACCTATATAATAATTATTAACTATCGTAGTTCCAACATTCGAAGTAGTGACTATACTATCACCCCCGAGGGTAAAAAATGCAAAACTACTCGCAACCAGATTGCGATCGGCGACATCTGAGGTTCCTATTGCAGTATTAAACACTGTATTGAGACTTCCAGACATCGAAATACCAGTTTTGTTAGCCATTTCTGTCGTCCCATCAGCACTTGTTCCAATGAAATTCCCAACTATAGAGATACCATTGAGAGCACCATCTGGATTCGGATTAGTTGGGGCGATCCGAATACCGTCCTGGAGCCATTGATTAATCACCAGACCTCTTACTATGGAATTATCAGATCCACTATCAAACGTAAGGCCATTCCCGGTAGTTATGCCATCTCCGACCGTGTAGTAACTTCCATTAAGGACAATAAGCAATATGGCATTATCGCCCTCTTTCAACGGCAAGGTATTCATGCTCGTACCTGGCTGGCTGTATCCATCAATAATGACCGGTTGTGTGATGGGATCAAGATCATGCTGTGGCGCAATGACGAATGGTCCCGTACCTGGGATATTAAACGTTATCGCATTTATAAATCCTGCTGGTGGCGGATTACTATTATTCTGTTGAATAGCATAACGCAGCTCACCTGGCACACCTGTGTCAGTAGTCAATGTAACTTGAAAGGTCTTATTAATTGGCGGAATGGCCCGCGTCTTAAGATACTTATTTCCTTCAGCGAGCCTTGCAACTTTTGGGCACTTGCTCAGATCTGGAACAAACCTTTGGGATGGCCGAATAGCTTCTAGCATAGCTGGGCCAAAGGCAATGAGCGAAATGCTCAGATAAACAAAACTTTGTACCCAAAATGATTTGATTCCCATACTAACTCCTTTTTTTAGAGAAATTCACACTACTTCAGGTTCCATCTTAGACGAGTCTTTCAACTGCCGTCAATAGTCGTATCTGTTTTTTGCTCTCTCGGCAAGCAGCTGAAACAGTAAGCCATACAAAAAAAATGAGCCGCATTTACGCGACTCACCCTTAGCTACTACTACCCTCGTTCATCCACGGACGGATGAACGAACTAGTTCTTTTAAATTTTTACCTGGCTTAAACTTTGCCACGACCGTTTCTGGTAATTTGATTCTCTCCTTAGTTGCTGGATTGATTCCCATACGCTCTGGTCTACGAGAGACATTAAACGTACCTAATCCGGACCATTGAAGTTTCTCACCTTTTTTTAATGTACGCTCTATAATACGTGTTAAAGCATCAAGCAATCTAACAACATCCTTCTTGCTGAAAGTTGTCTCCTCACTTAACGCATTAATGAGCTCAGTCTTATTCATATAACAATCCCTTTAGTTAAATAAACCTCTTGTCTTAGCACTGCTTTCTGAAATTATAGCGTACTTTGATTTCTCGCCTTGTCAAGAAACAAATGGCTCATCACATCGACTTCCTTCGATTGTCATCGAAATACTTTCTCAGTAAAGCCTTTATTTAGCGAATCTTTTGGACAACATTTCTACTTGTCAAGCGCATTCTCTGCTTGAAAAAAATATGCTATCTTAGGAAGCACAACCACCCTTACACCTATGAGGCACTATGCTTATTGATACCCATTGTCATCTCAATATTATGGTTAAAGAAACTTTCGACACACTTCTTACACTTACCGATCTTGCCAAAGCGCAGGTAATTGTTACAGAAGCTAAAGAAGCAGGAGTTTCAACAATTCTCAATGTGGGGACAAGTCTTATAGAAAGTCAAAACTGCATACAGCTCGCACGCTTCATTCCTGAAGTCTATGCTGCCATAGGAATTCATCCCAATGACCTTACGCCCACATGGAAAGATGATCTTTCACAACTTGCTCAAACTCTCGACCAAAAAGAGTCCCTCAAAATTGTCGCCATTGGTGAGTGCGGCCTTGATAAGCATTACCCCGATTACGATATGGTCCGGCAACAAGATGCCTTTAAAGCTCAGATAGAACTGGCACTCTTACATGATCTCCCCCTTGTCATCCATACCCGAGATGCAGGAGAAGAAACACTTCGCTGTTTAGAATCCTACTCAGGATTGAGGGGAACCATCCACTGCTTTTCGGAGGATATCTCCTTTGCACAACAAGCTATTGCGTGGGGATTTGTATTAGGAATTGGGGGAACAATCACCTATCCTAAAAATAATAATCTCAGGGATGTTGTTAAAAAGACTGGTATCGAACACCTAATTTTAGAAACAGATGCTCCCTTTCTCCCTCCTCAAGTCATAAGAGGGAAGCAGAACCATCCCAAATATATATACACTATTGCTCAGTATGTAGCCCAATTGCTTGAGATTCCCCCTGAAACAGTAGCGGCTACAACAAGTAGCACCGTTAAGCGATTGTTCAACATCGGTTCGTAACAGTTCTTCCCGGATGCATGCTCAAAAAATGCCTATTTTTGCCGTATAGACTAAGCAACAATAGACCAAAAATGCTTAGTTCACTAAGCAGATTTAGGCTTTTTTTTAGGCTGTGGATACATTTTATGGGAGCTCTAATCTTCAAAACAACTCATCACTCTGTCTTTTTTTAACTGCACTCTCCCAGCAACCCAAAAACTCGCATAGAGAAACACACTTAACGTGAAAACTCAGAAGAAAGCCTCTGATTGGCCACTACCTCCCTATAATTTTTCAATGATAGAGGGCACCAGAAAGAGAAACTGAATCCGACGACTCTGCAGTTCTTATCAGGCTCACTGCCACGAAACGTCCTTCAGATAGCACACAAATTAATGGCTCATTTTTGTCGAAATATGCTTAGCCAACTAAGCACTTTTGGACCGAAATTGCTTAGTTCATGCCTCACTTTCGGTAAAATACTTGTAAGATGGCTCCCAATGCAGTACGATTGAGAAGTAATTTCAAAACCGAGAGACAGCATGCTTAAAAGACTTCTTCAACTTCCACTGCGAGGGAAAAGTAGCATTTTCCTCTTTGGCCCAAGGGGGACCGGCAAGACTTCTTGGCTTAAAACTCATTTACCTGAGGCTCTTTATCTCGATCTTTTGTTTTATGGCACATATAAGAAGCCGGTAAATCAACCTCACAAACTCGAAAAGCTCATCCCTCGCGGGTATAACGATTGGATCATTATAGATGAAGTACAAAGAATCCCCGACCTGCTCAATGAGGTCCATCGACTTATTGAGTTGCACAAATTTAAATTCATACTTACTGGATCGAGTGTGCGTAGCCTGCGACGTCGAGGCGTAAACTTGCTTGCAGGTCGAGCGGTTAACTATTATATGCACCCCTTGGTAATTCAAGAACTGGATCTCGCCTTTCAGTTAGATCATGCTCTTAAGTATGGACTTTTACCCGTAGCTGCAACAACCCCAGATCCTGAAGATTACCTGGCAACGTATATCGATAACTGCGTTCGAGAAGAAGTTCTTCAAGAAAGCCGTATTCGAAATAGCGGTGCCTTTTCAAGCTTTTTGGAAGCTGCAAGTTTTTCTCAAGGTCAGCAGGTTAACTTCTCAGAAATTGCACGCGAGCTTCTCCTCAATAGAGCCACGGTAGCCCATTATTTTACTATTCTTGAAGATCTGTTAATCGGCATACCTCTCCAACCCTTTAAAAAAAGGGCCAAAAGAAAAATCATCTCACATCAAAAGTTCTATTTTTTCGATGCAGGGTATAAACGGTCAATTATCTTTAACGGTGATGGTCAATTATCTTTAGCGCTTTTAAATTAAAAAGTATGATGGCATGAGCAAGCCAACGAAGTTTGTAACTCAACTACAAAATCCAAGGGAAACTCATGCCAGGAAAAAGAATAACTGACAAACAGGTAAATGACTATATGGAAAATATTGAAAACGGTATGCCTAAAAGAATGGCAGCACTGAAAGCTGGGATCGCGGAAAGCAGTGGTCGTAATATTGCACATGCAAGGAGAAACAAAAAGAGAAAGCAACGTGAAGGAAAGCCGACGCGAGAAGATAGATTTGAAACGGTTATGCAATCTTTTGTGATACCTCTTCTTGAAAGAGGAATCACCATAGCCTCACATATTTTTGAGATGCTGCAGGAGGAATATCCGGGCGAATTTAATGAGGTACAGATGCGTACATTCCGGCGAAGGATTGCAAAGTACAAACTACTCGAAGGAAAAGGCAAAGAGATAATGTTTCCTCAAACCAAACCTCAGCCAGGCAAATCTGGAATATCTGATTTCACCTTGATTAAGTTTAAAGATCGAAAAATGAAAGTGACTATAGCTGGTGAACCTTTTGAACATAAGATCTTTCATTATAGATTGCAGTTTTCTGGGTATCGCTTTGTAGATGTTTCTAGGGGTACAGGAGAACGGTTTGTGGTTATGTCTAAAGGGCTTCAGGATGCCTGGCATGATCTTGGGGGAGTTCCGGAAGAGCATAGGACTGACAATCTTTCATTGGTGTTTAAAAATCGGGTGGATGGTGCACAAGAGGATCTTACACTAAGAATGAATGCACTTTATGCCCATTATAGCGTAAGGCCAACACGTAATAATGTAGGAAAAGGTCATGAAAATGGAGCTATTGAGTCATCTCATAGACACTTTAAAGACCGGTTAAAGAGTGAGCTCATAAAAAGAGATAGTATTAACTTTGATTCATATGAGCAGTACCGGGCATTTGTTAAAGGTGTGGCAGCAAAGCTCAATCTTAAGAATGCAAGCAAAATTGCTATTGAACGAGCTCATTTGAGACCTTTGCCTGAAGGTCGAGCAATTGAGTATGATGATGTCACTGCGGTAGTAGCATCGTCAAGTGTGATTGTTGTTAGGAGAGTGATTTATTCTGTTCCTAACAAGCTGATTGGTAAGGTGCTCCATATCAAGCTGTATGATGATAAGCTTGAATGCTACCTTGGCGCTACACATGTTATTACTCTGACGCGTATGCCTATTCCTCAAAAAGGGAAGCGGGCTCACAATATAGATTATAGACATGTTATTGAGTGGCTAGCAAAAAAACCAGGAGCATTCCCTGGATACGCATATCGCGACTATCTTTTGCCTACAGAGAGCTATAAGAAGATTTGGGAGCATATTAAAAGTACGATGAATCTGCGAGAAGCTGCGCGATTCATCGTTGGGATACTGCATCTAGCCTATATTCAAAATTGCCAAGAGGAGCTTTCGATTGAGATTCTTGATCGCATAAAACATGGGACAGAACTTAAACTGAGCAGCCTGCAAAGCATGTTCAAATCTCAAGCAACAAAAGTACCTGATATCGTTATTCCTGAAATTCACATTAATCGATTCAATGAGCTAATTCCTGGCTTTAAAGGACAAGAATGATTACCAAAGAAACTGTTCCACTATTACTAAAAAAACTGCGCTTAAACACTATGAACTCCTGTTGGCAAGATGTCTCAAAACAAGCTGTGAAAGAACGTTGGGGTTACCCTCAATACTTAGGCACGCTCTGCGACATGGAGCTCGCAACACGAGATTCAAAGCGAATAGAAAGACATCTAGTCGAGGCGAAGATGCCACTAAACAAGACTCTTGATACCTTCAGCTTTGCAAATCTTACCTCAATAACTGGCGCTCAGATAAGCTCTTTTGCAGAAGACACTCAATGGGTTACCCAAGCTCGCAATCTCATGCTCTTTGGACCAAGCGGAACTGGCAAGACTCATCTAGCAGCAGCAATTGGCAGAAGGCTTATTGAGCTTGGCAAACGTGTCTTCTTTATTCGAACTACAGCTCTTGTTCAAAAGCTGCAATTGGCGTACCTTGAAAACAAGCTCTCGGACGCTTTAGAAAAGCTAGAAAAGTTTGATCTGATCATTCTTGATGACTTTGGCTATGTGAAGAAAAATGAAGCAGAAACAAGTGTCTTGTTTGAACTAATTGGAGATCGATATGAGTCGAAGAGCATTCTCATAACATCGAACCAAGCCTTTGGAACTTGGGATACGATCTTTCCCGACAGTACAATGGCAGTTGCTGCTATAGACAGACTTGTACATCATGCATCAATTATAAATATAAATGAACCGAGCTTCAGAAGCGCAGCAAAGATAAGTAAGGTGAAGCCATAAGCTACGCTGATTAAGGCTAAAAGAAAAAGACTTAGTGAAATTAATAGTATTATGACTGAAAACATATTAAAATAACCAGGAGCAATTGATGAACTCTGATTCTTCATAAAAGCGCTAAACTTAATTGACCGCGACCGTTAAAGTTAATTGACCACCTATAATGCAGGGGTCTACAGATATTTACGACCTCAGGGACCTGCTGATACTTCTGAGGAAACTGATGGGCCAGGATTGGAGACTCTTTTCTTTCAATCAGTTCGAGCTATTAACGATTACTTCAAGTTAAAGTATAGTATCTATTTTTGGAGAACCCAATCAGATATTGAGGTAGACTTTGTCCTTTATGGCCCGGGTGGAATCTATGCATTTGAAATCAAACGATCTTCTCAAGTCACGAGTAAATCACTTAAGGGACTTAAGGCTTTTCATGAAGACTACCCTGACGCAAAGTTATTTCTTCTCTATCTTGGAGACCATACAGAATACCATACAAACATTATAGCCATACCATTCGAAGAAGCCTTGAGAAAACTGCCCGAGTTACTCGGCTACAAAGGCACTCTCCAGCTGCAAGCTGAAAATCGGTCAAATCAGGCTTAATTCTCTTGAAATCTCTTTTCAAATGATATAAACTAATCATATCTTACAAATTGGGAATTAAATTCCCAATTTACATGAGTTTATTATTTAGAGGCATTAAGATGATCTATCGACAACTTGCTCACAAGCTTAGAGAGTCAGCCGGATATTTCCCAGTAGTAACTCTCTTGGGCCCCCGACAGTCAGGCAAAACAACTCTCGTTAAAACGATTTTTAATAAACACAACTATGTTTCAGTTGAGGATTTTGACGTGAGAATGCTAGCAAATACCGATCCCAGACTTTTTTTTGAAACATATGCAAATGATCATGGTCTCATCATCGACGAAATACAGCATGCTCCAGAATTACTCTCGTACATACAAACTATCGTAGATCGAGAAAAGAAAAAAGGGTATTTTATCCTTACGGGATCGCAAAATATACTCGTTAACCGAGCAATAACTCAGTCGCTTGCAGGCCGCATGGCCATATTAACTCTATTTCCTCTCTCTATCAGCGAGCTGAAGGACGCAGGGCTTCTTCCTGACACATTAGAACACGCACTACTTCAAGGCTCTTATCCCAGCGTATATAGCGACAAAACACCACCCCTCGAGACCTATCGCTATTATATTCGCTCATATATCGAACGAGATGTACGAGATTTAAAAAACATAAGCAATCTCACCCTGTTCAAACATTTTCTTCAATTATGTGCTGGAAGATCCGGACAGCTCGTTAACTTTACCTCTCTTGGCAACGATCTTGGAATAGACCATAAAACGATTCGTTCCTGGGTATCAATCTTAGAAGCTACGTATGTTATATTTTTGCTGTACCCATACAACAAGAATATAACCAAACGAGTTACCAAAACTCCCAAGCTCTACTTTGTCGACACTGGTATCGCATGTTCCTTGCTCAATATTAAGTCGCTGAAAGAATTGAAGCATCATCCGTTGCGAGGAAGCTTAATCGAGACTTATATTATTTCCGATCTCTTTAAACAATACTATAATCTCAACCTCGAACCATCTCTCTATTTCTGGCGAGACCATGCGGGAAACGAAATCGATTGTATAATTGACGAAGCACTTTACACAATACCTATCGAAATTAAGTCCTCTAAAACCGCAAGCCCTGAGTTTTTCAAGCAATTACAGACCTGGAAAACCATCGTTTCGACACCATCTCCCAAGAGTTATGTAATTTACGGAGGCGAAAAAAATGCACGCTGGCCCGATGCCGAATTGGTGAGCTGGAAATCTTCTGGCAGCCTCATTCAATCATTGGGTGAGCTCACCGAAGAGCTCCCACCAGAAAGTCTGCTTAAATTCTCAAACTGATTTGAGCATATGAGTCTCAAAGCCCAGTATCTCCGATTTAAGCTTGCACTCAGCCCAATACCAGTTAATATAATAGATACTGTTCTCATTAATTATGGAGATACCTATGAAAGAATTCCGTACTGCCGGTCCTATCGAAGCAGACATTCATTATTATCTACCAGAACGATTATATTGGGTACGTTTTGATGCCTATATTAAGCGCAGACTTAAGTATTCATAATGCTTTTGCTCTAAAGTTTATATATCCAGATACAGATAAAGAAATGTATGAGTTTTAAAGGTGAGTCGGTCAGGGATTACCTGACCGACTTAGAAACTACTTGCTTAACTGCATGCAGTCGGACATTGATTAGGACAACCAGAGCCTGGTGAAAGTATAATTTGACCAGTATTATCGCTATTTGTCGGACAAATACCGTTGTTAAAAGTAGGAGTTATGGCATTCAAACGTGACCCGTTTGAAAGGGTAATGCTTGCTGTGCCACCAGTAAGCGATGGGTTTTCAAGTACGATATCTGAAAGTTTATCAGCTTTATAATGAGTTGGAGCGCCACTCAAATCGAAACCATTAGTAAAACTCGTTGTTACGTCAAATCCATACAGTTTTGAATTTGCATTAACGTTAAACAGAGTTGGGTAATTGCTAAATTGGTATGCTGTATTAGCCGGAAACAGAACCATAGAGCTACATCTTTCAATATCAAAAAGGGTTCCTGATGTTGAAGATGAATTGCCCGTTATATTTCCAGCTCTCCAAACCAAACTACTTGCGCTATCTACTAAAAATCCATTACTGTTGGCGCCTACAGAAACAGTACCAACATTTTCAACGGTGAGTGATGATCCGCCTAAAACTTGAGCGATGTAAGGGATACTTGTTCCAGACGCGGCAGGTATGTTAATGCTAGCAAATGCAATTTTCCCAACAGATTGATCGCCGCCTTCAGTAGCTCCAACACTTTCGGATCCACCAAGTCTCACACCTATGAATGCTGGATTAGAGCTAGAAATCGAGAGTGAAGTTAGTGGACCTGCGCTAATCCCTGCGTTTCTGACGTCAACGCCAATCGCGGGACCACTTAAACTCAAATCCTGAATCTGAATTTCTCCAGTTGTGAATAATTCTAAGCGCGAACCGTTTCCTATTGTAAGGCTGGTAGTTCCAGAATTCGGGATCGCGGGATTTCCTGTAATAATGGTAGCCAAATTTACCGCAGCAGCGAGAACACCACTTTGGTTACACATGACAGTATTTATTATTGTTGATCGACTTATAGCGCAATAAGCCCCCGCAGCATTTGCAAAAATAGTAATTCTTGGTGCCGTTGTCGGTGTCGCTAAAAGCGAATTAAGGGCATTTGCGTAACAATTGTTACCCATGGACAAGGCATTAATAGTTGCGCCCACAACTGAGATTCCATTTGTGATACCAGGCGTAGTCAGAGGCGTGCTTATGGCCGCATAATTGTTCAGAGAGATGCCAAACGTACCGCCTATAATTGCCGAATTGCCTATCTGAGTATTTGTATACGCAAAGCCTTTGAAGCCGATTTGATTTGCTGGTGGCATGAGGGTTACTGCTGCCAGGTTTACCCCTTCAAAAGCGAGATTAGTAAAAGGAACACCACTTGTCGGTGCAATTATCACAGTCGGCAAAATAGTTACTGATGCAACTTGATTGCCGTTAATGTTTTGTGTTATTGGTGAGGAAACAGTTAGAGTCTGTGGCGCTACGGCCATTACCGTGTAAATGTTAAAGCCCGAACTATCATTACCACTAACTAAAATCTTATCGCCAACTACAACGCCATTCGTATTGCTAAAGTTGGGATTAATACCACTACCAACATTTGTGATCGTGAGGATGGTTTTCGTGCCGTCGAGCGTAATCAGTGCTTTGCTGCCGACGCCACCCCCTATGGTTGCATTTGGACTTCCTATTACATTCCAGAATGAACCGTTAACATAACCGACCCCCACAATAGGACGAGTGAAATCGATTCCTTGAATTGTAAGATTTATGTCTGAACCATCCAGCGCTCCATATACGACATTTTCGGGATACGTACCAGACAATATGGTAATAGTCGTAGTAGTACTGGTTGATGGTGGCATCCTCTTATTTTGAAGGAAATTCAATGCATCTTGAATTTTGTTAAATTTATCAAATCCGTTTGCAATAAATAATGGATCATTACTTACCGTAATTGCAGACGGTGCCAGATTACTAAATATAGCATTATCAAAATTAGCAATCGGGTGATTAGACGGCGATCCAACTGTTAAATTATTATTCATTGTGACGGCACCGTTATCTATAACTGTGCCGTTAAAAGTTGCAGAAGAATCAAAAGTTGCCGCTCCATTGAAGTTTGCCGTACCGTTCACAGTTTCTGCAGCATTCAACGTTACTGGATTATTAAAAGTTGCCGCTGCATTAAATGTTGATGTTGCATTAACAGTTGCCGTACCATTCAAAGTTGTTGATGTACAGACTTCCAGCGTATCACAGAGGCAGACCTTTTTTGCCAGCGAAACAAAAGTAGGTGCCAGACATGCCAATAAATTAACTAAATAGAAAAGACTTTTAAAAGCGTTCATAGGAACTCCTCGAAAATTAGTAAAACTTCATAACTAACGACTCTTTTTTTCATACCGCTATATTCGATAAAGCAAGTATTTTTATCAATGCTATCAAGGCAAAGTAAAAACTCCGTGCTTACAAAGCATTTGCTTGATAATTCTAGTGCACACATCCTCCTTTGCATTTAATCATCGCGACAACTTGCCTTTTTCTTTTTCTCTACAGTTTGAATTTATCATGTTGCTCTCACAAATAGCAAGAATTTTACATGGTTTTTTCCCTTACTCTCAAGTTTGAAAAATTTGGAAGACTTCATAACGAGCAGATACATGAAATTCATCTGCAGGTAATTCTACCCGAAGTTGATCTGAAATCATTTGTGCACATATTGAAAAAAGTAAGAATTTCCCACGTGCACGAGGAATTGTCGTAGGGTTGTAATACTACCTGTTGACAATCCTGTCGATACAGGAGAGGTTCAAAAACGTTATTACTGCATTTTGATAGGCTATTTTATCAAGAACCGTGGAAGGACCACAGTATAGTTCAGTTTAATGCCGAAAACAGGCACATTTGAATTCGCTGCAATCATGATATTTTTAAGCAACCCACCACAATAGATAAGCAAACTTCTTGGCAAACTACACCAAAACATGCCAGCTTCTCGTAAGGCTCACCAAGAAAGTCAACTTTGCACATTTGTCTTCCAGGAAAAGCTAACGAAGCTTCGCTCTTCTCTTTTAGAGCTGAGGCAAGAGAAAGCAATCTACCGATAAAATGTCTTTCGCAGCCCCTTATCAAGAACAAGATGAGAGATAACCCCAAGGAGAAAAAATAACAATGAGGTAACAATCATTTCACTACGTGCGGGCATAAAGAAGAGAAGAAAGAGTGCTAACAATCCAGTGATAATAAGTACAAAACTCAGATCATGAAAGAGCCCCCTATGGGGAATAATCAGCGGCAAGAAAGAAAATACGAGCACAATGATAACGGGAACATACGCTTGTAAAAAGAGGCATAGAAGAAACAGTAAGAGGAGCACCTGTAAAAACAGTCGCTGACCGGTGCTACGCACATCAATATCGGGAAACAATGAGCCGGCAAGAGTCGCTATACCCCAGGAAAGATGCTTTACAAAAGATACCGATCCGAGTGAACATAAAAAAACAACTGCAAGATAGGATGCTATGCCACCAATGAGGTGGCCCTTATAATTGGGCATTAGTACTCAATTTTCTTCAGCTTCATAAGGCTGGTATGAGGATAATAAAACTTCAAGATGTTTCGATAGGTCCACCCTTGAGATACCAGATTATAGACACCTCGTTGACAGAGACCTACCAAATGGCCATGTCCACGTCCCTTAATAGTAAGGCTCTTTCCATGCCGTTCAAATGTAAAGCAGTGGCTTTTAATATCCTTAAAGAGCGCTTTAAACTTTGTCGTCCCAATAGTATGCCAATGAGAGCCAGCTTTAAAGCGTATCTCTCGTGCAACTCCTGCTTGGTCTCTTTCCGATATCTTAATCTCCCTGAGCATACCCATGGTAGGAAACTCTTTTCGCAACGTACGTTCAACCTCATCAAAGCTATACTGATAACTCCACGTATAGTAGGTGTAATCCTTGCAATAAGTACAAGGATAGTTCCTCGCTAGATAGGGCGCTTTGGAAAAGTTAAGACCTTGCTTGTGAGAAGGTATAATCCCGCCACAACAAATATCGAACATTGCAAGAATCGGCTTCTGCTTAGAAGCTATAACAATGCCCTTTGTATCCTCAACAATCCTCTTAAAGCGATCGGTCATATGCCGCCCCTTGTACAGCTGATGAGCGGTCGTATTTTTAATATCATAGGGAACTGCTTCACCATGTTTTTCATGAGCTGCCCTCTGCTCAAGTACCTTTGCAATACCGTAACTTCTAAAACTGATACAAAAGGCCTTTTGCACCTCATCTGGCCACGCGGACCAACTTTCATAGGGAAGCACCGAAAGTACGTATTCCTCTAGTTCAACATGATTAACTAAGTAAGCAGTATCACGATACTGAGTAAGTGCAAAGACTCCATCATAGTGATTCTTTTTATAGGCAATAGGACCCTCAAACGGAATAATAAATAAGTGGTCACTCGATTGCTTTTGCCCATTGACATAAAATGAGCCTTTGTCGTACGCGATCACCAGGACCGATGCTTGAAATATTATTTTTAAGTTTTTGTCGGGTGCGATAAGAACAAAACCAACTGGCGAATTGAGTTTCCATTGAAAAGGAGTTTTAAGCTCACTTTCAGCAAGCAATACTCTGATGGCAATACCCATCTCAAGCTTTTTGAGCGTTGAAGCTAACTGCATTTTTGAGAGAGGCACCGTTACCTGCACTACACAGAGTGCAAGAACTACTTTAAACAGCATCTTCATACAGCGGCCAGAGAAGTAAAAGTTCTTGAGGAACATGTATTTTTTCATCAATACCTTTATTTGCTAATGCATCAGCCTTTTTGTTCTGTTCACGTGGTATATGAACTATTTTGTAGTTCATTGCATCTAGGAGGGTACGGACATTTGCATAAATACGCGCTAGCCCTGTATTTTTTATTTTGTAGACCCCACTGATCTGCCGAACCATAAGTTCAGAGTCAGATTTAATAAGAAGCGTATCTTTTGGACCCATATGCTGCTGAGCATAATATGTTCCCAAGAGCAACGCTAAATACTCTGCTTGATTATTCGTTTTAATTCCTAAATACATGCCCCGTTCTTCAACAGGAACCCCATCCTTGGTAAGATACAACCCTGCTGCTGCAGGTCCCGGGTTATTGCGTGCAGCTCCATCAACGTAGAGCTCCCACCGATGGCTTAGTTCTTTAGTCATATTGCTCACTTTGTTTGTATAACAGACGATAACAATCTGCACAGGTAACCAAGGCCCCCTGCTGAGCCGCTGTCAGATCAGACTGCTTTACTGCATAAAAACAGGCAGAACAACTGCCTTTAATAATCGGTACAACGGGATTTGGTACCCGCTCTTTCATATGCTTGTACTTTGCCAGTAACTCTTCAGACACCAGAGCTTCCTCTTTTGTTCTTTGCTCACAATAGGCACCTTGAAGCTCACGTACATGGTTCAATCGCTTAGTAAGCGTATCAAACTCAGTTTGTATCTCTCTCAGTCGCTCAGGCTCTTGTGCGTGTATCAGGTCAAAAGCTTTTTGAGCATCTTCGAGCAGTGTAAGAGAGGCGAGTCCCTGGTCATCTAGACGTAATCGTTGGGCTTCAAGCTCTTGCAACTCATGTTCAAGCGAAAAAAACTCCTTCGGACTTCGTGCCTGCGCTAATTTGAACTTTTTGTCCTTTTGAGTTTCGTCAAGTACCTTCAATTCAAGCTCAAATCCATCTATCTGCTTACGCAAATCATGCACTTTCTGAGCTGCCTCCTGTGACTCGGATGTAATAGCCTTTATCTGATCTTGCAATGTTACACTACGCTGTTTCAGCTCTTCCTGCTCATGGGCAAGAGCGTCGCACTTTTGATCAAGTTCAACAAACTGTATAAAACGTGCAATAGGGGTGTCATGCATAGATACTCCAAGGAGTTGCTTGGTGGGCCCACCAGGATTCGAACCTGGGACCTCTCGGTTATGAGCCGATTGCTCTCACCGCTGAGCTATGGGCCCAAGGAATATCAAGTAGTCTACCCCAAAACGATCCATCTGTGAAGGATTAAGAAAACAAGCTCCTTCACGCGTTCGTAGAATAGAGAGACAGCCATACGAGCTGGTCAAAAGCGACTCCTTCAAAACTAAAGAATCTATCAATCGTCCGTGACCACACATTGCTCTTCTAGGAACCAATGCTCAGTAAAAAATCTTTCAAGCGCACACTGTAGCCCCATTCATTATCGTACCAGCCAAAAATTTTACCCACATTCCCTTGGGCTTGCGTCATAAGACCATCGATAATAACTGAATGAGCATTTCCTGAATAATCAGATGAGACTAAGGGCTCCTCAGTAAAGGCAAGAATGCCCTCAAGTGAGGAATGGGCAGCTGTATCAAAAGCAGCATTAATCTCTTGTGCAGAAGCAGCTCGTTTCATCCATACTGTTAAATCTATAAGCGACACTTTGGCAACAGGAACCCGCAATGAGCAGCCCATGAGCTTCCCGACCAGTTCTGGCATAATACGTCCAACCACATCCATAGCGCCTGTTGACGTTGGTACAATATTTAAGGCGGCAGCTCGTCCTTTACGCAAATCTTTCACTGTCGCATCAACATCAAGGAGTGCCTGCGTATTCGTATAGGCATGGACGGTCGTCATAGAAGCTCGGTCGATTCCAAACACGTCCTGCATCACTTTTAGCATCGGAAAAAGGGCATTTGTCGTACAACTACCAAGCGATACAATCCTATCGCTCGACTTATAGTTCTCGCTATTAACTCCGAGTATAATCGTTGAATCTTCGCCATGCGCAGGAGCTGTAATAAGCACTCCCTTTGCACCGGCATTTAAATGTTTTTGCGCACCTTCTCGCGTGGTAAAGTGGCCCGTTGCCTCAACTACCCAATCGATAGCCAACGACTTCCAGGATGCCTGCTCTGGGTTCAATTCACTGATAACAGGAATGGTCAGCTCATCAACTTGCAAAGCACCATCTTTGTACGTAACACTCCCAGGAAAAGTTCCCATGAGGGTATCATATTTCAATGCTAATGCAGCAGCTTGAGGATCCCCTTTACCTACATTAATAGCAGCAATTTCAATTTTTTTGGCTGCTCTCGCATCAGCAAGTACCGCTCGCAAAAAGCTTTTACCAATTCTCCCAAATCCATTAATAGCAATACGCATGCTCTCTCCTTTTTTTAAATCCATGAATGTACCAACTCAAGCGCCCGACGCTCATCCTCTTCCAAGACCGGAGGCAATTCGAGAATCAAGGGGATTTCCTGAAGCAACGGATGGGATACACAGGCTTTCAGCACTTCGACACCCAACTGTCCTTCACCGATCATACAATGACGATCAACCCCTGACCCAAGAAGCTCCTGCGTATCATTTAAATGTCTAAGGACAATCGATTCACGCGATAATCGTTTACACACTTCGGAAAGCCAGAGATCGAGATCCTCCTTTATATCATAACCAAACACATATGCATGTGCCGTGTCAAGACAAAAGCCAACTTTTTCTGGATAATCGAGTCGCTCCTGAATATATGCCAAATCTTGCAGATCTCCACCAAGCGATTTTTTGCCATGGGCACTATTTTCAAGTACAAATTGGATATGCTTTTCATGCACTACAAGTCTATTTAATCGCCGCACTATAGTTTCTAATGCTTCTTCTCGAGTTTGATTCTCTACGCGAGCACCTGGATGAGCAATAATATGGGAAAAGCCGAGCACTTGAGCTCGATAGAGTTCCTTCTTAAGACAGGGATGTTCCTCGATGCGATAATCGGCAAGATTGATGAGAAATGAACTATGCACATACCGTGCATCAAATTGTGCCGCTTGAAATGCGGCAATTATATCTGGCGCGAGTGGAGAATAGTTCCCCTCGGTCGTTGAAAAAAATGATTGAAAAATCGGCATGCCTACAAAAAGAGCTTTATCAAGCAGAGCTCGATAATTCCCCTCATACCGAATATGAAGACCTACTGTACGCATACTAGAGACAAGTGCTAAGTATTTAGAGCTAAGAAGGAATTGACGACTTAACTATCTTGCCTCTAGTATAGTTTAGATTCAGAGCTTTTCAAAGCCGGTATCACAATGCCGACCTTTACAACGATGCTGAGCTGAACGGTGCTTAGGCGTCCGATCAAGAATACGTTCTTGAGCAGTTTCGCCCCATTCTACATCATCTACCTCTGATGAAGCTTCGGTAAGCTTCTTATTTTCTTTATCCATAGCATACTCCTAGGGATTTAGAAATACTTACATCCACATTCAGCAGATTTCGCTCGATCTTCTTCCTTAGATTCAGACTTTGCACCCTTTTCAGTCTTATGACCTTCAGCCTTACCAGCCTTTGATGTTTCAGTCCCTGCCTTATGACTAGCTGACTTTGAAGTTTCAGCCATCTTACCGTGTGTATCAGTATGCTTGATATTCTTATTATTCTTCATGAGATCTCCTTTTAATTATGGTTTACATTATTTCCTTGTTTCCGCAATCAATTCACTCTTGATCGCTCGTTTTGGTGCTCAGCATATTGAAGAGCACCAAGCCTTTTCAGCAGTCCCTCAGGGACGTACTTCTTAGGCTTTTTGTTCAAGCGAACTCCTTACTCAGAAGCTTCAGACTTTGCACCCTTTTCAGCCTTATAACCTTCAGCCTTTGGAGCTTCAGCCTTACCAGCCTTTGAACTGTCAACGTCAGCCCTGTGAACTGGAGTCTTTTGCGCTTCAGTTTTTTGAGTCATCTTATCTTGTGCATTAACATTCTTCACGTTTTTATTATTGTTCATGAGAACTCCTTTTTATTATGGTTTACACTACTTACAAAATGTTTTTTACGCAATCGAGCTATTACTCTTGCTTTTCACGCTTTTCATTTTGTTTTTTCTCTGTATTTTGAAGACCACAAGCCTTTTCTGCATTTTGGTTTTGTGGAACTTGTTGGTTCGGTTTCACGTTCTTTTTGTTGTTCATGTGAACTCCCTTGTTATTCCCCCGGGTTGTACTATTTATAGTTACAGCCTACCACAAAATTTTTCTCATTGTCAATAATTTTAAAAAAATGAACGACAGCTTTGCATGCCACCCTTCCGTTTGTCCCCACACTAATGGCCCATCCTAGATGGCCGTAAAAACGGGCTAAGGTCTAGCGATTAAATCCGCCTCGCTTTTTCCAGACCGTAAAATCTAGATTATACCCGAGAAACTTCAGACTTTCATTTATTTGCAGCTTTGAAGAAAACTTATCCCTGGGAGTGCCCATAAGAGCCTCTGGCAATTGATGGCTCGGGAACCCGTGTCAAATGATTTGATGGCGTCTTAATACGCAACTCTTGATACTACCTCTCGTGCATCATCAATAATTGACCCCGCAAAGCCCTCATTGCGCAGAATGTCGAGCGCAACATGCTGATGTGATATCCCTCGTTCTAGCTTGTACGGATAGGTTATCGCACCAGAATCATCACGATTAATAGATACTTTGTAGTTAAGGAAATCTCGTGTTGCTTGTTCTAACTCAGTTAACAACGAAAAGTGCGTAGCAATTAAGCACATACTATTTTTAAACGCCCCTAAATGCTTTGCAACGCTATAGGCCGCGGCTGTGCCCTCGCGTGGTGAAGTGCCATTAAAAATTTCATCAAAAACTGAAAAACTAAAGTGGTCCGATTGTGCCTGCGTAATCTGATCAACAAGCGCTTGTGTACGTAAAACTTCAGCTTTGAAGAGCGAATTGCCTGCACCAATATCATCCGTGATATTCAGGTACGTAGATAGTGTAGTAAATGGGGTAAAGCTCAGAGACTGAGCCGGTGCAATCCCCGCAGTTTGGGCCAAGAGTAGGCAGAGGGTAATAGTCTTAAGCATGGTCGACTTACCACCTTCGTTCGGTCCAGTTAGTATTATGTTATTTCGCTCCTGAGCACCTAGGACAATGGTATTCGTAACAACTTTCTCTGGATCAATAAATGGATGCCAAAAATCAGTAAGGCCTATCGATGGATGATCTGCTCGTAGATACACAGGGAAACAGAACCCTGCTTTTGTATCATGATGCTCTTTTACCAGCGTGGCAAGTGAAGCATACGCATCAAGGATGCCTGTGGCTGCCATTGCCCCTTCCAGTTGACCTTTTACCTCGTGCAAGAGTACATAGGCTTTGAGTACAGCACCTTTATTGGAAAACAGTGATGGCTCACCCTCAAACGTTGTGGTTTTTAAGAGCTCGAGAAGTTCCTGAAGTTTTTCACTTTGTGGCACAGCAGTTTCAAAGAACTGGATAAGTGGTGCACATTCACCAAACTCTGCAAGTTGTTTATTTTCCTTAACAAGGGTATACAAGCCTTCAAGCCCTTTGGTAAACTGAGCAACGCGCATCATCAAAGTCTGTATACATTCTTCAACTAGCAAACAAGCTTGAGTCCATTTAATACCTTCTTGTGTCATTGCTGCGCACCACGTACCCGCTACTAAGGCAACGCCGGCATGCACCCAGCGATTTTTTATGCCCCAGAGGGGTGCAAGTAGGCTTCCACCAGCGCTCTTATTTTCATTTGCCCACGTTTCAAGCTGAGTCGGAACATTAATAATAGTAGCTGCATGCAAAACACCATAGGACAGAAGAACTGCGGCGATAGCACCCGTATATGCTGCATCCCATGCCCGTTTTGCATGGTCGAAGCCACTCTTTGCAAACAAGGCAAGCTGGCTGTCATTCAAAGACTTAAAGAGTGAAAAGTTAAATAGATGTCTCTTAGAACCCTGCCTAAACGAATCACGGTCCCAAAACGTCAGCATCACATTTTCTGAATCCTTAACCATTGATAGGTACTGATCGAGCTGTTGCTTGAGTTCTTCTTGCTCAATGAATAACCTAATTATCTGCTGTCGCTGTTCCAATTTTGATATATCGGTGAGTGGTTGTGCAAGCATAGTATAGAAACATACTTTGCCCAATTCCGTTTGTGTACGATCAAGACTCTGTGCGACGAACTTTTGCTTATCACCCTTACCACAAAACAAATCCAAATCTTGCCACATCGTAGTATCATACTGATAATCTCTACCCGATGCTCGCTGCTTTTTCTCGAATGTTTTTAAAAACTGAAAAGCAATTCTTCTTTTTTTGAAGAGCCGAGGGTTAAGTGTTTCATTAAGAGATCTTCTCAAATAATATTCATAATCATCGTTTTCCCATGATTCTTCCCACTCATCTTGAAATACGCGCATGTTACTGTCAGCAATTTTTTGAGCAAGCAAAAGCTGGTCCTGAGATTCCTCAGTTTCACCTACCAACAAACGGGGGAACAGAAGTGCAATTAAAAGAAGAACAAACTTTTTCATTGGATTACCTTCTTGAAAATAAGATCACAATGTTTTGATTGTTAGAATAACATTAAGAACTCCTTATTACAAAAGCATAGGCCATCTCAAAAGCGTTTCAACTTCAAAATCAAGGAAGGCAAGAGAAATGATGTGAAGATTGATTCACTGTTGCTTTTTTACCCAAGAGAAACTACTACTCAATACTCGTGAATGAAAAAATCACTGTACTTCTAAAATCAAGTCCAAAGAAAATACAAGATTATTTCTTCAAGAACATGTTGACCTATTCGCTCCTCACTTAATTCATGCCTTACTGCCTTATTCTGATTCGATTAAAACTTACTCTCAAGAACTTCGTTAGTTACGGTGCGGTACAAGAAATCGATCTTTTGCCCTACCACCTTATATGCCTCTCAGGCAAAGATGGTCATGGCAAATCAGCCTTCTTGACACTCTCAAGTTAGGTACTCTGGGGCCATGCACGCAAAACTGGTGGAACTGCGAAAGCAGAAGAAGGGCTCCTGCGATTTGGACAAGAGAGTACATGGTTTCTCCGCTCAAACCGTCCTTGAGTTTTGTCGATGGAGATATATTACGCCCATTAAGGGATAAAACGAGTCGAGCAACTCATGCAAAATTGGTCTCGATATGATTCTTTTATCGACACCGCTTTACTCTGACCCCTAATGCGTCTTCTCGCGTTTGATTCTCTACACGAGCACCTGGATGAGCAATAATGAGAGAAAGACCAAGATAGAGCTCCTTTTTTTAAGATAAAGGATGTTCCTGTAAACGATAATCGGCAAGATTGATGAGAAATGAACTATGCACAAACCGCACATGCGCCGCTATTTCTTCGGGATCAAATGGAGAATCCCTTCCCTCTAGCGTTGAAAAAAAATGATTGAAAAATCGGCATATAGCTCGTGCATCATCAATAATCGAACCCGCAAAGCCCTGAGTGCGCAATCTATCGAGCACACTATGCGGGCGGGATATCGCTCGTCCGAATTTGTGAGGATAGTTATCGCATATCATCACGATTAATAGATGCTTTGTAGTCGCACATCAGCCCCAGGTTTGAAAAACTCTTCAATTATCACAGCTTGCTTATTTTGTGCCTGAAACTGCTTTGGAAGTAACCATCTAGGGTTCGTGTCTCCATTTTCGGATCCTACCGATCCTGCTACGAGTATTTCGCATCTTAAGCCTCTACATTTACAAACTCATCGAGATCTAGCAGCCTCCGAGCTTCTTCTATCATAAGTAAGGATGTCATATCACCATTCATAAGACTAGTCACATCTATTCGTGGATCAGCTAGCAACAGGCTCACGATGGCTAAATTACGGTTTCTCATAGCGATAAGTAAGGCTGTCAGACCATACTTATCACGCTTATTTACATCTGTTCTTGAATCAGATAACAATGCTTCCACCACTGCATAATGGCCACGGTCGACTGCGATGAGCAAAGGGGTTAAACCGTTGTCATCCTCTTGATTTATCCGTAGTTGAGGCGCTGCTAAAAGCTCAAGAACTATCAAAACATGGCCTTCTGCTGCTGCTATGCTGCAGGGAGTCATCCCACCCGGTGCTGCCATGTTAATATCAGCACCACGACTTATGGCAAACGAACACCACCCAATGGATCCTTCGAAGGCTGCAAGATGCTGCAAATTGAGCCCATCACGGATTGGTGCATTAAGATCATGTTCATAGGCTGTACTCTGCTTATCGAGAGTCATCGCCTGGATTACAAATGATTGACTGAGCAAAATACCAGCCATAATTATTTTTTGCATGGAATACCTTCTGAAAGTTGTTGAAGAAATTTCTTTTCTTAATGATAGGATTCGTCTTCTTTTTGTCAACTTAACAAAACTTTTGCAAACTACCTATTCGCTCCTCCTCTCATTCATGGTATACTGCCTTATTATGATTCCCTTAAAACTTACTCTCAAGAACTTCGTTAGTTACGGTGCGGTACAAGAAATCGATTTTTCGCCCTACCACCTTATATGCCTCTCAGGCAAAAATGGCCATGGCAAATCGGCTCTTCTTGATGCGCTCAGCTGGGTGCTCTGGGGGCAAGCGCGAAAGACGGGTGGAACTGCAAAAGCAGAAGAAGGGCTTCTGCGCTTAGGACAAGACCACATGATGGTCAGTCTCGACTTCGCCTGCAATGGAATCCACTACCGAGTACGAAGAGAGTACATGGTTTCTGCCCAAAAAGCTCAAACCATCCTTGAGTTTGGCATTGTCGATGGAGATATATTACGCCCATTAACAGATAAAACGATTCGAGCAACTCAGGCAAAATTGGATGCAATGATCGGTCTCGATTATGATTCTTTTATCAACACTGCCTTTTTAAAGCAGGGACAATCGAATGAGTTCTCGAAAAAATCGGCAAAGGAGCGCAAAGAGATCCTTGCACGTATTCTTGGACTGCATCATTTTGAAGAGATTAGGCGCCTTGCCCTTGATAAAGTAAGAGAAGCTCAAATCGCAAAAGAACACAGTGCTCAGACAGTAGAACGATTGAATGAAGAGATCGCCCTTACTCCTCGCATACTTGAACAATTAAAAGAAGCTGAAACTGCACTTTCAAGTGTTTTTGAGCAAGAAACAGCTCTTCAAGTACAGCTTGAAGAGTTCAAGCGCAAGATGCAATTAATCACTGTTCAAAAAAACAGCATCGAGAAACTTTCCTTCCAAAAGCAGCACCTAGAAAATTCACTTGCAGTATATAATCGTACGATTATTGAAGCAGCAACAGCCTGGCGAAAGTTTCTTCATGAACAACGGACAGCCCTTGCACAGGTTGACGTGGAAAAGGAACGCACCATCCTCCAAGGAGAACTACAGCAGCTACAGATCCTTGCTGCTCGCAAAATTGAGCTCAAAGAAGAATATCTCATAAAAAAAGACGCTCTCAAGCAGTATATACAAGTTATTAAGGATCGCTTTAAACAGGCCGAGGAGCAGGCAATCCTCAAAGAACAATCTCTTCTTATTACGCTTAAAAATGTACAAGACGCTTTGCAGCTCATAGAAGGAAAAAAAAAGAACCTTGAAGCAGAATACACACGCTTAGATACAGAACTAACGTCATTACAAGTAATGAGCATCAGTGAAGAATCGATTTCTCATGCCGAGAAAACGCTTGAACGCAAAAAAAGCTACTACCATATATTTGTAACGAAAGCCCAGTCCTTAACCTCTCAGCTGAGTGCGCTTTCTCAAAAAAAGCTACTTGTTTCGAGCACCGATCAAGCACGCTGTCCGTTATGCGATCAACCTGCAGATAAGGAATCGTTGTGCGCGACCTTCGAAATAGACGAAAAACGTTATACTCACCAACGTACGCGACTTACCAGAATCATTGGCCAATTAAAAGCTATCCTCATAAACGAGCATGAGAAGTTGCAAGAGCTTAAGACAGCGAGGGAACGAGAAAAACTCACGGTCGTAAAAAAAGAAGGGCTCGAAATACAAAAGATTAAACTTGCCGCTGAGCGCACAGAGCTTACTATAACCGCAACCGCACATCAAGACCAGATAATTGCATTGCATGCACAGAAAGAGGAAATCCTCAAGGAACGAACAGCTCTCCAGAAAGCGCAGGAACAAAGTCAGACCGATGAAACCACCTCGGCTCTCCAGAAAGAATTGACCCTCACCGAACAAGCACTCGAGGCTGTCCCCTACCGCCCTGAGCTGGAAAAAACTATCCATGAGCGGCTCACCGCACTTTCAGCCATTGCAACGCAGCAGGCCATACTCTCTAAAGAGCTAGCCCTCCAAGAGCAACGGCGACAACGTGTTCATGAAACATGTAATAATGCACGAGCTCTTAAAGCACAGATCGCTCTCCTGGCAAGTACACTGCAAGAGTTAAGCGGATACAAGCAAGAAGAAGCAGTACTCCTTGGACAGGAACAACAGCTCCAACAGAAGGCTCAGGCATTAGTAAAACTCAAAGAACAGCATATTCATCAAAAAGGAGTACTCGAAGCTCAGCAGAGTGCTCTTAAGAAACGAGAAGAAGAGTATCGAGAAGAAAAACAGCTCCTCGCTGTATACACCCAAGAGGTTGACGATTATACTGCTATCGCCGGCGCATTAAGTAAAGATGGCATTCAAGCACTTCTTATCGAAGACACCTTACCCGAGATTGAACAGGAAGCCAATAATCTGTTAAGCAGATTAACCAACAACCAAGCTCACCTTTCGATAGAATCATTGAGAGATCTCAAAAGCGGTCGGACCAAAGAAACGCTCGACATCAAAATATCGGACGCGGTTGGCGTGCGCCCCTATGAGCTGTTTTCTGGCGGAGAAGCTTTTAGAATAGACTTTGCGTTACGTATTGCTATCTCGAAACTTCTTGCACGCAGGGCGGGAACTGCTTTACAAACACTTATTATTGATGAGGGTTTTGGTTCTCAAGACGAAGAAGGGTTAGCCAATATCATGGAATGCCTCTACACTATTGCTCAAGACTTTGAAAAAATTATCATCGTCTCTCACCTTGCGAGCATGAAAGAGCAATTCCCCGTACACTTTCTGGTGACAAAGCAGTCGCAAGGGAGCCAAGTACAGGTTATTGAGCATTGTTAGCCTCTTTTTTCGTGCCTAAGACACGCTGCTCAGATTGTCCGGTCTTTCTTAAATAGATGCTCTTCATTCTACAATGCAGTCCCATCTTTTATACATAGTCTACTTCTCCTTATTGCAAAAAGGACCTATCATCCTTAGACTAGAAAAGTCAAAAAAATGAAACCGACCGAACTCTTAAAATCATTGAAAAAAGATTTTGCCAAGAAAACATTAGTCAGAACCCCCTATCAAGGAGCCTTCCATGAATATCGAAATTGAACTACGCTATGAGATCACTGATGAAAGTTCCTTACCAAAGTTTCTTGCTCCATTACCGCTTGTAAGCAAAAAACGAATTGTAGATATATATCTTGATACACCAACAGCTCAGCTCATTGAGAGAGGCATTTATATACGACTTCGAAACAATCACAAGCTTGACATCAAATTCAATAGAGCGTGCCTTGATGATCCTACGCTTGAAATGCAGGCATATTGTGAAGAATATTCCTTTGCAATCCCCTTCATCGCGACCGAACTTGCTCTTTTCAATAAGATAAATGACGATCTTGGACTCAAAACTGCTTCCTCGCTTGAGGAATACAAAGCCTTAAACAATTTGCATGATCACCGTACCGTGGATAAAACCAGAACAACCTATACTATTGCAGATTTCTCACTCTCTCTAGATGAGGTAAAAGATCTGGGAACATTTCTGGAACTCGAACTGATGAGCAATACTATTGAATCAATCGATTCTGTAACAAATAAGATGAAGGACCTTTTGAGCACTTTGCAGCTTAAGCCTCTCAGAACAGGGTATGATTCATTACTATTAAGGAAGCAAAATTTCCAGCATTATCTCAAAGGTCGATTTGTCTTGCCAGAAGATAAGATGCTCTCTGGGGGAACCTCGTCGGAAACAGATTAATTTCTCCCCGCATTCTCGTAAAGGCGGTAAGAGCTTGCACACTCGATGAAGAACACCTCTACTGACAATAAGCGCATTCGAGGGATACTGATGAAAAAACAACTACCTATAGGTACCTCAGACTACAAAGACTTGCGAGAAGGCAATTATTACTACATTGATAAAACTCTTCTCATTAAAGATATTGAAGAGAGCGGCGACGTTGTCCTCGTTCCGCGGCCACGTAGCGCTTAATCTCTCTATGCTTCGGTATTTTTACGAACTGAGCGATACCAGAACCGACTCACTTTTCACTGATACAAAGATTTGGCAGCTTCCAGAATTCCGAGCCCAGCAAGGAACTTTTCCGGTCATTTTCGTTTCATTTCGAGAAATTACCCAGGATCCATTCCCCAAGATGATGAAAAAGTTTGCCTACGTGATCGCTCGCGAATTTAAAAGACACAAAGCACTGCTCGCAGGAGACGCTTTGGATCAAGATGAAAAAGAGGTCTTTCAAGCCCTGAGCGTACGTCAAGGCTCTGAGGTAGATCTTGGAAGTTCTTTGGAATTTTTAATTCGGATGCTTCATAAATATCACCGCAAGAAGGTAATCGTACTTCTTGACGAATATGATGTACCAGTACAAACCGCGTGGATCTCGGGGTTTTATGATACGCTTATCACCTTCCTCAGAGAGCTACTGACTGGAGCACTTAAAGATCAGGAGTTGCTCGAAAAAGGAGTAGTCACGGGAAATCTGACCCTTGCAAAAGCAGGAATCTTTGCAGGATTGAATAATATCGACGTGTTCAATCTTACACGAGCTCATATGTCCGATAAGTTTGGTTTTACAAACGAAGAAATGGATGAGCTATTGAAATATTATGACCTACAGGATAAACAGCACGATATTAAAGAATGGTATAGCGGTTATTCTTTTGGAACAACTCACCATATTTTTAATCCCTGGTCTGCCCTTCAATGCATTGCGAGCAATGGAGAGCTTGATCCCTATTGGGCCAATACGAGCGACAATATCCTCCTTAAGAATCTGCTTGGAAGTTCGCCAGAATCGATCAAGATTGATCTTGAATCTCTAGTACAAAATAGACCAGTAAGCCACAGCATAGAACAGTCCATTGTCTTTCCTGACCTCTCCACAAATGACGACCTTATCTGGAGCTTGCTGCTCTTTTCTGGCTATCTTACGTTTACCCATTACGAAGTTATTAACGACGTTAAGAAATGGTATCTCAAAATCCCCAATAAAGAAATTCAACAACTGCTCACGAAGCTCTTCACTGAAATGTTTTCCAAATCGGCAGTAAGTGGCAAAGCGCAAACATTGCTACGATCTCTCACCGAAGGGGACATTGAGATATTTGCTCCCCTCTTTCAAAGCTTCATACTCACCAGCATGGGCACTTTCGACATAACGAGTGATGAACCAGAAAAAAGTTATCATCTCTTTGTTCTGGGAATGCTCGTCATGCTCAAAGAGAGCTATGTCGTTAAATCAAATGGAGAAAGCGGACTTGGTCGGTACGATATAATGCTTATTCCGAAAAAAGGACAAAAACCAGGTATCATTGTCGAGTTCAAAAAAGTCTGGCCTCAGTCGAAGGAAACTCTCGAAAGTGCATCTGAAAAAGCCATTGATCAGATTCTTAAAAAGAATTACAAACTCGAGCTCGAAAATCAAGGCATTCGCACGATTATTGCCTATGGGATTGCCTTTGAAAAAAGATCTGTCCTAGTAAAGTGTTTACGTTTTGAACAGGGCAAAAAAGTAGCATGCCACGAGTAATCTTCTATTTCTTTTCCTGAAAGTACTCAACAACACCTTTATGATCAGCAGTAAGAGCCTCTTGTCCAAGCATCCAATTAGCAGGACACACTTCCCCATGGACCGAAACGAACTCAATAGCATCTACAAGTCGCAACACTTCTTTGATGTTTCTTCCCAATGAGAGATTATTAATCTGGGTCGATTGCACGATGCCCTGTTTATCGATTATAAAGAGAGCACGATAAGCAATGCCGGCTTCTTCATCAAGCACATGATACAATCGTGAAATAGATTTCGTGATATCTGAAAATATGGGATAGGTGATACCTGAGATGCCCCCTTCTACTTTTGGCTGAGCAAGCCAGGCCAAGTGGCTATATACCGAATCAACAGAAATGCCAAGCACGCTTGTATTACGCTTCTTAAATTCATCAATGTCATCTTGAAATGCATGCAACTCTGTTGGACACACAAAACTAAAATCTAACGGGTAAAAAAAGAGCACGATGGTACCAGTCAAATAGTCTTCTAACGAAACTGTTTTAATCTGCCCATCAATTACCGCTTCACACGAAAAAAGTGGCGCTGGCTTTCCTACTAACACTGCAGTACCTCCTTCATAATAGTCATACTTCCAGTATACGAAAGAGCATTCAATAAAGTACAGAGACTTCTTTCGTTTTTACAAGCAGGCCCAATTAAAAATTTCAAGCTACAACCAATTAAAGTTTTCAACTCGGCAATTAACGACGCTGACTATTAATAATCTCTCTGCCACAAGGAGCCACCGTGATACAATTCATACTTGTACTCATTTTATCAGGGCAGCTCAGCGCAATGCACCAGCAAGCGTCCAATGAAATAGGTTTTGTGGTCAGAGAGTACCAGATAGCAAGTATTGCAACGCCTTCTACTTTTGGCTGAGCAAGCCAGGTCAAGTGGTTTTCCTCCTGCCATCCCTTCTCGATATTCATAGGAGCACAACAGCTTCCATTTTTTTCAATTCACTTTCAGAAAACTGCAAGCATTGGGGTCAAGCATTCTTCTTGAGAGGAGCACGGGAGCACTCCTCAAAAGCCCTACGTTCACCTGGGTAGGTATCGACTACAGCAATTGAAAAATTCTAATTGATAATTTAGAATAAATCAGGTACAGTTACAAGTAGCTCTAAAACTCAGCACTTAGTGCGCAAGGAACAGCGTTGATACACTACACATTAGGATTATTGCTCATTTTGCCAGGACTGCTCTTAGGAATGGATCTGCAGCTCCAACGCCCTAAAGGGCTAACTACGTCGCAAAAGCAAGCACTTGCATCGCTCCTTTCAGTCTCAGAGAATGCGCAGCGAACCGAGCAGCTATCTCCTACATCTGAGCTTTCCGATCGAGCAATCCCTGGCATACAAACAAAGTACAACCAGGCAGCGAACGCATCTAAAATCCTTTCATCACTTATCCCATCCGCTGCCGCTGCCGCCGCAGCCTGCCCAGAACCGATACAGTTGGAACCACAACGCCAGGAACGTTTAGCACATAATCCTCGGGCTTTAGCAGCTACTCAGCAATCAACAAGTGCACAAATCTTTCGCACAATCGAATCTCAATGCCTCTTCACTGCAGGCAAAGATGATTCAATTACCAGCATAAGCATTTGCGACAATGGAGAGGCTGCATTAGTAGCATCTAAGAAGAACGCTCTTCTCTTCGATCTTTCAAATACTTCCAATGACCCACGGACCACATATCCCTCTGAGAAGCTTTCACGACAAGGACATCAGAAACATGCAACAGCATCATGTTTTTCACAGGATGGACAAGCGCTCCTTATTGGAACGAGCGAAGGTAGAGTAGAACTATGGCTGCTGCTACCAAAAGCGAAGCCTCTATTCTGCGACCTCAGCGACAAAGAAAAGCACGCACAAGCTGTTATTTCCATCAGCGTTGCAGGGAATCGATCGCAGGTGCTCTCCATATCGGCTGACAATAGTATCCTTCTGTATCCCGGTGCCTGCCTAACAGAAGGATGGCGCTTGCTTAGACCATACAACCTTGAAAAGCATTCAAGTCGCGCAACCGCCTCATTCATTTCCGAAGATGGGAAATATGCAATAACAGTCTCCAACAGATCTGCGATCTGGCGTGAGTTGGGGGGTATTAAAATAAATACCTCAGTTTCAATGGAAGGGGAAGTCACCACAACCGTGGAACAACAGCACGGGTATATACTGAGCCGTTGCCCAGCTGTGGGTCGCTATATGTACACCTCTCTCTACCACGCAATCGCTATCGATAAAAAACTAATGGAGGCACAAGAAGAATTTAGGAAAGCAGAAAAGTCTACCCTCCTTAAAATCAAAGAAAAGGCAAGCCCAAAGCCTCCAATGGTCGAACAAGCTCCGCAGAGGTGCGGACTCATTGCAGCTTGCAGCTGTGATGGACTTAAAGTCGCAACGGCAGAAGATCACACGGCAACATTATGGATTATACTAGACATAAAATCTTATGAGCTTATTGAAGTAGCCAGTACTATAACTGCAATCGCAATGGGTAAAGAATCAGTGCTCATCGGCACGAGTAATGGAAGGGTACTATTTTTCGATATCTCAAATCCAGAATGCATTGCTACCTATGAGATCCTGCAGCTTAAGGCCGCTATAACTCATATAGCAATTGCCGAGAATGCAGGATGGGCAGTAATCGCTACAGAAGGCTCGCTTTCTACTCCCAGCCAATTAAAGCTCTTCGATCTTCGCACCTTTGATAATCCTGTTATTTATTCTCTTATCGGGCACACGCAAGCAATTAATCAAATAGCTCTCTCGAAAGCCCGAATACTCTTAGCTAAATCTACTGACGAAAGTGTAAGACTCTACAGACTGCCTCGGCGTGTGCCGAGGACTGCTCCAAAGAAATCATCAGCTGACAATTCAAGCACTGATTCTCTGATTCGTGCAGCGGCTTCAACCTCTCCGTAAAGACTAAGGGCTGTATCTTCATTTTAAGCTGCTGCCCTGGCTCAATTTTTAAAGATGCATCCAATTCAAGCGAAACCAAACTATCAAATAACTATTCTTTCCTTTTCAGCGAAATTTCAACTTGACAATTAATAATAAATCGGGCAAGCTGATTAGTGATAGTAAAAACAAGAATATTACTCAAGGAACTACGATGAGCAGCAATCAGAATCACAGGAGCCGTATCAAGACCTGTGCACTTGATACCTCAGCACCTCTGTATCTACTCACACCTACAAATTCGAATATATGCAGAGTACCAAATGCAATGGCATCTCTGAATCTTCCGCTAACCAAGCACCTCAAGCTAATCGGTTCATCATAAGCCACCATCAACTTCCTCAGTCAATCGATAATGGTCGGCTCAATACAAATCTTCTTAATAAACTATGAGCAATTCCTTGGCCTTTAGTGAGCGCCTTGATATACTACCTTTAAATCCTCTAGCCGGAGTTTCACATGATAAATACTAGTTCATGGATATCCATCTCATACAACCAAGCATTTCTAAACTCATTCCTTAAACAATTTCGGAGAATTCTCTACTTTGGAGCTCTGCTCGCCTACTGTTTCCCCATAAGCAGCCAAGAAATGAATAAATCTATCAATGAAGAAGACCATGCTCAGCAGCTGAACGATGCACTACTACTCATTTTAAGTCGAACTACAAATTCGGCAGCCCCACGAGTAGCCTTTGAAGCAGTCGATGAACCTCCAACCGAAATTTTGAGCGAAATGCCCAAGCCCCAAGTCACTGATGAGGAGCTAGATCAAGAGTTTAACGAAGCTGTTTCTTTTTTAAGTCGGGCCACAAACTCAGGAGAGAAACGAATAAAAGCACTCGCAGAGCTAGCAGAAGCCGCTGAACGTTCAATGGCTCCTACCTTTCGATCTTTGCAACCATTAACTTTGGTACGATCAAATAATCAGTCAACAGACAGCACAGCAAGTTCAACAGGATCATCGATTTGCCCAACTCCAAGCACTCACAGCAACGAGATTCATATCAATCTGGACTTTCTTCCCTATGATTCGCACAATCCTCACCCAGATTCAACGAGACACCGAACTCGAGCCGGAGATCATTATCAACCTGCAGCTGAATCACATCCGCCAGAAGGCAATCTACGCAAATTAGCGCGAGTAGGCATAGCACTCTCGCCACAGGAAAGGGCAGCGCTTCTTGCAGCGGGCGAAAAGATGAGTGGCATTGCTGCTCCGCCAAGTTCCCCTCGCGGTGGGCTATCATCCAGCTCATCAAGGGATACCTCGCCTTTCAATCCTACACTAACACACTCCAGTGAGCGTTCAGTGCCTGCGCAGAACGACCAATTAAGAATGCGTACTTCCACTACGTCAAGAACATCCGACCCTTCTCAATCGGCACCAGCGCGACGTCCAGCAAAGCTCGCAACTGCGCCACTTCCACCAAGCAGCGCACATTTGAAGCCTGGAGAACGCGGAGTACAACTGAGTCAGGCAGTTGTTGTATCTAAGATCGCTGGACAACATCCTCGAAACAGAAATTTCACAGTCGCTCCTCAACGATTTCCATCCGATCCAGGAAATCCGACCGCCAGCACCTCAAGCTTCGAAGGCATTCAGATATCGAACAGACCACTAGCAAAAACAGCTATAAATGTGGCTGGAGAAGACAGAGTTGATACTCCAGTGACTATTCTTCCAAACACCATTCTGCAGGAAGAACTAAAGAAAAATCCACTACGAATCTTCAAAACTCAATCACTTGATACTCTCTTGAAATCAGAATTTCCTCGTATATTAGCAGAAACACTTCCTCCAGATGCGAAAGCCCTTCTGAGAGGATATCTTATGAACAGTGATTACAAAGCTTTCTTACCAAGGTTCAAAGAACCGGCATGCCACTGCCTGATGCAAATAGATCAGAACAAGCTCATTCAAACAATCAGCATCACTCTCGATGGCAAGACTGCTTTTATAGCAGCAGAAGGTGGCCGTGCCGAACTGGTAGATTTATCAAATCCTGACAAGCCTGTATCACGCTCGCTACCCATCGGCGAAGGATCTTCGGCAGCACTACAGAAGCATCTAGAGTCGATAACTTCATCCAACTTTAGTCCAAATGGCAACTGGTTAATTACGGGTGGTGAAGATGGCAGTGTCGTAGCTTGGAATCTAGTCAGGGGTGAATATTTTAATCTGAGCACAAGAGTTAAGCACCATAACCTTGTAAGCTCAGTATCGATTTCAGACGTCAACCGTGCACTTTCTGGATCTCTCGAAGACGAAGGGCAGGTTATATTCTACCAATCTATATATAGCCGCGGCGGAGTCGATGAAATTGATGCAATTCCGCTGAAGGGACATCAGGGCAAAGTTACTACTGTTCACATTTCTCCCGATGGCACCTGCGGGCTCTCGGGCGGACCTTATGATAATGCAGCTATTTGGTGGGATTTAAGTAACCGTCACGCCATAACAGGCTTAAAACTCCAAGCTATGAAATATGAACAAGTTAAGGCTCAAAAAGCTCCAAAAGATCAGAATAAGAAGAAAAAACCAAAATCACCAAAGAAACAAACCCCGAGCAGAAAGCGCAATGTATTTCCCATGGCGTGGAGTACCGATACTCAATTAGTTTTCACCGCAGAGAACGAAAATATGACGCTCTGGGATATAAAAAATAGAAAAGCATATCAGATAAAGGGGCAAGCTAGTGAAATCATATCCCTCGCAACAGAGGGCAGATGGATTATAGCAGGAACCATCGATGGATTTGTTCGTATCTTTGATATATCAGATGTTACTGCTGCTACTTCTTATCTCATTGAAGAAACTCAACCGGTTGCCGAAATATTTAGAGTTGCACTCGCACCAGATTGTAGTTGGGCAGCATTCACCACTGATCATAAAGAGTCCCGACGCCAACTCATAAAAGTGGTTGACCTGCTTAATCCCGCAAACCTGCTTAATCCGGCAAACATGCTTATTCATACCATTGCCGAACATAACCTGGTAATCGCTTTATGCAACACCAATGACTTGCTTCTCACACAATCAACAGATAACAAAGCACGCCTCTTTGATCTGAGAGCAGGAGCTAATTTGACGCTTGCTAAAATCGTAGAAATGGTTATCAGTGTTCGCATTGCAGCTCTAAAGCAGTGAGGTTCTTCGATGGCTTAGTTTGTCCTACGTCGTGCTTTTGTGTACCAAGCATGCGAGCTCGGGCGATGAGCCTCGCCACCAAACTCACTCGAGGACAAGTGTCACAGAATTCAGCCCCTTGGATGTAGCGGATCAAACTTTGATGCGCCGGCCCTTTTCACTTTTTTGCAGCTTTGGTTCATCATAAACTAATTTCTTGGCCTTTGGCCGGGGCATTGGTATACTGATTTCAAACTATCGCTTACCCGGAGTTACGTACCATGAATACCTCCAGATCCTTTGCAGCTACCTGCACCTCATATAGTAAAGCACTTTTCAACACATTCTTTAAACGGTGCAGAAGGGATTTTTGTGTAGTTATCTTAGTATGCTTCATTCCAGAAACCATTCAGGGAATGATGAAATCAAAAACGCAAGAAGAACTGGCAAAAGAGCTAGACGATGCTCTCTCCCTCCTGAGCAGAGTCACGAACTCTGGAGAACGGGCGAGCACACCCCAACCTTTAGCCTCAGCAATGGGCAGTCAGGCGAGTAGCGCTATAAGCTCCGTTGAATCATCAGTATGCCCAACACCGGACACCCAAAGTGGCGAACTAAAGTTTAAATTAGACACCTTAGGATTTCTTCCATATGATCCGTACGTAAGACCAAGAACTCCATTCTCAATCGAACGCCCAGGTAACCAAACAGGAGAATCAAGAGATCAAGGTGATGCACATAATCTACATTCAGGTCGACAATCTGACTACACAAGACAAATAAGATCAGCGAGAACAGCTCAGGCGGCTGCTGCGGAACAACGTGCCCTGGTTCTTACAAGGGAGCCAGGCGCCCAGCTTTCTGCAGCTGAACGCGTAGCTCCACAATCAACACCTGATCGCCAGCATGCAGCAGCAAGGAAGCTCAGTAGGCCCGCAGCACTCATGTTCACTCAAGAGGAGAGACAAAAGTTGCGAGCTGCGCAAGAATTGCCTGAAACGGTAGAACTCAGAGACGGCTCGCCCTTAAAGCTGATGGCCAATCCGGAAAATTCGGCTCGTCTATTGTTTCCACAGAGGGCGCAGCCTAGCCCACCAAGTCGATCAGGGTCCTCCCGGGCACCAGCAGCTCTTCCTCGAACATCTGGGCCCACCAAACCGACGCCGTCACGTAGAGAGTTAGCAACCCCACCTCGAGCACCAAGCCGACTTCCCTCCGTTACCTTAGCCCATTCAAGCTCTTTGAAAACTTTAATAACAGCAGAACAACCGAGTGCTTCTACACCATCACGATCTGCTTCGGCTCCTGGCAGCAAGCAAACAGGTAAGCCTTCTGCACAATCCAACGGACCTGTAGCACAATCATGCCAAGAAACTAGAACTCATGCTCACACAATGAGCACTCCCCCTGATCCGACTTATTTTTCAAGCGCCGGCATGGAGCCTTCTGCAGCGAGACCGATTCATTCTTACTTTCGAGACAAAATAATAGAGAACATACAAGCTAAGAAGGAATCAAACAAGGCTGTCAGCAAAGAAAAATTAACATTCGTTCAAAGGTTAGAGGTGTTGGAGCCCCATTCTCAAGAACTTCTGAGGAGATATCTCGACATCGGTCCTCATGCGGATTCTTTACGTAGATTCGATAAAGCGCCTCCCTGTGAATGCTTGACGACTGGAGATAAGTCCAAGTTCATACCGACAGTTAGCATGACACCTGATGGAAAAAAGATTTTTATCGCTCAAACCACTAGTCATCGGCAAGTCGGGAATTACGCAACCGAGACAGAAGATGAAGATGAAGGAAAAATAAAATTCGTCGATATACACGAGTATCAGGAATCGAGTGAGCTCGAGATGAAACTCTTCAATGTATCCAATCATCATGAGCCAGTTGCGCTCGACATGATGAACTACATAACAACAAAGGGATTTAAAGCAAAATATACGCAATACGCGCAGAGGATCAAGGAACATGTTGAGTCCCTCTCTTGTTCAAGCTTTAGTTCAAACGGCGACTGGTTAATTACCGGATCTGAAAATGGCACTGTCATCGTCTGGTGCCTCCAAAACCCTGACCGCATTAAGCCCTATGAGCTGACCTCTCTCGAACTCAAGCATCAAACCCCTGTACAATCCGTATCTCTTTCACATGATGCATTGTTTGCTTTATCAGGATCTGCTGATGGGGTCATTTTCTACGACGCTCGATACATCCGTGATGTAAAAACCATGAAGCTTCGAGGACATACAAATACAGTTACAAAGGTTATCATTTCTAAAGATGGCGACTGCGGAGTATCGGGTGGACATGATTTTGCAGCAATCTGGTGGGATTTTAGTGGGTACATTCGAGATGCACGAACAGGGATAACGGGGCTCAAGCTACATAATATGCAGTATTCAGAACTCAGTGGCAAAGATAAACATTCAAGATCTCCAAGAACTATAGTAAGGAAACGTAGCATATTTCCCGTCGTATGTAGCCCCGACGCTAAAATAGTGATCACTGCAGAAAACGAGAATGCGACGTACTGGGATATAAAAAAGAGGCAAGCTTACTCAATGAAAGGGCTTGCTGATGAAATAAGTACCTTATCTATGGCTGGCAGATGGGTTATGAGCGGAACTACTGAAGGAACAGTACTTGTATTTGATATATCACATCCTACCGATATCATATCCTACAGGATTATCCAACTTTCGCCATGCGCCGAGATAGATACGGTTGTTCTAGCACCAAATGGGAGAATCGGAGCATTTGCAGTCTACCATGTGGACCCCCGACATCAAGCATTAATACTCTGCGATTTGAGCGATCTGAGACATCCTGTCCTGCATGACCTTGAAGGTAAAGCATTTGATATCCGAGCTACAAACGATAGACTTCTGACAAGAGCATCTGATGGCACATCACTCCTCTTCGATCTCAGACCAACTCTGACTGAAATCGTCATGGACATGATGAAAGCGGATGAAGATGAAGTTTCGAATATTCTTGGCGCATCTTTTAAATGAGGCTTATTGCTCATATTGTAAGGAATCATGCAGGGAACAAGGGCGTGACGCGCAGTTATTTGCAGTTATTTGAAGAACTATTATAGTTGTTACTATAACCACAAAGGAACTTTAATGGAAACACAAAAACCGTTCTCTCTCTTAAATGCCTTAAAAGCTGGGGTCAACACCTATATACAGAATATTGGATTCTTTGTTAGTATTGCAATTGTCTTTGATGGCCTGTTTTACGCACTTTCTCTCCTTGTCGGATTTATCTCTTTTGATGACATCAGGAACTGCCTGGCACAAGGTGATCTAACTTGCCTTTTTAAATCACGCAGCCTACCAACCCTTCTTGCCTTCATCATGTTTTCTGAAGTCGCAGGTTCATATTATCACTATCAGATACTACGATTCGGCCTAAAACTATCAAAGGTTCAAACTTTTCGCTGGACAGATCTGTTTACTACTGATGGTACGTTTGGTACCTTTTTCCACGCCCGCTTACTGTATTTCCTACGAAATGCTCTGTGGTCAATCCTTTTAATTATCCCAGGAATATATCAAGCCACAGTCTATTTCTTTACCGGCTATTCTCTCGTGGATTCACGGACAAAAACGGTCTTCGAGGATCAAAAGTTTGCTCGAAGCCTTAGCGTGGGAATCAGATGGCCACTCTTATTACTGGTAGTGCCGAACTTTCTATTTACGAATTCGCTCTTGCGATTGGTGATAATCATGCTGCTCCAACCAATTATGATGTTAGCTGGGGTAAATGCTTACGAGCAACAAATCAATGCTCTCTCGAATCCAAGCAATGATGATATTGACTCCCTACCTATTGATCAGAATCAACAGCCAGGGTGATTCGCGCCTGACAGTAATGGCACTATTGTTCCACGAAGCTCCTCATACTCAAAACAGAATCTAACGAGCCATTTGTTTACCGGCCGCACGGCATAAGAAGACGCAGTAGTCGGAATCAGCTGACCGATCCTCGAATTGGCAATCGCGAGATTTCAGTTGCTAATGCGATAGGGTAGCGGTGCCTACAGACAATGCAATCCCATAGATAAAGACCGGTCATTTCCCGACCTACTTTGCTAATCATGCCCTGATTGACAAAAACGTTCAATGTAAGGGCTTCTTCGACCTGCAAGTCACCATCATCAAGGGGCACCTCGATAAAGAGAGAAGCTACTAGACTTTTCTTACTATACATGCACAGCTTCCTTGACGAGATAAGCGTTTTTTCGCCGTTTCTTTACATGCTATACTAATGCTATAATCAGATAACCACAGGAGCTTCTCATGAACTCACCCAAATCCTTCTCCCTATCGAATTCCTTAACTGCAGGATTCAAAACCTATATTGAACACTTTGCACTTTTTGCAAAAATGACACTTGCTTATATCGTATTTTCCTCGCTGGTAGGAATTCTCATTGTGGGGTCATACGCACTCTTATATCTCTTCTTCTTAAATGGAACCCCTCTTACACAGCAACTGCTCATCGTGACTAGTGTGCCACTAGGTTTGCTCTTTCTATTGTTTGCTGATCTTACACACTCCTATTATCATTACCAGATCATACGTTTTGGATTGAAGCTCGGACGCGGTCAAATACCTCAATGGACAGACATATTTAGCACCGATGGTACGTTTCAAACTTTTTACTTCGCACGCCTACTGTATGGGGCGAGAAACCTTCTCTGGACCTTTCTTCTCATTATACCAGGCATCTATCAAGCTACACGCTATTTCTTCACTGGCTATTCTATCATCGATATGAAAACAACGACAATCTCAGAAGACAAACAGTTTGCTCTTAGCCTCTCTGCAGGAATAGAATGGTCACTCTTCTTACTGCTCATACTCGGCTATGTTTTTATGTCTCCACGCCTTCTGCTGCTAATGATTCTGCTGGAACCAATTTTGGTCTTAGCGGGCGTAGATGCGTATCAACAACGCAGAGGAACCTGAGAAAGCTGTGCGTTTAACGATTGGCTTGCAATATACTTCGCTTGCAACTCCTGGTATACTAATGAGAAATTACAGAAAGGAGTTTTATGGACACAAGTAGATCGTTTTCGATATCAAAAGCACTTATCTTTGGATGGAACACCTATTTTCGCAATTTCATACTCTTTCTTCAAACATCTCTCGCCTTCTATGGAGCATGTGCCGGAATTCTTCTACTTTTGGCCTTGTTCAACCCTACCTTATGGCGATCGATTGCGGAAGGTTCATTTTCTATTATTCGCGCACCCTATGGCTTTGCTACCCCAATTGTTCTGAATCTGTTCATGCTCGTTGCTCGCGAATATTATCTCTATCAGATGGTGAGGTTTGGCCTTAAACTGTATGATGGTTACACTCCTGAATGGAAAGAGGTATTTACCATCGGTGATGACTTTGGTACCTTCTTTGCCGCACGTATTCTCTACGCAATTAGAACGTTCCTCTGGCTGATTCTTTTCATTATCCCCGGTATTTACTATGGAGTAACCTATTACTTCACGGGCTTTCCCATTCTTGATGGAAAAGCGATTCGTGTAGCCGAAGATAAGCAACTGGCTGGCGAACTCAGTCTTCATTTTAAATGGGTCATCTTTTGGTTCGCTATTCTTACGTCGATACTCTCTGGTATTAGTCTCCTTGGAATCATCACGATCCTCGTCGAACCCCTGTTCGATCTTGCACATGTACATGCCTATAAACAACTTCTGGGGGAATCCTCAAACGAGACACACCTGTAAGCCAAACTTTCATCTAGAAATATTTTATTTTTTATAAAAATCTTGCTTTGACTCATTCCTGACTGTTAGAATTATAAGGAGACAAGTATCCCTATACTTAACAAGAAGGAGAGAACTATGTGCAAACAGATACTGCTCGCTGCCGCACTGATATGCCTCGCAGGCCTGAGCTATCATTACATCGTTGCCGATATATTTGATGATATTGGCAAAGCATTTAAGGGTCTTGGTAAGGACATTGAAAAAACGGCAAAGGGAGTCATTAAAGATATTGAAAAAACGGGAAAAGAAGCTGGAAAGTGGTTTGAAGATCGCGCAAAAGACTTAAAAAAAATACCTGCTTGTCTTGACGTTGTAAAAGAAGGTACCGAATGGACAGCCAAAAAGGGAGCCTTCACTGTAGCTGAAGCCGTCGTGAAAGCTGGCAAAGATCTACAAGTACTTGACCCACGAAGAGCAGCACTCCAGACGGAAAAAGCTGGACTTCTAGCGGCTAAAACGGGACTGGATGCGACTCAACAAGCCGCTCGCGCAGGTCTAGAAGCAACGAAAGCTCTTGCGAGCGCAACGAGTTCTCTTGGAAAAGTCGTGGGTAAAATGATTGCAGGAAGTCTCATCCCTCAACAAGCTTTATTTGAAGCCAATCTCGAAGACTTACTGAAGGGCAAATCTCCTCTGGTAGAACTGCAATTTAATCCCGGAGGAAAACCAGTCACAATGAAAGTACAACTCGATTTAAATGATATCCCCGGCTCAATTAAAACAATCTTCGATTCACTTGCAAATCTTAAGGAGCTCATATGAAGTTGCTCTATACACTGCTCCTTGCCAGCAGCATGCTTTCTGCACAAGAAAGCACCCTCTTTGACCAAGCTCAGAAAGGCGCTTCAATAAGCGTCGCATCGATCTTACAGCTGTTAAAAATCGATCTTCCGGGAGGAATTAAAGATGTTTTGAGCAAGGTAATGATCGATAAACCTACCATCAAAACCGGAGCTGATGGCGCCAAAATGATCGAGGGTGGCGGATCACTCTTAGGTCAACAGGTTGCATTTAGATTTAGCGCCCTTGGAGGAAAGCTCTCTCTCTCTGCAGGACTTTCAAGCGGAATCGATTTTGCAAAGATAGATCCTAAGCTCAAACCTCTCAATCTCCTGAAAATAGAAAAGTCGGCATTTATTCTCAGCACAGGCTCCTTTGTCGATCCTCAATGGAATGTTCCTGTTTCCCAGGGAGCAAATTTCGTTGCTACTGTGGCAGTCACCGGAAAGCTCGCACAGTTACTTAAAGCACTGGGCAAAGATCTCAACGAAGTCACCTTCTCGGGAGCAATTAGCCCGCAAATTACTGGATCCAAGTTCTCAGTCCAATTACCTGGAGAACTTAAATTAGGGCCCTTAGGAAATAGCACCGGCCTGACCCTTTCTATGTATCTTATCGAAGTAGTTGCAGGAGTTCCAGATGTAGCCTTTTCTGCAACATCAGGTCTCAAGATTATTCTGCCAAGCCAAAAAGAACCAATAAGCATGAATGGTGAGTTTCTTATTACTCCAGCTCCTCCAAAATTGCGAATAACCGGGTATATGGATGGCATCTATAAACCCGCATTTGACATTCCAGGGCTGGGATTAGGGAACTTCGGATTTGGCGTTGACAGTGATCTTACAACGCTCGCATCAACTGGCGGAACAATACCTATTACCGGAGGCTGTTTAAAAGGTACACTCGCGATTGGCCCTAAGGTATTGGATGTGGCTGGCTGCCTCGATGTATCAGCAAGTCCGATCTTCATGCTTAAAAGTAAACTGGAAGGCGGTCTGTATTTAATAGATTTCGTTAAATTTGGAAGCATAATCGTCGAAGAAGCAGCAGCTACTGCAGGAGCCAAGCTTGATCTCTTCACTGCGATTAAAAAGCAGATTCCCAACATCGGGGTAAAAACCTTCATCGTAGATATCATTCCTCAAGCTGCAACCTTTGCTGGAGTCGCCTATGATAAAGGAGTCTTAGTCGAAATGACTACTGACATTCTAGGGAAAGAAGCATCGCTCGACTTTAAGATCGATATGAGTGGGATGAATGCGCTCGGCTTTATTGAGTCATTTAACGTTGGTCCCTTTAAACTGTCGGGCACAATGAAGAATGCTGCAGGCAAAGAAGGAGCTGGCGTGAAAATGATCATTGACCCCAAGAAACTGCTCGCCACACTCGCGGTTGACGGCACCGTTGAACTGAATGTCTTAGGCGGACTTAAAGGTGCCACAATCATAAACTTATCACCTACCGGTCTTTCTTTCATGCTCGAAACGAAGATTTTGAATCAGTTCGATGCGAAGATCAACGTCAAAGCAGATGTAGCAGTATCACCAAGCGCAGCAGCTCCTACGGGCAAAGCTGAGATGAGCGAAGACGCCAAGAAGGTTGCAGCTGCGGCGCCACAAGCAGATCCGAGCAGTGCCAAAAACTACAGCATACGTGCAGAGCTCACCCAATCAGGATTGAAAAAGTTAGGTGAAATTCTGCAAAAGGCTGCTACGGAAATGCTCGACAATGCAAAGAAAGAGCTCGATAAACAGAAAGACAAAGTAAATTCTCTCGACAAACAAAAAGCTGATCTTGACCAGCAAATAGCAGCGGTTAATGAGAAGGATGCAGCACTCAATAGAGCTAATCAGGCAAGCATCGACGCCGCTCTTCAAACGGTCAATGCAGAAAAGGTTAAGAAGGAGAAACTTGATGCAGCCATTGCAAAATGCAAAGGTAAAAAACCAAAAGTAGATGTTGAAAAATTTGCTAAGGGAACACCCTTGACCAAACAACAGATCGATCAGCAGATGGAGCAGTTTAAAAAAGCTAATCCAAATTTAACCGATCAACAACTTGCGGCAATACGCAAGAATCTCGCAGCGTAAGAAGTGGGGGCCTGAATGGGCCCCTTTTTCGAACAGTACTTGCATTCCTAACAAGAAGGTTGCAGCATTGTTTGATCAATTTTTTAAAAAGCAAGGATAACAAATATGCAAAAACTAATTCTATTGATAAGCTTAACTACCCAAGCAATTGTAATAAGTTCTGCCCCGGCGACAGTGCCACCTCTACAACAGGCAATCGAAAAAGGCGATGTCGGCGAAATCAAAAAATTGATTGCAAATGGAGCAAACGTAAATGCTTTCAACGCAACCAACAGAACTCCCTTGATGAATGCTGTCGAGTCCGTCCAACTCAAGGCTCTCCAAGCATTGTTAGCTCAGCCCGGGATAGATGTAAATCTTCGAGATCCTTCAGGCTATTCCGCACTTGACTTGGCCATTTTGCAGTCGAAACCAAAAGCAGCGGAGTTACTATTTAAAGATCCTCGTCTAAAGGCAACTTATGACGATCTTAGACTTGCACTCTTTGATAAAAAAAAATGGGCCATCAAGTTATTTTTGAATGACCCTCGTCAAAGCGTTTTTAAGGACGCAATCGTAAACAATTATGCTGCCGTCGACCAAATGATCGACGCTGGCGCCGATGTAAATGCTCCTGATAAAAAAAGTGGTGATCTTCCCTTGATGACCGCTATAGCAGGCAGGGGTTATCGGAACGGGGCTCTTCGATCCTTATTATCAAACCCTCGTATAGACGTAAATAAGCGCGATAAAGAAGGTTTTAGTCCACTAGCCCAGGCTGTCAGGAATTGGAATGGGCGAGCGGTTGATTGGCTTTTGGCAGATCCTCGCCTCAATCCAAATCTGCGCGACAAATCGGGCCTTACTCCATTAGGTCAGGCCATTAAAGGGACAATCCTGTGGGCGGTTGGGAAGATCGCGGTAGATCCACGAGTAGACAAGAAGGGTCTCTTCTCAGAAAAACCCCGTCTAACTTACATCGAAGCAGCAAAGAAGTATCAGGCTGAGGCGACGGACGAAACCGTTAAATCGCATGCTGGCAGCATACTTGCCTTTCTGACGCAGAACAAGTATAATTGATGCGATTAAATGTGACATTTACGCTATCTAATTTCGCTCAAGCTCACAATTATTCTTGTGTAACTTGAGCGATTTTGTTGCACTGCGAGAATTACAGAAGTTTTACCATTCTTGCATTCTCCAGATGATGAATGTTAATACAAGGATTAATTGATGGAAGCACCGATACAGATTTAACTGTTCTATCAAAACTGGGGAAGCGATAAACTCCCTGTATGCCAGCTTTTTTCTTTTTTCATCACACTGTTCGGGGATCAGGAAAGAGGCTTCGTACGAAGTTTTCACCTTTCCTCATTTCAATTTAAACAATTGTGTCAGTTCAGCCTAGCTACAAGCTCTTTAAGCTTGGTGCTAATGCGGAAAAGATCCCATTGTCTTTTTACATGCCGCATCCTTGATAACAGAGACTTTTCCAATTGAGAAGCGCATCGAAGACCTACAGATAATACAGCTTCTCGCTGCCTAGGTTATCTAGCACATAGCTATTCAAAGCCCTTGAATCGTTACAATAACAGACCAGCAACCATAGCAGAAAGAAGATTGGCCAATGCACCACCAAAGACTGCTGTCATGCCCAGCTGACATATCCATTTTCTTTTATCAGGTACGAGCGAACCGATTCCGCCAATTTGAATACCAATACAAGAAAAGTTAGAAAAACCACAAAGTGCATAGGTTATCACCGCAATCGACCGGGGTGAGAGCCCCATCTTAAGCATTTTGCCATAGGCAACCAGTTCATTGACAGCAACCTTAGTGCCGAGGAGTTCACCTACCTTAAAAGCTTCATTGCCGGTAAAACCAAGGAGCCAGCCAAATGGCAAGCAGATCAATCCTAAAATAGTATCAAGGGTAATTATGGGAAGATGCAAGCTGAAAAGCTCATTAAGCTTCAGACAAGAAAAGCTTAAGAGAGCATTGAGTGCACCGAGCAAAGCTAGAAACGAAATAAGCATCGCACCAACATTAAGAGCCAGCCATAAGCCATCAGAGGTCCCTTGAGAAATGGCATCGAACACATTCCCTTCGTTCGCCTCAAAAGTAGCAGTCGCTTCACACATAGGCTGAGACTTTTCGGTTTCTGGATAAAGTATCTTTGCAATCAATATCGTTGCGGGAATAGCCATCACACTCGCAGCTATAAGATGAACAGCAGGAACCCCCATCACGGCAAATACCGCCAAAATGGAGCCACTAATTGTACCCATACCACTGAGCATCATGACCAGAAACTCAGATTTTGTCATATCTTTCAAGTATTGTTTAATTAAGAGAGGCGCTTCCGTTTGTCCCAAAAAGCTGTTGGCAACAGCACAGAGGGTCTCTGGACCGGTCGTACCAAGTAATGGCCGAACTAACCTATTGATACCCTGTACAATCGTCTGGATGATCCGTAAATAAAATAATAAGGACATCAGCGCACCAAAGAAGAGAATGACAGGCAATACCTTGAATGCAAAGATAAAGCCCCAGGGTCCAGATGGATCGGCAAGATTACCAAACACGAATGAGGTTCCCACATCGGCCGCAGTATATAAAGCAGTAAACCAGCCGGCAACGGTGCTAATTATATCTCTGCCAATCGTCGTCTTAAGAACGGCAAGAGCCAAAGCAAAATGGAGGAGTAATCCTGCGCCGACAAGCCGCCAGTCGATCCGTCGTCTATTATTAGACATGAGGACTGCCAGACATAGCACTACAAGAATGCCTAGGATATTGAAATAACGATTGTGCTCAATCAAATGAGAAAGAAGTGCCATAGCATGCCCCTGGAAAAAAAATTAATGATACGCCAACGGTTGTTTTCGTTGCTCGATCCGTTCTCTTTCCATGAGCGCATTTATAATGTCGTCCAAGTCCCCTTCAAGAACCATATCAAGTTTTTTCAGAGTAACATCTACTTGGTGATCTGTCACGCGATTTTGTGGAAAATTATACGTACGTACCTTTTCCGCACGCATACCTCCTCCAACAAGGTCTTTTCGTTTTTGACTCATCTCGCTTTCTTGCTTCTCCTTATGAGCAGCAGCGAGCCGAGAGGCAAGCATCTTGAGTGCCTTTGCCTTATTCTTATGCTGCGAGCGTTCGTCTTGGCATGCAACAACTACTCCTGTAGGAATATGAGTAATTCGCACTGCCGAATCGGTGGTATTAACATGCTGGCCACCAGCACCACCTGATCGATACACATCAATTCGTAAATCAGCGGGATTAATATGAAATTCAACTTCGTCAGCCTCCGGCAATACTGCCACCGTAGCTGTTGAGGTATGAATACGGCCAGATGCCTCAGTAATAGGAACACGTTGTACCCGATGTACACCCGATTCGTATTTTAAGTGACCATAGACATCTTTTCCTTCAATATGAAGGACAATTTCTCGGTAGCCACCAAGATCTGTTTCACTGGTACTTACGATGGACACTTTCCAATTGTGCTTCATAGCATAGTTGGTATACATACGCAATAAATCAGCAGCAAAAAGGGAAGCCTCTTGACCTCCAGCTCCTGCCCGTATTTCTAGAAATGCTGATCTACTATCTAAAGGATCGGGGGGAAACATGATTTTATCAAGAGCTTGCTGTTCTTTTACCAGCGCTCCTTGAACGGCACTCAGCTCCTCTTCATACAGAGGAGCGAGTGTTGGATCTTCACTTTTTTGTGCTTCTAGCAGCTGAATTTCTTTTTCTAATCGAAGAATTTCTTTGTGCTTGGCAAGCAACGTAGAAAGATAAGATAATTCCTTCTGAACAACATGCCTTTTGCTACTTTCAAGGGTAGCTGAGCCAGCTTGTTCACTCAATTCATCGTAGCGCTTTTGAATGACATCCCATGAAATGGAAGTATCATTCACTTTTACGCCTTGTATTTCTTATTAAACTTCTCGATACGACCAGCTGTATCGACGTGTCGTTGTTCACCCGTAAAAAATGGATGACAATTGGAGCACAGTGTAGATCGCAGCTCTTTGCGTGTTGAACTCGTTTTAAATTCATTGCCACACGCACAGTGTGCTGTTACTTCATATGTTTCTGGATGGATATCTTTTTTCATGGGAAACTCCTCTTCGTAACTGTTATAGATTCACAACTAAGTATAGCTGAAAATTACCTTTTTGACAAATTCAGCCAGAGTTTAATTGCGGCTTCTTTCTGATCAACAATTCTCAGTTACATCATCCCGAGAAAAAAGTAGCCGGGAAGACAAAACCCATGAAACTCCGTATCGAGCGTCTTACCTACTCCATGCCTTCTCCAATGCCCAAACAAATCCTGGGATGATACAATGATGTAATAATCTTGCATTTGCTACAAAATTCGCTCTCGTTTATACTAGCTCTTACAGTATCACCCTCACTCTATCTTCAGGAGTTTTTATGAATCATATCAGCCTTTTAGTCCTCTGTTCGCATTTGTTGCTGAACATAAGCCTTTTGTCAGCAGAGAGTCCCAAGCGACAGGAGCGAACCTTCGATATCCGCCAGCTCCATGTGAATGAGCTCCACTTCTCGCCCGAGTTCCTTTTCGGTTTTGCGATTGCTGAGCAACAAAATTCAGGTGAAACACATCTTCCCGATAGTAACTGGTCTCACTGGGAACGAACAACGTTTCCTGATGGAACGCCTCACATAATCCGCGGTGAACGATCGGGAGTGGCCTGTGACCACTGGAATCGATATCAAGAAGATATTGATATGATGCAACGAGATTTTAATGTACATTCATTCCGATTCTCAGTCGCCTGGGACCGAATCGAACCAACCCCTGGAAACTTCTCAGAAGAGGCCCTCAACCATTACAGTGATGAAGTAGACGCTTTACTTGCAGCTGGCATCATTCCCATGATTACCTTGCATCATTTTGCACATCCACAATGGTTTGAAGAAATGGGCGCGTTCGAAAAAGAGGAAAATATTGCCTATTTTGTACGATTTGCGCAAACCGTTTTTACAAAACTCGGACACAAAGTTCCTTTCTGGTGTACTATTAATGAACCAACTATTTATGTATTTCAAGGATACTTACGCTGTGTTTTCCCTCCAGGAAAGGGTGGCATGTTCACCGGATTTCCGATTGCTGCAAAAGTACTTCGAAATATGATGCAGGCACATACGGAAACCTATAGGGCACTTAAAGCGCTGCCAGGTGGAGAAAACGCTCAAATTGGCCTCGTACACCAATACCTCAAGTTTAAATCCTATACCTGCTGGAATCCTGCCGAGCTTATGCCACCACTTATGTTCAATGGCATCTTGGTCACTGCGGTGCTCGAGTTTTTAAAAACAGGAACGTTTTCCTATGGCATACCATTCATTTTCAATGAAGAATATCATGCGGAAGGCACATTAACCGACTTTATCGGGCTTAATTACTATTCAAGGGCAGTAATTGAGATGCAATGGTCAAATTGGTGCAAGGTTGATGGATCCTGTTATCCACACGAAGTAATGACCGACATGCCGTATGCTATTTATCCAAAAGGTCTGTATAATGCTATCAAGGACGTAGCTCAGTTAGGCGTACCTATCTATATTACCGAAAATGGCGTCGCGGATAAGAATAATACCAATGATAGCCGTCGGGTACAATGGATACGCGAATATCTCAAAGCGGTCAGTCTCGCAATCGAAGATGGATACGATGTTCGCGGTTATTTCTACTGGACCCTTATGGATAACTTTGAATGGGATATGGGCCACGAGCCACGTTTTGGCCTCTACACCTCAGATAGGAAGATAAAAGATGGTGGGCAGGTCTATGCATCCATTATAAAAGCAGCTCGAGCAGGAAACCTTGCTCAGCCTACAAGTGATGCGGTCATCGCAGCCCCCGCTGGCATACCTGCTTTTTAAAATCAAAAACTATGAGGGGGGAGGAATTGTCCTCCTCCTTTTTTTGTGTCAACTTTTTTTCATGTGTTTCCACCAAATCTCAGCGTGTCAATTTGTAACTAACCTCGAACCATCGCCTACCTAAGCACCTCTTTCTGCGAGGAGAAATAATCGCATTTGCGACTCAAAAATTGGCACGTTTTTTATTAATTTTTTCTATTGACATTCATTCCTCGTGTACTAAAATAACAGAGCGTAGTGGTTAGTAGTATCGTTTTCATACTCAAGAAGGAGTAGAAATGGCTAAATTATATTTTAGCGTGCTTACGATTAGCATGCTTACAATCGTGTTTGTGATGATTGGGGTAACCCAATTGCATGACAAATGGGGTAATTCAGCCCATCTGGAGGAACCACCTGAAGTATCTGGTGGGGTGCGCTATTATCCCTAATTTCGCGCAAATCTGAAAAGAGTTTAAGGGCTTGGGTTGGTATACCTAAGCCCTTAAACTTTGTAAGCGAAAAGCTCAATAAATACCTCTCTATTCATTCGGCCGTGGATCTGACAAACTTTCAATTTCCTGGTATGCTTTACACAGAGCTTATATTTCAAAGAATACCAATTATGTTACACAAAATAGCACTCCTCTTACTCCTCACTCAGAGCACTATTAGTGAAGGTGCAGAGCACATCCTATCCCTCACACCAGAGCACACCATACCTTACATCTTAGAACTCGCCTTCACAAACAATATTGGAGGCATGGAAGCATTTCTCCAGGCAGGAGCAAATGCCAACGAACAGTCATTATTCGGAACACCACTATTTCTGGCATCACACATGGGCTTTCACGAGATGGTTACCTTATTATTGGAAGCTCAGGCTGACCCCGAACTAGCATGGGACGAAATAAGTCCACTCTTTATTGCATCGTGCAACGGTTTTGCGGCAATAGTCAGAGAACTTTTGAGATGCGGCGCAAATCAATCAAGGGATTACCAAGGAAGGACGCCGCTCTTTGCAGCAGCTTTTAATGGGCACCTTGAAGTCGTTGAATTCTTGATGAATAGTAATCCTGACAGCAATCTCGGCGGGTATAATGCGCAAGCGCTTTGTTTGCTGCAGTATATAATGGACAAGAACCCGTCGTCAGGCTCCTGCTTTCCTTTAAAGTCAATACCGAATTCTGCCAAACTGACCAAACTCCGCTCTTGATAGCCATAGAAACGGGACACTCTGCCATCGCTCAGATGCTTATTCATGCTGGAGCAAACTGTAACTATACTTCAAGAGAGGGAACTACTCCTCTGTTTCTGGCGGCCTCAAAAGGCGATCACCTTCTTGTAAATCTTCTGTTCGCAGCCGGTGCCAAACTCTCACAATCCGATGGAGCGTGGCTTCTACACGTGGCAGTAGAGTTCGGCAACACTCAAGTCGCAAGAATACTTTTAAGGGTGGGAGCTCCTCTTAATAGCTATTCGAATGATGGCGCCACTCCACTATTTCGTGCTGCTGAACGTGGTCATTATGACACAACAAAACTATTGCTCGAACAAGATGCAGAAATGGGAGGCACTTTGGTAAACGGAGCTACTCCATTATCTATCGCAGTCCACAATGGTCATACCACAATTGTGCAACTCTTACTTCAGTATCAAGCCCATTCGGGCCTCTCAGAAGCCGAACAAAGGCATCTCCTCGAGAACGCCCACAACGAGGCGATTATAACATTACTCGAACGAACGTTTGCCCTCGCACGAACAAGCTCTAGAGCACTTCCTCCTCAATTAAAAAAAGGACGATCTTTGAGCCCCACAACAATTTTGGGGTTTTGCCAGCAGACAGATTGATTATGCAAAAGCCACCCCGAAGGATGGCTTTACACTTATGGCGGGGCTGACGAGGCTCGAACTCGCGACCTTCCGCGTGACAGGCGGACGCTCTAACCAAACTGAGCTACAGCCCCTAAACTTGGCTCCTCGGACAGGACTCGAACCTGTGACCCAACGATTAACAGTCGTTTGCTCTACCGACTGAGCTACCGAGGAACAATTTTTAAGGCGCCTTTTGGTGGGCGGTACAGGACTCGAACCTGTGACCCCCAGTTTGTAAGACTGATGCTCTACCAACTGAGCTAACCGCCCTACGTATTCAACGAGATATTTGTTATTGTAAAGAAAAAAGCGATAAAAGTCAAAGCTCGGTTATTACCAGTGCTTGTGAACAAACTCTTTCTTGAGTATCATTGATAGTAGTAACATACAATGCGCTTGAGGAATATTTCTATGCTATCGCCCTTTATATGGATCTTTTTAGCCGGAGCTTCAGCTACTCCGATTCTGAGCTTAATCTTGTCTCATATGCAAGTAGACAAAACCAGAATCGGTCTTATCTCAATTAAAGGAACTCTGTCCGAGGCTACACCCTATTTAAACCCTCTAAGAGAGCTTTTTCAAGATAGCTCAATTAAAGGCATTTTACTATTCATAGATTCATCAGGAGGAACTACCGGTACATCCCAAACCCTCTTTCATGAGATCACCACACTAAAACAAAGGTATCCAAAACCAGTTGGCTGCTATGTTGAAAACATAGCAGCTTCTGGGGGCTATTACTGTGCCTGTGCTACAGATTATATCATAGCCTCACCAGGCGCCCTTATTGGAAGCATAGGATGCTACTTTGAACAGTTTAATTTTCATAAGGCGCTACAGCTGGCAAATGTTACGTATGAGAGCGAATCTGCTGGGAAATATAAAATGACAGGATCTCCCTTTCTAGCTCCTACTGCTCAAGGAAAAGATCAACTTCAAGCTCTTGCACAAAATACCTATCAGCAATTTGTAAAAGATGTTGCACAGAAACGACCTAAACTACCCGATGATTCGAGCATCTGGGCAGAAGGCCGCCTATTTACCGGCGAGCAAGCCTGTGCTCTGGGCCTTATAGATGCGGTCGGTTCACCTACCACATTGATTGATTATTTGAGAGATATTCTCGACACAAACAATGCGTTTGAGCTCGTGCAACCACATCAATCGCGTAGCTTACTACGCACACTTCTAGGAATCCCAGAGGGATCCTTTTTTAAATCTTGTATACACACTGCTTGTGAAGCATTAGAAGAACGATATAGCACCACAAAAAGTTAAGGGTACTCCCATGGTATTTTCTGATATTGTAAAAACTATTTTTTGGGCCTTCCTCCTTCTGCAGATTGGGCCCTTTTTTATCAAAAGTATAAAGCAAAATTATTCTGATCTTTTTGAAACTAAAACAAAGGTAGCAGTCATCCCTATTAAGGGACTCATACATAACGCAGGTCCTACACTCAAAGATCTTAAAAAATATTTTGAAGATCCAGAAATAAAGGCAATCGTTCTCAAAATAGATTCTCCTGGCGGTCTTTCTGGAACTGCACAAACTATATTTCAAGAAATTAATCATTATAAAACGATCTACCCTAGCAAGTACATCGTAAGTATTGTTGAAAATATAGCGGCATCTGGCGGCTATTATATTGCAACGGCTTCCCATTGGATTATAGCTTCGCCAAGTGCATTTATTGGCAGCATAGGAGCATATATCCAACACCCTTATTTTAAAGAATTTATAGAACAATTTAAAATAAAATTCACCTTTATAAAAGCGGGGACCTATAAAACGGCCGGCAATCCACTTGTTGAAATGACACCCGAACAACGAGCTCTCTTTCAAACAATGACAGATGATGTCTACAAACAATTTGTACGAGATGTTGCTCGCCAACGCCCCCATCTTCCTGCAGATAGCAAGGAGTGGGCCGATGGACGACTCTTTACCGGCGAACAAGCAGTTGCTCTTAAACTCATAGACGAGGTAGGGTCTCCCTCGACAGTCGAACGGGTCTTACGCGCAAATGCACCAATAGTTGGTAAAATCGAATGGGTCAAATCTCCACAAAAGCTCAGTCTGCTTGCAGGACTCTTTGGAGATCGTACAAGTGAGGAAGAGGGCTCCTCTCTCAGCTCATGGGTGAACTCTGTCTGCCAAACGCTTGAAGATCGTTATGGTTCGTCATCTCACTGCTAGGACGCCTTTTGCGCAATAGGAACAAAAGACTCCTCATCAGGAGGTTGCTCTTTTAATTCGGTAAGTTGCTCAATAAGACAGCAGTAGTTGATAGTCCGTAAATCTAAGAGAGGGGTAACTGCGACTCGCGCAGTATAGCCATCGTGCTCTATATGCTTAATACGTCCGAGCCCGAACCCCTTTGGAAATATCATGCCTTCACCACTTGAAAGCACCATGTCATTCTCTTTTAGTTCATCGAGAACTCCAACATAGGTTAGCTGGGTAACATCGAGCTGCTTGGCCCCTTCATGGATTGCCTTCACTCCGGTTTGAGAGCATACAGCAGCTACTTTACAGCCAGGATCTGTGATAAGCAACACCTTACTATACCAAGGATACACTTCGACTACGCGACCGAGGAGACAATCTTTAAACACGGCGATCATATCTTCGCTTACCCCTCGTTTTGAGCCTGCATCGATCAAATAAAAGTGGGACGAACCAAACTGTTTCAGCAGAACTTGGGCAACGAGACATGTTTCAGGACTATACCGTGTCAAGAATTCACGCATATCTTTGGTACACTCTTTGTAATTAAGGAGTGCACGCAACTCAAGCACCTCCTTTTGCAGGTCATCTCGAGCAGCGCTACTTGCCTCTAAATCAGTAAGCACCTCATGCACAGAGCGATTGTGCTCATTCCACTGGAGGAATGGGCTTCTGATTGCTTTCCCCATAACAAGAACTGGATAGACGAGCAGCGAAGAAACTTTTTCCAAAGACGTTCCTCCGATGCCAAAAAGGCGGCTTAGACCGATAAAAAACAAACAAATACTCGAAAAACTAATAACAAATTTTTTTACCATCGCCCTCTCATGTTATACATGACTAGCCTACTCGGCTCAGCAGAAAGGTCAACTGGTCAAGTTTCTTTTTGAAACTAACAGCCAAATAAGACAAAGCAAAATGAGTACACTTTGCCTTCCAATACTGTCTTTTCTTATGTTGGGCTCTCTTGTGCAAACATGGTAATAGACTAGCAAGACAACATTCTGGCGCTCATCCGATAGGTCATCCGCACGGCCTCGTCCCTTGCAGTAAGGCATGAGAAAAACATAAATTGTGGATATCTTCTGCATCATGCGAAAACTGACATCTAGAAACATTAAAATTTGTCTCTTATAAAATTTGGCGGTGTTAATCAACATAGTACTTATTTTTCTTATGAAAAGTAGTTGGAAAGCACCTTTAGAATCTGCACTTCTCATTGGTAGCTAAAAGCATGGGTGCGAAGATATAATTGTCGCCCTACCCCTATTGCTCTGGTAGGCCCGTAGAATCTACGTCTCAAGAACCTTTAGCACTCGATAGCTTCTTTTCTTTTTTGAGCTCTCCTGCACAAGCAAAAAACCTTCTCGGAACCACTTAAGACACAAAGCTCGAGCAGTGCGTGGTTTAAGATGGAGGAGTTTAGCAATTTCTTGACACGTTATAGACTGATGATCATGAAAATATTCAATTACCACTCGTTTGAGAGGATCTATTTTCTTGAACTCAGCCGAAAAATCTTTCTTTCCTTCTTCATGCGCTTTCAAAGCCTGGATTTTCACTTTTTCAAAGCTTTCCACCACTCCTCTACAAAAATAAATGATCCAGTCCGTTATATCAGCATCAGCTTATAGGTGGTCAATTAACTTTAACGGTCGCGGTCAATTAAGTTTAGCGCTTTTATGAAGAATCAGAGTTCATCAATTGCTCCTGGTTATTTTAATATGTTTTCAGTCATAATACTATTAATTTCACTAAGTCTTTTTCTTTTAGCCTTAATCAGCGTAGCTTATGGCTTCACCTTACTTATCTTTGCTGCGCTTCTGAAGCTCGGTTCATTTATATTTATAATTGATGCATGATGTACAAGTCTGTCTATAGCAGCAACTGCCATTGTACTGTCGGGAAAGATCGTATCCCAAGTTCCAAAGGCTTGGTTCGATGTTATGAGAATGCTCTTCGACTCATATCGATCTCCAATTAGTTCAAACAAGACACTTGTTTCTGCTTCATTTTTCTTCACATAGCCAAAGTCATCAAGAATGATCAGATCAAACTTTTCTAGCTTTTCTAAAGCGTCCGAGAGCTTGTTTTCAAGGTACGCCAATTGCAGCTTTTGAACAAGAGCTGTAGTTCGAATAAAGAAGACACGTTTGCCAAGCTCAATAAGCCTTCTGCCAATTGCTGCTGCTAGATGAGTCTTGCCAGTTCCGCTTGGTCCAAAGAGCATGAGATTGCGAGCTTGGGTAACCCATTGAGTGTCTTCTGCAAAAGAGCTTATCTGAGCGCCAGTTATTGAGGTAAGATTTGCAAAGCTGAAGGTATCAAGAGTCTTGTTTAGTGGCATCTTCGCCTCGACTAGATGTCTTTCTATTCGCTTTGAATCTCGTGTTGCGAGCTCCATGTCGCAGAGCGTGCCTAAGTATTGAGGGTAACCCCAACGTTCTTTCACAGCTTGTTTTGAGACATCTTGCCAACAGGAGTTCATAGTGTTTAAGCGCAGTTTTTTTAGTAATAGTGGAACAGTTTCTTTGGTAATCATTCTTGTCCTTTAAAGCCAGGAATTAGCTCATTGAATCGATTAATGTGAATTTCAGGAATAACGATATCAGGTACTTTTGTTGCTTGAGATTTGAACATGCTTTGCAGGCTGCTCAGTTTAAGTTCTGTCCCATGTTTTATGCGATCAAGAATCTCAATCGAAAGCTCCTCTTGGCAATTTTGAATATAGGCTAGATGCAGTATCCCAACGATGAATCGCGCAGCTTCTCGCAGATTCATCGTACTTTTAATATGCTCCCAAATCTTCTTATAGCTCTCTGTAGGCAAAAGATAGTCGCGATATGCGTATCCAGGGAATGCTCCTGGTTTTTTTGCTAGCCACTCAATAACATGTCTATAATCTATATTGTGAGCCCGCTTCCCTTTTTGAGGAATAGGCATACGCGTCAGAGTAATAACATGTGTAGCGCCAAGGTAGCATTCAAGCTTATCATCATACAGCTTGATATGGAGCACCTTACCAATCAGCTTGTTAGGAACAGAATAAATCACTCTCCTAACAACAATCACACTTGACGATGCTACTACCGCAGTGACATCATCATACTCAATTGCTCGACCTTCAGGCAAAGGTCTCAAATGAGCTCGTTCAATAGCAATTTTGCTTGCATTCTTAAGATTGAGCTTTGCTGCCACACCTTTAACAAATGCCCGGTACTGCTCATATGAATCAAAGTTAATACTATCTCTTTTTATGAGCTCACTCTTTAACCGGTCTTTAAAGTGTCTATGAGATGACTCAATAGCTCCATTTTCATGACCTTTTCCTACATTATTACGTGTTGGCCTTACGCTATAATGGGCATAAAGTGCATTCATTCTTAGTGTAAGATCCTCTTGTGCACCATCCACCCGATTTTTAAACACCAATGAAAGATTGTCAGTCCTATGCTCTTCCGGAACTCCCCCAAGATCATGCCAGGCATCCTGAAGCCCTTTAGACATAACCACAAACCGTTCTCCTGTACCCCTAGAAACATCTACAAAGCGATACCCAGAAAACTGCAATCTATAATGAAAGATCTTATGTTCAAAAGGTTCACCAGCTATAGTCACTTTCATTTTTCGATCTTTAAACTTAATCAAGGTGAAATCAGATATTCCAGATTTGCCTGGCTGAGGTTTGGTTTGAGGAAACATTATCTCTTTGCCTTTTCCTTCGAGTAGTTTGTACTTTGCAATCCTTCGCCGGAATGTACGCATCTGTACCTCATTAAATTCGCCCGGATATTCCTCCTGCAGCATCTCAAAAATATGTGAGGCTATGGTGATTCCTCTTTCAAGAAGAGGTATCACAAAAGATTGCATAACCGTTTCAAATCTATCTTCTCGCGTCGGCTTTCCTTCACGTTGCTTTCTCTTTTTGTTTCTCCTTGCATGTGCAATATTACGACCACTGCTTTCCGCGATCCCAGCTTTCAGTGCTGCCATTCTTTTAGGCATACCGTTTTCAATATTTTCCATATAGTCATTTACCTGTTTGTCAGTTATTCTTTTTCCTGGCATGAGTTTCCCTTGGATTTTGTAGTTGAGTTACAAACTTCGTTGGCTTGCTCATGCCATCATACTTTTTAATTTAAAAGCGCTAAAGATAATTGACCATCACCGTTAAAGATAATTGACCGTTTATACATCAGCTCTCCCTAAATAATAATTATGGGGTCCAACCGTTAATGCTTCATAATAAGCACCCAAATTCTGCGCATAATATTCTTCAAGAGAATACAGACCCTTGAGATCATACCCACCCTTTTGCATACAATAAGAAGCTAGGAGACGAGCCGTCCTCCCATTCCCATCATAATACGGATGTATAGTCACGTACTGATAATGAGCGATTCCAGCAATCAGTGGCGCTGGAAGGCCTTCTTGCTCAGCTTCTCGCACCCATGCAACCACGTCATGCATAAGTTGCGGCACATCATGGGCCTCTGGAGGCAAATAGACGATCTTCCTTGTAACGCTGTCTTTGATTACGTTTTGGCCATCACGGTATGGCGACGGTTTGCAATTCTGTTTACCACCTCCCATGATAAGCCCATGAAGCTTCGCAATGAGAGATTCCGAAATGGCTACCTTCTCATTGATTACCTCACTCATAAATTTCAAAGAAGCATAATACCCCAACACCTCTTTTTCATCCCGCTCTTTACCCTCAATTCGCTCCTGAAAGTAGAGTACCTTCTCAACTTCCTGCGTTGTTAAGCGATTACCTTCGATTTTTGTTGAATAATGAATCGAATTGATTCTAGCTGTTTCTCTCAGAGAAACGAGTACTGAAGGAGTAAGAGGTAAGTCGATTATCTCTTTCCGTAGAAGTTCCATACGCATGAGCAACTGGGCAATTCGACTCGTAATTAGATAGCGGGGCGTAAACATAAGATACCTCCTTGCCATTAAATTACTATTATTATGCCATTAAATTGCCATTAAATCAAGTGGGAAATGGCATAGCCCGATCAGGAGTTGATAAGCCGGAAGACTGAACTAGTACATGCCTAGCTTCACACGGGCATACTTTTTGAACGAGGCGGAATTTCGCTTTTTCAAACTTAATCCTTGGTCTGAGACAGATGACTGAATTCGGGATGAGATCCAATAAACTCTTTAAACGATTGAGGTGCTCCCCGGACTGCGGAACCAAGCCCGTGTATAGTATGATAGTTGGCGCCATTCTCAAGGGCGATTTTAATGATTTCCCAATCGGGTCGATGGCCTAACCACGTTCCCTCAGGATTGACTTGATTATTTATGGCTTGGCCGAGCTCCTCTGCCTTCTTTGGCTGTGTTTTTATCCATGTTGTTGCTGCCGGAAGACCTGCTTTAGCCAGATATAAGGCAACGGTCATACGATCCGTCTCAAAATTCTTTGCTGAATCGATCACTACACGATCAAGCCTCTGAGCGACTTGCGCTTTCGTTTGATGCGCAGACTCAGCCTGCAAGGAGAATCTTTTTGTCGCAGCTTCCAATCCTTTTGCTGGAGAATGAACAGAATCATGATTAGACACATTCAAAGCACAGAGAGAGAATGGCATAAAGATTCCAGCCACAATAGTTAGTTTCTTGGTCATGATGATAATCCTTCCAATCAAAAGAGCTTTTTTATTTTAGTGTAACACATGAATTTTTGTTTTTGCAATAATTCAGATGGAAATTTTTGCGTTACATAATTATACCTAGATTCATCGATCAGCACGGGAGAGCTCTCACATCATCCTGTAGATTTTGTAGTGATCAGCCTTAAGAGACGGGATTTTTAATGGGGTTATATACAACTTTTGCGCGAACCCCCCGAGTAAAAAGGAAAAGATAGTTGAGTTATGTCTTGTAATCAATGCTCCCATCATTACCTCGCATACCTCATGTGCGTCTTCGCGAACTTAACGAGCAGCTTCCTTGGCCCTTGATAACATATCAACTATTGCAGCATTTCCACTCTCGACAGCTATAGTCCAAGGCGTTGCTCCATTATTACAGACCTTATGTGGATCGGCACCTGCATCCAAAAGCATCTGAATTATGTTAGCATGACCTATCTTGACTGCACGATTCAGAGCAGTTGCCCCAAAACGATCAGCATCATCCACAGGTACATTTTTAGCTAAAAGGTCGCTTACTAGTTCAGCATGGCCGTGAATAACAGCAAGAATCAACGGAGTTGCACCACAATTGAGAGTTTGCCCAATATTTATACCATCAGCATTTAAGAGCACTTCAACTACGGAACGATGGCCTTTATAGACCGCTCCAAGCAAGGGAGTCCATCCATTACGGGCTGTATTTGGATTTGCATTTTTAGCTAATAATGCATGAGCTATCATAGCGTAGCCACATTCGGCTGCCAAAAAGAGAGCTTGGTCAACTATTACATCAGAGGCTGCTGGTAGTGCCTGAACTGCAGCAAGCGAACCACTTGCGACCGCAAGAAGCAAAGCTGTTCGCCCATCATTCCAAGGCTTATTTGCATCCGCACCAGCTTTCAAAAGTATTTGGATTACATGAGCGTGACCTCTCTTTGCTGCCAGGCTCAAAGCAGTTGCACCCCAACTGTCAGATTCGTTTACGTCTACATTTCGACTCAACAGCTCTTTAACTATTTCACCACAACCACGAACAGCTGCAAGCATCAAGGGCGTTCCGCAAGAAGGGAGCCTTTTAGCAATTTCTATTCTATCAGCATTCAAGAGCACTTGAACTAAGCCAAGATCGCTTTTGTCGACTGCAATGAGCAAGGGAGTCCATCCATCAGTAGTACGAGCCCTATTTGGGTCGGCATGCTTAGCTAATAATGCCTGAACTATAGCAACGTGGCCACCCCTGACTGCGAGAATCAAGGGTGTTTCCTCACCAACATCAACTTCTAGAGAGCTTACTGCTAATAGTGCCTCAACTGCTTCAAGAGAGCCACTAATGCTCGCATAATGTAACGGCGCCCATCCACAATGAGAAGCGACATTTGCATCTGCGCCGGCCATCAATAACATCTGAACTATAACGCCATTGCCTCGCCCTGCTGCGTAATGCAAAGCATTCGCTCCTTCACTATCGGCCTTACTTAGGTCTGCATTTTTTTCTAAGAGTGCTTGAACTATTTGAGTATGACCATGCAAAGCTGCGTGCATCACTGCAGTTAACCCGCAGGAAACCGTATCAATTTGTATATCGCCTGCAGCTAAGAGTGCTTGAACCACAGCGAGATTACCCGTATCGACTGCGATCTTTAAGGGGGGCCAACCATAAAGGCTAACCTCATTTACTGGTACCTTTGCATCTACGAGCAATCCAACTATCTCTGCACTGCCAGCCTGAATAGCGATTACCAAAGGAGTTAATCCATCATTAGTTGTTTCAGTATGACCCGCTTGTGCCGCAGCGATTAAATGAGTTGATCCATCTGCCCCTTTTTCTAACAGTGCTCTCGCTATTTCAGTATAACCATACTGAGCTGCAAGCATAAGTGCTGTAGCCCCAGAAGCAATGGGCTTATCAACTTCTATCAGGGTAGCAGCTAATAGTACCTGAACTACCAAAAGATCGCCGTGCGAAACTGCAGTCTGCAAGGGCGTCCATCCGTCATTACGAGCGTTATTTGGGTCGGCATTTTTGTTTAGCAATGCTCGAACTATCTCAACCTGACCTTCTTGGACCGCGCAAAACAATGGTGTATCTCCGGTAGGCAGAGCTTTCTCAAGGTCTATAGCGCCATCTTCTAATAATACCAGAACTGCATCAAGGTTGCCTTTCCGGGCTGCAAGGTGTAATGGCGTAAAACCATAAACCGTGGTACCATTCACATCTTCACCTGAGCCTAATAAAGATCGAATTTTTTCAACGTTGCCATTCTCAGCCGCTTTTGTCAAACGGGTCCAACCATGAACATCCATCGCATTTAAAGTATCCATAGCCAACAGTACTTTAACAATTTCTGGATAGCCTTTTGCTGCAGCGATATATAAAGGAGTTAGACCATTAGGAAGGGCTTTATTGTGGTCTATCTCGTCAGCGGCTAATAATTCTTGAACTACTGAATGATGTCTATTCCATGTTGCGATAAGCAAAGGCGTCCATCCATGCTCACATGACGCATTTGGGTCAATATTGCTAGCTAATAATTCTTGAACGATCAGAACATAGCCATTCTTGCATGCCCAAAACAAAAGTTCTTCTAAAGTCGGAAGGCTATGGGCGGGAAATAATGCTTGAACTGCCGCAAGATTGTCCTTCTCCTGCAAGAAGATCATTTTAGCTGCTATGCTTGCATTGAGGCCTCTTAGAGTACTGCACTGGGTAAATGTGCTCGGATGAGGTTCAGGGAGTGAAATTGTACATAGCATTGCTCGGCTTGGCATGTGGCTAAGCAGTTGAATAAGCAAGATTACTAATGTAATTTTTTTGCGCATGGCTATCCTCTTACTTATGAGCTATTGGTAATTAATTATAACTTTTATTGTTTTTTTGTCAATTTCAATTTTTAAATAGCACTCAAAACAAGCTCTGGATGCATGCTATCATCTTAATGAAGTAATGTTCTGATTTAAAAGATCGAAAAATGTTTTAAAACAAGCAGCAATCAGTTGCCGTCAGCAAAGCTCCTTAGCACAATGTGAGTAGGTATTTCAGCTCTCCGGCTCGTTACCTAGAGCTGCAAGATCCAATAGGAGTTTCGCCACCATCATCTGTTCGATCGTTTACATCGGTTCCAAATTAGACAGCTCTTTCCCTTTGACCAGTAGAATTAGCTTCGTGCTTCAACAATAGTGTGTTAACCGAGATTTGGTACCATTGTATGCCAAGGAGTATTCTGTTCATAAGCATAGGCAGCCCGATACAGTTCAGCCTCGGACAAATCTGGCCCAATAAGCTGGAATCCTATGGGTAACTTGTCACGGGTAAATCCGCAAGGCACTGCTATAGCCGGTAATCCTGCAAGATTAACCGAAGCTGTAAAGTAATCACCAAGATCCATCTGCAGTGAGTTCTCAGCATAGGCACCAAACTTGAAAGCTGGAGCTGCACAGACAGGAGCAAAAAGAAGATCAACCTCTTTGAAGGCATTCAAAAACTCTTGCCGTATAAGACCCTGGACAATTTTTGCACTGTTGTAATACGCATCAGCATGGCCTACAGAGAGCACATAGTTTCCTATGAGGATACGTGATTTAACTTCCAAACCAAATCCCTCATTGCGGGTTCTGGTGTAGACCTCAGTGAGTGTTTGGGCCTGAGCACTTCTTGACCCATAGCGTATCCCATCAAATCGGGCCAGATTAGAAGCTGCTTCTGCACGACTGACCATAAAATAGACAGCTGCCCCCTGCTCCATCATAGGTAAGCGCAATCGTTTAATACGAGCACCCATCCGTTCATATTCTTTCAGTGCTACAGTAAGCGCTGAAGATACATCAGGATCAAATCCTTCTGCTTCTAAGGCATTATCAATAACTCCAAGCGTAAATCCTTCTTTTAAATGACCTGCAAGATCTTTCGTATAATCCTTGACGGGCACAGAGAGACTCGTCGAATCATGAGGGTCATTACCCGCCAGTGCTGAAAATACCAATGCATTATCATAGACAGAGCGTGTAAAACACCCTACGGCATCGAGTGAGCTCGCATACGCTATAAGTCCATAGCGAGAGACTAACCCATAGGTCGGTTTTAAACCGACGATATTACAGAATGCAGCAGGTAGACGTATAGAGCCACCCGTTTCCGATCCGAGTGCCCAGGGAACAAGCCCAGCGGCGACCGCAACAGCAGGGCCACCACTTGAGCCACCAGGAACTCGATCAGTATTCCAAGGATTGCGCGTCTTTTTAAATGCTGATGTTTCGGTAGAGCTTCCCATTGCAAATTCATCTAAGTTTCCCCGTCCGAGGGAATAGGCACCTGCTGAACGCAAGCGGGTAACAACGGTCGCGTCATAAGGAGCAATATAGTTCTTCAATATCTTAGATGCACAGGAAGCAATACGTCCTTTCTGGCATATATTATCTTTAATAATACCAGGAATCCCATACAAGGATCCTCGAGGGAGTTCAAGATCTACATCTTCAAATACCTCTAGTGCTGAACCGAGGATGGTATCATGCTGTGCAAATCGTTTCTGTGCAAACGCAGCCAACTCAGAAACCGATAAATCGCCTTTTGCAAGAGCATCTTTTAATGTGCGAATCGAGGCAAAAGCCAGGTCGTTCATGCTATTCCTTCACGAGAGTAGGTTTCATGGTATGCCACGGCGTTTGCTGCTCATAAGCATAAGCTGCTTGATATATGTCAGCCTCAGAGAGATCAGGACCAATCAACTGAAATCCTATTGGTAGTTTTTCTTTGGTAAATCCGCATGGTACACTCAAGGCTGGTATTCCTGCAAGGTTAGCAGGAGCCGTAAAGTAATCTTGCAAATCCATCTGAATCGAATTCTGTGCAACAGCGCCAAACTTGAAAGCGGGCCCTGCACTCACCGGAGCAAACAAAAGATCTACTTCTTTAAAGGCATTGAGGAATTCTTGCCTCATGAGACCTTGCACAATCTTTGCACTTGTATAATAAGCATCTGCATGGCCCACGGAAAGTACGTAGTTTCCAATGAGGATACGAGACTTAACTTCAAGACCAAATCCTTCATTACGCGTTTTCGTATAAACATCTGTAAGTGTTTGAGCGTCAGGGCTTCTCAAGCCATAGCGAATTCCATCAAAACGAGCCAAATTAGATGCCGCCTCGGCACGAACGAGCATAACATACACAGCGGCTCCATGATCCATCATAGGTAAACTCAATCGCTTAATACGCGCACCCATCCGCTCATATTCTTTAAGCACTTCATGAAGAGCAGCAGAAACATTTGGATCAAATCCTTCTACATCCAAGGTATTATCGATTACCCCAAGCGTAAATCCTTCTTTCAACTTTCCCGTAAGATTCTTCGTATAATCCTGGGTCGGCACTGCACGACTGGTCGAATCTTGCGGATCATTACCTGCAAGTGATGAAAGCACGAGGGCATTATCATATACCGTTCGAGTAATGCATCCAACAGCATCGAGAGATGAGGCGAGAGCGATCAACCCGTACCGAGAAACGAGTCCATAGGTTGGCTTGAGCCCAACAACATTACAAAAGGCAGCCGGTAGCCGTATAGAGCCACCCGTTTCCGATCCCAGTGACCAAGGTACTAAGCCAGCAGCAACAGCCACTGTCGGCCCACCGCTTGAGCCACCAGGTACACGGTCAATATCCCACGGATTACATGTTTTTTGAAAAGCTGAGGTCTCATTAGAACTCCCCATCGCAAACTCATCCAAATTAGCACGCCCTAAAGAATAGGCGCCTGCTGCCCGCAAGCGGGTAACAACGGTAGCATCATAGGGAGCAACATAGTTTTCCAAAATCTTCGAGGCACAAGAAGCAATACGTCCCTTCTGACAGATATTATCTTTTATAATACCGGGAATACCGTAGAGTGGGCCTCGCGGCAGATCAAGATCAGGATCATCAAATACTTCCAATGCTGAACCGAGAGTAGCATCATACTGAGCAAACCGTTTTTGAGAAAACTCAGCGAGTTCAGAGATAGAAAGATCTCCCTTTTCAAGAGCATCTTTTAAGGTACGAATCGAGGCAAAAGCCAAATCGTTCATGCGTAAACCTTAACTTTTTAAAATGGTAGGAACAACATAATAGTTTTCTTCACGTTGCGGAGCCAGACGCAACAGCGGTTCAGGATCGCTCGGAATAACAAGATCGTCTTTCATCACATTGACATTCTTCGGCATGGAGGCTTCATGACCTGCAGCGATATCCTTTAAATGAGATGCATAGGTAAGGACAGCCTGAAGCTTTTCAAGCAAAGGGGCTATCTCATCTTCTGTAATGGTAATATTGGAAATCTGGCCAAGCTTCAGCACATCTTCCCGGGTAATTTGAATCATTAGTCACCTTTAATCGTTTGTTTTCGCCATACTCCGCTTTTAAAGCGAATAATGTATATAAGACTCATCAGTGCATAACTGATATGAATCGAACCATATAAGAGGATAAATTTAACTAAAAGATTATCAAGAGGTATCTGTAAAATAAGGTAAGCAAGCGGTACAAAAAAGAGACCTGCAGATACCATTCGCGACCACATAACAGTTTTCACATCTGCAGCTCCGCGCAACGCAGCAGAGAGTATTACTTGAACAACGTCGAAGAAGATAAGAATGACAATAAAGGGGAGTGAAAACTTGATAAAATCGTTAAATGCAGTTTTTTTGCCGAGCAGTGTAAGAAAAAATTCAGGAAACAAACAAAAGAGAAGAATAAACAGCCCTACGAAGAGAGCAGACACTACCAATACTTTTTTTATGTTTTTTTTAATCGAAGCAAAATGATGAATTTTATAATCGTTGCTCACGAGAAACGTGATAACCTGAGCAAAAGCTACAGCAGGTAAAATACCGATCCTTTCCATCTGCTTAAGAAAGTGAGCACTTTCTAACAAGATACCCCCATCTTGACTGGCAGCGGCAGCACAGGCAATCATTTTAAAGAGCCAGATAGGACAGAGTGCGAAACTTCCTTTGTCGATCATAACAGGCCAACTTAAATGCACTAAATCCCGCACATTCGGCCAGGTAACGGCAGAAAAGAGAGAAATTCCATATTTGCGGTATTCAGGCTTATGGAAGATATATATCAATGCTGCTATAAGCATTACACCATACTGAGCGACTGTCGCTATCGCAGATCCTCGCAAGCCAAGAGGGGCCATTCCCCATGCACCAAAAATAAGTATATAATCAAGCACCACAAAAATGACCCCACCAAACAAAAAGAGAGCCATCGGTGCTTTTGTATTTTTAATACCACGGAGAAACCCAATAAGCGCAAAGAAAATAAACGAAAAGAAAACTCCAATGGTCCGAATACGCAAATACGGGAGACCAAGTGTTATAATATTCTGAGGAACTTCATAAAATGCAAAAATAAGATGCGCCCCTGAGTAGATTGCCAACGAAATGATCGCGCCAACTAAAACCATTGTCCAGAAAGCATCTGATACCGCACGGCCAGTCCGATGGAACTGATGAGCACCATTGTATTGGCCACAAATGATAACCATACCAACTGAAAACCCTTCTGCTACCTTCGTTATAAAATGAAACAAAGTGTTAATAACTCCTTGTGTCGCATTACAGAGTGGGATATTAGTTTGAGCTATAAACCGACCATCAATGATGTCTAGCACAATGTAGAGCAAAAAGGCCGTAATCAGTTCTGGATAAAAGTAACCAAACAGTTCTTTTAGCTGTATGCTCGCTCCCTCTGTGTGGTTAGGCTTGTTCATGCAGTTCTCTGAAAAAAATGAGTCTTCGCTGTTTCATACCTATACTATACCACTCTTCTCGTTCAATGTAGTTGAAAATCGAAGGGTCTGCTTTCCACTGTTGCGAAGCCCAGTATACAAGACGTGCATGCCTATACGGGCTAGAAGGCTTAAAAATACGTACTAACTCTTCGACTTGCAATGATGCTCGTGCGCAGAATAAATCGATAGCATAGTCAGTTTTTCGTATGAAGGTACGCAAATCAAGATCAGAGAAGGTAATTCCATCAAGATGCAGCTCCTTTGCAACCTGTGCCAAGAAGTCGAGTTTTTTGTGATTCACCTCGATAAGAACGAGCTTGAGATGCGGAAAGAGAATTTTTAGAGGAAGCGCAGGAAACCCTGCCCCCGTTCCAACATCAGCAAGGGTAGTGAGTGAACGGCAGTCAATAAACTGTCGTAAGGCAAGAGAATCTTCAAAATGATCTTGAATGACAAAACCAAGATCGGTAATTGTTGTAAGATTATGCACTTCATTTGCCTCGCGAAGAAGCACATAATATTTTTTAAATTGCTCGACCTGGAGAGGCGAGAGCTGTTGTCGATCACAGAACTTTTGCCAGAGCATCTCTTCTTCTTGGGAAATTTTTGGTACCATAGAGCGTAGACTTTTACTATAAGAGTTTGTTACATTGTAGTATACAGTTTAATTCATGGAATAAAAAAGATGAAGAAAAAACTCCTTTGTATTTTGTGGTGTGGGTCTGCTCTCGGTCAGATCTCTCCTCATATTATTACATTTTTTATTAGGCCTTTGCCTGCTTCACTGCGGCTATCGAACGAACAGAAGTCCGACCTCTCTGAGCCTCTCAAAGAGAAAAAAATGCGTCCTCGCTTTCTCCATACCGGTATTTATGTGTCCTATGCTGGAACCTTTGGCAAATCAGATACCGATGGCCAGGTAATATTTGAACGAAAAACTCCTGAAATTAAGCTCAATGTGCTTATCACCGAAGATGTAAATGCCGTTCCGGTAGATCCGCTCAATAATAAAACAATCTATGGGTTTGCACTCGATCCAAATGCTCAATCTCAGCACTATCTTTATGAGCGCTTGCAGGACCCTGAAACAGAACTCTACTCCTGGCATGTCACGCAAATTCCACTCCCGAAAAGCAAACGGATACCTTATGACACGATAATTATTTTTGCAAACCCAAAGCATATAGTAGTGCCGCTCGGATCGACGATTACTCTCCTGAGTGAAAACTTCGTGCTTCCTGATTTCTATGCTACTGAGAGTCATTTTTCAGCAGAGAATGCATTGCGCTTTTTAAAGATACGGCACTATTTTTCACCGGTCCGATTTGATTATAAGTTCATTCAAGATGGGTTCCAACAAAGATTGAGATATTAAGGATGCATACATGAAGTTACAGATAGCTTTTGATACGAGTGATCTTGATAAATCCCTTGCTGTGGCAGCAAAGATAGAACCGTACGTAGATATTTTTGAGATAGGGACTCTCCTCATTTATAAGCATGGAGACACAGCCATTAAAAAGTTTAGAGAAGCATTCCCTGCAAAAATACTTCTTGCCGACACCAAGATTATCGACCGCTCTAAGGATGCGGTAACCATCTTTGCACAAGCAGGCGCCGACTGGATTACTGTGATGGCAGGAGCAAGCTCAGCAAATATCCATACGGCAGGCACCATTGCCCATAGTTTTGGCAAAAAAATCATGCTCGATCTGTCTGACGCAAGTTCGATAGGCCAGTCAGCGCTCGAAGCAAAAAGCCTCGGTGCAGACGCAGTCGTTTTTCATAAAGCTTCAGCTGAAGAACAGTCACCTGTCTTTCTTGAGCGTTGGGATATGGTAAAAGGAAATACTACTCTCCCCATCTTTATATCAGCCCATATCACGCGCGATACTATTGCAGACGTTCTCAATCTCGGTGCCGAAGGCATCATTTTGGGAAGCTCCGTTTTTCAGGCACCAGATCCGGAGAAAGAGATAGCTTATTTCGCTCAATTAGCCGGCAAATAGACATCAAAAAAATGCCTCCATTGCGAAGGCAATTACATTTCTAGGTAGTACGGTCAGCTTCTTTTCGCACATGCTCGTCATATTCCTTTTCTAAGGTCTGAAATTGAGCATAATTCATTGCTTCTGCACCATGAACCTTAATAGGATGAATACCAAACCTTTGCCAATCATGAACTGCTCGCGATCCAATCTCTTCCCCTCCCTTGAGACGCCCAAAGCAGCGCGGTGCCTCACCCGCTACCTTCCCGCAGATGAGAAACTCATCTTCATTCATCACCACTTTCTTAGGATTTGCAAGCAGGGCTTCGAGGCCTGGGGTTCCAGTAATCTTTTTTTCATAAAGAAAGTTTGACTGATCCGACTCATGTTTTCCAAAAGTATTACTCATGGTGACCCCTTTGCCAAGCTTCGGGTCAAGAAAGCTTGTCGTTACAAAATATGGATTTGGGCTTGTCATCCAGGGAAAATTACTTTGTACATAGGCGATCATTTCAGCATTATTTGCCGATTTAACCTGTTGCACTTGCAGAGCAAAACCCGACAGCACAATTACAAATGATAGATTGAGAAATTTCATAGGTCTCCTTCTGTAGTAGTAAATAGTTCGATAAGAACTATCTTAGATTAATCATATCAGACCAACAGAAATAAAATCAAGATTTTCCTTTGAAAGCCTGACAGGGAAATGGGGACATGCAAGCTTCATCATACAATTCAGCTTGGAAAAGCTCGCACGCAGGAGACAAATGTAAAGTTTCCAGTTGCCTTCAACTATACATCCTCTAGGCAGGTTCTCGTTAAAGTGGTTCTCTTGAAACATTCGCAATGGCTTCCCTTATCAGCGGCCGACAAAAGCTTATCGCGCGCTCGCTCAATTCTTCAATTGAATGTCTCATGCTCACAACAGAGCAGTTCTCAATCTGAGACTTTACGATATCGAGTTGCAGGCCCCTTACCAATTTTCTCTAGGATTTTTTTCTTAACGAGTTCTTCAAGGCGCCTGGCAACAGTCGAGCGACTCAACGAGCACAAATCCATGATCTCTCTTCTTGAAAGTTCAGGTACTGTTTCAAAGAGATCTACAATTGGATTGAGATCGGTATCTTCAATCGATAAGCCCTCGCCCTTACTTCGCTTAGGACGGGGCAAAACTACCTTAACGTAATTTTCGCCTTCAATAACCTGAGGCTGAGGTAACCCTTCTCGTTGATAACTCGAAAATATTGTTATGAAGCCAGAACCTAGCTTTTCGATGTATCCCATCTGACGAAAGACCGTAACGATCGCTAAGTTTCTCATATACGAATTTCCCATCGTTAAATGAGCAACATTAAGAGGCCCCGGAAAATCTCCTGGGCTGAATATTTCAATACGATTTTGAAATACAGCAACCTTAATAGGAGCATTTATATGGTAATTACGATGAACTATAGCATTAAGCAGCGCTTCCCTTAGAGCCTCAGGGGGTATTTCCAATTTCTCTTTTCTCTGCGATCCCTTAATAGTGTATGAATGCTCAAGCTGTCTTATAACAAATGCAGAGGCACTGTGAAACTGCTCAAAAAGGGTTCCGGTGCAATCACGCGTTGCAATAGCCTCTCTTCCTTCGATCCCCGCAAAGTGCGTGCATATAATAAATGCCTCAGACAGATATCGTTGAGGATCTTTTCCAAAAAGTAGCATTCCAGCAATACTTGGATAACGATGCGCATGTTCCTCAGAAGTCAAATTATATGCATGAAGAGGTGCCTGGATATCCAGACTCTTTTTATCACCATCTTTTCTCGCACCAAGGAAGTGACTGAATTTTTCCCTATCGAGCTCATCAATCGAAGCATGGTAAACAGGCATAGTATCGTACGATCTTCCTTGCTTTTGCCACTGGAGCTCTTGAATTATATCAGCATTTGCACGTATAGTGCTTCTACCCAATCGGATATACGTACCTTTTTCGAGGCCCAACGATTTAATATAGTAAGGTTTGTTCATGCCAGCAGAAACCTGAACGACCAGAACTACTTTATCTCCAATCCGCTGTGCATAAACAGCAGGAATTATTGGGGGAATACAAGCTTCGTAAATCGACTTACCCAAATATTCAATTGTTTCAAGAACCAAATCTTCAGCTAGGCCAACAATAGTACCATCATTTTCAATGCCAATAATCAACCTTCCGCCTTTTTGATTGCAAAAAGCTACAATAGTTTTTATTATCTGATCATGCTTTTGTAGAGTCCGTTTAAATTCAAGCGTAGATGACTCATTTTCTGGATATTTCATAAGCTATTCCGTTTGATGGGTACTAATCGACTCATTTACTTTACAAAAGTGAGTCAATTGCGTCAATCCTTATTTCCTGAATCGATTCAATCGACTCACAAGTTTAAGAAATGAGCCGATCGAGCAGATTCTAATTATAGGAATCGACTCAATCTGCTCAAAATTAGCTCATGAATAAACTGGAAATTGATTAGCTCGTATTAACGACCTGTATTGATAAAAGTGCCATACATCTATCATGTTCTGACTAATTTTTGGTCGAAAATACACCATCTTTTCACCCATTTTTGGTCAAAAATACACCACCCTCACAATTCACGATCCAGTGGACGGTACAAAGAACCATATTTCACTTATCAAGTTTCGAAGGCCCTTTTTTGGTACAGACTTCTCGATAAAGATAGAAAGCCCCCAGCCAAGAGGCCTACATCCAGCCCCATAGCTCTAACTCCTCAACTGTAGAGCATTATACTGCTACGCAAGCAATCTCTGCAAAAAAATCTGAAAAATTTAAAACTATACTAATTGACAATTTCAATTTCATTAGCTACACTAAGCTACTCAATTAAACGAATCTCTTAAAAAAATAGTCATTCTTAATTGCCAAGCTCTTTAAAAATATGCTATGGTATGCGTAGCAGTTTTACTCGTATTGGAAAAACGGTATGAAAAACCTCATTATTGTAGAATCTCCCGCCAAAATTAAAACTATCTCCAAGTTTTTGGGAAAAGATTATAAGATATTGTCCACACTAGGACATATTAAAGATCTCCCTCAAAAAGAGATTGGGGTCACTATTGGCGATACGATCGATATCCACTACGTGACACTTGAAGGCAAAGAAAAAACGATTGCGGATATCTGTAAAGAAGCACAAAAAGCTGATCATATTTACCTCGCTCCCGATCCTGATAGAGAAGGAGAAATTATCGCATGGCATGTAGAACAAGAGGTCAAGCGTGTTGTTAAAGATAGTTCAATTATTAAACGCATCACCTTTAATGAGATTACAAAGCCTGCCATAGAAGCTGCTATAGCTCATCCATTCGATATCGATTTAAATAAAGTCTCAGCCCAACAGGCTCGAAGAATACTAGACAGAGTCGTCGGTTACGAGGTATCACCTATTCTTTGGAAAAAGATTGCAAAAGGACTCTCTGCTGGCCGTGTTCAATCGGTAGCACTAAAACTTATCGTTGATCGCGAAGAAGCTATCAAAGCCTTTAAACAAGAAGAATATTGGACGATCGAATCGCTGTTTTCAGGAGAGAGTGGCACACTGAGCGCTCCCCTTACTCATATCAATAAGAAAAAAGCTGAGATTGCAAATGAGAAAGAAGCTACAGAGCTCGCTGAGAAAATTAAGAAGGCAAGTTATACCGTCGATACGATAAAAGATTCAAAGCGTCTTAAAAATCCTCATGCGCCATTTATGACGAGTACCTTACAGCAAAGTGCCTATAATCAGCTTGGATTTGCCGTAGGCAGAACAATGCAAATAGCACAAAAGCTGTATGAGGGCATACCTCTTGATGATGCAGCAACACCCATTGCACTTATTACTTACATGCGTACCGACTCTTTACGCATTTCTGACGTCGCAATTAAGCAAGTGCGAAGCTATATTGAAAAAGAACTTGGTAAAGACTATCTCCCTGCAAGCCCATTGCTCTATGCAAAATCTAAAGCAAAGGCTCAAGCACAGGATGCTCATGAAGCTATCAGGCCTATTGATGTAAATATAACCCCAGAGATCGCTAAGCGTTATTTACCAGCAGAAGCTGCAAAACTGTATGACCTTATCTGGCGACGCTTTGTAGCCTGTCAAACAAAAGCCGCTGAGTATGCTCAACGACAAGTGACGATCATTGGTGGCCCGTATACATTCAAGGCTACTGGATCAACACTTATGTTCGATGGTTTTTTAAAGGTCTATGGTGGCGAAGAAAAAGAGAAAGAAGAGGAAGAAGAATCACGCTCTATCCCAAAAGGGCTTAAAGAGAAAGATTCCCTTGAAATAAAAACCATTACTCCAAAACAGCACTTTACGCAACCACCACCGCGCTATACTGAAGCAACACTCATTAAAGAACTGGAAAAAGAAGGGATTGGCAGACCGAGTACTTATGTACCAATCTTAAAAACGATTCAAGCACGCGCCTATACTACGCTTGATGAAAAGAAACGTTTTGTGCCGAGTGAATTAGGTGTAGTCGTTACCAAGATGCTCAGTGATAACCTTCCTAAAATTATGGATTTGCACTTTACGGCCAACATGGAAGAAAATCTTGATAAGATTGCGCAAGGCACTTTAAGCAGAGATAAGCTCCTGAAAGACTTTTATTCAGAATTTGAAAAGGATCTTACCACCTTCCGCGGTGAAGCGAAGAAAGTAACAGAGCCAACGAATATACTCTGTCCCGAATGCAAACAAGGCCATCTTATTATTCGCTTTGGTAAAGCAGGACCATTTGCCGGCTGTGATCGTTATCCAAAGTGTACCTTTACCAGCAACTTTGAACGATTGCCTGATGGCACCATCAAATTAATTGCCATGGAAGCACCTAAGGTATTAGATGAGCAGTGTCCCCTCTGTACCAAGCCCCTCAGGCAAATGCAAGGGCGCTTTGGACCTTTTACTGCCTGTACCGGATACCCAAGCTGTAAGTATATTAAACCGGTGAAGGCCGGCTTTAAGTGTACCCAGTGTGGAAAAGGGGACGTTGTTCAAAAGATGTGGAAAGGTAAAAAGTTCTGGGGATGCAGCAGGTATCCAGACTGTAAGTTCTCCATATCTGGTGAAATAGAAGAGACACCGTGTGCCAAATGCAACAATCCCTATCTTCTCAAACGGGTGGATAAAGAAGGACGGGTAACACTGACTTGTGGCAATAAATCGTGCACCTATGTCAAAACTATCGAACCGACACCTGAAGGCGAACATTAAAAGCTCGATCTTGGAGAGTTTTTTCCTCTATAAACAACTTACTGGGAACGCTTAGGCGCTCTCGCACGCCAGGTTCGCAAAAAAACAGATCTTTGCAATAATGCAACTTGACAGTTTAAAAAAAATAATTCATAATAAGTCTATACTAATTAAATAATTACTAAAAAGGAACATTCTATGAAAACCTTACTCTCATTAGCATTGCTCGTTTCAACACCCACCTTGTTTGGCATGGTAGGTCCAGCACCAGCGAATCAGTCAAGCCCGTCCTATATGAAATATCTGCCGAACGACCTCCATGCGAGCTATTTATTACCCTATCTTTTGGAAGGGGATGACTTTTCGACAGTAACCCTTAACATAGCTGGTTATCTCAAGACATTAATGGCGGAACAGTGTTCTCCTCGTTTTATTAGAACCCTCGCTGACACAATTGCTGCACGCTTCTTGACAGAATTTGAATCACGATACCCAAAGATCTCAACGGACCCCGCGGTCAATATGTTGAAATTTGTCAACAATTCTGAGAATCTATTCCCAGCCGTCTTGGCTTGCTTTGCATTATGTGGCATCCCGAGTGCCATAGAATTGTTTGTCGATGCTTTGAAAAAGCCAGGAAGAATCCGCGTGTTTACCATGCTAACAGTTGATGAAGCACATAATACACTCTTAATGTCGGCAATTGATAACAATCTCGACACAGTCGCGATGAATTATGAAATGCTACGACCGCTCATAGCAACGTTTTCGATGAATAGAGAACTCGCTTTACGCACTTTGGCTACCTTTAATGTTGACAACGTCAACGATTATGGTGAAACAGCCCTTATCAAGGCAGTGAAAAAGGGAGACTGCCAAGCCGTGCAGATATTGCTCGAGAGCAATGCAGACACTCGTATTGCAGATATCACGGGCAATACAGCTCTCTCATATGCGCTATCTAGTGACAATATGAGACTGCAGCATATCTTTGAACAACATGCAGCAAAGAAATTAAACTTACTCACTGATTTTGGCAGCACTCTCTTGATCGATGCTACCAGAACGGCAGATGAGGAAACCATTAGAATGTTACTTAACCAAGGCGCAGATGCTTTTGTTCAAGATATAGATGGAAAATCCGCTCTCGACTATGCTCGCGGCAATCATAGAATAAAGACTATTTTTGCAAAGGCATTAAAGGTAGAAGTGGAAGCTCTCTTTCCTCGATAAATCAGTTAATGGGAGCGCTCGCGCTCCCATTAATTTTTATTTCCATCGCCCTCTTAGGACTTCTTTTCCGCTGCACGGCTATCGTGCCCAGTCAATATACTCAGCAAAATCAACATCGACAGGCAAAACGTTCTTGCGATGCAGCTGTTTTCCCTAATCGGGCTGATAAATCCCGCTGTTCAAACAACCTAAGGAACGCTCGAGGTAAACAATAGTTTATAAGGTCCATACATGTATATCTTTCGAAGCAAAACCAACCACTTCGTGTGATATCTTTTCATCCCAGGACTTTGTTGTATCTCTATCAAAAATTATGAGATGCCCTTCCGCAGCAGCTGTATCCATATAATCAGCAACTTGCTCAAGCCCTTTTGAAAGCGTTGATTCTCCATGCTTAATTTTGAGTTCAAGAACAAATCTCTGTCGTTTCCACGCAACAAACAAATCGACTCTTCTTCGGCCTAAAGCATATTCGCGACAAATCTGCCCACCTCCATTAATAAGTTTTTGTGCATAGGCAAGCATAAGAATATGCGGGCCAGACTCTCGGTACGTATATTCTTCTAACCATGCTTGAGAATTTTCTCGATAAAACTGAGTGAATCCTTCTAAAAGCCTTGTCATCGACAACGAACCATCAGCATTAACATACCTCACCTGTGCAGTAATTCTTGATTGAAATTTTGCCGCAAGTACCGCCAAAATGATCTGCTGATAGATGGGATTAGCAATCTCAAGCGCATCGGATCTGGGTGAAAGCAATCCCAAATCTTTACAATAGAGTTCGTCATCGCTGCTAAACTGCTGGCTTGTCACATCACCATATATGATCGCATCAATTACTTCGGATACACGTTTTTCGTTGAGCCTCTCCAGTAATGCATCTATGTGGGTGTCTCTTCGCACTATAAGTGCCTCTTTTGCCTGTTCAATTACCTCTTTGGTAATTGGTATGCTTCTCTCAAGTACCAGCTTAAAACAAGCTTCTTGTGCTAGTGCATTAACCAGCCATGGCTGCCCTTGCGTTAAAAAAAATGCACATTCAATCGCTTCATCAGTAAACTGTTGTCCAGTCGCCTGTGTATGCTGCATGTATAAAGCGCGCACATCGTCAAGAGAAAAGTTAGCAAGACGTAAAGAAAGAGCTTTTATATTAAAAGGACTACTCGTCGATACATACTGTTCCTGTTCTTTTGACCAAATTCTATAATCACGCACGTCCCGCAAACCTATAAGACAGAGAGCTTGCGGAAAATTCTGCGGCCGCTCATCAAATCCCGTACGAATTTGTCGTAATACCGACAGAAGAGAATCTCCCATCAAAGCATCTATTTCATCGATAAATAAAACAAGTGGTTGCTGAATCGATCTACACGTATAACGCACTGCATCCAAAAGAAAAGTAACTGAAATTGGACCTTCAGCCATACATCTCAGATGCGAAGCAATGGCTGCATAATTCGAATCAAGCTGTTCAGAAATGGCATTCGCTAGCTCATGTACAACCCCAATGAGAGCTTTTTCGAAATCATCCCGTGCAGTAGCGCTCGATTCTACATTGATATAGAGAGCAGTGTACTTTCCCTCTGCATTCAGTCGCCGCACAATCTGCTTGATAGCAGTTGTTTTGCCACTCTGCCTGGGAGCATGAAGTACAAAGTAATATTTCCTTGAAATATACGTGCTAAATTCTTTCCAATCAAGCCGCTGATCAAGAAAGTAATGATCTTCTTCTATAATCGGGCCAGCAATGCAAAAAGTTTTCTCCGACATACGCACCTCAATTAAACGATATATAGAGGAAGTTTACTGCAAAGGAAACTAACTGTCCACCTTAAAAGAACCCGAGTCGGCTCATTTCAGCCTTGTACCATTGCCAACTGGACTTGCAGGGGTAATAATCTTGAGAGTACCTTGCTCATCCTCAGCTGTTAACAGCATACCTTGCGACTCTAATCCCATCATCTTACGCGGTGCTAAATTATATACAAAGACTGCCTGTTTACCGGTCAGTTCAGCAGGAGCAAAGTGCTTCTTCACCCCAGAAAGGACTTGTCGCTTGCCTGAGGAACCGAAGTCAACCTGCAATTTCAGGAGCTTATCAGAGCCAGTAACTTCAGTACATTCAGTAATAGTTCCTACCAGCAGAGTAACCTTTGCAAACTCATCAATGGTAATTGTAGGCAGCTGTGGTTCTTCTATTTGTACAGGCGCAGAGGGTTCAAACTTTTGAAATAAAGCAGGTATTTTAGTAAGCATGAATGTTTTGTTCCAAGGATTATCGGTTAATTCAGTAATCATATCACTTTTTCCTTCAAGGGACACCCCCAAGCTCTTGAGGAGCGTCTCCATCGAACTAGGCATAACGGGCAGCAACAGTATACCTATCGCTGCGAGGCTATGGCAGGTTGCCGAGAGCACCTCTGCAAATCGAATAGGGTCAGCAAGTTTCCAGGGTTCAGCAGCATGAAAATACGCATTCACTTCATGAATGAATTTCCAGAGATGGCCTAATGCTCGAGAAAAGTATCCTTCTTCCATGTCCTCACTGAACCGTTCTAAGACAGTCCAGAAAGAATCTCGTAGGGTTATTTCATGGACTCCCCACACTTGTGGTGGCTGTATCTCAAACAATGAATGCTTATGCGCCAGCGTCACCGTTCTTTGCAACAAGTTACCTAGGTCATTTGCTAAATCAGAGCTGATACGTTGCTCTAAATCTATGGTGCTAAACTCAGCATCTTGGGTAATAGCCATATGACGTACGAGATAATATCTCACTGCATCTGCTCCATACACATCTAAGAGGGCCTGAGGATCAACCACATTGCCTAAGGATTTAGACATTTTTTGATTATTCACTTTCAACCATCCATGGACGAGGAGCTTTTTCGGAAGCGCAAGCTGTGCAGCCATTAAGAAGATAGGCCAATAGACCGCATGAAATCGCACAATATCTTTCGCCATTACCTGCATATCTGCTGGCCACCAGAACTTAAACTCTTCGCTTCGAGCTTCATTTCCGTACCCCACGGCAGTGATATAAATCTGCAGAGCCTCGGCCCACACATAGACCACATGCTTTGGATCATCGGGAAATGGAACTCCCCAGGTAACGCTCGTTCGACTTATACTCAAATCTTTAAGGCCTGACTTTACGAATGATTTCACTTCCTGCAGCCTCTCAGCAGGAACAATAAAATCGGGATGTGCATCATAAAATGCAAGTAAGCGATCTGCATAGGCTGAGAGTCGGAAGAAATAGGATTCTTCCGAAATAGGAGCTGTTCCACGACCGCAGGATGTACAAGGCGGTTCTCCTTCAGACTCTTTTTCCGTAACATAGGTTTCACAGGGCGTACAATAATAGCCCGTATAAAAAGATTTATAGATATCACCGGTTGCTTGCAAGGTGCGTATCAACTGCTGCACTGCTTTGATATGCTGCTCATCAGTTGTTCGAGCAAAATAATCGTATGCTATAGAATATTTGTGCCACATGTCTTTATACGCACCTACGAGCCCATCAACGAACTCTTGAGGACTTTTTCCGGCACTTTGAGCAGCTTCGGCAATCTTTTGACCATGCTCATCACTTCCGGTCATAAAAAACGTTTGAGTCCCTTGTAATTTTGCCCAGCGAGCTGCTACGTCAGCAAGCAACGTTGAATATAAGGAGCCAAGATGAGGCTTTGCTGTTACATAATAAATAGGGGTTGTGACATAAAATTTTTTGTGGTGCATGGATTCCTTTCCCTTTTAGAATACGTCAATTTTTCGCAAAAAACAAAGATTCCTACGCTTTAATCGTAATCGACAGATCCTGCAGCTGCTGATACGTAAGAACGCTAAGGATCCTATCATACCGAACAAGCGTGAATCTTTCGAACTCTTGCTTAGTCATCGTTAGTAACGCACGGGTTTTTGGGTCCATATCAATAAGCTTGAGCGGTGCAAGCGTTGTTGGAAAGTAGCCTAAGGTCGTATAGGTATGTGCAACGCTTTCAGGCTTCATAATGAAATTCAAAAAAGCATACACAAGGTCGTCCTTGCGGGTTGATACAGGAAGCGCAAAGCTCTCAATCGTTGCAACACTACCCTCCTTTGGTATCACAAAATCAATATGAGGATACTCTCGCATACTCATTAAAATAGCAGAACTTGATGCTACGGCTACGCAGCCATTTTTACTTGCTAAATAGTAACTTGCTCTAAAATCACTATACGCCTCAACGAGGGGGTACTGGCGCATAAGGAGTTTCGTTATCCTTTTGATCTGCTTTTTTTTTGTCAGATTATCAATCGCGTGGTACAGGTACAACCGCGTAATGGGAATCGCAACCAGGAGATCATTTGTCATGATTACTTTCCTTGAGGAAGGTGCATTGAAGATAAGGTCCCATGAGGCAGCATCTCGATCAAGATCTGGGTAACACTCAGTATTTATCCCTAGACCAAATACGGCCCATTCATACGGTATTGAATAGTCATTCTGAGGATCAAAGTAGTGCCCACAGACGACCGGGTTAAGGTCCTGATAAAAGGTAAGCTTGCCCTTATCGAGCGGTTTGAGCATAGTTTGCTGACGTAATAAATACACTGTATAGTCTGAAGGAACAATAAGGTCATATCCGTGGCGATAGGAGCCAAGTTTTAAGAGCAACTCCTCATTGCTTTCATAATAGCTAATATTTACCTTAATACCGGTCTGTCGCTCAAATGCTTCAATATACTTGAGATCAAACATGCCAAGCCAAGCACAAACATTAATCGATGTTCGGTGATTAGTAAACAATGAAAAGCTTGGCCATGCTATAAACCCACCAATAACAAACAACCAAAACAGAACGATAAGTGCACGGATGGGCATGGTTCACCACAAATTCGAGCGTAAAGATAATGAACAAAACATAAATACAAGGAGCCCACTTAACGCCAATAACAACGTAGATAAGGCATTAATTACCGGTGAAATCCCAGTGCGTATCATACTATAAATATATAACGAAAGCGTTTGAGCTTCACTGCCTGCGCAAAAATAGGACACAATAAAGTCATCAAATGAAATAATAAACACGAGCAAAGCACACACGAGCAACGGAATCCGGAGGAGCGGCACGGTAATTTTAAAAAAGGTCTGACTGTTCGTCGCGCCAAGATCACGCGATGCCTCTCGCAGTGTCGCATCTAATGTGTGATAACTGGCATACACAATAGGAACAGCATAGCCAAGTCCCAGCAAGGTATGACCAGCAATCAGTGTTGTCAGACCAAGCGGCACCGAGCAAAACGAAAGGAAACTTAATAACCCAATAGCAAGAACAACCTCTGGCACAAAAATTGTTCCATAAAAGAGGTACACCCATGAGCCGATCATCCGCTCATGACTTTCATAATACACAAGCCCGAGTGCGAATAACAGACTAAGGCAGGTTGCCGATACTGCGACAATAAGTGAGTTATAAAAAGCATCCCAAACTGCTGGCGAATGAAACAATTCACTGTACCATTTTACGGTAAAACCCTGCCAGGGTGAAGGAAATAGTCCATCATTGAATGAAAAGATAACGAGTATAGCCATCGGTACATACAGAAACAAAAAGATCAGAAAAATCATCACATTAAATCCGGTCGCACCAACCGATTTAGCTTCCATGGTCAACTCCTCTTGCAAGAAGTCGCTTGAGCCCATATCCCATAAGCATAAACAGGATCAATGCGCAAAAACACATCACGGTAAACGCTGTCCCAAAGGGCATCGTCTGAGCACCTAATGCATACTGTGTAATGACAGATCCGACAAACACAAACTTTTCACCTCCCATGAGCCCAGGGATAGCAAACTCGCCAAATGAAGGAATAAATACCAGCGCAAATCCTGAGGCAACCCCCGATAATGAGAGGGGCAAGACAATGTGATACCAGGTTTCAAAATCTGTTGCGCCAAGGTCCCGCGATGCCTCTAAAAGCGTTTGATTAAAGCGAGCAAGAGAAGAGTAGATGGGAAGCACCATGAAAGGAAGATAACAATAGACCATTACAACAATAATCGCAAACATTGAATTCAATAAATGAAGTGGTTCATCAATAATGCCAAGCATGAGCAAAGAACTATTAATAATACCTCCTTGGTCGAGAACAAAAAACCAAGCATACACATGAAGCAGAAAATTTACCCAAAAGGGAACGATCAGCAAAAACAAAAAGAATAGCTTTAAACGTCCCGTCTTAAACGCAAGAAAGTAGGCCATGGGGTAACCTATAAGAAAACATACTATTCCGTTTACGCAGGCTAAAATGAGTGATTTCAGGATGATAAGGAAATAGGCCTTGGTAAAAAAAGGACTATAGCGCGCAAAGGATACATGCTGGTAGGTATCGGTCACATAGGTAAAGCTTAATATTATCATCAGAGCGAGGGGTATATAAAAAAAGAGCAGTTCCCACAGAAATCCCGGAACGACCCAAAAGAAAGGACGAAGGCTCGTGTTACCTTTCAAGAAGCACCCCATTTTCTTTGTGCCAATAAATATATACGGTCGATTCATAATCGATCGTTTCAAGCGCGATATGCTCCTCATTCTGCTCAAAGACATGCACGAGGGTGCCATTTTTTAAGCGGACATTATACTGCGTAGATCTGCCATGATAGACAATCGCTTCAACTGCTCCTGAAAGCATCGTAGAAAAGCCCAATCGTTCCACTCGTGAGATACCTATTTTTTCGGGGCGAATACTCAGAGACAGATGAGCTCCATCAATCATCCACGGCTTGCGCTGCGGTACATGAAGTGGAAATGAGCCTAACCCTGAAACCTCGAGCATCGAATCTTTAAATGTTCCTTCAAAGATATTTGTTGTGCCAACAAATTGGGCAACAAAGGAAGACGCAGGAAACTCATAAATTTCTTTAGGGGTTCCAATCTGCTCAATTTCCCCATCATAATTCATAATCGTCATCTGATCAGCAACAGTAAGTGCTTCAAGCTGATCATGGGTTACATAGATAAAGGTCGTTTTAAGCGTATCTTGCAGCGCGATCAGTTCAACCATTACCCGTTCACGAAGTGTCGTATCAAGTGCTGCCAACGGTTCATCCAATAAAAGCACAGCAGGTTCATTTACAATAGCTCGGGCAAGGGCTACACGCTGCTGCTGGCCTCCCGAAAGCTGATCGATACTTTTAAAGGCATGTTTTTCTAGTCTGACTGTTTTGAGGATTTTTGATACTCTCTCCTTAATACTCTCCCTCGGCACCTTCTGAAGCATGAGACTATAGGCGACATTTTCAAAGACATTTAAATGGGGGAACAATGCATAATTCTGAAATACCGTATTAATAGGACGCTTCTCGATATCTAGATCGGTAATATCCCGCTCTCCCAGGAAAATCTTCCCACTATCAACCTTTTCAAATCCACCGATAAGTCTCAGAAGTGTCGTTTTTCCGCAGCCGCTTGGACCTAAGAGAACAAAAATCTGACCCGCTGGAATATGCATACTCAAGTTTTGGAGTATGCTCTCGCCATTATACGTTTTAGTAACATTTTCAAGTCTAATGCTTTTCATTTCGACCCGCCCAATACATAGGAACGACTACATCAGAAAATGTACATGGTATAACAATCGCAATAACTAAAAAGAGAAAGAGAATCCCCATACTATCATACCAGTTAGTAAATCCATGCGACACCATATAAAACAATGCGGCAAGTGAGCTAATTAAAATATGAATAAAATGAGATCCTAAGGAAAATACCCGCAACATAGAAGAATGGTGCAATCGTAAAACGAGGCCATTAAATATGCCAACACCCAAAAAGGGAATGACATTTTGCAGCTCTCTATGAAAACAAATATGCAGCTCCATATCAACACCTAGCAGCCTGCCGGCTAAGTAGGGAAACAGCACATCTGACAACATACAAAAAAAGATTGGTGAAATAGTCCCAACCAGCAGAGCTTGAGAAAGGTTGTTTGAAAAACGAGAAAAGGTAATAATAGTTCCCGTAGCTGCAAATAAAATATGCAAAAAGTGAAAACTATGAAACAGCATATGATAGCCACTGCAAGCCTCGCGACGTGCAAGCTGACCTATCGATTGAGCGGTAGAAGAATAATCAAGTAAACTTAAGATAATCATTCCTAACGCTACTGAAAAAATAGCATAAGGTAGATGATGAAGGAGTTCTGATTTAAAGCTATGATCGTGATGATGATCGTGAGCATGATCATGCACTGGAATATTTGTTTGCTGACTCATGAGCACCTCGAGGATTAAAAAATTGAACGTGTTTTAGTTCATGTAATAATACACTATACCGATTTTCCCACCATAAAGCAAAGGCACAGAAGAGCCCTTGCCTGTTCACAATTGCATCAAAAGACACTTATTCACGCCGACTGAGCCGCTGATAGAGATATGAAGCACCCACGAGGATACCGCCTATTACTATGAATATTACGACTCGTACAAGCGTATCTGATATGAGAAACCAGAGCTTGTACAACGTAAGAAATATCAATAGTAAGCCCCCTACACGGATATACCCCTTTTTATATACCAAACCACCAACAATACAGAGCAGACCGGTAACCGCATAGTACAAAGTCAATGCGTAACTACGATAGTCAGTTGAGCGCAACAAATCGGCTGGGATAATGTGTGTGCGCAAGAAGCTCATCAATGACTCAGCATGCACGGTATGATAATGCGCCATAACGATGACATACATTCGAATCCAGAAAAAGAGTACGGTGAGGACAATACCTCCAATGGTAGATTTCAGCATCGTATATTCATCAGCAGCCATCTTTTGTTGTACGCGCTGGAGGCAAAAATACAGAAGAGTAAAAATAAGAGTCAGACCTCCAAATAACACTGAATAATCAATCGTGGTAAGCGGAGGTTGCTCAAGCAGATCTACCCAGCCAAGGTCCAAAGGTAAATAGTGATATAAGCCCAGAGCAAGACTGAGAATTACCGATCCGTACCCTGCAAAGGCAATGAGCCTATTTTGCTGACTATGACCAAGATAGATACTACAACTTCCATAGAAAGCTGCCAAAAGAGGCTCGTAAGGAAACATGAGGCGATTCTTAAACAACACTACCCAATAGAACACGGGTACCAAAGCAGCTCCAGCAGCCAATACATCTTTATAACGAGTTGAGCTGCTGCGGGCCGCAAGAAAAATACCCATAAGCATAATGGCTGCTAAAGCACAATACAAACCAGCAGTATGCGCATGCGCTGACGAGAAAGGCAGAGTAATAAAACTATAGAGAGGAAGCAGCCCTATAAGTGCAGCGAACAGATAGAGTTCGTCCCGTTTTGTATACCAGCTCGTCACAAAGACTACTGCGAGAGTGTGGCATACTACGATCCATGGTGAAAAAGCAGTAAAAGCAACTACAAGAATTGCAGAGAAAAAGCCAATGCACAATGCAAATGGTGCTGCTGTCAAGTCTCGCACTCGATCATTAAAGTATGAAAATACCAATGCTTCAAGACCATAAAATATTCCAAAACCAGTGCAAAAGGAAATCAATCTCATAAAGCGTGCATCTGGCAGGAGAGAAGAAAAGTATTGAAACTCTAGCCACTCAGTGGGACCATAATACACTAATAGAAAGCTCGCAAGACCCGTTGAGACTAGCACGGCTTCAAAACGTTGATTTCTCACTCCTCTACACAGGGCATATCCGCTGGGTACAAGATTAAATATGAGAAATAGGGCATAGAGCGCTCCATAAGCACTTGTATAAGAAAACTTTGCATCTTGGGTAATACCAGCTAGCAAGAAAAATGGAGCAATGGCCAGGACGAACCACTGTTTAATTAGTGAGACTATAAGTACACCCGTCCCAAGCACAAAGAGGTAGATAAGCAGAGCCAGACGATGAGTTTCGTGCGCCGGAATATCAAGAAAATAATTCATAATGATGCCACCAAGTAAGCTCATACCAGCCAGAAGCTGAGAATTATCCCTATAGGCATAATATAACGCTGCAAAGGATACAATGCCCATAGCACCAAAAGCCACGGAGAATCCTATGAGATCATAAAGTTGATGTGCTGCAATAATTGATATGTCATACACAATAAATCCACCCGCTAGGGATGCTAATGCCCAGATAGCATGCCAACGTCGTACATACTCACTCACCACCACAAGGACCGTTCCCAAGGCCAAACCGAGTAGCACTCTTAACAGTGGACTTATCCATCCGTGTTCGATAGAGTATTTGAAAAAGAAAAGTGCTCCACAAATAACAAGTAGCACTCCAAGGACTTGCAATACATTCTTCCCAATAACAAATTCAAGCTTGCTCCAGTCAACCGTTTCTATGTGAGGCTTAGCTGGCATTCGTTCTTTTACTGGTAGCGGTGATATCTTTCTTTCACTCGGCATACGAGATTGTTCAAGAAGCCGCAACCGCTCTTCTTGCTTGTCTAAACGCTCGGAAAGTTTTTTAAGCTCTTCTAAGATTTGATCATTCATCTTTGTTCCTTAATTGAGTGAAAACAACCAGTGCGGCTAAGACAGACTTTATATGCAGTATAGCAGGCAAGTAGTAGTGTGTCATCATTGAACAAGCATCTTTGCAAGATACGAAGCTTACAAGTCCACTGAATCCAACTCAGACAAGCGGTATGTGCAAGTTACTTCATAGTGACTTTGTAGAAAATCTCACCGTTAGCGTGGAAAGAAATTTGCTTGCAACAGAAAATGATAGGAACAGAGCCACATCGACAAAAGGAAGCATGAGCCAGCATAGGAGAGTATTTCCTGCGCCGAGATAACGAGAGCATATCGCTCCTTTTTAAAAGAGAAATTCGGTCCTAGGTTATAGGCCAAAGTAGAAAGCGCTCATCTCTTACCAAAAGATAGATTTAACAATCTCGAGAATACTGCTCAGTCGATCAGCACTCAAAAAAAGAAACCAAAAGAAAAAAGGGGAGTTCAATCAAGATAGTCTCGACCAAACTCCCCAATAATTCACGTATATGAAGTAAACTAAGTAACGCTTATTGTATAGTACAGTCTCCTCCTTGAGATGGTGCGGAAGGAGCCGCCGCTGGCATAGCTGCTGAAGCAGCGCTAGAAGGAGTCCCCGTTGAAGATGCGACTGGCACAACCAAGGCGCTCGAAGAAGTTGTCGCTGCAGGACTTATTGATGCTGCAGATGGTACAGCTACTGGAACCGAAGCAGGAATTGATCTAAAAATTGCTCGTACTGATTCGTATCGAGCCTTTTTAACCGAGTCTTTCTCATTCTCCGCTCTGTCGTAAACATAGGCTTCCAAATTTGTTTTTCCGCAAGGAACCATACGGTTTGCACCTGCTTGCAGCAAGACAGTAAGCACCTCCGGTGAAGCATCAGGATTGAATGTAAAGCCGGCAACAGCGTTGGTTAGCAGGGTCTCACCCTCTTTAGTGCTCTTTCCAAGAACGGATGGATCAAGACTTAATACAGCATTGATCATCACCAAATCTCCGTCAAATGCCGCATCACACAATTGCTGCAAATTATAGGTTTTATTATTGAAAGTACACGTAAACTCTGGTTCAGCAACATAGCTCATCAAGAGACCATAGGCAGAAGGCTCATTTTCCCGCAGCGCTGCCGTAAGTCCAGGGTTGCTCGCACATAAACCTCTTATGACACCCCGCGTTTTCTCATTCGACAATCCATCGATCCCTATCTGAATCGCTGACTGAAAATCCAGCCCCTCTGGATACTTCGCTTTGTAAGCAGAGATATATTTAATAGGCTCTGAGATATAGGAGCGGATAAGCTCTAGAACTTCGGGGGTCCATGTAAAAAGCCTACCAAGGTCTAATCCTTGAAAAATGTAAGATACCAATTGAGCCTGGCTCTGACCAGAAGCTAAACTCCTCTTAAGTAATTCAATTTTTTGCCCTAATGAAGCCTGCTTTGCAGCCAGCTCACTTCTGGCAGCATCATCTAAATCTCTCTGAGTATATTGACTAAGGTCAAGTGCAACAATATCACGCAATAATGTGAAAATTTCAAGAAGCTTTCCTAACTCAGCGTCTATCACAGCTCCATGTTCACCAACTTCATCCTTCAATTGGCTGCAGAATCCAACCAGTATAAGCGCATTTTCAGTTGCATCTGGAGTGTTAAAACGAGCAATAAATGAATCAAGATTCCTCTGAATGACCTGATGAATTGTTAATGCTTGCGGTGCCGCTACTAGCTGCCTTTGGGATACCATCGCTTCCACAACTTGTGCAAAAGACGCCCCGAAAAGCAGAAGAGAGACCAATACATAGTTACGTACCATAACAGTATCCTTTAATATGAAGTTACAAATAAAAAACTATCACTACAACCAGTTTATCATAAATTGTATAACACGCCAAAAGCCCCCCGCTAATATTCGCTCTAAGCAAGAACTTTTTAAGTTCCAGGGAGCTATCGGTGTGGAATTTAAGACAAGATCAAACTTCGTTGAATCCTCAAAAAATCCGCTTGAATTCTTTTAAAAAGCAGATAGAATACACAATGTGCAGTAATTGTACGTAGGTGCGGGCACACCAGGTAGTTGCTTATTGAGACACTAAGCTCGTATACTAAGCGCAAAATAACTACAAATCTCTCCTTGAGAGAGAATGCCTAGCGTCGAGAACCAAGATGCGAAGTAAGAACATTCGAAAGAATGTTCTTCTTTTTTTTCTTTCCCAGCTTCAAGAAAAAATACGCGAATTAGTTTCAGAGCGATGACCTTAAGAATTCGATGTGTCCACATTTCTTCAGGAAAAAACTGAGACATTAAAATGGAGAGTCCAATCTAAGAATATCTCGATCGAACTCTCCAGTAATTTACAAGTCTTATTGTATACAACAATCCTCATCCTTGTCCCAATCTTCTTTAAAAAAATCCTCCTCCCAATCTTCAGAAGAAGATGCAGCTGGAGCTGGTGACGCAGGTGCAGCTGCACGCGCCGCTGATGGGGACCTTGGAGCAGCATCAAAAAGCTTTTTAACTTCAACCCAACGAGCCCTCTTCGCATCGTCTTTAGTATTAATAGATTCTCTAGTAATATATTGATCTAATGGTATTACCCCCTCCTGATTTCGAAAGCCTAGAGGGAAGGTGCAATCTGCACCTTGCGCTAACAGTAAACGAATAATCTCCCCATTAGAAGCATTATCGGGCTTGGAGACAAAACCAGTGACTGCATTCGATAACAAACAACTGCGGCTGCTGAACTCAATCTTATTGAGAGCGGACTTATCGCTTTCTAATAACTTCTGGATTGTTTCCAGGTCTCCATTATAAGCAGCATTACATAGTTCTCGCATAGTATAGGATTTACCAGCGAAAGAAAACACTAGCCCCACAGGCCACCGAGCATAGTTCAAGCGATTTTGTTCCACACGATCAGGAATCTGACTTAGATAGGCTTGATAATCTCTTTTCTCAAATAGCTCCAAAAGCCGTGAAATTTTACCGCTATCTACAAATTGTTTAATTCTTCGATTTTGGAGACGTATTGCTTCGGTTCGCTCTGCCAAAGCCTCTGCTGTGAGCCCTGTTGGAGCATGTCTATTCATATCAAGCATTATAATGTCCAACACTAGATCCAAAAGTTCAATCAGTTTCTTTGCCTCTTGATCGACGAATTTACCTTCAGTAGAAATGATTTCAATCAAATAGCGACAAAATTCATCTACCTTCTTTGAATCGACGCCTGGCAAATTCTGTTTTGCTCTCCTTTCAGCATAATTTTCAATAAGCCTCTTTATGATCACATGAAATTTATCACCAGAAAGCGCTCTCAAGTACTCAAGTTTTTCCGGAGTTGCGCCTCGTGCTAGTGCAGCCCCCATGAGTACTCCAGTTGCCGAGCCAACAGGCAACTCCGCTAACAAGGATGCTCCTCTCTCCGCTCTGGACTCCTGAGCTTCTTCAAAAAGAATTTTTACCGCAAGATAGCGAATCTTCTTAGCTCTGTCTTTTTCCTCTTCAGCACGGATAGCAATCGACTCTTCTAACGAAACTCCTTCAGGTGCCAACACCGTCCTATCTGCGTCCATTGCTAAAAGCAACCTAATAACCTTCAAATCGCGCGAATTATCCTCTACATAACCTTTAACTGCGGAAGATAACAAACCCTCTCCCGTGAATGTGCGCATATTAAGAGCTGACAAGTCACTGGCTAATAACGACATTATCGTTTTCTGGTCTCCTTGATATGCAGCAGTGCACAGGTCCTGCATAGTATACAAATTTCCACTGAAATCAAAGACTTGTTCTACAATCCCAAGAAGCCATTTAAGACCCTCTATGTCTCCGAGCATATGTAAAACTGGTGAAATCCGACTGTTTGGATAGTCAGCTAGAAATTGCTTAATTCGCACATCTTGTGAACGCATTGCCTCCGCCCGGCTCGCCTCAAGATCTGCTGCACCACGCCTCTTCATATCAAGCTGTATTATATCCAATGCGCTGCTCAATAACTCAACAAGCTTTTCTATTTCGCTATCAATCAACCCAACTTCAGGCCCAATAAGTTCCTGTAAATGAGCACAGATTCGATCTATCTTTTCAGGGTCAAAGCTTGGCAACTTCCTTAAAAGAAATGCCTTTATGGTCACCTGAAATTTCGTAGTTGCAACTTCTTCAGCCATTACCATCACATCTGCCGCAAAAACCTGAGAGCCAACAAGTAACAGACCTGCTAACAAATATTTTTGTATCACTGAGTTATCCTTTAAGTAAAAAGGGTCAAAAAAACTATAACTAACCCAACTTTATCACAACTAACAAAATATGCCAAACACGTCACCCTCGAAAATCGGATCATGCTTCTTGAACTGGCTGAACCTCACGAAAATTTTTACCTAAGCAAAGACTCGCTCCGAATATTTGCATACACTCTGGAATGAACTCCTTCCATAAGTATCTAATTCTATTGTTCATAGAAATAAGCATGCTAAGTTCATCCTAAGTGCAAAACAACAGCGCATCTCTCTTTGGACATACGAATGAATCTCTTGCTTGCTACTGCTTCCCAGGCCATACCCAGAGCCAACTACCTTTTTCAGACAAAGAAGAGCAAGGTATATACATTCAACTCTTTTGAGTGAGCCTACTGCAAATTTTTTCAGAAAAAACACTCGTATATAGTGAGATTTTTCCTAAAACTATCAATTTTTCAACTTAATCTGCCCAAAAAAGTGAGATTAAGTTGAAAATTGACCAATTTCTGACTTAATGTTAGCTTTCGGTTCATTTTCTTCAAACCTAAGAGCCGGCGATGATCGTTGGGCGTACGAACGAGAAGCTTATACTGTGGACCTCCAAGACCATAGATAATCCATTCGATTAATATTAATCAAGAAAATATAACCTTGTACCATACTTATTACGTAGGTAGTAGACAAGTCCGGCAATCAGAAGGCTGAGAGGACCAACCCACAACCAGAGACCTATGTGATGGAGTAAGAAATCAGCATATCCCGGCATTAACGTCTGAATCGTTCTAACACAAATTTTATAAAGGGCATAAAAGAGTACTGATGCTACTGAAAGCTGCATCCCATAGGTAAGGATAAAGCGGCCAAAGCGCTTATAATAAAGCACCAAGCCAAATTTCTTCCTCAGCATGATCAAAAATAAAATAGATTGAATAACCGCAGCAATAGAAGTCGCGGACGCTATACCTACAGCACCATACGAGGGCATAAGAAGCCTATTTAAGACTATGTTTGAGACGGTACCTATAATAGTGATTGCTGTTGTATAATTCATTTCGTGAAGAGAGTAATAAATACTGAGCATCATCTTATTAAGAGAGAAGAAAAAGAGTCCTGGCAGAAAGGCTATGAGTAAGGCGGATCCTTCAGCCGCTTGCTCAATAGTAAAGTTGTTTTTTGCAAGTCGATAAAAGAGAGTATAGAAAATATCGTAAGAGAAGAAGCCCATAAGGATTGCAACAGGTACTGTTATCCAGAAAATAAACTTTGTCGACTCAAGTAAATAGAAGCTCAGTCGCTTGGGAGCATACGTAGAGATACGAGAAAAGTGAGACAATAATATCGATGAGAATGCAGCAGCAAAGGCACCTAAAGCAATGGTCATAAACTTAGAAGCAGTGTTCACGAGCGTTACAGAGCCTGTAGGTAATGTCGAGGCAAAACGCGTATCTATAAGCAGATTAATCTCTATGATACCCACACTAACAAGGCAGGGAAGAAACTTATAGAGAACTTCCTTAAAATAGGGGTAGGTTGACTTGTCTGGCCATATGATCGCAAAATTAAGCCTAAAATAAACCCATAAGCAGAGCACCATATGTACAAATCCACCCAGCAACAAAAAGCCGGCAAAGCTGCTCACTGAAAGCCCGTATATGAGGCAAATAGCAAGGCCTCCTATATAAAATACATTATGTATCGCAGGCCCCCAGGAAGGAATAGCAAAGTGCATCTTAGCCTGTAAAGCACCTGCCAAGAGCGCACTTGAAAATATAAAAAAGACTAAGTAAATAAGAATTTGAAGTAAATGAGTAGCTGCTGCTAATTCAACCGGCTTATCTATAAATCCAGGAGCTGCTAACTGCACAAATGGTTCAGGAAAGAACGAAACGAGTAAGCAGAGCCCCATGATAAACGTTCCAAAAACGATATACATAAGCGTCATAAGACGACTAGCCTGCTTTTCAGAATCATTTTTCATAACCTTTACAATGGTAGGTATAAAGGCGGCACTCATAGCCCCTTCCGCAAAGATTCGACGCAGTAAGGAAGGAATTTTAAGAGCACTATTAAAAGCATCAGAAAATGGTCCAACCCCTAAATATCTAACCTGAAGAATTTCCCGGGGTATACCAAGCAGCTTACTAAATAGCAGCGAGATCGAAACGAGTGCCGTTTTCTTTAAAATAGATTTTTTGTGAAGAGCCATATACTTTCGCGTCAAAAAGAATTTCTGTATGACATTGAGTATAGCAAAAAAAAATCAGACTCGCACCTGCATCACTGTAAGGGATAACACAAGATAGGATCTACCGATAATTCACCATCCAAAGCGCCCAAGGTGAATGAGCATCTACTACACAGTTCACCCCAGTCAATCAAAGCATACTGAGGCCCAGACCCTTTGCAAAATGATGCTAGCGAGCTATACTGATATTAAACTAAATTCATACTTACTAACGAAACTACGCGCTATGAACAAAAACATACTTGGAATGATACTTGTTGCCTGTCTCCTCTCAAAATCTGCTACTGCGATGGTTGCAGTTGCTCATGCTCGCCCTACAGTGACTGATACTCGTTCCACGCAAGAAATCTATGAATACTTTAGAGCTCACCCAGGAGATCCACTGCCTGTCGAGTTTGCAATTGCACGAATTCGAAACTTACCAGATTCTCCATATTATCATCCTCGCGAAGGTACCGACGCATGGCGTGCAGTATACTACCTTCTTCCTTGCCGTAGCGAAAATCGAAAAGAATTGGCCCAATTACTCGTTTTATCTGGCTCTGATTTGAATAAAATGTTACTCGAAACAGTCAACCACACTTCTTATAGTCCACAATACAGGCCTTTAATAGACATTTTATTAGATATAGGCGCCGATGTAAATACCACGAATGATTCTGGGGAAACTCTCTTGCACCTAGCATCAAGCAATTCCGATTCTCCCACCACTGTACAAACTCTCTTAACTCATGGTGCAATCCCAGATACACGAGACCGAGAAGGCTTTACACCTCTGCACCGCGCTATCACCTTCTCTCACCTCGAAAATGCCAGACAGCTCCTCGAAGGAGGGGCCGATGTTAACTTAACTGATCTCAAAGGCTACAACACCCCACTTCATTTGGCAGTAATGAACGACGGCATTAAGTATATTAGCAAAAAACCACTAATCATGAGCATTTTAGCTCGAACAAATGTAGATATACTTAGTAGAAACAAACAAGGCAAGACCCCTCTTGATATAGTACGCGATTCATATTATTTCGTCGATCCAGTGCAACCTGTCGATTTTTCTTCCTTACTGAGCACATGTGCCCCCCAATCCACCCATTACAAGGCTGTAAAGAAATTCGCAAAGACTGTCAAGAAGCTCGAAATTGCAAATCAAGCTCGAATAGATAACTCAAATAAAGCAAAACAGAGCTTCTTTAGTAGATTATTCGGCACTGCTCCTCAGCCTAAATCTTCAGGGTCAAACCCTGCTAGCGCAACTAACCCCGCAGGCGAAGCTAATCCTGCAAGCTCTGAACAAAAACCATTCTTCCAAAGTACTGAATTTAAAGCTATTGCTACGCTCATCATCGCCGGAATCATTGGAAAGGTAGTTCACAGCAAATTAGCGTCCCTAGAACATGAGAAAGCTCAAGAGGCTATGAAGACTATTCACACTATTCTCGAGACAAAGCCCTCTTTGAACGAGAGCCTGAAGGCTTTCTATACCACGCTCAAACAAACGGCGAACGTAAGCATACAGGCCAATGAGCTACAAAGACTCTTTGAATTGTCTGAGTTAAAAGAGCTGAGTGAAAAAATGCAGCTCATTGCACACCACCAACAGAAAAAGTTATACAAGGAATTAAATACAGCCTACCAAGAACATACAGCTTTCTTTGGAGTCTGGCAGAAAATCTGTAAGGTTCTGAGCCAATCTGCTCCTAGGGAAAAACAGCCAGATGCTGAAACTTCAGATGCCTTAGTGAGCGAAGTATGCACTACCGTCTCCACGATCAGTGAAGTTATCAAAACTATTATTGGTAAAGAAAAATGACACATGAAATTTGTCGGTCAGTGCGAGCGCACTTGAGGCAGATTTTTTTAAAACGACGTTTTTAAAACGACGATTGTTATAGACGTTGCATTTTACATGCAGAGCCTTGCCACTCAGAGCTATAACCTTAGGCAATAATAGAGGCGATACCCCATGAACTTAGCAAGGAAGAAATTTAAGAGCACTATTAAAAGTCCAACCCCTCACTATCTAACCTGAAGAATTTCTCGGGGTATACCAAGCAGCTCACTGAACAGCAACGAAATCGAAATGAGTGCCATCTTCTTTAAAATAGATTTTTTATGAAGAGCCATATATTCGCGTCAAAAAGAAATTCTGTATGACATTGAGTATAGCAAAAAAAATCTGACTCGCCCCTGCATCACCTGTAAAGCATAACACAAAATAGTATGTCCTGACAATTTACCATCCACAGCGCCCAAGCTCAATGAGTATCTACTACACAGTTCACCTCAGTCAATCAAACCATACTGAGGCCTAAGGCCTTTGCAAAATGATGCTAGGGAGCTATACTGATATTAAACTAAATTCATACTTAATAACGAAACTACGCGCTATGAACAAAAACATACTTGGAATGATACTTGTTGCCTGTCTCCTCTCAAAATCTGCCACTGCGATGGTCGTAGTTGCTGATGCTCTTCCCACAATTGCAGTTACTGATACTCGTTCCACGCAAGAAATCTATAATGACTTTATTGCTCACCCAGGAACTCTACCGCCTGTCGCCCTTGCCACTGCACGAATTCGAAACTTACCAGATTTTCGATATTCTTATTATGATGCTGGCGATGTTAGCGTCCCATGGTATGCACTCTACACACTTGGCAGATGCCGCGGAGATCGAAAAGAATTGGCCCAATTATTAGTTTTATCTGGCTTTAATTTGAATAATACTTTACTCAAAGCAGTTAGCGAAAGTTTTTATAATGAAGAATACAGGCCTTTAATACCAACCTTACTAGATATAGGCGCCAATCCAAATATTATAAATGATTCTGGGGAAACTCTTTTGCACATAGCATCAAGAAATTCCGATTCTGGCACGACAGTACGAACGCTCTTAAATCATGGTGCAACCCTAGATACACGAGACCAAGCAGGCTTTACACCTCTGCACCGAGCTATCACGTTTTCTCAGCTCGAAAATGCCAGAGAGCTTCTTGAAAGAGGGGCGGATCCCAATATCCAAACCCCATCTGGTAATACACCTCTCCATTTAGCATTGTCGCACGAAAAGTCTCTGACAACAGCCCTTTTACGACATGGGGCAAATCCAGATGTACGAGACAGATTTCGTCAAACTCCTCTACATGAGGCTATCTGTGGATATCATGTCGACGCCGATCAAATCGAAAAAGCCATTGAGCTAGTGGCTAATGCAGATGTTACCCTACCTATGGACGACGGTAACACCGCTCTTCATTTAGCAGTAATGAATGACGGCATTAAATCTATCGTCAAGAAACCGCTGATAATGAGCATTTTAGCTCGGACAAATGTCAATATACTTAGTAGAAACAACCAACGCAAGACCCCTCGGGATATTGTACGAGATTCATATATCTTCACCGATCGAGTGCAACCTGTCGATTTTTCTTCCTTACTCAGCACATGCGTCCCTCACTCTACCCATTATAAAGCGGTAAAAAAATTCGCAAAGACAGTCAAGAAGCTCGAAATTGCAAATCAAGCTCGAATCGATAACGCAAATAAACCACCAGAGAGCTTGTTTAGTAGATTATTCGGCACTGCTCCCCAGCCTAAATCCTCAGGGTCAAACCCTGCTAGCGCAACTAACGCCGCAAGCGGAGCTAATCCTGTAAGCGCAGCAGCTAATCCTGCAAGCTCTGAACAAAAACCGTTCCTCCAAAGTACTGAATTTAAAGCTATTGCTGCGCTCCTCATCGCCGGAATCATTGGAAAGGTAGTTCACAGCAAATTAGCGTCCCTAGAATATGAGAGAGCTCTACAGTCCATGAAGACTATTCACACTATTCTTGAGACAAAGCCCGCTTTGAGCGAGAGCCTGAAGGCTTTCTATGCTACTCTCAAACAAACTGCGAACGTAAGCACGCAGGCCAATGAGCTCCAAAGGCTCTTTGAATTATCTGAGTTAAAAGAACTCAATGGCGAGATTCAACGCATTATGAACCACAACAATAAAAAATTAAACAAGGAATTAAAAGAAGTCTTTCGAGAACATACTAAATTCTTTGAAGTATGGCAGAAGATCTTTAAGTTTTTGAGCCCTTTTGCTCATACAACGACAAAATCCGAAACTCCCACGATTTTCGAAGAAGTATGTGCTACCCTATCGACAATCAATGACGCCATCCAGGCCAGTACAACAACCGCGAAAAAACCTTAATATATCCGAAACTTTTAAAAATGAACAAAAACATACTAGGATTCTTACTTATTGCCTGTCTACAAGCTAAATCGGCTAGCGGGAGCGTTGTCGCCGTCGCTGTCGCACTTCCTGATACAAGCATGACTACTCAAACACTCTATGATACTTTTAACGGGGATCCAGGAGCGGTGCAGATCGCAACTGATCGCATTCGCTTATTACTAAACGCGAATAACTTATCTGCCGATTTTAGCAGATATAGTAACCCAAGGCACGCACTTTTCCAAATTACGAAGTGCCGTGCTGAAAATCGAAAAGAATTCTTACAATTACTCAGACTAGCGAGGATACTTAATGATGCTAATCTGAATGATATTTTACTGCAGGCAGTTCAATTTTGTCGCTACCGACCCTACAAACCCATAATAAGCACTCTTTTAGAAGTAGGCGCAAGCCCCCTTGCAACCAACGTCGCTGACGATAGCCTCTTACACATAGCAGTAGCTTCAGATCAGAGAGAAGAGGCTCCTACGTGCGTAAGAATACTCCTACAACATCGTGCAAATCCAAATGTACTGGACCGAGAACGCTACACCCCCTTGCATCGGGCTATCATCAATGGTCACATTGAAAAAGCCATAGAGCTAGTAGAAGGAAATGCTGATATCAATGTGACGACACCAGATGGCAACACAGCTCTCCATTTAGCAGTAATGAGCGACGGTATTAGGAGTTCTATCAGAAAACCTCTGATAATGAGCATTTTGGCTCGAGCAGATGCCGACATACGGAAGAAAAACTCCAAAGGACTCAGCCCTCTGGCTCTAGCCCGAAAATCATATCGTTTCCGCAGTTCAGTAGAACCTGTCGACTTTTCTTCCGTACTTAACAACTGCACCCCTTGCTCTACCCATTATCAAGCGGTAGAGAAATTCGCAAAGACTGTCAAGGAACTCGAAGACGCAAATCAAGCTGACATCGATAACGCAAATAAAGCACCCCAGAGCGTGTTTAGTAGATTATTCGGCACTGCTCCCCAGCCTACGAAGTCCTCAGGGTCAAACCCTGCAAGCACAGCTAACCCCGCAAGTGGAGCTAATCCTGCAAGCTCTGAACAAAAACCGTTCCTCCAAAGCACTGAATTTAAGGCTATTGTTACGATATCAATCGCAGCAATCATCGGAAAAATAATTCACAGCAAATTAGTATCCATAAAAGATGAGAGAGCCCGAGTTGCCATGAAAACAATTCACGGCATTCTTGAGACAAAGTCCTCTATCAGGAGAGATCTTGAAGCTTTCTATACCACTCTCGACCAAACCGCAGACGTAAGCATACAGGCTAATGAGTTACAAAGGCTCTTTGAATTGTCTGAGTTAAAAGCACTTAATGAGGAGATTCAATGTATTATGAACCACAACAATAAAAAATTAAACAAGGAATTAAAAGAAGTCTTCCAAGAACATACCGAGTTTTTTGAAGCATGGCAGAAGATCTTTAAGTTTTTGAGCCCTTCTGCTCATACAACGACAAAATCCGAAACTCCCACGATTTTCGAAGAAGTATGCGCTACCGTATCAGCAATCAATGATGCTGTACAGGCTGGTACAACCGCGAAAAAACCTTAATATCAGGAACTTTTAAAAATGAACAAAAAAATACTTGGATTCGTACTCGTTGCCTGTCTACATGCTAAAATAGCCAGCGGGATGGTTGCTGTAATAACACATCCCGATCCTTCAAACATGACTACTCAAGCACTCTATGATAACTATAAAGCAAACTCAGGAGTTCAACTGCAAGCTGCTGATCGCATTCGGCTTGCTATTGATCGGATTGGCGCAATAATACCAACAATTGGCTCACTTTACACATATCTTGACCCAATGGACGCACTTCGCTTAATTGAGGGGTGCCCTGCCGCGAATCGAACAGAATTACTACAATTACTCGTACTGACGGGTATATTTGGCAATTCTGCCCTTGATAATATTTTACATAGAGCAGTATCCCTGCGCCGCTTCGCACCATACAAGCCCATAATAAATAATCTTTTAGAAGTAGGAGCAAATGCCTCTCTAATAGATACTGAGGGCAATAGTCTTTTACACATAGCAGTAGCAAAGAGCTTCATTTCGAGTGAATCAGCTCCTACAGCAGTCAAGATACTCTTAGAACATCGAGCAAATCCAAATGCACTAGACAGAGACGGCTACACTCCCTTGCATCGAGCCATTCTTAATAATGAAATTGAAAAAGCCAGAGAGCTAGTAGAAGGAAATGCTGATATTAATTTAACAACACCAGAAGGTGACACAGCTCTCCATTTAGCATGTAATCATATTACGCTGCCTACCTTTCAGAATTTGATAAAGAGCATTTTAGCTCGAGCAGATGCCGACATACGGAAGAAAAACCATAAAGGACTCACCCCCCTGCACATAATCCGCAAGTCATATACATATATTTGGCAGAAAAAGGAGGAAATCAAGCACATAGATTTTTCTCCGATACTCAATAAATTCGCTCCCGATACTAAGGTTTATCAAAACAGAGCGAAATTTGCCAGGGTTGTCCGGGAACTCGAAGATATCGATGAAGCTCGCCTAGAACTCAAATGCAAAGAGCAGGAAGCGGCTAAACAAAATAAAGCGTTTCTACAAAGTACTGAATTTAAAGCTACCGCTGCGATATGTCTTGTCGCGATCGTCGGAAAATTAATTCACAGCAAATTACTGTCCATACAAGATGAGAGAGCTCAACTTGCGATGAAAACAATTCTCGGCATTCTTGAGACAAAGTCCTCTACCACAAAAGATCTTGAAGCTTTCTACACCCCCCTCACACAAACAGCAGAAGTAGGCACACTGACCAGCAATTTAAGAAGGCTCTTTGAAGCGTCCGAGTTAAGAGAGCTAAGTGAAGAAATGCAGCTCATTGCAAACCACCAACAGAAAAAGTTATACAAGGAACTAAAGGCAGCCTCCCAAGAACATACAGCTTTCTTTGGAGTCTGGCAGAACATCTGTAAGGTTCTGAACCAATCTGCTCATAGGGAAAAACGGCCCGATACTGAAACTTCAGATGCTTTTGTGAGCGAAGTATGCAGTACCGTCTCTACAATCAGTGAAGCTATCAAAACAATTACTAAAGAAAAATAAAAGGACTCCCATGAACAAAACTATACTTGGATTCGTACTCATTGCCAGTCTACATGCTAAATCAACGAGTGGAATGGTTTCAGTCGCTGTCGTAACCCCTCCCTTTGCAAGCAAGACTACTCAAGCACTCTATGATAACTACAGATGGTTTCAGATTTTAAATGAAAGAGACCCTGCAGTACAATCGCTTGCTGTCAATCGGATTCGCGCTTTATTAACTGCGAATAGCTTGCCTACCAATCTTAACGACTATAAAGAAACAAAGTTAGCACTTCGCCAAATTCAGAGGTGCCCAGCTGCGAATCGAACAGAATTACTACAATTACTCGTACTGGCGGGTATACTTAATAAGTCTGCCCTTGATAATATTTTATATGAAGCATTATGCCTGGGCGGCACTCCAGTCTATAACCCCATAATAAATAATCTTGTTGAAGCGGGTGCAAATGCTTCTCTAAGTAATGCACAGGGCAATAGCCTCTTACATATAGCGGTAGCAGCTGGTTCTCGAAGGGAATCAACTCCTTCATCCGTACTGATACTCTTACAACATGGTGCAAATGCAAATGAGCGAGACGGAGAGGGTTACACGCCTTTGCATCGGGCTATCCTTAATAATCAAATTGAAAAAGCCATAGAGTTAGTGGAAGGAAACGCTGATATCAATTTAACAACACCAGAAGACGATACAGCCCTCCATTTAGCTGCCAATCATATTCAGATTCCTATGACTCAGATCTTGATAATGAGCATTTTAGCTCGAGCAAACGCCGACATAGAGAAGAAAAACCGCCAAGGACTCACCCCTCTGGACATCGTTCGCAAATCATATACTTGGGAGACCAAGGAGGAAATCGAGCACATCGATTTTTCTCCGATACTCAAACAATTCGCCCCCAATACTGGGGCTTATCAAAGCAGAGTGCAATTTGCAAGAGTTGTCAGGCAGCTCGAAGATATTGATAAAGCACGCCTAGAAATCAAACGCAAAGAGCAAGCAGCGGCTATGCAAACTAAATTTAAAGCTTTTGCTACGATATGCATTGTCGGGATCATCGGAAAATTAATTCACAGCAAATTAGTATCGGTAAAAGATGAGAGAGCTCAACTTGCCATGAAAACTATTCAGGGGATTCTTGAAACAAAGTCCTCTACCACAAGAGATCTTGAAGCTTTCTACACCACCCTCACCCAAACAGCAGAAGTAGACGCACTGACCAGCAATTTAAGAAGGCTCTTTGAAGCGTCCGAGTTAAGAGAGCTGAGTGAAGAAATGCAGCTCATTGCAAACCACCAACAGAAAAAGTTATACAAGGAATTAAAGGCAGCATGCCAAGAACACACAGCTTTCTTTGAAGTCTGGCAGAACATCTGCAAGGTCCTGAGCCAATCTGCTCATAAGGAAACACAGCCCGATCTTGAAACTTCAGATGACTTTATGAGCGAAGTATGCACTACCGTCTCTACAATCAGTGAAGTTATCAAAACTGTTACGGGTAAAGAAAAATGACACAAGAAGTTTGTCGGTCAGGGCGAGCGCACTTGAGCCAGATTTTTTAAAACGAGGATTGTTATAAACGTTCCCTTACGATATGCAGAGCCTTACCACTAAGAGCTATACCATAGGCAATAACAGAGGTCATGCCCCGTGAATTTAAAGCCGTTTGGTACTTCTTTTCATGTATTTGTTCAAGCGCTTTGTCGGCTGCATCCTTAAGAATAAGCTCCTCGCCCGTAGCGGCTTTTTTGAATTCAATAATAATACCTGTTTTTGTTATGTCATGAGGAATAATCATGATATCATATCTATCATACCCGCTTTCTCGATTGGAGGTAACCTCATAAGTCCCCGCGAACGTAGCAAGCAGTCCTAAGACAAACAGGTGATAGCTCTTTTCAGGCTCGTGCTTCGTAGTGTCATACATACTCATCATTGTGGTAATGCATTCTTCAAGAAGCTCTGAAAAGACCTCAACATCTCCCTCGAGCAAAGCACGGATCAAAGCGTGAATTTTTGACTCGCCTAATGCCTCTTTAAAAAGAGACTGTATAAGATCATTATAGACATGGTAGATTTCTCTGTTTGGCAACGTCAGCAAACAGATGTCTTTACCATCTGCGACGTTATGCTCCTTATAGGTAACATACCCTGAGAAGAATAGAAGGCTCCAGAGAATGTCTGAGTTACTTTCCATCTGGGAAAACGCAAATGCTTCTTTAATTTCTCGCGAAACAACTCCACCAGTTAATAGCGCTTCTAAGTCTGACTTAATAGCTGTATCGCAATAGGCTATGAGTTTTTTAATCAGCCCATTATCACTAGTATTAACCCAATAAGGCTTACACACACCGCGTTCATCAACGCATTTTAATAAGGACCAAGGATTGTATAATGATACCGATCCACATCGATAGCTATTATACCAAGCCTTAATCGAATCTCTCTGAGCTTGTAAGCCTGCCTGTTCAAGCAACATATCGGTCTCCTCAACGGTAAAGCCAAACTTATCTGCCAAATCATCTCTCAAAAGAGAAAAGACATTCAAATTATTCAGTCCAGAGAAGATTCCTTCTTTTGCAGTTCGCAAGATCCCCGTTAAAAAACCACGTTCAAGATATTCATTATCTTTAAGAACCGATGTAAGCAATGTGCTCATAAAGCAAACCATTTCCTTATAATATCCATATTCATTGGCAGCCTGAATTGGCGTATCATATTCATCTATCAGTACAATGCATTTGCTTCCCGTGGCACGGGAAAGCAGTTCCGTTAAAAGTTGCAAACTTGTCCCCAGCTCAGCTGCAGAAGCCTTGCGTTTAAGTATGGTACGAAATTGACTTTTCTCGTCCTCATCGATCTCATCATGCAAGAGTAAAGATTTATGCCTTTTAAATTCTTTTGCAATGATAATCGATAAATATTCCAAAGCAGAACTATAGGTAGACTCTTGGCAATCTTTAAAACTTAAAACTATAACCGGAAGTTGTCCCTGCAGATCCCGATAGAACGGATTCTGCCAGATCTTCGTTCCCGTAAACAGATGCTCAGTTGTGGTAGTATTTTTCTCAAAAAAATACCTAAGCATCGATAAGTTCAGTGTTTTCCCGAACCGTCGTGGCCGAGGCATAAGAATGACTTCACCGGCAGCTCACCAGAGTTCCTGAATCAACAGTGTTTATCGATATAAAAAAAATCGCCTTCAATAATTTTTTTATAATCGCTCACCCCAAGAGGCAACTTTAAAGTGTTCTTACGCATTCTATAATCCTTCATAAGTTCTCATCTCATATACAGAATAACAGAAGAAGAGTACCAAACCTAGTTCTCAAATTAGCTTCTGCACTCAAAATAGCATCCTATCGCATTAAACTTGATGCTCATCGAATCACAGAAAATCTTATTTAGCAAATTATTGCAATTTAACAAGCATTAACTTTACAATTATTATATATAGCTTTGCGAACCTTACCTAAGGAGATACGATGAAAGCACTTGTTACGCTCTTTACACTGATGACCTATACCTTGAATGGATATATCGAAACTCAACCTCGATGGAACGAAGACCTTTCGTTCGAAGAAATCGAAGACCGATTACGAACTGAATCAGTCATTAATGCAAGCAGTATTCATGCATTCTTAAAGCAGCAGAATAAGAAACCCTCGGGAATGCATCCAATCAAAATTGCCACACTCGAGAGCGGATTATTAGCAGTGCTTAAAAAAGAGAATGCTTGCTATGGGGAAGTTGCTGCCTATAAGGCAGCCAAGGTACTGAATCTCAGACTCGTTCCGCCAACAGTTCTAAGAGACATTAATGGAACAAAGGGAAGTTTACAATTCTATGTCGACTGTTCGGTGGATCTTGCCAAATACCACTCTTTGTTACAGAAAGCGAGCAGAAAGGACCGCAGTGATATGAATGTATTCTATTTTCTCTTTAATCAGTGGGATGATCACCGCGGAAATCAGCTCATAGATAAAGATAAAAAAAAGTTTCGCTTGGTACTCATAGATAATCAAGGCATAAGCTTTCTCTCTCATGACGTAAAGCTCAAGGAACGAGTCTTCTGGGCGTCGACCGTACGGGCCGTACAACGACTAGACCGGAAAAAACTTTCCTACATCTGGTCCGACTTGATAGACCGCGATCCAGAACGTGTAGAAGCACTCATTGAGCGGACGCTCCAACGCAGGGAGCAGTTCTTGAGCATCCTGCATGAAAGCAAAATAGTAGATGATCTCTAGAATGCTTGGCCAAGGGTTAAGAACCATGCATATGATTTATCTTGGGGAACTCGCTTTCTCCACTTCCACCCAATATCGAATCTGATGGGACCGAGGGGCGTAGCTATTCTCAGCCCAAAGCCGGTTGCGCCGAGCCATTTATGAGCAGCAATATCGGCAAAGCTATTTTGTGAGAGAACACCCATATCGGTAAATACCACCCCACTTAATCGCTTATACAGGGGAAAACGAACCTCAGCATTAATATTAACCATCGATTTACCGCCAACAGGCACCCAGAAACAAATGTCATCACACTTAAAATCATTTAAGGGGGGAGCCATATTCGGCTCATAGCCACGCAGAGAACAGGCTCCACCTAAATAAAAGCGTTCCGTAGGCAAGAGCGTTTTAAAACAGGGATTAAATATATGCCCTACCTGCCACTGAAATGCACCTATCACAGATGGATACAAAGGATAGTACATCGACTGCTTAACCAATGCACGAACAAACCAGCCATCCGATAATCCTGGTGGTACCATTGCCTTTAATGAAAGAGAGGTGAAGATACCGCGGCAGGGATCGATTTTGTTATCGATCTGCTCAAAGGTAATAGTTGGCTCAATATAAAGATAGGGAGTAAGCCTATTTACTAAGCGAGGCTCAAACTGAATGACTTCAGCAAGTTCTCGGGAAATACCATAGAGCTTATCAAACTCGAATCCCGTTCGCACACAACTTTGCCACCACCCATGATCATACTTAAATGTTACCGAACAGCCATCGTGAGCTTCTTTATACAATTGATGACTGGTACTTAACAAGGGCTGATCAAACCGATCACTGTAGACCTTACATAAGGTTCTTATAGGTAAGGACCCTAACCAGGGTACTTCGTATGCTGCCGATAGGTTGCGCGTATAACGCGTAAGATCTGCATCAAGAAATAAACGGTCAGCCATCCCTGTGGGATTCTTCCAGACAAAGGAACCACCAATAGTATAGGTAGACCATGTTATATGCGTAAAGCTTTTACTTACAAACTGGAATCCTAGTCGTGTACGAATTTCATAGGGGTCATCCTCAATACAGGTTATACGCACAGGCAAGACTCCTTCTCCCACCTGAGTAGGAGCTAGTGAAACCGACTCGAACATACATAGTGACTTAAGACGAGCAGCGGTCAATTCCAACTTTTCTCTACTCCAGATATCACCCGCACAATACTGAAGTTCCCGAAGTACGATTTCAGGACGCATATGGCTCAGTCCTACAACAGTGGTATCTCCAAAACGCACTTGTCCTCCATGCGTATCTATATGCCAGCGTAACAGCTCATCTTCTATCGTAAAAGAAACAGTCGCATATAAAAAGCCACAACGTCGTATATACTGTAAAAGCCAGGTTCTCTGTTCATCCACCGCTTGTGGGCTCAAAGTCTTCACCTCACCCTGCCATGGCTTAAAGAGTGCCTCATTGGCCAACTCAGGATAGCCTTCTATCTCTACAGCTCGGATCGTTCTTTGCTGTCCCAGACAAACCTCAAACCGCAATTCATACTCCGTAGTGCCCAAACGTAGCGGTTCTTTTTGGATAATCTCCGCATCCCAATACCCTTGCTGTGCAAGATCAGCAACAGAATCGATCCTTGCCTGAACAAGCAGTGCTTCATCGTAGAATGAATGAGTGAATCCCTCGAGCAGAGGAAGGCTCATCTGAGGCGCAATGGTCACTCGTTCTATACTACTACGAGGACCTTCAACGAGAGTAAAAATAAGTTCACCCGGCTGAGCTTTCCAGGTCACTCGTGCTTCAAAGAACCCCTTACGCTTATACAGCAACACTAGTTCATCTGCAAGCATGTCTGGCGGTAACTCATGTGCTTCTAATATCCGCAATTGCTCTGAGAGAAACTCATCACTATAAAATTCATTTCCCACGAACTGAATCTCCTTCTTTGCAGGCAATTTCAGCGAAAAGGTAACTGCAACCGTTCCATGAAGGTCATCTAGCTTGGTGCTCAGGCTCAAAGAAGGATGAACATATCCAGACTTTCTAAGCTCCGCCACGAGCATCTCAGCTTCGCGATTAAGTGCATCTTGAGTAAACGTACGCTTTACTAAATGCTGTGCAAGTTTTTTTTGAAGATGTGCTCGTAAAAGTGGATCATCCGGACTCAGTTCAAGAGCAACCTGACCTGTAGTAAAACTTGTTCCCGGCGAAAGGCGCAAACTCACTTTAACAGTTTGACTCGGCTCATCATACGTAACAGTATCGATCACCGTAGCATGGAGGTACCCTTCACGCTTGAGCTCATCTTCTATTGTATGCACCGAATGTTTGTGCTTTGCTTCGTCGAAAACATCACCCGGAGAAATCAGATAGTATTGCAAGAACCGATCTTTACCAACAAGTGCACCTTGGATTTTTGCTTTCGTAAATATCCAAGACTCACTGAGCAGTTCAGTATACACAAAGAGAGGAATGAAAAGCAAAATCGTTCTAATGCGCATGTCACATACCTTGTGCTTATTATTTTGTTAATACACACAAGTATACACCAATTTTGCTCAGTTGATATCATTCGATAACTCGAAAGACTCCTCGATAATCTTTATCTTTTACATACGGCTCTATTTCGATATCTTTTATTCTTGCTGCAGTAGATTCTTTATGTATCGCATCTACAAAGTGGTCAACCTGCTCTTTTTCACCGCAGACAATAATCTTTACTTTATCATCGGCAATTGGTTGCACCATACCCTCAAGTTCATACGTGCGGGCATTCTTCTGTATCGTATTTTGCAAAAAACCTTCTTTTATCTCGACTGTGAGCGTAATCTTTAAACATTTATTCATGGGCCTCCACCTTTTTCATAATTATACGGCCCCGTTACCATAGCAAAGGAGAACACCTTCTGTCAAAAGTTTTGTGAAATTCTTTTGTCACGACCAATTTTTCGCTAAAAAAAACCGCCAGGTTTCCCTGGCGGTTCGTCTTTCTTCGAGGTTACGCAACCGCTGCTGCACTTCCATGAACTGTTCGCTTAAATCCTTCTTTTTGGGCAGATTTTTCACGAATCTTCGTAGTAACAACTCGATCTACAATCTCCTTGGTCACCTTACACTCTTCCGTTGCATAGGTACTTGTAAGAATTTGGAGAACAAGCTTCGAAATATCTCGACCTACAAAGCCATTGAGTTTCGCTGAAATACTATCAATTTCTTCAGGTGTAAAGACATCTTCTGCGATCGTTACTTGCTTCATCTCTTCTTCAGGACTGAACCAACCGGACCAGAATGGTTTACTTGGTTGCAGCTGACTTGCATTGAACAAGTACTTATTAATGTACATATCAAGTATTGATCGTCTTTGCTCAGGAGCTGGAGTTCCGATCTCTATTCGTTGGTCACAACGACTCAAGACTGCTTCGTCTAAATCTTCTGGACGGTTCGTCAAGAGAACCATCATATAATTACGACTTTCTGTACCAGTAAACGTAAGAAGATGCGTAAGAAGCTTACGTGTCTTATCAGTCAGATTCTTACCACGATCTGCAAAGAGTACTTCTGCTTCATCAACAACAATCATAAGTTTCTGAGGGCTATTTTGTGCAAAGGTAAAGAGCTGAGTCAATTGCTTAATAGCTTCCTCTACAGGATATTGGTCAAGCATAGATGCAGAGAAATAGATATAATGAAGCCCACAGCTTCGTGCCATTCTTAATGCGATCATCGTTTTACCGGTCCCTGGAGGGCCCCAGAACAATAGATTAGGTAAGAATGCACCATTTTGGACAGTAAGACTCAGTGATTGGGAAATCTCTTGCACTCGCTCCGCTAATGTAGGTTCAAGTACAACATCGGAAAGAGCTGATTCTGGAGGAGTGGTCCCGGCAATCCAGTTCTTTAGACGCTCAGTAATTGAAAGTAATGAAGTCTCTTGAGCCAATGATGGGATTTTCAATGCCTCAGCTATATATGCTGAGCCATGTGCTACAGCATAGACAACGGCAACAGCTGCAAAAAGGAATCCTAACTTTTTATGAGGATCGCTACTGACAAATCCAATCCATTCTTTAGCAGTTGCTGTCGCAGACTCTTTTGCTGACTTAGCAGCAGCATCAGATTGCCAAAACCCCTTCGTATTTTCGATATTTTCCTCATGCTCTCGCTCAGCTCTTTTTGCCTCTTCCTCAGCATAGCCTTTTAACACCGTCGTTCCAATATTAACCGCATTAGAGACCACCGTATGCCCAAGTTCGCGAAGCTTCTTCTGCTCTTCCTCTCCTTCAGTCATTAATCTCATTTTTTTAGCTAGCCAAGCATCTTTTTCTGCTTGTGATGTAGTGCCAGCTTTCCACCCAGATATATGAGCATCACACTCATCTAACTGTCTTTGATGCTCAACCCTTGCTGCCAGAGCACGCCTATCCATACCATCGCTAATCTCGTCGCCCATCTTTTTTACAAATTTAAAGGTCTTCCTGGCAGCATCACTATCTGCTAGAGCTCCTGCATTTTGCGCTGCTGCTCGCAGCCCATTTACAAGGCGCATCGCTTCAATATTTGCAGTAGCACACAGCGCTACTATCGCTATGACCACTACTTTACGTATCTTTATCATTTTGTCTCCTAAGAGTTAAAATTAATTATATATCTTAATCAAGCATTTGCTTTCTACACGCACCTCATGAGGAAACTCTCACCATCTAAGGAAGAGATACCAAATAGTGTGCGAGAGCATAGGCACCTGCGGCCCACTTAAAAACTTTTTATGCATATCCCTCCTGAGATATCCAATCCGAGTGTTCGCGCTCAGCTTCCGCAGCTCCCTTTTTTCGATCTTCTAAATAATGAGCTCTTTGGGATGGAGCAAAACTTAAGACGCAGGGTATTTGCGCGACAATCTGAACGCCATCAGCTTTCGCGTGATTCATCGTTTTACTGTTCGCACAGGCACTCAGCAACAAAGTCACTACTGCCACTAATTTACCCATTCCTCTCATTGTATCTCCCAAGAGCTAAATTATATTCCTTATTCAAAAACCTTGCTCAATTCCTTGCTAACTTCCCCGTACTCTTACATTCACCCTAGATACGTTTTTTTCAAGTTGTAAAGTGAATAGAGTCCGTATCCAAGGATTCCCATAAATCCTGCTGCGCAGGTAGCTCTTGCCCATAAAGGGAGCATTCGACTTGCCAGACCTTTTGAGCCCTCATAACAGCAACCCAAACCAAGATAGCCAAGGCACATATTACGTAGCGGTGCAGGAAGTTCTTCATGCATATAGCCTTTTACAGCCAAAAGATAGCTTAGAAATCGAACACTATTGTATTTAAAAGATAATCCACCAAGAACAGAAGCTCTTGACCATTGGCCATAGAGCGTAGTCGGCATAAAGCCTTGTGGTTGATGACCCTTATCTACAAACTTTCTCAATTTTGCTTCAGCTTCAATTAAATCGTCTTCTTTTCCTTCTACATCAAGGGCTTTTACATATGCTTTCAATTTCCCTAACAACTTAATACGGTTCTTGCACACAAAGTCTGCCCATATATCAGTTGTAAGCTCATCAAAATAGAGAGCAACATAGCTCAATGTGAGATATTCAATCAAAAGCTTACCTTTAGAAGAAAAGAAAAAGCGGGGTATGTGTAAATTATGCCTATCATTTAATGACTCTAAGGAAAACAAACCTTTTTTCGGCGAATCTTCAGCTGAACTATCAGAAGTCAATAAGGAGACACCTGGATTTGAGATGAATTTAATTAATCCTACGGCACCTGTTACTATCATAGAGAGGGAGATAGGAGGATCTTCTACTCGTTCAAGGGTACCATCTTCCTTCTGCTTATATGCAGAAAAAAGGCTGTAACTTATTGACATTGGATCTCCAGGTGTATCCTCCATAAGCCTATCTTTTTCAATGAGCTTCTTTCGAGCAAAATCAAGACCCTTTTGACTGAGCCATCTCAAAAGAACGGGAATAAGTGATAGTTTATTTACGGGAGAAAAACCAAAAAGCACATGGTTCTCTACGACATATTGTCTTAATGGATGCAAGAATATATTCCTCGCATTCTCATTATTGAGCAGTGCTTTACCAAAAGCATTTGCTTCATCTAACTGTTTTTCCCATTCTTTCTCTTTCTCGTTAACTTGCTCAAGCTTTTCAATTAATCCCCTTGGATCTTCAATTAACTTTTCACAGATAACTTTTTTTCTGCGCTTAATAAGCTCATTATAGAAGAGAACATCAGCATAGATTTCTGCACCAAGTAAGGGAACTTGATAGAGATCTTTTTTATATAGACCAATATCACGATATGAACCGAGAAGGGTATTCTGCTCTCGAACTTTTTGTTCTTGTTGTTTAACTTCCTCTTCTTTTGCTTTCGCAATAACCTCTTTTGCTGACGAATTGGATTTGATATTCTCAATAATTACTTTTGCTTCTCGTATCTTTTTTCTTGCACAAATAGCATCGATAGGTGGGATTTCCCGAGTGGGCTTCGGCTTTTGCGGAGGGTCAGCTTTTCGCAATGCTCTGCGCTCAGCAATTTGTTCAAGCGGCGCGACAGGTTGTGGAAGAGACGCAGCTCGCCGCGAAGCAGCTCGATTTCTTGCAATTTCCTTCAGTGGATCGTCATTTCCAAAAAGAAGTGTCACGCTAATAATGACACTCAAAAAATGTAATAGTAGTTTTCTTAACATAGTAAATTCTCTAGGTATAAAATCAATTACTGAACTATATTGTTCTTTACAGATTAACCAAATTATTCACCAATCACAAGTGGTCGAGAAACAGCGAGCATCAGAAATCAAGTAATCATATTCTCCCGACTACTACACGTAGTAACGACCCTCAAAGGTACACGAGCAGCGTTTTTCTCTTTTTGAAGCCTTTGATACTTCAAAAGGTTGGCAGAGTCACAGCTCTTTCTTCTAGAGCTTACAAACGAATCAGCCCCGCAGAACGGGCGGATACCATGTCAAACCATTAAATGACCAAACCCAAACTTAGGACGAGGGTGTTGCTCCCACTGAGGGGCTTTTTGCCTTTTCCTCTTCACCAGGCTGCTCATACTTGCCGAAACCTTCAATGTAACTCAGTATTTTTTGAGCTTTCTGCAATTTTAATCGTGCATGCGGACAAGTTAGTGCCAGAATTGCTCGACGAGTGCCCAATGTACCCACGAGTGTACCAAATGCCCCAACACCAACTATTCTCCTATCTGGCTGCATTACTAAAGTAATTAAACTAGCGATAGAAATCGCAACACCTACTAAGCCTCCCAAGCTTGCAAATACCAGCCGACGTAAATCTGCATTACTTTTAAAGACCGACTGCATCTCCTCTTTGCAATCTCTCATAATTTCCTTGGTAAATCCAATAAACTGAGCCAGATCTTCTTCACTTACTTTACTATTCTTCATATCCTCACTATGCCTCATATAATGTCGAACCTTATCAAGCCGCAGTTCTTCAATGCTATCAAAGACATCTTTTTTCGTTGCCTCAAGATAAGTACCACATGGCAGTAACAGGAGCAACGCAATCATAGATTTATTCATCGAATATCCTTTCATCTCAAGCATGCTCCACATTCTGTATGCGAGCTCCTTCAGTTTCAACTACTTCTGCGGGTACCTCAATTTGTCCCTTTTGGACTTTCTTCAAATACTCGAATATCTCTTGTGCATTACTAAAGCGCTTTTTCGCTGCATCACAAAAGATTCCTCTTTTGCACAAATAAAGACTAAGCGCTAACAATGCAGTGCCACCTAGCTTCATTCCAGATTCATTCAATTCAATATCAAGGCCAAACCAACTGCTACAGATCAGAGGAACCGAGAAAAGCGCCCCACCAATACCTGCAACAAGACTAAGAACATCTAAAGAGCTGGCACCGAGTGAAATAAGCCCTTTTTGCTCATCCATTACATCGTGAGCACAGAGTACCAATCGTTCCAACAAATCAGGTTCCTTCTGAAATTCGTATTTATTTACAAGATCAGTAACGGCTCTACCATCCAATGACTCAATAGCGCAAACCACCTGCTTCAAAGCAAACCGGCTTGGTTTAGCATTGATGACGCCAAACAGTACTAAAATCAGACATATACTTTTTTTCATCAGCGATCCTTATATTTTAAAATAAACTTCACATGTAAACCCGCAACTGTTAAGCAGCTTTCGCATTGCTAGAATCACTTGAGGAAGAACGTTCTGATAACAAAGTTTCAAGATACTTCAATATTTCTTGAGCCTCCTTAACCTTGGATCGTGCATGCGGGCATGCCAGTCCGCGAGTCACCAAATAAGCGCCTGCAAGGCATAGAACCGAAGTCACTCCATAATTCGTCTTTCGAAAACGAGAGATTATAACCTCGTCGGTTTCTTGTTCATAGAGGCTGGGAAACACAAAGCCTCCACAAAAAAGTCCTCCTAGGCAGATGCCAACACCAGCGATTGTCTTTGCCAAGTCTGGGAAACTTTTTAATACCGAGCTCTGTTCTTCGTGATATCTAATAAGATCTTTCGTAAACGCTATATACTCATTAAGCTTATTTACATTTATTTTAGTTCGCCAAATATTATGGCGGACTTCTTTGAGATTTCGGTTTTCAAGTGCCTCAAAAACTGAATCTTGATTTGCTTGCGCCAAAAACGCAAAGGGCAAAATCATACTAAGAAATTTCTTGTTCATCTTTTAATCCTTGATTGTAAACACTATACACTTAGTTTCAGTCTATTGAGCAACAGTATATCTGTCAACAGCAAGCGCAGATCGCTTGAATCATTTGAGGAAAGGCGTCTGTTTCTGAAGATCGATAGCGCTCATGCAAATCTTATGCTCTTTGCAAAACATGAGTGAGCCCCTAGCTAGCATATTCCACCTAGGTTTATGTATCGATTCCGATTACTACGTCACATTAAATGTCGGTAAAAAAATAGAAAATCCCCCTCACACTTGTCTTAAGGCAAATTCAGCCTCTTCAAAACAGAAATTCAATTGCTTGATTTAAACTGATCATCCCTGAGAAACACTCTTCATACCAATCTATTTGAGCGTGAGCAAGGCTACTGTTCACAGACAAGAGATACGAGTTTCTTCTTAGCTCACTGATAAGAGTAATCACCAACTCAGCTTTACCTAAATGCTCGAGTCGTGAACTTTGAGGCACAGAAACTGTCTCACCCTCGCATTGTTTCTTTTGGGATATGAACGAGACAGACGACCCTTCTAGAAAATAGGCACTGAAAGTGTTTTTCTTCCAGTTGCTCCACCCATCACAGAACAGAGAGATCAAGTGTTGCCCTAAAAAACAATTCAGCGTGCTGCCTCTTTATTCTTTTCAACTTCTTTCTCTTCAACAGACTGGTCACATTTACCAAAACCTTCAAGATAACTCAGGATCTCTTGCGCCTTCTTCATTTTCGTCCAGGCCCCTTTGCAGGCTAATCCTTGAGTAACCGCATAAGAACCTCGCATGGCTACTCCAGAACCAGCTATTGCTAAGCAAAGCATTCGAGGATCTGCATTGCTAATTGATAGCATAGTACCCACCCCGACGGCTGTAAAACCAGCCAAGCTTGCTATACATCCAACTATGCACAGTACTAAATCTTCTTTGCTTTTAAAGATCGATTGCATTTCCTCTTTGTAGTCTCTAATAATTTCTCTTGTAAATCCAATAAATTGATCAAGAGCCGTCTTACTCACGTCAATACGCCTCATATCATGCCGAACTTTATCAAGGCTCAGTTGTTCTATGCTATCAAAAACTTCTTTTTTCTTTGCATCAAGAGCAGTATTCACTGACAGCAACAGAATCAAAGCCATCACAAATTTATTCATCGAGTATCCTTTCATCACAAGCTTCCACATTCTCTATTCGCGAAGCATCGGTCTCACTCACTTCTGCAGGTACCTCAATTTCTCCTTTTTGGACTTTCTTCAAATAATCAATAATTTCTTGTGCATCACTCAAGCACTTTTTTACACTCTCACCTACGATTCCTCTTTTGCTCAAATAAAGACTCATTGCTAACAGAGCAGCACTGCCAAGCTTCGTACTCCAGAGCTTTTCATGCCATGATCGTCTTTCAAGCAACATCACAGCTGAAACAAGTACCCCACCTCCACCTAACGTTAGACTCAGAAGATCTAAAAAACATCCATTATTCTGAACCTTTTTCTCATTCATTACATCGTGAGCACAGAGTAGTAATCGTTTCATTAACTCAGGCTCCTTCTGAAATTTATGATAATTCATAAGGTTCTCAACTGCATTGCGATCTAATGATTCAATGGCCTCAACCATCTGCTTGAAAGCAAATCGACTTGGCTTAGCGTTGATGAAGCCAAACAGTACTATAACCAGACATATACTTTTTTTCATCAGCTATCCTTATGCTTTATAAGATTTATTAGAAGTATCTTCAGCTTTCGGCGTTAGTGAGAATGTTTCAATGTATTTCACTATGTCTTGCATTTCATTAACCCTCGATTGGGCATCGCGACATGCTAGCCCTTGACGCATCCAATAGGCACCTGCAAGGCAAATAGCTGAAGCCACTCCATAATTCGCTTTCCGAAAGTTTGCCATGATGCTCGGATCTTGCTCGTCTTTATAGAGCATAGGAAAGACAAAGCCCGCGCAACAAAGTCCTCCCAAACAGAGAGCAGCACCAATAATCGTGCGTGTTAGGTCTGGTAAGCTTTTGAAAACCGAATTCTGGGTTTCATACTGTTTCTTAAGATCTTCTGCATACGCTCTAAACTCAACAAGATCCTCTTCAGTTACTTTAATGCGCCAAAGAGCGTGACGAACTGCTTTGAGATCTCGTCTTTCAAGAGCATCAAAAACTGAATCCTTTTTTGCTTGCAACGTAAACGCGAGTGGTAAAATAATACAGAGAACAATTTTATTCATTTTTTTAATATCCTTAATTTATAAACTCTCTAGTTAATCTCAGTCTAGTAAGCGGCAGACCAGCTGTCAATCGCCACCCCAGATCATTCTTATCGGAATTCTTTGACCGAATAAGGCGACACACGCCGTTCTCTTTTGCTTTTACTGCGAAACCATAGATCACGTGGTCCTTTTGAAGATCAATAGCGCTCATGCAAATCTTATGCTATTCTGAAGAGGATGAGTTAACCCTTAACTATATATGCTACCTATGAGTATTATACGCGTTCGTTTTGCACCATCTCCTACAGGTTTTATGCATTTAGGCAATGTAAGAGCTGCTCTGCTTAACTTTTTATTTGCTCGTCAAACAGAAGGTACTTTTATTCTCCGTATAGAAGATACCGATCAGCAAAGGCTCATTGATCCGGAAGGCATTCAGATTATGAACGACCTTGCATGGCTTCATCTCGAGTATGACGAGGGTCCGCGCAAGGGAGGTAAAGATGCTCCGTATTATCAATCAGAACGAAGCGCGATTTACACTCATTACTTAGAAATCTGCAAAGAAAAGAATCAGATCTATCGCTGCTTTTGCACTGCCGAAGAACTTGAAAGGAAACGTCAGCGGCAGCTTGCGCTTAAGCAACCACCACGCTATGATCGCGCCTGCTTAGCACTTTCCCCCGCTGACATAGCTGAGCGCTTAGCTGAACATGTACCGTTCATTTGGCGATTTAAGCTCAATTATGACGAGTCGGTTACCTTTTATGACCTTGCTCATAAAATGATGCATTTTGATTTAAAACATTTTTCTGATGCGCCTCTTACCCGCCAAGATGGCAGTTTTACGTTTATGTTTGCTAACTTTGTCGATGATATGGTCATGAAGATTACCCACGTATTTAGAGGAGAAGACCATTTAACAAATACCGCAGTACAAGTTGCTATGTATCATGCCTTTAACGTTGAGATACCAGTATTTTGGCATTTACCAATTATCGGTAATGCGGAAGGAAAAAAGCTCTCAAAACGGGACTTCGGTTTTTCTTTAACTGATTTACGTAACGGTGGATTCCTACCTGAAGCCCTCGTAAACTATCTTGCCATTATTGGTCATTCGGTCACCGAAGAAATTATGGATATGAACAAACTTATTCATCTCTTTAATTTCGAGCATCTCTCATCAACCGGCCAAATTCGATACGACCTTGAAAAGCTTCGCTGGGTAAATCATCAGTGGATTATGCACTACGATACAGCAGAGCTTGCTCAGCTCGTACGTCCCTTCTTACTTGAAGAAGACCCAGCATTTGAAAGTATTTCTGACGCTGAGCTTATCAAGGTATTGCGCGCTGTTCAACCTGAGCTTATTACGCTCAAAGATGCTGGCAAGCGTTTACAGTTTATCCTCCGGCAACCAGAGGTTGATCCTGGCCTCTTAGCACAGTATAAGGTTGATCACTATCGATCATTTTTCAAATCTGCCTTGAAGAACCTTCCTGCTGATCCGCATGAAGCTGCAAGCAGAATACAATCATTATGCAAAGAACAAGGCATTCCGCTTAAAGATAGCTTTTCGCTGCTACGCATTGCCCTTACAGGTACACCTCAAGGACCAAGCATGAAAGATCTCCTTGGTATGTTGCCTGCGGACGAAGTACAAAAACGGCTTGCCGTTCTCTCTTAAAGCGATTCTTCACGTAAACGATTAGGTAATTTCTTGAGCCCAGTAACTACGTGCTGGGCCTCTAAGGCATGCATAAGCTCCAAAAATGTATGCTCCTGTCCTTCCGGAACAAAAAACTCAAAAATACTTTCCGACTTACTTAACGTCCTATCAAATGCAAGATGTTCAAAGCTCCGTAAAAGTGCTACCAAAAACCATGCATCTTTTTCGGTTATATGTGCTTGATAATAGCTACAATACTGCATAATAGCCCCTTCGAGGTCTAAAATATTTTATAAAAACAGCTTATCATAAGTTGACGAAGAACGGTATAGATGCTATAAAAATAGCTGTTGCATTTGAGAATTGAAAGGAAATATTACATGGCACGACTGAAGATTTGTAGTATAAGTTTAGCTTTGCTCAGCTTCTGTCCCCTCGCAGGCACGCCCAATTTAACGAGGAACGACCCGTATTCGATTTTTAGTAGCGTTTATCCGTATTCCTATTTAGCGACCAAGCAAATAGGTAACCTGATGAATTCTCAGTATAGTTATCTAGAGAATCGTTTTTTTATAAGTGTTAGCGGATACAGACAGTCAGCATGTCGCGCACGAAATAATGAGCGAGATGTGATAAACATCGGCGATATTAACGGTCGCTGGAATATGCTCGGTCTATTTTATGATCCAAAGTTACGCTCTGTACTCTTCGATGCTTTGGGAATTACAATGAACCCACCTCCTGGAGATTGCACCATGTATTTTGATGATCCTCGCTATACCGATCCAAACAAAGAGTTCGGTTTCTACTCAATACCGATAGACTACAGAAAATACGGAGTACGCTTTGAAAGCGAAATTCTTTTGCTTGATCGCTGTTACTATGCGATTGGGCTTCGCGCACGATGGGGCATAGCAGATGTACGCCAAACGGTACGTGCATTTGAAGACTTTACCTGCCAAGCATTAGGGATTGCCTGCCCCGCATCCCCGCGAACAGTTACGGCAGGTGAAACATTCCCTGAGCCGCCTCAATTTGTAGGCATAACTCCACCCTTTGTAGATCCTTCTCTTGTCCCCCCTTGTGGCGGTGTCTCAGGACCATGTAACCCAACTGGCACACGCGATTGCGTAGAGCTCTTACAACCATTTACACCATGCGATACTCAGATAGTCTGCTTATCATTCGATGGTGATTGTAAGAAATTTGTTATTGAAAATATTATGGCCAAGAGCCAACGCCAAAAGATTGCCGATGTGTTGGGACTTGATATTAATAACTATCATAAAGTTGGCATGGATGACCTACTTTTAACTATGTTCTGGCGCCATATCTACATAATTAACGAAGATGATGAAATCTATCCTCGAGTCCTCTTTATGCCCTTTTTAGAAGCAGGTGTAGGCATCCCTATGAGTAGAGAAGCAACAGTGTATAAGCCATTTGCAGTACCAATAGGTAACAACCAGCATCCAAGTGTCAATGGACTAGCCGGCTATACGATAAACTTTTTAGATACTATAGATTTAACGTTTGCTGGAGGCTTTTCCTATTTCTTTAGTCATGATTATTGTAATTTCCGAATGCCAACAAACATAGCTGAAAGCGGAATCTTTCCTTACTCAGCCGACGTTTCTATCAGGCCCGGTCCAACATGGCATTTTAACTTTGGTATGAATGCCTATCGATTCTTAGATAACCTGTCATTCTGGATTGAGTACTGCATCGTTAGCCATGCTCAAGATAAAATAACGGTTTGCCGTTCATTTATCCCCGAAGGCTCGATGTATGAAAAAACAGGATTCCTGGTAGAACGTACTGAGAGTCTCAGTAAATGGGAGTCTCATATAGTCAATACCGCATTTAACTATGACTTATCAGAATATTTCTCCATCGGCGTACTCTGGCAAGCTCCAGTAAAACAACGCAATGTCTATCGATCGGGCACCATTATGGGAACGATAACGTTTGTGTATTAAGCTATTCGCAGCAGGGATTCAATATTGAGCAGCTTTGAAAGCGCGCCACGAAAATTTACGAGTACTGAGTCATTATGAGTATGCACTTTTATGAACCTTATAATCACAGGGTCATCTATCACATAACATGCAAGCCCAAGCATCAAACGCTGAGCGATGAGTAGTTACAGTATGTTAAAGAGCTTTTCTTAGAATGCGCAGACGTGAACGAATGGCGCATAGTTGAGTTGAATGTACAGCCTGATCACATACGTATGGTAATCCAATTAACTCCCGATATTATTCTTAATAAGGCTGTTCGGCTTTTTAAGATAGCCATCACCGAGACTGAGGGAAGCATTTCCATCCCTGGACAAGTGGAATAGCTTGTGGAAAGATGGATATTTTGCAGAAACAGGCGGGCAGGTCGATCCAGATGCCATCAAAAACTACATCATGAGTCAACGAGAGAGAGCCTTTAAAACAAGTCTGGCGCAAATGTTTTTCAGCAAACTGTGATATCTGGCCAACAGCGGTGCGCCAGCTCTACAAAGAAAACTTCCTTATTACGGCGCGCCATTTACCGCGAGAAAACTGCCTCGCATAGTTTTTCATCAATCTTCTATTCTGATAGCTGAGCGTTTGTCCGAAGCAAAAATACGATTATTCCGCGAGAACTTACGCTGCTGAAGCGACTTATGAAGTCAGCTGTGGCAACTCTTTTGTCTGACAATCTATCGAAAGATGCTGATTTGATCGCTGAATTGCTAGACCAACAAGAATTATTTTCTTGTGCGTCAAGAAATACCTTTCGTAATACTTACGCTCTTCTATTTGGTGCAAGGCCGCTTCAGCGCTTTCATTAAATTTCAGTTCAAAAATGAAGACGTGAGTTTTGGTCTGTAGAACCATATCGATTCGTCCCTTGTCGGTTGACACCTCAGATTCAGCTTCGATCTGTAAGAGAGTGCAAATTTGCTGAAAGAGCGAATGATAATATTTCTCTTGCGGAATATGCAATTGGTGAGGTATATTCGCAAATACGGTTGATAAGGTGGAACAAAATGCTGGCATATCATGCCTTTTCAGGGCGCTGATAAACTTTGAGATAAGTGTGTTAATCTCTTGGTATGAAGTACGAGCAAGAGCCGCGAGCATAAATTTCTTGAACGCTTCTGCAACCTCAAGATTGGGATAGCGTAGAGTGTAGAGATCAATATTTTTGTTATTTTCTTTAACGCGGCGATGGTGGCCTATAGTTAGATAGCCAGCTTGGAACAAAATTGGAATAAGGGGTTCCTCGCCTATTTCAAAGGCACCGAATGAGATGGACATTAATTCGACGTCTTTAAAATCTTCTAATTTATCATAATGTTTTTTGAGAAGCGAAATGAGGAATGCAGGGGCGCCAGTTTCAATCCAGTAGTTTGCAAACATTTGCTTATGCAAGCAATAGAGAACTGAGAGAGGATTATATACATACACAGGCATTTGTGAGAATCTGTATCCATCATACCATTCTTTGAGCTGCTCTATAGTTGTATCGAGCGACTGTTCCTCGCTCTGGGAAAGGCTTTGTAACTCATCGGTAAAATATTCGTAAATTTCTTCCTGGGTATAGCCGAGGAGGCATGCAGCTCGATTATCAAGGGAAATATCGTTCAGATTGTTCATCCCAGAAAAAATAGACGTCTTAGCAAATTTCGTAACGCCCGTAATGAATAAAAATTGAATGTGCTCGTCCAATGCTTTTATAGTGCTATAAAACGAGCGTAATATTTTGACAATTTCTAAAGCAATTTCTTTGTTTTCAATATTATTAATAATCGGATAATCATATTCATCAATAAGAAGAACAACTTTATTTTTCTTGGCGAGCGTTGAGAGTAATGCTTCCAATTTTGATCCTAAGTCGGGTGCTTCGAGGACTGAAAAACCATGGTTTTTTGCTACCTTTTCCATCTCCCAGGTTAAGCGCTTTTCAAGTTCAGCCCTGTTTTCAATTGGCATCGCAGAGAAGTCGAGATGAATTACTGGATGTTCTGACCATGTATAAGTTGCACTCGTATCAATCCAAAGCTCTTTAAAAAGTTCCCGGTCGCCCTTAAAGAGCTCCAATAAAGTTGAAACAAGTAAAGACTTTCCAAAACGGCGAGGTCTAGAAAGAAAATAAAGTCTGCCACCAGTAATCAGATCATATATATATTCAGTTTTATCAACGTAGATGTAGTTTTCGGTTCGCAATGTTCTAAACGAACTGACGTCGACGGGAATTTTCTTTGACATAGTTTTATGAAACTCCTGTAAGTGAACATAGTAAGTGTACAGGATTTTGAAGGCCTAAGCAAATTCCGCAAGGGGTAAATCAGAGCGACCTCAACTACATAAATTTTAAAAAAAAAGATAACGATTCCTCAAAGTATTAACGGAGAATAATGGAAGAACCAAAAACAATTTTCTTCATGATTTCAGATCCACTGCTAAGTCGATCTCAACCACATGGTCAGAGCCAATATTTCTATCGTGATGCGCAATAGTGAGTGGATGTAACGGTTGGCTCGCATATTGAAGATTATGAGAAAGCTCATCTTACCTTTTCAGAAAGTGGTTGGGCTACAAAAATGGCACCCCTAGCGATAACACCTTGCGACGCTTTACAGAGCTGTTGATCCAGAGAAGTTCGGTGAATGCTTTCAAAGTTGAATTAGTCATATTGTGCGACCGAAAGTGCTTAGCGGAATGGTTCTTGCTAATGATGAGAAGCCCTTTCGAGGTGGTGGTAACGATTCATAGCCTCTTCACATGGCAAGTACATATCCCACCGAATTACGACTAGTTTTATACCAACAGAAAGTGCCATATCTCACCTTTAAAGTCTGAAACTACGAGGTACCACTGTAGCAATGGATGCTATGGGCATTCAAAGCTGCGAAAATTCAAGAACAAAATTGCGATTATGTCTTCGCTTTAAAAAGGAATCAAGCTGATTTGTATGAGGAAGCCCTTACTTTGTTTATCTTGGAAAAATTCAACAGGTTTAAGAATGTTCCGCACACACCTTCTCCTCCCTTAGAAAAAAGCCATGGTGAATCGAAAAAAGAACCCGCATCATTGCAAGTAATTTGCATAGGAAAGAGGCTTTAGAGCCATTGTGCGCATTGAATCTACGCGAGAGCTAAAAGGAAACCACAAGACAAAATTTTATATAACAAGCGATGAGCACTTTGCTGAAAAAAAGCTTCAAATGGTTAGAAGCCACTGGGGCATAGAAAACGGCGGTTCACTAGATCTTGGATATGGCCTTTGGCGAAGTCCAATGCACTATTGGCAAAGGAACTACTCCTGCAAACGACATTTTGGTCTAAACTTTTTAAAATAATGCAAAACCTCTGTTCCCTCGCGTAAGTATTCGGCGATTGGCAGGGCGTCGTCATAGAAATGATTTTCAGCTAATTTTTGATAAGGTTGCCGCAAATATGCAGCTCTTCTTTTTGACTGCCTTAAAAATGAAGAGTATAATTACCAAAGCCTGGGATTAATTTGTTACCAATCGGGCAGAGTTTTTCTGCTCCCAAACCAAGAGAGCTTTTCATGAATAGATTCAATTTGCTTGTCTTTTTCCTTTTGTCATTCTCACTACATGCAATGCAAAAAACGCGTGTTTTGAGCCAATGCCAACTCAATGAAGCAGTATTTGCAGCGCTTTCAACGAAGAACGTGATGCCAGATGAAACAGCTAGACAAATTATTGATGCACTCGCAAAAGGAGCGCAAATTGATGCTCGAGATAGAGGTCCCCTGTCACTTACCCCTCTCATGATGGCTGTGACCGAGGGCATGGATCCTTTGGTAATAAAAGTATTACTAGAACACGGTGCCGACAGAAGCTTGCAAACCCCGGTCAAACTCACAGCAGAAGAATTAGCCATTCACTATCACTATGATGGGCTCGCAGCCTTAATTCGCGAGTGGCGGGCAACTAGTGATAAACCAGCAACCGACATGATTACATGCAAGAGCTTGCCAGGATTTGAAACAAATGACGGTAGCAATGGTTTGGCGTCTGTGCTTTGCACCGCTAACGCCCTTCAAATGGAGGACATCAAAGCCTCTATGCTATTACGCCGAAATGCTCCTTGTCAGTATCGAGAAATAATGGATTTGCTCGATGCAAAAGAACCGATTTTCTTATCTGAAGGAACACCACAATTAAGGGCGATTTCCAAATGGATTTTAGAGCTTGATAAAGCACGACTCGCCAATGAGAGGAATATGCACACTCATGCTACCAAAACGCCTGCAGAAATTAGACATGCGATTATGGATCTACTGCTAAGCAAAGCCACTACTAATTTTATTCCTACAGATATCAATCTACTGCTTTTCTTGGGTTTCGTAACAGCTGATCTCGAATTAGCTCGATTTGCACTATTTTTGGGAGCAAACCCTCATATTTCTCTATCGTCGATCGCTGAGAGCTATCAATCTTCTAGGGAAATTCACAGCACAGCACCCTTAAGCGCAGCATTAGAATGTCAGCAAGAAGACATTTCTCCTCAAATAAAAGAGTTGCTTGCACAGTGGAATGAATTTCGAAAGAGAGATTGCCGTGTAGAGGAAGGAAATAGAGCCTTACAGAAAACAATCCATCCTAGAACGCAGCTCTCATTCTGGCCTTTTGATGTAATAGTAGCAATATCATCTCTTCTTGCTTTCTGTGCCATAATAGATGCAGGCAGCTCATCTGGTGATTCCAAGGTGTTCTCCCAAGCATTGGCATCATCAGCAGTTATTTGTAATGTGGCTTTTATTCTGGTGAAATGGTTCTTAAAATCAAGAATCAATGCAACACAGACTCTTGGCCACCAAGCAGCAAGGATCTCGCAGCATATGCCTGGCTATTGAGTTAACTAGCTGGTATAACCAATCCCTCAAGCAGCACGTACTAAGAATCTACGTCCTCGTCGCAGGTAATAAGACAATTTTGGTGTTAGATAGGCTTCCTTAAGTTGTTGGAATGATAGTCTATTTTTCTCAACACAGTAGATTCTATAATTTGGTGAAAGGTGTGAGCGCAAGTAGAATCATGAATATCATGAATATATAAAACTTTTTTTTTGAATAAAGTTTGCCTAAAAGCTTCATGCCTTCTTACAGTTAAGTGATCAGCAAATCCTTGCAAGCAAACAGCTCATCGCCTGACATCCTACTTGACCAGGTTTTTCAGGAACTTGCCAAAACACTTCAAATCGGGCTTTAGAATGAGGCAACAGACTATACATGTATATGAGATAGCATTTATCAGATCATTCATAACAAAACTGGCGATCTCATGGCTTTTTAAGATCTCCTCCTTTTTCCAATCCTCATAACTATGGACAATGAGAATTTATTCGCTATACTAAGAACATAACGCATACCCCATATTTATGAGAAAGGATACAGGACTCAACATGAGTAAAAAAGCTAATATATCAATTAATGTCCATGATAATGTGGAAAGGGCATTGAAGCAGTTAAAGAAAAAAATTGAACGCGAAGGTGTAGTACGTGATATGAAGCGTATAGTGTATTTTGAGCCACCTACCCAAAAACGTCGCAAAAAACTTCTACGCGCCATCAAGCAAAACTGGATACGCATGGCGTCAAACCGAACTCCTTAATATGATCTCTTCTGTATCGAACGTTAAACGAGCGCAAAAAGAATCGGTCTTGTTTCGTGAAATTTCACAGCTTTTTTTGCAAGCATCCCTTGATGATCCCGCTTTACGCAATTTTTCGATCACTCGAGTAAAGCTCTCGCCCGATAAAGGAACCTGCACTATCTACTTTTATAGCCCTCAGGGCGAAGAGAATTTCAGAAAAGTTCAGCACATACTGCTCGACTATAAGCCTTCCCTGAGAAAAGCACTCGCCAGCGGCCTTCAAGCCCGGTATACCCCACAGCTTGTCTTTGCCTTCGATGCCCAATTTGAAAAACAACAGCGCATAGAACAACTTATCGAACAAGTAAAAACCGAGGACTAACGATTTCGATCCTTCTCCTTTTTATCCTTGGTATCTGCTGGGGTTCATTCCTCAATGTTGTTGGACACAGACTTATCCGCAAGAAAAGCCTTCTAGGCCGCTCTGCCTGTCCCCACTGTAAAACTACCCTTTCGTGGTATGACCTCGTTCCACTCCTTTCATGGATTCTATTAAAGGGACGCTGTCGAAAGTGCAAAAAATCTATCTCTATTCTCTATCCATTTATAGAACTATTGACAGGCGTCGTGACTATCCTGGTTGCCACGCTGATCGACTCTCAGTACCAGCTAGGTTATGGCATCTTCTTTTCTGCACTCATCGTCACCATTCGAACAGACTTTGAACGGATGTTGATCTCGCGCTACATGACCTGGTGCATGGTTCCCGTCGCATTTCTGCTATGCCTCACACATCACTTACCACTCACCCTAACAGCAAGTATTCTTGGGACAATCGGTGGCTATGGAATCATTTGGCTTATTGCCTATCTCTTTTATCGATTTCGCAAGGTACAGGGCCTAGGGGAAGGAGACCTGGATCTCCTTGCTATGATTGGTGCTTTTACCGGCATAAGTGGTGCTTGGGTAAGCCTTTTCTTAGGAGCCTTTCTGGGCACTCTCGCTGGCATCCTCATCATACTCAAAACCAAAAAACTACAGGTAAAATTTCCCTTCGGTCCCTGGCTTTCGACGGGGGCGATTATCTACGTATTTACCCAGAACTCGCTTGAACAGATCTTATTTTAACTGAGTGCATCACTGACCAACTTGATCTCATTATTCTGGTCGATTGAAAGAATATCTGGGATATCCTGATAAATATAGGCAGCCGCATACATTGTAAAGCCCTCACGAGATATCGTGGCTCCTGACAAAAGAGAAGCTGGCGCCTTTAACTGCCCTATAAAATGGGTCTCTCCTGCTGCTCCTGACGGAAATCCATAGCTATAAAGATGCGGCCCCTCAGGTTTCCACCTCAGACCTTCAGTTTATAAACGGTCAATTATCTTTAACGGTGATGGTCAATTATCTTTAGCGCTTTTAAATTAAAAAGTATGATGGCATGAGCAAGCCAACGAAGTTTGTAACTCAACTACAAAATCCAAGGGAAACTCATGCCAGGAAAAAGAATAACTGACAAACAGGTAAATGACTATATGGAAAATATTGAAAACGGTATGCCTAAAAGAATGGCAGCACTGAAAGCTGGGATCGCGGAAAGCAGTGGTCGTAATATTGCACATGCAAGGAGAAACAAAAAGAGAAAGCAACGTGAAGGAAAGCCGACGCGAGAAGATAGATTTGAAACGGTTATGCAATCTTTTGTGATACCTCTTCTTGAAAGAGGAATCACCATAGCCTCACATATTTTTGAGATGCTGCAGGAGGAATATCCGGGCGAATTTAATGAGGTACAGATGCGTACATTCCGGCGAAGGATTGCAAAGTACAAACTACTCGAAGGAAAAGGCAAAGAGATAATGTTTCCTCAAACCAAACCTCAGCCAGGCAAATCTGGAATATCTGATTTCACCTTGATTAAGTTTAAAGATCGAAAAATGAAAGTGACTATAGCTGGTGAACCTTTTGAACATAAGATCTTTCATTATAGATTGCAGTTTTCTGGGTATCGCTTTGTAGATGTTTCTAGGGGTACAGGAGAACGGTTTGTGGTTATGTCTAAAGGGCTTCAGGATGCCTGGCATGATCTTGGGGGAGTTCCGGAAGAGCATAGGACTGACAATCTTTCATTGGTGTTTAAAAATCGGGTGGATGGTGCACAAGAGGATCTTACACTAAGAATGAATGCACTTTATGCCCATTATAGCGTAAGGCCAACACGTAATAATGTAGGAAAAGGTCATGAAAATGGAGCTATTGAGTCATCTCATAGACACTTTAAAGACCGGTTAAAGAGTGAGCTCATAAAAAGAGATAGTATTAACTTTGATTCATATGAGCAGTACCGGGCATTTGTTAAAGGTGTGGCAGCAAAGCTCAATCTTAAGAATGCAAGCAAAATTGCTATTGAACGAGCTCATTTGAGACCTTTGCCTGAAGGTCGAGCAATTGAGTATGATGATGTCACTGCGGTAGTAGCATCGTCAAGTGTGATTGTTGTTAGGAGAGTGATTTATTCTGTTCCTAACAAGCTGATTGGTAAGGTGCTCCATATCAAGCTGTATGATGATAAGCTTGAATGCTACCTTGGCGCTACACATGTTATTACTCTGACGCGTATGCCTATTCCTCAAAAAGGGAAGCGGGCTCACAATATAGATTATAGACATGTTATTGAGTGGCTAGCAAAAAAACCAGGAGCATTCCCTGGATACGCATATCGCGACTATCTTTTGCCTACAGAGAGCTATAAGAAGATTTGGGAGCATATTAAAAGTACGATGAATCTGCGAGAAGCTGCGCGATTCATCGTTGGGATACTGCATCTAGCCTATATTCAAAATTGCCAAGAGGAGCTTTCGATTGAGATTCTTGATCGCATAAAACATGGGACAGAACTTAAACTGAGCAGCCTGCAAAGCATGTTCAAATCTCAAGCAACAAAAGTACCTGATATCGTTATTCCTGAAATTCACATTAATCGATTCAATGAGCTAATTCCTGGCTTTAAAGGACAAGAATGATTACCAAAGAAACTGTTCCACTATTACTAAAAAAACTGCGCTTAAACACTATGAACTCCTGTTGGCAAGATGTCTCAAAACAAGCTGTGAAAGAACGTTGGGGTTACCCTCAATACTTAGGCACGCTCTGCGACATGGAGCTCGCAACACGAGATTCAAAGCGAATAGAAAGACATCTAGTCGAGGCGAAGATGCCACTAAACAAGACTCTTGATACCTTCAGCTTTGCAAATCTTACCTCAATAACTGGCGCTCAGATAAGCTCTTTTGCAGAAGACACTCAATGGGTTACCCAAGCTCGCAATCTCATGCTCTTTGGACCAAGCGGAACTGGCAAGACTCATCTAGCAGCAGCAATTGGCAGAAGGCTTATTGAGCTTGGCAAACGTGTCTTCTTTATTCGAACTACAGCTCTTGTTCAAAAGCTGCAATTGGCGTACCTTGAAAACAAGCTCTCGGACGCTTTAGAAAAGCTAGAAAAGTTTGATCTGATCATTCTTGATGACTTTGGCTATGTGAAGAAAAATGAAGCAGAAACAAGTGTCTTGTTTGAACTAATTGGAGATCGATATGAGTCGAAGAGCATTCTCATAACATCGAACCAAGCCTTTGGAACTTGGGATACGATCTTTCCCGACAGTACAATGGCAGTTGCTGCTATAGACAGACTTGTACATCATGCATCAATTATAAATATAAATGAACCGAGCTTCAGAAGCGCAGCAAAGATAAGTAAGGTGAAGCCATAAGCTACGCTGATTAAGGCTAAAAGAAAAAGACTTAGTGAAATTAATAGTATTATGACTGAAAACATATTAAAATAACCAGGAGCAATTGATGAACTCTGATTCTTCATAAAAGCGCTAAACTTAATTGACCGCGACCGTTAAAGTTAATTGACCACCTATATCAGTTCCTCCAATTTTTTTTGTATAGGTCCCCTGTTCAACAAAATATGCCTTTTGAGCATGCGCTAGGGTCCTTAGATAGAGATAGGCCTCTGCGCGCTTAGCCTTTGCAGCATACCTCATAAGACTTGGCACTGAGAGCGCTGAAAGGGCCGCTATAATTGCAATAACTATCATCAATTCGAACAAAGTAAAACCTGGCTTGTGCGGCATAGTATTCTCCAAACTGTTCCTTAAGTAGGGCTTTGCCGAGGGCAAAAATTAATTCTATATGTAACTAAATGCATTTATTGCTAACAGGCACCTAGTATAAACTCAGCATCCACACGAGGTCAAGTAAAAAATGAGATTTGCTTTTATTTTTTCAAAAACGTTCTTTTTTTGTCAATTTTTGAATTGATTTCGCCGAGTGAATTGTATATTTTGACATAAATAAAATTTTGCAGTAGAATTAATACTTGTAAGAGGAACTTCGAATACAGATTAAATAACGTCATATTAAGATACGGAGATACACATGTTGGATATAAGCAGGCAATCGCCTTCGAAGAGAGCTCCTCAACCAAAAGTTCGCGTTTATAGTGAAGTGGTTGAGTATTTGGATGCACACTGGCTCGTCAATTCGGAGACTAAGACACTCGACCGGATGAAAGCTTTAGATACAGCGTTTGACAATCCTTCTCAGAAGATAAAGGCTTGCATTTTTGCCGGAACGAATGGCAAAAGTTTAGCAGTTCACCTTACGACCAAGTTATTAAAATCTGAAGGACTTAAAACGGGAGCCTTCTATGCTCCTCATCTTCTTACGTATAATGAGCGTTTCTCTATCAATCATGAAATGATTTCTAATAAACTGTTCACCGACATCGGAAATGAAGTAATAAATACCGCCGAATCGCTTAATATTAAGGCTCACACGACTGAGCTCCTTACGATGATGGCTCTTCTCTATTTTGTAAACGAGAATGTTGATGTTGCTCTCCTTGAAGCGCATGAAGGTGGTGCCTGGGACCCTGTTTCAATTTGTGCACCTATCGTTACTGCCGTTACTCGCGTTACACCATCAGATATAAAGACTACCGACGATACGCTTTTGGAGAAAGTCAATGACATCATGGGACTCGTAAAAAAGAATACCTGGGTTGTCTCAAGCGATCAAATTAAAAATAATCTGCAGGCTATGGAAGCACTCACGACAGAAAAAGGTGGCCATTGGGCAATGCCTATTAGAAAAGTAGCCGCACTTGACTACCCCTATGAACAGATTCACGGTCGATGCGCTGCATTAGCAGAGCGCTGTGCTCAACTCTTTATGACTCATGTCAACAAAGATGCTAATATTACCTCCGATACGCTGTTAAGCAAACAAAAAGGAAAACGAGGCCGTCCAACGATCGAAGAAAAGCAACGGTTATCCCAAAATCCTCATTTAACACTCGACACCTTTTGGAAAGGTCAGCTGAGTGAATTACCAGGAAGATTTCAATTGCTCGAGCGGGAAAACCCTGCGATAATTTTGGATACCGCATCAAATCTTGACGCATTACGAAATGTGTTCTTAGGTATCCGTTTAGTTCAGTACAAAAATCCCTTTAAAGGACTTGCTATCATTATGGCTGCCTCTCAAGATACCTTGTACAATGAAGAGTTTTTAAAGCTTATACGGTATTTCTTCAAGAAGATATCGGGCAACCTCTTTATCTGTCCTATCACGAAGGCACTTCCTGGAGTCCATGAAGAAAAGTCCTGGGACGTCGAAAAAGTTACAAACGATGTGAAAAGTATGCGAGTAAAAGCACGGGCATGCGCTGATTTTGAAGAAGCATTTGAACTTGCTAAGAAATCTGTCGATGAACGTCGTGGCCTTGTCGTCATTACCGGATCATGCTCAGTTGTTTCTCTTTATCTGAAGCACAAAGGCATAAAGAAGTTTTAACCTATGATAGCCCTTGTCCTCGGACCTTGTATCGGTTATATATATGCGCTTTCCCTTGGTATGCAGGGGAAAGCGCTTCATTTTTCACCCGCGCTGAGTTTTATTCGTACAGCGCTTCTTGCAACAATTAGTTATTATCTCTTGCAACGGGGCATATTTCCTCTTATACTCTTTCTTGGAAGCTTTGGAGTAACGGTCTTGTACCTACTTGCTTCCGATAAGGAATAACATGGTTTCACCAACAGAACCTTCGCGTCCCGCTGACACAAAAGGTCTTGAGCAGGAAGTGCTCTGGCATCCTCTTGCTCCACTAGGAATTACCGATTCTTATGCTGCAGTCAGCGCTCCAGTTCTCATTAATACCTGGATTGTCTTAGCCGTCCTTCTCGCTCTTATTATTCTCGCTCGCTCATGTTTGCGTATTCCGAACTCTTTTGGTGCCTATATAGTAAAAGCAATTGTCAAAAGCTTTAAGCAGCTCATTGAACAATCGGTAGGAACATTTGTATACCGCTATTATTCATTCATAGGCTCTCTGTTTATTTTTATTATTACCTGCAATATGATAGCGCTTATTCCCTATGTAGAAGAGCCTACGAAAGATTTAAATACCACACTCGCTCTCGGCATAGTCGCCTTTCTCTTCATTCAAAAGGAGATTATTAAAATACACGGCGTATCGGCCTATCTGAAGGAATACTTTGTTCCCATTAAGATATTCTTTCCCCTCAATATTCTCATAGGCCTCGCTCTTCTTCCTCTCAAGCTCTTAAGTGAAGGTGCCTCTATTATATCCCTTGCATTTCGGCTCTTTGGGAACATTTTTGGGGGAGCCATTATTATTACTATTTTCCGCAAGGCCCTCGGAAACTCATTGCTCTATAATACCTTAGGAACCTTCCTCGGCTTTAATCTCCTCCTTACGGGCTTTTTCATTATATTTGAAGGATTTCTACAAGCCTTTGTGTTTTCCATATTAACCCTTACAAATATCACCATGGCAACATCGCTTGAAGAAGGAAGACATTGACCGATCTTACAACAGCCAGCGTTCATTTTTTTACTATAGCACTGTGCACTGCATCCTCAGCACTTGGGGTAAGTCTTGGTCAAGGGATGGTTGCCAAAGCATCATTTGATGCGATCAATCGCCAACCTGCAGCTCGCGCAGAAATAACTCGAGCCACGTTGCTTGCCCTTGCTCTGGTAGAAACGGGTGCTATTCTTGGTCTGCTAATCGCTCTTTGGCTCTTTTTTGGTGCAGAACCTACGTTTGAACAGGCTCTTGCAGAGCTCGGCATTGGCATTGCAATAGGTGTTCCTGGCCTTGTCATCGGCTATGCATCTTCATTGCCCGCCTATGAAGCAACCACTGCAATCGCTCGTCAACCCTTCCTTGCTAAAAAGATTTTTAATATGATGCTTCTTATGCAGTCGCTCATTCAAACTCCTCTTATCTTTGGATTTATTATATCCTTAACAATTCTCGCACTCCTGCCATCAGTCACCATGGCAAGCCAAGGGCTCGCGCTACTGGCAAGCGGCATAGCGATCGGTGTTGGTTCTATTGGACCCGCACTGGGAAGTGGCTATTTTACCAGTATCGCCTGTCAAAGCGTTGGCCGAAATAAGTTTGCTTACTCAAGGCTCTTTACTTTTACATTCATTAGTCAGGCAATTGTCGAAACACCCGTTATATTTGCTGCTATCATCTCTCTCTTCTTAACAACGAAAGCACTTTCACTTGGTAATCATACGATTCTTGGCTATGCATATATAGCGTTCGGCACGTGTATCGCACTGGGTACCTTCGGGGCTGGAATCAGTTCTGGCAGAAGCGCTGCCGCTGCAGCTACCCAAATTGCTCTAAACCCCCAATCCTATACAACCGTTTCACGTGCAAGTATGATGGCACAAGGACTGATAGATACCTGCGCTATCTATGCTTTCATCATCTCACTGTGGCTTCTCCTACTTCCTCTGACATAAATACAATTACACGAGCTCCTCATCTTTCTGAAGCTCCTTAAGCCTGTAAAGCAGCTAACCTCTCGAACTCATCAACGTCTCTTCTGAGTATGGAATTACTCTTCATCGCTTTTACGCACCTCAGCAATCGCTTTCCAGTCTTATGAAAAACGTACAAATCATTGCTTTTTTTCCTTCCAGTATTTTATTGTTAATAAGAAGGTTACTTTGTTTATCCATGCCCGGGGGGAATATGAGCAGATGAAAATAGCACATAAAAAATCACAAATGATGTTTAACATCAAACTATCGCTTTAAATGAAGAAAGCGATAAAAGACCGGATAACGGTCATAACAGTAATAAAGCACACTTATTTTTGAGGAATTAGTATTATGAAGAATATAGTTAGTTGTATATCATTAAGATCAGAATTACTCGCTACGATGCTTATAAGCATTTCACTTTTTTGCACCCCGTCATTACAAGCCGAGTCTCAAGATCCATTCGAAGTGACAAGAGGACACTCATCATCACACCGCCCTAAGGAAAAAGAATGTAGAGAGTGTGATTTCGTCATCACCGCAAAAGATATAGCATGCGGTACTGTAGTAATAACAAAGCCGGGCTATTACTGCCTTTGCGAAGATGCGGTCTTTAACCCTAGCCCAAATCAAATTGGAAACCCTTATATAGGAGCAATTACAATTGACGCTTCTAACGTAACACTTGATCTGAGAGGCAGAACTCTTTCACAGATATCAAAAGCCGTTCTTAATGTAGATGGCATTATAGTTAATCCTGGCCTGACTAACATTATTATCAAAAATGGTACTGTAAGAGATTTTTCTGATGCAGGTATACGCGTAGGTGCGGTTTCAACAACGACAGTACCTCTGGTAACCGAATTAAGTATAAGCGATATTCGGTCATTCAATAATGGGCTTTCGACGGCCATCGCTGATCCTAATGGAATAGGAGATGGTCTGGGTGGCGCTGTGATTCTCAATGCTCAAGATGTAACCATTAGCAATTGTGAGTTTAATGAGAATGCCTATGCGGGTCTCTGGACATTTAATATAACGAAGCTCTCGATGGGAAATAGCCATTGCGACGATAATACCTCAGCAAATTTTAACTTTTCTGACTTTCAGACAACCTTCGGAGGTACTGTTGCTGGCGAATCTGCTGATATCGTTATTACTAAGTGTACCTTCAATCGAAATTCAAGTGGTGGATTTGCATTAGGATTTAACATAAGCTTTGCGTTTGGTAGCAATGCGACTTCCAATATACTATTCGATTCTTGCCAGTTTAACGATACTACAGTAACCGTTTCTGATACGACTATTGCCGCGTCTCTATTTGGCTCAACAGAAGCATCAGGCGTTCATGCAGCTCGTATAAACAATCTCACTTTACGAAATTGTGAAGCTAACGGGACTTCTTTAACTCTTAATGTTCCTTTGACAGGAGGGTTCCCCCCTGTAGATCAACAGCTTGTTAACTTAGTCAGAGGATTCGCTCTGCAACGCACTACTAATGCAACAATAACAAACTGCTCCTCCTCTGGTAACACGTTCCAAAATAATAGTGGTTTCGGCGTTAGAAATGTTATCGAGAGCTTTGCATTTGGAGGTGTTCAGCAACTTTACCTGTCTCAATGTCAGGCATATGGTAACTCTAACAGTTATAACGCAGATTCGAGTCCTTTAAACGTTCCTTCGCTTCTCATAGCAGAAGGCTTTGATTTTTCCGGGACTGGAAATGCGGTAGTAGAAGATTGCACATCCAGTGGGCATCACCAAGCAGCTGTAAATCCGGCAGAGGGACAGTTCTCGATCGTTGCGGGTTTTAATGCCCATTTCTTTCAATGTACTAACTGTGGGCCGATTGTGTTCAGAAGATGCGTTGCTACTGGGAATGTAGATACTGGTACTTTCGATGGATTAGCCTTCGGGTTCTCTACTCGCGAACCACAATTTGCAGGCACGGCGTTAGGTACTAATACTGGCCCATATGTTTTTGAGTCATGCATCGCTGAAAGCAACACAACTAATTCTGGTACTGGATCTGGATTTGATATCTTCAATCTTGTTAACTCCAAAATTATTAACTGCTTTGCAGAAGGCAACAATATCGGTATCAACGTATCAGACTTTACCTTGCCACCAGCTACCAATGAATTTGGAAGCGCTAACAATATATTCAGAGGTAATGTTGTGTCAGCTAATACCGCTTTTGGTATTCAAGATACAACTGCAGCCAAGAGTAATGCCTATTATTCGAATCAAGCCAAAAACAATGGGCCAACCCCTGCTACCACAAACTATAGCGGGGCGGGAGTATTCCCTATACCTTCGTGTAGCACTACCACTCTTTGCTGTACTCCAGCAAACCTAACTCCAGTGCTTTATTGGACCCTCCCTAATGCACCGTGTACTCTCAATACAAACTGTGTTGTAAGTACTCCATTGGATAATCTAAGCATCGTTAATTAATTATAAGGAGATTTTTGAGGGGTAGACTATTGAGTCTGCCCCTCTTCTAAGTCCATTGCTTTCAAGCATACAAACAAACCCACCCATGAGGACTCTTTTGCTTTCTCATGCCTAGCGCAAGCTAGAAGAGTTCAAATCAGCGAGTCAGAAAGAGCTTATAAAGAGCGAGAAGCTATTGAAATCTGCAAATGAGCTTTTCTTTTATGCGCTTAAACCAGATGTCAACCAGCGAAGCAGTCAAACACATTGGTTGCTATTCCTGTTATGGGAATTACACTTCTCGCTTGCGCAGCAAAGAATAGAATAAGCAATCGTCAGAACATGCATTTAGACGAGAATAATGAAAACATACATCAAACTGCTAATAAAAAGATACAGATCATTGCATTTTTTCCCTCCAGTATTTTATTGTTAATAAGAAGGCTACTTTGTTTATCAAATCCGAGGGGGAACTATGAGCAGATGAAAATATCACATAAAAAACCACCAAATGATGCTTAACGTCGACATATCGCTTTTAATGATGAAAGCGATAAAAGACCGGATAACGGTCATAACAGTAATAAAACACACTTACATTAAGGAATTAGTTATGAAGAATATATTTAATTGTATATCATTAAGATCAGAATTACTCGCTACTCTGCTTATAAGCACTTCACTTTTTTGCACCCTGTCATTAAAAGGCGAGGTAGAAGATCCATTCAAAGTGACAAGAGGCCATTCATCATCACATCGTTCTAAGGAAAAAGAATGTAGAGAGTGTGATTATATAATCACCCCAAAAGACATAGGGTGCGAAGGCTTCGTAATAACAAGGCCAGGCTATTACTGTCTCTGTGAAGATACGGTCTTTAACCCAGCAATAGGAGTTAGCCCTTATATAGGGGCAATTACAATTAGCGCTTCTAATGTAACACTTGACCTGAGAGGCAAAACTCTTTCACAGATATCAAAAACTGTTCTTAATGTAGATGGTATTATAGTTGATCCTGGTCTAACCAACATTATTATCAAAAATGGTACCATCAGAGACTTTTCTGATGCCGGTATACGCGCAGGAGCAGTTTCGTCAACCGTAATAGTACCTTTGGTAACCGAATTAAGCATTAGCGATATTAGATCGTTCAATAATGGCCTTTCAACTACTCTTGTTAATCCTGGTTTCGCTACTGGAGATGGTATTGGAGGCGCCGTGATTCTTAATGCTCAAGATGTGACGATTACCAATAGTGATTTCAATGAAAACTCCTTAAATGGTATCTGGGCATTTAACATGACAAAATTCACGATGGAAAATTGTCATTGCGATGATAACACCCCGGGAACTCTTTCAGCTCTTATTGATCAGACAACCTATGGAGCGGCTGTTACCGGCAAATCGGCAGACGTCATAATTAGAAAGTGCACTTTCAACCATAATACGAGTACTGGTTTTGCAGCAGGATTTAACTCAGGCTTTGCAGCCCAGAACGCTTCGACAACCAATATACTATTTGATTCTTGCCAGTTTAACGATAACAGTGTCACGCTTTCTGATCAAGCTATTGCAGACTTCCTGGCAACACACGGCGGAGCAATCTCACAAGGCATTGAGATGACTAATGCAACAAATGTCACCTTCAATAACTGTGAAGCTCACGGGTCTTCCTTAACTCTCAATGTTTCTTTGTCACCAGAAGGATTCCCTCCTGTAACGGCATTCATTACTACCGAAGTTTTTGGATTCCTTATAAACTTCAGTTTCAATCTAACGATGACAAACTGTTCCTCCTCAGGCCTCACGTTCCAAAATAATAGTAAAGTGGGAGCGAGGAATTTTACCGAAAGTTTCGAAATAAAATTTGCCAATAAATTCTACTTGTCTAATTGCCATGCATATGGCAACACTAACAGTTATAACGATGCATCAACTCCTAGCCCTACAAATCCCTCGCTTCTTGTAGTAGAAGGTTTTGATTTTGAGTCGTCACAAAATGGCGTGGTCGAAGATTGCACGTCCGGCGGGCATACCCAAGCTGCTGCTAATCCAGTAGAGGGGCAGTTCTCGTTCGCCGCAGGCTTTAATGCTCATATCGCTTTCTGTGCTAACTGTTATACAATTGTGTTCAGAAGATGCGTTGCCACCGGAAACGTGGATACTGGTACTTTTCTTTCCGTCGACTTGCCCTTTGGCGGCGGCTCTGCCTTTGGGTTCTGTACTCGCGAACCACAATTTGCTGGCACCTCTACGGGCCCCAACAGTAGTATTTATGTTTTTGAGTCATGCATAGCTGAGAGTAACACCACTAATTATGGCACTGGATATGGATTTGATATCTTCAATCTCACTGACTCCAAGATTATTAACTGCTTCGCGGAAGGCAACAATATTGGTATCAACGTATCAGATTTTACCTTGCCACCAGCTACCAATGAATTTGGAAGCGCTAACAATATATTCAGAGGTAATGTTGTGTCGGCTAATACCGCTTTTGGTATTCAAGATACAACTACAGCCAAGAGTAATGCTTATTATTCAAATCAAGCAAAAAACAATGGGCCAACCCCTGCTACCACAAACTATAGCGGGGCAGGAATATTCCCTGTACCTTCGTGTAGCACTACGACTCTTTGCTGTACTCCGGCAAACCTAACACCAGTGCTTTATTGGACCCTTCCTAATGCGCCATGTACTCTCAATACAAACTGTGTTGTAAGTACTCCTTTAGATAATCTAAGCATCGTCAATTAATTACAAGGAGATTTTTAAAATGGTAAGGGTAGACATAATCGTCTGCCCTTATCTTTTAAGCTAGCAAACATATCTTCAACCTCATTCGTTATGAAGTATTTTGCAATAGCAAAAAAATCAGGATTGTGCCCCTTTTTTCTTGACCCAATGCAATGTAGAAAGCCTCACCTCCGTTCAATAGCTTAACCGACTCGTAGAATCCCAAGCAAGCTCCAGAATTCACATTCTGTGAACCACTTACGTCAATGTTTTAAAGCAGTCTGGGACCGTGCTGCCGAAACGTTTCATAAGCAATCGCATGCATCGAGACACGGATTCTTAAACACTTAGCAAATTGCTTATAAAAAAAGATACAGAATCATTGCATTTTTTATCTCCACTATTTTATGGTTAATGAGAAGGCTACTTTGTTTATCAAATCCACGGGGGGAACTATGAGCAGATAAAAATATCACATGAAAAACCACCAAATGATGTTTAACGTCAAAATATCGCTTTAAATGAAGAAAGCGTTAAAAGGCCGAATAACAGTCGCTACAGTAATAAAGCACACTTATTTTTAAGGAATTAGTATTATGAAGAATATATTTAGTTGTATATCATTAAGATCAGAATTACTCACTACTCTGCTTATAAGCACTTCACTTTTTTGTACCCTGTCAGTACAAGCCGAGTCTCAAGATCCATTCGAAGTGACAAGAGGCCACTCATCATCACACCGCTCTAAGGAAAAAGAATGTAGAGAGTGTGATTTCGTCATCACCGCAAAAGATATAGCATGCGGTACTGTAGTAATAACAAAGCCAGGCTACTACTGTCTTTGTGAAGATGCAGTCTTTAACCCTAGCCCAAATCAAATTGGAAGCCCCTATATAGGTGCAATTACAATTAGCGCTTCTAATGTAACACTTGATCTGAGAGGCAGAACTCTTTCACAAATATCAAAAGCTGTTCCTTTTGCAGATGGTATCATAGTTAATCCTGGATTCACTAACATCATTATCAAAAATGGTACAGTAAGAGACTTTTCTGATGCAGGTATACGGGCAGGAACAGTTTCAACAACGACATCTCTCGTAACCGAATTAAGTATCAGCGACATTAGATCGTTCAATAATGGACTTCCAGATACTCTTGTTAATCCAGGTTTCTCTACCGGAGATGGTATTGGTGGAGCAGTAATTCTTAATGCTCAAGATGTGACAATCACCAATAGTGATTTCAAAGAAAACTCCTTAAATGGTATCTGGGCATTTAACGTAACAAAATATACGATGGAAAATTGTCATTGCGATGATAACACCTCAGGGACTTTTGTCTTTCTGAATGATCAGACAGCTTATGGAGCCGTTGTTACTGGTGTATGTGCCGACATCTTAATTAGTAAGTGCACTTTCAACAAAAATACCAGTAATGCATTTGTATCTGGATTTAACTTAGGTTATGCAGCTGAGATCTCTTCGCCAACCAATGTCGTATTTGATTCCTGCCAGTTTAATGATAACACTTCCATAGTTTCTGATCCCATTTTCGCGATGGCTGCTGGTGCAAACGGTGGAACATCAGCACTTGGCATTGAGATGAACGATTCAACAAATGTCACCTTCATTAACTGCGAAGCACACGGGTGTTCATTAACTATTAACACTCCATTGACGCCGACGCTCCCTCCTGCTAATGTTTCACCTACCTTAGTACAAGGATTTAATGTTAATTTCTGTACCAATGTGACATTCACAAACTGTTCATCCTCTGGCCTCCGGTTCCAAAATAATGCCCTACCCGCCGTTGGCGTTAGACAGTTTACAGAAAGTTTCAGCATCATTGGTTGTGACCAAGTTACTCTGACAAATTGTCATGCACAGGGCAACACCAATGGCTATAATGCAGCCAATGCTCCTACTGAAGCAAATCCTTCACTTTTTGTAGTGGAAGGTTTTGATATTTCTAGTTCTCGAAATATAGTGCTCGAAGATTGCACCTCCAGTGGGCATAACCAAGCAGCTGCTACCCTGGAAGCCCTCGAAGGTGGCTTGTCGATAACTGCAGGTTTCAATGCCCATTTCTATGTATTCTCTTTCTCTAAATGCAGACACTGTGGACCAGTTGTCTTCAGAAGATGCATTGCCTCAGGAAATACCGATACCGGTACCTTGGGTGGACAAGCCTTTGGATTCTGTACTCGCGAACCACAATTTGCTGGTACCGCTACAGGTCCGGACAGTGGTCCTTATATTTTTGATTCATGCATAGCTGAGAATAACACCAATAACATCATTACTGGTTCTCTTGTAGATACACGTACAGGAACTGGATTTGATATCTTAAATCTTGTTAATTCCAAAATTATTAACTGCTTTGCTGAAGGCAATAATATTGGTATCAACGTGTTAGACTATAACGTCCCAGCAGATACCAGTCTGTTTGGAAGCGCTAACAATCTATTTAGAGGGAACGTTGTTTCGGCTAATACTAACTTTGGAATTCAGGATACAACTGCTGCTAAGAGTAACGCCTATTATTCAAATCAAGCGAAAAATAATGGGCCAACCCCTGCAACTACGAACTACAGTGGAGCGGGAGTTTTCCCTGTACCTTCGTGCAGCACTACCACCCTCTGTTGTGTACCTGCAAACCTAACACCAGTGCTTTATTGGACCCTTCCTAATGCGCCATGTACTCTCAATACGAACTGTGTTGTAAGTACTCCATTGGATAACCTAAGCATCGTCAATTAATCACGAGGAGTTTTAAAAATGGTAAGGGTAGACATAACAGTCTGCCCTTATCTCTTGTAAGGTAGCTGCAGAACATACACTTCAAAATAACAGGATAGAGAGAGAGAGATCCAAAGCAAACATGTCTTCCCCAGCATTTCGCGATAACAGGCCAAAAAAAATCAGGATTGCTGAGAAGGCGCCCCTGTTGTTTTCTTTTCCTAACACAATTGGGTGAGCAACGACCTCGCTCAATAGCTTAGAAGACCACCCGTTGCATAAATCTCAGGTAAACCACACATTCTGTCAATTGCTGATCCATACAGGAGAAGGCTTCGCTGTAAAGCAATCTGGGACCTCGCCGCAGCATTGCAATAAGCGGGGGTCAAAACATGTACCTAAACACATAGCAGATTGATTATGAAGAAAGATACAGAATCATTGCATTTTTCCCATTCGATATTTTATGGTTAATAAGAAGGATACTTTGTTTATCAAATCCAAAGAGGAACTATGAGCAGATGAAATACCTCGTGAAAAACACCAAATGATGTTTAACGTCAAAATATCGCTACTAATGAAGAATAGCGATGAAAGACCGGATAACGGTCGTTACAGTAATAAAATACACTCACATTAAGGAATTAGTTATGAAGAATATATTTAGTTGTATATCACTCAGATCAGAATTATTCGCTACTCTGCTTATAAGCACTTCACTTTTTTGCACCCTGTCATTAAAAGGCGAGTTAGAAGATCCATTCAAAGTGACAAGAGGTCACTCATCACACCGCCCTAAGGAAAAAGAATGTAGAGAGTGTGATTTTGTAATCACTGCAAAAGATATAGCGTGCGGAAGCGTAGTAATAACAAGGCCAGGCTATTACTGCCTTTGTGAAGATGCTGTCTTCAACCCTAGCCCAGCAAGTCCCTATATAGGAGCTATTGTAATTAGCGCTTCTAATGTAACACTTGATCTGAGAGGCAGAACTCTTTCACAAATATCAAAAACCGTCCAGGGTGTAGATGGTATCATAGTTGAACCTGGCTTTACTAACATTATTATCAAAAATGGTACTGTAAGAGATTTTTCTGATGCAGGTATACGTGCAGGAGCAGTTTCAACGACGCCGGTACCTTTGGTAACCGAATTAAGTATTAGCGATATTAGATCGTTCAACAATGGACTTCCAAATATTGTTGTTAATCCAGGTTTCTCTACTGGAGATGGTATTGGTGGTGCTGTAATTCTTAATGCTCAAGATGTGACGATCACCAACAGTGATTTCAACGAGAATTTCTTGGATGGTCTCTGGGCACTTAACATAACAAAACTCACGATGGAAAATAATCACTTCGATGATAACACCCCAGGAGCTCTTGCAGGCGAGAATGCTCCAACAACCTATGGAGCCGTTGTTACTGGCGTATCTGCCGACGTCTTAATTAGAAAGTGCACTTTCAACAAAAATACGAGTGGCGGATTTGCAGCTGGATTTAACTTAGGCTTTTCAGCCCCGACGACTGCTTCGCTAACCAATGTCGTATTTGATTCCTGCCAGTTTAATGATAACAGCGCCACCATTTCTGATCCCACTGTTGCAATGTTTCTTGGTGAGATCGGTGGAACGTTCGCACTTGGCATCGAGGTGATCGCAGTAACTAATCTCACCTTCACTAATTGTGAAGCTGACGGAGCTACGTTAACATTTAACACTCCTTTGACTCCGCCTTCACCTACCTTGAATGGTAACACTAACAGTGTTCGCGGATACAATATACAGGGTTGTAGTAATGTAAAGATGATAAACTGCACATCCTCAGGCCTCAAATTCCAAAATAACGCCCTACCCGCCGTTGCCGTTAGAACTTTTGCTCAAAGTTTCGAGCTCAGTTTTATTAATCAACTCTACATGTCAAATTGTCACTCATATGGCAATACGAATGTTTATGATGGCCTAACAGCTCCCGCCTCTCAGTTTTTAGCTGAAGGCTTCGATCTTTATACGGTTGCTAACGTAGTAGTAGAAGATTGTACGTCCAGCGGTCATAGCCAAATGGCAGGCAGCGCACCAGAGGGTCAGTTCTCATTCGCTGCAGGTTTTAAGGCCGATGCTGCCTTCTGTTGTCCTTGTGAGAGTCCCTGTGGACCGGTTGTATTTAGAAGATGTGTTGCAAATGGTAATACAGGAAGTTTAGATGCCTATGCCTTTGGATTCTCTACTCGAGATCCATTATCTGCAGGCACCCCTACGGCTCCCAACAGTTGCGCTTATGTTTTTGAGTCATGTATAGCTGAGAATAACACCTCTGATTCTGGTACTGGATATGGCTTAGATGTACTCAATCTTATCGACTCCGAAATTATTAACTGCATTGCTAATCACAATAATATCGGAATCAACGTTTCAGACCTTAACACTCTTCCATGCGTGCCATGCACTCCAACTTCACCTCCATGCACATTTGGAAGCGCTGACAATATATTTAGCGGAAACGTTTTGTCAGCTAATACTCTTTTTGGAATTCAGGATACATCAGCAGCCAAGAGTAATGCATATTATGCCAATCGAGCAAAAAACAATGGGCCAACACCTGCGACTACGAACTACAGTGGAGCGGAAGTTTTCCCTGTACCTTCGTGTAGCACTACAACCCTCTGTTGTGTACCCGCAAACCTAACACCAGTGCTTTATTGGACCCTTCCTAATGCGCCATGTACTCTCAATACCAACTGTATTGAAAGTACTCCATTGGACAATCTAAGCATCGTCAATTAATTACGAGGAGTTTTAAAAATGGTAAGGGTAGACCTAACAGTCTGCCCTTATCTCTTTTAACTTTCTAGGACATCACAGTACTCTTTCGGGCATTAGAGCACGTGTAGGCTATTCAGCATACCAATGACTGCTGCGAACAGCATGTGCAGTCTCTTTCAAAGCTCTCTCCGATGCAGAGTGGTAAGGGAAACCCAATAATCTGAAAGATAAAAGGAATACCTCATGCAGGCTGGAGAGCTTCACGATCACGGGGGCTCCTGTCCCATTAGTAGGGAAGTTTAGAAGCTCACTTGCGCTGTATGAATCTCAGAGCAAGCCGGTGAAGAGCAAGAAGCGCCACATTCTGTAAATCTTCATCCCCACAAAGGACTTTTGCAATACGTAAGCTATCAAACATTCTTGGTATGAAAGTTATGCTGCCTCGATATTGCGCCGCAAAGAACATAAGCAATCGTTAGAACGACATCTAGATACGAATGCATTAACAAACTTCAACGTTCCTCTGGTTGTATGAAAAAAGAAACAAAGATACTTGCTTTTTTGCTATCAAGTTTTTTATGCTCAAATAAGAAAGATTCGCATTGTCTATCTAACCGGGGGAGAAAGATGGCCAAGTAAAATTACGTACCTAACTACCAAGTCATTCACAACGTCAAAAAAGATGTAAGAATGCAGCACTGTCGACTGAATACCAGTCGTTAAGCGAGTAAAAAACAGACTTTTAAAAAAGGAATAGTATAATGAAGAATATATTGAGTAACGTGTCGTTAAGCCTGCTTACCACGTTCTGCGTACTATCGCTCGAAGCGAAAGTTCATGAAAATCAGTTCAAAGAAAAAAAAGCAGTCCATTGCAAGGAAAAGGAATGTAGAGATTGTGATTTTGTGATCACAGCAAAGGATATAGGGTGCGAAGGTGTGGTATTATGCAAATCAGGTTATTACTGTCTTGGTGAAGATGCCGTCTTTAACCCTAAGCCAAATAAAAAGGCAGCTATTAGAATTAAGTCTTCTAATGTAACACTTGATCTTAGAGGCAGAACACTCTCACAGAAAACAAAAGAACTTCTTGATGTAGATGGCATAGTAGTTGATCCTGGTCTAACTAACATTATTATCAAAAATGGTACCGTTAGAGACTTTTCCGATGCAGGTATACGCGCAGGAGCAGTTTCACCAGCACCTTTGGTAACCGAATTAAGCATTAGCGATATTAGATCATTTAATAATGGAAATCAAACTTCCGTTGCTAACGCTACTATCAACGGAGATGCTTTTGGCGGTGTAGTAATTATTAATGCTCAAGATACCAAGATCAGCAACTGTGATTTCAATGAGAATTTCTTAACTGGTCTCTGGGCATTTAATATGACAAAACTCACCATGGAGAATTGCCATTGTGATGATAATACCTCGGCACATCTTTTCAATTCTATTGATCAAACTGCTTATGGGGCCTCTGTCTCAGGCTTTTCGGCTGATGTCGCCATTACAAAGTGCACTTTCAACAGAAATTCGAGTAGTGGATTTGGAGCTGCATTTAACTCAGGTTTTGCAGCCCTGGCCTCTGCGACAACCAATATCATATTTGATTCTTGCCAGTTTAATGATACAACGGTAATGATTTCTGTGCCTGAAGTTGCACTGTTCTTTGGTTCAACAGAAGCATGCGGCATTGAGATGATAAATGCAACTAACGCCACCTTCAATAACTGCGAAGCTAACGGATCTACATTAATTCTTAGCACTCCCTTGACTGAGTATTCACCTACTCTAACTAATAACATTAACGAAATTTTCGGATTTGACATACTTTATTCTAACAATGTAAAGATAACAAACTGTTCCTCCTCAGGCCTCACGTTCCAAAATAACAGTGGTGTTGCCGTTAGAGGCTTTATCCAAAGTTTCGAGCTAGGTATTGTTCAGCAACTCTACATATCTAATTGTCACTCATATGCCAACACTAACGTTTATGACGGACTATCAGCTCCTGCCTCACAGTTCTTAGCCGAAGGCTTTGATCTTTATGCGGTCGCTAATGTAGTAATAGAAGATTGTACGTCCTGCGGACATAACCAAAAGGCAGGCATTGCACCAGAAGGCCAGTTCTCGTATACTGCGGGTTTCAAGGTCGATACCGCCGACTGCCCACCATGTGGAACGGTTGTATTTAGAAGATGTGTTGCCAATGGGAACACGGATACCGGTAATTTAGGTGGATACGCGTTTGGATTCTCTACTCGAGATCCATTAAGTGCGGGTACCCCTGGGGCTCCCAACAGTGGTCCTTATGTTTTTGAGTCATGCATAGCTGAAAATAACACAGCTGGTTCTGGTACAGGGTACGGATTTGATATCTTAAATCTTACCGATTCCGAAATTCTTAACTGCATTGCTAATGGCAATAATGTTGGCATCAACGTATCAGATTTTACAGCTCCAGTAGTTGGAAGCACTACATTTGGAAGCGCTGACAATATCTTCAGAGGAAACGTTGTTTCTTCAAATACTGCCTTTGGTATTCGAGATTCAAGTGCAGCTAAGAATAATGCGTATTATGCAAACCAAGCACGAAATAATGGTACAACCGGTAGCTCGGCAACAGCGAACTTTAGCGGAGCAGGAGTGTTCCCAGTAGTTCCTAAACCATCATGCACTAGCCTCTGCTTTCCTCCCGCGATACCAATAACGCCGGTGCTTTTCTGGAGCCCACCTCTAGCGCCTTGTACTCTCAATTCAAACTGTGTCGTGAGTACCCCATTGGATAATATAAGCATCACAAATTAGAATACATGGAGATCTAAAAATGGTATGGGTAGACGTAATAGTCTGCCCATACTCATTTCTTAAGCCCAATCTCACCTTTCCATACCTCGGTGAGGTTGGCAGTTTGCAACCTCCATGAGAAAATCTTACTTTCATCCGAGACTCGATAGCTCTCCACCATGCGAATGACAGCATATTTTCACAAAGCAGAGCTTCAATCTGATAGGAATCAACAATTTCTCCGAAAATCGATTCCCAGAGCTTGAGACGATCGAATTATAGGCCAGCGATATAAAATTGAGGACGAACAGGTACCCTGATTTCTAGCAAGATTTTTCGGGACTCGTATTCTACAGATACACTTTTTTTTGAGAGTTGTGTATCCTTAACAGAGTAAACTGAGGAGAAAAAAACGTGAACCTTCACTATCTCACTGCATTCGTTGCATATTTTGCCTTCTTTCTTGGGGTCAGTATCTATTTTTATAAACGGACTGCGACCGCAAGTTCATTTATGCTGGGTAATCGCTCTTTAAACTATTGGGTAACCGCCTTATCAACCCAAGCAAGTGATATGAGTGATTGGTTATTCATGGCCTACCCGGGACTCATTTATGGCTGTGGATTATTTAATGTATGGGTCGCATTGGGACTTATTCTCTTTATGTTTTTAAACTGGCAATTCATAGCACCTCGCTTACGCTCAGCTACTGAGCGGCATCAGAGTCTTACTCTTGCCTCATTTTTTGAACGACGATTTGATGACACCTCAGGCATCGTCCGCTTATTAGCAGTATTCTTCACGCTCTATTTTATTACCTTTTACGTTGGTGCAGAACTTATTGGACTTGGCCGCCTGTTTGAGACGACCTTTGGTATAAACTATAATGTGGGGATAGGAATTAGCATAGTACTCGTTGTTATTAATATCCTTCTAGGAGGCTTCGTTGCCCTTGCGTGGAGTGATATGTTTCGTGGACTCTTTCTCCTTGCTATGATCCTTCTGGTGCCATTCGTTGCACTGCATCGTCTACCATATGGTTCAGTTTCATCTCTTAGCCTATCACAGTTTACTCATGCACTTGTTCCCGATTACACCTGGGCAACATTGAGCAGCATTATACTGCTCTCTACTGGATGGGGCCTTGGCTATTTTGGATCACCCCATATTCTTATTAATTTTATGGCAATTAAAGACCCGGAAAAGATCGCTAAAGCTAAATATGTTGGCATAGCCTGGCAGACTATTGTGCTTGCTGCAGCAACCTGCGTAGGCCTTGTTGGTATGATTTATTTTACCGCACCTCTTACAAACCCAGAGCTCGTATTTGTAGAAATGGTAAAATCACTCTTTACTCCGCTCATCGCTGGCTTTATTCTTTGCGCTATCTTGGCTGCAACTATGTCGGTCATGACCTCGCAAATACTTGCAACCTCATCTATCGTTGCTGAAGATTTCTTTAAGCGATTGCTCGGCCCAGGACGAGATACCGGTTCATTGCTTATTATCAGAAGTTGCATTGTTGCACTTCCCCTCCTTGCATATGCAGTCAGCTTTAATAGCACTAATAGTATTAATGAGTTAGTAAGCTATGCATGGTCCGGTCTTGGATTATCATTTGCTCCAGCGGTTATCGCAGCGTTATATATTCCTTTTGCTAATCGCTATGGAATTACGTGCGCAATGCTCTTTGGTGGACTCCTCGGTATTGTGTGGCCTCGGCTGGGGTTCTGTTTCTTACCGCTCCTTCCAGGTTTTGCTCTCTCTATGGCACTGTTGATAGCGGTCTCATGGCTTACACGACAATATGTACAGAAACCAAGAGAAATGAGGCAGCGCTAGGATATTTCGATTTCTAGAAATTGTGCTATACTGAATACTATATCTATCTTTTTTTTGGAGCTCTGTATGCTATATAACACCCTTCTTGCTGCAATTGGTAATACCCCCCTAGTGAAAGTACCATTTAAGTCACCCGCACAGCTGTTTGCTAAACTTGAATATTTAAACCCGGGTGGAAGCGTAAAAGACCGGTCGGCACTCTATATGATAGAAGAAGCGGAGCGCAAAGGATTCTTAAAGCCTGGTGGCATTCTCATCGAAGCTTCATCGGGCAATCAAGGTATCGCAACCGCAATGATTGGCGCTCTCAAAGGCTACAAGGTTATTATTACCGTTTTTGAAAAGATAAGTCATGAAAAATATCAGACATTAAAAGCATACGGTGCCGAAGTTATTAAATGTCCAGCCACGGAGTTTGTTGACGATCCATTAAGCTATCATAGTCAAGCAGTTACTATTCATAAGAATACTCCCAACTCCTTTATGCTCAATCAGTATTACAATCTTTCTAATGCTGAGGCACACTATCATTCCCTTGGGCCAGAACTGTGGAAACAGACTGAAGGAAAGCTCACTCACTTTTTTGCAGCTGCAGGAACCTGCGGCACCATTAGCGGCGTAGGCAAATACCTCAAAGAACAAAATCCCGACATTAAAGTTATCGCTATCGATGCAGCAAACTCATTTCGAGCCACGGGCGGGAATCCAAAGCCGTATAAGCTAGAAGGTATAGGTGTTGATTTTCCATCGCCTGTGCTGAATGCTTCCGTTATCGATGAGTATCTCTGCGTTACCGATGAAGAAGCTCTCGGTATACTCAAGCCCCTCGCATCTCAGTATGGCTTCCTAGTAGGTTTGAGCAGTGGTGGAGTTGCATCTGCTGTGCAAAAGTATGCTCAAACCATGAAGTCTGATGATTTTGGTGTTATGATCTTTGGCGATTCCGGTCGTGCTTATCTTACCAAAGGATTTTACGATTAATAAAGATGCTCGAGAGATTGAACTGTCTGTATAAGAGGAACGTCCTCAATCGTACAGCGTTGTCCCATTTTTAAGGTAATAAGATTACTCGTAACGTTCTGTGCGTTCCACCATGCAAGGAGTCTATCATACGGCGCTTGATGATAATCGGTGCCAAAACTATACGTACCCCAATGCATGGGAATAAAATGCTGAGCTCCAAGTTCAAGAAACGCTTGACCCGCTTCTTCCGCATTCATATGCGACTGGCTCATCCACTTTTGCGGCTCACAAGGCCCTATAGGCATAAGCGCACAGGTAATATCCGAATATTCCTGAGCAATAGCTGAAAAATGTGAAGAATAGGCAGTATCTCCTGCGAAATAGATCTGTTTACCATTAATACTTATCATCCAACTTCCCCAGAGAGTCTTATTATAGTCGAAAAGTCCCCGCTGAGACCAATGTAATGCCGGAAGAAATGAAAAGTTTATACTTGTTCCATGGCGAGTAAACACATCCCTGTCCCACCATCTATATTCTGAGACTTGAGCAAATCCCCGTTTATCAAACCATTTCTTATTTCCTTGAGGAACCAGAAACTGAGTATGCGGATTGCTCTTAAGAAACTGCAAAGATGAAGCATGCATATGATCATGATGATTGTGAGAAATCACCACATAATCAATTGGGGGCAGCTGAGACATCTCGAGCCCTGGTGGTAATAATCTTTTAAAGAGAGGCAAATGTCCGAATATAGGATCCGTCAAGATAGCCAATCCTGCGACCTGTATGAGAAATGTTGAATGACCTACCCAAGTAATCGCTAACTCTTCACTGTGAGCAAGAGGAACCTGCGGTGCGTGCCAATGGCCCATCTCTTCCTTCTTTTTGAAGCTATTCCAATAGCATTCAACGAGCATAGAGAGTGAAGGGATCATAAACGGACGATGCCGTTCTCTCGGATTATTAAAAAAACGGCCTTTATGTTCAAACGGATTAATTTTGTATGCCATAGCATGTAGTAAAACCCCTATCCTAGACGAGGCGCCTTGGACAGGGGAAATGGAGGTTTTCAAGACTTTTAACTGTTCTATTCTAACTCAAGAAGTTACAAAAATCAAAGCCTCTGAGGGGTATCTCGGATCAACTACAACAATCAAAAATTGGCGGAGTCGGCGCTGCGTGGGTTTATACTGAGAGGCTATTCTTGTAAAAATTAAATATTTAATGTCCACATGACTTATCAATAGCGTCTAAATGCATACATCTTAATAAGTGTATTCCTGATATCTTCAATACGTGCACCGTTTAATTGTGTGTCAGGATTTGTATGAGTAAGAATTCTGTAAGAAGTTGATATTCTCCTACGAGCTCGATTTCGTCGCATCTCGAAACCACCTTCTCTAAATGGGGGTAATTACTACAATATAGAGAGATGTTTGAACGTAGAGACTAACTTCTTTGGTGAGGTAAAGAGAACCCCAGCAATATCACACAGAGCAGCTGCTATAAGATTCTGCTTCAGATCATCTACGAAGAGAATCTGCTTATGAGCTTGACCTTGTTCAGTAATATATTTCTTAAACTGTTCATAAAACCCTTGGTGAGGCTTATGCTCATAGTTCATTTCAGCACAGGCGGTGAATGCACCGTCGAAACAGCCGCTGATATCAGGATAATTATTGCTTAGTTGCTCGTAGGTTTCTCGTCCAATATTGGAGAGAACATACAAATTGTATCCACGCGCTTTCAGGTCTTTGATAAGCTCAACTACTTTACGGATAGGCTTTTGTGCATTTGTTATCTTAATGAAATCATTTCGGTAGGGAGCAATTCCTGGATATACCCTACTGACTTTATGAAAAATATCTTCAGCGACGGCTGATTGTTTTCTCAATCTATAGACGCAGTACCAGACTAAAGGATTGAGCGTATAGCGCCAAGTCCCTCTCAATTTAATAGCTGAAGCAACCATTTTTCTGGTTTGCTTCTTGAACACCACATTATGCAAATCAAACACAATGATGGTAGTTTCAGGTGTTATCTCCTGGGATAAACAGTGTAAGTACGTACGCCCCATAGTAATCCTTAATCAGTTATTAGAATTCTAGTCTACACCCAATGAGGATAGATTCGCAAGAGGTTGTTTTTTAACCTCGAGCAAAATTAGCATTCGAGCAAGCACTGTTCTCAAAAATACAAACAAGAAGAGAGCAAAACCGCATCTCAGTTGCAAAAGCATACCAGCCCCTTAGATTCTCGCGGAAAACTTTCTATCTCTTCTTCAGTGAACAAAGATGTAGTGATAAGCAAGGTAAGTTCTAACAAGGACAAGTAATCAAGTGGACATAAAACCCAGACAACCGTACCAAGCTCTCCTAATAAAGTTATCGCGTGTCTAGCACATTAGATGTCATGCATACCGGTTTAACACAACTTCTATTAGATTTGTCACCCAGGCAAAACTAAGACTCAATAATATCTGCCTCTTTGCTCTGCAGATTCCAGACCAGAGTCTGCGATGCTGCAGCTCCCATCACAAGCAAAAGTAGTTCTTGTTTGAAAAAAAACAAGCAAATACCTAGCGCACGCAAGAATCGCATAAACGAATCAATTGACAACCAGAGAAAAGGCATGCTACACTACCAGGAGCTTCTTAAAAATCAAGGACGATAATGAATTTTCATTTCATTGTAATTACTTGTGCATTGAGCAACTTCCTTCTGGGAAATAACGCAGCTCCGTATACAGTACAAATGCTAGCACCAGCAGGCATTCCTTGCACCGTTACTCAGTATAAACAACTACTTCCAGGTGACATTCTTGAAATCGTAAAGAAAATGTCCATTATACTTTATCCAAATCTGTTTACAAGTATTCATCAACCAACTGATAAGCTAACTGAAGGGCATATACTTGGTATATGGTCTATCTCACTTACGCCCGATGGCAAACGAACGTTAACAGGATCCTCAGATGAGACTGCTCGAGTTCGGAACCTACACGATCTTCACACCATTAACTCCTATGCACGTGAAGGACATACGGACGATATATGGCCAACCTCCATCACCGACTACAACTGGGCCTTGACTGGATCTTGGGACATGACCGCAAGACGTTGGCCTATAAATTTAATGGGCATGCAAATATACATCTTGCAGGGATTCTCATACCTAACGGCAAGATGGCCTTAACTGGGTCCACTGCTACAACTGCGAGACTTTGGGATCTGAGTGATCCAAACAAGATTATTTCGTATGAACTTCAAGGATACCTAAAATCTGTAACTTCGGTATCCTTAACTACTGATGGCAGACGGGCCTTAACTGGTTCAGATGATACTACTGCAAGGCTTTGGAATCTAAGCGATCGAAACAACAGTATCTCATATGTACTTCGAGGCCCTGCCGGCTTGATCCCTTCAATAACTGCGGTCGGTTCAGTATCCATGACCTCAGATGCTCGATGGGCTGCTGGGGCTCTATTTGATCCAAAACAACTTTCTGCCGAAGTTGAAAGAATTATTGGTGAACATGAAATTCTTTCACGGGCTAGTCGCAGAGTATAATACTATGTCCCACTGCTACACATCATGGCGGTGAGACAAACCTATCTCTTAGAGATCATTTCATACTTTTTTCAAAACATGCTATACTTTATTTCTAAGAGTATCGATCTACTATAACGCAGCACACTATGTCAGCCATAAAAAAAAGTTTTGTTGCAGCAGCCTTCACAGGCTTGATGCATATAGCACGGAAAGTCACAGTCGGTGGGGTATATGGCTCATTGAATGGATATTTTTCGCTTGCTCCCTGCATTGCTCCTCTGTTTGGTTTTTTTTGCACGAGCTCTACCGTGTTATATTCGTTCATTCTTCGAGCAATCGTACACTATGTAATACATTCTAACTATTCATTCTATCTGCCCACCTTGTGCGGAACACTCTGGTTATCGACCGAATCACGCGCACTCAAACTGGTGATACCAGCTCTCTGTATAGCGCTCTTTGCAATTCATCCACAAGCAAGCGTGCTCTTTAGTTGTTACTGGATTACCCCGCTTATTTTGAGTTTTGCACCTAAGCGATTCATATTTTTACAAGCAGTCGGAAGCACCTTTACAGCCCACGCTGTTGGATCTGTGTTCTGGATCTATGCGCATCAGACAGATCCTCTGTTCTGGAATGCACTTCTTGGCCGCGTTCTCTTTGAAAGATTAAGCTATGCACTCATAGTGACCACAAGCTATTATGGGCTCACGGCCCTCGTAGCTGTAACCCGTCTATCACCTTATTTCAAAAGGAGTACGGCATGAAACTATCACTCATCATCCTTCTTGCTCTCATAGGTATTCCAGCTGTCTATCATGTCTATGCCTTATTACAAACTGAACCAGACATTGAGCATGTACCAGTAAAACATTTAGCGATTATCATGGATGGTAATCGTCGCTGGGCAAAAGAACGAAATTTACAAACACGCGAGGGTCATCAAAAAGGGGCCGAAGTACTCAGATGGCTCGTACAATATTGCCTTGAACACAAGATTGAAATGGTTTCAGTCTACGCCTTTTCTCTCGAAAACTTTCAACGGTCGCCTGAAGAACTGCAAGCTCTCTTTACCATTATGATCGAAGAATCAGAAAAAGCTCTTCCTAATCTGATTAAACATGGAATAAAGGTTCGGTTTATCGGTGATAGAAATCTTTTTCCTGTACGTACCCATTCCATGGTAGAAAAGGTTGAAAAAGAGACAGCATCAGGCGCCAAGTTAGCACTCAATATTCTCTTCTGTTATGGAGGGCGCCAAGAAATCCTCGCAGCTGTCAAACAGATCGTGAACGACGTTAAAGCAGGTAAGCTTACCGATGCTCCAGACGAAGAAACATTCAAAAAATACTTGTGGACAAGTACCATTCCCGATCCCGATCTCATTATTCGTACTGGTGGATTTAAGCGGCTGAGTAATTTCATAACCTATCAATCAACGTATAGCGAGCTGTACTTTATCGATCGATTCTGGCCCGATTTAACAGAAAAAGATCTCGATGAAGCTCTTCGAGAATACGGGCAACGCAAACGAAACTTTGGCACATGATCACAATACTTGGTGATGGAGCATTTGGCACCGCACTCGCTCATTTGTGTGCAACTAAAGGTCACACCGTAACTCTCTGGTGCAATAATCCCCACGCTGCACATTCCATAAAAACGACGCGTAAGAACTCGGTCTACCTGCCTTCAATCATGTTGCCTGAGAATATTGTTCCGGTAACCGACTTAAATGAGGCATTCACTGAAGCTCAATGGGTTATCGAAGCAGTTCCTATAAAATATGTCCGTTCGGTACTTGAACGAGCCAGGCCTTCAATTGATTCAAAGATTCCCTGGATTCTCGCAAGTAAAGGAATAGAAACAGGCTCTCTGTTATGTGCTCAAGAGCTTCTCAATAGCGTAGTAGCCACTGAGGTCCCCTCAGTCATTCTCTCAGGACCTTCATTCGCGATCGAACTTGCTACAAAACAACCAACTGCAGTCATGCTCGCAAGTAGCAGCCCCCTTCTACGAGAAAAAGCTGCAGCTTTGTTAACAACAGACTATTTCTCAGTGAAGCTCAGTAGTGATACGAAGGGAATAGAGCTCTGTGGGGCCCTTAAAAATATCATTGCCCTGGCAATTGGGATGATAGAAGGGGCAGGATACGGGCAGAACACAAAAGCACTTGTCTTCACCTGTGCATTAGCAGAACTTTCTCGGCTCCTGATAGCTTATGCAGGCACTGACTCTGCCTTGTACACCCTTGCAGGTATTGGTGATTGCATTCTAACAGCAACACCTGCCAGCCGCAACTATACTGTGGGTTCTCTCATCGGAAAAGGAACGTACGCACATCTTACAACCTCTGAAGCTGAGGGAATTAACACCCTCGTCTCGATCCATGAGCTGAGTAAGCGCTTACATGTCACGCTACCACTCTTTACAAAAGTCTATGATGTCCTGTTCAATAAAGAAAAGATAGAAGCGCTGATCCAAGCCTGTAAATAGAAGAAGGCTCCGAAAAATCTCGAAGCCTTCTCTCTTGTTAATCGTTTCCGATTGCGTGACATGCTTTATACCATGAATACCGCAAGAGAAGGTAAGACGTATAAGACATTCCACCAAATTTTGTGAGATTATAAACAACTGCTTTTGCGGATGGACGATCGAACCCTTCTGCTTTGTCCCATCCTTTTTTCACCGCTTTCCCACCAACGTAGAAACCTAAAACACCCAAACCGAAAGCACCTGCCGCTTTCACCGCCGATGCCAGACGTGAATTATTAATCTCTTTAAGAACATTCCCATATGCTGGGGCAGAAATAAGACACACTAGTAGCAAACGTTTCATCATCGTTTTCCTAACTATATATTGAACTGATACTTTACACCTCAGAGTGCACCTTGCACTCATGCTCACATACTTTAGCAAAAAAACAATCGATTGGTAAAGAGATTAATTACAAAAATTATCGGCTACTCATTAAAAGCTTCAATTTTCTGCTTTGTAACGTACTATTCAACCTCCATTTAATGCCAAGAGAGCTACCTTTTGACTCGAGCGTGATGAAGACTTATGCTTACTTATAAACTGACTTTGTAGAGAAGGAAAGATTCATGAAAATTATAACTATGAGCTTATCAATCCTCGCAGTACAATCACTCCATGGGCTGAACGAGACATCACAAGAAACAATAAGCCAATCAACCCGAGCAAAATCTGCATTGGCTGGCACGGCTAAAGCAGTAGGGTCATTGGTAAGTGGCGCATTGCCTGTTTACCTCGGTTACAAGCTCGCAGGACATATCCGAGAACGTAGAGCTGCAGGACAAGACATTTTGTTTAGCTTTAAAGATAAAAAGGACCTGACTTGGCTCGCAATCTGTGCAGCTCTTTCCTGTATAAGCTACATATCGGGCAGATCTGCTTACCATTCTCTTGTACAAGCCTTCAAAAAATCTCAACCAACAGAGCAGGTGAGTTAATCAAACCTCGTAAGCACTAATCTGTCAACTTAGTCGGGCAGATGGGTCAGCCTTTAGGCTTTAGCAGTGATCTTAAGCTTAGCCATATCCGCGAGAATCTCTTTCTTTGGTTATCTTCGTTGTGGTTGCTTCTTCAAGCATGGCAATGATTATTTCTAATTTGCCGCTTTAGGCCTTTATGGTCCTTATACTCATCAAAACCTTCATGCCAAAAGCATTTTTCTTAATCTCATTGGTTAAGATTGCAAAATCAAGACCGTCTTCAGCACCTCTCTCGCTCCATTCGTCGGTTAAGTTTTTGCGAACTGAGATACTTTGATCCTCTTCGATATCCACTCTCTTGGGTAGCGCTTTTTTTCATAAAGCTCACGCGCTCTTTGTATACCAAGCTCAGGATTTTCTATTTCTGCAATGCCTTCCTGTGCAAGCTTTAACAGCCAAAGTTTGAACGGATCTGCCTTAGGAAATGGCATAGATTGGATTATTCGAAAGATCCCTTCAACATTCGCACAATCTGCCTCTTGCACTAGCCCATCTGGAGTAATTAACTTCAAACTGTGACATTTTGTCACGACTTCACTGCCCTCCGTGACGAGCCTTTGCTTAGGCTTGCTCCAACATGCGCCTGCATCTGAGCTTTTTGAAAGCAACCCAACTACATCAACGACAGAAAAACGACTCATCGACTAAAATATTTCGATTTTCCTTGCCTTGGAAAAGCTCTTTTTCGTTAGGCCATATTTAATCATGAGAAACACCCTTCTTGGTAAAGCTTAACTTTGTTCTTTTTTTATGGACTTAAAGTGATCATCAGCTCGCTCCGCTTCTCGAGAACATTGATGACAATTACCCTTGAGCCTAGGACAAGTATCCGCAAACGACTCGAGGCTAGCTGTAATCAGAGGCACAGCTCTCTCAGAACTCAGTAGGCATGCCAGCTGTAACAGAAATCGAAAAAGGCTTTTTCAGATCAATCAATGTCCCTGCAAAGGGGCGCTGATCTCTAATAATACAGGAGGAGCAGCTATGGCCTAAGTCTGCCTCAGGATGTTTCACATCAACTTTTATAGAGTACTGTTTAAAAAATGATACCACTTCGTCTACCCGCTTGCCCTTCAGGTCAGGAATGATACGAAGGGAGGTAGTTCCAGATGAACAGTAGGCATGGATACTCTTATCATCTACTTGTTCTCCAGGTTGGACGCCTTGGGCTATAATCGAACCTTGCGGATAGGAGCTTTCAAGAAACAAGCACTTAAGGGTAAGCCCAACCTCCTGAGCTTTCAGTTGTGCCTGATCTTGGGATAACCCATACAATGGCGGCGCCTTGGGCTGTGGTGGTTTTCGGGTAATTACGACGAAAATCGATTGATGAGGTTTTACTCGTTGCAGAGGAAGTGGAGTTTGGCTGACAATAATCCCCTCTTGTATATCAGGGTCTTCCTTTTCAGCAAGAATTCGCACATTAAGTTGAGAGGATGAGAGTACCTTTATTGCATCATGCATATGCAATCCAACAAGAGGAGGTACTTCAACTATTTCAACATGGGATAAGGAACGCAACAGTTGATATCCTGCCAAAAAGGCAAGAAAGGGAAGTACCCAGAAAAATGATTGTATTACTGAACGCATGAATCCTCTTAAGTTGAGTAAGGTAGCCAATAAGCCGGATTCTGTAGACCATCAAAGATGGCTTGGCAACCATCTATCTTTGCGACATACCCGCATGTTTAAACCGGAACGAAACACCGAACATGCCTATTTTGTCTTGCTCCAGGTAGGGTTTGCCCCTGCATACTATTACTAACATGCACCGGGTGCTCTTACCACCCGTTTTCACCCTTACCCCGCATAGCAGGGCGGTTATTTTCTGTGGCACTGTCCATAGGCTTACGCCTCCCTTAGTTGCCTAAGGTACCTCTTTCGTTTGGAGTCCGGACTTTCCTCCCAGTTTCCTGAGCGATTGCCTTGACTACCTTACTTACAGTATACCACAATTAAGCTCTTTCGTTAATCCGCTTTAGGATAACAACAGGCGCAAAAAGAGCGAATGCAGAGAAGAGCTCCCCCATACGAGAAGAAACTTGGTAAGAGGGTTGAGCTCTGCAAAGCGCACAATGATATTCAAGGTGATCGCAAGTGGTACCATCACCACTAAATCGAGACCTACGGTTCCTGTAAGAATAAAGGTTGGGAGCAGAGCAGCACATCCAGCGAGGGCAACCTGGAAGATAGACCCGCGCGATACGATAACCCAATAAAATAGAAATCGACTGAGAAAAAGCTGATACTGCTGCAACAATGCTATATCGAGAAGCAAGGAGCAACTGAGCAGTGCAAAAAAGGTGGTTTGTTTTATCATAAATTCTGTACGCCATTTTGAAGAGAACCAAAGGAGTGCTATCCTAGAGGATAGGATACCATATGAAACCTAGAATACAAATTATGATCAAACGCCTTCTCTATGGATGTGCTGCTCTCAGCGTTCTTTTTGTTTGCACCTGTTTAGGAGTCCTCTTCTACGTCTCAGAACAACCCTGGGTAGACTTCTCCGTACTCGAACATTACAATCCCGCAAAGCCATCCATTCTTCTTGACGATGAAGGCAATGAATGGGGCCGCTTCCAGCTTGAAAAGCGAGAGGTCATTAAACTCAAAGATATGCCGACACACGTTATAAACGCCTTCTTAGCAGCAGAGGACTGGAAATTCTTTACTCATGGTGGCCTCTCAGTAAAAGGAATCGTTCGTTCTCTCCTTACCAATATTGCACGCTTTAAAAAGGCACAAGGAGCCAGTACGATCACCCAACAACTTGTACGTCTTCTTTATTTTGAGACAGAAAAAAGCTATAGCCGAAAAATAAAAGAGCAGATACTCGCACTTGTCATTGAACGACAATTTACGAAGGAACAGATACTCGAAACCTATCTCAATCATATCTACTTAGGGTCAGGTATCTACGGGGTCGAAGCGGCAACGCAGCGGTTCTGGGGCAAACACATCAAAGACATCACCCTCGATGAAGCAGCAGTGCTTGCATCTATTGTACGGTCACCTCAGCACTATTGTCCCCTGTATAGCACAGATCGAGCACTAAAAAGGCGCAACCTCATTTTAAGCAATATGCACAAACTTAAATTCATTACTCCGAAAGAGTATGAAGAAGCTCGACAAAAACCAGTCGTTACCGTCAAGAGAGACACACACAGCTGTGCACCCCATGCAAAAGAAACAATTCGACTTATGCTTGAAGAACTGGTTGGCAAACATAAGCTCTATACGGGAGGATTACGTATTCAAACTACCTTGAATAGGAAGATGCAAGATGCAGCAGCACAGGCATTTCAGGACCATCTGACGAAGCTTCGCAAACGTTTTACTCCAACGCTCGAAGGCGCATTATTGTCCATCGAAGGATCAACAGGACAGATCAAAGCACTTATCGGTGGGTCTGACTTTCAAGCTTCTCAATTTAATAGAGCATTGAAGGCACGTAGGCAACTAGGATCGACTTTCAAGCCACTCGTCTATGCGCATGCCCTTTCGCAAGGCAAGCTCTTTACCGATTGTGAAATCGATGAGCCAATTATACTCGAATTACCAACAAGCACCTGGACTCCGCAAAATTCATCTCGCCGGTTTGATGGCTTGATGACCCTTGCCCATGCGCTTTCAACCTCAAACAATAGCGTGACTATTAAAACCTTTTTAGCAAGTGGACCTGAAGGAATCGTCTCTCTTGCTCAAGCATGCGGCTTACGTGCATCCGAGCCCTACCCTTCTCTTGCCCTCGGCTGTTTAGATACCACATTGTCAGAAGCAGTAGCGATGATGAATATTTTTGCACAACAAGGAACCTATTACGAGCCCCATCTCGTCCTCTGGATAAAAGACGAATGGGGAACCAAATTATGGAAAGCAAAACCGATAGAAAAAGCGGTCATTGCACCCCGTATAAGCGCGCAGGTTGCCAAAGTACTTATGATTAAAATAGAACAAGCAAGAAAGCGTAATCCTAAAACCTGGTTTAGCTGTGAAGCCTTTGGTAAAACCGGAACCACAAATGATGCACGAACTTGTTGGTTCATTGGGTCAACCCCTAGATATACCACTGGGGTCTATCTAGGCCATGACAATAACCGCTCATTAGAAGAGGAAGTGTTTGGCTCACAAATAGCCTTTCCTCTCTGGAAAAGTTTTAACAAGGCGATTGCTAATGATCTTCAGTCATTCACCTTCGATCCCAGCCTCAAAGAGATAACGATTCATCCAAGCACTGGAGTACCGACAGCTCAGGATGACCCAGTTGGAATTAGCCTATTCGTTCCAGAATGAGCTGATAGAATTTCTCGCTATCAGCAGCAATATCGGCAGCCCGAATTACCGTAAAAAGATCTGGGCGCATTTGAGCCATAGCGAGGGCATTATCAACCTGATGAGCTGTTGTTGCTATTTCAAGAGGTATAAGCAGTGACTTCTTTCCAAAAAACTGCAACTCAAAAAGCGTCCCAGCGCCCGCTCTTGCGATAACCAAATCAGCAGCCGAATACGCATACTTTAATTCATGCACATAATCAAAAACCAGCGCATCCTGCTTATGATCAGCATAAAACTGCTTCAATTCAGGCACATTCGAAGCACCTGCTTGATGAATCACTTGAACAGCGTCGAGGTGATGGTGAGCAAAAAACTGTTTCATAAGCTCATTTATGGAACGGGATCCCTGAGAACCACCCAGAATCAGTAGCGTCTTCTTCTCTTGGTTCAACCCAAGATGGCGCTTCGCTACGTCCGGAGAAAGGATATCCTGCGGTCCAAACCGCAAAGGATAAGGAACAACCTTCACAGGTCTGTTAAAAAAACTCCTTGCCTGTTCAAAGCAGACAGAAACAGTATCGGCTAAGGGAGCTAACCACATAACTGCTTTGCCTGGTACTGCATTGAGCTCAAATAGATCGATCGGTATCCGTAAACACCAAGCAGCAAGACAGACTGGAACAGAAATAGAGCCACCCATACTTATCACACGCTCTGGCTTTGTTTGCACTAATGTCTTAAAACTTACGCAAAACGACCAGATGCAATCCCAAAGAAATAGTGGATAGCGCCACACCGCTTTGCCGGGAAAGGGGATAAGCCTCAGGGGCACATAAGAAAAAACGAACGGATATAAAGCAACTATAGAACGGTCAAGCTCAGTATCAGTTGAGAAAAATACTACTCCATAGCCAGGATGCTTTTGAGTAAGCTGTTTGACATAGGTCATACCCGGAATAATATGGCCTCCCGACTTACCTGCCACAACACAAAACGATTTCTGGACTCCTCGCAAGGGTGTAACACTATACCACACAAAGAATCCTAAACAACCTGCTATCACTAAGAGTAGGAAGCGTCCTCTATTCATTTAAAATTCCTCCACGTAACGGGCCGAATTTAGCTCTGCTGACGGACGCATCGTCCCCAAAATTGAAGAAGCGCTGCCTTCAAACTTTCATCACTAATTGCCCGAAGAGCACCGAGTTGACTGGGGGTAAGTACCACTTCCACAGGAGTAACCTCCCGACGAGCCAAGCTAAACTTTGATAGCTGCTTTTTCTCTTCTACTAACTTAAAGCGAAGATGTGCAATGCGCTCATGACCTAAATACCTATTTATTGAATCGATAAGTACCGAAGAAAAAAGATGCAGTTCATGCATCCAATGTGATTCGTACACTCCGATAATGAGCGTATCATCGTAGATTTTTTCAAGACGGACACGCGTTTGCAACGTACCGATAATCGTATTCCAATGCCTCAAGAGCGTTAGCCGCCACTCATCATTGTGTTGCAAAATCTGGGGTACAAGATCTCTAAGTAATGCTGCCATGAAAGTATCCTTATATTTGTTACTAAAGGTACCAGTTTCAGCAAAAAAGATACAGTCGCAGGGGGCACTTTTATGAAATTATTTTTACGTGCCCCCCACTCGGGCTTAAGCCAAGACAAGGAAGAGAATGGACGTCCACTATTGCCAGCTCCACAAGGCACAATGGAACTGCTAGCACACCAGTTTGACAAGCGGAGCATCCATTCCCTTCAATCTGACGCTCTCAAGACATTTCAATGTGAAATGATTCAAAATAATAAATCAATGCACTCAAGAAGTGACGTCAATAATATACCATGCATTTTTTTTGTAAACAGTTTTTTTCACTTTCTTAAAAAAGCCATCTGATGAAGTCTCTTGAGAGATAAAAAATGCATATTAGAGTATATTTTTTCAAAAGCCCCTCAGATAAAAGCTCAATTTCAAAGGCATGAAATTACTAAAAAAAATGTCGATAAAGCGCTATTGAACTTCATAAAAAAATCAGGTAAGTTAGTCCCGCAGTAAAATTCAATCAACCATAAAACAGAAGGTTCCTCATGCAAAACAACTCTCTCACTATAATCTTTTTTGCAACTCTTCTCCTTACCACACGCTCCAGTCTTTCGTTTTTCCCGCTTATAAGCACTGCGCTCTCTTACGGCTCGCAATCTTTAGCACGCATGTTTCAACCACCTAGCACCTCACATACAACACTAACAAACCAGAGAACTGAAACAACGCAGACAAACCAAGCTACACAGACAAACCAAGCAACCCATACAACCGTAGGAATTAGTCAGGGAGGCCATACGATGAATATGCCAGAAACAGCTGCAGCACTGAAACCGATCGTAAGTGAAGCTCTAAGAACTGCTAGCCCTCAACAGCCAGTTATTCTTAATATTAATATGTCAGGCCAGTCAACAGAATCAGCTTCAAATACCCAAGAACAAAAACATGAAGCACCGCGGCAACCTGAAAGAATTGAGCCTCTCAAAGAGACAGCAATGCCTACACCAACTCTACCAGTTGCAGCTTTGCCGAATATAGCTTTGCCGAATATAGCTTTACCAAATCCAACTTTAACAAATCCAACTTTACCAACTACAACTTTACCAACTACAACTTTACCAGGAACAGCTGCACTGCCGGCTGCATCCCTACCGGCGCTCACTGCACCGATTGTGCCAGTTCCTGCGTGGTATAAACGGTTCCATCTCCTTCCCCTAGCTGGGGGCATAGTGGGAACCTATGCACTTCTGCAAACCTATTTATGGTATATCGCATTTAAACTAAGTGACTATAAGTGGTCTGAATGGAGGAAAAGCGTATCTCTTGAGGAACTGTTTAGCTTCACCCAATCAGACCTTGCTAAAGAACTTCTTCATTCGATCAAAGCTCATTACGCTCACATTATAGACTATGCCTCTACCAACCCTGTAACGCTCTTTTTCAAGCAGGCAGAAGAAGAGCTTCAGTTACTCAGGCATTATCAAAAGATCGCAGACTATTTAAGCAAGATACGCCTTTCAAGCATATTCTTCTATAATAGCGAGCTCTTGGGCTCAGTTAAAGACCGCATTCAACGCCTTCAATTTATTAAAGGCAGCTTTGCAGCTTCGCTTCCTGCACAAAAGCTGATTTAAAAGCAATCTAGACCCCTTCCTCTCTCTATCTCTCGGGTACGCCTCTGCCGTACCCGAGAGGCCCCGCTTAATCGAGCAATATTTCGGTACTTCGATAGCTCTCAAGGATTATAATCTCCCCATCACAGCGGAGTTCGATCATCGCCTGATCTAATGCTCTTCGCTCCCGACCAAGGGGTTTTACGGTGCAAGAATCCACAAACACCTGAAAGAGCGCTGAGGTGTTTGTGCCACAAAATCGATTTCATAAGTATCTCTGGTTAGATAGTACTACGCTATACATCCGAGCGCCTGATATTTTCAAAAAGCCTTCCCAAACCTTGGCTAGACAGAGAGCCAGTTAATGCACAATCTCGAAAAGTTTACTTGGCCAAATCACTTAAATTTTTGCAAAACAATCTTGAAACAGCCTCGTGAAAGAACAAAAGACGAGAACCTACCAAATTCGAAGTTAGAGTTTGAATTTGGTAGGTAAGCATGCTTTTTCTCTATTTACGAGGTGTCCTTAAAAATCAAGCTTTCCTTTATAGAAGGAAGCTGAAGCCTAACTAAATGATTTATTTTACCGATTGAATCAATAAAACTCAAATCTTTCCTTGCCAAAAGGATAACTATCAAAAATCAAGCTGTCATTTAATGAAGGAAAGTGACGCTTAGCTAAATGATCACTTATATTGACTGAATCGCTAGAATCCAAAACTTTCCTTAATAAAAGGACACCTCGCAGCATCCTTAAAAATCAATCTTTCCTTTACATAAGGAAGCTGAAGCCTAACTAAAAGATTGATTTTACCTATTGAATCAATAAAATCCAAATCTTTCCTTGCCAAAAGGACACTTACAGTTTAAAAACAATCTATCACCAATGCTTCAAGATGAGCTAGCAACTTTAATTTTATATCGTCTTGCTGCTTATTCATCCCTGTCAATAATTTAGAACCTTATAAAGTAGATACCAAGCTGCCCATCTTACATTCAGCAAATCAGATGTCAATACAATACTCACGCATATATGCTTAATCGAGCCTTCGTCATCTATATACGCTTGTACGTAGCTCTGACTTGTACTATGCTAGAAAAAAACATAAAGGAAAACTATGATCGAAAATACCACTCTAGAAATCGTAAAGAATAAGCTGGTCGAAACGTATAATCCCTATGCGATCTATTTATTCGGATCATACGCATGGGGCAAACCAGATGATGATAGCGACCTAGACTTGCTGATCATTGTTGATTCATACCACGCCAGTCACTATAAGATGCTAGTAGCAGGACATAAATCTTTGATGCATCTTAATCTCTCAAAGGATCTTTTATTGTTAAGCAGAGAAGATTTTGAAGATCGTGCTGACGATACAACTACACTCTGCTATAAGATCAAACGAGAAGGGAAAAAAATTTATTCGAAGATTTGAGAAAGCAGCTGAGCAAGCTGCAATTTTAATTGATCTGGACAAACTATTAAATTTTCTCCAGACTAATGATGTGATAATTTCAAACATCATACCTAGGTTTTCATAATGCCTACACAACGAATGCATACGCCTGTTCACACACAAAGAAAGTTTTGTGTGGCAAGTCCAATTGTTCCCTCAAGACATTATTTCATCGCTCATAGACTCGATTGGAACGAGATAAAATCGCTTATAGATGATGCAGAGTACTTCAGCCTTTATGCCCCTCGACAAAGCGGAAAAACAACCGCCATTAAGGAACTTGCAAAACGTCTTAATAAGGAAGGCGAATACGCAGCACTTGCTATTAATGTTGAATCTGCTGAAGCCGCTGGAGGCAATGTTGAAAAAGCGCTCATTGCCGTGGTTAATCGGCTAGCAGCGGCACTTATCGAACAGCTGCCAGAATACAGCAACGTAGCTTTTACCTTGCGAGAGATGACTGAACAGGGAAAAACAATTTCCCTGACATTTCTTCTCGATACGTTGAAGTTCGTATGCAACTCTATTAACAAACCGTTAGTCCTCTTTATTGACGAGATAGATTCGCTCTCTGGAGAATCTCTTTTGTCGGTATTAAGACAGATCCGAACTGGCTTTGAAGGACGACCTCTTAATTTCCCACAGTCACTCTGCCTTGTTGGGTTACGAGATGTACGAGATTATAGGATCTGGTCAAGAGAACAAGGTAGATACATTTCAACAAATAGCACTTTTAATATAAAAGCAATCTCGTTACGACTTTCAAATTTTACGCTAGCAGATGTACGCGCCCTCTATGCACAACATACTGAGACAACCGGTCAAGAATTTACCGAGGATGCTATTGAGCATGCCTTTTTTTTAACACAGGGCCAACCATGGCTGGTGAACGCTCTTGCCCGTGAAGCTTGCTTTAAACTCATACTCGATCGATATAAACCTATTACAAAAGAAGTCATAGAGCAAGCTAAAGATATTCTCATAGTACGACGCGATACTCACATTGACTCATTGCTTGATAAGCTTAATGAACCACGGGTATCACAAATAATGGATGCTATTATTAGTGGTGAGCTCGTAACTCAGGAGTTTGTTTCAGATGACATTCAATATTGTAAGGACCTGGGACTATTGTCATATACTACGCCAAGTTTTGAGATTGCTAATCCTATTTACAAACAAATTATTCCAGCCGTACTTGCCGCGAAATTTCAAGAAGCAATTACCAGAGATATCAGATGTTATGTGCGCAAAGATGGTTCTTTAGATATGGCAAAACTCCTTGAAGAGTTCACCCAGTTCTACCGGGAAAACAGCGAAGCGTGGCTCAAAGGTCTTCCATACAAGGAAGCAGGACCCCACATTATTATGCTTGCTTTTATGCAACGTTTAATCAATGGAAAAGGTCAGATTATTCGTGAATATGCACTTGGCAGAAGACTTGTCGACCTCTATATCAAGTGGAAAGAACAAAAGTTTGTAATCGAACTTAAGATTAAGCATGGCGAAAGCTCCCGAGAAAAAGGAGCCGAGCAACTTGCCGATTATATGGACAAAACAGGTGCGGAAGGACACTTGATGATTTTTGACCGAGACCCGTGCAACTCATGGGAAGAAAAGATTTCTCATGAAATAATTGATATAGGAACGAAGAAGATACAAGTCTGGAACTTGTAAAGCAGCCACTGTGCTCAGAAGGGTTCTACATAAAAGAATGTACAAGATTGCACATGATCCCCAAGAAGGCCTACACCGCGGCGGCTAAAAGGTTAACGTTCCGACTCAACCTGTCCTTAAATCAAGGAAACCTCCACTTATCTAAACACTCAGTTTGCACGAACAAATCAACACAACTAAAATCTTTCCTTATTTCAAGGAAAGGCCTTGGCAACTGAGCCGTCATCATAATGTGTCCTCAAACAAGGAACCTTTCATTTGACGAATCACTCAATTTCTGCGGCTGAATCAATAAAACGCAAACCTTTCCTTAATCTAATGATAGTTTTGAATCCCTTCGGAGCCAAAACCCATAAACCAATCTGTCCTTAAACTAAGGAAACCACCACTTATCAAAATGCCCAATTCTTTTGACTGATTCAACAAAACCAAAACCTTTCCTTCATTCAAGGAAACCTTTGAGATAGAGCGTCAACAAATTAGGACTACAAGCCCGTCCATGTAAAAGATCTCGTTATCTTGACAAAGACCCCCGTCATGTGGCTCACTAAGAAAAACCATGAAGAGCACCTATGGATATTTATAAATATGTTCACTTTACCCGCGAACAGTTAGAAACTGAGTTTGGTACATCCTGCAACAGTGGATTAAGCCCAAATCAAGCACTCTCTTTAAAAAAACAGTTTGGCACCAATACATTGAACAGCCAGGGTACAACCTGGTACTCTATTTTAATTCGCCAATACAATTCAGCGTTTACTTATTTACTTCTGGGAGCAGCTGGCGCTTCATTACTCGTGAAAGACGTCATAAATAGCTGCATAATTTTTGGAATCGTACTTATTAATGGGCTCCTGAGTTTTTTCCAAGAATATCGCGCCGAACAAGCATTAACTTTATTGAAACAACATTTGAGCATGACCGCACAAGTAATCAGAGGGGGGACACAATCTACCATCGATAGCTCAGAGCTCGTTCCTGGCGACCTTATTATTCTCAAGCCGGGAGACTACATTCCTGCCGATGTCCGTTTTATCGAAGGATCGGTAAGGGTTGATGAATCAGTGCTAACAGGAGAATCAAGTCCTGTCAAGAAAACCAGTGATCCTCTTGCAGAGGATGCCCACTCTGTCTATGAAGCTACCAATTGTGGATTCTTAGGTACCACGGTAATTTCTGGGTCTGCTAAGGCTCTCATCCTCGCAACGGGTTCTCGTACCATGTTTGGAGGGATAAGCACACTCACTCTTCAGACAGCACGGCAAAGTGGGTTTCAAGAACGACTTGCGCAATTAAGTCGTTTTCTCTTAGGACTTATTATTATCACGTTAATAACCGTCTTTTGTGTGCATCTTTTCATATACGGCTCACAGACAAATATTATAGAACTTCTCTTTTTCTCAATTGCACTGACCGTAGGACTCACACCGGAAGCACTACCGACTGTTACTACGTTCGCACTCTCTCGCGGAGCTTTACAGCTCGCACGACATAATGTCGTCGTAAAACGTTTGTCAGCAATCGAAGACCTTGGAGCAATAACAATCTTGTGCACCGACAAAACAGGAACGCTCACTCAAAATAGTCTTACCGTAGATTCATTCTATCCTGTTGATGACATGGTAAAACTCTACGCACGATTAGCTTGTAAACGAGAAGAGCCCTTAGATCCCTTCGACAAAGCCCTCAAAGAAGCTACCGAAGAGCTTTCTGAGCAAGCTCAGACGTACAAAGTTATTCAGGAAGAGCCATTCGACCCTCTCAAAAGACGCAATACCGTGCTTGTGCAGAAGGATGATGAATATCTCCTTATCACACGAGGCGCCTTTGAAACGGTTGCGCAACTGTGTACTGAGGTCTCTCCAGAGCTCCATCAATGGATAGCAGATCAAGCAGCACTTGGTACACGAGTCCTTGCTCTAGCCTCTAAAAAAGTACCGAATGCAGCGATTGAGGGAAATGAATCTCAGATGACTCTCACTGGAGTTGTCTCGTTTCATGATCCGATTAAGCCAACTGTTGTTGCAGCGGTCAAAAAGGCGCATATGCTTGGTATCACTATCAAAATGATTACAGGTGATAGCAAGGAAGTAGCGTGCGCAGTTGCTCAAAAGATAGGTCTTGCTCAGATTCCGTGCACGGTCCTTACCGGAGATGCGTTGGACGCCCTCAGTCCAGAAGAGCAGCAAAAAGCAGTTGAAACACATTCAATATTTGCTCGCATTTCACCAGAACAGAAGTTTCAGATTATTACCCTTCTTAAACCAGGGAACGTTGTTGGATTCTTGGGTGAAGGGATCAATGATGCTCCAGCTCTCAAGGTAGCCCATGTAGGCCTCGCTGTTCAATATGCAAGCGATATAGCAAAAGATGCTGCTGACATTATTTTATTAGATAAAAGCTTGCGAGTTATTATTGAGGGCATAGCACTTGGAAGAGGAGTGTTTTCAAATACGATCAAATATATTCTTGCTTCGATATCATCGACCTTCGGAAACTTTTATTCGATAGCAATCATATCTATGCTCGTTAACTTCCTTCCCCTGAGCGCTGTACAGATATTGCTCATCAACTTCTTATCAGATTTGCCGATGATATCGATAGCAACAGATACCGTAGATGCAGATGAGCTCAAGCGCCCCCATGCCTACAATTTAAAAGAGATTGCTTTTTTTGCTACAATACTTGGTATCGTCAGCTCCTTTTTCGATTTTATTTTGTTTAGCACATTTTCCTCTTCAACACCTGCAGTCATTCAAACTAATTGGTTTATCACGTGTGTATTTACAGAGTTAGCGCTTATCTTCTCCGTACGGACCAAGAAGCCATTTTATCAAGCACGCAGGCCATCAACGACACTTATCGCTCTTTCTGCGGCAGTTGCCCTCTTTACCCTCTATATGCCCTATTCCCACTGGGGCCAAACGATCTTTCTCTTTCAGCCCGTTTCCGGCCATGACCTTCTTATCATCGCAGGTATAGTAGTGACCTATTTTTTCACAACCGACATGGTAAAACTTCTGTATCTGCAACTTGTTACCAAGACTGTTGATAGTTGATCACCTTCTATGATAGGCTCAAACTTACGAAAGGGATAGCATGATCAAAGACTACGAAACTGTACCCCATACAGCAGACCTGAAAATCTATGCCTATGGTGTTACCTTTGAGGAATTATTTCGCAATGCGCTGAAAGGGATGTTTGCGAGCTGCAAACCTCAAGGCCCTGCCATTGCTTATAAGGACGATGAACCGCTCGTTACCCACTTTAATATCGAGCATGAAGTCGTTACCCACTCATCCGATAGAGAGTCATTACTAATCGATTTTCTTTCTGACTGCCTCTATCTTTCTGATGTAAACAATGAGGCCTATTTCGATGCACGGTTTTCTCTGCTCGATGAGACGGAACTCAAAGGAGTCATTTTTGGGGTACCAATTAACGGATTTGAATTTTCAGAAATTAAAGCTGTTACCTATCATGATCTTGAGCTTGAACAGATAGATGGCATCTGGCGGGCTACACTCGTATTCGACATTTAAAGGAGAACAATGCCACTTACTCTCGGTGATTTAATTCAAGTTACTAAAAACCTCTATGAGATCCCACGCACGTACCGGCCAGATATGCGAGTACCTGCTCATATTTTTATCAACAGCTCCATGCTTGCTGACGTCATTCACGATACATCCCTTTTGCAAATAGTCAACGTTGCCACCTTACCTGGCATTCAAAAGTATGCTCTTGCTATGCCAGACATTCATCAAGGCTACGGGTTTCCTATCGGTGGTGTTGCAGCATTTGCTGCATCTGAGGGAGGAATTATATCTCCAGGAGGCATCGGTTACGATATTAATTGTGGTGTTCGCTTACTCAACGCTTCGATAAGCGCTGCAGAGATCAGGCCTTATCTGGGATCACTTGCTACCGCCATATATAATGCAGTTCCCTCCGGAGTTGGGCGCGGAGGTAACGTAAAGTTAAATGATGGCGAGATGAGGCAGGTTCTTTTACATGGGGCAGAGTATATGCTCAACAAGGGATATGGGACCATAGGAGATATCGAACACTGCGAAGAGCAGGGACAGATGAAAGAAGCCGATCCAAGTCTAGTCTCAGATCGAGCTATAAAACGAGGCCATGATCAACTAGGCACGCTCGGCTCTGGTAATCACTTTCTTGAGATACAAGAAGTAACGGATATTTATAATGAAGCGGTTGCACGTACCTTTGGTCTCGAGCTTGGTATGGTCACCATTATGATCCACTGTGGATCACGTGGTCTTGGCCACCAAAACTGTACTGATTATGTACGCACGATGCTTCCTAAATTAGAATCCTGGTCTCTCACCCTACCAGATAGAGAACTTGCCTGCGCTCCTATTAACTCTCAAGAAGGCCGTGATTACTACGCCTCTATGTGTGCAAGTGCTAACTTTGCCTGGGCAAATAGGCACCTGATTGGTCACCAAGTACGCCAAGCATTTCAAGCGACTCTCGGTGAGATCAATGTGCGGACAATTTATGACCTTTCCCATAATATGGGCAAAAAGGAACAGCACAGAATTAATGGGATCATGAAAGATGTCATTGTTCATCGTAAAGGGGCAACACGAGCATTTCCCAAAGGCCACAAAGATGTACCCTCCCTTTACAAAGGAACAGGCCATCCCGTACTCATACCAGGAACCATGGGCACCTCTTCTTACGTACTTGTGGGTACCGAAGAAGGTATGGAGATCGCATTCGGCTCTTCATGCCATGGAGCAGGACGACGTATGTCCCGCATGCAAGCAAAAAAATCTGTCAGGGGTTCTACTCTTCGAGAAAGCCTTGAATCTCAAGGCATAATAATCCGCTGCGATTCAGATCCGGGCCTTGCTGAAGAGGCACCGTGCGCTTATAAGGACGTGGATGATGTTGTACAAGTTGTTGAGCAAGCACGGCTTGCAAAGCGGGTTGCTCGCTTGCGACCACTTGCTGTCATTAAGGGAGGCTGATGAGATTATTTGTCAGCATTATTCCGCCTGAAGAGGTTATGAAGGAACTTCAACGAATTCAAAACCAGCTTCCTGCTCATCTCTTTGAGGGAACGCGAGTCAAGCCAGAAAACTTTCATTGCACACTCGCCTTCTTGGGTTCTGTAGACGATTTAGATGACAGTATCTCAAAGTTTGCTTCAGTTGCTTATCCAGCGTTCAACCTTCGTCTCAATACAGTTGAGCTCAACTCCCCCCGAAAACCTCGGGTGATCTGGGTGTCATTAGAAGCTCCTGAGGTACCAGCTCTTGCTCTCCAGCTCAACTCACTATTAGCTCTTACGGAGAAACGGCCCTTTTCGGGCCATATTACTCTTGCTCGCATAAAAAGGGCACATAAGCACGAACTTGCAACCTATCTTACTCAGATCGAAGTCGCACCCCTTTTCTGGCAAGCAACACACTTGTACCTTCAAGCATCCGATACGCTGCCTGAAGGACCTGTATATACTACTATTGCTACAGTTCAATTACGGTAAGTAGATTTACCGAAAAAAATTCAGACCAGATGGCCTATGCTCATTTGGCCAGGCACTATATCTATAGAGCACTGCAAGCCTGGCTACTATTTCACAATTCTTAAAGCATGCAGCATGGATGAGATGTTCTTGCGTTACTTGGGCATCACCAGAAAGAATTTCGTTAACAAACGACAATTCACCTGACTTAACTGCATACCAAAGGACATCATGCCCGTCAGAATCTACATCGCTGATGGTACAAATCTTCTCTTCTAGGAGCCACTTCAGAGCTGCTTGGTCGAACATTTCAAGTGCCTCCATGAGCAGATTCTTACCTTCTAAATAGCCCCACGATCTCAATTTCTCAAGCCATTGATTCTTAAAGATCTTCATAACCTCTAAATCTAGAAAGTAGGCGGCAACTTGGAATACAGCGTCTGGGTCATCTCCCTCTTGAAATCGCCTTTGAGTTAGATAGAATTCTCTATTCTTTAGATATCCTTCTCCAGCCGTTCTTACAGCAGATGGAATCCGAATCTTTTCGTTCTTCAAATGCTTCTGCAAATGCATCTGACAATTAGCATACCATTTCCTTAACAGATAAGCATTCATGACCATACGAACCAGCTTCGCAAAGTCTGATCGCTCGCGTAAAATTAAAAGTTGAGCCAGCGGAAAACTCATACCTTTGTCTAGAAGGAATCGAATAACCTTTATCCTGGTACAACGAGCTGCAACAGATGGTGCCGTATCATCCTGACTATCAATCCCATTAATATCTGCCCCTTCTGTGAGGATCAATCCAATCATCTCAACACTGCCAGACTGAATTGCGCTTGTCAGCAAGTCTTGCCAGGAATTAACCTGAGCTCCCTTTTGTAAAAGCAGTTTAACTGCCCCCAGTGAAGGAGACCCTACTGCACAATGGATAGGAGATCTAATAAAGCGGGAAGAATAATTAACATCAGCCTTCTGATCGATAAGAAATTTGAGTGTTTCTATGTGACCTCGCTCCGCAGCATACTGCACAGCTCTATACTTATTGTCATCTTCTTCTTCAACACTTGCTCCGTGCCTAACTAAGCACCTCATAGCAGCCAGGTGACCAAATTGAGCAGCGGTTAAAAATGGGGTAGTTCCCTGGTCATTTTTGCTCGCAATACCAGGCGCACCGCGACTGATAAGCAATTCAAGCACAGCAACATGACCGCCCATAGCCGCACGATGTAGGGCCGTCATATCTGAACTATCCTTTTGACCAATGTTTGCACCTAAATTTAGTAAACACTCAACTACATCCACATGACCATTACGAGCTGCAAGCAAGAGAGGAGTCCTGCGTAAATTGTCCTCACAATCTAGAGGCAATCCACATGCGATCAGAAGCTCAACGGCAGCTTTATGCCCGGCAGAAGCGGCAAGGTGCACGGCAGTTTGCTTTGATTCATCAACTTTAAGCTTAGCAGCCCCCAATCGTACCAATACCACTATTGTATCACAGTGACCAGACTCAGCAGCATAATGCAGCGCTTGCATACCTTTATTATTCTCTTCGTCAAGGCGTGCTCCGCGATCTAGCAAGCATCCAAGAGCATCCAGCTTCCCATGCCGAGCGGCAATTAAAAGCGGAGTATTACCATCTTTATCCCGAGCCCTGACCTTTTCTCCATTTTGAATCAAAAAATCTACAACCGCCCTACTGCCACTCTCAGCTGCACAATGTAATGGACTCATCGAACAATGATGAATATATGCCATACAATGCTGAGGGCCTTTAATGTGAAACATACATTCAAGTGCAGCCAGATCGCCATTGAGAGCGGCTCTGTGTATGGAAGTAGTCTGTTTATCTAATCCTTCTTTCAAAATGTTTGCCCCGTTTTCTAGGAGAAATCGTATCACCGGTAGTTTCCGTTCTTGGGTTGCATAATACAGAGGCGAAAATCCCAAACCATCATATGCATTCGCGTCTGCTTTGTGGGCAAGAAGACTCTGCACAGCTCGCAAGTTTCCTCTTTTAGCAGCAAAATGCAACGGAGTAGCGCCCTTAACATTTTTCGCATCTATAGGTGCTCCTTCTGAGATCAATCTCTCAACCTCATCTACACGATCATAATAAGCAGCTACGTGCAATGGAGTGGCCCCATCGCCCACTAGTTGTCTCAGTATCGATGGCGCTTCTTCGGTCAGCTCTGCTATCATTCCATGCAAAGAAGAAAGCATAATAAAACTTACAAACAATAGTTTCGTCACCGAGTTTCGCGTAAGCTGGTTCATACCAGAACTCCTTTTGGTTATTTTGGAAATCATATTAATTTATATTATGACAAACTTGGCCGATCTGTCAAACTCAATCCTTTGACAACACTGCATCCCTAGCCATGAAGCAGCCATATGAAAATGCTCAGAATAGAGAACTTTGGTAGCTCCTTTTTCACCCTAGAAGCTCTCCTCGCAATAGCTCTTGCTCTCCAGCTTAACACATTATTCGCTCTTACAGAGAATCGGCCCTATTCGGGCCATATTGCCCGCATTGAGAATGAATTAGCACCTATCTTACTCAGCTCAAAATCGGACTACTGTCCTGGCAAGCAACACACTTGTACCTTCAAGCATCCGATACGCTGCCTGAAGGACCTGTAGATACTACTAGTGCTACAGTTCAATTACGGTAAGTAGATTTACCGAAAAAAATTCAGACCAGATGGCCTATGCTCATTTGGCCAGGCACTATATCTATAGAGCACTGCAAGCCTGGCTACTATTTCACAATTCTTAAAGGATGCAGCATGGATGAGATGTTCTTGCGTTACTTGCGCATCACCAGAAAGAATTTCGTTAACAAACGACAATTCACCCAATTCAATTGCATGCCAGAGGGCATCATGCCCTTCAGAATCTACATCGCTGATAGTACAAATCTTCTCTGCTAGGAGCCACTTCAGAGCTGCTTGGTCAAACATTTCAAGTGCCTCCATGATCAGATTCTTACCTTCTGAATAGCGCCATGATCTCAGTTTCTCAAGCCATTGATCCTTAAAGATCTTCATAACCTCTAAATCTAGAAAGTAGGCGGCAACTTGGAATACAGCGTCTGGGTCATCTCCCTCTTGAAATCGCCCTCGAGTTAGATAGAATTCTCTATTCTTTAGATATCCTTCTCCAGCCGTTCTTACAACAGATGGAATCGGAATTTTTTCATTCTTCAAATGCATCTGACAAGTATCATACTCTTTCCTTAACAGATAAGCATTCATGACCATACGAACCACCGTCTCAAATCGATGGCCCACCTTTGAAAGTTGAACACTTGCACCTCGGCCTAGAAGGCATCTAATAACTTTTATCCTGCCACCATAAGCTGCAATAGATAGTGCCGTTTCACCCTGACTATCAATCCCATTAATATCTGCCCCTTCTGTAAGGATCAATTCAATCATCTCAACACTGCCAGAATGAATTGCGGTTGTCAGCAAGTCTTGCCAGGAATTAACCTGAGCTCCGCTTTGTAAAAGCAGTTTAACGGCCCCCAGTGTACGAGCCCCTACTGCACAATGGATAGGCGATCGAGTAAGGCGGGAATAATAATTAACATCAGCCTTCTGATTGATAAGAAATTTGAATGCTTCTGTATGACCTTGTTCTGCAGCGTAGTTCACAGCTCTATAATTATGGCAATTTTCCTCTTCAACACTTGCTCCGTGCGTAACTAAGCACCTCATTGCAGCCAGGTGACCAAATTTAGCGGCGATTAAAAATGGGGTATTTCCGTAGCCATCTTTGCTTGCAATACCAGGAGCACCACGACTGATGAGCAATTCAAGCACAGCAACATGACCGCCCATAGCAGCACGATGCAGGACCGTCATACCTAAACCATTCTTTTGTCCAATGTTTGCACCTAAATTTAATAAACACTCAACTACATCCACATGACCATAACAAGCTGCAAGTGAGAGTGGAGTCCTGCGAAAACCGTCCTCACAATCTACAGGCAATCCACATGCAATCAAAAGCTCAACGGCAGCTTTATGCCCGGCATAAGCGGCAAGGTGCAGGGCAGTTCGCTTTGATTCATCAACCTTAAGCTTAGCAGCTCCCAATCGCATCAATACCACTATTGTATCACAGTGACCAGACTCAGCAGCATAATGCAGCGCTTGCTTACCTTTATTCTCTTCAGCAAGACCTGCTCCGCTATCTAGTAAGCATCCAAGAGCATCCAGCTTCCCATGCCGAGCTGCAATTAAAAGCGGAGTATTACCATCTTTATCTCGAGCACTGACCGCTTCTCCATTTTGAATCAAGAAATCTACAACCGCCCTACTGCCACTCTCAGCTGCACAATGTAATGGACTCATCGAACAATGATGAATATATGCCATACAATGCTGAGGGCCTTTAATGTGAAACATACATTCAAGTGCAGCCAGATCGCCATTGAGAGCGGCTCTGTGTACGGAAGTAGTCGGCTTATCTAATCCTTCTTTCAAAATGTTTGCCCCGTTTTCTAGGAGAAATCGTATCACCGGTAGTTTCCGTTCTTGGGTTGCATAATACAGAGGCGAAAATCCCAAAGCATCATATGCATTCGCGTCTGCTTTGTGGGCAAGAAGACTCTGGACAGCTCGCAAGCTTCCTCTTTTAGCAGCAAAATGCAACGGAGTAGCGCCCTTAACATTTTTCGCATCTATAGGTGCTCCTTCTGAGATCAATCTCTCAACCTCATCTACACGATCATAATAAGCAGCTACGTGCAATGGAGTGGCCCCATCGCCCACTAATTGTCTCAGTATCGATGGTGCTTCCTCGGTCAGTTCTGCTATCATTCCATACAAAGAAGGAAGCATAAGAAAACTTACAAACAATAGTTTCATCATCCAGTTTCGCGTAAGCCGGTTCATACAGGAACTCCTTTTAGTTATTTTGGAAATCATATTAATTTATATTATAACAAACCTGGACAATCTGTCAAGCCCAATCCTATGAAACACGGTATCCCTAGCCATGAAGCAGCCATATGAAAATGCTCAGAATAGAGAACTTTGGTAGCTCCTTTTTCACCCTAGAAGCTCTTCTCGCAATAGCTCTCGTTCTTCACATTATTCACTTTTACAGAGAAACAGCTCTATTCGGGCCATATTGCCCGCATTGAGAATGAATTAGCACCTATATTACTCAGCTCAAAATCGGACTACTGTCCTGGCAGGCAATACACTTGGACCTGCAAACATTCTGTTGGACTACTTACCGAAAAAAATTCAGACCGGCAGGCTTATTTTGACATGCACTATATCTATAGAGCAGTGCAAGCCTGGCTACTATTTCAAAGTTCTTACGAAATGCAGCATAAAGTAGATGAACTGGCCTTATTTCTATACCACTGGAAATAACATCATTAATCAGCAACATATTACCTATTCTAATCGCAATGCAAAGAACGTCGTGTCCTTCAGAGTCTACGTCATCAAGAGAACAAATCCTCTCTTCTAAAAGCCAACAGAGTGCATCCCGATCTAACGCCTCAAGAGCCCTCATGAGCAAATTCTTACCTACATCACGATATGCTCGCAAATGCTCAAGCCATTGGTCCTTGAAAATCCTCAGAACGTGCCAATCGTGAAAAAAGGCGGCAGCCGCACATACCGCATCAGGTTTATCTTCTTCGTGAAAACGCCCTTGTAAATATGATTCGCGTTTTCTAAAGTACTCTTTAGCTGAGCGGAGTCCCTCAACATATTCTATACACCTCGGATGAGACACAGCTAACATACGAATTATCGAAGGCTTGCCCATCCTCTCGGCCAGTTCAAGAGCTTTCGAACACACCATCGATCGAGCACTTGAAGCAATCTCATTAATTAAAACCATATCTCCCGTTCGAATCGCAAAACAGAGAGCATCGTATCCTCTCATGTCTACGTCATCAAGAGAACAAAGCTTTTCATCCAAGAACCAATGTACGGCGTCTCTGTCCAACATCTCAATCGCTCCCATGAGCAAGTTTCTTTCTTCTGCATCACGCCATGATCTCATTTTCTCAAGCCATAGATCTTTAAAGATTTTCAGGACCTGCCAATCGAGAAAATAGGCAGCCACAGCAAACACGGAATCAGGATTATCGCCCTCCAGAAATCTTTTCTCAGAGATATAGTAGCCCCGTTTTTCAAAATAATCTTTCGCAGCACTTCGCACATCAACAGGGACTCTTACTGCAGGACCAAACGCGGATCTTTCTGAACTCGTCAAGACTCCTATGATACATTCAGGATGAGCCTTAATTAACATACGCACAATAGTGAGATTACCAGTATGCACCTCCCTTTGAGCCGTTACTGAACTTATTGGCGATTCAGCTTCGAAAAGTAACTTTGCACATGCAAGCTCCCGCATCTGATGAGACAAGAAAATAGGCTCATTCAAATACTCTAGGTGCGCTCCACTGCCTATCAAAAATTGCACTGCTTCTACCTGTCCATTTCTTGCCGCATATTCTAATGGAGTACGACCATCATCACGATGGAGAGAATTTATTTCTGCTCCAGAACGAAGTAGCAAGTCTACAATTCTTATATTTCCTCCCATAGCAGCCGCATGTAAAAGACTGCGATCTTCGATCAGAGCGCCTTCTGAAAGAAGAAATACAGTCGCTTCTAGATGACCTCGAGCAACAGCATAATACAATGCCGTCTTACCAAACTCGTCAGGTTCATTTATTCGAGCTCCATTGGTCAGAAGAAATGCAACCATTTCTACACAACCACCTTCAGCCGCTTCCAGAAATAACTCCTGGTAACGCTTGTTAGTCAGTTCACTTCCTACTCTCAGCAGTAGCTGTCTCATGATATCTAAGCAGCCGCTACCTGCAAAATATCCCAAGGGATAATACGCGTTAACATCGATCGCCACCCCTCGCTCAATAAGCAATTCTGTAATCAATGCCCAATCACCCTTGATTATGAGCAACAAAAGCATCTTCTCATTAACAGTTGCTCCCCTATCTAACAGCCTCCTCACTGTTTCTAGGTGGCCATTGCATGCTGCAAATGCAAGGGGAGTTTTACCGTCTAAGTCTTCAACATTGACCGGCGCACCACTCGCGATCAGAATCTCAATAACTTCTTGCAAACCGTTCTTAGCCGCACAATGTAATGGAGTAAAACCGAATATATTTTGGGCTTCTATCTCACTCCCATGCGCAAGCAGACAGCCTACTGCTCTTACATTTCCTCTTTCTGCAGCAATATGCAGGGCAGTGGACCAATCATTATCTCGAGCACTTACAGCAGTCCCCTCTGTGAGCAATCCCTCGAGCACTTCTACGTGATCAAAATATGCTGCTATATGCAATGGAGTAGCGCCGCCAAGCTTTAATTCTTCAATTACTGATGCCTCCTTGGCAGTCAGCTCGGCTACCATCCCATTCAGTGAAGGGATAAGCATGAGAGCCCCTATAAAAAATGCTCTCATAATCGATTTTTGGATCATTAGTCGGTTCATTGCTGAACTCCTTCGCGTCCCATTGGAACATTTCTAAACTGTCCCAGGCCTGGTAAGCAAAGGCAAAAGTGTTACCGGAACAAATTCAGAGCTACTAGCTTATCTGGATATCTAAAGAGCGCTGCAAGCTTGGCTACTATTTCAAAGTTCTTAAGAGATGCGGCATAGACGAGATGTTCTCCCGTTACTTGGGCTCCAGCTGAAAGAATCTCCTTAAGATACTTCACATTACCTATGCCAATAGCCAGCCAAAGCGCATCATGGTGCTCAGAATCGCAATCATTGATATCGCAAAACTTCTCTTCTAAGATCCAGCATAAGGCTTCGAGGTCCAACATCTCGAGAGCACCCATGAGCAGATTCTTTCCATCTTGATCACGCCATGATCGTAATTGGTCACGCCATTGATTCTTAAAAATCCGCAGAATTTGCCTATCGAGGAAATAGGCAGTACCGGAAAAAATTCAGGCCAGCCGGCTGATACTCGTATGGACATTCGCTATATCTATAGAGCAGCGCAAGCTTGGCTACTATTTCATAGTCGCTGAAAGCTGTGGCACAGATGAGATGTTCTAGTGTCACTGGGGCTCCACCCCTAAGAATATCATTTATCAACAACCTATTACCCAGATGAAGTGCTAGCTTCAGGGCATCAGAACCGTTTACATCTACATCCTTGATATCACAAATATTTTCTTCCAAGAACCAAAACAATGCGTTACGATCCTGCATTTCAAGAGCTCCCATAAGCAGATTCTTTCCATCTTGATCACGCCATGATCGTAATTGGGCACGCCATTGATGCTTAAAAATCCGCAGAATTTGCCAATCGAGAAAATAGGCAGCTACCGCAAACAGAGCATTAGGATTATCTCCCCGCTGAAACCTTCTCTCAGAGACATATCTCGTAGAGAAATAGGAAGCACGCTTTTCAACATAGTCTTTCGCGGCATTTTGCACAGCTTCGGGCACGTGCAAAATAGAACCCCGCCAGTCTGCTCGTCTCTTTGATAACTCCGAAACTTCGGTAATGCCTTCAGGGCGAGCCTTAGCAAATATGCGAAGGAGAGCAAGATTATTTGCATAAAGCGGTTCCCTCATGAGCTCAGGACCCACCGGCAATCCAGCATCTATAAGCGCCTTTTCACACTCGAAGCTTCGAGGAATCTTAAAACTAGATTGCACTTCAGCATTCTCCAATACTGTACAACTCGGCCTGCCAAGATCTACTCCGCTACGTATCAATAATTGCACACACCCTATATGCCTACGTCTAGTTGCACATAGTAGCGGGCTCTCGTCGCCAGCAAACGACTTACTCACACGATTTATATCTGCACCGAAGCGAATCAATACTTCCATGACCCCTTCATGGCCCAGCCTAGCCGCCAGATTCAATAAATTATCCCCCATCTGAGCTCCCCTTTTAAGAAGCAATTCAGTAGCTTGCACGCGACCATACAGAACTGCACCTTCTAATGGCGAGTTGCCACCTCCGGACTCATCAATTCTGGCACCATGTTCAAGAAGACACTGGATAGCTCTCACGTTTCCTTTTTCAGCTGCACTATACAGAACAGTAGCACCCCTAAGATCCTTCGCATCAGTAGAGGCTCCTTCTGCGATCAATTTCTCAATCTCTTCTACGCGATCACAATAGGCAGCTATGTGTAATGGGGTAGCCCCATCACGCTCTAATTGCCTCAGTATTGATGGCGCTTCTTCGGTCAGTTCGGCAACCATCCCATACAGTGAAGGAATGAGCAGGAGTACACTTACAAAAAATACTTTCATCATCGAATTTTGAGTCATAAATCGGTTCATAACAGAGAACTCCGTTAGTTATTTAGTTATTTTTGAAAATCATATCAATTTATATTCTAACATGTATGGTGACTTTGTAAACTTCTGTCATACTGCCAAGGACGATATCATATCATAAGAGCCTGCAGAAGGACTGTCTTACTTAAAATTATACCGAATCTGGGAAGAACTATTGCGGCCCCTTTTCACCAACACTCTGCACGGTATCTTTACCCATAGCCAAACGATAAATAACAGGTCAATTAATTTCAAAACACTGACAGGCACAGTTACCGGAAAAAATTCAGGCCAGCCGGCTTATACTCTTTTGGGCATTCACTGTATCTATAGAGCAACGCAAGCCTACCGATTATTTCATAGTTACCAAGAGATGCAGCATGGATCAGATGTTCTCGCTTAACCTGGGCCCCACCTGAAAGTATATCATTTAGAAACAGCATGTTATCCATGGCAATTGCTAGCGAGAGGACATCCTGCCCTTCAGAATCTACATCATTAATATCACAAATTTTCTCTTTCAAGAACCAACACAATGCTTCGCGATCAAGCATTTCAAGAGCTCCCATAAGCAGATTCTTTCCTTCCGCATCACGCCATGATCTCAATTTCTCTGGCCATTGATCCTTAAAAATCTTCATGACTTGCCAATCGAGAAAATAAGCAGCTACCGCAAACACAGCGTCAGGATTATCTCCCGCTTTAAAGCATTTCTCAGATACATAGGAAGTACGTTTCTTAAAATACTCATTCGCTGCTTCGCCTACCAGCCGAGGAATCTTATCGTATTTGTCAGCAAAATCCCTTTTATCCAACCATAACAGATCTGCTATACATTCAGGGTGGGCCCTAATGAGCATACGAACTATCGCAGAACTCTGAGTAGCAAGTGCTCGCTCCACAGTGGATGTATTAACAGGACATCCAGTCTCTAAAAGCACTTGGAAACATTCTCTAATGCTCGATCCTCTCCCTTGCAAGCTAAGAACAATTTCAAATAATTTTGGTTCAACCCTTGCACCACTACTTATCAGAAACCGCATAGCTTCAGACTTTTTATTGAATATTGCACGCTTCAATGGTGTCATCGTGGTTACAGCCTCTATGTCAGCACCAGAGGCAAGAAGCGCCTTTATAACGTTTACATGCCCGTTGTGAGCAGCTTCATGCAATGCATTTACTCTACGATAACCCTGTATGTCTATACAAGCTCCTTGCCCAAGAAGAAAATTTGTAGCCTCAACATGACCGAACCTGGCCGCATAGCACAATGCAGTACTACCTAGAAAATCAGGCTCATTTATAGCTGCCCCATGCTTCAAAAGCACTTTAAGCATCGCAACACTACCAGATTTACCCGCATGTCCCATGCGATCTGACAATCCATTAATCCGAGCCCCTCTGCTCAATAACACTTCAGTCGCCTTTACATGACCATTCAAAAATGCCGATATTACCGGTGGCTGCATTCCAACAAGGCTACCACAAGAATTAACATCAAGTCTCTGATCAATAAGAAAATTAAGCACTTTTACATGTCCTCCCTCAGCAGCGCAATGCAGCGCTTGCTGTTTATCCTTATTCTCTTCAGCAAGGCTTGCTCCGTGACCTAATAAGCATTTAAGAGCATCCAGCTTGCCACGCCAAGCTGCAATCAAAAGCGGAGTGTCACCGTTTTTGTCCCGAACACTGACCGCTTCTCCACTCTGAATCAAAAAATCAATAACCGCCACACTGCCACTCTCAGCTGCACAATGTAATGGGCTCATCCAGCAATCATGACTAGATGATATACAATCCTGGTGACCTTTAATTTGAAACATACATTCAAGTGCAGCCAAATCGCCATTGAGAGCAGCTATGTGTAATGAAGTAATCGACTTATCCGAGCCTTCTTTCAAAATGTGGGCACCATTTTCCAGAAGACATCGAATCACAGGTAGTTTCCGTTCTTGAGTTGCATAATATAGAGGTGAAAAACCCAAACCATCATACGCGTTCACATTTGCTTTGTTGACAATAAGGCTTTGTACAGCTCGCACGCTTCCTCTTTTAGCAGCAAAATGCAGGGGAGTAGCGCCCTTAGCATTTTTCGCATCTATAGGTGTTCCTTCTGCGATCAATCTCTCAACCTCTTCTACATGATCAAGATATGCAGCCAGGTGCAATGGAGTAGCCCCATCGCGTTCTAATTGTCTCAGTATGGATGGTGCTTCTTCGGTCAGTTCGGCTACCATTCCATGTAATGAAGGAATAAACACGAATAAACTTACAAAAAACGTTTTCATCATCCAGTTTCGCGTAAGTCGGTTCATAACAGAACTCCTTTAGTTATCTTTGAAAATCATATCAATTTATATTCTAACAAGCATGGCCGCCTTGTAAACTGCAGTCATACTGCCAAGACAATATCCATAAAAACCTGCAGAAACACTGTCTTGAAATTATACTCGGAATTGGAGAACTATTGCGGCCTTTTTCACCAACACTCTGCACCGTATCTTTACCCATAGCCAAACGAGAAATAACAGATCAATTCATTTCAAACCACGGGCAATCTTTCTACAGTCTTTGATCCTCATGAATGGCACAAGTTACCGAAACAAATTCAGGCCAGCCGGCTTATACTCTTTTGGGCATTCACTGTATCTATAGAGCAACGCAAGCCTACCGATTATTTCATAGTTACCAAGAGCTGCAGCATGGATCAGATGTTCTGGTTTCACCTGGGCCCCACCTGAAAGAATATCATTTAGCAACAGGATGTTATCCATGGCAATTGCTAGCGAGAGGACATCCTGCCCTTCAGAATCTACATCATTAATATCACAAATTTTCTCTTTCAAGAACCAACACAATGCTTCGCGATCAAGCATTTCAAGAGCTCCCATAAGCAGATTCTTTCCTTCCGCATCACGCCATGATCTCAATTTCTCAGACCATTGATCTTTAAATATTCTCAGGACTTGCCAATCGAGAAAATAAGCGGCTACCTCAAACACAGTGTCAGGATTATCTCCCGCTTGAAGGCACTTTTCAGAGAGATAGTATGCGCGTTTATTGTAATAATCGTTCGCTGCATTTTTCACCACTTCAGGCATTCTTAAAACAGCATCGGGGCTTTCTGAAATCTCTAGGAAATTCGTTATACATTCAGGGTGCGCATTGATGATCATCCGAACTTTCACAGAGCTCTTCACGCTGAGGGCTCCTTCCAGAAGCTTTGGGTTCACAGCTAGTCCAAACTCCAAAAGTATCTTTAAGCACTCATTATGCGCTATTGAGTCATCAATTAGAAGAGAGCCCACCAGGTCTACCTGTAAGTTGGCTCCGTTATCTATCAAAAGCTTAATGGTTTCTGGGTGCGCTATGCCGGTTGCATACTGTAATGGCGTTCTACCAAAATCTTTTAATTCGATGTCTGCACCAAAAGCAATCATTTCTTTTATAACATTTACATGACGCAAGCAAATGGCTTCATGCAGTGCATTTACCTTAAGAGGACCTTCGTCAATCTTAATATGAGCTCCTTGTTCAAGAAGAAATATTGTAGCTTCAGCATGCCCGCCTCGTGCGGCATAAACCAATGCCGTCTTGTTTCGATAGTCAGGCTTATTAATGAGCGCTCCCTTGCCCAAAAGCAGTTTAAGAATTTCAACACTACCAAATTCAGCTGCGCTACACAGAAGATCTTGCAATCCGCCAATTAGTGAACCATTTAACACATCTTCGCTTAATAGCAGCTCAAATGCTTTTACATGACCTTTCCAAAATGCCCACATCACCGGCGGCTGGCCATCAAATGATTTACCACAATAATTAATATCGGCCCCTTGGTCGAGGAGTATTTGAAGCATTTCTACATGCCCTCCTTCAGCAGCACAATGCAAGACTTTTTGATGTTTCTCATTCTCTTCTTCAAGGCTTGCTCCGTGCCCTATCAGGCAGATCAGAGCATCTAGATTCCCATGCCGAGCTGCAATTAAAAGCGGAGTATTACCCTCTTTATCACGAGCACTGACCGACTCTCCACTTTGAATCAAAAAATCGATAACCGCCCTGCTGCCATTTTCAGCTGCACAATGTAATGGGCTCATCCAGCAGCCCTTTAAAGCTATTATAAAATTGAAACGACCATTGACTGCTCTCATTCTCACCATACACTCAAGAGCAAGAAGATCGCCATTGAGAGCGGCCACATGCAAAGGAGTAATCGGCTTTTTAGAGCGATCTTTCATAAATAAACTCCCATTGTCCAGAAGATACCGAATCACTTCTAGTTTCCGAGCCAGCGTTGCATAATGAAGAGGAGTAAAACCAAGCTTATCAAAGACATTCGCGCGACCCTTATGGGCAATAAGACTTTGCACAGCTAGAATATTTCCTCTTTTAGCTGCAAAATGCAACGGAGTAGCACCCTTAGCATTTTTCGCATCTATAGATGCTCCTTCTGCGATCAATTTCTCAATCTCTTCTACACGATCACAATAGGCAGCGATGTGTAATGGGGTAGCACCATCGCGCTCTAATTGTCTCAGTATCGATGGCGCCTCTTCGGTCAGCTCAACTGCCATTCCATGGAGTGAAGGAATGAGCATGAGTGTTACAAAAAATGCTTTCATTCTCGAGTTTTGAGTCATAAGTCGGTTCATAAGCGAGCACCTTTAGTTATTTTTGGAAATCATATCAATTTATATTCTAACAAGCATGTCCGGTTTGTAAACTGCAGTCATGTCAGCAAGGCGATATCCGTAGTAATAGAGGATGTAGCAGCCGTAGCATAACAGAAATAGATGACCCATCCCAGAAGCAACTCTGCTACAAGATTTGAAGCTTTACCTTGAATGCAGTCTTTAAAATTATCAGCACAAATTCAGTCCCGCGGTTCATTATATGTATAGAGCATCGCAAGCTTGCTATTTCACAGTTGGCATGAGCATAGCATGTGCAATGGGATAATACCAAGGCGCTCTAATTGCTTCATCATCGATTCATCATGAACGGCTGCCTGAGCCGCATCCCCCTCAGAAGGAACAAACATAAGTGCGCTTATAAATAACGCTTTCATCGACGAGTTCATGTTCGAATCTTTCTGATTTTGTTTTTGAAAATCAAGTTAATGTAAGTTCTAACCGTATTACTATTTTGTTAAAGAAAAAAGTGAGGGCTGCAATCAAGCGACACAAACAAAGAGAGCCCCGTTAAAAGGGCTCTCTTTGTATATTGATATGTAATTTGGGAAAAAATACTGTTCGTTAGCTCTTCTTCTCAGCAGCTTGCTGCTGTCTCATCCTCTCTTGGAGTGAAAGCACAGCAACTTTTGTGGTCACTGATGGCTGAGTTTTACTCACAACAGGTTTTGTCACAGCTTGCTTTGCTTGATCAGGCTTTTTTTCAGCTTGCTTTGCTTCGGCTTGCTTTGTTTCAGCAGGTTTTGCTTCAGCTTCTTTTGCTGCTACTGGCTTAGCCTCTTCCTTGGAAGCAGCTTCCTTAACTGCTAGCTCTTCGAATTTTCGTGCAAAACGCCCGGCTTTTGCCGTGCGGCATTCACTCATAGCACAACCGCTTATGAGGAGCATAATTGATATCATTCTTTTCATAGTATCTCCTAATAGATTGTTTTGTGTGGGTAACCCCTACACTGTTTTCATTACCGTATCTACGATACCATACCACCTCGTTAAAAAGCAAGAGTTAAATACAAATTTTTTAGAAAGAGTTTAGAACTTCCCGGCATGGGCAGTGAAAGCCTCGATTGATCAATTAATTCAGCCTGCTTTTGCGCATAGTTTCTCAGAGCTTCATCATCGGTATGCACTAGGGAATAATAGTAGGCAGCTATTTGATCGAGGAGCTCGATAATATCTTTTTCAGGCACTTTATTTGTTTCAAGCTCTTTTAAAAACTCTGCAGCTCGACCACTATCAGGCAGAGTAAAATAAGAATAGAGGGTTTGGTAAGCTGACGGACTCGTTGTAAAATACTGAGTAAGACACCGGGAACGAATCGTTGGCAAAATCCCATCAGCGCGGGCGGTTAAGAGGATAAAATGATATCCTCGAGGAGGCTCCTCTAAGGGTTTAAGCAGGCTATTTGCACAGTGCTTATTAAAAAGATCAGCTCGCTCAAACACGAAGAAGAAATGCTCTCCTTCGCCCAATTCAAACGAAAGCGTATGCCCAATAGCTTCAAGAGTCTCAATTGTATAACGATTTTCGGGGGCAAACCAACGTACAGCATGGTGAGACTGTTTCTCTATAAGCTGGCAATCTACACACAGTAAGCATCCTTTTTCCTTGCAGAGCACTTCTTTAATAAACGAACGAGCTCTCTGCTTAAGATCCGCTTCCGAGCCAACAAAGAGATAGGCGGGATGAATTAGCATGGCAAGACCTTCATAATTTCCTGATAGGCAGCAAGACATACTTTTTCGATAGGTGCACTTGCATCTATCGTTCTGACATTGGCAGCCTCTGCATACATTGTTTCAAATCCTTTAATAACCCTCTCAAAAAAGAGCTCTTCTTCTTTTTCAAATACGGTTGCAGTTTCGCAGCGACGCGCCAACCGGTGAGCAGCTGTGGGATAATCGATTTTTAAATAGAGGGTAAGATCTGGCACATACCCATCCATTGCCCAGGTATTGATACTTGTAATCCACTCATGCTCTACCCCTCGACCATATCCCTGATAGGCTAACGATGAGTCGGCCATGCGGTCAGAGAGTACAATCTTACCTGCTTCAAGTGCAGGGATAACAAGCTCTTTCATATGTTGAGCCCTATCAGCGGCAAAAAGCAGAAATTCAGCTTGCGCTGATACAGTAAAGGTCCGTTCCTGCAAAAGGGTCCTCAACTGTTTACCCAGCTCAGTCGCTCCAGGCTCTTTGGTAAGAAGTACCTGAGTGTGAGCACTCAAGAGACGAGCTACTGCCTGTGCAACAGAACTCTTTCCCGAGCCATCGATCCCCTCGATAGTTATAAGCATACCTTTTTTATGATTCGTACACATAGCAAATCCTCTCAGTTATTAGTATACTGGTACAGAAATTTCTCTCAAGGAGCTACCGATGAAAAAAGTATGGATCGAACCGGGTTGCATCGCTTGCGGTGCATGTCAATTTAATGCACCTGAAGTGTTTGAAGTAACAGATAGATCACGAATCATCAACAGCGCTGATCTTACTAACCAAAGTGCAGAAATTAAGAAAGCAGCTCAGGCTTGCCCAGTAAGTGTTATTAAGTATGAAGACTGAAAAACAACGATTTGATGAGCTACATACAACTCTGTCTGAACAGGGGAAGCTTATCCCTGCACACCGATTGATTGAACGAGCAGCTCGCACCTGGCCCAACAATATTGTGGTTATCTGCCAAGATCAGCAGATGACCTACCAAGAGCTGTACAAGCGCTCATCTGCACTTGCTCATACGTTACGCTCATACGGAGTAAAAAAAGGTGAACGGGTCATTATTTACTATGAAAATTCAATCGAGTTCTATATCGCCTATTATGCCGTCTGGCTTGCAGGAGCTGTGGTTGCCCCACTTAACGTCTTTTTAAGTGAGCATGAGCTTATCAAGATCATTCAAGATGCACAACCCGTCGTAGTGATCATTTCCCCACACTTAGAAGAGAAGCTCCTACGTTACCCAGGTCAGTTACCGCATGTCATCACACACATCGATAAGAAAGGCACCGTACCAGACATTGAGCCCTTACCTCTTGGCGATATCGACAATACCGATGTCGCTGCAATACTTTATACCTCTGGTACAACAGGATTTCCCAAAGGAGTCATGCTCAGCTCCTTAGCCATAGTAACGAATGCTATTCAAGCTATTGCTCGTTTTGAGTTTGAAGAGCAAGAACGGGTCTTTTGTCCCTTACCGCTCTTTCATAGCTTACCCCAAAATGTCTGTATGTGGTCTACCACCGTCGTTGGAGCAACTGCTGTTATCGTTCCTAAAATAGAACGAAAAACAATTATTAAGGGGATTGCTCATGCTCCTACAATTGTGGTTGCTGTTCCCGCTCTCTATGGCTTGTTTTGTCTTTTACGCACATTACGCTTTCCGCGCGTAAAATATTTTTTTGCAGGCGGAGATGCACTCTCCGATAAAATACGCAGCGCCTTTGCGCTTATCTACAAACGCAAGATCTGCAATGGCTACGGACTGACCGAAACATCTCCTTTCTTATCGGTTGACATAGATGATTATACAAAGCCTACAAGCAATGTGGGAGAACCGTTCATAGGGATGCATTACTCCATCCGGAATGACCAGGGGAAAGAACTGAGCCGAGGAAAAATCGGCACTCTCTGGGTACGCGGAGCAAATGTCATGCTTGGTTATTATAAAGCTCCTCAAGCAACTGCGGCTATTTTACAAGATGGATGGCTTAATACCGGAGACCTGGCTTATATAGATGGAGTCGGCAAGATTGTACTAGCAGGGAGAGAGCGGGATCTTATCAGTAATAAAGGACTTAAAATCTACCCTCAGGAGGTAGAAAACATTTTGCTTTCCCATCCACATGTTCTGCAAGCAGCCGTTATCGGTATTGTTGAGGACGAAGAAGAGATACCAGTTGCCTTCGTCGCAAGTAAGGAAAAGTCAGATGAAACGCTTATTGCAGAATTGCGGGCACTGTGTGGTCGAAACCTCGCGGGCTATAAAATCCCACGAAGATTTTATGTGCGAAACGAGTTACCGGTAACCTCAACGGGTAAAGTTGATAAGAAAGTTCTGAAAGCAGAGCTACTCAGCTCGTGAACGCTTCCTTTCAGCATGGGCCTTCAACAAGATAAATGCCTCTTCTATATCATCCGTGATCGTAAAAAGTTCCACATCCTCATGCTCAATAAGATTATTCTTCAAAGCGGAATCGTATATCCACCTCATCAATGGTTCCCAATAGTCTTTCCCTATGAGGACTATCGGTGTTTTGCTGGTCAACTTCGTTTGAATAAGCGTCAGCAATTCCGTCAGCTCATTAAGTGTTCCAAACCCTCCAGGAAAGACTGCAAATCCGATCGAATAATGAATAAGCAACCATTTACGGGCAGCATAGCTATCCATCACAATAACATTACGCTTACAAAGCGCAGGATCACGCTCTATTGCTAATCCCTTAACAGCAAGGCCTATAGTCGTTATGTAATGACGCTTTGTACTCAATGCGCCACACGTTGCAGCTTCCATGATTCCAGGACCGCCTCCGGTTAGGACCGGGATACCATGGTAAGCAAGTTTTTGCGCTAACTTCGATGCCTTCTCCATGTATATACTTTCATGTTCCAATCGAGATCCCCCAAATACGGTAATGGGCGAGTGCGAAAGACGCGAAATATGCCATACACCATATAAGGTGTTAAACATAATTTTGAGATACGTCCCAATTAAATACGTAAACATGGTAAGCGATCTAAATAATCTCATAGGGTTCTCCTTCCCTACCAAGTTACTGGATGATGCTCAAAACTGCAATAGTTTCGCTCTCAAAAAAAATAATAACTATTTTACAAAGCTCTTCCCTTTTAAAATTATAAAATTGTATAATAAGAATAGTTACAAGCTCGAAAGCAGGACCATGAAGAATCTTATACTCAGTTTATGTATTACGTTTAGTCTCGCTGCTCACTCAGATGAATGGGCAACGATACTCATTCACGGAACCGTTGGCTTTCAGGCAAATGCTTCCTTTAAAACGATTAGCCAGATAAAAAAGGATGAAATCGAAGGATCTGATTATGAGCGCAATGTCCTTGCCGTTCGAGAACATCCTTTTCTCTTTGCATTACAGCCCATGCAAAAAATGGGTCTGCATCCCGTAAAAAAAACGAAGGGGTTCTTAGAAGCTGCCTATGCCTATAGTATCCTCTACGAAGAAGTTCAGCGACTGTGCGGGATTAAAGAGAAAAATCAATTTTATACATTTGGCTGGACAGGTCTCATTAGCAAAAAACGACGATATCGTGAAGCTCTGCAACTCTATAAAGAAGTACGCGCATTAGCTCACAAAAAGAAGGTGCGTGTAATTGCCTACAGTCACGGTGCTACACTCCTTTTACAGCTTGCTAAAGTGCGAGAATGCGAATTTCCAAATGATACCTTTTCGTTAGATGAAATTGTTTTAGTGGGTATACCCGTACAGTCGGAAACAACCCAGCAAATTTATAGCCCACTTTTTAAGAAGATCTATAATATCTATTCTCGAGGCGACAAAGTCCAACGATTAGACATATTTACCTCAGATAAGTTCTTCACCCATCGTACCTTTAAAGGAAAGCTTCCTGAATCGCTTACCCAAATAGAGCTGCGCGTAACTGCAGCCCTTCGCAAAAATCCTTGCTATTGCTTACCACCCAATATGAGGGGGATCATCAATCAATCTCCAGGCCACATAGAACTCTGGTTTTTTGGCTGGACCACTTCCAATTACCGAAAGAACTTAAATATTTATCCACTGCCTGCTGCAGTCTTTATTCCCTATCTTACGTGTACTGCACAGAAAGAAACAAGTTCCCATGTACAAATCGATATACGGCCCGAACGAGAACTGGCATTTCTCAAGTCCTTGAGCTGTGAGCGATTTGAGGAAGTACCATTTTTTAGTCTGACTGACTATACAGCACTTATCACCCAATCGCTGGAGTTTCATCCAAGCCAAGAAGAATATAAAGAGATGTACGAAGCTCTCCAATTCACTATCGACACGAAAGTTCTTTAACGCTCCGGATCAAGAAGTTGCCATATCGCTAAGAGATCCTGCTTACTCATCTGTTGAGCGCGTAAGGCTCCAACCGCTTCCGGCAGCTTTGCTAAATCGTAATGGTACATCTGCAAGTTATTCTTAAGCGTCCGCCGCGGCGACAAAAAACAGCGCTTAATAAACTGCCAAAATGCTTCTTCATGGGGTATCGTATCGAGCCCAATCCGGGGCTTAAGATAGACAAGCCGTGACTGAACCTGGGGTGGCGGGTAGAATGCTGTGGGCGGAACCTTAGAAAGCAATTTCATCTCAAAAAAATGCTGCAGATAGAGCGACGGAAACCCATAGCCTCGTCCTGAGGTTTGAACAATTTTCTGGGCAACCTCCTCTTGCATCATCACAACAGCCTCTTGCAAAAGATGGCGTTGTTTTATAAGCAAATACAAAATAGGAAAGGTAACCTGATAGGGCAAATTAGAGAGTAAAATCCATGGCTTATAGGGTTCAAGTCGAGAAAAGTCTATATCTAAAATATTATCTTCAAACACCGTCATGCGCTCATCAGGGTAGGTCTTTTTGACATACTCAGCCCATGAGTGATCAATTTCAAAGACCCAGAACCGCTTAAACTGCTTTTGCAAAATAGAACGGGTTAAAAAACCGTCCCCGCATCCTATTTCAAACACAGAGCTCTCAGGAGTAAATTCAACATAGCTGAGCATTTCATCGACAAAGGACTGGACTCGCAAAAAATGCTGACCATATTGTTTTTTTAACGCTATACCATGCGAACTGCCATGGTGTTTTTTCTTCATAGACATCCCCAAACCGAAATCTTATCTCATTACAATAGTACACTAACTACAAAAGAAAGCGATTGAAGCTCTTGCATAAAGAGGACTCTTCAGAGTAGACTAAGAGTAAATTCATTCACAAACGAAAGGGAATTATCATGAATCGTACACTCATTGCAAGTATACTTCTCACCTGCTCATATGGATCATATCTATTGCCTAATGATGAACCTCAAAAGAAAACAAACGTTGCCCTCGCAGCAAAAACAGCTCTTATGCTAGCCATTTCAGGAGTTACTGCAACAGCAGCAGCGTTCGAGACATATTCAACCATTGGCATGCTGAGAGAATATCAACCGGCAGACGGTGATCTCTCAAAAGGCAGTATTTGCTGGGAGTCTCTCACAAAGGTCAGTGCGCTTTTTTTTACGTCGTATAGCTCTTTCAAAGAAGCTGTTAAGTCATGGAGAAAGGCTAGATCTTAAAAATAGCCTCGACGTGCACTTTTAGCGCGCTCACGCCACCGTTTCGTATTTATTTCATCAATAACTTTTGGATCATTGCTTTCTCGAAAACTTGGATCAAGAAGTGTTTGACCTATTTTTCCGACGCGTACATAGACATTATGTACCGGACAGCGATAAAGCAAGAGCTTATCCCGATCGTTATTAAGTGCTCGATTGCTCGAGTCGTAGATATAAGCTTCAAAACAGCTTTTATGATACTTGTGGCAGGTTTTGGTGATTGTGAGACCTGAGAAAAAATTCTCATCGCGCTTTTCACACTCTATAGTTAATAATTCCTGTGTACGACCAATAAAGTTTTTGCGACAGAGGGAGCATATTTGCAGCTCGGTATTTTTCTCGGGAATCTGCTGAACTGTTCCATGCTTAGGGCATTTAAATACCGTTTTACCTTTTCCTTCATCCCAGTAAGCAGTTCTTTCTACATAGTTGACAAAGCAGCCTTGATGAAAGCAACATATCTCAGTAGTAGAGTTTCCCGACCAAGATGATGAACAAAGACATTGCGTAACGACTATCGCAAAGCTCGTAGCATCGGCATCAGTAAATCTTCCACCACATGAAACACACTGTGTATCTCGAGCTAGTTGTAAGTTATTCTCTTGACGGCACGTCGGACAGTCAATCGCCTTTGCTTTCTCAATACAACTTTTCCGCCACTGCTCACTGCAGGGAGAGATACAGATATGATGTCCGCACACTAATGGGGGCATATCGGGATTTCGGTCAGTACACACAGGACATGCTGGACAAATTTCACAATCATACATCGACTTTGTTCTTTGACAATCCTCACAGAAAGCATGATTACAGGGTTCAAATAACTTTGTAACAGGTTTGGCCTCTTTTTTACAAGAATGACAGAATCCAATCTCAACAACCTTCTTTTCACGCCGCGGAGTAACACGACCACGAGAACTAGCTGGAGCAGGAGAAGTCGATGCTGCTCTTGCAGCAGAAAGATCTAGTGCTAGAGAAGCAGAAACGTGAGGGTCCATTGCTAACAAATCGCCTAGAAAAAGAGCACCAAAAGAAGCGAGGATACTCATATTATTCATGAAAACTTCTTCTCAGTTTTGATTCGATACAAATACTACACACCCCTACACTAATATTTTTTTGCGAAGTTTTCAATCAATTTCGTATATTCTTCTTCATTAAACTTCTAAAAAAATATCAAGCTCCTCAGCAAATCTCGACTCAGCAGAGATATCTCATATGTTCGATGGAATATCTCACCACGATCAGTTCACGATGGCTGCTGAGGCAAAGCTTCCTCAAAGAGACTGCTACGTCGTGGAGAAATTCCAAAACTTAAAAACGTGATTTTTTTTCTTGCTCACGCCACCATTTTGTATTGATTTCATCTATGATTTTTGGATCGTTACTCTCTCGAAAGCCAGGATCAAGTAGTTCCTGGCCGACTTTCCCGACGCGCACATAGACATTATGTACGGGACAACGATAAAGCAAGAGCTTGTCACGCTCGTTTTTCACTTACGGTTATCTGCGTTCCAGATATATGCCTCAAAACAACTTTTATGATATTAGTGGTATGTTTTCGTGAGAGTAAGACCCAAAGAAGAAACTTACCACCCGTTGCTCACATACCGCGGTATATAATTCATCAGTCCGGCCACAAAAGTTTTTGCGACAGAGCGAGCATAGTTGCAACTCGGTATTTTTTTTCAGGAATCTGCTGAACCGTTCGATGCTTCGGGCATGCAAATACCGTTTTACCCTTTTTTCATCCCAATAAGCCGCTCTTCATACATAGTTGACAAAGCAGTTTTGATGAAAGCAGCATATATTTTCCCGGTGAACATTGCGTAACGATTATTGTAAAATTTGTAGCATCGGCATCCGTAAATCTTCCTGCACAGGAAACACACTGGGTATCTCGAGCTATCTGCAAATTATTTTCTTGACGGCACGTCAGGCAGTCAATCGCCTTTTCCCTCTCGCAACAACTTTTCCGCCATTGCACACTGCAAGGAGAATTACAAATATGATGCCCGCATACTAATGGAGCATGGCAGGGTTTCGCTCGAAACAGACAGGACACTCTGGACAAATATGACAATCAGACATCGAGCTTGCTCTTTGACAATAACCGCAGAAAGCATGCTCACACGTCTGAAATAGCTTTGAAACAGGTTTATCTCGTAATTTGCACGAATGACAGAATCCAATCTCAATACGCCGTGAGGCACTACTTGGATCGGCAGGACTCACTAGAGGCCTATCAGCAGAAAGATCTAGTGCGAGATGAGCTGGTACTTGAGTATCGATTGAGATCAAATCGCTTAGAGAAAGAACGATAAAAAAAGCTAGAATACGTAGAATATCCATAATAACCTCTTCTCAGTTTTGATATCGATACGGTACTACACCCCCCTACACTAATATTTTTTGGATAATTTTCAATTTCTTTTGCTTGATCAGCAAGGCATCGACTCTACAAGTATCATCAAGATTGGGGTACCGGCAAAAAGCCTCGAAACAATTAAAAACAATTACCTTGAGCGGTTCTTATTTTTGGTTAAGGTCCTCCCACCTAAGAGTAACTACCCCACAAGAACCAAAGAGACCACTGCTTCTGTAGATGTCTTCCACTTCCCTTACCAATCAGCCCTTCGCCCAAGCTATCTACGCGGAAAGCTATCAGCGTAAGAAACGATTCTTTCGGATCATGCCCATTTGACGAGAGAACTAATTAAGGCTACATTGAATTAGTAACGAGGCATATTGACAAAAAAACTACCAAGGACTTTCCATGAAAATACTACGACAAAGCGCAATCATGCTTACCTTGATCGTAACGGTTGGATCTCCTTCTGCTACATTATCAACCATAACACCAGAGCAAGCAAAAGCTGTTGGATGGACGCTCGAAAGCACTGAACGGCTCAACCAGGCAATTAAGGCTTGCGCTAAAGATCAAGCAAGAGCTGAATTAGCAACGGAACACCTTGAACATATTAACCAGGAACTGCAGGAGTTCGCTAAGCTTAAACAACTTAATCCTGAAGAAGTTGCTCAACTGAGGAAGGAATTTCCATTCTGTGTTGAGAGGGAACGGCAGCGTTATCAGCATAATAAGTTTGTTAAGAATTGTCTTGCCGGAACAGCAAAGCTTATAGGTTGCACAATACCTGCAACAATTTTTTCAGTAATTTGTTATGGACTTAGCACAAATCAGTTGCATCCTACACTCAACAATGGTGATCTTTTCGTAACTCTTACCGCTCCTGTACTTGGCTATATAGCATACAGGCTGGGACGATCAGCAAAACAGTCATTCGATAAAGCACATAGCCCTGCCACCTATCTGGTGGATATTGAAGGGTACAAACAATTCTTTCAATAGTACTCAGAAAAAAGGCTCCGTGAGGAGCCCTTACTAAAATGACCTGAAAGTCCCGTCCTTGAAAGCGATTGTGACAAAAGTCAAGTAAAAAATTTCAAAATTTTTAGATTAAATACCCTTAACGAAAGCCATGGACCTCAAATCCAAAAAGAGCTCTCATTCGTTCAATGGTATCAGCTGCTGTCTTTTAAGGCGCTACCTACTCATTTTCTAATGAACAGCTTTGGCCTCATTGCCGGCCGGACTGGCTCCCTTTTTGGGGATGCTGTTTTTTTAAAACCCATGAGGCAATAATTTTTCTGGAAACTAAGAAAGAACCCTCCGGGCCTTCTGGACAGGGGGCGACAGCATTTCAGATCAACAACCATAAGAAATGATGTAAGCATAGTAACAAGCCAAGAGCTCGAATTTACAAGAAAGAGTGGCACGTATTCAGAGCTATCTTCAAAACACGATCCTGATTTCAGAGTAAGAGGACCTCACATCACTGCAACCTACCTTGTTTTGCCATCATCATTCTTTTCATACTTTCGCTTTCCAGACCCATCATGAATGCTCACTCTCATCATAAACCTTTAAAGCTATTATCTTCAGCCCCAATACCAACGCACAAGAAGCAATTATTGGCGATAAATGAAGAAGAAGAAGAAGAAGAAGAGGCCAAGCCTGAATCTTTGGTAATCTCTTGACTGTGATTTTTCCAAAGTATTATGATACTGAGGTACAATTGCAAAGTATTTTTTATATCTGTGAAATGTATTATCGTTTAATCATATATTGAGGAGAGAGGTATGTATCCTAAAATGAAGCCTACACTTGTAGCTTTCTTGTTCATTGTGCTTGGAGTGTCGTGCGGTGCTCAAGCAACGTTTGTTGTTACCACCATAGAAGATAATGGTGATAATATGAATCCAACGCCCGGTTCATTGCGTGCTGCCATTAACGCAGTGAATGAAAGTACAAGCACTAATAATAGTATTAGTTTCAAAATTACTACGGGTACCGCCCCATTTATCATTCAACCTCCGACTGATTTGCCAACTATTTCAAATACGGTTCTCATTGATGGGTATACTCAGCCAGGTTCAAAGGTAAATTCACTTCCTGAAGGTAATAATGCTATTCTTCAGATTGTGATAAATGGGAGTAATTATACCGTGGGTGATGGTAACGTCACCGGTAATGGACTTCATTTTACGACCGGATCTGATGGCAGCGTAGTACGAGGATTAGTAATTAATCAGTGGCTTGAAAATGGAATCTTGATTGACTCCGTAAATGGGCCAGTCACCGGAATTTCTGTTAAAGGTTGCTTCATTGGGACTGACGTGAGCGGCATGCAAGAAATGGCCAATCGCACAGGTATTGGTTTTCATGGAGCACAAAATACGGTTATTGGAACGAGCGACCCTGCCGATCGAAATGTTATCGCGGGAAGCTTTGGCTTTCTAGTCACTGATTCCTACGGTATTCGTGGTGGATCTATTTGCTCAGTTCGCACTCGGGGAACAGTCATCCAAAATAATTATATCGGTACGGATAAGTCCGGAACGATAGCGCTGGGTAACTCATTGATGGGGTTGAGTTCGTTTGTTGATACTGGAATTCTTGTCGGAGGGGGAGCCCTTGAAAGAAATATAATCTCTGGAAGTGCCATTTACGGACTCATCTTCATTAGCACAAATGGGGCTACAATTCAAGGAAATTACATAGGTACAGATGTTACAGGAACTCAATCTCTCGGCAATGCTAATGCCGGTATAGAGCTTGAACGGGGATCAAGTGGAAATAGCATTTTAAAAAACCTTATCTCTGGAAATGGTACCGGTATTCGTATTGGTCAAAATGAGTATTCTCCTCCTACGGCAATGCTTAATATAGTTCAGGGAAATTACATAGGGACCGATGCTTCTGGAGGCAAGACATTGCAAAATACGCGCTATGGTATTGAAATCAATAATAATCAAAATACGATTGGCGGTACAGAAGCAGGTCAAGAAAACGTCATTTCCGGCAATGGCATGGGTGGCATTCTTATCTATAGTACACCAAATGCTACAGGCAACTTAGTACTGAATAATTACATTGGTACCGACCGTACAGGCACGATACCGCTTGCTAATCAAGGAAATGGCATACAGCTTGGTTTGAATGGCGGGTTAGGTGGCACATCAGACAATAGTATCGGTGAGCTTGGAAGCACTAGTATAGTAGGGCTCCAACAAGAGGTTGATGCTCTGACTGAGTCGGGTCGTGGCCTTAAGAAACGCGGTAAACGGATTGATGGTACTGACTCTAGGAAAGATTCTGCACACTCGACTAAAGTTGCTTCAATGCCCAAGGTGAATCAATCAATGAAGCGCTTGCTCTCTCAGCCCTCTCAAACGATAGGTTTGAATTTTACTGCTGCAACGGTTAGCGATGCAATAGGATTTAATTATAACGGTGGTGCGGCAAATCCAAGCGGCTGGGTCGGCCCTCAGCAGTACATTTTAATGAGTTATGCAATTATACGTAGCTTTGATAAAGCAACAGGAAGACCTGATGGTGTCCTAAACATTGATGGACCAAGTTTTCTTGGTGCGAGCATAGGTGATCCTCGTATTACCTATAGCCGCTTTCTTAATCGGTGGATCTTGAGTGCCGAGAATCAGGATATTGGCTATCCTTCAGAGCTCATTATAGCGTGGAGCGATTCTGGCGTAATAACACCTGAGACCGTCTGGACGATCATCACCCTTACCAATGAACAACTTGTTCCGCAAAATATTCCCGCTGACGGACATGCGCTACTTGATTACCAACAATTAGCAACTGATGTGAATGCTGTCTATATTAGCCTTGATACATTCGATACGACTACTAAAAATTATCTTGGAACGTCAACAGTTGTTATACCTAACAGCTCGATAACCACAGGAAACACTTCTCCAGCATTTACCGTAATCCCAGGAATATTGGAAACTATCTCTGAATTTACGCCTCCAGCGGACAACTTTGATCCGGATGCAACATTTGGATATCTGATTAATGCGCCAGGCTTTGAATATCCCTGCCTGTCTAACATTGTTCCATTTTGTCCTCCTCCTTTCACTCCCACAGAATGTTGTACTTATAATCAACTCTTTTTCTATCGCATCCTAAACCCTGGCTCCAGTCAACCAACCTTGGGGCAACTTATCGTCTTAGATGTTCCAGATTATGCCGATCCAGCAAATGCTCCTTTTAAGGGGAATCTGTATACAACGCTTGAGCTTCCACCAGGGAATGTCAATGCTATGTATTTGCAAACAACAGCCTCTAAATTAAACGCTCCTCACGTCCGGAATAAGCAGTTGTATGTATGTCATAACATCCAAGTTGATTACACTGGAACAGGTAATCCTGGTGGAGACCGCGTTGGAGTACGGTGGTATCAATTTGATTTAACTGGTGATCCAACGGGCAATGGATGCGGTATCGAAACAGAGACAACCTGTCCGGCATTAGTACAATGGGGCACGGTCTATGATCCGGAGATAACTGATACTCCTAAGTTTTATTACATTCCAGCTATTATGACCAATAAAAATGGTGATCTCGTTATCGAAGGAACGGTATCTGGAAGCAATGACTATATTAATGTTTTTTATGCAGGACGAAAGGCTACTGATCCCCTCGGGACTTTGAGAGATCCAGTACTACTTACCGATAATACGACTAATTCTTTTAACTTTGGACCATTGAATAACTATGGTAATGGTAACATTGGCCAGAGATGGGGAGACTTGTCATCTTTAGCTCCTGATCCAAGCAATGATCTTGCTATCTGGAGTACCGGTATGTGGGCAGCTATTCCAAATAGTTATGGATTCCAAGCCACACAGTTACTGCCGACTAAGCAATAATTGAATTTCGGCTCAGTAGGAGAACATCCTACTGAGCCCCATACAAGTTCATTCCGTCTGTTTAACCCTTCAGGCTCAGGCCGGTAAAGGCTAGTGGAGAGTGGGCGTCCGCTCGGTGAAGCTAGAATCACCAGCTGAGCTGGTGAGATTCACTTAAACAATGCATCTTTAAAGAAATCCAGTTCCTCAAGAACTTTACCAGCACCATTTACCACACAGAAGAGGGGACTCTCTGCTATGCTAACCGGTAGGCCTGTTTCAAGAGAGATCAGTTTATCAAGACCGGAAAGCATTGAGCCACCACCTGCAAGCATAATACCTCTATCAACGAGATCTGAGGATAACTCTGGCGGGGTATTTTCAAGAGCTTCACGAACAACTTGAATAATACTCGATACAGTCTCAAGTAATGATTCTCGGACTTCAACGCTCGTCAGCTTTATAGTCTTTGGGACACCAGTCATAAGATCGCGCCCTTTTACTTCCACCGCTTCTACTTTCTCTGAAGGCATAACGGTTCCGATTTGCATCTTAATCATTTCAGCAGTGCGCTCACCGATCAACAGATTATATTTGCGTTTTACATACTGAACAATAGCTCGATCCATCTCATCACCACCAACGCGAATAGATCGACAAAATACCACGTCTTTCAAACTGATAACGGCAACTTCAGTAGTTCCACCACCAATATCAACGATCATACTTCCTGAGGGATCCTGTACAGGAAGTCCCGCACCTATAGCTGCAGCCATAGGTTCCATAATAGTATATACTTCACGTGCGCCAGCCTGTTTTGCACAGTCTTCAACAGCGCGCCTTTCTACTTGAGTAATACCAGAAGGCAGTCCAATAATCATACGAGGACGCACCAATGTTCTCCTATTATCATGAACTATACGAATAAAGTAGCGAAGCATACTTTCCGTTAACTCAAAGTTTGCTATCACACCATCCCGCATTGGTCTGCAGGCGACGATACTCTCCGGTGTTTTTCCAAGCATTTCCTTAGCTCGCTTGCCTGCGGCAAGTACATGATTTGTATTTGCTTTCACTGCCACTACTGATGGCTCATTAAGAACTATCCCCTTGTTAGGAACATAGACTAAGGTATTTGCAGTTCCTAAATCGATCGCTAAATCATTTGAAAACAAACTAAAGAACCTGCGCGCTGGTAAAAATTTATCTACAAAGTTTCTCATGGTCTCCTCTAAAAATCTAGTTCAAACATTAATGATACACTATTCGTTTTACTTGCTCTTTTACTTACCAACCAGTTTACAGGAATATCCCAATAAGCGGAAATTTTAGGGTACACACAACCGGATGTTTTGCCAAAATCATAAAATGCTCCAATGGTCACATATTCCGTACCCCACGATGAACGCTCATGCACAGGTCCTAACTTCGTCGGAACGTTTGCTCGATTTTCTGGGGAGCGAAGATCACAAAATTGATCGCGAAGATGACTTACTAAGGTATATTGTGCTTTTGCCCCAAATCCTTCGCGCAACCCTTCAAAAGTTACATACGGATTAAACACAAATGTCCACCCTGGATCGACTTGCAAGGGACCGGTGACAGCTCCATATAATGATGGCTCATCAAGCACTGGCATATGAGCAAATCTCGTTTTTTTGAACCGTTTACTTGCACGAAACATCCACCCAAGAAAGAGATCTGCTTTTAACTCTACTTCATTTTCTATTCCAAGATACATACCCCAATGCTTTTCACCCCCTAAAGGAATCGCTGCGGGGTTCGTAAGGGGTGTCGCAGTCGCCGTAGGAACAAGGAGGCCAACCTTGAATGCAGCCTGAATGCTCCGACATTTAAGCACGTAATCCCAACAACTTCCTACGCGGAAATACAAATCAGTATCTCCCATGCCGGTATGGTTATATAAAGCAGGACTGAGCCCTAAGAGTTGATTCATTTCCTGTTTAACCGCAAATAAATAAGCCTGGTCCCCTGGAGGAAGTTGCAACTCTTGTTCACGAAATAAGAATTCGTTGCGCGAGCTCACGTGAGCAAACATGGTGTTGATACCAAACGAAACGTAGAGTGATGGAGCATACTTCAAAGCAAAACAACCAAGCGGAAGTTCATACAAGAAGGCAACACCTTGAGCATTTAACCTCCCTTTACGCGACCAGGGAATGGATGTGCGTAATTGCAAATCAGATCTGAGGGGATTAGCGAACCCTGCAGCCACCAGAGCTCGAGCCAATACTGCCGTATCATACATACCATCAATATCAGGGATCGATAACCGCGACGCTTCATGAAATGCACGATCTGCATTCATAAAAAAAGGCTGAACACTGAAATGAGAAGGAGCATCACATCGACGATTGAACGGTTTTAATAAGAGCGGAAGAAACCGATTATCAAACGTCATCGCTTGCACTGTTCCATACATGAGCAGCGATAGCGCTACGAAACATTTTACCATAATTAGAATTTCCTTTTGTATGGTGGAGAGAGAGGGATTCGAACCCCCGATTCCGGTTTAAGCCGGAATAACCGCTTTCGAGGCGGCCGCTTTCGTCCACTCAGCCATCTCTCCTCTTAGCTGCTCTCCTTAATTGTAAATTATTTAACAATTTTTAAAAGGGCTTTCAGAAATACTTTTAAAACTCGATAATCCGAAATTGATTCGATAGATCACTCTCGAGGCTCATGGCATGCTTTTATCCAAAAAAAGGTGAAGAATTTACGCCGCCAATTGTAAAAATATATAAATTGACTATGATAAATGTATACAGTTTTCACCGAAGGAGTCTGCATGGTTCGCGCTATTTTGCTCGCTGCTGGAAAATCTACCCGTTTTGGTACCAGTCAAACTAAGTTAAGTCATACTCTGTGCGGCCAAGAAATGATCGCCTATCCTGTACAATTGCTGGCTTCGCTCGGTCTTAAAACAACGGTTGTTGTTGGCTACCAGAAAGAGACAGTAAGCAAGATAGTTCAAGCTTATAGGGCAGATATCGACATTGTCGAACAAACGGTTCAGAGGGGAACAGGAGATGCTGTATTATGCACACGTCATCTCTGGGATGAGGAAGATCTCCTGATCCTCAACGGTGATGTACCTCTCCTTGAAAAACAACAGATCGAAACACTGCTCGCACAGCATCGAAATACCGGCGCAACCATTTCTTTCATGGCAACGCACAGCAGCGACCCATCCCGTACTGGCTATGGAAGAATTATTACCACAGAAGGTCGCATAGAAGTTATCGAACAGCGCGATTTTACCGGAGATCCGACTCAACCCTGCCTCTTAAATGCAGGCATCTATCTGATAAAACGCTCATTCTTAGAAAGCACGCTTCCTAACTTAGAATCCAACGGACATGAACTCTATATCACCGATCTTATTAAGAAAGCGAGTGATGCGAACAACCATATTGAGATCCTCACGGTTCCTTTTGAAACGGTGCGGGGCATTAATACGCTCAAAGAATTAGCACAGGTTGAGCAGAGTAAAAAAGCCTCACTTATCGATCTGTGGATGAGCAAGGGGGTCCGTTTTACCGATCCTCAATCGGTCCATATAGATACAACGGTAACGATTGGCGCAGACAGTATTATTGGCGCTGGCGTACAATTACGCAATGGTACTCATATCGGCTCTCAGGTGCGCATAGATGCTTTTTGTATTCTTGACAATGCCACTATTCATACGGGAGCGAATATTTTGTCACATTGTGTTATTTCGAATGCTGAAGTTCATACCGCAAGCCAGGTGGGGCCATTTGCCCATGTGCATCGAGGAACAATTTTGCAGTCACAAACGGTGATTGGTAATTTCGTTGAAGTAAGTAAAAGTACGGTCGGCAAAAAAAGCAAAGCAAAACACTTAGCCTATCTTGGGCAAGCTCACATAGGTCAACAGGTCAATATTGGAGCTGGTACCATTACCTGTAATTACAATGGGGTATCAAAGCATACTACTACGATCGAAGATAACGCTTTTATAGGAAGTAATGTATCGCTTATAGCACCAGTAACCATAGGAAAAGAATCGGTCGTAGCTGCCGGGTCTACCATCACTGAAAATGTTCCTGCCCATGCTTTAGCAATTGCTCGACAACGACAAACTACAAAAGAGCAGTATACTCCTCGCATTCAACCAGCACACCAGCCATCAACCGAGGTAGTATGATCCGCTTTATTCATACAGCAGATATCCATTTTGGCATGGAAAACTATGGCCGCATCGACCCGAAGACGGGTATCCATTCTCGACTCTTAGACTTTGAAAAAGCACTCAATTTTTGTATCGATTATGCCATTGAGCAAGAGGTAGATTTCTTCCTGTTTGCAGGCGATGCCTATAAAACAGCACATCCTTCTCCCACGCATCAGCGGTTACTGATGAGCTGCTTTCTAAGATTGTACAAAGCTGGAATTCCGGTCGTCATTATCGTCGGCAATCATGACAATCCTCTCAGCTTTGGCAAAGCACATGCCCTTGAAATATTTGGGCAGATACCACTCGATGGATTTCATGTTATTGCAAAACCGACCAGCCTCCTGCTTCAAACAAAGCGGGGCCCCGTCCAAATCGTAGGAATTCCCTGGCCTACACGCAATACGATTGCACTTAGCTCCGATCATATGCATACAACTGCACAGCAGATAACTGAGTATATAAGCTCAGGAGTGAGCACCATAATTGCGTCTCTTGCAAGCAAGCTCGATTATTCAATTCCTGCAGTATTAGCAGGCCATTTAACGGTCAGCTCAGGAATATTTTCAGGCTCTGAAAAGCGTGCAGTGTATGGCACTGATCCGATATTTCTTCCCTCACAGCTGGGCATAGCTCCGTTTGATTATGTTGCACTTGGCCATTTACATCGCTATCAAAACGTTAATGGTACGCATCTTCCCCCTATTATCTATTCAGGGTCAATTGAACGAGTAGATTTTGGAGAGCGTAAAGAGGAAAAAGGGTTTGTCGATGTCACCATTCATGCAAAGGAAGAAACAACCTACGAGTTTGTAAAGACTCCAACGCGTCCATTTATACAGATCGAAGTACATCTTTTCGACACACAAGATCAAACAGAACAAATTCTTCGTGAGCTCTCAAAGCATGAACTCGATGGAGCAATTATTAAACTCTTGTACCATCTGCCTGCCCATGTCAAGGATTGTGTCGATCTTAGTGCCATTCAAAAAGCCTGCACTCCTGCATGGTATACGGTAGGAATATTTCCTGTACGCTCTCAAGAGACACGAGAACGCAGAGCTGCACTCAAAGTAGATATGGACCTTGAGCATCTTTTAAGTGCTTATTTTGATACAAAACCAGAGTATGCAGAGCAGAAGAAAAAGCTCATTGAGAAGACTCTCAAACTCGAATCACTCCTCAAAGAAGTTGAGTAGTTTCAGTCTATGCAAGATAGCGAATATGCGCATCCTTTAACAGACCATCATAATAGTCATCGAGAGCTTTCATATACCGTTCACGCCCAAGCAGATTTGTAATATCCTTTTTGCGCTCTTCAAGTGAGATTACTGTTTTCCTAACAAGCTGGAGTAAAGATATAGCTTCATCTGTTTCATGTACTTTTACGACCGTGCCTGGCACAAGATCTTTTATGTACATTTTTTCCTGAGAGAAATCAGCATCCTTTAAGCTAAAAGGCCCTTGCCAGTCAACTGAGGTCAGAATATCTCCCGATTCTATACCACGATCTACGACAGCACGTTGAATAACCTTAGACCCTACGGTAAATGGCACTTGAGCCTGTTTAATTTCATAAAAGACCATGGGATGCTCGTCATGATACTTCTCGATCTCAGCTTTAGAAACATAAGATTTACTTTTCACGCGATGATCGATCGTTGTTTCAGTAAGCAGTGTTTTCCTCAATTCAGCCTTTGCTTGCTCTAACGTTAATCCCTTTTGCTTAAAGAAAGCCATAAGATCATCTCGGGTCATATGGAGCTGTTCTTGTACACGAGCTAAATGTCTGTCGACGTCCGCATCTGAGATCGATATCTTGAGCTTTTTTGAATCTAAGACAATAAGTTCCCGCAAAATAGTATCATTGAGCGTTGGCACTCTATCATTTAAATCAGGACGCAAATCCGACTGCAGAATAACAACATCTTCTTCTGTATGGTGAATAATCGCTAGAATTCTATCAGCTGTCTTTCTGCTGGTTGCAACTGCCTGAACACCAATACACAGAACGAGAAACAATCTCAATTTCATGCTATACCTTTTAATACAAAGGAGGGGATATCGTATCCCCTCCCTCTTAGTCTTCTCGTTTAAGCTTATGCAGCTTTTGGAGCTTCTGTTTTATTCTCTTCGCGAGCTTCTTGGAACTCTTTCATTTTTGCTTCCAATTCTTCTTTTTTCTTTGCTTCTTCTTGATCAAAATACTTGGTATTCTCAACAACCTTGAAGTCTTTCTTAATATCTTCAATGTACTTCATGAATTCTGGTTGTAGCTGAATTTGCTTAACCATATTGGTGAGCATCTCTTTCTTTTGCGCATCATCTTTAATAGCAGCAAAGTCTAGATATTGAGCTGTCTGACGAGGCCCAACACCCTTAATAACCATAAATTGACCATTTTGTAGGGTAACAAGCTTCACTTCATTTGGTTGAAGATTACGAGCTGCCGTTCTCACTGCAAAGTCAACCATACGTGAAGAAGGAGATACTACGCCAAGATCTTTCACATCTTTCTTTATCGCTTTAGCAAGACCAGCTAAATCACCTTTTTGGGCTTTCGCTAAGAAGTCTTTCGCTGACTTTTCATCGGTGAAATCAACACCTTGAACCTTGATACCTTCTGGAGACTTCAAGAACATAGGATTGTCGAATGCTGGATGCTTACCCTTGTTTTCATCATAGAATTTTTCTAGAGCAGCATCACTCGTATCGATCTTATTAAGAATCTCATTGGCAACTACATCCTGATTTAATTGGAAATCGATATAGGTTTGCGCTAATTTCTTGTTCTTCAAGTATTTAGGATCTTTATCCTTACCTTCTGCTTTCACTTTTTCACCAACTAAAAGCATCATTTCTAGATCATTAAAAGCAGTACGTCGTGAAGCCGGATCTAATGCTGCAAATGCACCATCCTTGCGACCAGCTAACCAAGTCTCATAAAAATTTTCAAAATCAGATTGATATACTTTTGGTTGACCATTAATTGAAAGAAGAACTTCTCCTTCACCGGCTGCTGTAGGACCACAGGTTGCACATTCTTTGCTGGGGAAGAACTTACACCCTGAGAGTAAAAACAATGCAGAGATAAGAGCTGCGTTAATTGCTGGACGAACTAGCTTGTTCATAAATGAATCCTTTTGTAAATATATGCATTTTTGAAAAAATACCTTCTTTAGTGTTCTATATTATCAGAAGAATGGACGACTTGCAAAATTTCGTTCACACTTGTAGCCAAGCCGCACAGGAAAATGGCTGTCAGCCTCCTCAGCTTTTTGTGTTTTCAGGAGTTTTTGCTCTCTGAGTTGAGCAATTAAAACTCTTACGAGTTCGATATTCACGGCAATTCCTACTTGCTAGAGGTTAAATAAGGTAACACTTCTGAATATCCCATTACTGCTGGACAGATGAGGCAAAGTAACCTAGACTTCAGAATTAAATATGCCAGTATTCAGCTGTCAACAAACGTAAAAGAAGAAGGAGTAGCATGAAAAATACCACTCTATTGCACACACTCATTTTAGCTTTCAGCTGTCAATTAGCGCATGGCATGGATCAAAAAGAGATTATACAACTTCTAGAAAACCCACGCACTTATTTTTCTCTTATACCCCGTGATCTTAGAAAGATAACCTATGATTATTGGAACTTCAACTATCTGCACTTCATAGCGCCGGCTGATGAAGCTACATCGCGCCGACCGGAAAATCAGTTTGACGCTATGAGATTTTATACGTGGGCCAGTCAGCAAGGGCTCGAACATGTAGATTATCCTATGAAATATTTGCATTGGGCTTGCGAAAGCGGTCGGTTTGAAGCTGTTACGCGCTCTCTCGACCAAAACAATAATCAGTACATTAATTCATACCTCGCGCCTTGCCGCGAGGTTGCAGCTACACCGCTCTATCGCGCATGCATGAACGGTCATGCTCGCATAGTTGGCCTATTACTAAGTCGTGGAGCCTATATTGACCCGCAACCATATAAAAGAAGCAGCAATACACCTCTCTTGATCGCAGTTAAACGCGGATATCAAGATGTAGTCCGACTCCTCATAGATAGGTATTTAGAGCTAAGAAGCCTCAGCAGTCCCTTTGTCACTGAATATCTAGATAAATGCAGCTCTGAAGATCTTTCTCCATTGTGTGAGGCTGCTGGCAGGGGTTACGAAGAAATAGTTCTGATGCTCTTAAGAGCAGGCGCTCAAACTAATCTCATTTGCTATAATACTACTAACCCTTTGTGCAAAGCGGCATCTGGGGGACACGCTAATATAGTTAACCTCTTAATAAATGCAGGTTTCAATATTTACCAACCCTACCCAGACAGCGAGGATTCTTACACTGCTTCATCACTCTTGTGTGCATTAGAAGGTGGTAGTGAGCAAGCTGCGGATTACTTGTTAGTTAAACATGCGAGCATATGTCAAGCAAGCGGAGATAATAATAATGCTTATCTTGAACAAGTTAAAGAAGAGGAAGGTGCTACTCCTCTTATTATAGCTGCACAAAAGGGCTATACGAGAATAGTGCGAAGATTGCTGGCCGCAGGAGTAAACGTTCAAGATGAGGGTCTCATCGGATCTGGTGAAAAACAGCGCGGCTATACTGCACTCCAGATCTCAGCTGAGGAGGGACACTATGATATAGTCAAACTGTTGCTGAACGCAAACGCAGACACTAAGAGCATCCCCCTTGGCATAAGAAATCCCCTAACTCTTGCAGCCGCCAATGGTCACGAGCAGGTTGCAAGACTTCTTTTACTGAGAACATTTTCAAATAGCCGCACTTTGCCACCTGGCAATGCGCTTGATCTGATCCTTGACCCAAGACAGCAGCATTGGGTGATGCAATCATCAAATGATATCATCTTTCATCCTCTTACAGCAGCAGCTCAAAGGGGAAAATTCGAAATGGTCCAACTGCTCTTACTTGAAGATCAGGGTTCAAGACGCTTATTTGAACCGGTACTATTAAAATTTGCACGAGATGAAAATTGGGAAGTACTTGAATTATTGCTGAACGCAATTGAGATCAGCACAGCTGAAATATCAGAAATACTTGAAATAAAGGGAAAAAAGTTTTTGATTCCTGATTGCCATTCGCTTATACACCTGGCAGTAAAGCTAGAGGATTGTGAGTTCCTCGAATATTTGTTACTATGCAAACGAGATTACGTAAATCTTAGTTTCATTCCTCATTATTTGAGACCGGCAGCGGTAGAGGGGAACGTAAATGCTGTTTTCATTCTAATGCGTGAATTATTAGCGCTCAGCAAAGGTGCGAGTCCAAGATCTCAAGAAACTCTCAGATCATTGCTTGACCAAACAGTGCGCGATGCACGGGCAGTGCGTGATGAACGAGCAAAAGATCCTTCGCAATCGGTAGATTTATTAGAGCAAACGGTATATTTATTAGAACAAAGAGATCTCTTTGTCGAAACTGCAACAAGTCGGGTAATCAATGATGATGACTACATCAATGCACTTTATATGGCCGCTGGAAAGGGCTATACCGATCTCGTTCGCATTTTGCAATGCAAAGTTCCTCTGAACGATCCGGAAATTAAAGCACTTACCTATGCATTAGGGATAGCAAAAGAAAAGAATCACCAAGAAGTGGTCGATTTGCTTAGCAATTCTATCCGGCTCTTAGAGGAAAGTAGAATGCCTAATTGCTTAGTAGCGAATGCAATAGAAGAGAGAAATAATTCAAACCTTGAATTGTTGTTAAAAGCTGGCGCTCATGCTACCTGCATTTCTGAAAGCTCTCCTCTTCTTTTCGCAGTAGAAATTAACTCTATAAAAGCTGTCGAGTTATTATTAAAAGTGATTACTCAACCTCCAGTAGATAGCACAGCAATCGAACAATATCCACTTTATAAGGCTGTTCAGAAGCTGCATGAAGACATTGTTCGCCTGCTCTTGCAACAAGACCCTACTTCAAATCAAATATTTGATAAGGTATTATTAGAAATTGCCCTTCAAGACAATTTCGAAGCCGTCAGATTATTACTTCGTTGTCGTGGCCTCTCTGTAGACCAGGTTCTTTTCATGGCGGCAGAAAATGGCCATACCAACGTGGTTAAAGTTTTATTACGAGGCGATAGTAATATTAATCAACAAAACGCGAAGGGAGCTACCCCTCTCTTTCTTGCGGCTCGTTTCGGTCACATCGAAACAGTAAGACTCTTATTGGCTCTTGGTGCCGATAGAGCTATAGTGGATAGGGGTGGGATGACAGCAGAAAATATCGCAGCACATTATAAGCATGCTGAGATAGTAGACTGTCTAACTCAACCAGCTGCTCCACTGGAGCGAGAGCTTTCATCCGCAGCTACATATCATCCGGAATAGAATTTTGATATCATCGCATTACAAGAACGCTCACTTTTGCAAGAGCATAAATTAAGAAGCTTTCAATGATTGAGCTATTGCAGCAGCATTAACAGAGTAAAAAAACTACACTATCTACTCATGACAGCATTTGAAAGAGTTCGACAACCAGCAGATAAGTATTCTCCAATCAATGACTACCTTTCAGAAAGCTCTCATTATTTCAATCATTATCTGATTATTCCCCTCTTCGCCTGCGATGCATATACCCTACTACCTATTCGTCCTCGTCTTCATCTTCTTCATTATTATATGGTAGGTCAAATACATCACTTTGTAAGAGTCCCATGAGCCCTATCAAGTCTTGATTTCTTTCTCTGTAGAATCGTTCATCAGCTTGATCTCTTTCCCTACAGAATTCAGCATAGAATCCAACACCACTAATGCATGGGGAGCTTGCTTCATAAATAACAGGAAAGCTTCTCACTTCTAATAAAGTCATTATCATTGCTGTCTGGCGCCCTTTGCATGCGTTCATTAAGGCATTGACGAAAGATTGGTGTGAAACGGGCGCTTTCTCAAGCAGCACTCGTACAATCATATATTTATTATGGCGAAATGCACTGTCAAATAGAGCATTTGCCATTGAAGCATTCTGATCGACCTGAACGTGTCGCATCAATGTTTCTACTACATCAGCGACGCAATCTTCACGCTCAAATAACTGATTATTGTCGGAAAAGTCTCGCTTAAAATCATATTCTATCAGATAGTTTAAAAGCAATATCCGCGGAATATGTGCATCGGCATTAAGCTCCAATAAATGCTCAACTACCTTGTCACGCCCAAGATAAGCGACATACTTCAATGGCGTAAGCCCGTTATGTGGAAAAATCAATCTATCTTTCAGTTCAGGACAAGCGCTTAATACCTTCTTAATAAGTTCAATATCACCTTGGTAAAAAAGGGCTGAGAACGGAGTAAAATTATTAGCAGCAATTGCATCTATGTTGCCACCGTGCCGGTACAACCAGCAAAACGCAGTATCACAGCCATTTTCAACTGCACGATGTAAAAGGGTTTCTCCATTTCTATTAACGATACAACTTGGATTCGCCCCTCTAGCCAATAAATAATGGAACATCGCTGCATGACCTTTCCGAGCTGATACATATAATGCAGTTACTCCGCATGCTATGTTGTTAATGCCCGCGCCTCTACGCAATAATAAGCGAGCTATTTCAACATCATCTCTCTTAGCAGCAATATACAAAGGCGTTACTCCTTCACCTCTCGAATGAAATGGATCAGTTGCGAGATTGGGATTAGCACCATTCCTGAGTAACAATTTCACCGCTTTTGCATATTCCCGCAAAGTCGCCATAAAAAGGGCCGTTTCATGCTTGTCGCTGAGTTGATCAATATTGCTCAGAACGAGTGCTCTTGATGGATTATCCATACTAAACACAGACTCAACATCAGCATCAATTTGATCATGAATAGCCTTAAACAAAGTATCCATCGCGTCTATATGAGAAACGAGCAAAATTGATTGAATTGCAAGTATTTGACTCAACTTTTTTATCATGATTCTCCATTACATAGGTATAAACAATAACTTTAGCTCAAGATAGCTAGATTCCTAATTTATAATTACCTTATCGAAGGTATGAGTATTGTCAAGCAAAATACGAGTACAAGCGCTATCAAAAGTGGTTGAGAAATCCTGCTAGCAAAAGAAGCCTATTATTTGTTAGCTCTCAACTGATCTCTAATTGAATCAAATTCAATCTTCTGCGTATGAAGCAGCACAAATCAATAGCTAATTATTGACTCTCCCCGGCTTAAAAGTGACTTAAAAGCGATGGATTCTAGCTTCACCGAGCGGCCATCCACTCTCGACTAGCTTTTTCAGGTCTGAGCCTGAAGCAAGGACAGTCCGGCCTGCCTAATATTTAAAGCTGCATTTAGATCTCTATCGATTTCTAAATCACACTTAGAACAACTATAGGTTCTTTTACTCAATGGCATATCGTGTTTTTCGCCACACGAAGAACACGTTTTGCTAGTCGGCAAAAATCTATTGATGACTATCAGCTCTTTGCCATTCCATTCGCATTTATAACGCAGCATACTAAAGAACTTTCCCCAGCCAACGTCTGAAATAGCTTGCGCTAAATGCCGGTTCTTAAGCATACCAAGAATGTAAAGATCCTCTATCACTATGCCATCAAAATTTTTAACGATTTCCGTCGTCACCTTATGCAAAAAATCTAATCTATGATTCTTAATACTAAGATGTTGCTTACGGATTTTATCCCTGAGCTTAAGCCTCCGCTTACTTCCTCTCTTGGTTCTCGAAAAGGACTTTTGCAAACGCTTTAACTTACCCAGCGCATTTTTTAAGTAATGCGGGTTACTTATTTCATCTCCATTTGACAGAGTAGCAAAGCGTAACAGACCAACGTCGATGCCGATTACCCTTTCTACTCTTGGTTCAATAATTTTAACTTCTTGTTGTACTTCACAAATAATACTTACGTACCAGTGGTCTCCTTGGCGTTTAATAACAGCTTGTTTAATGGTCCCTTCGATTTCACGAGAATCTATAAATTTGACCCAGCCGATTTTTGGCAGGTAGATACGATCGCGATCAACTTTCAAATACTGAGGGTACCTAAATGAATCGTTTATAAATTTCTTACGAAACTTTGGTAACCCAGATTTCTTTTTTTTCTTTTTCACTCTAAACCAGCTATCGTTAGCATGCATAGCGTCCTTTATTGCTTGCTGAAGTACTTGTGCAGGAGCATCCTTTAACCATTCAGTTTGAGGATCTCTTTTTAAAGCAGGCAATTGATTAGCAATGTCCTCATAACTCAAATATTTTTTTTCCTGAGCTGATTTAATATAACGTTCTAATGCATAGTTATACGTAAAGCGAGCACTCCCTGAGAATTGAGCAATCTTGTTCCACTGTGTCTTATTTTGCTTCAGCCGAAACTTGAATGTTTTTTGAAATGTCTTCATGTTCAAAGTTGTTTAAGCGTTATAGACACAAGATAGCATCTCATAAAGCAAAAGTAAATACTTAAATTTGAAATGCATGCATCAATCGACACATTTGACAAGTTGAATTTTAGATTCACTCGAAAAACCTTTCTAAAACCTACGATCATCCAAGAAAGTAGCATATTTGCATTATTTATCAACAAAAAGAGCCTTTTGAGAAAAAGCTCATCTTAAAATCTCCAGAGCATACGCAGCAATCAGCTAAATCTTTTTCACATTTCTAGCTTTCGCTACCTCAAAAACCAAAAAGTTTTTACACCGTTGCGCTAGGATGACCTTTCATCTCTGTTTTAAAAAACAGAGTTTTCAGGTCATAACGAAAGCCAGAAATAAACTCATTACGCGCGACAAACAACCACCCCCACAATCACTCGAGGTGCACCCTTCAAGAGTTCTTGCCCTGCAGCTTGCAAGGTAGAACCGGTTGTCATGAGATCATCTATAAGCACAACTACCTTGCCCCGTATCTCTTCAGGAGTAACTAATTCAAAGGCATCTGCAACATTTTTGAATCTCTCAGGTGCAGGTACCGACGATTGATGTACCGTACGTTTTACTCGTTTAAGGGCGGGCAGGATCTGTTTACCACTCAGTCGGCTCAGTTCTTCCGCTATAACCTGAGACTGATTATATCCCCGCAGTGCATACCGAGTTGTATGGAGCGGTATAGGAATCAGATAATCTACCGGTATCGTACGAATAAGAGAATAGTCCCATACAATTCGTCCCAGAGCGCCTGCTGCTGCATACTGCGACCAACCTTTCGCTAATATTAATCGCTTTAAAGGATCTTCGTAGGCAGAAACAGCAAGTACTTGCATAGAGTATTGTGGAGAAAGAATAAGACGCTCAGAGAGTACGGGCTTAATCAGCTGTGCACAGTCACTACAATAGGGTACGTAATTGCTTAAAAATGTACGACAATAGAGACAAAAGGGAGGAGCAAAAACTTTTTTAATGCTGGTTAATAGGTTACGAATCACGAGCAGTAGCTAGCTGTACAAACATGATAAATACACCAATCACTATTGCACAGTCGGCCACATTAAATACTGGCCAGACTAAGTCACCGCGTCTGAGTACCACAAAATCAATGACACCACTGTACACAAGACGATCAAAAATATTTGAAAGAGAACCTGCTATGACGCAGGTTTCACCAATGATAGAATAGCCTTGTTTATACCGGCGAATTGCATACCAGAGCAATCCCCCTGTTATAGCTATAAGTGAGCACGTGATTATGAAGAAGATTCCTTTATGGCTATAATGAAGCATTCCCCACGATACTCCCCTATTCATCGTCACATGATACGAAAGGTACTCATTGACCACATGCTCAGCCGTCCAATGAGTAAGCGCGTACCATTTTGTAATACGATCGATACCGATAAGAGCTATTGCTCCAAGTATATAGATCATCGCACCTGCGCTCCTATGGCCGTAACCGCAGTCACAACATGTTCCCAAATAGTATCAATATCTTCTTTCGTCAAAGTACCCTGGATATCAGATGCCTTGAATCTCAAGGTAAGAGATTTCTGGGCACCCCATTCAGGTTTTTCAAACTGATCGATAAGATGTACTTCTCTTATACGTGCATCAGCTCCTTTAATTACCTGCTCTATACCATACACAGTACATGAAAGTGGCACAATTACACTAATGTCTAAATCGGTAGAAGGATAGCGCTCAAGCGGCTTAAAATAAGGATGACGCTCATGTGCAAGTAACGCATTTGCATCAAGCTCAAACATAAATGCATCCCCTTCTTCTCTCAGCCTAAATATTGGCGACAGTTTGCCAGCTCGTCCGATAATTCTATCATGCAACCAAAGCTCTGCAGTCTGATTCTTGTCATACCACGGTTCAAGTTCTCTCGTCGGCTTTGACCAACGAACTTCCATACCTAGAAGTTCAAAGAGAGGCGCCATCATAGCTTTACCATCATAAAAGTCTATCGACGCTTTCTGCTCATACCAAATACCAGCACATTCTTGCTCTTCAACGGGCACTTCTTCATAAAACCATACTCGATTGCATTCAAAAAATCTCATCGACTCATGTTGCTGATTTGTATATACGCACTTTAATAGATTAGGCACCAATGAAGTAATTAATCGCTGCCAATGCTCAGAGAGTGGATTAGCGATACGTAATGCATCTTTTGGATCATACCCAAGCATCTTCAAAAACTCTTCATCGTAAAAAGCATAGGTATGCACTTCATGCATATGAAGACCATATGCGCATATTTTTTTAAGATCATTCATCCGTTGTTGTCTTGAGCTCGTAAATGCTGTCATAGCTCGCAATGGAGCTCGTGGAACCAGGGTACTATATCCCACGAATCTTGCCACCTCTTCAACAAGATCTTCTGCTATTGTAATATCTTTTGTAGCACGAAATGAAGGAACGGTAACTTTATAATTCTGCCCTGACGTTTCAACCCCAAATCCAAGTCCGTGTAGAATACGCTCAACTTTAGTAGCAGAAACGGACATACCAAGTTTATTTTCTAGTAATTGATGCGTAAGCTCTATTGTTTTTGGCTCAGCTAAGCGACCGAGGGAAACAATCGTTTCAGACGTAGTATAGGGTATGCCCGCATCATCAAGAAGCTTGAGATACCGTAGCAAAGCCTGGGTATTTTGATTAGGATCAAGGTTTTTTTCAAAACGAGCTAATGACTCTGTTCTCTTCTTCAGACGAGTAGCGGTGCGTCGTAACGGCGCTGGTTCAAAATTAGCTGACTCTATAAGCAAGGATTTAGTTGTTCGTTGCACGGAACTCTTTGTACCACCCATAATACCGGCAAGTGCAAGAGGTTCAGTACCATCGCTAATAACATAGTCGGCTTTCGTGAGTGTCACCTCATCACCATCTAACAAGTGAAGTTTTTCACCGTCACGAGCATGCATGCCCACCAACAGACCCGTCGTAAGTGTAGCAGCATCAAAAGCATGCATTGGCTGTCCGATATCGAACATAACATAATTTGTTGCATCAACAAGCAGGTCATGAGGGCGAGCATCAATTCGCGCTAACCGTGTAGCCATTCCTAGAAGAGATGGTTGATACGAAATAGAAGGCAAATACAAAACTGCAAGTCGCCGGCAGGTCTGATCCTCTACTTTAACTGCCCAAGGATGCGAAGGTCCTGCTGGAGCTTCATGGTCATAATGTTTAATCGTAACGGAAGCAAGTAAATGATCTTCCGGAATAAGTTCTTTCTGTAAAAGAGCGGCTACTTCCCGTGCAAATCCTCGGTGCCCCCATAAATCTGGTCTATGAGTAAGCGCTTTATTATCAATATGCAAAATATAATCTTCTGTCTCAAAGCTCTCTCTCCATGAGCCTCTCACTTCCTGCTCCCCGACCACAATTGCAGGAAGTAAGCCATCCTTTTGAGAGCCTAGATCAACGAGTGTCGCCCAACCAAAATTGGTGCCTTCTCTTTTTAACAGATACTTATGACCTATAAAAGCATCTTTCCGTACCGGTAATGATACTTTCTTTTTAAACTCGAGGCACTCAACTACTACCTCATCACCCGTTTGTTCGAGTATAGTAGCTACAGTAAGTGTAGCCACATCCGTCTGCACATGTTCGACATTCTCAATTTCAGCCGTTTTATTAGTGAGCTCCTCTACAAGATTTTTGACATCAATCTCTTTAAGAGTCACTCTTACATGATCGAGAATCCACTGTAACGATACCTTCATATCACAACCTTGTTGAAGAGTTTTGATCCAAGTATATGCCAAAAGGAGAAAGCGAGCAACCGTGCTCTTTATGCTTTCACGACTTTTTAGAGCAGGGATTCTTAAACTCCCACTAATAAAGATCTCTATCAACTCTCATATCAATTGAAAGCTATTTCATTGAAGCTATTATCAAAAATCTCAAGATTAAAAGCAAAATCATATCAGGTTTCCTTCCGTCGGAAATCTCGATCAGCAACTAATGAACTTTGCAAAGTAAGCAATCTGAAGATTAATCATCGCTTAGCTATTTAAAACCTTGCTTAGACGTAGCTGATCAGAGAGTAATTCAACGCAAGTCGTGTGGTCTCTAAATATTAGAAAACTATCTCAACAGCGTATCTCTATGACGACACGCTATCAGCTTCTTTTTTCACAATTCAAATCAAAAGCCATAAGAACGACTCATCAAACTGCTTGAAAAGAAACTGCTTTTGGACAATGCTGATAGATAAATTTAATCTCATGAAGCCATGAGCACAAGAACACAATAACTAATTATTCGGATGAGATGAGTTGTTACTATAGACATGCGAAGCAGCAAAGTCGAAAGACTTAAACCATTACTCGTCCTTCATTTGAAATGGCCTTTGCATTGCACAGAAATAATTTGCCCGCCCTAGCGCTAGTTTTTTTTTGAGTACATGATAAAATCAAATTAATTAAACACTAATGGGGCAAGCATAAAATACGCTAAATAGCGAATTCAAATCCAAGGAGATTAACCAAAAAGAAATCATTTTACATAGAAGACACTGGACAAACAACTATTTTTGCTTATAAAAAAAAATTTAATTACTACGCGAAAGACTCAAACATGAACAAATACACATTATTGTTATTGCTAAGCCTGGTTACCAGCATTGAAACAATGTATGGAATGAACGCAACAAAATTAGTCGAGGAATTAGAAAAGAAATATCAAGATGCTCAAAATAGCGTTATTAGAGCACTAACAAGAAAGAACCTAACTGAGAGCCCTCAAAAAAAGGCAGCATTAGCTAATGCAAAATCCAGAGAGGCAGACGCTAAGGCAAATCTGCTTAATCACGCTCGAGAGCTCTTAGCTAACAAGAGGTTAAATGCAGGCTCACTTAGCCCCCTTGTTTCAAAACTTTTAAGTGAAGATGCCGATCAAGCATCCAGGAGGACAAGTTCAGCGGCAGATATTTCAGCTCGAACTCCAGCAGATGCAGCAGTAAACCCAGCTTCAACTCAAGAAGTTGAGCCAGCAGATTCAGCTTTACCAGTTGAGCCAGCAGATTCAGCTTTACCAGTTGAGCCAGCAGATTCAGCTTTACCAGTTGAGCCAGCAGATTCAGCATTACCAGTTGAGCCAGCAGATTCAGCTTTACCAGTTGAGCCAGCAGATTCAGCATTACCAGTTGAGCCAGCAGATTCAGCATTACCAGTTGAGCCAGCAGATTCAGCATTACCAGTTGAGCCAGCAGATTCAGCATTACCAGTTGAGCCAGCAGATTCAGCATTACCAGTTGAGCCAGCAGATTCAGCATTACCAGTTGAGCCAGCAGATTCAGCATTACCAGTTGAGCCAGCAGATTCAGCTCAAGCTCCAGTAGTTGCGGCAGCAGGTTCAGCTCAAGCTCCAGTAGTTGCGGCAGCAGGTTCAGCTCAAGCTCCAGTAGTTGCGGCAGCAGGTTCAGCTCAAGCTCCAGTAGTTGCGGCAGCAGGTTCAGCTCAAGCTCCAGTAGTTGCGGCAGCAGGTTCAGCTCAAGCTCCAGTAGTTGCGGCAGCAGGTTCAGCTCAAGCTCCAGTAGTTGCGGCAGCAGGTTCAGCTCAAGCTCCAGTAGTTGCGGCAGCAGGTTCAGCTCAAGCTCCAGTAGTTGCGGCAGCAGGTTCAGCTCAAGCTCCAGTAGTTGCGGCAGCAGGTTCAGCTCAAGCTCCAGTAGTTGCGGCAGCAGGTTCAGCTCAAGCTCCAGTAGTTGCGGCAGCAGGTTCAGCTCAAGCTCCAGTAGTTGCGGCAGCAGGTTCAGCTCAAGCTCCAGTAGTTGCGGCAGCAGGTTCAGCTCAAGCTCCAGTAGTTGCGGCAGCAGGTTCAGCTCAAGCTCCAGTAGTTGCGGCAGCAGGTTCAGCTCAAGCTCCAGTAGTTGCGGCAGCAGGTTCAGCTCAAGCTCCAGTAGTTGCGGCAGCAGGTTCAGCTCAAGCTCCAGTAGTTGCGGCAGCAGGTTCAGCTCAAGCTCCAGTAGTTGCGGCAGCAGGTTCAGCTCAAGCTCCAGTAGTTGCGGCAGCAGGTTCAGCTCAAGCTCCAGTAGTTGCGGCAGCAGGTTCAGCTCAAGCTCCAGTAGTTGCGGTAGCAGGTTCAGCTCCAGCTCCAGTAGTTGCAGCGCCAGCTCCAGCTCCAGTAGTTGCAGCGCCAGCTCCAGCTCCAGTAGTTGCAGCTCCAGCTCCAGCTAAGCCGGTAACCGTAGATCCAAATTCAGATGCGGCCACTAAAAAGCAATCTAGCTTCTTAGGACGCAACGGTGCAGCAATTGTAGGCCTAGGCTTAGCTGCGATACTGGCAAAACTTGGATACGACTACTTCACAGAGGAAACAAACTTTAAGAAAGTCAAAAAAACTCTTTCTGGAGCACAAGAACACACCAGTGAACTTGCAACTCTCAGTGATGAACTCAGCAAAACGCGAGGAATAAAGAGCGAAGCATCTATTCTGGACTCCTTTGAGCAATGCAATATTAGAGGAATTACCGCAGCACTAGAAACCGCTGCTAGTTCAGCAACGATTGAGATGAAAGAAGAATGGACAACCCTGCGTAAGGCTCATGAGACAGTCATAAATACTTGGCAAAACATTCGCAACATTCTTAATAATTCAAATCCCTCTCAGGTAATCCATAGGACACAAGGTGGTCTTAGTGAAGTGAGAGAAACTCTTAATAAGATGTTTCAACATTTGGAAGTTATTGATAAAGCATGCGGACTAGCTCACTAGTAAGCATTTTCGTAGATGTTTTTTGGGGCAATGCATATGCATTGCCCCTTTTGTTAGATTGAAGAACGCACATCCATGGGACGATCCGGGGGGTTAATATTATTTAAAAATTCCGGTATACTAGTACTATACAAAGTTTTATTAACCTTTTACACAGACAACCATGGGAAAGATACTCATTTATTACAAATACATCGATATACTAGATCCTGAACAGTTAGCTGTTGAACAACGAAACCTGTGCCAAGAGCTTGGTTTAAAAGGACGTATTTTAATAGCACATGAAGGTATTAACGGTACCGTTGGTGGATCTGCTGAGGGTACAGAGAGCTATAAAGAATATATGCTTGCCCATCCACTGTTTTCCGATGTGGATTTTAAGGAGAGTGAAGGAGAAGCTGATTATTTTCCTCGACTTATGGTAAAAGTAAAAAAAGAAATCGTTAACCTCAGACTTGATACCAATCTCGTCTCTGCAAAGGATGCAGGCACACATTTGAGTCCTGAAGAAGTACATGCTCTCCTGACAGAAAAGCCTAAGGATCTAGTTATTCTCGATACCAGAAACACCTATGAATGGAGAGTCGGAGCATTTCAAGATGCCATCAAACCAGACATAGATAATTTTAGGGACCTTCCAGGTTATATAGATGAACATCTCGATGAATTTAAAGATAAGCAGGTACTTATGTATTGTACTGCAGGTGTGCGAACAGAACGTGCCTCTGCATATCTTAAATTAAAAAATGTAGCTAAACAGGTGTACCATATTCGAGGCGGCATTCAACGCTATATTGAAAAATACCCTGATGGCTTTTTCCGAGGTAAAAACTATGTGTTTGATGGCAGGTTAACACAACCTGTTACCGATGACATCTTAGCAGAATGTGAGCAATGCAAGATAGCCTATGATGACTATAGTAATTGTATAAATGCTGAGTGCAATAAACAAATTATAGTCTGCCCTCCCTGCATTGAGATTTTTCATAATACCTGCAGTCAAACATGTAATGACCTTGTACAAGCATCAAAGGTAAATGTCAGAACATTACCACACAAAATTCTCATACGAGCACAAAGCAGGTAACACCCTATGGCATATGTCCTTGAACTCCCGTCAGATCATATCAGTACAGATCTTATAACACCATCTGTTCCCTTAGCTGATAAAAATTGGTTTCGCACAGGGGGAGCAGCTCAATATTTTGCAGAGCCAAGGAGTGCTGAAGAGTTTCAATATATTCTTGATGCTGCGCAGTCATTGCCGGTGTATGTACTTGGTGAAGGTGCTAATATGCTCATCAGCGATGAGGGCTTTGAAGGACTCATACTACGACCACAGCTCAAGGCTATTAGGCAGCTTACCTGGAATGACACACATGATCTTATAGAAGCAGAAGCAGGCGTTCGCTTTGGCGATCTCATTACATGGTGCTTAGAAAATAACCTTATCGGCCTTGAAGAATTCAGTGGTATACCAGGCACCGTTGGAGGGTCTGTCTATATCAATATTCATTATTACGAATATCTCTTAAGTGAGTTTTTATTATCGGCACAAGTGATAGAAAAGAATACCGGAAAACTCAAGCTCGTTGATAATGCATGGTTTAAATTTGGATATAACTCCTCAGCTCTTCATGATGGCACTCATTTTCTTGTAAATGCTCGCTTTAAACTACGTAAGGTCGATAGTGCCACGGCTATGCACGCTAAGGGGCGAAGTGAAGAAATGATTCGTCACCGCACCAAACGCTACCCATCAGCTTATACCTGTGGAAGTTTTTTTAGAAACTTCACAGCACAAGAAGTAGCCCATACGAAGAACCAACTTATTTACGTAGCTTATTACCTCGATAAACTTGGCGTAAAGGGAGAACTATCAGTAGGTGACGCTCGAGTATCTCATCAACATGCTAATATGATCATACATACAGGCAAAGCTACTACTAACGACATTATTGCACTGGCACGTACTATGCAAGAACTCGTATATAGTCAATTTGGTATTATTCCTCAACCTGAATGTCGCTTCGTTGGGTTTAAAGAGTATCCGTTACTCTAACACATGCCAAAGGGAGGACATGAATACATTTATTAAAGGTCTTATCATAGGTATCTCCATGGCAGCTCCCATAGGACCTATCGCACTTTTATGTATTCGTCGTAGTTTAGCCGGAGGCCATGCAGCAGGGCTTGCCACGGCTTTGGGTGTTGCTTGCGCTGATGGTTTATATGCACTCGTTGCAGCTTTAGGTCTCACAGCACTCTCCACATTTCTTATCAATCAGCGAGATTATCTCTATGTATTTGGAGGTATCTTCCTGATAATTTTTGGGTATAAGGTGTATACTGCTCCACCCATTCACCTTGCAAGGCCGATCAAAAGCAAAGGGTTTCTGGTAACTCTTTTACAAACAACATTACTCACTTTAACAAATCCTATGACGATAGCAGCATTTATAGCAGCATTTGCAGCAGTCGGATTTAATGAAGCTCCGCATGGAACTACTGAAGCTGTCCTTATTAGCTTAGGAGTATTTTGCGGATCAGGCCTGTGGTTTATCTGCTTAAGCAGCGTTCTAGCTCATATTCGCACAAGAGTCACGCCAACTATCCTTGATAGGATTAATAAGGTATCTGGTATTGCGATTATCTGCTTTGGAGCAATTTTTATCCTTACTGTACTAAGAAACATATTCTTCTCTTAACGGAAATAGCCACAGCCGACGATAAAGTGTTTTAGTTCGTCGTCAATTTTTTTCTCAACAGCTTTCACATAAAGTCTTCGTTCAGCATTACGAGCCCTGTAGGTAGTCCAGCCCCCACCATTAAGTGCCACAGTTATAGCATCGCTTACTACTGCTTTACCGTCTTGGTCGGTTGCTTTCATAAAGTTCTTCCAAATCTGTGCTTTAGAGATACCGTTAGCAAGGCGAGTCCCCTCAGCATCATAGGCGAATATAAAAAGATCTCCGCGTATAAATACGCTATCACGTGTTGTAAAAAGATTAAATGCTTGCTCTGGACTATTTTCCTGTAAATATTCTACTGCTTGATTGACCAGAGTCTGAGTAGATGCTTTTTTGGAAGCAGGATAAAACTCAGCACCAATAATAAACTTACCGTCTGGCGTTTCTACGAATTCTACATATGCAACAGCATTCGCATTAAAGTTGGTATAAGGCACAAGAGCCTTACCTTTATTCATGGCAGCCTTAATTATCTCCTTGACAAAGAAACGGCCTCCTTGAGATTCCAGTTTTATCAAGTTTTGGCCAACGTAAGCGGGAGTTACTCCATGAGCAAGGGCTTTCCCTTCTTCATTGAACACAAAGATACCAAGACCTCCTTGTGCAAACTCTCCAACAAGGTTGGAAAATTCGGCAAATGCTACTTTAGAGCCATTCGCTTTTAAATAACGCACCGCTCTATTTACATAACTTTTTACCATCTCAAGATTCTCATCAGGGTAATACCCCGCAGAAATCAAATAGGGAATCTTAGTCTTTGGATCTACTACTTTTTCAACATAAGACCGCTTCGGCTCATTGCGCCAAATATAATCAACCCAGCCTGCCCCTTTGTTCTTCGCAACATCAATAAGGGCTCGAATCGTGTATTTACCACGTGAGTCGACCTGATCTATTAAGTTCTGACCAACAAGTGCTGGATTATTACCATGAGCAACGTTAATCCCATTAAAATCATACGCAAACATGTAAATATCACCCTTTACAAAGGGACCTTTCGGATTACTTATCAAAGCAAACGTAGCTTCTGCTCCATTCTGATTAAAATAAGCAACAGCAGTTTTCACAAGCTGCTTAGTTGCATACACGTTACTCTCAGGATAAAAACCAGCCCCAAGAATATAGGTTTTCCCCTTTTTCTTTACTGATTTTACATAGGAAGATTTAAAACCATTGTTCCACAAATAACTTACGGAGCCGCCTTTAGCACCCACAACAAGCATCTCTTTTATAAGTGGCTTGCCCCCTACACCTTTAACATGAGAAATATTCTTCCAGATAAGTTCATGATCATCACCATGAGCTAAACAAGCGCCCTTTTCTTCAAAGACAAAAATGAATATTTCCCCATCACGCCAGAGTTCATTTCTCAAAAAATCATTACAGGCATCCTGAACAGATACCTTCTGAAAATGCTTAATAGCGTTGAGTGTCATCTTTCTACAGACTTGAGATTTGCGATCAATATCTACGTCTTGTTCGGCATCCATATCAACGTCTTCGGTATACTGCCCAAATAGACTAGTTCCAACTAATAAAAGTCCCAACATAATGTGCTTCATAAATGCTCCTTAATAGATCTTGATATAGAGCATAAATGAATACCTTCCCTTCAAGCAATAGTTTTGTAGATTTTCTTGAGGATTTCATGCTATACTTTAAGAACATCAACCAAAGGATTTTCTATGATCAGAAGTATTACTCGCCATAATTTTAAAGAAGAAATTGAGCAAGCTACCCTTCCGGTAGTTATAGATGTATATGCTACTTGGTGCGGTCCTTGCCAACATATGGCACCCACCGTCGAAGAATTAGCCGAACAGTACAAAACAAAATATATCTTTGCAAAACTAAATGTCGATGAATCTCAGGAACTTGCTATTCAGTTTGGCGTTACCTCCGTCCCAACCTTCCTTTTCTTCAAAAAAGGCACACTCGTTGGACAAGAAACGGGCTACATGAGTAAAGATGACCTTGAGTCTAAGATTAATGAAATGCTTGGCTAGACAGACTTTCTCACATCCAAAAACTTCAGGTAGAAAATTTTTCTAAAAAGATATTGACTTGTATTTGACCAATATAGTACGATGAGAAGTGTAAACATATATTAACATCTTTTAACATAAAGGATACATTATGAAGAAGCTTCTATTATTAACTGTTGTTACTCTTGGTCTTGGAGCTCAACTCTTTGCTTGCCCATGTTCTGCAGCACGAGTAGCTAAACCTGCTACATCAACAGTTGCCAAGAAATAAATGACAGGGGTGTATCAAACAGTGGTACACCCCGTTTTTTTTAAGCTATCTTATATTTGGCATACGCCAATGCTTCGAGAGCAAAAGTGCTTAAGATGATAGGCAAGGTTTTCATGCCATTAGTTCCTTTGCGCCAAAAAGAGCGACCGAGATTTACCTGCTCGCTATCTGAATCTCACAAAGCACTTCAGAATAAGCCATTCAAGAACATGCATATGCTGATCAAAGCAAATTGCCCGAATAACACAAAAAATAGAGAGAATATATGACTCAGAATAAGCTGGCAAACTCAAAAATTAACCAAAAGGGGTCCTCATGAACTACATATCAAATTTATTTATCATCTTGTTAGCTTGCGCAAACTCTGTCGCTATGCAGCCAGAAGATGTGGGGGCTGGAGCTGTTCATAACAGTCTCAAAATCGTTAATAGCACATCGAAGGATATCACCATTGATCTATTTAGAGGTGCAACCAGAGGTCAAGCTCGAGATTCAGATACAACCCCAATCATGAGTTACGAAGCCCCTGCTACTAGAACACAGGTCATTCACCGCGTCATAAAACCTACGGGCCAGTTTTTAATCCATGATTTGCAATCTAGCGAAGATATAAGATTCAACAACACATTACTTTCGATAGATTTTGGAAAACTCGCCCATCATGATTGTACGATTGCTATTGCAGAAGGAATGCTATTCGGGTTTACAGTAAAACAAATGACATGCGTTGAACGACATAGCGAATCAGGCATTCTCAGAACAAAGGCGGAAGTCGAGCGACTTAAAAAATTCGAAACAATTAAGGGATTGCGGACCGCATTAGGGATTTCACCAACGGCGCCTATTGATGATTATGCAGTCCTTGGCCTCTCACCTGATGCAACTCGAGATCAAGTACGAAAGGCTTACACCGCTTTAACTCTCAAATGGCATCCAGATAGAGCCGAAAACAAAGCCTTGGCGCACGAAGTAACCTCAGTGGTAAGAGATGCATACGAACGGCTTGAAGCTAGCCATTCGGAACTAGGCAGCTTTGTAGTTCAGTAAGATAGCTGGCAAACCTAGGACACAACACACTGAGAAGCAGGAGCTTCCTCAGGATCAAGAGGGGGCGGTCGGAACAGACAGTTACTTTGACCGCACCAAGTATCATCTGTGGGACAAAAACAGAGATTAAGAGACCATTGGTCCAATAGCGAATAACGATCACATTCGGAGTCTAAACCATTACACAAACCGCAATCTCTCAATAAAGAACGCAGACCCCGTATATGGCTCTGACCGGCATAGACAACGACTCGCTCATTATTCTCATATGCTCGTATCACTTTAAGAAAAAGACCTAGATCCACTAAGGACACTCCAATGTCTTCTAAGAATTCTCGAATGCGCTTTTTACTGAGTCTTCCTACATTTTCATCATAAAAAGAAATATCATTTGAGAAGGTAAGAGCTACTTCCGCCATTCTCGAACTAAAATCTATTGCGCTTTCATGAATGAACTCTTGTAACTTTCGTAACTTGTCATCAACATCATTTAGTTTCCTCAAAGCAACTGAAGCTGCAAACCTTTCAGGACCAAAATAGGATACACATTCAGCCCTGAATGCAGCTGAATAGGTACCTATTTCAGACCATAGGTCTTCAAATGTCAGTTCTGCAGGATTCTTCTTTTCATTCGTTGAAGGCTTCCATAGAGCCAACGTTCTTTCTGCTGCAGTTTTCTGGTGCCTTAAGTCATCTTCAGGGTCAACCCAATATAAATAATCCGCCTCAAAAAATATAGAGGCTACCCCAATAACTTTTCGAATGTCGATATCTTCTACTCTGTGAGTGGTGCCTTCAGTTAATTGTTTAAGCTTCACATACAATGGAACAAATAATACTCCACTTGTATCACAAAAAATATGATATTCTTCTAACGAGGTATGCGATTCTATAAAAAAATGAAGAGGAACCCCACCCTTGTAAGCCTTAAATTTTGCAATTATACAATCACATTGCTCTTTTTCTTTTGCGTGTATAGCTTTTATGGCCTCTTGGTCTTGAAGATCGCGAGCACGATGTACATCTCCGTAGCAATGTATACCAGGCTTGCCACTTGGACCATGTGTGAAACTATGACGTTCTAATCTACCATAGATCATTGTACTTATAAAAATCAGCGTGAAGAGGACTTGACATGTATGCATAACCTACCTCGTTTAGACATAGCTAACCCACTCGAAACTAATTCTATGTCAAAATGGAAAAAACACAAGAAAAAAATAAAGGCCCCTTGAACGACCGACTTTAGCCACCTAAATAAAACTATATTTGCCAAACGCCAATGCTTCGAGATCCCACCTGCTCGACACGATAAGCAACTTTTTCTTCCCAGGGCTTGTGCGGATCTCTATCAAAGACAACCAAATGGCCTTCGCTGTTTGCACAATAATCCATATATTCAACAGTCTGAAGTAATCCCTGAGTTATTGTATCTGCACCATGGTATATTTTAACTTCAATGAGAATTCTTTGCTGCTTCCAAATGACTACAATATCGGCCCTCCCGCCACCAAACACAAATTGTATATCACCATCGCAGCTTACCAGTCGATCTAAGAAGGCGATAAGTAGCAAATAAGGAGCAGATTTGTGCTGCGTAAACCAGATTTGGGAATGTTCTCGATACGACTGGGTAAATCGTTCAAGCACCTTACTCATCTCAAGCTTACCGCCTGTGTCGCAAAACCAGGCAATTTTGTCTGAAATCATCGTTTGCAAAACTGAGGTGAGAGCCCGAGGAATTATTTCTTGGTAAATTGGATTAGCTATTTTAAATTCATCAGGCTTTATTAAGCCAAGATATCGTACAAATTGAACAGCTTCATCCTTAAAAAGAACATCTTCTCTTGCGCTCATGATTGCATCGATTATCTCCATAACGCTCCTATCCTTTAAGCAGGAAAGGAGAGCGTCGAGATGAGTATCTCTTCGCAAGATTAGAACCTTGCGTGCCTTATCAATCACTTCGCCAGTGATAGGTATGCTTCTATCTGTAACATTTCGAAAGCAAGCTTCGAAGGCCAAAGCATTTACTAACCACGGCTGTCCCTGAGTAAGATGGAAAACATGTTCAAGAGCTTCAGACGTAAAAACCTGTCCAGTAGCATCAGTATGCTGCTGATAGAGCTTTTCTATTTCTTCTCTCTTAAAATCAGGCAATCGGACGGCTTCATAGGAAGAGATAAAGGGACCATCTATCAAATTTTCGACCTCATGCATCCTAAAGCTTCGAACTCCAATCAGGCCTATTGAGTGAGGAAAGTTCTGGGGTCTCTCTTCAAAATCTTCTCTGATCTGTTTGAAAAATGAAATCAGTGAGTCTCGCCCAAGACCATCGACCTCGTCAAAAAACAGCACAAGGGGTTTGGAACTTTTCTGTACCCAATAGGTTAAGAAATCCAATAAGACTGAATGCGCCGGTACAGGAGAAGAACAAGTAACTTCATCGGCAAGTACGTCTTCAAGATACCCTTGAAGCCTTTTTTCTTCTGGCAACTGCAATCTAATACTTCTCAATAAACTACCTAGAAGCGCAAAAAGCGCTGTAGAGAGAGTTGGCGCATTATGTGCCGGCTCTACCGAAACATAGCAAGCTGTATGGGTTCCCAGTGCATTAAGATGCGCTGCATATTCACGCACCATAGTTGTTTTGCCACTTTGGCGTGGCGCATATACATTAAAACAAGATCTATTTTGTACATACAAATCCAATTGCACTCGCCAGGAAGATAATAGTGCCTTTCAGGTTTAACTGGACCAGCAATACAAAACTCTTTCATTTCATCAGTTCCTTCAATAACATTGATAATTCATCTTGAGCATCTAAAAACTCTTGAAGAGCCAAGAGGGCACGCATTCGCAACTGGGCTGCCTCGAGCGCATAATCAACAGACAGATAGGATCTTCCTGAGAGGCTTTTTGAGTCTAACATTTCTTCCATAGTTCGAACTATCTGAGCTTTCTCACGCTCATTAGGAAGATCTGTTTTACGCTGATCGTAAAAACAAAGTGCCGCTACTCGAGCCAGTGACACCAGCTCGGAAAGTCGAAACCGAGCATACTCTCGTGAAGAAACTTCATCTTTCTTAAGATAGGCCTTTAATAGAACAAGCCGCTCTTCGCGATCAAAAATGGAAACGAAGCTTGCAATATCGTGATACCGATCTGCACAGGGTGCAGCCGTTGTCCAATCGATTATATAAACATGGTCCTCCTTTGACAGCAGGCAGTTGTTGATACTAAAGTCATGATGTCCAATCACAGCATCTCGGTCGATCAAGGGTTGGACTGTTTTAAAAATAGTTGAAATAAGGTCACTCATCTCGAAAAAGTGACGCGGCACGGGAATAGCTCCCTGCTGAACTAAGTCAGTAATTGATTGTATCCTACTGTAAGGAAAATAGGATTGATGAGGGCATGTATTTAGGTAGGGCTTAATTTCACAGGTTCCCAATTCATGAAACTGACGCAACAAATCCATACATGCATGATAAGGCCGTGGATCATCTTTATATAAAGGCCATGGCTTCAATTCAATGTGTTCTAATACCATACATCGCTCGGAATGATCATAAGCAAGAATTGATGGAGCAATGTTTAACCGACGCGCAATCTGGCTCACCAAGAGATCCCAAGAAAAAATATCAGGATTACTCTTTGTTTCAAATCGATAGACATACTGGGTACCCGAGGATCCTTTTACAGAACCGATAAAACTCCCATGACTTGGCCCTTTCACAGGTTCGGCCTCAAAAGATTTTTCCTGAGGCAGTAATGACAACAATAGTACCACGACTTTATCAAATGACATGTATCACCCTTCCTAGTTTCATTCCCTTTGTGAGGTAAAAAGTTCCTACCCTTTCTGCAATCCTACCGAAAATAACTAACCATGGCTACCTCCTTGCAGCTTCAAATCAAGTCATGCCATCGTCCACGCCGTTGCTATCTTCGAGATTAAATGGCTAGATTCGCCACGCACACGGGAGTATAGTGCACCCACTTGTCAAAACCAATTTTTGTTCAATTTAAGGTGTGATGATCACAAATCGTTATATCTAAAGACCCATATCGTCTCCCACTCACCAATCTTGCTAAATCACCCTTCTCACAAGCGATTGACAGGAATCAACCATTCGTTATACTAATTGCATCTAGAGACTCCATTCATATCAGAAGAATAAGCAAATTATGAAACGTTCTATTCAATTACTATTTATGTCAACATACTTTTATTCCTTAGCGGTTATTCCTTCAAATCCATTTACTGATAGAATCGTCTCGTTTGATAATACACCCACTGAGGCTGTATGCAGACTCGCACTACTTACTGGAATCGAATCAACCGATTGGAATGATCTAATATCTGCCACCCAAAAAATCTGGTGCCGACCTAAAGGTTCGGAACGATCTGAATTGAAACCTATTTTTACTGACAAGTTTGAAGAATGCATGCAATTGTTTAACCATCTTGGCCTTTGCAACGAGGTACTCCCTCGAGGCAGAGACTTTAAATACGGCTTAATCCTTGGTTCAACGGCAAAACAGATGGCTAGACGCCTAGGTTTTCTTGAAAGGCTCATAGCAAGTGAAGCAGTCGTTGTTGAAAAACTGGTCTTACTTGCTGGAGTACGAGAACTCTGGCCTGAAGATTACGAATATCTTGAGCAAGTCATAACTACTACACAAGATTGCAAAACAGAGACTGATGCTCTCTATGCCCTACTTAAAAATACTTCTTTATTTCCACGCTTAAAAGAACTCCCCATCGCTATCATAGATTCGCAAGCAGAATCAGGAGATAGCCGACCCCGCACTATTAATACGGTACGAGACTGGATTGCGACTCATCCTTTACCAGGTGCCTGTATCGCACTATCTACTAATCCATACATTCCGTATCAAGATTTAACGTTGCGTACGTCACTAGATTCTAGCTTTAGCCTCGAAACGTGCGGCCCGGCTGATCTTAGATTACAAGAAGATCTAGCCACTGCATTATGTTTCGATTCCCTTGCTCGCTGGATATGGCAGCATGATAGGTGGAAAAAAGAAATGCAAATCGGTCGCTGCTAGAACATCTTCGAATTTTTAATGATTATAGTGCACAAATCTTGTAACCATTAAAAGCTTTTCGCTTCTGGACAAATCCAACTTTCAATGTATAATTTGTCCAAGAGGTGAAGATGTTTTTAAAAAGAGACGCATTAGGTGAAGTATTACGAGGAGCACGGTATTTTCCGGTTGTGGCAATCCTAGGGCCACGTCAATCAGGTAAAACAACCCTAGCCCGAATGGCCTTTCCTGAACATGCCTATGTCACGCTTGAAGATGGGGATGTAAGAGCTTCCGCCATTGCCGATCCACGGACATTTCTTGAAGCTCTTCCAAGTAAGCAGGGGCTAATTATTGACGAATTCCAGAGAGTTCCTGATCTATTATCCTATATTCAAACAAAGGTCGACAACGAAAAGAAGAAAGGATACTTTATCCTCACAGGTTCACAAAACTTCTTGATGAACGAAGCTATTTCGCAATCATTGGCCGGCAGAATCTCTATTCATACATTATTACCTCTTTCAATTCACGAATTAGCAGAAAACAAAGTATTACCAGATTCTATCGAAACGATACTCTTTCAAGGGTGTTACCCTTCTATCTACTCTGAAGATACTCCGCCAGATCTTATGTATCGTAACTATATACAAACCTATCTTGAGCGAGATGTTCATCAATTAGCTCACGTAGGTGATCTTGATACATTTCGACTATTCATTCAAATGTGTGCAGCTCGGGTAGGCCAATTGGTGAACCTTTCGGCATTATCGAATGAATGTAATATCAGCGATACAACGGTACGGCGGTGGCTTTCTATTTTACAGGCAAGTTATCTGATTTTCTTTCTTCATCCATATCGAAACAGCTATGGCAAGAGACTGGTTAAAGCACCTAAGCTCTATTTCTATGAGCCTGGTCTTGTTTCCTTTCTTCTTAAAATCAAACAAGAAGAAATGGCTGTCCACCCCAATAAGGGAAACATCTTTGAATCCTTTATCATTGCTGATATCCTCAAGTGGTACCACAATCACGGCCGACGTCCTATGCTTTCCTTTTGGAACGACAAAGCAGGCCATGAGATCGATTGCATCATCGAAGAGGGCCTCCAGCTTATTCCTCTCGAAATCAAATCAGGACGAACTGCCCATGAACGGTTTTTTGAGGGTCTCGAATATTGGAAGACCCTTCCTACAAAAACCCAGGAGCAGGGCTTTGTGATCTATGGCGGCTCAGCATCTCAGCCCAAGGGCTCTCCACAGTTACTCAGCTGGCAGTCCATTGATACTTTATATAAAAAGTTATAACTTCTTATCCTGCACATCGACTCCAAGCTCATGTAGTAGCGTTCGAATCTCATCAGCTCGTGCCCAGTTCTTAGCAAGGCGTGCCTGCTCGCGCTCTTCAAGTAAGGCGAGTATTTCGGGTGTGATTACAACGTTCTCATGCGGCAATGGCTTCATATCAAGGCCTAAGAGATGCACAAGGAACCCTTTCACTAATGAAGCCTGATTAGCTCCCATAGTTTTAAGATGCTCAAATATAAGACCAAAACATTTTGCAATGGTTAGATCATCGCACAAAGCAGTAATGAGTGCGGTTATCAAAGGATCTTCACTCGCTTTAAGTTCATCTATGCTCGCAGCAGGAACATGATCAAATGCAGCAATGAGTCGTTCATAACTTTTTGAAGCAGCTTGCAGGTCTTCGGCTGTAAAATCGAGGGGGCTGCGATACTGGTGTTGCACATAATAGTACCGAACTACTTGGGGATGAAAGCGATTACAGACATCACGCAACGTTAAGAAGTTGCCGAGTGACTTTGACATCTTCTCTTGATTAATACGTACAAAAGCATTATGCATCCAATAGCGAGCAAATGGTTTATTATGGAGACCTTCTGATTGAGCTATTTCATTTTCATGGTGGGGGAATATCAGATCCATTCCGCCTGCATGGATATCGATCGTTTCTCCAAGGTATTCTTTGGCCATCGCCGAACATTCAATATGCCAGCCAGGCCTTCCCGGACCCCAGGGACTTTCCCAGGAGGGAGCAGTATCTGAGGATTTCCAGAGAGCAAAATCTAAGGGATCCTGCTTATCCTCTCGAACGCTCACACGTGCACCAGCCTTAAGATCTTCAAGGCTGCGCTTTGATAACTTCCCGTACGATGGAAAACTCTTAATACTAAAATATACATCCCCTAAAATAGTCGCATAGGCTTTTTGGGCAGCTATCAAATCTGCTACAAAGGTTATAATAGGCCCAATATGGGTGGTTACCCGCGGCTCAAAATCAGGTGACAAGCATCCTAACTGTCTCATATCCTCATGAAAGCTTTCAATGAACTTATTTGCAAGCATAAGATAGTCGGTAGGATCATTATACTCCTTTTCAGCGCGATTAATGAGCTTATCATCTATATCAGTGAAGTTCCTACAGTAGGTTACCTTATATCCGAGAAACTTCAAAAGTCGATAGAGTACATCAAACGTAACATAACAACGCCCATGACCAAGATGTGCATAGTCATAAGGGGTGACACCACAAACATAGAGCGACACCTGAGGGCCCCGTGCTACAAATGGTTCTTGGCGATCGGCCAAAGTATTATACAGCAATAAAGTATAGTTCTTCATCTCATACCTAGCAAAAAGTAGAAAAAACAGTATTATATAAACATCATATTGCAAACGTCAATAGTTGACCTCAAATGTTGAAACAATGCCTCAAAAATTAAATTCTTGGCTTCGTGTACTCATATTCGGCCTAAGTTCTTTCGTGTATATCTCTGCTGAGAAAGCAGATAGCCTACCCGAAACAACTCCCGTTGTTGAACGTAAAACAATACGCTCCATAAGTATAAGCGGAAATAACCTCATAACTCAAGAAGCTCTCTTAGCTCGTATGCCATATCGCATTGGAGACCCCTTCAATCCAGCGAAAACTGGTGATTTAATCAAAAATTTCTACAACCTTGGTTACTTTAATAATGTTATAGTCGACGTTGAGGATATATCGGACACAGAAGTAGCCCTCCATGTCATCGTTGAAGAAAAAAAGAAGATCGAATCTATTGTCTACAGAGGTAACAACAACCTTACTGCTGACGAGATTGAGAAGAAATATAAGTTCAGCGAAATTCCCGCAATGGACGAAAATGAGCTCAGTAGGTATGCAGATCAGATCAAGCAACTCTATGTTGAAAAGAATTATCATGCAGCAACCATAACCACAGAACTGCAACCAACTGAACGGGGTACCTACATTGCAGTCTTTACGATATGCGAAGGCAATAAAGCGGTCGTAAAACGAGTATTCTTTAAAGGTAATTCGTGCGTGAGCACCAGAAGGCTTCGAGAATTGATATTTACACGAGAAGATTGGTTATTTGGCTTTCTTAGCAAGGCAGGGAGTTACCAACCTGAGATGCTTAATGGTGATAGATACATGATCGAAAACTATTATCAAAGCAATGGATTCTTTACTGCGCGAGTCGTCGATATTTGTGTTGATATTGAGCAAGAGACGCAGTGTATCACAGTCACCTACACAATCGAAGAAGGAGACCTGTTCACGGTAAAAAGCGTTTCAGCGCCGGGCAATGATCTATTAACTGAAGAACAGATTCTCAAGTGCATGACGCTCAAGCCAGGTCAACTCTATTCGAAAGAGGTTGTCGTTGATACAATTGAAGGTCTTAGAACCCTCTGGGGGAGATTCGGGTATATCTATGCAGATATAGAGCCGGTCATCATACCAAATTTTGAAGATAAAACGATTGAGATAACATTCAACTCTGAGTTGGGTAACAAGATTACCTTAAATCGGCTTACGATCTGCGGTAACAACAAGACGCGCGAGTATGTTATTCGCCGAATGATACTCCTCTGTGAAGGAGATGTGCTTACTACTCCTGCGATGGACATTTCTAAAAGCAGAGTCGAAGGACTCGGATTTTTCGATCCACAAAATGGCGTAGAATGGCGCATGAATAAGATCTCAGAAAACTGTGTCGACCTCGATCTTATGCTTAAAGAAGTAAAAACGGGCAAACTAGATGGATCGATTGGCTATGGGGGAGCAGATCCCCAATCTCCCGCTACCAGCGTACGTGTCGGTTTAAATGTCTCTGACCGAAACCTCTTAGGTACCGGAGTAAGTTGGAATTTAAGTGCAAGTTGGGCAAAGGGAGATCACAGTGTCAACTTCAACGTCTTTCAGCCATGGCTTTTTGATCGACCTATCGGAGCAGGCTTAGGTGTGTACCATCGTGCTGCAATTTATGAAGATTTTAAAAACGTCACCGACACCCCTCGAGAAAAGCTTACCGGAGGAAGCCTTCAATTTATGTTCCAGGTTCCTGGATGCCCCGATATTTCTACTTCCCTTACCGGAGGTGTTGAACGTATCCAGTTTCAAAAGGTAAACGCAGATCGTGCGGGACGCTCAGCAGCCCAATTCGATCTCTATCAATCCTTTATTGATCGTCGCTTCATATCGGGAACAACGGGCTGGATAACGAACATAATCGGACAAGATCTTCGTAATAATCCTGTATTTCCAAACCGCGGTTATAATTGGAGCTTAACTACTAAGGTAACCGTTCCAGCAGATGCAAGTACGTTTGGTTACGTCAAAGCCGATTTCGATGCTACTTGGCTCACCCCATTAATCGGTGAATATGATCTTATTTTCCTTCTTCATGGTCATGCGGGCATTGTTGAACAGTTACGGAATAAAGTCATTCCGTACCGCGAGCTCTACAATATGGGGGGCCCGGGAACGGTGCGTGGATTCGAGTTTGGACAAATCGGTCCTCAAGTCTTTTGTAGCTCCGTTGGTGCAAAAAAAGCATTCTGGGTCAATGCTGAACTCATCTTCTCAATCAAAAAAGATCAATCAATTCGCGGAGTAGTCTTTTATGATGGAGGAGCTGGCTGGGATACTCCCCTTACTCAAGAACAACGGTTACTCCTTGATAACCCAGCCAACATTGGTGCACTTACCAATAATCGATTTAGATATCGACATAGCATCGGTTTTGGTATCCGTTTACTCCAACCAGCACCGCTACGTATCGATTGGGGCTTCAAGCTTGATCGTAATAAGCGACTACGCGAAAAGTTCTATGAAGTACATTTTAGTATGTCTCAAGAATTCTAAAGAATAGTGCCTTCAGCATATGCTGCACAAAGCAGGTGATCTCGCCGCTGCAAGGTTTGTTCGATAAGGACTTCACATCTATCGAGATGCAATCCTTCAGACCAGATCTCATGCAACTGTTCTGCTGTAAGACTGGCCAGCGCTTTAAGTGTTACTGCATAATAGTTCTGTGTATAATTGGGCATCATTCCCTTCGTATGCTTATGAATTTGGATCCACAAGGCATGGTCCCAGATAACATAGGTAAGCGGTCTTTTTCGGTTACAGATTTTTTTAATCTGATTATCATCGATATACGCACCAAACAGACGTTTGGCCTCTTGAGCCGATGGAACGATAGTACGTGCCTTATCAAAGGGAAATAGTTCTCCCCTACGAGAAGGAACAGTACTATTTATCCCCTTACACACAAACGAAAAGTCACCATAGCGGGTATATTGGCTATGACACAAAGCTGCATTGTCTATAAGCACAAGGTGAAAACCATCCTTGTCAGAGGTAATAATCTGATTATCAGGCTGATTGTCCCACTGACCAAACACATAATAGAATACTGCCATATCGCTTTTCTCTTTTCTAGACACCCACCGATAGGCTTTTCTTCGCAGATGCTTGTTGCTCGTATCAAGATCAGAGTCGACAAATAGTTGCACACTTCCTTCAACACCACTAATAGTTCTGAGCACCGTTGGTGGTACCAAGCCAATCCTCAAAACGCAACTTGCCTTATATGCAGCTACTTCCGCATAGCAATAGTGACCAGGCTTAAATACTCCCCGCAAACCACTTTCAAACTCAATAAGCATAATCCGTTGATCTCCTTTTGGAGTCTTACCAGACTCTTTTAAAAAGTTCACCATGGGAATACTCTTTGTTATCTGTTCGGTACGTAAGCGCTCCTCTACTTGAGAGCAGATAGCACGATCAAAGAAGAGAGGCTTACCAGCGCACAGAAACCCTGATATGAGTAAAACTAAGATTAGCATCATGAGCACCCTTTCATGATCCTACCATACACTAGTTCTTACCAGTGATTCAACAGTTGGACTGTTTTCCTGGCGAAGTGAAACATAAGGCTCTCAGATCGTTGTTGCAGTCTCCAGATAGGGGCCTCTATTGAATCTTAGTTTCTCTGCATAATCTTGCAGTTTTATGAGGTTAAGAGGCCTATCCCCAGGTTGAAGAGCGAACTTCAGAGCCTTTATAGCCGTTTCGCGACTGAGCAGGCGAAACGAGTCAATAATTGCTCGTTCGCGGTCATAGATCGGAATACGAATACCATGCAGACTCATTTCGATCTTTCCAAGCGAGATACATATAAACAACCTACAACATTCTGACATCAACTTAGCGCTCAATCAAGGAAAGCAATAAGAAACATTCATTTGACTCATGTGTTTAAATCGGATTATACTACTGAAAGATACAAACCAACAAGAAACCAACGATGCAGAAACTACCACTGGATATCAACTCTTTTGAACAAATAAGAAGTCACAATGGTATCTATGTTGATAAAACAGAGCACATATATAAGTTAATTTCCGCCCCCTCACAGTATTATTTTTTATCAAGACCAGCAAGATTTGGCAAATCACTTCTCCTTTCAACCCTTCAAGAGATTTTTCTTGGCAAAAGACATCTTTTTGACAACCTCTGGATTGGCACCCAGAGCACTTATACATGGACAGCATACCCAGTGATTTCCTTAGACTTTTCTGAGCTCATCGGAACAACCTCTGACGCGATCGAGGCTGATCTTTCTCAGAGAATAGAAGCAGTAGCTCTGGGCTATGGAATAGATGTTTCTTCACCGCCGTTTCCCAGCTTAAAACTACTGCAACTTATTACAGAGCTTGCAAAGAAACACAATCGGGTCGTTGTCCTCATCAATGAATGTGATTATCCAATTTTACAAGCAGTAGAGGATACATCTCGAGCTGAGGAGATCTGCACTCTACTGAGTGACTGCTTCTGTGTGCTTAAAAGTCAAGATCAACACTTGCGAGCAACGTTCATTACCGCAAGCACTCAATTTGCTAAAACTTGGTTCTCTCCAGCGCTCAATCATTTGACCGATCTCACGATGGATCCAAAAGCTTCCACTCTTCTGGGATTTACGGACGAAGAAGTTATCGATTACTTCGAATATTATCTTGAGAGAGCTGCTGATGAGCACGATATTACTCGCTCCACACTACTGAGTACCATAAAGCTCAGATGCGGTGGCTATCGCTTTTCACGACATGATCAGACAGTCTTTAATCCTTCTTCTCTCCTACATTCTCTCGCTCCTCAGCAAAGAAAGGATTTTCCTCAGAAACCTTTCCTTATCAGTCTTTTGCAAAAAAAGCATCACTCTCTCTGCGACATCGGCGAGGTAGAATTGAGCGAGATGGCCTTGAGCCACGCACAGATAAATAATATGCATCTCATCCCCTATCTGTTCCAGCTGGGATATCTCACCGTTGCTCAATACAATGAGGAAATAATTACCTATCGGGTAGACTACCCCAATGTTGAAGCTCGAGATCTAGTGAACTCGCTCCTTGAAGACATCTATCGATCTACAGAGATAAAACCACATTCTCCAGGAGCAAGTACTTTCTTCAGAACAACCATTCTTTGAGAAGATCTACTGAATTTGTACAAAAGCACTACTCAAATACCATTTCCTCGCTTATACTAGCGGTATGAGTTTAACCAGAGTGCGCTGCGTCAACGACGCCGCCCTAAAGGGCGGAGCTTCAGAAGCTCGTGTTGACCAGCTTTAGCCAAGGCGCAATGCCTGGCTACGTTTCGAAGAAGAGCTTAAGTTCACACCTTGAAATGCGTGCCAGTTTCAAGCCCTGTAATACAGGAATTAAACAGGTTGAGCGTCTAAACCAGTGTTCTTGTGATTAGCCGATTCGAAACATGAGCGAGGCAAACGTTACCCCAGCAATGGGCGAAAGATTGTTTTTATGTCATATGTATTTGTTTTAGATGATCTGAGAAAACCCTGCAATCCTTTAAGACCAGCAGAAGCAAGGCTACTGCTTAACGAAGGAAAGGCTGCAGTGTTTAGTATGATCCCTTTTACGATTATTCTTAATAAGGAATCTACCGATCTTGTTGATCCCCATGTTCTCAAGTTTGATCCTGGAAGTAAGACTACCGGGATAGCGATTGTTAATGCAAACACTGGTAGGGTTGTTTTTGCGATTGAGCTTCTTCACAGGAGTGGACCTATTCATGAAAGCATGACAAGTCGTCGCTCTTTACGCCGCTCAAGAAGAAGTCGTAAGACACGCTATCGCGCTCCACGATTTGATAATCGTAAACGGGCTAAAGGCACATTGCCTCCCTCGGTAGAAAGTAGGGTTCATAACTGTATTACCTGGGCACGAAGACTTATTAAGTTCTGTCCAATGAGCTCAATAAGTATGGAGTTGGTTAAGTTTGATACTCAATTGCTTCGAAATCCAGAAATAGAAGGAATTGAATATCAACAGGGCACACTGCATGGGTACGAAGTTAGGGAATATCTTCTTTTGAAGTTCAATAGAACCTGTGCTTATTGTGGTATTCAGAAGGTCGCTTTTCAGATTGACCACATAGTTCCAAAGAGTCGTGGCGGCACTAATGGTGTTACTAATTTGGCACTTGCCTGTGCCCCCTGTAATATCAAGAAGGGCTCAAGAACTGCTCTTGAGTTTGGTCATCCAGATGTTCAGAAGCAAGCAAAGAGCTCGTTAAAAGATGCTGCGGCAGTTAATTCCTCGAGGAAGCAGCTTCATGCAGCGTTGCTGGCCCTTGGATTACCCGTAGAGACCGGAACTGGCGCGCTAACAAAGTTTAATAGGATACAACAAAATCTTGAGAAAAACCATTGGATTGATGCTGCGTGCGTAGGTGCTTCAACACCAGCACGTCTTATTATAAAAGATATTAAGCCTTTGATAATTATCGCGACTGGTCATGGATCACGGCAGATGACCAGGGTGGACCGTTATGGGTTTCCACGAACAGGTCCTAAGCAGTCGGGAAAAAGTTTTGGCTTCCAGACAGGAGACATAGTAAGGGCTTGTGTACCTCAGGGCAAACATAAGGGCACTCATATTGGAAAAGTAGCAGTACGGGCTACTGGCTTTTTTAACATAACAACAGCCCAAGGCGTTAAGCAGGGAATTAGCTACAAATATTGTAAGCGCATTCACGCAAGTGATGGTTATAGGTACATAGTATAGACGAGCGCTTCCTCTGCGCCCTAAAGGGCCCAGTTTCCGCGCTTGTGGAGGAATTTTAAATGAAAAAACCGTCCTTTATCATTTTGTTTGCAAGTATTCAGATCTTTCTGATCTTTTTTTATATCCATCATCAGAGTATGGTGATTAAGCTTTCGTTCCAGAAGCAAAAATCTGAGAAAAGGAGACGAGAACTTGTCCATAAAATAGAGCAGCTGAAGCAAGCTCTGCATACTAGCCATGATCTTGCTCATATAAAAGAGTTTGCAACGCAATCCCAGATGCAAAAAATACATCTCAATCAAATAAAACCGGTACCCGATGAACGCACAACCTAATTCCAGACTCATTCTCCTATTCTTCATCTTCGTATCGATGTACCTCTTTGTACTCTTTAATTTATACCTGGTACAAATACGCCGAGCACAATTTTTTCAGACACTTGCATATCAACAGTACACCACAACAACCACATTAACGCCCCCACGAGCAGAGATTTATGACAGATCGGGGGTACAACCTCTCGCACTTAATAAAGAGTCGATTGCAGCCTTTATTATTCCCAGCAAACTCGAACAAAAAGAGGCACTCTCCCGCTTTCTTGAAAAGCATTTTAAGAATGCAGCTGCACGCTTGAAAAAACAGAGCCGTTCTCATTTTATGTACCTCAAAAGGCGATTGAGCGCAAAAGAGATTGCGCTTATCGAAAGCAGTGGCCTGACGGATATAAAATTGATCAAAGAGCCGAGCAGATTCTATCCTATACAATCAGTAGGTCCAATTGTTGGCATAACGGATATAGATAACCAGGGCCTCTTTGGCATTGAATCTTTGTATAATACTACTCTTGCTGGAAAGCCTACCACCTATATTGTTGAGAAAGATGCACGCTCAGGTCGATTTTACTTTACCAGGCAAACCAAGGTTGAAGGTGCTGAAGCGCAACCATTGAGCCTTACAATAGATAGCGTATTACAATTCCTTGCCTATGAAGAGCTTAAGGACTATGTCAAACAGATGGGCTCTAAAGAAGGATCGGTACTCATCCTCAATCCAGACAATGGAGATATCCTCGTTATGGCAAACTATCCAGATTTCAACCCTAATGATACCGAGCTTGTTGACCAAGCACTGACTAAAAACCGTATTATCACCGACGCCTATGAGTTAGGCTCAGTTATCAAAGCATTCCTCGCACTTGCCGCTTTAGAAGAAAAAGCAGTAGCTCCTACAACATTGATCGACTGCGAAAATCGACTTCATACAAAGTTACATGGCATTCCGGTCAATACGACAAAAGCAAATGGGATTATACCGTTTGCGGAAGTCATTCAGTTTTCAAATAATATTGGTGTTGCAAAAGTAGCTCAAAAGGTAGGTACCAAACTCTATGAACATTACCGGCATCTCGGGTTTGGCACAAAACTAGGAATCTTTCCTGGTGAGAATGGCGGCTTGATTACCCCACCAGAAAAATGGTCAAAAGCATCTCTCATCTCGCTCTCATTTGGCTATGAAATCAGTGCAAATATCCTCCAGCTTGGTCAAGCATTAAGCGTCATAGCGAACAATGGCTACCGGATCAAACCGCGCCTTCTTAAAACGGATGAGCCTCCTCTCAAGGAAGGGCCCTTCTTTAAAGAAGAAACGATCGACCAGATGAAAGCGATCTTACGCCAAACTATCGATGAAGGCGCCGCCCGTAAGGCTCGCATTGAAGGCTATACTGTTATGGGCAAGACAGGAACTGCACGGTTAATTACCAATGGTAAGTATGACGCTCATCGTCATATTTTTAGTCTTATGACGATCGTCGAGAAAGGATCGTATAAACGAATCGTTGTTGTCTTTATAAAAGAAACGAGTAAAAAGGGGTTACTCGCTGCTCAGGTTGTTCCGCCCCTCTTTGAACGCGTTGCTCACAAAATGCTTATTCACGATAAAATTATTTAAGGTATTCCATGGAAAAACTCATTATCCCAGCTGACGTTCCCCTCACTGCTCACGAAGCATATCGTGAACACTACACTGCACTTACAAAAGACACTGGCCGCCTGTTCCTCTTTGCTGCCGACCATAAACTCGAGCATCTGAATAATGACTTCTTTGGACCAGGTATCGACCCAGCAGCTCAAACTCCTGAGCATCTCTTCGCCGTTGCTAGCAAAGCTCCCATTGGAGCGCTAGCTACTCAGCTCGGACTAATAGCTCGTTACGGAAAGCACTATCCTTCAGTAAACTACGTAGTAAAGCTTAATTCGAAAACGAACCTTCGGTCAGATCCAGATCCGTTTAGTGCACAACTCTGGTCAGTCGATGACGTGGTCGACTTCGCAAAAGAATCACAACTACCCATCAGAGGTATTGGGCTAACTGTCTATCTTGGTAGCAGTTCAGAACCTGCCATGCTTGCACAAGCATCTCAAGCAGTGTTCAAGGCACATCAGCACGGGCTCATTGCCCTTTTATGGATGTACCCCCGCGGTAGCACTATTAAGGATGAGCGAGACCCACAGCTTCTTGCCGGAGCGACTGGAGTGGCTGCAGCCCTTGGTGCTGACTTTGTGAAGATTCATCCCCCACGTGACGTTGATGCTTTACCCGCAATAATAAAAGCTGCTGGAAACACAAAAGTAGTCTGTGCTGGTGGAGAACATACAACACCCGATGCTTTTCTCAATGCACTCTTTTCTCAACTCTCACAGGGCACCTCGGGTGGTGCGATTGGCCGCAACCTCTTCCAACATGCCCTCCCAGATGCCATTAAACTCTCTAAGTCAGTATCTGCATTAATATATGAGCGAAAAGATATTACTGAGGTCCTCAAGAAATAACGATTGAAGCGGCACAAATCCAGACAGAACACACAGGTCGGAATAAAGCAGATGGCAAGTAAATAGAGGCATCTTCATGGCAGCACATCTTGATAATCAAAAAGAATTATTCCTTGTATAAAGGTCTTTAGAGAATCCTGTATTCTTTTCACTATTATTTTTTTTAAATTTGTTCTAAGCTTGTTTTGAATTATGAAAAGCGGGGTACACTATGTTTCGAGCTCTTGGTTGGATACTTGTCTTGGCAAGCTTTTTTAGTCAGTCACATGCGATATTGCGATGTATCACCCATATTCACAAGGAAAGTGGACCAGAAATTTGGGGTTTTGGAGATCAGCACATCGATTACATGAACGCGAAAGAAGCAGACTGTGCCAAAGAAAAAGAGCAAGGTGAATTTATATGCAACTGTCTGAAAAGATATAAGAGACAGAGAAAAGAAGAGCCTATTCACATATTTTTGGAAGCATCTGAAAAGAGATTACACATAATCAAAGCACAAAGTATATTGTTAGATAAGCTGAAAGAATTGAGAACAATAGCATGCGGAACAGTGCACAGAATAGAAGATTTTGACTTACGCCGGATCCTTCATTTAGCAATAGCTCTCTTAGATCGCGAAACAGAATTTGACGATATAGACGAAGAAAGCCTCGACATATTTCGCAATTTAAATGCAACTGATACACTTTGTGATTATGCCATTAGCAACGAAGCAACTTTCAATGATCTTTGGGAAGAGATCGAACGGTATTATCGTACTATCTCGTTTGCATGTAAGAACTATTTTGGTGATACTTATAACAACAGCAAAGCGGAAGAATATCTCAACGAAGCATATAAACTATATCGAGAACTACTTGAGTGCTGCAAAATCCACAATATAAGCTCAACTGATAAATTAAAAGCTACGGGAAATTTACTTGTCCGCGAACCTAAAGTTTACAATAACATACCATTAAGAAGGCATCTATTGCTAACACTCCTCACCATAGGTTGCTACCTTACCGATGTAGCCTTATATCTCAAAGTTCTCATCGTAAACGAATCAGGCGCCAGGGTTATAGTCATAGCTGGAGCGAGCCACATCAGAAGATTGCAAGCACTGCTCATAAGCGGTGGATTTTGTGGGGGAGAGCCTATCCATATTGGTGGACCTCTCTATCCTCGTGCAATACAAGACGCTTTTGAAGTCAAACATGTATCTTGCAGTTCAGACGATTGTTGCTTTCGTGTCGGTTAATTATTTATTGAGTGCCGCGATCATAAAAGCATGAGCCGCCTTTATTTTCCTTTGTACCTGAATAACTCTTTCTTTCTCATAAGGCAACTTTACCCGATACGGCTGCCATTTATCCATGAGGTTTCTGAAGGCTTCGTCTATTTCAAGCTTTGAAGCCCCTTGCGGTACGCCCAAAACCTTATAAGCTTCAGAATCTGGCAGTTGCAGCAAACGCGTAGCTTCTTGACTAAGATCATGCGATGTGAGCCCTAGGACAGCAAATCCTTGAACATCTATTTCTCCGGCACCAAGTTCTACACAGGTTGGCTCGGAAATACTAATAGCCCCATATCCAAAGAGCTTTCTTGAGACTTTAATAACACATCTATTGTTTTGTAAACGAGCGTGGCCGACTGAAAGAGGCTGACCAGCTACCATAACCGATTCATTATCTTGTAAATTAATAATAGTGAATGTCTTGCCAGGCTCAATGTGTTTTTGAATGAATACGTCACTAGCGCGGGGCGAAGTAAGTACGTTGCTCGTGATAGGAATCGGCAGTGCCGGCATATGACCTTCACGCCTAGCTGCTACAACACAACTAAGTTCACTTCCTGTTTCATTAACCACTTCGAGCTCATTGTGCGTCGCTGTTGTTGCAGAAACGGGCGGCTGAGCAGCAAAGGCTGGAGCAATTGCAGTTATTATCATCAAAAATGAGAGTATATTGTTTTTATTCATAATATTTCCTTTTGCAAAATAAATTCACACGCATACACCTTTATCATACACAATTAGAATTATTAAAGTCAATAATGCCATACTTATTATGATTTTGCAAAAGGCTCCGAAGTACAATTTTTGAAAAAAGCTCGCCAAAAAAAGAAGGCCCCGATTAAGGAGCCTTCTGTATATAATATAAACTTAGTACATGTCTCACATTCCCATACCTCGACCACCATGAGCTGCTGCTTTCTTCTCTTCAGGGATATAAGAGCCTCTGTGGTAAGAAGAAGACTAGCAATCGATGACGCATTTTGAAGGGCAGAACGGACTATCTTCGCATGATCGATGATACCATATCACCATATTCCCCTGTTTTTGCATCAAAGCCGATGTACCTTTTCCCCGATGCACACGATTTACTATAACTGAACCTACATCTGTTTTGGATCTAGAAAAACGGGGCACAGCATGGTTCGAATCCTTAGTTACATACTTATCTTGGAAAGTTTTTCAGGCAATCAAATGCAGCGTTGGTATCTGTAGTTCATATTAACGAAGACAAGAACAAAACCGAAAATTTGGGCTTTGGAGATCAGCAGATCAATTACTTAACTGCCGAAGAAGCATCGTGTACATAAAAGAGTAGCCTTCGGCATTGCCTGCGAAGACGAAAATATTTGTTAAGTAATTGCAATTAATCCCATGCAGATCTGGCTATGGTGAAAAAAGCATGCGAAACTCTAGAGCCATTGTCAAGACCTGACCCTTTATCTTCTAATATTCTTGAGCTTCTTTAAAGAATACTGAGAATATTTCCAAGACTTATCGGTAATCAATGATCCTTGAGATGCGTAACCACAAGTATTTCAAAAGTAACACAATTCAATGCAAACTAATAACTTATCGCTCAATTATCATCATTATTTGCGATCAAATGATAATGAGCGTTCTATAACTCCCTGCACTCACTTAGTAATTTTTCATAATCTCTAATAAACTTCTCTATTGCTGTTCTATCATGTAAAACCAACATATTTTCTCGATTTTTTCTTGCCTGCTTAGTGAAATTATAAGAACCAGTTGCTACAAAAGAATGACCATCGATATTATTATAAAAGATTGCATATTTATTATGCATTAACGGATCATATTCACGTATTCGTTCACCGTGATAATTTGTCCAGATTCGAATACCAGCATTAGGCAACCTCCTTGCTTGACAATTTACATCCTCTATATTGCGCCTTTCTGTTATACATTCGACAATTACATGCCTATTATGAGCTTTTATGAGGGCTTCGACTACCAAAGGACTTGTAATATTATAAACAGCAATTCTTATTTTGCCATTTTCATTGTCTATAAGTGAAATGAGGACGTCTTCCAAGCAATCACCTGGGGACCAAAATACAGGTACCTGCTCATCTATTAACATTCTTGTTAGAAGAATCCTAACAACATTTTCATGATTGTAACGTCTAGCCAATCGAAGAGGAGTACAATTGCCTGTTTTCCCGGTATTTAAAATTAACCTTTTGATATCTTCATCATCTAATTGCGTTTCAGCATTTAGTGCGCGAATTGCGATTATGAGTCTACAAACTTCATCATGACCATTTTCAGATGCCAAAGCTAAGGGAGTCTTGCTCGGAGTGCGATGATCTGATGGGGTCGTCTCGCAATTTATGATTTCCATCAGTTCATCGGCTTCCAGACAGGTAGCGTCTGCTATTAGCAAAGCAATTATCTCATGTTGACCATGTTGTGCAGCCAAATGCCATGGGGTATATCCGTCAATAGACCGACGGTTTAATACTCGAGAGCAATCGCCAACATCTTTTATATCTGTATCAGATGGAATATAGACCTGATCTTCATTAAGGGTAGATGGATCATTTGCATCTTGAATAATCTCAATTAAATCACTAAATGCCTCTGTGTGACCTTCTCGAGCAGCTAGATGTAGCGCAGTGAGACCTTCGTTTGTGGTACAATTTATCAATTCAAGCATTTGGTTATGCCAGAAATCTCCGAGAAACAATGCTCCAGCAGCATTTACAATACATTTAATGATTTCTGCATTACCCATATAAGCAGCCAAGAGCAAAGCGCTGTAGCCTTCTTGGGTCTTATAGTTTATTAATAACCGAATTGCATGATCACAATTTTCAGTTGCATTAAAGATATTACGCATCGCTTCGTTAACAGTATCTGCATCCCCAGAAGAAACCGCAGAAAGCAATAAGTTAAGGTCCTCCTGTACTTGGGAGAGTAACAACATAATTTCATCATCTGCATCATCATCATCTAAATAGTTGTACAATACATCAACGTCCTCATCCATAAAAGCTTCTATAGCTTGAGCTGCCATTTTTGCTGGGCGAGGTTTAGCTTTCACCCCTTTTGGTATGATTACACGTGCAGGAGCCTTCGGTGCAGCAGGTGCTTTCAACGCTACAGTTTTCGGCACAGCAGTTTTCGGCACAACAACAGAAGCTTTTGCCTTTGCCTTCATACCCCAAAGTGACCCATGATTAAAAAATAACCCTACAACAAAAAGTAGTTTTAAAAAGAACTTCTTCATCCTGACTCCTTATATAGATGTGACCAACAAGTATAATGCTAGCTGTATAATCTCCCGCGTCAAGTCTTATTTGTCGCGGAACATGACATTCGCAAAATTAACGAGTTTTGAATGGCTGATTCAAGATTTAGGAAGCTTTAGATGTAATCCGAAATAGAGCTATATTAATAAATTTCAGGATGGATAATTCCCAGATTTACTGCTCAACAAGCTTAATCTAGCCAAAATTCTATCCAAAAAAAACCGTTAAAGCGACCGGTTTGGTACTGTTGCATCTCACACTAAGCATAAGCTCAAGTGGACCTCAGCAGGGAAAAACGCTTCGATCCAACAAACCCTATCGCCCAAGCAGAATAGCTAGACATTGTGCATTAAAGTCAATGATGCCATACTTATTATGATTTTGCAAAAGACTCCGAAGTACAATTTTTGAAAGAAACTCGCCAAAAAAAGAAGGCCCCGATTAAGGAGCCTTCTGTATATGATATAAACTTAGTACATGTCTGGCATGCCCATACCTGGACCACCATGTCCACCATGAGCTGCTGCTTTCTTCTCTTCAGGAATCTCAGATATGAGAGCCTCTGTGGTAAGAAGAAGACTCGCAATCGATGACGCATTTTGAAGCGCAGAACGGACCACCTTCGCAGGATCGATGATACCGGATGCTACCATATCAACATATTCTCCTGTTTTCGCATCAAAGCCAGTATTACCTTTTTCTTGGTGCACACGATTTACTATAACTGAACCTTCATATCCTGCATTTGAAGCAATAATACGAATCGGCTCTTCAAGTGCTCGTGCTACAATCTGAACACCAAGTTGCTCGTCACCTTCTAGCTTAAGCTTATTAACTACTTCTTGAGCTCGAAGGAGTGCTACACCACCACCTGCAACAATACCTTCTTCAACAGCGGCGCGTGTTGCATGGAGAGCATCTTCAATACGATCTTTCTTTTCTTTCATTTCAGTTTCAGTAGCTGCCCCCACTTTGATAACAGCAACACCACCTGAAAGTTTAGCAAGTCGTTCTTGAAGCTTCTCACGATCATACTCAGATGAAGTATTTTCAATTTGGGCCTTAATTTGCATGATACGACCCTTAATTTCATCGGAACTTCCAGCACCTTCAATAATTGTGAAGGTGTCTTTGGTAATAACCGCTTTCTTTGCTCGCCCAAGATCAGCAATGGTAACATTCTCAAGCTTTAATCCTATTTCTTCTGAAATAAGCTTTCCACCAGTTAGACTTGCTATATCTTCAAGCATAGCCTTGCGTCTATCTCCAAACCCTGGAGCTTTCACTGCTACAATGTTCAAAGTACCGCGAAGTTTATTTACTACAAGGGTAGCAAGGGCTTCACCTTCGACATCTTCTGCAATAATTAACAATGGCCTGCCAGATTTTGCAACCTGTTCTAACAGAGGAAGCAAGCTCTTCATACTCGAAATCTTCTTTTCATAGAGAAGAATAAAGACATCTTGCAACACCGCTTCCATTTTTTCATGATCGGTAACAAAGTATGGTGAAATATAGCCACGGTCACATTGCATACCATCTACAAATGATATTTCACTTTCCATGCTTTTAGCTTCTTCAACCGTAATAACCCCATCACGTCCAACTCGATCCATCGCATTAGCAATCTGCTCACCAATGACCGTATCAGAGTTAGCAGAAACAGTTGCGATCTGCTCGATCTCTTTTTTACTGCTCACCGCCTTTGCCTGCTTTTTAACAAACTCAACTGCAGCGATAACAGCTTTTTCAATACCCCGTTTAATCTCCATGGGATTAGCACCAGCAGTGACGTATTTATTTCCCTCTCTAAAAATAGCTTGGGTCAATACTGTCGCTGTAGTTGTGCCATCACCAGCAACATCTGCTGTTTTGCTTGCCGCCTCGCGAACCATTTGTGCGCCCATATTTTCTATAGGATCAGCAAGCTCGATTTCGCGAGCAACGCTCACACCATCTTTGGTAATTGCAGGTGCACCATACTTCTTTTCATAGGCCACATTTCGTCCCCGAGGCCCGAGGGTCACTTTTACCGCGTTTGAAAGAGCATCAACGCCAAGCGCTAACTTTTGACGCGCTTCAGCACCAAAGAGTATCTTTTTTCCAGCCATTGCTCACCTCTAAGTTATTTTTGTTCAACGACACCGAGTATTTCTTCTTCACGAATAATGATATGCTCCGGACTTGCTTCTGTCCCCGCATATTTTGGCAGGAATACAATGTCACCCACCTTTACTTGCATAGGCACAATCTTGCCATCATTTAACATACGACCCGGACCAACAGCGATCACCGTCCCTGTTTGAGCCTTTTCTTTTGCTACATCAGGTATAATGATCCCTCCGGCCGTTTTTTCTTCATGAGCAAGTCGCTTGACCAAGACGCGATCAAGTAACGGACGAATTTTTTCAACCATAACGTTACTCCTTAAAAAAAGGTTACTTTTTAAATACTGAAAGTTGGTTAAAAGTATAACCTAAAGCTATAAATCCTGCAAGCTCTTTATACAACCCCACTCATATTTTTTAACAGGAGGAAACTCACCTTCTTCTTGCAAAAAGTCCCCGATTTCCTTAGGCTTAATTGAAAAAGGATAGAGTATGGCAGAAATCTTTCCTTCACTCATTTCAGCAGACCTGCTGTGTCTGAGAGAAGAGCTCATCACACTTGAACCCTACGTGACCGGATTCCATCTTGATGTCATGGACTTTCACTTTGTTCCAAATCTTACGTGGGGGCCAGCCTTTATAAATCAGATACGCACCGCAACAAAAAAGCAGCTCTGGATCCATCTCATGGTCGACTACCCCGAAGACTATTTCGATAGACTCATTCTTCATGAGGGGGACATCGTTACTCTCCATATTGAAAGCCCGTCTCTCTATGACTTTAACACCCTCAGCTCAGAAATCTCTCAGCGAGGCTGGATCCCCAGCGTTGCTTTAAATCCTCTCACTCCCCTTGAAGTTCTCGACGACCTGACAATAAAGCACGTACTCCTTATGTCGGTAGAACCGGGCTTTTCAGGCCAGCAGTTTATCCGCGATATAGTTCAAAAACTCAAGGCCTTACATGCGAGGCGTTCGCAGACAGGCAAAGCCTACACGATTGCACTCGATGGCGGCATTAATGAAAACAACTTTGAAGAACTCGTACAACATGGAGCAACACAGCTTGCCATCGCCAGCGCACTGTTTTCGCATCCCAATCGCATAGCCGCCATAAAAAAATTCCTAAAAAACTATTGATTTTTAATAGTATACTCTTGTATAATTACAAATAGAAACAATCAGTGAAAGGCTACGATGAAAACTATCTCTTTATCCATCTTTATTTGCGCGTTTCTCCTATTTACAAGCACCACCGAATGCGGCGAAGTGTGGCATAAGTTCTGGCAAGATATAAAAGAGACAATTCAACGGGTCACGAAAAAGGGAGAACAAGCTGATAACCATAAGCTGGCCAAAACACAAACTGCAGCAAAATAGGTCTATGAGACGCTCAATTTAAACTGAAAACAATAACTCAATAAAAGAAAGGTCATACTATGAAAACATTCTTTGTATTATCACTCGTGGTAAGTGCATTTGCATTGCAAACTAGCCTTAATGCACAATCGCTCCAAGAAAGATTTCGAGCAAGGGCGGCTAGCCCAGCACCAGTTGCTGCTCCAGCTGAACTAAGCGAAGGCGAAATCGAAAAGAAACTGCTCGAAAAGATAGCACCAGCTGCACAAAACGAAGTGCGATTTGGAATCGCCGTATTCCGAGAAAACTTTAGTAAGGATGAGGTAAGAGCATTCCTTTCGAAAGCCCTAGATAATCCACAGGTTCAAGCCTACCTTAAGGAATTTTCTCAGGCTGCAGCAGAGAAAATCAAAAAGAACAAAGATTTAATCCAGTATGCAAGAAATCTGATCACACAAGCACAGAGCAAATAAGGCAAGAAGTAGAAGGAGTCGGTCTCCTTCTACAGCCCTCTTTTCTTTGAAAAGCCAAAGCGCACTAAGCACCTCTAACGGCTCAGCCGATCAGCAAGAACAACTTGTTCGGCTTTGTGACTCCGTCACAAATAGTTTCTGCGTGTAGATCTTTTCAACTTTTTAACACCAAACAAAAAGATGTCACAAAATAAACTATCAAATACTCTTGATTTGTGACGATATTCTTTTGTATAATTACAAGTAGAAATAGTAGCATAATGATTACATCCATAACAAGGAAGGTTACCATGAAGAAATTATATTTATCGACTCTTACGATTGGCCTATTGATAGCATCTAATGGTGCGGTCAAAGCATCACTTTGGGATACCATCAAGCAAAAAGCTCACGAACTTGCAACAGCAGCTAGTGAAGTAGTCCAAAATCCACAAGTGCAAGAAGCTGCAAAAAGCACCGCTTCAGGTGCACTCAAAGTGGCACAAAGCGAAACAGCTCAAAAGCTCGCTAAACAAGCTGCCACAAGCGCTTGGGAATTAAGTAAAAAGCAGAGTACAACAGGAAAACCAGCTGCAGTCGGGGTAGCTTCGGTTGCAACCGAAGGAAAACCTGCAGAAACAGTTACAGCTACCGCAGTAAAAACTTCAAAAACTGCTCCAGCTACGGTGGAAAAACACCTCCCAGTTGCAGCAAAGCATGTACCAGCTGTATAAGAAGTAGAACATAAAAAATCACTCACTTCAATGTATGCAGTGAGTGCTCTTTTAAGCATCTACTTAGATAAAAACAAAAGAAAGGCTATACTATGAAACCAGTATATTTATTATCACTCGTAATAAGTGCTATTGCATTGTATGCAAACATAGATGCACAACAACTCTCGCTCCAAGAGAGAATGAGACAAGGACAAATACAAGGTCAAGCACCAGTACTAAGACCGACTGTACCAACAACAACTCAACCAACTCTCGCCACGCAAGTCGCACGAGCTTTTGGGATTCAGACTGAAAAAGGTGAAGTAACCGAACCGAGCCCAAAGCCCCAAACAGGACTTCGTATACGGCCAGGTCGCTTAACACCAGCAGAAGCGCAACATCAAGCAGAACTTGTCAAAACAGAAGAAGCGATTGCAAAAGAAAAAATAACTCCAACAAAAAGCACGATTGAAAAAGGAATTAGCATAGCGGCGCAAGTTTTAAGTGCACCTGAAGTAAGGCAAATTGCAGTAGAAGCCGCAAAGAACCCCGAAATACGAAGCGCTCTAAGTTATCTAGGTAAACTTGCCCTCAGTACATACCGTGGTTTCATGACTAAAAAGACCACAGCAGTTACAGTGGAAAAGGGGGGGAGAAAAAGGCTAAGCCAACCACCGCGACCCCGCAGGTAGCAAGCGAAGAAGCCGTAATAGATCTACTAAGAACCTTGGTACGCGAAGAGTCAGCACCAGGTTCGAAATAAAAATCCCTATTCGAGTTTTCAAACAGCATCCTTTTGAGGATGCTGTTTTTGTAAAAATGAACTCGCTTCGGTCAGTGCTGAGATGTAGCTCAACTGCTCACGATAATTCTATCAAGAGCCTCTCGCAAAGCTAGTTCTGAAAATTACTTTCTATATCATTTTCGTCATTTCCATCCTCATCTAAATCCAGAGCATCACCTGACAACTTTATCCTTTGTCTCTTCGCAGCACTGGTAGGTAGCTCAAGCTCTTCATCAACAGAATCTTGAGTAGCAAAAAGAGCTGCAGCCGATTCAGCGACAGAGCCCGTCCCAAAGTTAATCCTTTCGTTTCTGCGTTTAAAGGCATCAACTAATAATTTCACGATATGCATATGGCCATCCAACATAGCCTGAGCCAAAGGTGTCGATCCTTCATCATCAGGCACATTCAAATTAGCACCTGCATCTAATAATACCCTTACCGCTTCGAAACGGCCACATTCAACAGCTTCCCAAAGAGGAGTTTTGCGTCCAACAAAAACTCTCTCAATAGAAAAATTTTTCTCCAATAACAGTAGCACCATTTCTGCAGTACCATAGATTGCTGCCTCTGCCAGATAAGGATAATCTTCTGAATCATAATCATACTGAAATTCTTCTATCAATAGACGTGCTATACCTACAATACCTGACTTGACTGCAACTGATAAGGCATACCTACACAAAGATTGATGGTCGGACCCACCTGCTCGAATCAAAGCTCTCATAGCTCCCACATGGCCCAATTCAACTGCGATACCTAAGGGCGTCGGGTTCCAGCTATCCATTTCCATATCGGCACCTGCATCTATCAATAATTGAACCACCTGATCGTGCCCATTTTCCGCTGCAGCAAATAGCGGTGTCTTATGGTCAGATCGAGTTGTGCACCTCGACCTATCAATAGCTTCACCACCTTACCTTGACCATTTTGAGCAGCGAAAAACAATGGTGTCGCACCATATTGTTCATTGTTATTATCGATTTCTGCACCAGATTCTAACAAACATGCCACGACTGGCAGGTGACCGTACCTAGCTGCGATGTGCAAAGGGCTGCACAAATCAGCAGCTTGTTCATTGGCATCAGCACCCCTACCTAACAAAAGTTGTACAATTTCTGAATGACCCTTCCTTGCTGCTAAGTATAACAATCTTGGCATCTCATAATCATTTGATAGCGCATCGTCTAAAAGCAACGTAACTATATCTTTATTACCACCCAGTATTGCTAGTCCTAATGCTGAGTGTTCATTAACAACTCTATATGGATCAGCCCCTTCACCCAACAAACACTTTACGATATCTAGATGACCATTACGTGACGCCTCACCCAAAAGGCAGCATAAATACTCATCAAACTCTCTCGCCAACCAATCATCACTTTCAAAAATGGGCACATCATAAGACATCTCTTCCCTCATTTCTTTTAGTGCCAATCGAACCCCCTCGAGATCGCCTGCAATTACCGCTATGAACAAGCGCTCATGGAGGGTTATATCGGCCGAACCTAATGAAACTGATGGGGCATTTAACAATAACTTTACAACTTTGGACTTATAGTTTGCTGCAGCCGCCGCTAAAGGGGACTTGCCATCCTTAGGGCAAAGCTCTGTAAGCGCACCTGAGTTTAACAACAGTCGAACTACCCGCCAATGGCCTTTCTCGGCAGCAATACCCAGCGGGGTTACCCCTGCATGATTAGCTCGATTTGGGTCTGCATTCATCTCAAGCAATAACCTGGCAGCTTCAGAATTATTGTTTTTCGCTGCAAGAAACAATGGAGGAGAACCATCTTCAGTGGATCCCTCTATGTCAACATCAGCAGCTAAAAGAAGGTGTACGATATCTGCATGACCTTTCTCCACGGCAAGGCCTAAGGGTGTATACTGACCACCTTTATTTTTGTCAGCACCGTTCCTTAGCAGCAATCGAACCATATTTGCATTTCCATCATCAATCGCGAGCAATAATGGCGTAAAACCAGAATTATCCAATCTATCTTTATCTGCACCAGCCACCAGCAATAGTTGCACAACATCATCATATCCATTCCTAACAGCACAATGCAAAGAAGTTTGTCCCTCCTGCGAAACTGCATCAGGCTCTGCTCCCCCATCAAGCAAAACCTGTACGTTGCCAGCACGTCTGAATTGGGTTGCAAGGTGCAATGCTGTTAGCCCGTCATCACGAGGTTCATTGCAATCTATCCCTGCGTCTAAGAGATACTTCAAAATTGAAGGCTTTCCTGGCGCGACTTGCAACAGCAGATTGCTGCCATCACTAGATAACCTGCACTTATCTGCACCCTTACTTAATAATAACTTGACCACTGCAGCATTTCCGAAAATAGCAGCACACTCTAGAGGTGTTCGTTCTTCTTCTTCAGAAACGCCATCTATCAACGCACCAGCATCAAGTAATGATTGTACTATTTCAACGGAACGCGACCCTGCTGCACTTTGTAATGCGGTACGCTTTGGGCCCGTATGCTGGTCGCCCATGACCACCTTAGTTAGCAAGAGTCTTAAAACTTCTATACTACATGTTGTGACTGCCGCTTGAAGAGAGATATTCCCTGGCTCTGGATTGGAAGATTCTATATATGGTAGGGATTCACATTTGGACAGTAAAAGTTTCAAAACTTTGACATGATCCTTACGAACCGCAATCTGTAAGGGGCTTTCCTCACGGCGTAGTAGTTCCTCACGAATTGGATTCCAGTAAGCAGATTGTCTAGGAAATTCACCAGGCTTAAGTTTGGGATAAGGGCTTTTCTGACTACAAACTAAACGATAGCAATCTGCGTCTCTGCTTAGCAATATGCTCAATACTTCAACATGATTTTTTTTTGCTGCATTATACAGAGCCGTTGCTCCTCGGCTATCATATTCATTCACCGGCATACCTTCATCTAATAGTGCTAATACGACGACCTCATCGCCCACCCAAGCAGCAAAAGGCAGATAATCGAATGCGCCTTCGTCTGTCAGAAACATCCTGAGTATATCCCTATGACCTTGCTGCGCAGCTATAAACCACGCATCATAGGTAAATCTACCTGGCTCCTCATCCCAGGTGAAATATGCTTTTTTCCGTTCTCTAAATAAACCTTCAGGCTCAACTTTACACGCACCCGCCTGCAGCAATAACCGTACTACATCAGCTGCCCCCGCATGAGCAGCTTTCTGCAAAAAACTTAATCTTGAAGAGTAAGCATATCTGTCAGACCTATCAAGAGGCAAGAAGTATTTGAGCATATCGAGATGACCTTCCTGAGCTGCCGCAAACCATGGCTCAATTCCATTACATGGGCTGCACAGCGTAAGAATCCTATCTTGCAAATTCTCACATTCTAATAGCAACTTAGCAACATCAGTGTGACCAGACGCACAAGCAACAAAGAATGGGCTAAGACCATCAACAGCCCTCTTATTTCTATCTACCCCCTGCGCCAGCAAAGCAGCAACTACATTGGCGTGACCATTTTGACAAGCACAGTAGAGGGGAGTTCTATCAAAGACAGCAAGCCCATTGATATCATACAAGTGCACGTATTTTTTCACCCCAGGAAGGGCACCATCGTAGCACGCTTTATGCAAAGGACTCATGTCTAGGACTTTGTGAAATAACTCTGGTGGCACTAGAGACAGATTACTATTCTCATCATGATTGAGCTTTTCAACTTTCGCACTCAATTCCATACCTACGCACTTGAAATTACCTAACAACCCCATCAAAATTACTAGCATTACCATGCGCACCATAACCACTCCTTCTAATTAATTACATGATTAACAAATATCATGTTTTGTTTGTTTCGGCATTAGCTAAGTCTTATCTGCCATCTAAGCCTGTATCAAACCCGATGAACAATTTCATTATACCCGATGAAAACTTTTATTATAATGAATGATCAAAATTGAACTTTTTTAGAATTTTGAAGTAAACGATTGTATCCCCTGTTCCAAAAGGCTGATTCGCTGCAATTAAAAAAACTCGTATCGATCTCCATTAAGCTCAAACAGCAAGTTGTTTCTGCTTCGTCTTTCTTTAGAGAACCGTAGTCACCAAGAATGATCAGAGAACTTTCCGAGTTTTTTTAATTTATCTGCTCTATTGGATTATGAAATCTGCACACAAGATTGCCAATTACCAACCACGCACGAAAGCTGAAGCAATTGAGCGGCAACCAATGTCTCTTCCGAAAGAGTAGCATTCTCATAGCAACACAATTCGATGTGGCAAGCAAGAACACTTCAAGTAGAGCAGTGAAAACCATAAAAGAAGATTCAAATCACCAATGAATCTCAATTTGCAACAATTGATAATACAACTCCGCTAGAATTACCTCAACTTTCAATCATCTGTACAAGCACTGGCAGAACCAATTGTATATCTCCCTGCCCAAACCAATCATCTTTTGAAAGATAGCGAGGATCTCTTTGTTTATGGCCACAAGTCTACCCTGAGGATTTGCTTCTTTATACAATTCAAGAAATCCATCCTGATCAGCACTCAAGCCGCTGCACACTACTGCATCAATCTGCTTCAGCGGACCGGTATCAAACAACGAGATTCATGCTGCTTATATTCAACGCTCTCGTTCCACCTTTTTCATGGAGCATATCAATATTCTCTGTAATCAGAGCATGATTGAAATACGATGCAAAATGAGCAATTGCCTCATGGGCTAGAGAGGGCTTTCATGAAAACATGCTTGAAAAAATGGATCCATGTTAGCAACCACTTTTTCAGAAGCCAGTACCCACTGCTTAAGAACTTCAAGGGGACTCTGATTTTGTAATAGCAAACGCATCTTCTAAGACATTCATAGAAGGAACAATAGAAGCAGATATCCCAGCGAGAGATACTTTCATCAAATCCTTTCTTGAAAGATTATGGAATGCTAACTATGCTCTCAGTTTTGCCTTCTCGCACGCAAACAATCTTATGGACCTTCTCAAATAAAAGCCTAAAAAACTACTGCTTTCCCTCCTTAACTATATTTGATTGAAAAAGAATAGCAATAGAACCTATTAGACGCTTGCATGCGCTTGTTGCAAGATAATTTGAGCAAGCATACCAAGATAAAAACTATTGACTCGCCAAGAAGCAAATTTTTATGCTGTATATAAAAGACCTTATGTTGAAGAAGAAGGGGGAAACGAAACAAAAAAAGATGATACAGGGTAAACCGGCCGATAAAGCAATGTTTTTAGTTCATTATTTTAAGGAGTTAGTATGTTTTCAAAAATTATTTCATTCAGTCTTATAAGCTTAATGCTTATTTCAGCACCACTTATTGCAAAATGTGGCTATCTAGAGGTCAATGGAGCTGAGATCTATTACCAATTAACTGGTAAAGGCAAACAAACTATTGTATTCATCCAAGGTGTACCGGCAACTTCGGAGATTTGGCAATGCCAAGTAAAAGAGTTCAGCAAACAGTTTAAATGCCTCACACTGGATCTTCCAGGATTAGGTCGCTCAACAGTTTCACCAACAGAGACCTATACAGCTGCTTCACTTGCAAGCACAGTACAGGGTGTGATTGCTGCTCTAGCTTGTGATGGCGTTGAAAATCCCATTATGATAACCAGTTCAATCAGCAGCTTCATAGGACTTACCTATGCACTCACCTATACAACTGGAAATACAGCGTTGAGCCGTCTCGTCCTCGTCGATGGAACTGCTTATATTCCAGAAGGAGTTTGCTACGTAGGATTGAGCCAAAATGATATTGACTGCCTTCTTTGTTTGGCTAGCAATAATTATCCTGCATTTATTGAGGTATCACTTGCACCTCTCGCTGCCGGACCATGCGGTCCATCAGAAGCTCTTACAAAACTCGTTAACGATCTCAGTAGCATGTTTTTAGGCGAGATCTGTAGTAATGTTGCAGCTGTGCTAACAAACTTCGCGCTCAATACTGACTTACGCCTACTAGTAAGCAACATTACGATACCGACGCTCATCGTCTATGGTGGAATAGATTCAACTCTGCCGATAGAACAATCATTCTTCTTGCGATCACAGATACCTAATTCGATTCTTTTTGAATTGTGTAATAAGAACCATCTTCCCTTTTTGACCGATGTACAACGTTTCAACAAAGAGGTAAAGAAGTTTATATGCAACGATCTCTGCGATTGTGATATATGCGACTTACATGTGACACCTGCACCACAAGTTTGCCAATCACCGACCACACCACCAGTGTGCGAAGAATTTTGTTTGCTACCAACGCTGGCTAAATAAGAACCCATTCGCAGGGCAACGATACAAGGCCAACGGAATGTAAGTTCCTTTGGCCCTCACAGCTTGCTAAAAGATCGCAAACTTTTGAAAAAAGTTTAGAAGTGGTGTCAAAAATCAACTATGCAGTCAAGAAAAGCATTAATGAAATAATTTAAGCATTGAAACTGCGAAATTTCAATTGCTGGCTGTTGCATTTTGCGCTACAACGAGAGAATGAAATTCCTTCACGGTTACGATAGAACACTTCTTGCTCGAGGCATCTATTTTTTTCTCAGCAAGAGGCACTATCTCAGTTACTTCTTACACCAGATCAATTTCGCGCACGGATTAAAAAACTTAATAGAAAAACTAGAGTTATAGATAAAGAATAAGGGCTGACAGGTTCATCAGCCCAAGTTTTTTTTGAGACTATCCGATTAACAGGTCGAATGGAATAATCCACCGACTTTCTTACCTTGATCAACCAACCGATTGTACAGTTCAATCATTTGAGGTGTTTCTCCCACATGACATACCTTGCCTTTTGATCGCACCCAATCAATGGTCGTCTGAGGAACTTGAAGAATCAAGTCTACCCCACGGGTCAGGATAACTTCGTCTACTTGATCAATAAATTGCTGTATATCAGCAATCTGAATGCCAGGATTATGTCTCGTGTTACTAAGAGTCCAATCCCATTTCTTTGCTTGTGAGTTTGTAGCACCAACCCAGATGATAACATCTTTATACTGAATAGCTTTGTCACCTTCAAGAATAATGAGCTGTCCCCATCCGCAGGTATCAGATTCGAGAGACGCAGTTCGCTGCATCCGCCCCTGATTTAAGGGAGCAAAACGAGGCAGAGCGCACAGCTGAGTAACAGCAGTGAGCATTGCGAAGGCCACAAGGTTAACGTAAGAATAGGTCACGATCTTTTCCTTTCAATTAATTGAGAGATATCCTTCCACGATACCATACTCAACAGATCCTGCAAAAGCCCATACTTTTTGCTGCCTTAATGAATCTTTTGGTAGATTTGGATTTGATGGTGTGCCCGGTAGGATTCGAACCTACGACCTACGGATTAGAAATCCGTTGCTCTATCCAACTGAGCTACGGGCACCTAGTTATCAGTATACTATATTCTTATAGAGGTACAAATAAGCTTGAAAATTCCTGCGCAATCGTACGCAACTGTTGCCGTTGTTCAACAGTTATGTCTCCTGTCGTAAATATCGACGTATAGAGCTCTGCATATACAGAGTTAACATAGCTCACAAATTGTGCTACAAACTGAGGAACATCTTTTAAGGGAAGCGCATCTAAATACGCTTCTTGAAAGAGAAAGAGCATAAGCGCTTGATCTACAAATGAATACGTAACATACTGTTTTTGTTTCAGAAGCGTGTAGACAAGCTGCCCGCGAGCAAGTCGTTTTTGAGACAATACATCAAGCTCAGTACCAAACTGAGAGAAACTCACGAGCTCATGATACTGGGCTAACTCTAAGCGTAGTGCCTGCGTCATCTGCTTAATAGCACGAGTTTGTGCAGCACCCCCAACTCGTGACACCGATAACTCAACATTCACTGCAGGCCGAATACCTTGATTAAAGAGCTTTGTATCTAAGAATATCTGCCCATCAGTAATCGAAATAAGATTAGTCGGTATATACGCAGTAATATCATCACCTTGGATTTGTACAATTGGTAGTGCGGTAATCGAACCTCCACGAGCAAGCTTTCCTGCCCGTTCAAGAAGGCGAGAATGAAGATAAAACACATCTCCAGGATAGGCTTCCCGGCCAGGGGCTCGTCTCATAAGGAGGGACATTTCACGGTAAGCAATAGCATGATTGCTTAAATCATCATAGATAATAAGCACATCTTGCTTTTGATCCCTGAAAAACTCCGCTATGGTACATGCCACATACGGTGCAATATACCTATCAAGGGCAGCCTCACTTGCATCGGCACTTAAAATAACTGTATAGCTCATCGCTCCTTTTTCTTCGAGCAATCTCACTATACGAGCAAGATTGGCTTGTCGTTGTCCTATAGAGACATAGACACAAAAAACATTCTTACCTTTCTGGTGAATAATAGTATCGATGGCAAGAGAGGTCTTTCCTGAACCCCTATTACCTATGATAAGCTCACGCTGTCCTTTTCCTATCGGAACAAGAGCATCGATCGCAAGTTTTCCTGTTTCAAGCGATTCATTGATCGGTGAGCGTTCAATAATCCCTGGAATAACTACTTCTGTTGGTCGCAGTTCTTGATATTCAAGCGGCCCTAAGTCGTCAATAGGTTGCCCGAGGGCATCCAAGACTCGGCCGAGGAGCCCCATCCCTACCGGTGCTTTAAAGACACCGCCAGTACGACGTGCAAGTTCAAGCTCAGTTACAGGAAGTTGGGCATCAATAAGAAATACCGATACATAATCCTCATCTAGGTTCATGACGATACCCTTGTTTCCGCCATCAAACTCTATCAGCTCTCCATAGACAGCTCTGTTAAGGCCATGAATTTTGCAAAAAGTATCACCAACTTGCACAACAAATCCAACTTCTTCCAAATCCCCTTTGGGAATATGCGCTAAAGATTTTTCAAATAACGAAACGAGGTCGGTTGTTTTCAGCTCCATAGTATTCCTTATTCTAATGCTCTGAGATATTTCTGTATCGACTGTTCAAAGCCGACCGTTTCACTATACACCTTAAGCCCTGCTATAAGGTCAGGGTTCCGCTTAATTTGGCAGATAACTTTTTTACCCGTTTTCCGGGCAAGATACTCTTTTATCGAAACGAGTTCATCCATTGTCAATTGTATAACACATTCAATCGTAAATCGCATTATATTATTCTTTTCCAGGGAAAGTTGCACAATATGATCCATAACTCTGGGCAACAGAGAAATGCGTTTCTGCTCAACAAGCAAATCAATAAGACTCGTAAAGAGCTCTTGTAAACCAAATGCATGAAGTAATTGCTGGAGCTTTTTTTTCGTTGCTTCATTATCAAATGCTGACAGTTGCACGTAAAAAAGCGCCGAGCGCTGCCGGCGTAAGAATTCTGCTACCGACTCAATACGCTCAGCAACCTCTAATGAGAGCTTCTCATGAAACACCGCAATAAATGCCTTTGCATATTTTTTAGAAAGCTTTTCCTCAAGCATATTCATGCCAGCCCCTTTATGATACGTTGAATATACTCATGCGCTTTTCGCTCATCTGCAAATGCGCTCTTTAACTGCGCTCTCAGATCTTGGACAACCAGAGGGGCAACTAACTTTTTTACGGTACTGAGAGTATGATACCGCCTTTGGAAATCAACCCGTTTTTGCGCTTTTTCAAGATGGAGTGCTGATTGAGAAGCTTGCTCAGTACTTTTTGCATCTACTATTCGTTTCCACTGCTGAACTTTCTCTTGCAAGGAAACACAAAAAGCATCCTGGAGAGCAGCACTATCTTCTACCTGCTTTTGAACGAGCAATAATTGCTTATGCTCATCATGGAGACTCTCTTCGTCAAATACTTCTTGTGCTATCTTCTCTTTAAGAGCAGGGATAAGAAATCTGCGTATTGCGTACATAAAAACAACGACAATACTCGCAAAATTAATGAGAACAAAGAGCACCTTAATCATGAAGCATCTTCTCCTTGAGGCTCATAGAGACATCATGGGCAAGCTCTTTAAGTTCTTTTTCAGAAGGCTCTGGAAAAGGAGCTTGATGGCTAAGAGGAACAAGCCCCACCGACTGTGTCTCAACAATGGGGCGATTCTTATGAAAGTATTGTTGGCATGCTTGCCATCGACTTCTTTTTTTCAACTCTTTGGCAGCTACATGCTGCTGTTCTTCCTCTATCAGAGAACGAATCTGCCTCAATCGATTCTCGTCAGACTTTACAGCCTCATAGCCGGGCCTTAAAAAGAATTTGCTTATGAGTACATAGGCAATCAAAAAATGGACAATCTGAACAATGAGTGTCAGATTTATGGTCAATTCCATGGCATTGCTACGCTACTTCCACAAAATGAGCGCCATTGCAATCACAAAGGCATAAATAGCACAGGCTTCGACGACACCTAAAGAAATCAACATAGCTGCACGTATCTTATTTGCCATTTCAGGATATTTTCCCATAGACTCAACTGCACGCGAAGCTATCATTCCCTGCCCTAATGCAGGTCCAATCGTTCCAATGCCGATTGCCAAGGCAGCCCCAAAGTAGGCTGCCATCTTTACATAATTAATCTCTTCCATGATACATCCTTCGGAAAGTATATGATTTCTGCTCTAGCATACATCAAACAATTTCCTTTTGGCAATAGGTTTTCATACAAGCATTTCAATTCGAGCACTTAACGAGCCAGGAATTTCATATTGTACTTCCAAGAAATCAATAATTTTCGACATATGTGCTTTCTGAATATCTCGATTTTCTTCAAAATCTTGATCGCAAGGAATTACTAAGACGGGCGTTTCTTTAATATAAGAAGTTACACCATCTTTTTGTATAAGCCATTTTTCATGTTTATCATGGAGGAGCTGGAGATACTCATGAGTTACCCCCGTCTCTTCAGACCTGTTTCTTTTAAGCAATCGCTGATAGCAGATAGTGGGATCTGTTTGCAAATAAATAAACCCACTTGGTTTAGCCATATAGGTATCAACAAGCCATGCGAACCATTCCTGGTACAACTTCCATTCAAGAGCATTCATCAATCCTAACTCAAAACAATTTTGAGCGAAACAATAGCGATCTGAAAAAACAGAACGCTCAAGAATCTGAAATGGATGCGTATTTGTTAATGCGGCTTTTTCTCGCTCTAAAACTCGCGTAAGGAATGCATACGTTTGAAACGTGTACCCCCATCGCTGAGTATCTGCATAAAACCGTTCAAGGAGATTTTCTCCTGCCACATCTTGCCATTTCGCGTGGGGCTCATAGACGACCTGAGCATTTAAAAAAGTATTGATAACTTTTAAAAATGTCGATTTGCCTGCCCCAATATTACCCTCTACTACAAAATATTTGTTATTACTTTGAGCATGCATCGTATCCTCCTCGAGATGTATCAACTATACAAATTACCCCAACACTTTTTGTAAAGACTAGAAAAAATGCTAAACTTAAGTCTAAACAAAAAAAACCCATCACTCCAGAGGCAAGAAATACACTTTTCAAAGCTCATGATGGAATCAAGGAAAAGACAAATACTTATGAAGAATCTATCTGTTTATCTCAAGAGAGTAGTTGTTGCTTCCGTATTATCCTTCCCACTCAACCTGCTATGCGTAGAAACCCCAGAATGCGCTAACGAATTGTCCGAATTAGACTTCCTTATGGACTCCGAAACCTTTCCCAGCATAGAAGCGCCTACACCTGTTCAAACAACTTGCTTTCCTACAGAAGGAATTATTGTCGCACTCACTCCAACAAGTGGTCCCGATCAAGTTCCGCCTCTTATCAATGCTGTTGCTATTTTAAGTGAAGACCTCTATAAACGGACCACTGGACCAGTCACGAGAAGAAGTCTTCTCGATGAACCTGCTCTTATACCAGACTATTTTTCTAATAACTACTGGACCATAACTACCGATCTCTTTTATAACTTTTCGCCTCGAGTCTTTTTTACAAAAAATAGTGCGTTTATACGTGATTATCTTGATTTAACGAACCAAAACATTGTTAATGAAATAGCAAATACGGAGTTTATTACTGCTGATATTCCTGGAATTCTCGGACTCTTTAGCACCATCAAATTACAACAACACAGGGCCGGGCTTATGTTCGGATTTGCCCGCCAATGGGATCATTTCTTGATAACAGCCAGAATACCATTGTACTACATGCTTGAGAATTTTTATTTAACGCCTGATGAAATCGATAGAATCAAAAACAATCCATTCTTTGATACCGATGATTCACTAAGCAATGAAGAAAATGTAAAACGATTCCTCCTAAAACATATTGTTGGAGATAAGATAGGGGTAGGCGATACCCGCCTTTCATTTCTTGCTCACTGCATAAACTGTCCTCGAAAGAACCTCTGGTTTGGATTGCAAATGACCGTCCCAACAGCAAAAACGTTTAAGCGAGCACTGCTTGGAGGCGAATTTAATCCGGACGCTCTTATTCCCCCCTTTAATCTACAAAATCTTTTTAATCTTTCACCATTGTGTAGTATATCTTTACCGCCTGGCAAGGCAGCACTCGCTACGGAAGTATTAACACAAAACATCACGGACTTCTTAACGGGCGCATTAGATAGATTATCAGCTATATTGATCAATGCACCTTTAGGCGATGGAAAGCATTGGGGGTTTGGGCCGGAGCTCGATTTTAGATATGAGTTCAATGATTACTTCAGCGCCCACACGTATAGCGCATTGCAAGGGTTTACGAAACACCATGAAACGCGCTTTTATCTTTTGAGTAAAGAGGCCCAGGATCTTACCAGAAATTGGCGAGATCCAGAAAACTTTGGGCAAAATGTCTCTGCATTAAATCTTTTAGTTGTTTCAACTCTCTTTCCTGTCGGTGTCAGGACTACCGTAAGACCGGGTATTACTTTTCAGGCAAATCAGTCATTTATGTATAAAACAAAACACTTTGACGCAAAGTTTGGGTTCGATTATTGGTATCAAGGCCGTGAAAAGTTAAAGCCGCTCACTCCTGAGATACCTTGCAATCTCCCTTTGGTTGTAGAAAAGGCAATCAGACCGGCAGCTCAACAAGGGAAAATTTTTGCAAGTATCGGCTACTATGATACAATGATGCGTAATTGCATAGATTGGCATGTCTCATTAAAAACCGATGCTACAGTGTTCTACAAAGGCATTGGCCAAAATTATACAATTGCTATAGGCTTAGATTTAGAATTTTAAATATTAAGGAGTACCATGCTAAAAACTTTCATTTTTTGTTCCGCTCTTACGCTCAACCTCTGTGCAGAGATCAAAAAGCATCCGTTAAATGACCCTATGTTACAAAAAGCTGATGGCATTCCAGGAATGTTGGATGCCCATAAGCTCGAAAAAAGTATCTGGCTTATTCAAGAGATTAAGCATCTTCATATGGGCACCATTAAGGTAAATGAAGCAGGTATTCCTGATCCTTCCCATAAGAGCGCACCAAAAGACCTTATGTTTCGAGGAAAAAAACACACACTCAAAGAGCTAGCTGAACTTGAACCCAAAGCAAAGACCTTCACTGCCGAAGAAACAGCTCAGTTTGCTGAACTTTTTATAGTTGCAAAAGATTATTTTAATAAGGCGAACAATGTCATTGTAGCTGATTCCCAAGGCATGTGGGAAATGATGATTAAACTTATTCGCGAGTTTTGTGGTAATCGTCAACGCCACAACAGCCTTCTTCTTAACTGGGAAAAAGGAAAAGAAGATAAGCTCTTTAACGAGAACGTTACCACCTTTGAAATCTTCTATATCTTTACAAAGGACCTCAAAGACTTCTTAAGCGATCTTGTTATCAGCTGTCCTCGAGCTTATGCTGATTTCAAAGCACAACTCGAATTGCGCAAAAAAACACCAAAGCCAGAGGCAGCGGAACTAGGTACCGTCAATGGCTGAGCTTGAAACGTTATATGGAACTATTGAGCGCTTTATCTATCAAAGCGAAGACAATGGATTTTCCGTATTTCTTCTTCAAGCACGGCATTCAAAAGCAATAACAGTAAAAGGATATATTCCTCACATACAAGAAGGACAAGAGGTACAACTCCAAGGTACCTGGGTCTTTCACGCAAAGTTTGGTAAACAGTTTGAGGCACATAAGTGCATCAGCAGTATGCCGACGACGGTCGTCGGGCTTAAGAAATATCTTGGCTCTGGTCTTATTAAAGGCATAGGCCCGGTCTATGCAGAAAAGCTCGTAAACCATTTTGGCAACGAAATTCTCACGATAATCGATACTCAACCTGAGCGCTTACATGAAGTCGATGGAATCGGTGAAAAACGGATTAACCAGATTGTCGAAGCGTGGAAGGACCAAAAAGAAATCTCCAATCTGATGGTCTTTTTGCAAGAACGAGGTATCACCCCTGCCCTCGCAGTTCGAATTTATAAACATTACAAGCACGAAGCCCTTGCCGTCCTTCACGAAAACCCCTATCGCCTTGCTGATGAAGTCTGGGGTGTCGGATTTAAAACGGCAGATGAGGTAGCCCTTAAGATGGGGTTTCACATTCATTCTCCACAACGAGTAGCTGCAGGCATTTTGTTTGCTATTAGTACCGTCACTACCGGCGGCCATTTATATGTCGAACTCCAGGACCTCAAGAAGAAAACGATTGAGCTCTTAGAACTCTCCGATCATGAAGAACTCATAAAAAAAGCTCTTCATACTTTGTACAACTCAGATAAGATTAAGCTCCTGACTGAAAATGAAGTTCACTATATTACACTCTCAGCCTATTACTTTTCGGAGAAAGGAATCGCACGGCGCATCAATCTCCTTCTCAACCGACCGACCGACCATGGTTTCGAATTTGATGAGATCTATAAAACGTTACGCAGTCCTAAAGAGGGCGAAATTTACTTAAATGAAGATCAACAGAAGGGCATCCTGAGCTGTATCGACCAGAAAATAACAATCATCACCGGGGGGCCGGGCACGGGTAAAACGACTATCATTAAAAAGCTTCTTAATATCCTCGATAGTTACAACGTTGACTATAAACTTACTGCACCTACCGGCAGAGCTGCAAAGCGAATTATCGAAGGAACGGGGAGATTTGCGACAACGATTCATCGACTTCTTGAATTTGATCCAACGGGCAAAGGATTTACGTACAATGAAACTCATGCTTTAAAACTTGATTATCTTATTGTCGACGAAGCATCGATGCTCGATGTCTTTCTTGCCCATGCACTCTTGAAAGCTCTTCCAGAGAAGGCTCATCTCGTCCTTATTGGGGATGTTGACCAGTTACCCTCAGTAGGGCCAGGCAATGTACTTAATGATCTTATCTCGAGCGATTTAGTTCCCACAGTACGCCTCACTCAAATATTCAGGCAAGCTCAAGATAGCCTCATTGTAGTCAATGCCCACAAAATTAACCGGGGAGAATTTCCGGTAACCTATCTGCCCGATGCACGACGAGATTTTATGTTTGTAAAAGAAGAAAGCCAAGAAGCAGTCGAAGCCCATTTAAAACGAATTCTGTTTTCGGATCTGCCTCAGCGAGGAATAAGTATCGATGATACGGTCATATTAACCCCTATGAATAGGGGGCTCATTGGGACCATATCCTTAAATCACACCTTACAAAAGATGCTTAATCCCGAACCGACCGATGAGATGCTCACCGTCATGGGTACCCAGTTCAAAAAAAGAGATAAGGTGATGCAGATCAGAAATAACTATGACAAGAATGTCTTTAATGGCGATATTGGCATCATAGAGTCGGTCGATGTTGCCGAACGTGAACTCACTGTTAACTATGGAGATAAACGGCTCGTTACCTATGAACTTATTGAACTCAATGAGCTTGTTCTTGCCTATGCACTGTCGATTCACAAAAGCCAAGGCTCAGAATATGCAGCAGTCATTGTGCCTATCTTTATCCAGCATTTCATGCTGCTCCAACGAAACTTAATCTACACGGCACTTACCCGAGCCAAGCGCTATTGTGTCTTCATAGGTCAGCCAAAAGCCCTGGCAATCGCATTACGCAATGCGAAAGGAACGAAACGACTGACCTTCTTAAAAAAGTTTCTTACCAATCCTGATCCACCATAATGCAGAGGCAACAGGATTTTCTCAATTAAGGTTTTATCTTTGGCGTCGCTTAGCAGCTCCCCCTAATCGAAGGAGCTCAATTGTTTCGGTATCAGTGACGTCCTCTCCTGATTGAAAATCAGGAGCTTCTCAGTGTTTTAAGAAGCACTTATAGTTTTTACGCTATAATGAAGTTTGAATGAGAATGGGTGCAATTCCATTTTCACACTACGATCAGGCAAACTGCTTGAAAGGCATGGCCACAATGCTGATTCAAATTTTTTTATAAAGTTTAAGCAGCTCTGCAAATCCCTTGGATAGGTAAAAGAGCACCGTTGACAGGTAAATGTCCGTACCGAGGGATTAAGACCCTTTGAAGGAACAAAGCCACAAGCAGAACAAGTTTTTGTAGTACCTCTTTCATCGAACTTCTCAACAATTTGCCCATTTAGACGGGCTTTGTAGATAAATATTCCGATGAGCTTCTCGAGAGGATTGTTATTTTGAACTGCTCGATTAATTTTTCTGTCTACATACTTACTTCCCGTGTTAGCTAATGTGTTAATTTTTTTCCAGTTACCAATTTTAAAATGAGCATCAGGATGGTTATGCAGTATTTTCTTAACCAGCGTGTGCATATAGGTATTAGATCTTGTTTTTATTTTCGAGTAAAGAGAATCTATTTTCCCAGTCAATCGCATATAGTGATAAGAGCCCTTTTTCTTCGTTGCTCGCTTTGCCTTCAGTTCGTCTATAAATTTATAGGTATCCCTATTTATCTCATACAATGGTCTCATGCTATATTCAAAGAATTCTTGAGTGGTTTTAATGCCTGTTAGAGATACCAGACAACCAGGGTCGAAATATATGGCGTGACTGAGGTTCTTCTTCGGAGGCAACTCGACTATATAGGTCAGACAAGCATACCATTTTTTAGCCTGATAGCAGAGAGTTACAGTTTTTACGGAGTCATAATCACCTGATTCTATCTCAATCGCCAACCAATCGGCGGGTTTGGCACCATACGCAATTTTTAGAAACATTCTTCCTGTTGCGTCTTTTTCAAATTTAAATGAATGGTTCTTTTGAGAATATTCTTGGGTAAAAAAGCGTTCAGTCCTTTTTAGCTGTGGTGGCTTGACCTTTGTATCGCCTTGTCTGTTTTTTGTTGCTGCCATTCTCAAGCTACGGTACACTGCAAAGACCACATATTGTAATAATTGTGATGCTGCCATCTTAAATTCGGGCCGTTCTCTTTTAAGTCGGGGAAGTTCACGTTTCAGATCATAGACACTTAGCTCTGGATTATTTCGTTGTTGTTCAACGCAATAATTCCAAATCTCAACGCACATGTAAGATATATACCAAAGTATTGCTTGTACCACTGGCGAAGGATTAATGCGAACCTTATGAGTGAGTGTCATGTTCATAGTATAAATATGAGCTTACAGGGCGACTTTTTACTATTTCAGGCTAGCTTAATGAATTCTTCGAGAAAAATCAAATTTAGTTTTGCACCTTCGGTGCCATGCCTTATATCACCCCCATGAATAAAGGTGGTTTACGGCATAAATTCTGAACTAAATTCCATCGCCAAATCCAACGGTGTCTTTTCACTATCATCAGTAGCATTTATATCTGCTCCGGTCTCTAATAACAGTGTAATCACAGCAACATTACTAGGTCTATTTGCGAGATGCAATGGGGTAATTGCTACATGCAGTGCTGTCCAGCCATTATTCATAGCTGCATTTACATCTGCTCCCGCAGCCAACAAAGCTCTAACTATTTCATCATACCCATAGGCAGCAGCACAATGCAAGGCTGTCAGCCCAGTCCAATCAGGTATTGTTACATCTGCTCCTGCAAACAACAAAGCCTTAACTACCTCAACATGACCATTGTAAGCTGCTTTATAGAGCGGCGTGCGTTCAGAAGCATCAACCTCATCTACATCTGCTCCTGCAGACACCAGCAACTGGACAACTTCACCATGACCATTTTCAGCTGCATAATCCAAAGGCGTAAATCCATAACAATCACACATTTCTACATCTGCCCCGAGTGACAGGAGCAACTCGGCCTCTACAAGGTGACCTTTTTGAGCGGCACAATGCAGTGCAGTAAAGTGCTTCTGAGCGGCGCTTTTTACATCCATCTGAGCAGCTTTGAATACCAGAGCCGTAGCAGAGGCCATATCCAGAGACTTAAGCTCCTTTTCACCCGTTGCCTGCATCGTTGCGCCAGCTTCTAACAGCAATCCAACTATCTCAACATGACCAAAGTGCGCTGCCAACTTCAATGGATAACAGCATCCATTTTGAGCGACATTTACACGTGCTCCTCGGCCCAGCAAGAACCTAACCATCTCAACATGACCATTGGTAGAAGCAACTTGCAATGGACTATTGCAATCTTCTCCGACAGGCTCATTTACGTCTGCTCCAGCGGCGAGCAAGATTCCAGCTATTTCAAGCTGGCCCTCACAAGCAGCATAATAGAGAAGCGTCAAGCCTTCTTTATCTGCTTTATTCACCTTTTGTCCATCAGCCAACAATCTTCTAACTCCATCAATATCGCCCGCTTTAACGATGGTATACATTTCTGAATCTGAAGATTCGGCTGAAGGATCTGCTCCTTCTATGCCCGCAGAGAAAAGCACCATAAGCGGTATAATTAGCTTAAATTTATTATACATACTAGTATCCTCTTCTAAGAAATTTCATATTCGCTCTAGTGAGCACCTCTTTATCTTTGACGTCGTTTGGCAGCTCCCTTTGAGAGCAAAACGTCTATCTCGGCATCATTATCATTTTGGTTTGCAAGCTTCAAAGGAGTATAACCACCACTTGTAGCATCTTGGACATCTGCTCCCGCATCTAATAATACTTTAATTGCGTCAGCATGCCCCTTATAAACAGCATTATGCAACGCTGTCCATCCGACATTGTCAGCTTGATTTACGTCTGCGCCTGCTGCCAAGAAGATCTCAATCAGTGCGACATTTCCCCTAAAAGCTGCGAGGAGAAGTGGCTTCCAACCGTACCGATCCGCCATATTCAGGTTTACTCCAGCAGCGACGAAGAGTTTAATTACCTCTCCATTCTCAACATATCCATTGTTAATTGCAATGTGCAAAGAGGGCATTCCCACATCACCAACTTCATTCATGTTTACTCCAGCCGATAATAAGACTCTCACAACATCCACATCATTCACGGAAGAGGCATACATCAAGGGGGTATATCCATTGCTATCAACTATTTCTTCTGAGGCTAAAGACAACAAAAACCTAACTACAGCAACATGGCCCTCTTTAGCGGCATAATACACGGTTAGCCACTCATTATCTTTTCGATACCCACCTGCAGACAATAGCAGCTTAACTATTTCAAGATGCCCACTGGTAGCTGCATAGTACAAGGCCGAATATCCATCCTCATCAACCGCATCCACTTTTACTCCTGCAGTCAATAATACATTCACTACGTCAATGTGACCATTTTGCGCTGCACAATGCAAGGGGACCCGATCATTTTCTTCGACTGATTCAAGGGTAGCACCTGCAAACAATAACAAATTAACTACTGCACAGTGGCCATTTTCAGCTGCACAATCTAAAGGCGTAAGTCCATAACAATCGTGCATTTCTATATTTGAACCGAGAGACAGCAATAACTCGACTTCCTTAACTCGACCATTTTGAGCAGCACAATGCAGCGCAGTGAATTGATCTTGAGCTGCCATTTTCAAATCTATATCCTCAGCCTGGATTATCCGAGCCCCAGCAACGGCCAGATCCAAAGGTTTAAATTTCTTTTCATCCTTCGCTTGTATCTTTGCCCCAGCGCTCAATAATAGTTCAACTATTTCCACATGACCAAAGTGAGCTGCCAATTTTAAGGGATAACAGCATCCCTTTTTATCAGTCGCATTTATATTGGCTCCATGATCCAGCAAGAACCTAACCATCTCAAGATGACCGTTGGCAGCAGCAATTTGCAATGATCTATCGCCTGATTCGCCGTTTGGCATGTCTACATTTGCTCCAGCAGCGAATAAGATTTGAGCAATTCCAATATCACCCTCACAAGCAGCATAGTAGAGTAGTGTCATACCATCTTCATCTGTCTCGTTTACTTTTTTCTCTGCTACCATCTTTCTGATTTCATCCATATCGCCTGCTTTAACGATTGAATACATTTTTGAACCTTCAGACTCAGGTGAAGGCTCCGCTCCTTTTATACCGCAAGAGAAAAGTACCATGATCGGTACAATAAGCTTAAATTTGTTATACATAGTAGTATTTCCCTTCAAAAAAGTTTCATATTAATTCAAATCACTCTAAGCTCGAAATGAGCCGCTTGTTTTATCTTTGACGCCGTTTTGCTGCTCCATTTGAGAACAATAATTCAACTACCGCCATATCGCTCGTATTCATTGCAAAATCCCGAGGAGTCCTCCCCTCATCATTAGCATCTTGCACATCTGCTCCGGCACTTACTAGCATGGCAATTACGGCAGGATGATTAGACTCAGTTGCTATATGCAATGGCGTAAATCCAGCACTATCAGCTACATTTACTTCTGCTCCCGCCGCTAATAAGGCTCTAACTATTTCAGCGCTGCCATTGCAAGCTGCATAATGCAAAGCTGTACATCCATCTACATCAGATAGTCTTACATCTGCACCTGCAGACAACAAGGCGTTAACTACTTCAACATGACCATTGCTAGCCGCATAATTCAAGGGGGTCACTCCACCCCTACCAACTTCATTTACTTTTATCCCTGCAGCCAACAAGATCTTAACTACTTGAGCCCGACCATTAAGAGCCGCATGTTGTAAGAGCGTCAAGCCATCACTATCAAGCAACGCCAGATATTCCGTTTCAGACAGCAAGAGCTTAACTACTTCAAGATGCCCATGGAAAGCTGCATGATACAGGTCCATACCTAGCACCTTTGCTCCGGCAGCCAACAGAACTTTAACCACTTCAACATGTCCTTTAACAGATGCGTAGTAAAGGGGTAAACATCCATACTCATCTGGTTTATTTACTTCTGCTCCTGCAGATAACAAGAGGTTAACTATACGTACGTGACCATTAACAGCAGCATGATACAGGGGAGGTCGTTCATATCCGTGCACGTTCGCCCCTGCAGATAGCAATATCTGAACAAGTGCACTATCACCCACTTCAGCTGCGTAATCTAAAGGCGTGAACCCATCACAATCAAGCATTTCTACATCTGCCCCGAGAGACAGTAATAGCTTGGTCTCTTCAAGTTGCCCCATTTGAACCGTACAATGCAGTGCAGTGTAGCAACTATGAGCCGCACCTTTTAGATTTTTCCCTGCAAATTCTAATACCTGAGCCGCAGCAATTGCCATTTCCAGAGGCTTGAATTCTCTACCATTCGACGTTTGCGCCCGTGCCCCAGCCTCTAGTAAGAATTTAACAACCTCAACCTGACCATGATGTGCTGCCAACTTCAATGGATAGCAGTATCCATATATATCAGCCAAATCTGCTCCTTGCCCGAGCAAAAATCTAATCATATCAACGTGACCAAGGGCTGCAGCAGAACATACCGGTGTCAACCCATCTTCAAAGGGTTCATTTACATCTGCTCCGTGGGCCAACAATCTCTTAACTCCGGCAACATTGCCGGTTGTCACCATCGCATACATTGATGAATTTTCAGAACCCATCTCATGCTCAGCTCCTTTAAGGGCAACAGAGGAAAGTAACATGAGCGGTATAAGCAACTTACATTTGTTATACATAGAATTATCCTCATTTTACGCATTTAATAAAGCTCTTATTAAGAATAGCTATTTTATTTCTATCTGTCAAATTCACTAAAAATTGGCGGATGAGAGCATCCTCCGACAGGCTCACTATCTCATTCCCTAAGCGGTCAGTAGTGTCATGATTGAAGAGTGACACTTTCAAGATATCATATGGCTAAGCACTTTTGAAAGCCAAAGATACTAATATATAGCACAACTTGTGCCGAACATTGGGTACTCAATGTACACCGCATCAGCATAGTGCGTCGCCATCAAATGTATGATCAGGCAATTCGATACAGACCACAATAGGTGTTGACTAATAAGATCACGAACTGATTTACATTTGGTTTAGCATGGAGCAAAGCCTTGAGTATTTTCGCGTGACCCCTCTATGCTGCTACATAGAAAGCCGCGATGCCATTTTTATATTTAAAGTAAAGAATACCTTCCGTACAGGATAACTCATTTATACTCTCGGCTTTGCTCCTGCTTGCGCAAACAAGTTAGCTATCTCTGCATGTTCACCTTCAATTGCCAGGTCTAGCGGGGCTTTCCCTTCATAATCAGTAACATCTAGCCGTGCACCTGCTGCCAGCAATAACTGAGCGACTGCAGCAACACAATTTTCCTCGAGCAATTCTACTGTTAATGTATCACGTTCGCCGACAAGGGCAACGTGATGCAAAGCTGTTCTTCTCTTAGTGTCTGCCATTTTTACATCTGCTCCACTCGCAAGCAAGGCCTGAACTATCTCAACATGAGCGAACTTTGTACCTACCCCAGCTATTAGAGGGGAGCTATCATTACTATTTTTTGCATTTACGCTTGCACCAGCCTTTAATAGCAACAAAACTGCTTGAATGTGGCCATATTGGGCAGCTTCATGCAACGGTGTGTCCTTAGAGCTTTCTGTAGCATTTACGTCTGCCCCTGCATCAAGCAACAATTTCATAATCTCAACGTTGCCATTTTTTGCTGCTTCATGCAATGGGGTTCGTCCTCCCCATTTAGTAGCCATGTTTACCTGAGCTCCAGCGGCTAATAAGCAATCAACCATTTCAGCATTGCAATATAAGACAGCATCATGTAATGGCGTATGTTGCCAGTTATCAGTCACATTCACTTCTGCACCCGCCGCAAACAATAACTGAGCAACTTTAAGATTAGAACTTCTTGAAGCAACAGCATGCAATGGCTTTTTACCATCTCTATCAACAGAATCTATATCCGCTCCTGCCTGCAACAATAGCTCTACTATCCGAGTAAATCCGTGCCGAACTGCCTCATGTAACGGTGAACTTTCTAAATATGTATCTTTTACACGGGCACCTGCTTTCAACAACATCTCTACCATTTCAGTATGCCCCTTACAAGCTGCCTTATACACGGGTGTCTGGCCTTTATTATCGGACAGATTTACATCTGCTCGAGCACCGAGCAATAGAGAGGCTATCTCAGTGTCACCCGATAAAGAAACCAAATTCAAGGGAGTTAGTAACCAGGTACCAATGAGAGCATCGACGTTCGCTCCCGCATTCACTAATACCTTAACTCCCTCAACATCTCGATTTGCAACCGCGATATGCAAAGGAGTCCAACCACATGAATCAGCAACCATTGTATCAGCGCCAGCAGCTAACAACATTTTAACTGCCCCAATATCTCGAGTTGCGACTGCTGTATGCAAATGAGTCCAACCAAGCCGAGCCATAACTTTTCTTTCGATTGGTCCAGCTGACAACACCTTAACTACCTTCGTGTAATCTTCGATACTTACTTTGGCTTTGGGTTGTCCCATTTGTAAATCTGCTCCTGCAACCAGAAGCTCCCTAACCACTTCAAAATGGTTGTTTTCAAGAGCGCATTTAAGTGGCGTAGTACCGAACTTATCAATCGTGTTCACCGCCGCGCCAGAAGCCAGTAAGAACTTAACTGTTTCAACCTTGCCATATAAAGAAGCCCAATGCAATGAAGTCCTACAAACCTCGTCGATCGCATCTATTTTTACCCCAGAAGCCAGGAATAACTTCACTATCTCAGTATGCCCATATGCAGCAGCACAATGTATCGCTGTCATAAACCACCAAGTCGAATGTATATCTGCTCCTGCATTCAACAGAACCTTAACGACTTCAATATGGCCCAAGTATATCGCAATGATCAAAGGATCGGTTCTCAGAAGACTTTTTAGACTCAGGCATGCACCTGCGTCCACTAACAATTTAACTACTTCTACCTGACCTTCTTTCGCTGCTAGTTGCAAGGGAGTAAACCCTTGAGCGTCAACTGTATTGATACTATTTCCTGAGCGTATCGAGAGCCTAACTGCTTCAACATTGCCTGTAGATGCTGCCTGATGGATTGTGGGTGCAAGCTCTTCTCCTTGCGCAATCCCAAATGTAAGGAGCGTAAGAGCCTTAATCAACCTAAAAGTATTCATAGAAAAAATCTCCGGTAATCAATCTGACTAGTTAATGCAAAGGCTTGGATTATCCCCGCCGTTTTGCTCTTTTATTTTTCAGCAGCGCAACTATCTTTGCATGACCATTTTGCTCAGCTACTGCCAGCGGCGTTACACCAGCTTTAGAAGTCAAATTTATATCTGCCCCTGCAGCGAGCAACAATGTAACAATCTCGATTTGTCCCGTTGACGCTGCTTCGAACAATGGCGTCTTTCCATCAATGGCAGCATTTACCTGTGCACCAGCATTCAAGAGCATTTTAACCAATTGTACGTTGCCATTCGATACTGCTTCAAATAAAGGTGTTACACCATCATTATCGGCAGCATTTACATTCGGCTTTGCAGTCAACAAGACCTTAACCAGTTTTACATCATCGCTGCGAACTGCTATACCCAAAGCTGTACCTTTTTTATACACCACGTTTACATCTGCCCCAGCTTTTAACAACAGCTTAACTATCTCTACATGACCAGTCATAACTGCAAGTATCAATGGTGTTGCCCCGTCAGTGAGTGGATTTACATCTGCTCTTGCGTCTAGCAAAACCTTAACTACTTTTGCATGACCTAGCGTTGCTGCTAGATGCAAAGATGTTATGCCATCATTTCCTTTGACATTTACATTTGCCCCTGCTGCCACTAACAACTTTACTATCTCAACATAGCCTCTTATCGCTGCGATCATCAATGGTGCTCGACCGTCGCTCGTCATCTGATTTAGATTTGGCTTTGCGTCTAGCAAAATCTTAACTACTTGTGCATGCTCCCTTGCCACTGCATGATGTAAAGCTGTCATGCTATCACTTCCCCTGACATTTACATCTGCCCCTGCTGCCAGCAACAACTTTACTATCTCAACATAGCCTTTACTCGATGCGATTATCAATGGTGTTGCCTCACCACAGCACTGATCTACATTTGGTTTTGCGTCTAGCAAAATCTTAACTACTTTTGTATGACCCAGGCTTGCTGCTAAAAGCAGAGGTGTTAAACCAGTTTCCTTTTCAGCTGCATTCACATCTGCACCTGAATTCAACAACAATTTTACTATCTCGTCATGTCCTTTCGTAGCTGCAATTAACAATGGCGTTTGACCATCATTCGTCGCCTGATTTAGCTTTGGTTTTGCTGCTAACAAAACTTTCACCATTTTCTCATGACCCTTATAGCTTGCTATGCATAAAGGCGTTAAACCATTTTTATCTGCAGCATCTATATCTGCCCCAGCATCCAATAACAATTTAACAATTTCTACGAGTCCGTCAGAGACGGCGTAAACCAGCGGAGTTTGACCACTGTTACCACGCGCATTTACATTAACCCTCACTTTTGCGGACAACAAAACCTTGACCATGTTAGTGTCGCCCATACATATTGCCAGACCCAATGCACTCATGCCATTACTAGGCAAGTTTACATCAGCCCCCGCGTTCAACAACAAAGCAACTATTTTCTCAGATCTATTACGTACCGCGACCATCAGCGACCTTAAACCAGAAGAACAAGCCAAGTTTACATCAGCTCCTGCTCCCAACAATAACATAACTATTTTCTCAAATCCGTTAGAGACTGCGCTAAACAGTGGACCAAAACCTCGTTCACAAGTCAAATTTACATCAGCCCCGGCTGCTAGCAACAATCTAACTATTTTCTCAGACCCCATTTGTACCGCAAAGAATAAAGGTGTAATACCATCTTTACTGCAGGCATTTACATTCACCTTCGCAGTCAACAAGACTTTTACCACCTCTGTCTGACCGCTACATACCGCTGCCAACAACGGGGTTATCCCCTCATAGCGGCCTTCTTTATTTATCCCTCCCTCCAACAAATGCTCAACAGCTTCGGCATCCCCTTTACGAATTGCCTTAAACAACTCATCGCCTGCACTATCAAAAATCAGTCGACCCACCTCGCCACAAGCACCACATCTGAGTTGATCGACAGCATTAACCGGCCCTGAGAGAAAGAGGGCAAGAACTATCGCAACTGCGGAATTATTACACATAGAAAACATCCTTATTAAAAGGTTAATTTACAGCGGTAAAATTATAACCCGGCATCTGCGGAATTACAACAGGGTTAAAACCTCTTATTGCATGATGAACTAGTTTTCGCCGCTCTAGAAGACTGAGCTCCTTTTGCCAAGTTCTTTCTGCATGAAAAATGCAGCCTTCCAACAATTTTTCATCGACCCCACTTTTGAAATCAGCTCTCATCTGGTATACTATAAGTATGAACTATCAGATTACCCTCATTCGCATGATTTTTAGACCGCACCTGACAGCTCTTGTGCTGAGTCTCCTCCTACCAGTTGCTGTACATTGTTGGTCATTCTTTGGAACCAAGCAAGATCAACCTCTCATAGTACCAATTAGATTCACTCTCATGATCGATCCAGCAGGTGACGCTAAGGAACCGGGCCGAGCTATTGATGACACCTTTGAGCGCGGCATCACTCTGCAGCTTGCAGAAGAGCTTAAACGCACGATTGAAGCCGAAAACCCCGGAGTGCGAATTATCCTTACAAAGTTTCCAGGTGAGGTCATTGAGCCACTACAGAATGCATCATTTGCAAATCGTCTCAAGGTAGACCTCTATATCAGTCTCAATGTATTCGAACACAAAGAGAAGCTTAATAAACTCTTTTTATACCAGCTAACGTACAACCCTTCAACCGATCTCTGGGTTAAAAAAACGGATGATCTTGTATTACTTCCCTTTGACCAAGCCTATAAAAGCTCTTTACCTAAAACAGACGCTTTTATAAAACAATTGTATGAAAGCTGTAAGAAAGAAGAACGACCAGCTAAACTGAGTTGTCACCCTCCACTGAAGATCCCCTTTAAACCTCTCGTAGGTATAAGTGCACCAGCAATCGGCATCGAACTTGGTATTAAGAAAAAAGATGACTGGAAAGAACTGGCTCCGATTCTTAGGCGCTCCATTGAACAAATCATTACTGCAGAAATAACTCATGATCAAACCAGTACACTACCTTATCATCAGTAGTGGTATGCTTCTTATAGGCATGCTCTTTTATGGCATCTATAATGACCTCATACTCATTCGACTTCCGTTTGCACACCTTTCTGCTCCCCTTCATTCGCAGGCAAATCGAAAAGCAGTCAATCTTACCTATTGGAACGGAACCAAATGGGTCATTGAAGAAAAAGAGGTACTCTTTTCAGCGCAGGCCTCTCGTACCTTGCAAGATCTGGTCACCAGTTGGCTGAGCCTCCTTGAAGAAGACCGGCGTATGCCCAAAAAAATATCTCTTCAATCGGCCATGATCGATCGGACTGGAACCGAAGCCTTCATTTCATTCGACCGAAATCCCCTTGCAAAAGAACAATCAACCTTTGATAAATTACTCTGGATTGAAGGACTACTCGGGACTATCCGTACAAGTGGTCTTCCTCTACAAACCATCAGGCTTCTTGTCAATGCAAAACCACTGACAGATATTCACCTCGATTTTTCTCATTCGTGGCCCATTACCGGCTATAGCGACTCTTCATCTTCTCAGATTCTTACAAAAAGTTAATTTCTTATTGCAATTATATATAATTTTTTTATATACTTAAGGTATAGAGATAATTATACTTTACTTAAAGGAGAGTACAATGGCACAACAAAGACACGAGGAAGTAACGAATGGCCTCGCTAAAGATATGAATGTAAAAAAAGCTGAAAGGATGCTCGGAAGAAATCCAGAACTCCAAGGATACCTTCTTATAGGAGCAGGTGCAGTTTTAGCACTCTTTTCTCTTGGATTCCTTCCAATTTTCAAATGGGTACTCTTTGCGGTAGGCGCAGGTTTACTCATATGGGGAATGCAAAAAACGCACCTCATTGAACGGATATCAGAGTTTATAAAGCACATGGGCTCAAAGTAAATACAAATGCTCCTCATTAAAGGGACCGTTTCTTAATAGAGCGGTTCTTTTTCTTTTTTTACAGTTAAAACGATGAAATGAGTTAGAAAAGTTGACCAACAAACAGGATTACTCTTCATCACCTTAAGTGACCCTAACCGATCGAGAAAATAAAATGCCGGTGTTTGCGCGGAGGGCTGCCAATCAAATTCTAGCCCCAGTGCATTAAGAGTTCATAAATTTCACAACATACAATCAGCTATAGCCCGACACAAAGGACACTCATGGAAGTTCTTTCATGAGATGGTCAATCGATTGCCAACTCATAAGACGTGCATAAAGGCGGATATCGGAAGAAGCTCCTGCATATATAGCATATCCTTCAGGCTGCTTGTAGAGCTCACTCCAATATGCGAGAGTATCAAAAAAATGGGAGCTTGCAGTATAGCTTGCCTTGATTTCGATAGGTATCAGCTGATTGCCTCTCTTAATAATACAATCTACTTCATTTCCATGGCTATCTCTCCAGAAATAGATGTCTGGTATCTCATCATGGTTAAGGTGCCACTTCATAATCTCAGAAATAATAAGAGCTTCAAAGAGGCTCCCCCTGAGAGGATGTAAGGGTATCTCCTTTTCTTTGATACCCAAAAGCGAGCATGCAAGACCCGTATCGTAAAAGTAGAGCTTCGGCGTTTTAATCAACCGTTTACCCAGATTATTATGGTACGGTTGAAGCAGATACACGATATAACTTGCTTCTAGAATCGATAACCAGCGCTTGGCCGTAGCATCACTGATAGCACAGTCACGGGCCAGTGAAGTGAGATTGAGTAGTTGACCAATGCGCGCTGCACACATTCCCATGAATTTTTTAAAGGTACTAAGATCTCCCACTTGGGAAAGATCACGTAAATCTCTTTCAATATAAGTAGAAACATAGTTTTTATAGAGCTTAGCGGGAGGAATGTTTTTCGAATACAATGCAGGATAGCATCCATTGTAAAGCAGGGATTCAACCTGATCTTGAAGCAGGTAATTTTCAGAAAGTTCATGAATCGACAGAGGTAAGAGAGTATGGAGAGCAACCCTGCCCGCAAGTGACTGAGTAATCGCTTTGTTCATCAAAAAATTCTGTGACCCAGTAAGAATATAGTATCCCAGCTTTTTTTCCCTATCTACAGTCGTCTGGATATAGGAGAGCAATTCTGGTACATGCTGAAATTCATCGATAATAAGACCGGCTTCATTCTGATTGATTAGAAGAAATCCACGCGGATCATGTTTAGCAGCTTCTCGCAAATCATAGTCTTCAAGAGAAATGTACCTATGATTGGGAAAAAGATGTTGAGCCAGAGTCGTCTTCCCCGATTGACGAGGCCCCAGGATAGCTATAACGGAAAAATAGGTGGCTGAATTTAGAACCTCAGCCGAGATATCTCTTTTAAACATGTTTTCCTCTCTTTGTGTAAATTCTACATTAGATGTCGGATTTACACAAGTTTGGCTCAGAACAGAGGCTCAGCCGTCATCCCATTAGAAAAACTAAGGTTATACAAGACCGCTCCAACTCTGGCAGATTGGACAAACAAGCACCCTCAATACATTTTAAACCTGGATTTATTATGGCAGAAGGTTGGCAAACATTTTTAAGCTGTTTTGATTCTATCAGGAGCTTTCTAACCATCTATCAGCCTGAAGAGTCCTGAGAATATCTTGTAGAATGCATGATTATTTCGTATACTTGATTATAGAAAATCTTATAAAGGATGTACAATGAAAAAGCAGCTTCCCCTCGGTATCGCAGACTATAAAGAGCTTCGAGAAGGCAATAACTACTATGTAGATAAAACACTCCTTCTAAAAGATATTAAAGAGAGTGGCAAAGTAGTTCTTGTCCCACGTCCACGTCGTTTTGGCAAAACCCTCAATCTCTCAATGCTCTATTATTTCTATACTATCGCGGAATCTAGCAATACACACCTTTTTGTCGATACGGAGATTTGGAAACTCCCAGAATATCATAAGTTGCAGGGAACTTTTCCCGTAATCTTCATCACCTTCAAAGCAATTAGTCAGACTAATGTTGCTAGCATGCTAACTATGTTTCAATATGTTATTGCACGAGAATTTAAGAAGCATGCATACATTCTAGATGGGACAACCTTAGATGCTACTGAAAAGAATCGCTTTTCCCGAATTAGTGAAGAAAAAGCTACCGAAGTTGATCTAGCAAATTCACTTGAATTTCTTGTGCGAATGCTTGCTCGCTACCATGAGAAAAAAGTTATCTTACTCATCGATGAATACGATATTCCGGTTCAAACGGCGTATATCCATGGATTTTATGATGAGATCATAGCGTTTGTCAAAGTACTTTTAATAGAATCCCTCAAAGATCAAAGCTACCTTGAAAAAGGCGTAATAACAGGCAATCTTGCGCTTGCAAAAGCCGGCATCTTTTCTGGCCTCAACAATCTTAGTGTCTTTAACATTACTCGTACGAGAATGGCAGATAGATTTGGCTTCACACAAGCCGAAGTAGACGAGCTTTTAACGTACTATGAATTGGACTCTAAACTGGATGATATTCGCGCCTGGTACGACGGCTATACTTTCGGCGAAACAGCTGGAATTTTCAATCCTTGGTCCGTACTTCAATGCATCGATCATAATGGCCTCTGTAACACTTACTGGTCAGCGACCAGTGATAATCTCTTGCTTAAAAAAATCATTGGAGGTGGCCCCGAATCAATGAAGGCTGATCTTGAGCTTCTTTTTCAGAATAAACCAATTATTAAAACAATTGAAGAAATGATCGTATTTCCAGATTTGCATACAGATCCAAACCTTATCTGGAGTCTACTCCTTTATTCAGGGTATGTAACTTATTCTCAGCATAGAAATGAAGGTGATATAATCGAATGGTTCCTTGTTATTCCCAATAAAGAAATAGCGAGGATGCTCGCTGATTTAATTACCAAAATTTTTCGCGAATCTATTCTGGCCGAAGATGCTCAAAAACTACTTATAGATCTCGTTCAAGGAAATGTCGAATCCTTTTCTCGCATTCTTCAACGTTTCATTGAAAATAGTATGAGCGCTTTTGATATTACAAACGATGATCCTGAGCGGGGGTATCATCTGTTTGTACTTGGTATCTTAGTTATGCTTAAAGACACATACGATATCAAATCAAACAGAGAAAGTGGTCTGGGAAGATATGACATCATGATCATCCCTAAAAACATCCACTCACCAGGAATCATCATAGAGTTTAAAAAGGTATGGTCGGATTCTAAGGAAACACTTGAAACTGCAGCACAAAAGGCTCTTGATCAAATTTTAGCCAAAAATTACCAGCAGGAACTCACTCAACGGGGCATTCAGACCGTTATCGCTTATGGCATAGCATTCGAAAAAAGATCTGTTCGGGTGAAATGTATGCCGGCTCGAAAAGGAAGTCGAACAATCTTGTCAGATAGATTGATTAACACCTCTGCTCGTGCGTGATCGTGACCAACTGATCTGAAAAAGCTTCAACTATCTGTAAAATCTGCGATACTAGAGTATTATGTATCCTTTATTACGTGTAACACACCTTACAAAACAGTTTCCGCTTTCCAAGCCCTCTCAGGGCGAATCCTCGTTTACTGCCCTCAAAGGGATCAGTTTTGTTGTTGAAGCAGGAGAAGTTGTAGGCATTCTCGGTCCAAATGGTGCTGGCAAAACAACAACCATCCAGATGCTTTTAAATGTCCTTACTCCTACAGGAGGAACAATCGAGTACTTTGGAAAAAACCTCGCTAAGCACCGTGAAGAAATTCTCGAAAAGGTCTCATTTGCAAGCAGTTATGTACGGCTACCCGGGCAACTTAAAGTCAGAGAAAACCTCGATATCTATGCCCAACTGTATGGGGTCCCTTCTCACGAACGAGCACACAAAATAGAACGATTCCTCAAATTCTTTGGCATGTGGAACCTTGCAGATAAAGAGACCGGAGTCCTTTCTGCCGGGCAAATGACTCGAGTAATGCTTGCAAAGGCATTCATTTCTTCGCCACGTATCATATTGCTCGATGAACCAACTGCATCACTTGATCCAGATATTGCTCATGAAGTACGAGCCTTTATTCTAGAGCAGCAGAAAGAAGAAGGAGTGTCTCTCCTCGTAACCTCTCATAATATGGATGAAGTGTCTCAAATCTGCAATAGAGTCCTCGTCCTTAAGAACGGAGAAATTATAGCAAACGATACTCCGCAGAACTTAGCACTGAGCGTGTCCCATGCACATATAACCCTCACCACAGACACACTCGATAGCCTCATTTCCTTTGCTCAGAAGCACTCCTTAGCCTTTACAACTGAGAGAAATAGTATCTCTCTTGCAGTGGAAGAGCACGAGATTGCGCAGCTCCTTATACAGCTTGCACAAGCAGGTATACGATATCAGCAGATTTCAATCGATAAGCCATCACTTGAAGATTATTTCCTTTCTATCGCGAGGGACGGATGAAATTGCATCGCATTATGGCTATTGTACGCCGCCATTTCTTATTAACATTTCGCCGGCTCGATCGGATTTTGAACGTGCTCTATTGGCCCTTTTTAAATATTGTGCTCTGGGGAATAACGAGTGTCTGGATGCAACAATCTGGCGGGCAGCCTAATCTTGTTGCCATGATTCTCACCGGACTTATACTCTGGCAGATCGTCTTTCGCGTCAACCTCGAAATTGCCAAGGGCTTGTTTGAAGAACTGTTAAACCATAATGTAGTAAATCTCTTTTCTTCTCCTTTGTCATTTAATGAATGGGTTATCGCAATGATGATATTAGGGGTAGTTAATATGATCCTTGTACTAGGCTGCTGTGCCCTCATCGCTTATCTCCTGTATGGCATTAATATCCTTCTACTCGGCTGGAGCCTCATTCCCTTCATGCTCTCACTTTTGATTGCAGGGTGGTTCATAGGCTTTTTCATCTGCGGCCTGCTTATTAACTGGGGATTGAAAGCGCAAGACTTTGTATTCACCGTTGGCTGGGTGTTTGCCCCATTCTGCGCGATCTATTATCCTCTTGACGTTCTTCCTCCCTGGATTCAAACTATTGGTAAAGCGCTCCCTATGACCTATGTATTTGAGGCTATGCGTCATCGGCTGCAAACGGGAACTTTGCTCGCTCAACCCATGATATTGAGCTTTACATTGAATGCTCTGTATTTTACCCTCTGCCTTCTCTTCTTTCGATGGATGTTCGAATTGAGCAAAAAAAAGGGACTAGCCCGGCTGGACTGATATTTCAAAAAAAAGCTCACATTCTGCCTACAAACTTACTGCGATCGTTTCTCCTCAGCTTGACAGTTGAGTTAAAGCAGCAAATGCCTCTTTACAGCTATTCATCGAAAGCAGGAAGAAGTAGTTAAACTGTTAGGCGAAGTAGGCGCTAATATCCATGTGCTAATAAGAATGAAAAGTTTTCATTCTCAAATTGTTGCATTTTTCGCATCATTTTGCAAATGAAAACTTTACTCACAAAAACGCAATAGTATGAAGACTATAATCTTTCAATCAAAAGCTTTCTCACGTTCTCGTATGCTTTATCTGGCTCAAACAAAACATCGCGGGGCAGTAGCGGTAAAGTATCTTTCCTGAATTCACTATTGAGTAATTTTGCTTCCAGATTTGCTAGGAATTGCGCTTTTGAGATACGTCGATTCTCATGATCAATATAATGAACAAAACAATGCACTATAGAATCAAGATCAAGCGATGGCATTGCGGCAAGGCTCACATCTAAATCATACAAATCTCGCCCCTTGCGTCGCTGATATAAAGCTCTCATCTTTGTGCCGAGAAGCTCTTCGATGTAATATGTACAAATAATAACCTCGCCAGGATGCAAAGATGATGAACTTAGAAATGGTTTCTCCAAGAATCCAAGCACGGAAAAGTGTTCTCGCGTATTAATTTCTATTTTAACCTTAAGAGGCCATCCATCTTCACCCATCACACAATAGGTGAGTGTAATACAACCAAAAGATGCATCTCGTGACGGCTCTCCCAAGAATGGATCGAGGGCTTCTCTGATGAGTTTAGTAGTCGTCCCAATTGGCTCCCCAACTATTTGTACCAAATCAATATCTTCAGAATATCGCGTAGGTTTTTTGAAGAACAGTTTGTTAAGTGCAGTCCCTCCTCTAAACGCCAATTTGCTTCTTAATATCTGGTTGCTATACAACCTAAGCAAAGCAGTTGTAATAATAAGATCTTGCTCTACTTGACGCTCTTCTTGCCATGGAACAACATGGGTCCATTCAGTCAAAAAAGTTTTTGGTATCATCAATTCTCCGATCAGCCTTGTTTATATTTTTTTACTTGGACTTCATCTGAGTTAATATTCGATGGAAAGAACGAACTTCTTCAATAAGATATTTAAATGAAGCCCCGAGAAGAGATTTTAAATGAAATTCAAAATGTTAGCAAGCTCCAAATTATAAACGGTCAATTATCTTTAACGGTGATGGTCAATTATCTTTAGCGCTTTTAAATTAAAAAGTATGATGGCATGAGCAAGCCAACGAAGTTTGTAACTCAACTACAAAATCCAAGGGAAACTCATGCCAGGAAAAAGAATAACTGACAAACAGGTAAATGACTATATGGAAAATATTGAAAACGGTATGCCTAAAAGAATGGCAGCACTGAAAGCTGGGATCGCGGAAAGCAGTGGTCGTAATATTGCACATGCAAGGAGAAACAAAAAGAGAAAGCAACGTGAAGGAAAGCCGACGCGAGAAGATAGATTTGAAACGGTTATGCAATCTTTTGTGATACCTCTTCTTGAAAGAGGAATCACCATAGCCTCACATATTTTTGAGATGCTGCAGGAGGAATATCCGGGCGAATTTAATGAGGTACAGATGCGTACATTCCGGCGAAGGATTGCAAAGTACAAACTACTCGAAGGAAAAGGCAAAGAGATAATGTTTCCTCAAACCAAACCTCAGCCAGGCAAATCTGGAATATCTGATTTCACCTTGATTAAGTTTAAAGATCGAAAAATGAAAGTGACTATAGCTGGTGAACCTTTTGAACATAAGATCTTTCATTATAGATTGCAGTTTTCTGGGTATCGCTTTGTAGATGTTTCTAGGGGTACAGGAGAACGGTTTGTGGTTATGTCTAAAGGGCTTCAGGATGCCTGGCATGATCTTGGGGGAGTTCCGGAAGAGCATAGGACTGACAATCTTTCATTGGTGTTTAAAAATCGGGTGGATGGTGCACAAGAGGATCTTACACTAAGAATGAATGCACTTTATGCCCATTATAGCGTAAGGCCAACACGTAATAATGTAGGAAAAGGTCATGAAAATGGAGCTATTGAGTCATCTCATAGACACTTTAAAGACCGGTTAAAGAGTGAGCTCATAAAAAGAGATAGTATTAACTTTGATTCATATGAGCAGTACCGGGCATTTGTTAAAGGTGTGGCAGCAAAGCTCAATCTTAAGAATGCAAGCAAAATTGCTATTGAACGAGCTCATTTGAGACCTTTGCCTGAAGGTCGAGCAATTGAGTATGATGATGTCACTGCGGTAGTAGCATCGTCAAGTGTGATTGTTGTTAGGAGAGTGATTTATTCTGTTCCTAACAAGCTGATTGGTAAGGTGCTCCATATCAAGCTGTATGATGATAAGCTTGAATGCTACCTTGGCGCTACACATGTTATTACTCTGACGCGTATGCCTATTCCTCAAAAAGGGAAGCGGGCTCACAATATAGATTATAGACATGTTATTGAGTGGCTAGCAAAAAAACCAGGAGCATTCCCTGGATACGCATATCGCGACTATCTTTTGCCTACAGAGAGCTATAAGAAGATTTGGGAGCATATTAAAAGTACGATGAATCTGCGAGAAGCTGCGCGATTCATCGTTGGGATACTGCATCTAGCCTATATTCAAAATTGCCAAGAGGAGCTTTCGATTGAGATTCTTGATCGCATAAAACATGGGACAGAACTTAAACTGAGCAGCCTGCAAAGCATGTTCAAATCTCAAGCAACAAAAGTACCTGATATCGTTATTCCTGAAATTCACATTAATCGATTCAATGAGCTAATTCCTGGCTTTAAAGGACAAGAATGATTACCAAAGAAACTGTTCCACTATTACTAAAAAAACTGCGCTTAAACACTATGAACTCCTGTTGGCAAGATGTCTCAAAACAAGCTGTGAAAGAACGTTGGGGTTACCCTCAATACTTAGGCACGCTCTGCGACATGGAGCTCGCAACACGAGATTCAAAGCGAATAGAAAGACATCTAGTCGAGGCGAAGATGCCACTAAACAAGACTCTTGATACCTTCAGCTTTGCAAATCTTACCTCAATAACTGGCGCTCAGATAAGCTCTTTTGCAGAAGACACTCAATGGGTTACCCAAGCTCGCAATCTCATGCTCTTTGGACCAAGCGGAACTGGCAAGACTCATCTAGCAGCAGCAATTGGCAGAAGGCTTATTGAGCTTGGCAAACGTGTCTTCTTTATTCGAACTACAGCTCTTGTTCAAAAGCTGCAATTGGCGTACCTTGAAAACAAGCTCTCGGACGCTTTAGAAAAGCTAGAAAAGTTTGATCTGATCATTCTTGATGACTTTGGCTATGTGAAGAAAAATGAAGCAGAAACAAGTGTCTTGTTTGAACTAATTGGAGATCGATATGAGTCGAAGAGCATTCTCATAACATCGAACCAAGCCTTTGGAACTTGGGATACGATCTTTCCCGACAGTACAATGGCAGTTGCTGCTATAGACAGACTTGTACATCATGCATCAATTATAAATATAAATGAACCGAGCTTCAGAAGCGCAGCAAAGATAAGTAAGGTGAAGCCATAAGCTACGCTGATTAAGGCTAAAAGAAAAAGACTTAGTGAAATTAATAGTATTATGACTGAAAACATATTAAAATAACCAGGAGCAATTGATGAACTCTGATTCTTCATAAAAGCGCTAAACTTAATTGACCGCGACCGTTAAAGTTAATTGACCACCTATACTCCAAATAATGTTTGCAAAGTGCAATTCATATCCGCCACACTTCATAGTAAATATTACAAGGAGTTCTCGAATCCACCATAACCCAAAACTTCTTGTGTGCATTATAGGATGGGGAAAAGCAATATCAAGATAACTCAACATAATCATTCAAGATCACCTTCCAGCGAGCAATCCTTTCACCCATTTTTTCAGTTACATCAGGACGCAGATAAATAAAAAAGTGATTTCTTTTCGATAGTTCATGCTCAACTACACGAGCAAGTGCCTTATAATTGAGAAGATCAAGAATATACGCTAGCCTCTGAATCGATCCAGTAGTCTCTTCTCTCTGAATTGTTTTTTCAAATTCACTTCTCTTACATTCCTTGCCAAGTTCCTTCAAGACTAAAGCAACGTTACTGAGGCCGCCTGAAACGGTATAATAGCGTACAAGGTCGATAACTGTTTGTTCCTTTGTAGATATATTCGCATATCCTGTAGGCACCGCAATATGATCTATTGCAGAGCTAATACAATTTTTTTTGACATGAAAATCAATGGTGCCGCGTGGTAATTTAATAGTTCTGAGGGCTTTATCAACAATTACTTGAAATGTCATGGGCTGTTGTTCTGTCGCCCCATAAAGTGATGCCGCACTAAGAAGACCTATGTAATAGTTCCTCTCCAGATAACGCATAAGCGGGTCAATAATCCACGGCAAAGGGAGCGACCCTAACGCCTGATATTCCGGGGGAACAATCATGTAAAACCCATGTATCAGTCTTCGCAAGCTCCTTTTTTTGGAAAGTCTGTAGGCTTGATAACGAAATTGATTCTCGGTAATACCAAGATCTATGAGAGCATTCTTCTTCGAGAAGAAGTATTTGCCATGAGCTACTAAGTTTTGAATATAGGAATGTAAAGTTTTCATTCTTAAATTGTTGCATTTTTCGCATCATTTTGCAAATAAAAACTTTTAAGTAGGCAGCCATAGCTTGAGATCACTGATAGAATGCAAAAGACCGAGAAAGTTAGTATACCCAAACTCTCATAGAAGCTCTTAGTGACATGTAATCTGAAAAGAAATTGCTAAAAACAGATTGGTGCGAAGGCCTTGCAAAGTCTGTCGGCTTGATAACGAAATTGATTCTCGGTAATACCAAGATCTATGAGAGCATTCTTCTTCGAGAAGAAGTATTTGTCATTCGCTACCAAGTTAGGAATGCAAAGTTTTCATTCTCAAATTGTTGCATTTTTCGCATCATTTTGCAAATGAAAACTTTTTTGAGCACAATGTCTAAAACTAAAGAGGCGGCAACCGACGAAAACAAATCAAGGGCAAGATCTTGATGTTCCCCTAAAACACGGAATATTGATTCGACTTCTTTTCCTATCGGTTTCCGCCGTACTCCACCATTCCCATTGCTATCAGAGAATAGTATCATACAATCAGCAGTTTCACTCATGAGCTGAACAATCTTCGTCATCAGCTTACTGCGGGCTCACTGGCTCATCGGGCTTGTGCTGCACAACCTTCACAAAGCGGGTAGGAGAACCGATATCGTAGCCATTGGCACGCAAGGTACGCACGAGCTGCAATCGAACGTCGGATGCAATATCGAATTGATCTAAGACCTTATCGGGACTTAAGTAGCCACGGACCATAAATTGAAATCCGTTGTCCATGAAATCTTCAAGACGTACGATCGGAGCAGGGTTTTTGAGGATATTAATATTCTTATCTAAAACATCGAGCATGAGCTCTTTCACCTTATAAGGATCAGCTCCATAATGTACAATAATCTTAATATCATCGAAGGCAAAGAAGTTCCGAGAATAGTTCCAGTTCGTAACCATTTTTGTCATAACGAATGAGTTAGGGATAATGACCGTTACGCTATTATTACGTCTGAGAATAACCGATCTAAGGGTAAGATGGCGAACAACACCAGTTACTTCCTCATTAACCTTCACAAAATCTCCTATTTTAAGCGGTCGCTGGATAAGAATAACAAAGTAGCCAATAAAATCGGTAATAATCTCCTTACCAGCAACCCCAAGACCACCAAGTAGTACAAAGACATACCAAAGTGAATGACTCAAACCAATGCTTTGTAGACCAAAAATAATGGCAAGAATAATAATCAAGTACCGGGTGAGAGAAAGTAAAGCGCTTTGCACGCCAACATTTACAAGCAGCAGATCGAAAAGACGACGCAAAACAAACTTATTAATAAGAGTTGCAAGGACTATCCCCCCGAAGAAATAGAGAAAGACTTTGGCAAAGTGAATCGGATTGACACCAACCTCTCTTCCGGTATCTGGATTCTTATAGGAATAAATATCCCTGTGGAACCAGGCACCAATCTCCTCGAAACCGATAGGGTAGCCCCAGATATTAGCTGCAATGATAGCTGCACAAATACTCAGAAAGAAAAAGCTTGCTATGATAAAAAAGCCAAAGAGCGTTCGCCCATACTTAAATCGCTCCTTCATACCTTCATCATCTGAATAAAAGAAGAGCGAAGAGAACCACTGCTTAGCATAACTATGAATGCTAATAAACAGAGGTATCAAGAGGCAAATAAGGACGAGCCGCGTAACTGCAAAGAAGAAATGGGGACCGTACCCTATGTAGGGATTACTCATAACAATAAGAAAAATAGTGAGCACTAAAAAAAGATAATAATAGGTGGCTACTTTTTCAGATAACCATTCCCACAGCTTATTGGTACGAGGAATAAAGCTGAGCACCTGCTCACGCGAAAGCATTAAAATGAGAGAAATCTGTAAGAGCACAAAATTAAATGCGAGAAGCGTACGCGGAGCATCCGACTTAGGAAAGGCGAGTAACAATGCCTCTCTCACAAAGAGAATAACGAGAGATACATAGAGCAAAATCGAAAATACCCTAAAAAACTTTTGCTGATAGTGCTTTGATGCAAAATAATATCCACGCTCTGAATTGACCGCCTTACAATACCCAATGAGACGAGATGCCAGGTACAACCAAAAGGGGATCGAAAGAAGATAAAATAGCACGCCCATATAGCGATCTATGACTTGATAACGCACTAAAAAGAGCAGTACAATCCATATATACAAGAACATATGATGCAATGCATACCGAGGAAGGGCCTTCATTACCCAATCAGGTACAAAGTGAATGAACAAAATACGCATCACAAAAAACAACAGGATGAGTATGAGTACGTAAAGTATTAGTGGCACGAAAGACCAAGGCTGCTTCTTCAGACGAATAAATGAGTCGCTTATTGACTTCTGAGTGCGTTCAATGCTTGCCCCAAGCTGCTTGCCATTAAATACATAGTTCACAAAATTGCTTAGCTCAGGAATAAACTTCTTCACACTCTTAAGCAATGAAGGAGCTCTCCCCCACTGTGACTTAGCTTTCAAGACATCCAGCATCGCATCTACATTCTTGCCCGTTATACTCAAGCTCGTGCTCATTGTATCATACAGTTGCAAGAGTTGAGCAATCGCTTCTTTGCGTTCTTGCGCAAGTGGCCCGACTTCTTTTGCAAGCATATGTGCTACCATGGTGTATAATTCTGGATTGCCCTTAAACGTTGTGTCCTTCTGCTCTTTAAAACTCTCGATGCGCGCCTTTATCGTATCGAGCAGCGCAGAATATTGATTAAGCACCGCAACGGCAGCAACGCGCTTGTCTTCCAACGATCCCAAGCTTGTTTGTATGTCAGCTTTTAACTTTTCATACTTCTTTATCTCTTTTAATAAAGCTTCATGCTGATAATAACCATCAAAGGCACCCATTGTAAGCCCCTGCCACGAATGGATGCGCTGATTCTGTAGTTCTTGTTCGGTAACCTTTTGCTTTTCCTGAGCAATTTTGGCAAAAATGATATCTTTTGCTATATCGATATGGTAGACAATACCATTATTTATACGCCCAAGCTCGAGAGCCTTCCATTCTGCAATGGTACTCGGTTGGTACTGCCACTTGGTAAAAGATTCAGCATCCGCTTTGCTCAGCTTCAACTGTTTTTGAAGTGCTTCCAACTGACTCACTTCATTTTTTCTTAGCTCATTCAATCCCTCAAGCGCCTTTCCAAGCTCTTCTTGTGTACGATTCGATTGTGCTACAGTCTTTTTAAGGGCTGCATCTGCTGCTGCTATATCTTTTTTATCGACCCGCAATTCCTGCCTGATTTGCAACTCATCTTGTTCGAGCAGTTCAAGCAAGATTTTAGTTACTTTTATACTTTGCTCTGTAAAATGAGCCTTTGCATCTGCTTCTTTCAGAAATGCCTCTGCAAGTTCCTTCTTAAATCCGAGCAATCGCTCTTCTGCGTCAAGAAGAGCTCCCAACTGTGAGGAAGTAAGTTTTTTGCGCTCTATGCGCTCATCAGTGAGAGTACCCTTTTTAAGTTCTCGTCGCTCTCGCTCTTTATCTTCGAGTTCCTGCCGAGCAAGACTGACATTCTTTTTGAGTGATTCATTATCGAGGGAGAGTTTTTTCAGACGCTCTTCGAGCGCCTTTAACTCAGCATCGAATCGCAATACTGAGTTATTAATCTGCTGATAATCATCGATCGAGTAAATCGATTTAGGCTCGACTAAGAATCCACAAGCTTTACATTCAGGATCCTGTTTATACTGTTGTAAGAGCTTAATATGATCATCATAGATACCAGTAAAGTTTTGATAGAGCTGCTTCAGCTCATTGAGCACTTGAATAGTTTTATTTGCAAGAGCTAACTGCTGATTTACATACTCGAGCTCAACTCCACGCACTCTCTGAGCTCGTTCTTTATAGCTTGAGAGTTTTTTCTGTACTTCATCAAGTTGCCCTTTGATGCGCACCTGATTCTTCTCAACTTCACCTCTCTGCTTTTTTAAAACTTCTATATCATGGTCAATATGTTGAGCAAAAGTCTGAGGAGTTTCCCATTCTTTCTCAAAAAAAGACACCAAGGGTGATAAAGCAGTAAGCGGTCCTGCATAGACAAATAAACAGATAAGAAGTTTACACAGTCTCTTCATAGCTATCCACTGTTGCAAAATAGGTTCCTGTTTGAAACGTATGCGATTCCTCTAAAAACGAACGGATCCATGATTCAAGAGTCTCATCCCTCAACTCAGGGTACATACCAAGCCTTCTGAAAAAATGATATAAAAATACTTTTTGAGCTCGAGGTGATTCAAGTTGCTGTGGATGAGTATATAAAAGCTCAAGAAGCTGAAAGAGTCCACCCGCTTGTTCATCCCATGGCAATAAGCAATCCGTTAACTCAAGGACATGATGAAAAAACAAAAAGTTTTCTCGTGCCCAGTATAAGGGTGAATCAAGAAGCAGAACGTCGGTAAGCATATACGCAGTTCCCTTCTTTTTTAATGAATAGGAAATCATTGCTCCATGAAATAATGGCTGCTTCGTAAAAGCCAGTGCTTCAATTTTCCCACACTGGTCATCTAGCAAAGTAATACGCTTTTTATAGGCTGAAGCAGTTCGCAAAACAACTGCTTTATGTAGATCCGACATAGTGTCCAACCCCCTTGCAAATGTATATATCTCTCACTATACCACATTCTTTCAAATAACACTAACGCAGATCACGCATGGGAAGAGACGCCCAGCACCAGACTCAACGAGGTTAATTTTAGGCATTGATCGTGTAAATCGGAGCTTCAGAATGAGCGAAAAAAGGAGAAAAGCCCCAAAACATTTTATCTCTGAAGCAGAAGGTGGGCCATAAAGTAAACATAGAACTAATAGCCCAAGCCCAATAAGAGTATTTTTTAAAGGTCGAAACTTTCTTGGTAGCTTTGACTCCGTACAAGAAACCGACTAATAGCTCCAAGCACAGATGCATGCCGCCTTACGAGCATGCAAGTAAATTTTTAAACAAAGCTTTATTATAAGCAACTTATAGCTACAATGAAATAGCATGCTTTTATCTCATTTCTTACCCCTCAGTAATCCATAATTCCCATGCAACTGGGGTGAATTGTAATTTTTTTAAGGATGTAATTAAATAATGGCTTATATATCGAAGTTTTTAAGATAAAATTAGATCCATTAGCATCTCCTTTTTTAGATAAAACTAGTCAATGGCTTCACTCGATCGCCTTAAACTGGATTTTTTTAATTTTTCATCGAACTCGCGTTAAATACATTCGCTCAACTAATTTTTTGTAACTCACAAATTCGAGAAGACTAATGTCTCGCATAGTTCAATCTACGTGTGGTAATAATGTTTAAACTTTAAGCACACGTGAAAAGAAAATGTACCGACGTTACAGCTTTCCTCGGCCATACCACCATTTCATTGCACTAACAATAAGCGTTATGAGTTAAGCGAATCTCCAACCAGCCAATTGATCCAATTTTTTTCTCTCAACCTATTCATCCATACCAGTAACCACATCTTCTTCGCAGGCATTTCTTTGCCGCTTAGAATTCTGAGCAGCTTCTTCTGCAACTCGTACCGTTCCATGACCTACATCTACAACTTCTATCTCAGTTCGAGCTGTTTCTGCTTGGGCTAAACGCAGACGGTCAATCACGCGCGCATGCCCCTTTTCCATGGCAACTGCTAATGGACTTAGACCATCGCAGGAAATGCCCGTATCAGCGCCAAAGTTCAATAACAAATCTACCACATCGAAATGGTCCTGCATCACAGCAATAAGCAAAGGAGTCAATCCATTGTTTGCAGCCTTGTTTTTGTCAGCACCTGCCCTCAATAATAAATCAACTACTGCCACATCCGAATTTTCTGCTGCAATGAAAAGCGGAGTTTTTCCATCATCATTAGCCCTATCTTTAGCAGCACCCTCTTTCAACAATAAATCAATCACAGCCACATGGCCATTTTCTGTTGCAGCGAACAGCGGGGTTTCTCCAAAATCATTTGCCTTGTCCTTATCAGCACCTGCTTTTAGTAATAAATCAACTACTGATACATACCCTTCAAATGCAGCACCGTACAATGGAGTTTCTCCATTTTCGACAGGTGCATTGACATCAACACCTGCTTTCAACAATACATCAACCCCTCTTTCTTTACCTTGATTAGCTGCGTTATACAGAGCACAGTCAACACAGTCAGCACCTGCCTCTAACAGCATATTAGCTATTTCATAATAATCTCTTGATAACGCTCTATCCAACGGCGTTTCTCCAGAATCACTTTCCTTCTCTTTATCAACGTCTAGCCCCAACAACAAATCAACCATTTCCTCATGGCCTTTTTCTGCCGCAATAAAGAGTAGCGTTTCTCCCAAATCATTAGTAGCGTTTTTATCAGCACCTGCCGACAACAACAAATTAACAACCGCCACATGGCCATTTTGTGCTGCTATGAACAACGGAGTTGATCCAGGATAATCAACAACATATTGACCAAAGCGAAGATATGCTCTCGCTTTTTTACTAGCTTTATCCTTATCTGCCCCCGCCAATAATAACAAATTAACCACTGCAAGATGGCCATTTTCTGCTGCTGCGAACATCGGCGTAGATCCCGAAGTATTTGCCTTGTCTTTATCAGCGTCTGAATGCAGCAACAAATCAACCACTTCTATATGGCCTTGTTCTGCTGCAATGAACATCGGCGTACATCCCGAAGAATTAGCTTTGTCCTTATCAGCACCTGCTTTTAACAATAAATCAACTACTGATACATGGCCTTTAAATGCTGCATGGGAGAGTGGATCTTCTCTTAAATCATGAGTTGCATCTTTATCAGCACCTGCCTTCAATAATAAATCAACCGCTGCCACATGACCTTTTGCTGCTGCTAAGGACAACAATGTTATCTTTTTAGAGCATTCTATATCTTCTTCTCTTATTACAAAATCGTTTTCGCTTTCAGCGAACAACCATGCTTCCTTATGATCAGGTGTGTCTAGAATTGCTCCAGCTCTCAATAATAAATCAACAATTTCATGCTGGCCTTTTGAAACCGCAATAACGAGCGGCCTTGAATCGTAATCCTTAGACTTATCCGGATCAGCACCGGATTTTAGTAATAAATCAACCACCGCAACGTGACCTTCTTCCACTGCGATAGATAATGGAGTTCTGCAAAGATCGTAAAATGCATCTTTATTTACCCCCCGGCTTAATAGCACCTCAATTAATTCGGAATCTCCAAACTTTGCTGCTAAATAGAGCGCGTCTTCGTCCCTAACTCTATTAATATCAGCTCGAGCGGCTAAGAGTAACCGAATAATCTTATCCTTAATCTCAATCTTATACCTTTTATTATCCCCTTTTTTGGTTCTTGTTGCTAAACCCAAAGGCGTATCGCCTCTCACATTTCCCTTATTTATATCTTTTGAAGCTCCTGTTTCTAATAACAACTCAATCACCTCAAGGCTCCTAGATCCTCCACATGCTCTATGTAAAGGTGTATCTCCATTACAATCAACACTATGTATATTGGCACCTGCAGCAAGTAACAGCCTGACAATTAAAACATTCAGCCCACAGGCGACGCCCGCATGATAAGCAGCTGTCATAGCCGCAAGCAAATGCGTCGTTTTGTAACCCTCCAACTTATTGAAATAGGGATTCTTGCGAGAAAACAGGGTACTATAGTTCTCAAAAAACAGATGGGTAGCCTCAAAGGCAAAGACTTTATTTATATCCTCAATTACTACCATCAGATATGTAACTGCCTCTATATTGAAAGAGCATATTGCGAGTGCCAGAAGCTCGTGCTCAATATTATCCATCGTAAAATCTTTATTGATACAATTAGAAATAGCAGTTGCCCGTTCAGTTTTTATCTTTTGTATCATATGCTGGGTGCGATTAACACCGTCAATTTCATCATCATCGCTACTAGATAGATCATCAGCCTCAGAAGCGTCATACCTCAAGTTTAGCGTATCAGCAGCTTTCTGCGCATAATACTTTACTACAAAATCATATACCAATTTGGTTATATCTCGAGGGATACCATGAAAGTAACTAGTTTTAGAGAGCAATTGTTCTTTAAGTTTAGCATTTGTAAAAATCTGAGATAAAAGCATTCCAGATTGCACCGTTGATTGAGCCATGCCGCAAGCGATTTTATAATGCAACAATCCAATTACAGTTAACGCAGTTAGAACCTTTTTCATACAAAGCCCCTTTCTTAAGTTCTCTTTCAACGATTCACTATTCAGCCCGAGAATAACAAAGTCATTAAAAAGATACAAGTCTCAACACGTCAACTGCTTTGACTCTTAAATCCACCTAAACATATCCTTGAAATTGACCGCCTCAAAAAGCTAGGCTTATACTATCATCAATAACAAGGCGCCACTATGAAACGATTTGCAGTAATCCTCGGAGTTCTTATACCAGCATCACTCGCGGCAGCTCCCCGCATGACCATTGTGATTGTCGTCGACCAATTGAGTGCACATTATCTGCCAAAACTCAATCCATACCTGACCGGCGGGTTAGGCTTTTTGTATCGTCAGGGGACCTGCTTTACTAATGCATTCTATGACCACTGTCCACCCTGTACCGCCGCAGGGCATGCGATGCTGGCAACAGGCACCTATGCATCAGTTCATGGCATTGTAAGCAATAGATGGTTCAATCAAAAAGGAGAAGCTGTAGAAAGTGATAGCGATACTGCGCAAAATGCCGCAGTGTTTTCACCTACCGGACTCTATTCTTATGGCAAATCAGCACGTAATATACTTGTAGATACCTTTTCTGATCAGCTTATGTTGCATTCCTATAAACACGCAAAGAATACCGTCTGGTCACTCTCATTGAAAGGACGAGCGGCAATCACAATGGCAGGAAGACTCGGAAGAGCGATTTGGCACGACAGTAAAACACAGACCTTTACGTCAAGCAAAGCCTATTTTAGCACCCTCCCACAGTGGGTACGTGCTTTTAAAAAGAAACAAACAAAGGCATATATGTGGAAACCAGTCTATCCAAACAAGTGCTCCGCCTATGATTTCCCCTTTGCAAACAATTATTCCGCTAGTAGCCTTCCTTCTCCTTTCAATCGACTGATACAGCTCACTCCTGAAACATATGAAGGCACCCCACTGGCAAATGAGCGTCTCTTACAGCTAGCTCAAGCCTGCATCGACAAAAACTTTAAACATGATGAGCGATTCCTACTTTGGCTTGGCTTAAGTAGCCTTGATATGGTTGCCCATGTCTATGGGCCCGCTGCTCAGCCAACCCTCGATATGATTTACCATATCGATCGCCAACTTCAGACATTTATTGACTTTGTGTATTCGAAGGTTGATAAAAAGGACGTACTCTTTGTGCTTACAGCTGACCACGGAGTACAGCCCATCCCTGAACTTCTTCAAAAACAAGGTCTTGATATTGCAAGGCGGTATCTCCAAAAGGATCTTCAAAAAGAGCTCAATGATCTCATTGAGAAAAAGTATGCTATTGCAGGCCTCGTACAAAATTATAGCGCATCCCAATTCTATCTCAATCAGAGCCTGCTCAGCACGCTCAGTTGTGCAGAAAAAAAGAAGATCTTTAAGGATATAAAAGACTATCTTATGAGCATTGCAGGTATCAGAAAAGCATGGACATTCGATGAGCTCATGAATGCATCAATCCCATCGTATGATCTTGATTCAACAATTCAACATCAACTATGGAAGGGAAGAAGTGGAGATCTTCTCTATTCTGTCTATCCTTACACCCTTATTAACTCGTACCCGAAGGGCACTTCACACGTTACGGAATATGCCTATGATACGCATGTCCCACTCATATTCTACCAAGCAGAGCGATTCACCACAAAAAGGATTTCTAAAACGGTATCGATACGACAAGTTCCCGTCACCCTTGCGACATTGTTCGATGTTCCTCGCCCCTCAGCTGCTACTGGGAAAGTATTACCTGGACTCATTGTATGAGGTACCAGTTCGCCTTTCAAAATCCAGCATTTCTTGCTTTTTCGCGAGGCCCCACGCAAAGCCACGCAGTTTGCCATCCGATCCTACCACACGATGACAGGGAGTTAATGGATCTCTATTTTTACTCATAATCATACCAACAGCACGTGCTGCAAGTGGCTTACCCGCTTTTATAGCAACATCCTTATAACTCAAGGTCATACCAGGCTTTATGGAGCGTACTACTTCTATTACTCGCTCTTTAAACGTTTTATCCATGTTCTCCCTACTTCTTCTCTTCTAATCCTAGGTCCTTAAAGAATGCATCAGAATTTGGCTCACGCCCTAAGAAGGCTCTTAGAAGATCCATCGGCTCCTTAGAACCACCCTTTGAAAGAATTTCCCGAGCATAGCGATCACCAATAGCAGCATTTAATAGGCCATAAGGCTTAATATAATAGAAGAGATCAACCGCAAATACTTTCGACCAGAGATAGCCATAATACTTTGAACCATAATTCATTAAATGACCAAATGAAGCATAGCCGTGATTATCAGGGTCAAACTCGACATGCTTGCGAAACTCCTGAGAATACTCTTTCCATAATGCATAAGGATCTTTATTCGCTCCAGGCCCAAAATAGGAGAGGGAAGCAGTACCATACATTAACTGACGAAGTGCATGATCTCCCGAATCAAAGTTCTTCAGCGCCTTAATGCTAGCAATAAGTTCATCGGGGAGCGGCTCTTTCGTCGTAACATTCGAACTGACCATCTTAAGAATTTCTGCATCGTCCATCCACAATTCAAGGGCCTGAGATGGTGTTTCCACGAAATCCGTTTTTACATTTGTTCCTGAAAACGATGCCAACTGAGTCCGACTGAGCAATGAATGTATAGCATGCCCAAACTCATGAAAGAAAGTAATGACATCCTGTCTCTTTAACAGTGTAGGACTTCCTGGTTGCCCTTGCGGAAAGTTAGCAACTACAAATACGACTGACGGATAGAAGCATCCATTCTTTTCACAGATGGCTGGCACGATTACCAGTTGAGCAGCATGCGTAAACTTATTAGGTCGTGGAAACAAATCTAAGAGTACACTTCCAATATACTCACCCTTCTTATACACAGCTAAAAGCTGTACATCTGGATGCCACAGCGATCTTGCATCAATTTTTTTAAAGGACAGACCAAAGAATTTTTCGTAAATACCAAGCAATGCTGGTAACGTGTAATCAAGAGGAAAGTACTGAGATATCATATTCTCATCAACCTTAAGATTCTTTTTCTTGTAATAATTAGCTACGTAGGCAAGATCCCACGGATGAAATTGACCCTTACTTGTCAAGGTAACTGAAGGAGGAAGATCCTTTTTAAGTAGTTCTACCTCTTGAGCCGCCTTAAGTCTCGCGCGTTTAATCATATCCGCAAGAAATGTTTCGACTCGTTCAGGTGTCAATGCCATTTCTGCATCTATTTCATAGGCGGCATAGCTCTTAAACCCAAGTATGTGCGCTAACTCATCACGCAATCTTATAATCTCCGTTAACAACTTTTCATTGGCAGGGTAGCCCCTCTGTGAGAACTGCTTACTCAATGCTTTGCGAGTCTCACTCACCTCACATCCTTCCATAACTCTTGTATATGTCGGATAATCGGTACCTACTACATACAGCCCTTCTTCATTTTTCTTCAAAGAGTTTATAAAGGCATCATCCAGACCCTTCAGCTGCTCTTTCGTCACCGCTATACTGCGATTCGATTCAGCAATATTCTTCTCAAAAGCAATTGTTTTTTCAGAAATCTCGTTCTTGATCTTCTTCATCAATTCTTGTTGCTCAACCGGCAATTGAAGGCCTGCTCGTCGATAGGAATGAAGTGTCTCTTTTACAAAATAACGCTCTTCATCATCCAAACACTCTTGAGCACAAAAAGTAGGATCTTGAAGATGCTTCTCATAGGCACAAAAAGCAGCAAACAGTGCAGGATTTAGCAAAAGATGCTCCACTGAGAAAGCACCTAACCGTACAAGTTCGCTTTGAGCAGTTGTGCGGATCTGTTCGTCAGGTGATATTAAAGACAATAACTGGAGAATGCTTGATGTAATCTGAAAGCGCTCGACCGCCCTATCAAAAGCACGCATCGTATTTTCGAACGTTCGCTGAGTATCTTGAAGAGCAAGAATAGTCTGTAATCGGGCTGAAGTTTCATCTATTGTTTTTGTCGTTAAGCGTACAACTTGTTCCTTAGTTTTAGGAAACAATCCCTCAATCTCTTCTACGGTCTGAATAACAGGACGATCTTCTCGACTTTTTTTTTTAAAAAATACGTAAAAGCAAATCGATACAATAATCAGTAAAACAACAAGGATTCCCTTCATATAGATTTCTCCTGGAAATAAGAGTTACGGTATATCTCTTATTATAACGCTAATAGCAGCTCTTACAAGCACCGCACACATGACAGAAATAGAGGCAGGTTAAACTACTCCGCACCGATCACAGGCACAAATCTTTTTTGGGAGCATGGGAAAACGAGACTTCTTCTCTCTTGGATAAGTTCTTTCATATTCCGAAGCTCCCTGCCATACTGAGTTCATTCATAAAACAAGAATAATTGAACTATTAGCATGCGCAGTAATTGTTTGGTTATAGCAGGCCCCCATACAAACTCTTAGCTTTTTTCGTCATAGCGCATCGCTTCTCTCTTTTTCAGGAGTTACTCACACGAACAAGCATTTTTTCCGACAGATTTCTTCTTCATCTTGCTAAAAGAAGCTAGAGCAGCTGAGCCAAATCGATAGGCTAGATAGGCAAAGAGCGGAAAATAGACAACATCAAGAATGTGGTTTCGCAAAAGAGTATTATATTCAGGGGAATACATGACCATTTTCGACAGCTTTTTCCCATCCTCTACACTGTTTTTAAATAGACCTACGGTGAGAATAGCTCCAGTTGTACACACTAGGGCTCCAAGAGCATTTCCCGCTCCTCGAAGCGCGTTGCATAGTCTCTTTTTAGGCACTTCTTCAATTGGTTCATCTGCGCTCAATGAACGCTTTTGCGTATTCATACATCTCCTTGTTATTAAATAGACCGTCAAACCCTAGTATTACTTTACCAGAGGTTCATAGATCGTCAAATTCAGGCCCTCAGATATGAAGCGCAATTTTCCAAAACCTCTCATACCTATTTCAAGGCGACTTGCATTCAAGCCCATAGCGACAATTATGCGAAAAGGTCTCAAAAGGGCCTTAACGCACGTTATTCTAAGGCGATTACTGTTTCTTTTTTTTCTTCAGATGAAGATGATCCCCTCATCTTCCTAAAAGAAGATGCTGCGGACATAGCAAACTTGTAGGTCAGATAGGTATACAGCGTGAAGGGAGTAAGACGATTAAACAGTTGAGTCAAAGTTTGGTTATGGCGCACAACATTTAGACGTGCACCTGCGGGAAGAGCTTTGTAGCCCAAGGACACCTGAAGAGAACTATCATTCTTCAAATCTATATCACGAACCAAGCTCGTTGCCTTAAGAGCAAGGAATCCTGTTACTACTGCAGCTGCGAGCTTCGTTGTACCGAGAACTCCATGTATAATTTTGGAATCAGTCGTACTTAATGAAGTACCAGCACAAACCACAACTGGCACAAGTGCAGACAAAAGAGCGGTGTAGACTATCTTTTTCATAAATTTCCTCACAGTTATACGTATTTGTTCATACCATTTTTGCATCTGATAATCATTATAGGTACAACACTACCGATCGTCAAATGCGCCCTTTTATTTGATCTGTTTGCTGAAAAACCATACAGATCAGTCAGATCCGTTACGGGGCAACGCAAAGATACGCCTCAAGTCGAAATGCCCAAGAACATCTTCTTTGCGGAATTCATCACACCCTCTCAGAGGCAACAGGCGCTTGGTCAGCTATTGGAAAAAAGCAAAAGGAAGCACTGTGCAAGGGCCAAGATAGCCATGCCTTCCAATTTCGTGGTCTCATGACCGAGGAAAGAGACGCAAGAAAATCCCCGACAGACAAGCTCTTTTTGAAAAAAAATTTCATTTAGTAAAAATAAATATTGATAATTGTACATTACTTCTGTTAGGATAAGTATAGATATGAGACATTACGCAGAAGGGGAGACTATGAAACGAGTAATGGCCTGCTTAGGCTTTGCGTGTTACGCACAAGCACATGTGAGTTTGGATAACGTCCAAAAGAAAGAGTTTGCTCAGACGAGACTTGCTCACATGCAATCAATACTTACCAGCAAACAGGATCAAGAGCGTGCACTTGCAACATCGGGAAGCGAACCTGCAAAATTAGCCAAGGTGCGATCAGATATTCATCGCGTTGAGCAGCAGATGCAAGTTGCGCAAACTTCCTTTAACCGCCTATAGGTATATCATGAAAAAACAGCTGCTACTTCTCATTTGTATATTCTCGGGAACAGTTCGAACACAAGAACTAACTTCGCAGCTCGAAGGTAAAGAGAGGATTTGTGCTGTCGCCATTATCGGCGGTGGTCCTGCAGGACTTGCAGCAGCTCTACCTCCAGCGCGAGCGGGACTTAAGCCTTGCATATTTGAAGGACCCAAGCCACTTGGCGAATTAAGCGAGTCATATGTTGTAGAAAATTGGCCCGGTGTTGAGAAAGGGAGTGGCGCTGCTCTCATGCAAAAATTTGAAAAGCAGGTAGAAGAGTTCGATGCGCGAATCTTGCCGTATAACGTTACTGATGTTGATTTTTCATCATGGCCCTATAAACTCACCTTGAATGACGGATCTACGCTTCATGCACTAACCATCATCATCGCGACGGGTGCCTCTCAAAAAAAACTTAATATAGAAGGTGAAACTACCTATTGGGGCAAAGGCCTGTTTTCATGCGGAATCTGTGATGGATCGTATACTCGGGGTAAGGATACTATTGTCATCGGAGGAGGCGATATTGCTATTCAACGAGTCTTGCAACTTGCTTACCTCGCACAGAAGGTTACCATTATAGCCCCAGAGCCTGCACTTACCGCACATGAAAGTATGATAAAAAAGTTAGATGGTTTATCCAATGTAACGAAGATTTACAATAAAGAAGTAACTAAAATCATCGGCGACGGCTCGAAGATTTCTGAAGTTGAGTTGCGCGATACTGCCACTGGTGAGCTCTCACAGTTTCCCACACAAAGTATATTTCTTTCCTCAAACCTCACGCCCAATACCGATCTTTTTACCGGCAAGCTTTCGTTCGATACGGCAGGCTGTATACAATTACCCAATTGCCGTACGCAAGAAACACAACTCAAAGGGGTTTTTGCAGCGGGCACCGTAGCAGATCCTCACTATCGCCAAATTGGAGTCATCATCGGTGATGGTACCAAAGCTGGTATAGATGCTAAGAAGTTTCTTGACGATAGAGGCTATAATCAACACACAGCACGTTCGCTGTATGAACCCGCTCCTTTAGATCACCCATCGATCCGTCAAGCGAAAGACATACAAGAGTTTGAAGAGTTTATCGACAATGAAAGACCCGTACTCGTTGAATTCTATTCACCACTCTGTAGTGTCTGCAGAAAAATGAAACCCGTTCTTATCGCCGTTGCAAAGGAGCAAAGTACTCTTCCGATTTTACAGGTAAATAGGGAAGATGATAATCTGTACCCTCTTGTTGAACGCTACAAACTGAATGCTCTTCCCACCTTTATGCTGTTTTTGAAGGGCAAGATACTCGGACAGCTTGAGGGAGAAGTGACTCTCGAGCAGCTCAAGACATTACTCGCTCAATCTTAAGTGCGGCGGTAAAAGTAAACGGGGCTCGAACTGGACCAGGTCATTTTCATCTGTTCTGTTTTTTCAAGGACAAACCGCTTATCGGGAGGAAGCTGCTTAAGGGTTATTACGACAAGTCCCTTTTTGCCCGATGCAAGCTTATCGGTCATTTTCTTCATAAGTTCATGAGAAAAACAAGTTGAGCACATAAATACGACCGTAGCATCTTTAAGGTTCACATCAAGAATATTGCCTTGTATAAAAGAAATCGTTCGCCCTTTTTGAATAAGATCTCGCTTGCGCATTCTACTAAGCACTTCTTGGGTAGACTTAAAACGGGTCGGAGAGAGCTCAATTCCTACACATTTGCGGACGCTGGTTGTTTCGTACAATTGGACAACTCCTTTGCCAACGCCACACCCCAGGTCATAAAATACCCCATTTTTAAGTTCCTGCTTAACAATCTGAGCCATTCGCTCAAATGCCTCATAAGTTGCCTCCCCATAGGTAGGTGCTGCGCCTTTCTCAGTCAAAGTGGTAGCTTCAGCTTGGTCGATGCCATAGCCACTAATATCTGTATAGAGATCGGCACAATCGGCCTCACTAAATCCGAAGCAGTGAGAAGAAATAATACATAAAATGAAAACGACTTTCTGCATCATGGTGTCCTCATAGTATAAGATGTTCAAATGGAATATTTAAAATTGGGTATTGCTCCCCATTAGTAGAGGTATAGTGCCACCATTCGGTCTCTAAAGGCATGAATCCTCGATGCTTCATCGCAGAACCAAGAAGTTCCCGATGAATAAGAACATCTTCAGCCAACTGAGTATAACTCCAATGCGCCTGCTGAGTAAAATCATCAAACCCTGTAGGCATTTTCAGTTCAATACCGGCTGCATCTACAAGGGTAACATCAACCGCTACTCCACGATTGTGGTAAGACCCTGTATCAGGATTGGCAACATACCGCTCGTCTGGCATACATGCCCATAACAAGCGTTGTACTTCAAGGGGTCTATAGGCATCCCAGATCTTCAGTCCCAATCCCTCTTTTTCAAGATCGGACTGAACAAGACTCAGTGCAGCAGCCACCTCTTCCTGTAAAAATGCTTTCGCCATCGAATAGAGGGCTTTACCCACCAGATTATCTGATGTAGCATAACGTATATCTAAAAGAATTCGTGAATTAACAGCAGAAATATCAACTAACTTCATGAAACCCCTTCAAAGTATGACTAGAGCATACCAGAAGTTTAGGCTTTTAACAAAGCGAGAGACTTTCGAAGGGCTTCTGCAGATTTATTCAGAGCGCTCTGCTCCTGTGCGGTAAGCTCAAGTTCAGGGACTGCCTCAATTCCCCGCTCTCCAAGAATAACGGGTAGACTGAAGCATACACCATAGGCCTCATGATACGTCGAGAGAGGAACGATCTGTCTTCTATTAAACAGAATAAATTCTGCGAGTTGCGCTACACAGGTAGCTATGCCAAAAAACGTTGCACCCTTAGCCTCGATAATCTCATAGGCTTGAGCCCGTACAGTTCGAGCGTACTCCTCTTTCATCTGAGTGGTAAACCCAAAACGCTCAATGGGGAGCCCACCAATGCGAACCTGGGACCAAGGAACACTCTGGGAATCTCCATGCTCGCCGATAACGTATCCTTCGACCGAATCGAGTGATACCTGCGCAGCTTGGCTGATCAGATACTTCAACCTTTGACTATCTAAAAAGGTACCCGTACCCAGAATCTGTTGCCCTGGAAGGTCGAAGAGTGATCGTGCATGGTACGTAAGAATATCGAGAGGATTTGAGACTATCATTACAATGGCTTGAGGATTCAAACCTTGCAATTCCTTGGCAATCGATTCAAGAATCCCCTTGTTTGTTGACAAGAGTCCAAGACGACTTTCTCCCGGCTTCTGAGCACGACCAGCAGAAATAATAATAATATCGGCCCGTTTTGCATCTTGAAAGGTACCTTGTACTATACGAGACACGTAGGAAAAGCCTAATGCATCTGAAAGATCCTTAAGCTCGCCAGCACAGCGTTGAGCATTATTGTCGACAAGAATCAACTCTGCTGCAAGATTCTTCATGAGGAGAGCATAAGCTATGGTCGATCCCACAGAACCGACTCCTATGATCGCAATGGTATGTTTCATGGATAAGCCTTTCAAAAAAAAATCCCGCACGAAGGCGGGATTATCACAGATCAATACGTTTACTGAAGCATGCGATGTTCACTCACTTCTGTAAGTGCAAATATAACACCGGCAAGACCTATAGCAATATAGACATATTTCTCAATCATCGGCATAGTTCCAAACAATGAATGTACCAGATTGAAATTGAACAGTCCAACGAGACCCCAATTTATCGCACCGATTACTGCTAATAAAAAGGTTAAACTATGTAATATCTTCACGAGAACCTCCCTTAAAATATAAGCTGCAACATGCATTTAAACGTGCACATCGCAGCAATTTATAGCTGTAATGGATGCTCTCCCCTTCAAATACTTTCGTATGTGTAGAAAAGCTCATTCATCACAGCAATTTTTGTAACATGTCAATTTTTCTTCATGAGCAAAGTGCATTCACTTTTATAAGCCGCAACACGCATTCTTTTGTTCTATCACAATCTCTTGTGCTTCTCGAAAGCCTGCGTATCACAGCAATTTAGGGCTGTAATCTGCACCTGCATTCTATCCATTTTCATGAATATTTATACCTGTACCTATTACAGCACTATCTTTGTAATCTTAAGCTGCAACACGCGTTCTTTTGTTAAACTACAATCACTTGTACCTCTAGAAAGTCTGCGTATCACAGCAATTTAGGGCTGTAATCTGCACCTGTATCCTATCCATTTTCATGAATATTTATACCTGTACCTATTACAGCACTATCTTTGTAATCTTAAGCTGCAACACGCGTTCTTTTGTTAAACTACAATCACTTGTACCTCCAGAAAGTCTGCGTATCACAGCAATTTAGGGCTGTAATCTGCACCTGTATCATCCATTTTCATGAATATTTATACCTGTACCTATTACAGCACTATCTTTGTAATCTTAAGCTGTAACACGCGTTCTTTTTTTAAAACACAAGCACCTGTACCTCCAGAAAGTCTGCGTATCACAGCAATTTTTAGTTCGTATATATCAAATGCGCTCTATCTACTTTTACTATAGCAAGTAATATTTCTATATGTCAATAATTTTGTTTTAATTATTTTCTTTTGGAAGTCTTTGGACTCAAAGAAGAGTGATCCAGACGAAGGAACTGCTCAAAAATCAACTCACGTTCAGACAGTGCATGAACTCGCCTCGAAGAAGTTCCTTCTTCTTGTGATTTTGGCAGATCAATCTTATATTCACGTTCAATAAAGGGAATAATGCCTCGAGGAAGACGCCTGAGGTGCTTCTGCATAAGCCCCCCGTCAGGAAGCTTGTCTGCGCCGAGAAACGCTTGCATAAACTGAAGAGCCTCCTTCGCCTCATCGCAAGTCAGGCCATAGCTGAAGAGAGCGTGGGCTTGCTGGAGAGTAAGAGTATCGAGTAGATTACTCAGCCTCACTAATACAAGAGCTCCATTCATTCCGCCAAAGAGAATAAATCCTCCCATTATAGCTGTTGTTTTTACAAAACCAGGCAGAGGAACCAGAAGAGTATCTCGTCTGTTGACAATAACATGGCCACTATTGTAGAGGCCACCATGAGTAATTACTTCCCAGGCAGGACCTGAATAAGCCGCCACACAGAGTGTCTGGCAAGTAGCCACAGAGAGGGGTTGTTCATACGTACCTCTGCGTAAGACTCCTCGACCTATACTACAGAGCTCACCTTGAGAAAAAGTAGCAGTTATAGATTCAGGCTTGTCCGTCATTATCACTTGAGTAGCAGCAGTCGCTACATCAATCTCTCGAGTCTCTCGACTACCCACTACTATGAGCTTACTGTCATCTGCAGCAAAGCACAAAGCACAAGGCAAAACAGTTGAGAGCACCTGAGTCCTTTCGCCGGTAGCTGCCTTTACTAGGAGCACAGAGTATACGTAATCCTGCTGTGCTTTAACAGCTATTGCTACGCACGTTCCTGCATTATTGCACGTAATGCGTGTTATCTCTCCTTCAATGCCAATAACCCATTTGAGGACAAGCGTCTGGTCTTGAAGCTCCCAAAGACGCACAGTTTTGTCTTTCGAGCCAGTTGCAAAAACAGGATTCTTCTGAAAATCCTGAGGGATCACCACGAGAGCAAGAATCCCATCATCATGACCCTGCACAAAAAAAAGAGGAGCCGTCGACTTAGTAAAATCCCAAAAGCAGAGTCGTCCCTCCGCACAGCCAGTAACAGCACAGTTCGGATTTAAAAATGCCGAAACGGTGACAGTCCTCGTGTGGGCACCGCTCAAATCAACTTGCTCAGCAAACAACTTCCAGAGATCAGATGCATGAACTCTGATGTAGTCTTGTAAAAGCTGCTCATAATTCTTTTCAAGAGCTTCTCGGACAGGACTACTGCAATTCGCCCTCACCCTTTGATAGAGTCCTTCATCTCTACATACCTGCTTTGAAACAACATCAAAAAGCGTTTTTGTCGCCATCGCTTCCAATGAACACGCAACAAACTGGCTCCCTATCAAAATAAAGAGCCCTACAGAGGCCATTCTATCTCCTTCCTTAGCTAACTACGCTGAGAAGTATAAAAGAAAAGACACAAAATGCAAGCTCCTACGTAGTTTCTTTCGCAATAGAGATTAATAGCCTTCTGCCCAGATTGGTAAGCTTCCCACACCGCATATTTGAAAGCAGTACAAGACCCATCTTCTGATCAGGCACCATACCCATCCAACTCGAAAAGCCTCCCACGCCACCATTCTTATCTATAAATTCAACTCCCTGACGAGTTACTCGTTGCCAGGACAGGGCTTGAATCATTTTAGGAGCCTTAAAGTGCCCATTCTGTGCAAGCTTCATCGCTTTACGAAGAAGTGGTGGCCCTGAGATATCGAGGTTTGCTGTAAGAAACTTCATCATATCTTGGGTCGTAGATCGTAAGGCACCAGCTCCAGCAATAGCATTTGCTCGCAAATGATGCACCGGTATTCCTTTTTTATTATGGCCTTGCGCATATATCCCGTTTAAACGGGGAGCTGTATGTATCGCAGTACTTGTCATCTGCAATGGCCCCGTAACTACTTCATGAAGCAGGGCTCCATACTTTTTATGAGAATGATTTTCGAGAGCAAATCCCAGAATATCATAGCCAAGATTTGAATAGCTGTAATGCGTTCCGATTGGATACTCTGGCTTCCAACGCGTGAGAGAATGAAGCATTTTGCTTTTTGTAGCTCGCATCCAACCGCCAACAGGATCTCGAGGCAAACTTGAAGTATGGGTCGCCAACTGCTCCAGCGTAACTTGCGAGAGTGCAGACGGATGCCTACGAATAAACGGAAAGTATTTTGGCAGGCGATCAGTGAGGTTCATAGTCCCCTTAACCACCTCAGAGGCAAGGAGCGTTGCGGTAAATGATTTGGTAATTGAGCCTATCTCAAAAATCGTATGCTCTGTTACTTTTGTCTGCTCATTTGCCTGACCAAAATTAAGGAAATAGGGCACGCCCTTATAATAAAAAGCAACAGCGATACCAGGCAAGTCACGCTCTTTCATAAGCGCTTCAACCTCCTGCGTAATATATTCAAGAGGCTTCTGAGCCTGTACTCCCGCCACCATAAACAGAACCATAACTGCTACCTTAACCATGCTATCTCCTTTCTTGGTCCGAGAGTACCATATTCGTAAGGGCCCTGTCACCAGTTGATTGATCATATTTACTTACCACTATTAAAAAATAATTCTATAAAGCATTGCATTATAGCATTTGTTTTGGTTACTCTAAAAGAAGATAAACAACCATGGTCAGCGCGCACCATGATACATTCATACAACACTATTATGGGGGGAATATCCTATGAAACATGCAGCATTACTACTCAGTTTATTAGTTTCTACGCCTTTGTTTGCAATGAACTTCGGAGAAGCTAAATCCACACTTGCTGAACTTCAAACACGCGTAAAGCAGCTTGATGCTCAGCGAGAAGAACTTGAAAGAAAAATAGAAGAGACACAAAAAAGGACAGGGCAAATGTCCGGGCAACAAGAGTTTGCTGAGGAGATGAGGAAGCATACTGCAAGGCTCGCCTCTTCAGTCAAGCAACACAAAACTCTTCTTGAAAAGCTTAAAGCAGCTCGTCAAGCATTGCATGATGGCGTTGAAAGAATCGGACAACATCACAATATTTCTTCAGATGGCAATGGTAAATTTAGCGTCGTCGAAAGAAAAAGCACTTTCAAGGCTCGTCCAAGCAAAGTTGAAGTTGCTGAAAAAGCTGCCGAAGCAGCATAACTTATAGCAAGGGGTAATCGAGAGAGATTACCCTTGCTCTTTTAGAGATGCTTTTTCAATTCAAACCACTCTTCACGTAATTCGATTGCCTTTTCAAACTCAAAGTTTTCAGCAGCATCCTGCATTCGCTTTTCAAGCTCTTCAAGCTTCAGTTCAACCGTAACCTTATCAAGATCATGTTTTTTACGCTTAACCTTAGATGCATCAGCAATCGCTTGCTGAATCTTCGAGATACTTTTTGTTACCTCACGCTTCACACTTAAAGGAGTGATATTATGTTCTGCGTTGAATGCCATCTGAGCTTCTCTTCGCCGACTCGTTTCATCCATAGCGGCTTTCATGGACTTCGTAATCCTATCGGTATAGAACATAACTTTAGATGCAGTATTTCGTGCAGCACGTCCTATGATCTGAATAAGTGATCGCTTATCTCGCAAAAAGCTTTCAATGTCAGCATCCATAATCGCAACAAGAGCAACTTCAGGCAGATCAAGCCCTTCGCGAAGCAGATTAACACCTACCATACAATCGAATACTCCCAGTCGTAACTTATGGAGCAGTTCTGTTCGCTGTGGTGTTTTAATATCACTGTGAAGATAGCACACTTTAATACGCTGTTCTTCAAGATAGCGAGCAAGTTCTTCAGCAAGCTTCTTCGTGAGCACTGTTACCAGTGAACGAAACCCAAGCTCTTTTGTCTGCTTAATCTGTTCTATTAAATGAGTAATCTGATTTTCACGAGGATGGGTTTCGATAATCGGATCAATCAACCCAGTAGGACGAATAATTTGTTCAACAACTGGTTGACTTCGTTCTAATTCATACTCACCAGGAGTTGCTGAGACGAAAATAACATCTTTAAAATGCCGTTCTATTTCATCAAACTTTAACGGGCGATTATCAGCAGCCGAAGGCAAACGAAACCCAAAGTTAATAAGTGTCTGTTTGCGTGTTCTATCGCCTGCATACATGGCCCGCAATTGCGGTAATGCTATATGAGACTCATCAAGGACCAACAGAAAATCATCCCCAAAGAAATCGAGCAAGCAGTAGGGAGCTTCCCCCGGATACCGACCATCAAAATGCATCGAATAGTTTTCAATCCCGGGACAATGGCCCCGTTCTCGAATCATTTCTCGATCATGGGTCACTCGAGCCTTCAATCGTTCCTGATATAACGGATTTTTAACCTCAGGAAGCCAGCTTTCTAATTCCTGCTCAATACTCAAAAGAGCCCGGTCCTTCTTCTCCTGTGTCGTCACAAAATGTTTCGCCGGGAAAATAAGCGTATTATCAAGTTCCAACAATACCGTATTATTAGTACGATCTACCCATTCAAGACGTTCAATTGCATCACCAAAATGCTCAATGCGTAATTTCTCTTTTTGATAAGGCAATTGCACTTCGATTGTATTTCCAAGAACTTGGAACGTACCTGAAGTTCTTTCTATATCATTTCGAACATATTGAATAAATACCAAATTTCTCAGCAGGTCAGAACGTGAGATCTTCTGTCCCACCGTCAGCGGAACTGCAAGATCGCGATAATCTGCCGGATTACCTAACCCATAGATACATGATACCGAAGCTATCACAATTGTATCAGGTCTATTAATCAAGGATGCAGTGGCTTCTATTCGTAACCGATCAAGCTCACTGTTAATTTTCGTCTCTTTAGCAATATACACATCTTGAGCAGGCAAATAAGACTCCGGCTGATAATAATCATAATAACTGACAAAATAACAGACCTTATTCTCAGGAAAAAAGAGCGAAAACTCTTCATAGAGTTGAGCAGCTAATGTTTTATTAGGCGACAAAATAAGTACTGGTTTCTGTTGTCGTGCAATAACATTTGCGATCGTAAATGTTTTACCTGAGCCGGTTACACCCATCAGCGTGGAGATACCCTTCCGCTGCTCAACGAGCTTATCAATAGCCTGCGGTTGATCACCGGATGGTGCAAAAGGAGCTTTTAACTTAAAGAGCGGTTCCATACTCTCACCTGCATGTTTAATTTCTTATAACTTTTAGATATAGTATAGCATAAATTCTATTTTGTCACAAATCCAACCAAAGGAAATGTAATGGATTACAAATTGTGCCTCAACCTCGGCATTCCAGTCACCTTTGTACCAGGCCCAAAACTAAGAGCCATACAAGGTTTTTCTGAAACTCTCGGGAAATCAGAAAGACCTGCGCCATTACAGGCTCAATCATCGCTTAGGTATTATGGCATCAATGAAGTACTCGCATGCCTATGCCCTTTCCGAACTGAAGGCAGCGTTGTGACTGGGAATACTTCATTGAGGTTCCATGGACTCAGAGAAAGATGTAGCCATAGAAGCAGCCATCACACATTATTAAAGTATTACTGCCGCAAGGCAGTAAAGATCCAGAAAAAGACACATCATTCCTGTGTATGCTTCCTAGTTATCTAGAGCCTCCTATCGGGATTACCTCTATCAACACGTCACTTTCTCGCATCTCGATTAAGTTTTCCCTCTTAGAAAGCTCACCACGGTCCAAGTGAATTCTCTATGCCTAAGAACGTAAGAAAGGGCTTCCCGAAAGAAACCCACTATCTTACATGAATTTTCAGAGATTTAAGCTTTTATGGTGCCTTTCTGTGTTTTTATAAGTTCCGTAATGCGTCGTGCATTTTCAACGGGAACACTTCCATAGGCACATTGATACCCCCTCATTGCCATATAGCCCCACAAAGCGGTCTTACATCCCGCCACAAGGGCAGATAACAAATATCCCGGCCTTTCCTCTTCAGTGTTATCTCTATAATGTAATGTGCCGTCTTTCAGAAAGTTTTTCCTCCAATCAGGATCACTTATATCTATCACTCGATCCTTTTTCAATCCGAGCCAAATGGACAGGTTATGGAGACACGAGTTCCCGGCACTCAAACAAAACCACGAACCAAAGACCAGCATAGCAAGATCCCTTTTACTCGTAAAAACAGTAAGTGAATTAGCCAGCTCTGTATGGCGAGCGGTAGATTCGCCGATTAACTGATCACATTGGTCGCTGGTAAGGCTCTTTAGATTCCCAGCTACAGTACGGAGGCTTCCTTCATTCACTCCAAGCTGAGCCATGGTAAATTCTGAGGCATACATCATTCCAGATGATAGCCCTACGACTATAAGCCAAATAAACATAAGAATACCTTTCTATTTAAAATTAAATTGTCCACTTCTCATTTTACAAGATAGGCTTACTGGGTCAAACGCCCCGTAATCTAACACATATTCAACGGTTTCTTTCTAGATTGAAGTCGCGCAGTAGATTCCTAAGATATGAGACATGACGTCGAAAATCAGTCTACTAGAACCCACACATTTCATGAGGCTCAATGCAGAATTAAGGACCGCCTCAATGCTAGGCCTTCATACTATCTCGAAAGCGGCCCGCTGGACTGGGCTGCCAAAACAACAAAAGATAATAAGGCACGAGAAAGGGCTTCTTTCGAGAAGCCCTCAATAATTTGGGTGGCAAATTCAAACTCAGCCTAAATCGCTGCTTGATGGCCTTTCTGCCTTCTTTAGATCCTCTAAAATGAGTCGAGCATTTTCAACAGAAACACTGCCATAAGGACATTGATAGCCCCTGAGAGCCATATAGCAAGATCCAATAGTTCCTCCTAGTTCCAGTAAAACAGGAATCAAATAACCCGCTCTTTCTTCTGCGGTAGTCTCATGATAGTCGATATCACCACACCATCTACTGACCCAACCGCTATCATCAGGTACCTCTTTAGTCCATCCTTGCCATATAGATAAGTTCTTTAGTAAGTCATCTCCCAAGAAATATGCTAAGCAAGCCCCACCAATCAGTAGCGCAAAATCTTTTTTACTCGTAAAAATTGAGAGTGACTTAGCACGTTTTTTGTAAATCAGCTCAGCCGCGCCAATTAATTGCTTAAATTGTGGTGGTGTGATCACTCCCTCTTGCAGCAACCCCTTTTCTACTCGAGACCGATCTTCTTTCTCAATACCGCTCAGAACATATTCAAATTTTGAGCCATGGATCATACCTGATGCTAAGCTTACTAGTCCTAGCATGGATAAAAGATATTTTTTCACGTGAAAGCCTTTCAATGCTAAACAATAAACTGTTCACTCTTAATTTTACACAAAACGCGCGCTTCGTCAAAAGCTCACTACTGCTTCTCTCATTTTTCCTCAACTCAATTCTATCATATCCAGAACACTCTTAGAGCCATTTGCATGTGCAAGCAAATTCGGTATCGTAGACGCACATACAATTACCAAAGGACCACATGCACTATTTTTTAGCCTGTACCTTTTTCTCGGCACTTTCCGCAGCATTCAATCCCTTAAGCTTTAACAAAAAGAATATCACCGATGTAAGCCAGACGACAGTCACCCCTGTTGCACATATTTGCAAGCCACATTCGATCAACGAGCTGCAAAAGATTGTACAACATGCAAAGCATCCTCTTTCAATTGCCGGTGGCCGCTGCAGTCAAGGTGTATTGCTAACCTAGACTACCAAAACAACGAAAGATAATGAGGTAAGAAAAAGGGCTTCTCGAAAGAAGCCCTCAATAATTTGGATGGCAATTCCAGGTCAGCCTAAATCGCTGGCTGACAGCCTTTCTGCCTTTTTTAGATCCTCTAGAATGAGTCGAGCATTTTCAACAGCGACACTGCCATAGGCACATTGGTAACCCCTGAGAGCCATATAACAAAATCCAGAGAAAAATCCTAGCCCAATTGCCGCACTGATTGCACACGCCAATCTTTCTTCTGAGGTAGTATCATGAAATCTGACACCGGGATGACCTTGGGCCTGTTTTATCATATTTTCCCAATCAATATCAGGCAGCTGTTTGGTCCACCCTTGCCATATAGCCAGGTCTCTTACTGCATACTTCCCAAAGTAATATGCGAAGAAAGAACCAAAAGTCAACAGAGCAAGATCTTTTTTACTCGTAAAAATTGTGAGCGACTCGGCAAGTTTTTTATGAATCTTCTCAGCCTCGCCAATTGCTTGCTTAAATTGTGGTGGTGTAATCACTCCCTCTTGCAGCAGCTCCCTTTTTAATCGAGACCGATCTTGTTTCTCAACAGCGTTGAAAACATCTTCAAATTTTGAGCCATGGATCATACCTGATGCTAAGCTTACTAGTGCTAGCATGGATAAAAGATAGTTTTTCATGTGAAAGCCTTTCAATGCTAAAAAATAAACTGTTCCTCATAATTTTACACAATACACCTGCTTCGTCAAAAGCTCACTACTTGCTTCTCTCATTTTTCCTCAACTCAATTCTCTCATATCCAGAACACTCTTAGACCCATTTGCATTTGCAAGAAAATTCGGTATCGTAGAAGCACATACAATTACCAAAGGACCATATGCACTATTTTTTTGCCTGTACCTTTTTTTCGGCACTTTCCGCAGCATTCAACCCCTTCAGTTTTAACAAAAAGAATATCACCGATGTAAGCCAGACGACAGTCACCTCTGTTGCACATATTTGCAAGCCACATTCGATCAAAGAGTTGCAAAAAATTGTACAACGTGCAAAGCATCCTCTTTCAATTGCCGGTGGCCGCTTCAGCCAAGGTGGCCACATCTCCTACCCGGATGGAATTCTTATAGACATGACTAGACTCAACGCAATCAAACATTTTGATCGGACAGCTCGTGAAATTACTGTCGAGGCTGGTATTACCTGGCGTGCTATACAAAAACGTATAGCCCCCTACAACTGCGCTATTAAAGTTATGCAATCCTACAATGACTTTACTGTAGGTGGATCGTTAAGCGTAAATGTACATGGACGCGATATCCATTATGGACCACTCATTGAGACAATTATCTCCATTCAGATTATGCTTGCCGATGGGCAACTTGTCACCGCCAGCCGATCAGAACATCCTGAACTGTTTGCAGCAGCAATTGGTGGGTACGGCGCAGTTGGGATTATTACGCAAGCAACAATTTCGCTGACCACCAATACGAATCTTGTTCAAGACATTGATCAAATGCCGATTGGGCTCTATCCCTCTTTTTTCCACAGTCAAGTCTTAAAAGATTCAGATGCAATGCTGCACAATGCAAATCTCTATCCACCAGACTTTATTACAGTCTGTACTAATACATGGTACAAGACAAACAAACCTCTGACAATCCAGGAACCCCTCCAAACGGCTCAGACGTACTATGTAGGACATATGCTTGCTGAGCAACTCTTACGACGTGTTCCCATTTTACAGAAACTTCGGCCATCCGTAGATCGTAAAACCGGTCAGTGCGTTGTAAGCCGCAACTATGAAATGAGCTCAACGGTTAATACCCTCGAGCCATTATTTCGCATTCCAACCACGAGTGTGTTACAGGAGTATTTCATACCACTTATAAACCTTCAGACCTTTGTTGTAAAAATGCGCGCAATAGTAAAGCGTAACAACATTAATGTTATTAACATATCGATACGCTATGTGCAACAAAATACTGAGTCTCTCCTTTCATATTCCGCTACTGAATGTTTCTCATTAGTATTTTACATCAATATCGTAAATACAAAGGCCGGCTTAAAACAAGCAAAGGACTGGACGCGGGAACTCATCGATGCTGCACTTGACTCTGGAGGAACCTATTACTTGCCCTATCAATTATTTGGCAGTTCAAGGCAGCTTCACCAAGCATATCCACGGATAGATGAATTCAAAAAGATAAAGAAACTCTATGATCCGCATAACAAGTTCATGAATAACTTCCTTGAAACCTATAAGCTGTTTAATCTTTAAGCAATTAAGTTTAAAATAAGCCCATTAGGAAGCATAATTCGATACATGGAAAATAACATGGAAAAAATAAGCTTCCATGTATTTCCATGTTATTTTCCATGTAGGCCCCCATTATAACAGTAATGGATTTCCCACTCTCCACGGGCCCTAAAGACCACTCCTGCATCGACCAAGTCAGCATAGAGTGAGCTACGACAAACTCCATCTTCAAACTATTGATTTTTAAACCTGTCATTTGCTATCGTATCGAAGACGAACGTATAAGAGCAGCAATAAGCACATTGATACTATTTACAAGCCAACCCTCTAGAAGGGAGAACGGCGAATAAAATTCAAGCGATGCCTTACCATGCTCAAACTGTGTTAAACAAATACATAATAATCTTAATTTGAAGGGACCGACACATGAAATTTTCTCACCTCCAAGCAAGCCTTGGTATTTTTGCAATAAGCGCCTTGCTTTCAGGAGTCTGCTTTGGTAAAGAGCAGAATAATCCTAAAGAAAAAGTTGAGCACAGCGAGCGCAGATGTTTTAAGCATAACATTCAACTGCAGTTATCCGATGGGTACGGTTTCCCCGTAGCAGGCACACAATTTTGGGTGCCAATTGAGGTTATACATGATGGCTCTGAAGTAACGCTTATACTTCCCTTAATTAACTTTCAAACCGGGCCTGTCGCATCCGAAGACCATTTTCATCCAGCTCCCGGAGGCTACCTCTATACCTCAGATGGATTCTTGCCATCGGATGTTCGCCCGAATGACTTGGTGTACCGCTCTACTGTAGCCGCTTCGAACAACGGCTTAAGCTTACCATTCTCATTTTCTCAACCAACAAGCACACTGCCAACCCCACCAAATGGCTACATCTTATCAGTAACGAATGCCGGTGCATTGGTAGTACAATGCACCGGAACATTCGGAAATCTCATTCCTCAAGGCCCACAAGTCATGATGCCTTGCTCGATCACTTACACCATAAAACCTAAGGAAAAACTTTGCGAAAACTTTAAGATAAGCACAGGATTTACTAATACCACTCAATTTACGAATGCTCTCGCTGCAAATATCAGTCTTCGAGACCACCATGTTAATGCTGCGTGTGGAGGAAGAGTAGCTTGGGCATGGAGTGACAACTCAAATATACCTGACAAAACAAATAACACTTTGAACCTCATGGTCGCTGTAGGCAAAATCCGCAAAGACGGCACTCTAAAAGTCTATAAACCTGTTCAGCTGACCAATCTACCTGCTGGTTCGCTAGTCGGAGATACAGCCATTGCGATTAACCCTAAGGACCCAAAAAATATCGTAGTATCATGGGAGACGGTAGTCACTAATGTTTCTGTGCCATATAGCAATATATACCGAGCTGTATCGTTCGACGGCGGAAAAAAGTGGCCTTACAATGGGCTAGTTTCTGTTCAACCTACCGGCGTACCAACAGAAGCTGGCGATTGTCGCGGTGTTGCTTTTGATAAGTTTGGTGGCTGCTGGTACTTATATACCAATCTCTATGACAGCATGGGAAATGAGATTAATACTCCAACGTTTGCCTATAGTGGTGACAAAGGTATCAACTTTCAAAATCTATTTACACTATCTCCGCTTCCTCCTCGTGACCAATATGATTATCCTCAATACTGCTTTGGCGGCGATGGACAAGGTCAATATGGCCTTCATTTCGTAGTCGATGCTGAAATCTTCGCAGGTTCACAGAGAGGCGTGTCTCCAGTTGTAGGTTTCGTACCGATTACCGATCTAAATCAAATAGGCACTCCTTCTTATGTACAATTAACAAGCCTCATTAATAACAATATTCTTGCTGACATCACCGCCTCAAATGATGGCCGGGTTTGGTTCCAAGGAACCCCTTATGCAACCCGCACGTATGTCGGTCCCTTAGGCATCGTATTCAAATCACCAGGTGCGCTAGATATGAATTACGCCGGACCATGGCATATGACGATGTATAATGGTTTGTCCATTCAGTGGGCACCTAAAGTACCAGCATTGCAAGATTCTCAACCAATACGTGGATACCTCCCAGAGAGCATTCAATCGATCATTTATGATGATACACGCCAAGCTCTCTATGCACTCGTGTCGGTCCAGTTTCCCGATTACTCACAAAATGCACGAATCTACCTCCTCATTTCACGTGATAACGGGCAATTATGGTCAAATCCGATCGATATATCGACAACCGATTTTGCAAACCGAGGATTCCAGTCGATGGCACTCGATTGTTGTACTGGAGATCTTGTTCTTGGATGGTATGACGGACGAAATGATTCAACATTCAAGTCAGTAGAATATTTTGGCGCAATAATTCCTGCAAAAAAGCTTGATGAACTCGTCAAACAGATTCCTCTTTCAGACCCACTTTACACCCTCGGCTCAGCAATAACACAGCAAGAAGCCACGGCCGAACAAAGTGATGAGAAAGGACAAGAATGGATACAGGAACTTCGTAAACAGAAGCTTCCAAGACAACTTGATTAATACAAGAGCAGTTTTTGTTGAAAGGAGCTCGGTTTTTGACCGGGCTCCTTTATAATTTATGAAAGTGCGAATTTACTCTTCATCCACGCTTTTCGACCTCGCAGTTCTACTTCTTTTGCGGCAATCAAGGTGCCGACACGCATCTTTTCCGTAATCTCAGAATATTCTGCATACTCTTTATCGAGCGCTTTACGTTCGTTGATATTACGGAGTACTGCTTTGAGCGAATCGATAAAACTGGTACGATCTTTTTTGTTTTGAGGGAGCTGAGCAATCACCTCTTGAACTTTTTTATGATACTTGAGCCGCGCCTGCGCTGCTGCCCATTGCATCTGCCAAGTAGTTCCGCGCAAAGTTGCCCATATAGAATCAGGCTCATTTTTTTCTAGCTTTTTTTCAATCTCGGCTACTTCTTTCTCTTCTTCTTGTACAACTTTTGTAATTATCTCAAGGGCCTTAGCATCGTTATATTCGAGCTTATCTCCAAACTCTACAGCCATATCATCAAACCAATCTGCTTGAACGGACGCAGTTCCCGCTAGCAGTATAATGACCACTTTCTTAAGCATGATACCTCTTATCGGCGGCGATAGGTAGACGGTCGTCTTCCTTGATCACCAATTAAACATGTTACATTTACCGATACCTTACGCCCATCTAAGAGCTTACCACGCAAAGAACTTACTAAATCAGGACTACAATCGGAACTCAGTTTTACGAAGCTACGTTTTTTAATAACCCGTATAGTGAGAATCTGATCTGGCTTAATAACGGGTGTCTGAAGAATATAATCTCTCACATCATCCCGCGTTACCCCATCTTCCATCCCAACATTAAGATATATTTCTTGATATTGGCCTGGCTCAGCTGTTTCTACATGAGTATAAGGTATTTCTTCAAGATCAAGCTTAGCCAAGAATGTATTGTAAAGCAACTGCCCTGCAAGAACGACTAACTCCTCGTGACTGAGTCCTTGTATAAAGGGAGCAATATCTTTAGAGACATGCTTCTTTTTTAAGGACTCGAGATAGCTCGGTATCTGTGCTAAGACGTGAGATATAACGGTCTCCTTAGAAGGGACATCGATCGGTTCTATACGAAAGCCAAATCGACGTTCTATGTGTTGAATCGTTCGTTGTTCAGTTTTATTGATAAAGGTAATAGCAACACCCTCTTTACCCGCTCTACCGGTTCGACCAATACGATGGACATATCCTTCAAGATCATCGGGTGGTGTATAGTTTATAACGTGGGTAATATCAGGGATATCGATACCTCTGGCAGCAACGTCTGTTGCCACTAAGATAGTGATATCTCGTTGTTTAAATTTTTTAATGACGGCATTCCGTTGAGCTTGACTCAAGTCACCATGTAATGCTGCTGCATTGTAGCCTCGCTTAATAAGTTCTTCTGCTACATCACTGGTTAATATCTTTGTTGGGCAAAAGATAAACCCGTAAAAATCCGTTACGGTTTGTATAAAACGCGTAATGGCATGCAATCGCGAACGAAAAGGGACAATACAGAAATATTGGAGAGTTTTTTGAGCCGATACTGTTTGGGGAGCGACCCGAACCGATACTGGGTCTTTCATATGCTTTTTCATAAGGGCAGCGATTCCCGGTTTAACCGTTGCAGAAAAGAGCCATATTTGTCGATTCTGAGGAAGCCATTTTAAGATGTCGTCAATCTCTTCTTTAAAGCCCATATCGAGCATAATGTCAGCTTCGTCGAGCACTAATGCTTTAATCTGTTTGACATCGAGGGTCTTTTTTCTTAAATGGTCATTCAGTCTTCCGGGGGTTCCCACAACAATATGTGCTCCTTTTTTGAGAGCACGAATCTGGTCTTCTATCGAAACGCCACCATAAATAACTGCCAACTTGATGCCAATCTTTTGGGCAACAAAATTAAGACTTTCATAAATTTGTACCGCCAATTCCCGCGTTGGAGCAACAATGAGCCCTTGAGGAGCAAGTACTGAACGATCAATTTTTTGCAAAAGAGGAATCCCAAATGCCAAGGTCTTTCCCGTTCCTGTTTGTGCCTGTCCATGAAAATCTATTTTTTCCTCACTTAAGAGGAGAGGAATCGCCTTTTTTTGAATTTCTGTTGGCACGGTAAATTTCAGCTCATCAAGAACTGCTACGATGTCAGGTGCTATACCAAGGTCTTTAAATGATCCCATACTTCCCTTTCTAAATTTTCTATTATACAATTATATTATAATAATTATTGCGCATACATGTCAAGTAAAACTTTTTCAGACAAACTCTATTCTCAAACTCGGTAAATAGTGTAAAGTAGACGAAAGAACGCATCATACTTACTAGGATGGAATATGCACTACAAAGTTCACGAGATAGAAAAGAAATGGCAACGCCGCTGGCAAGAAAAGCCCGACGGACAGAGCAAGCCAACTGGATCAGGAAAGAAGTTTTATTGTCTTGATATGTTTCCCTATCCTTCAGGATCGGGTCTTCACGTAGGCCACTGGAGAGGCTATGTCCTGTCTGATGTCTATACTCGTGCAAAATGGCTCCAAGGATACAACATATTGCATCCTATGGGATGGGATGCGTTTGGTCTCCCTGCAGAAAATGATGCAATTATAAAGGGGATCAATCCAGCACTGAGCACAGCTACTAACATTGCCCATTTTAAAACGCAACTTCAGGAAGTTGCCGCACTATATGATTGGTCAAAAGAGCTCAATACAACTGATCCCGCTTATTACAAATGGACCCAATGGATATTCCTTCAAATGTTCAAAGCTGGCCTCGCTTATGAAGGGGTAATGCCCATTAATTGGTGTCCAAAAGATTTAACTGGTCTTGCTAATGAAGAAGTAGTCAATGGACGTTGCGACCGTTGTGGTACCGTTGTTCAGCATAAGGATATTCGCCAGTGGATACTTAAAATTACCGACTATGCTGACAAACTCCTTGAAGGACTTGATCGCCTTGAGTGGCCTGAAAAAGTAAAAGTGATGCAACGCAATTGGATTGGAAAGAGTGAAGGCGCTGAAATTATGTTCAGCGTTGGAACGACAGATATTCCTGTATATACAACCGTCCCTGGAACACTCTATGGCGTTACCTTCCTTGCTATGGCCCCCGACCATGACCTTGTCGCCCGTCTTGCCAATCCAGAGTATCTTACTGCACTTATGGAATATCAACGACAGTTTAGCGCAATGACCGGCACGGAACGCCTTGCAGACATGGAAGTTAAGACAGGAGTCTTTACTGGCACCTATGCTGAGCATCCGCTCACAAAGGAACCTATTCCCATTTTCCTGGCGAACTTTGTGCTTAAAGATTATGGCACCGGTATTGTCATGGGAGTACCAGGTCACGATGTCCGAGATTTTGAGTTTGCAAAGACCCATAATCTTCCCATTCGACAAGTAGTCAGCTCACCGACTGTAGAATATACCGATGAGGGCAAACTTGCAAAAGCATATATAGGTGATGGTATCCTCATGGCTAGTGGGCAGTTTGACGGACTTGAAGTCTTTACGCAAGCAAAAGAAGCTATTATAGATACTCTTGAACGGATCGGTAAAGGAAATCGTAAAACTGCCTATAAATTACGGGACTGGATCTTCTCACGTCAGCGTTACTGGGGTGAACCGATTCCCCTTATTCACTGTCCTCACTGTGGAATTGTACCAGTACCTGAATCGGATCTTCCTGTACTCTTACCCTATGTTGAAAACTATCAACCAACTGGCACAGGTGAATCTCCACTTGCAAACATACCAGACTGGGTAAACGTGTCCTGTCCAACATGTAAAGGCCCGGCAAAGCGCGAAACAAACACGATGCCTCAATGGGCGGGGTCCTGTTGGTATTTCTTGCGCTATCCAAACCCTGAATTATCAGATAAACCATTTGATGATAAGGATATGCAATACTGGTTGCCCGTAGATCTCTATGTAGGAGGTGTCGAGCATGCGATTTTGCATCTGTTGTATGCACGTTTTTACGTGAAAGTACTGTTTGATCTTGGTTACCTTCCCTTTGATGAACCCTTTTCTCACCTGTTTAATCAAGGAATGATTACCAAATACTCAGAGAAATCAGGACTCGTTGAAAAAATGTCTAAATCGAAAGGCAACGTCGTCAATCCCGACGAGATTGTTCAGCAGTATGGCTCCGATGTCTTAAGGATGTATATCCTCTTCATGGGACCGCCGGAGCTTGATTGTGAATGGCAAGATAGCGGCCTTGAAGGTATTAAGCGTTTCTTGCAACGGTTTTGGACCTATGCAACACATCCCCAGACACTCCTTGCTCCTGAAGAAACCGAAGACCTCGATGCAACAAAACGAGTGCACCGGTTCATAAAAGCATTTCAAGAGCGGCTTGATCATTTTAAGCCAAATACGGCCATTGCGGCATTTATGGAGTTTTCTCATGATGCCGTTACGAACAATCTTAAACTCAGTAGGAAAACTCTTGAATCACTCTGCGTCCTCTTATCATCTATGGCACCGCATATGGCAAGTGAACTTCTCGAGCTTATACTCCATAAGTCCTTAGCTGACTGCACCTGGCCTAGCTATGATCCAGCATTAACGGTAGAAACTACCACGACTATAGTCATACAGGTCAATGGTAAGTTACGAGGAACCCTTGATACACAAAGAGGAACGTTAGTATCAGACATTGAACCACTTGCACAAGCACAAATTAGTAAATGGCTTGAAGGAAAAGAGATTAAGAATATCATCTATGTGCCCGATACGTTAATTAATTTCATCGTATCTTGACGTAGCTTGCTCCAGTATGGTACAACCTACCTAGGTCATGGTGTATGCCGCAACCACCGAGGCGCTCAATAGGCTCTTTGACTGCATTACTACAAATCCAACACTGTGAGGAACGAGGAAGGGGGATTCACTTAAATCCTCCGTTGTGTACCCTAATACATCCACGGTCCCTCAGAAGTTACCGAAGATTATTAAGAACAGATCATGCTATGGCTCTTGAAAACAGAGTAGCGACTTAAGGGAACAAAGATTTTTTCATTGACTTCAGGTATTGTTCATAGTACTTTGTTGAAGACTTGTTTAAAAAATTCAAGTCTTTGCACCTAGAAAAGCTCTTGCAGCTGTGCTTAAATAGTCTGATACCTTATCATTCAATTTCATATCAGCCGTTACCTTAATCCTTATACTATTTTACTAAAAAGGAGTTGTCTATGAAAACCTTATTACTTGTATTTTTAATGGTAAACATTGTTTCGCTAGAAGCCATGGTTAGAACTAGTGCAAAAAATGAAGCTTTAAGTAAAGCTAATGAATACTATGCAGCAAATAATTGGCTCTCTGCTTTGGGTTATTACAAGCAAGCTTTGACGCAAGTTGAACAAAAGTCTGAAGACTATTATACCATACTCGGCACTATGATGAGTATCTATCACACTGGTAGCGATGCCACAGCGGTTAAACCTGACATAGCATTTGAATATGCAAAGATCCTTAAAGAACAGACTATCGATCTTCCTATGCGAGATCGAGCCTATGCAGTTCTAGCTCAAAGCTATTTTGCCGGAAAAGTCATACCTTCAGATACAGAAATGGCATTATTCTACGCCAAAAAAGCTCAGGAATCCGATGCACGATGGGCTCATGAACAAGGCTCCAGGTTAATCGAAAAGATTGAAAAATTAGGTCGGTCTGAACCTGTTAAAAAAGAAAAATCATCCAAGAAATCGCACTCTCATCATTCGCGCAGCAACCCATCAGCTTCGCTGACCCTAAGTGCCGCAGCTGCTGCAAGCCCGAGTAAGGACCTTTGTGAATGGTTCCGATCGGAAGAACATAAAGGGCAGACCACAGGGCATACGGCGGACAAAGAGAAAAAGTCCAAAAAATCTCACTCCCATCATTCGAGAAGCAATCCTGCAGCATCTCACACGAATCCTACTCTAGCAGCGGCAGCGGTAGCCATGATGGCGAAGCGACCTACTTATCATGTACTCGCATTACCTGAATTGGGACTTGAGCTGAGTCGAGCAATAGGAGCAAATGATGTTCAAAAGACAGCTGACCTACTCTTTGCTATAGCAATGAAGCCGGCTAGCCAACTAGCAATGGAAGACATGGCAAAGAAGAAAGAAGAAATTTTTAGAAAGTGCTGCCAAGCAGCAATTCAACGAGGAAATGTAAACATAGTGAACATTTTCATGATGCATGCGGAAAGACTATTTAAAGGAGAGACGGATAAGGGGCTCATTGAGTTCGTTGAGTATCTTTACAAAGCATGTAGTCAGATTGATACTTGCACGATCATTCTTATGGCTGAGCTCATAGTGTGCCACCTAGATTCTACTAGCTCAGAAGTATACAGAAATTCGGCTTTAACCGAAGCTTGTAGCTCAGGATCAACCTGCAATTTTGAAACAAAAAAAGCTTTAATTAATTATATAATCGACAAAGGCTATCCTCGCTATGTGCGTCATGACACTCTTGCCCCTGAAGTATTCGGTTATTTATTGAATTCATCTATCATTAGCTTTGATAAAACTCTCTGCTGGGACTTAGCCTCTAAGAATCAAGCAAGTCTACTGGAAGTTGCCACAAAGAGTCCATATATTGATATTAACCAAAGCCCAGTCACGGCAAAAGATTGGTTAGCGGAAGAAGGCAAACAAGGCAAAGAAGCGGTGATGTCTCCACTTGCCCTAGCTATCGAAAAAAAAAATTGGCAATCAGCACAAATCCTTCTAAATGCGGATGGCATAATTTTTCCAGGTCTATGGGCATATCAACTAAGCAAGGATTTGAGAATGGTTAAGATTAAAAAAAATGCTACTATTACCAAAGACACCGCATTCACACCTGAATCTTCTTATTCTTTATATATTTCGACTTTCTTGTCCCACCCTGAATATTCATCGATGATACCAGAGAGCATGCGAAGCAGCGGAAACGCCGCTAACGGTCCGGCAATCGTTGCAAGTATTGTTGGTACGATAAAAGAATCTGCTCATGATGCTTATATTTTGCCTTTTCTGTCTAATCCAGGATATTCATCTATGCAACCTCCAAGCATCAATGATTCCGTGCCCGCCATTGCTCATCCATCTTACAATGCGCCACAGACTGTCGCAGCTCCCGCACATCATCATGCCGCAGTATCACACGTCAGACGCTCCGCGGCGACTCATCATAGAGGACACAATGGAAATTATGTACTAGGCGAAGCGCTTATTAAAGAAAGTCCGGCAATCATGAATAGCGCTGCCAATTTATTTAGTACAATGGATCAAGGTGGTTTTTCTTTTTAAAATCCTCACATGCTGAAGAAATCCCTATTACCAGGCTCTCGCTATGATAGCGAGAGCTTCTTTCCTTAAATGAAAGCAGAAGCTTTGAGGCACTCCGTATTTCTTATCTACAATGACACGTCGCATAACAAGTGAACTTCTCGAGCTTATACTCCATAGATCATTAGCTGACTGTACTTGGGCCACACATGATCCTGCACTAACGACTATAGTCATACAGGTCAATGGTAAGTTACGAGGAACCCTTGGTACACAACGAGGAAGTATCAGACATTGAACCACTTGCACAAGACCAAATTAGTAAATGGCGGTAAAGAGATTAAGAATATCATCTATGTACCTGATACGTTAATTAATTTCATCGTATCTTGACGTAGCTTGCTCCAGTATGGTACAACCTACCTAGGTCATGTTGTATGCCGCAACCACCGAGGCGCTCAATACGGCTCTTTGACTGCATTACTACAAATCCAACACTGCGAGGAACGAGGAAGGGGGATTCACTTAAATCCTCCGTTGTGTGCCCTAGAACATCCACGGTCCCTCAGAAGTTACCGAAGATTATCCAGATCAAGCTATGGCTCTGAAAAACAGAGTGGCGACTTAAGGGAACAAAGATTTTTTCATTGACTTCAGGTATTGTTCATAGTACTTTGTTGAAGACTTGTTTAAAAAATTCAAGTCTTTGCACCTAGAAAAGCTCTTGCAGCTGTGCTTAAATAGTCTGATACCTTATCATTCAATTTCATATCAGCCGTTACCTTAATCCTTATACTATTTTACTAAAAAGGAGTTGTCTATGAAAACCCTATTACTTGCATTTTTAATGGTAAACATTGTTTCGCTAGAAGCCATGGTTAGAACTAGTGCAAAAAATGAAGCTTTAAGTAAAGCTAATGAATACTATGCAGCAAATAATTGGCTCTCTGCTTTGGGTTATTACAAGCAAGCTTTGACGCAAGTTGAACAAAAGTCTGAAGACTATTATACCATACTCGGCACTATGATGAGTATCTATCACACTGGTAGCGATGCCACAGCGGTTAAACCTGACATAGCATTTGAATATGCAAAGATCCTTAAAGAACAGACTATCGATCTTCCTCTGCGAGATCGAGCCTATGCAGTTCTAGCTCAAAGCTATTTTGCCGGAAAAGTCATACCTGCAGATACAGAAATGGCATTATTCTACGCCAAAAAAGCTCAGGAATCCGATGCACGATGGGCTCATGAGCAAGGCTCCAGGTTAATCGAAAAGATTGAAAAATTAGGTCGGTCTGAACCTGTTAAAAAAGAAAAATCATCCAAGAAATCGCACTCTCATCATTCGCGCAGCAACCCATCAGCTTCGCTGACCCTAAGTGCCGCAGCTGCTGCAAGCCCGAGTAAGGACCTTTGTGAATGGTTCCGATCGGAAGAACATAAAGGGCAGACCACAGGGCATACGGCGGACAAAGAGAAAAAGTCCAAAAAATCTCACTCCCATCATTCGAGAAGCAATCCTGCGGCATCTCACACGAATCCTACTCTAGCAGCGGCAGCGGTAGCCATGATGGCGAAGCGACCTACTTATCATGTACTCGCATTACCTGAATTGGGACTTGAGCTGAGTCGAGCAATAGGAGCAAATGATGTTCAAAAGACAGCTGACCTACTCTTTGCTATAGCAATGAAGCCGGCTAGCCAACTAGCAACGGAAGACATGGCAAAGAAGAAAGAAGAAATTTTTAGAAAGTGCTGCCAAGCAGCAATTCAACGTGGAAATGTAAACATGGTAAACATTTTCATGATGCATGCGGAAAGACTATTTAAAGGAGAGGCGGATAAGGGGTTCATTGAGTTCGTTGAGTATCTTTACAAAACATGTAGTCAGCTTGATACTTGCACGATCATTCTTATCAAGGAACTGATAGTAAGTCAATTGGATTCTACACATTCCGAACTCTATAAAGACATAGCTCTTAGAAAAGTCTTTGATGTGCCCTCAACTTGCAATTTTAATACGCCAAAAGCCTTAATTAATTATATAGTTGATAAGGGTTATTCTCGATCCTTACCCTCATACAAACAGAGCAATTTGTATAATAATTATCTAGAGCTCTTGCGTTATCTATTGAATTCAAGAATAGGAGAAGCAAGTAACGATTTTTTATATCATCTAGCACAAGAGAATTGTCCAGTTGTCTTAGAATGTGCTGTCAGATGTCCTCACCTTGATGTTAATGTCTCAGGCTGCCCTCTAGGTATACTAGAAATGGCAGCTTTCAAAAGCCATTGGCAATGTGCTCAAATTTTAGTAAATGCAGGGGCGAAGATTACTCCAGAAGCAAAAGAATCCTTTAGGTATAATCGCCACAAACCATTAAAAAAGAATGCTAACATCCAAAAGGACGCAGCGATCACACCTGAATCATCCTTCATTTTGTATATTTCTGCTTTTCTGTCGCACCCTGAATATTCATCTCTGATACCAGAAAGCATGCGAAATAGTGGAAACTCAGCTAGCGGACCGGCAATAGTTGCCAGTATTGTTCGCGCAATAAAAGAAGCATGTTACCCTGCATATATTTCGCCTTTTCAATCAAATCCAGACTATTCATTTCTGCAACCTTCAGGCATTAATGATCTCAAGCCTGCCGCCACCGCTCTAGCGCCTACCGTGGCTGCTGGTGCTTCTGCTCAACCACAGGCAACAACTCATGCTCAAGCGGCTCCACATCATGCAGCTGCCGCGGCAAGACACCATCACAGAGGACAGAATGCAAATTATGTCCTAGGCGAAGCGCTTATTAAAGAAAGTCCGGCAATCATGAATAGCGCTGCCAATTTATTTAGTACAATGGATCAAGGTGGTTTTTCTTTTTAAAATCCTCACATACTGAAGAAATCCCTATTACCAGGCTCTCGCTATGATAGCGAGAGCTTCTTTCCTTAAATGAAAGCAGAAGCTTTGAGGCACTCCGTGCTTCTTATCTCGCATAACAAGTGAACTTCTCGAGCTTATACTCCATAGATCATTAGCTGACTGTACGTGCGCCACATATGATCCTGCACTAACGATAGAAACTACCACGACGTAGTCATACACGTCAATGGTAAGTTACGAGGAACCCTTGATACACAACGAGGAACATTAGTATCAGACATTGAACCACTTGCACAAGACCAAATTAGTAAATGGCGGTAAAGAGATTAAGAATATCATCTATGTACCTGATACGTTAATTAATTTCGTCGTATCTTGACGTAGCTTGCTCCAGTATGGTACAACCTAACCAGGTCATACCGTAGGGCATAGAATGAAAATCTTCTTAGATACAGCACATTTTAACGCCATCAATGAAGCACTCGTTACAGGACTCGTTGATGGCATTACAACCAATCCAACTTTACTGAGCAAGGAAGGAGGGACTCCGTTGGAGCTCCTGACAAAGTTGTGTGCTCTCGTGCATCCGCGGCCTGTCAGTATTGAAGTTACCGAAAATGATCCTCAACTAGCCTATCATCAAGCACAAGCACTTGCTCGAATTGCTCCCAATGTCGTCGTAAAGATCCCCTGCGCGTATGAATATCTACCCATTATTCACAAGCTCGTACAAGAAAAGGTCCCCGTCAATATAACACTTCTCTTTTCACTCAATCAAGGGCTTCTTATGGCTAAATTAGGAGTCAACTATATTTCACCCTTCATAGGACGATTAGATGATACTGAGACCGATGGCATTGATCTTATCAAGGACTTAAGAATCATGCTCGATACCTACAACTTTCAAACACAGTTGCTTGCGGCCTCAATCCGCTCATCACTCCATCTACATCGCGCAGCTCTCGCAGGAGCAGACATCTCGACTGTGCCTGTTGCACTGTTTCAATCATTGCTCAATCATCCCTTAACCGACAAAGGTAGAGCATTATTTGATACTGATTGGAAGAAACTCGACATTGGCAGGTTTCCATAACGAATCAAGCTGACTCAAACCACAATTGTAATCCACAAATTGACAATAAGGAAGAGTTTTTTATATCAAGTCCAGTAGACGTGTTTCTCGTAATTTCATTGAGAGAAACCGTCGTATCTACTTGCTAATATAACACCACCTGTACCATTTGAGTAAACAGTATTGCCCGAAAACAAGTAACAATTAAAGGCAGAGCTTTGTTTGATACTGACTGGAAAAAGCTGGGCATTTCCGTAATCCGTTCAGCTTCAGACTCAACTCCTGAAACTATAGCAGTAATCAAAACTTGACAATGGGGTGCCACGAAAATAAACTTACTCTTGTTTCATACTGATATAATAAATTAAAAAGGATTTCCCCTATGAACAAAAAAATTATCTTACTTGTCGTGGCACAACTCCTAGCTTATAAATCAGTTGAAGGGATGTCACAGTCAGTTGAAGTAATGTCACAGGATACCTTTCATGAGCATTTACAGAATTTCGATGATAGTAGGAGCCGCCTTTCTTCCCTTCCTACGGATCTAACAAACTCTTATATCCTACGCTATTTACTTGAAACAGTTCAGCATCGATTTGGAGGAACTCACATGCATTTTGCAGCTCGAAGTCGTCTAAACAAGCTGTTTTTGTCTCTACTGAGTGAAAAAAACGTACAGATAGACTCTGTTGATGATTATGGACAGACTCTCTTATATGCTGCAGCCTTTAGTGGCTCCAATGAGATAGTTCAAAGCCTTTTAGCAGCTAAGGCTGATGTAAATGGGGCTAGCAACATTGGATTGACACCCCTCTATGCCGCAGCCTTGTGCGGCCACACCCAGATAGTTCAAATGCTCTTGAGAGTTGGAGCAGATGTACATAAAGCAACAAACAGCGGAGAAACACCCTTATTTGCCGCAGCTGAAAGAGGCCATGTTGAGATAATCCAAAAACTCGTAAACGGTGGCTCTGACATTCATCACACTAATGCTTATGGAGAGACATCCTTGTTTGCTGCAGCCTTTTGCGGGAAAACCCAGATCGTTCAAATACTTCTGGCAGCTGGAGCAGATGTACATAAGGCAAAAAACAATGGAGAAACACCCTTATTTGCCGCAGCTGAAAGAGGCCATGCTGATGTGATTTCAATACTCTTGGCAGCAGGTGCAGATGTACATAAGCCTACCAATAGTGCAGCCCAGAGAATGGCCGATCTGACTGACTCAAGGGGACAAAGGGAAATCGATGGTTCTTGGACACCCCTCTATGCCGCAGCCTTTTGTGGCAAAACCCAGATAGTTCAAATGCTCTTGGAAGCTGGAGCAGATGTACATGCGGCAACAAATAAAGGACAGACACCCTTATTTGCTGCAGCCCAGAAGGGCCACGCTGAGATAGTCAAAAGTCTTCTACAAGCTGGTGCAGATGTACATAGGGCTACCGATGACGGGCGAACACCCCTATCTGTTGCAACCGAACGCCATGCTAAGATATGCCAAATGCTTCAGGAAGCCGCTGATAAAAAGCACAGTTTATTATCTGAAAATGGAAAAATGTATCATTGGCATTCAGGATTTCTTCCTATGTTCAAGTGGGCAGTATTCGTAGTAGGCGCAGGCTCACTTGCCTGGGGCATTCAAAAAACACACCTCATTGAACGGATATCAAAGTTTATTAAGCACATGGGCTCAAAATAATTGCAAATGCTGCTCTTTCAGCGGACGAGCCTTTCAAAACAAAACGTACCCACCTTTTCACTAAAGAAGGGTACGCACATCATTATTAATTGGTATGTGTATCTTACATCCTAGACCGATTAGACTCCCTCGAGTCCGCCTGTACCACCTGATGAGAGGTGATACAGGAAGCTCGTATATTGGCCCGAGAGAAGGATCCACGAAAATGCTTATGCTACTTTTGCTTCATTCTTGCAAGAGCCTTCTGCATTATTTCTACGAATGGTGTTGCCTTCAAATACATTATTAGAAGACGAACCTTTTTCGGTAACGCCACAACCACCATTGTTCTCAATAGTATTATCTTGAATGGTATTGAAGGAAGAGTTTTTTATATCAAGTCCAGTACACGTGTTTCTCGTAATTTCATTGAGAGAAACCGTCGTATCTTGTGATGATCCAGCTAATATAACACCTGTACCATTTTGAGTAACAGTATTGCCAGAAACAAGTGTATCGCTTGATCTGCAAATCACATCTATACCGCTCTTATTGTTCTTAATAGTATTTGCAACCACAACGGTAGCTAAAGCACGTACTACTTTAACACCTTCATCTGCATTATTGGTAATTGTATTGTCTTGTACTACAGTACCTACTGCTCTAGAAGTTACAAGAACACCGTTATCTCCGTTTCCTGAGATAGTATTGTCTTGAATAACATTATTTGCAGAACGTATTTCAACTTCGACACCATTAAGTCGGTTGTTGAGAATACAATTGTCTGTAACAAGATTATTAGCAGACATATTGCGGATATCTACCCCATTACCTGTGTTAAAAGCAATGAGATTGCCGCCGGTACCTACCCCTGTGTTACAGCAAGCTGCGGTAAACGGAGGCTGCTGATTTGCATTAGGATTTTGAGGGCACTCAATTGCTTGAGCTGCCGCACTACTCAATAAGCTTGCAATAGCAAAAAAACGTACAAATTTTTCCATGATTCGCTCCTCTCTAGAAGATTTTTATAAAACTACTCGTTACCAACCATTGGCAACCTTTTTTTGTGTGATCGTAGTAATAGTGCCTATTTAGTAAGCATACTCTCTCACTCTTAAAAACAGCATAGCAACTTCGAACAAGCAAAAGCAATATATTGTAAACTTTTTTTTGTAAAAATAGATGTTCAAGGCAATGCCAAAGAAAGAAAATTTCTACAATCAGTGGCTAGCGCTCTTTAAACTACGCCAACTCTGAGGCAAGCAAAACTGAACTTTGCTCATTCTTTAGAGGGCGAACGCAAATACGCTAATTAAGGGTTTCCCGATCGGACACAAGAAGATCTTGATACAAATAAGGGCTCAGGTATTTCTTGAAGAGGGTAACAATAGGGGGAAAGCACAATGCAAAAATTCTCTGAGGTTGATCAACTATGCATTTTTCGGCGGGGATAAAACAATTATACCTTTAAGACGTCTTGCCCAGATAGACTGCGTTCTTTTGACCCTTAGTATGTATCTACAGAAGAACAAGGAACTGGATTTACGAACTCTTGTGGAAAGCCGGATGTAAAAAAAGGCGAAGTATCACTACTCCGCCTGAAAATCTTCCGATTACACATATTGATAGTCGGCTTCTTGGTAATCTCCACCATTCACAGCGCACTTTTCAGCCTTTTCTTGAGCTTCTTCTTCCGCAGAAAGTTCCTGAGCTACCTGAGCCATCATTTGAGCCTTACCTTTTAACCGTTCTGGCTTCTTTTTTAAGCATTTGGATATCAGGCTGCTTTGCCATAATTTCGGCTGCATTCCCCTTGAAGCTCAGTCTTTTAGCCTTTAAGTTCGTCCATTCTGGCACATCGGTGAAGTTTTTCCTCTCATCCCCTGATACTGGAGGGGGTCACAAGACCTACTAATTCACGAGCACGTTTCGCTGCCTCTATCACGCCAGCTATTTGTGCAGAAAACTTTGCCCGCTTTATCAAGACCATCAGCCTTGTATACAAGCACATCAGCATAATGTCGATTTAGGCTTGATAAATGTTTTTCCTGTAAGTTGATGTGTAAGGTCCATCTCTTTGGATATAATAACTTTGTAATGAGAAATTTTAAAATATGTTGTTATTATAACATCACCAGACTCAAGTTTACAATAATTTTTCCTCGACCATCAAAGCTTTGTCAAAAATAGACAATGAACTTTTGGCCATTAGTATGCACTAGAAGAACAAGGAGCTTGATTTAAGAACTCTATTGAGAGCCGCACGCAAAAAGAGGCGAAGTATTACTACTCCGCCTCAAATCTACTGATCACATTTATTGATAGTCAGCTTCTTGGTAGTCTCCTGAGTAGTCAGCTTCCTGGTAATCTGCACCAGTCACGCCGCATTCTTCAGTCTTTTCTTCCTTCATCTCTTCAGATTTAGAAAGTTCCTGAGCTACTTCCTTCATCTCTTGAGATTTTGCTTTTAACCATTCTGCCTTTTTTGTAAGCATAGGCATATTGAGCTGGTGCGCAATACTTTGAAGCTTCATGCTCTTGAGTCTCATCTTTTCAGCCTTTAAAGCAAACCATTCAGGAACGTGCGTGAAAGTCTTCTTCACATCCTTAGGTACCGGAAGCGTTGAAAGTGTACCTGCTAAGTTCTTAGCGTGACGAGCTGCTTTTTTATACTGATGCGCTATTTTTTCACCAAACTGTTTGCCCATGTCATTGAGAGCGTGAGCCTTTAACTCAAGCGCCTGAGCACAATGTCGGAACCACTCTTTGACCTCAGATGCTTTCATGGTTACTGTTTTGCCTTCGAGCTTGTGTGCTAGATTGATCATATCTTCCTTACTCATCATCATATGATCCTTCATTACTTCATGAGCCTGCACAGAAGCCATGCCAAGAAGCGCAACGGACAGAATATTTAAAAATTTTGCCATGAGAAATCCTTTCTTTTAAAATGTGTTGTTATTATAGTATCATCATACCCAATTTTGTTTCTATTATGCAATAGTTTGTCACATTTTTTAGGCAGCCTCCTTAAAACTCCATGGAAGAAAACGATTTCGCGGATATTCAAAATCTTTAAAAAGGAGTATAGTTAAAAAAATTGAATTTTTTTGGAGGATGGGATGAATGTACAACAGGCAAAGGTGGGCCTCACCGTTCATGATGAATCTATATTGGTCGTCAAACGCTCGGTACTCTTTTCCCGAGGCAGCTGGCAGGGATTGAAGCAGATCAATATCGAAGACTTTAGCAGGCTCGTATACCTGGAAAAAGAGTTTCATCCTCGCTACTTAATGGAAACAGACGTTCGGTATAAACAGATTATTCCCTATCTCATTTTTACTCACAATAATTCTTACTTTCTCATGCAGCGCCAGAGTACCGCAGGAGAACAACGTCTTAAAAATAAATACTCTCTTGGCATTGGGGGACATATCCGCAAGGAAGATCTCGTGAGTGGTGACATAATGAAGTGGGCCCAACGAGAATTCAATGAAGAGGTTTCTTATAATGGAAGCTATTCCATCTCATCCTTAGGTCTCTTAAATGATGACTCGAGCCCCGTAGGGGAAGTGCACCTTGGCTGCGTACTTCTTCTTACTGGCAACTCATCACAGATCAGTATTAAATCAGAACTTAAAAGTGGACAGCTCTTAACGCTCGAAGAATGTGAATCGTTTAGGCCACAGATGGAAAGCTGGAGTCAAACAGTATTTGATACCCTAAAAGCTCTGCAAACTCGTCACGTGGGATAAAGCAAAGGTCAGACGGGTACCAAGGAGCTTTTGAACAGCAGGGCCAAAGGTAAATGGCCTATAGGGGCTAAAATACTCATCCAGATCAGAACGGTTTTCGATAAGAGCATCTGCCGAATAGGAGCCGAGAGCTGCGGCCCACGGAAGGCCAGCAGCAGCAACCACATAATAGAGGTTCTTCTGCTCCGCATCTCTCCCCACCAGAGGAAGAATATCTTTACTCACGCCTATCAATCCAGGCCACATATACTCAAACTGAGGCGTTACCTGAGGAAACTTTTCTGCAAAATAGGACATAAGTTTCTTACACAGTGTTGTATTATCATGGATGGCTTTTGAGGCATAGGTTTGAAGAATAGTCGAACCACCAAGCAAGAGACGATTATCCCCCACAATACGCCAGTACTGATAGATAAGATCTGTATCCCATGTCATAAGGGGACCCTGAGGAAACAATGCAGCTAGTTGAGCATCAGTTAAAGGAGCTGAAAGGAGCAGCGAAGTTTGTGCATGATAGAGATCATACGTTAATTTTCCAAGCTGAGGAGTGAATCGGTCAGTGCAAAGCACTATGTAGTCTGCTAAAATGGTTCCAAAGGGAGTCTTTACACCATTCTCTTCAATAGAAATGGCAGGTGTTTCTTCATAGATCGCAACACCTTGCTGACGTAAAATATCAATCATACCCTGCAGATATTGAAATCCATTGATCCCAAACGTTCCTGAGTATCTCACTCCACCATAATAGCCATCCGAGCCAAGGAGTGTAGGCAGCTCACGTCGATCATAGAGATAACTTTTATATCCGAGCTCCAGACGTGCATGATGCTCAGCTTGTATTTCAGAAGCAAAGTCTTGCTCAGTGAGGGCAACAACTAGAGTTCCCTGTTTTTGATATTCACAGGAAAGTGCATAGTCTTCGATATTTTTTTGAATGAGAGCGACACCAGACAACGAATATTCCCACAATCGTCGCGCTTGAGAACTCCCATACCTTTTCACAAACTGATGCAATGAAAATTCAGAGTCAGGTGTTATAAATCCAGAACTTTTGCCACTCGCTCCGGATCCACAAAGGTTTTTTTCAATCAAAATAACCGAGCACCCTTTGTTTCTAAAACTCTGAGCAGCGCTTATTCCTGCCATACCTCCACCTACAATCACGACATCAGCACGTACATCAGCCTTTAATTGTACGACTTTTTTCTTTGGAACATACCAAAAAACAACATCTTGTGGAGCCATGCTTATCTCGATCGGTAATCCGGCCTCTGTTGCTCTTCAGTAATTAAGCTTACCCGAGCTCGACGCCCACCTAAATAGGCATTGCGCAATGCATTTATTAATGGAGCAGCACATTCGCCAGGTAACTGAATAAAGCTTCTTCGCTTAATAACGCGAACCTTCTGGATCTGATCTACTTTTATACATCCCGTCTTTACCAGCAAGTCGATAACATCATCTCGTGTTACTCCATCATCAGACCCTACGTTGATAAAAATCTCCTGGGACGAATCTGCCATCAGCACCCTATGTGACGGAGTAAAGCTCACATCGTCAACATCAACGGTACGCAAAAACTTATCGTATAACATACGGGCAAGCACTGCACGTATTTCTTCTGCACCTAAATTAGTTATGAGCTCTACAATTTCCCTACCAGGACCACGTGCCCCTTCAGTTGTTGCATGCTCACCCACTTGTGCAATATAGCGCGATGCTTCTTCTAAACGAGCTTTCACAATGGTTTCGCGAGATGGAACGTCAATAGGATCGATGTTAATGTTAAATTTGCGCCGAATATACTCTAATTCGCGAAGATTAGATTTGTTTACCAACGTTATAGCGATTCCTTCTTTGCCTGCACGCCCCGTTCTACCAATACGATGGATATAACTTTCATGATCCTCAGGAATCGAATAGTTCACAACGTGAGAGAGATTGGCGACATCGATACCTCGAGCAGCAACATCGGTCGCTACTAAGATAGTCAGTTCTCGATTCTTAAACTTTTTGATAACGAGATTACGTTGCACCTGACTCATATCACCGTGCAAGGCACCAACATTGTAGCCATTTTTAATAAGCTGTTCAGCAACTTCACTCGTTAAGATCTTCGTCTGACAAAATATAAAACCATAAAAGTCAGGAGCGCTTTCAATAAAGCGCATCAATGCTTGCATACGAGAACGTGGAGGGACTACACAGAAATACTGCTTTGTTGCTGCAACTGCTACCTGCTTCTTGCTCACGCGTACAGAAAGAGGATCACGCATATGCGTACGCATAATATCTGAGATCCCTTGCTTTATCGTTGCAGAAAAGAGCCATATTTCTCTATTTTGAGGAACATAGCGCAATATTTCATCAACTTCTTCTTTAAAGCCCATCTCAAGCATGATATCTGCTTCATCTAATATGAACGTTTGCGCAGCAGCAACGGAAAGCGTCTTGCGTCTCAAATGGTCGTTTAAACGTCCAGGCGTACCAACCACAATATGGCACCCTCTTCGTAAGGCAGCTATCTGGTCATCCATAGACACGCCGCCATAAATTACTTCCATTTTAATATCCATGGGACGTGCCAGAGCATTAATACTGTCTTTAATTTGCAATGCGAGCTCACGCGTTGGTGCAACGATTACTGCTTGCGGCACTCGACGTGAAACATCGATTCTCTGAAGAAGTGGGATGCCAAATGCAAGAGTTTTACCGGTTCCGGTTTGCGCTTGACCATGAAAATCAACTTTGTCATGAGCGAGTAAAAGTGGTATTGCTTTCTTTTGGATTTCGGTTGGCTCAACAAAGCCAAGATCATCGAGTGCTTTTTGTAAAGTAGCATTCAATGGTAATTCTTTAAATGTCTGTATCATAAAACCTTTTCGATAATAAAACTATTTTTTTAACACTTAGCAGATCCTACAAGGGAAAGGTCTTTTAAGTGAAAAAAATCGTTTAATTATCTTAAAAAACCTCAGAACTCAGGGAGCCTACCATCAGTTTTTACTCATCTGGTAAACACTGATACAAATAGTATACATCGCGCAGAAAATTACGCAATACAAAGTCCAAAGCAATACACCTTGGGTGAGGCTCCAGATTGCGCTTAAAAATTGTTCGCATGCAGATACAGAGAAAATTTGTTAAATCTATGTGCTTCGAACTTAGAACGATGATTGAGCGCCACTAGCCCCTCTTCAGATAGGAATAATTTTTAATTTGACGGCAGTCGAATTGTTTTGATATAATCGCACAATAAGAGGTTTGTAACTACTATTTTTTGAAAAATGGCAGAAGCAAACAAAACCGTTTTTTCACCTAACAAAAACCAAGGAGGGTTTTCCATGAAAAAATTTATTCTTATCGTATGCCTTTTTACGTCATCACTCCAGTCGATGCAAAAAATAGACCAACGACTTCAGAGTGAACTTAATGAATCCTTATTCAAAGTACTTTACAAGCCTGTGGTGAGAGAAGACAGGAGAGCAAGGCAGGTATTAAATGCCTTATACGAGGGTGCGGATGTTAATGCACGCGAGCCCAAGCTCAAAGATAGTGGACCTACGAACTTCTTAACGCCTCTAATGATCGCAGCGCATTACGGTATGAATACCATAGTATCTATATTGCTTGAAAATGGCGCTGACAAGACGCTACGCAGCCTACATAATTATACGCCTGAAGAACTGGCTAGAAATAATCATCAACATCCCACGGCACAATTAATTAGTAATTGGCGACAGAGTAGCGAAAAAAAAGTTACTGACAAAGTAACACGCGACAGCAGCCCTATCTTCGAAATGATTAGAAAAAATGAAATCCAAGCTATAAGAGCATGGCTGGGTACAGCTACTGACTTGCGCGCTCGAGATATGGAAGGGTATACCCTATTTCATAGGGCAGCTCTCTGTCAAAACACTAAAATCATGGAGTTGCTCTATAATTGGAGGCCCGTATTCCTGTCGGAAGGAAATGAATACGATGGCAGGACACCTTTATTAACAGCAATTACACATGGTCATGTCAATATACTAGAGTGGATTTTAGCCAGAAACAAATCTTGTCTAAGTACTGACAGGGATAGATACAATTTTGCATCGCCGCTGCTTATTGCTGCCACCGAAGCACCTCGTGACTGTAGATATACTATTATGGAACTGCTTCTAAATAGTGCTTCTCCCCAACAATTTCGAACGGACATTGACCTACTGCTCTACTTTGGTGTTTGTCATGCAGATCGTGATTTAGTGCAATTTGCACTAGAACTTGGAGCGAATCCTTACAATCCTTTACCTAAAGCTGTGGAAAGCTACCAAGCAGCTGCAGGAATCTGCAACAAAACGCCTATTGAAGCAGCTCTGCCACGCCACAATAATACCCTGCCTGCCGGCATAGAAGCACTATTGGCTCAAGAAAGGCCTCTAAGAATTGCCATGCGGCGAGAATATGCAAAAAAAGATTACCATACTAGATTAGAAGGAGAGTTGAAGGCAATCAATGAAATATCTGCTCGACGACCTCTAATCTCGCTGTCGTCTGAAACATGCGATACACTACTGGTAGCCGGCGCAGTTCTCGGCTGGCATTTGCATAGAGAAGGAATGGGCCTATTTGAAGATCCAGTAAGGCTTGCAGGAAAACTGATAGTAACCGGAGCTCTAAGTATTGGCGCGCATAAAACTTTCGTAGCCGCCTTTAAATTGGCCCAGAGAGCTGGGTATGTATGGGGAAGAATAGAAGATGTTGCATCGAGGATTTCTGAACGCGTGTTCGTCTTCATGGGGTCAGCAGATGATTTCATGCATGAGGCATCAGATACATCACGTGAAATTAAAGCCGCAGCAGTCGCACTAAAAGACTCAACTTTAACTCTATCACAAAGTGTTAAAGCTCTTATAAATGACACACGAAAGGTTGTTGTTACAATAGGAGAACAAGTTAGAGACGCGTCTGGGGTTGTACAAACTGTAATTACTAAACTTGGTGGTACCGCAGAGGAGGTTGGAAACGCCATACAGAAAGGAATTGATGAAGGTAAGTTTAAACCAGATTGTAAGGTTGATATCGAACATGTAGACGTAAGGATAAGAGAAATAAAAGCTGGGCTAATTAATTTTTAAGGTCCGTAGTCGCAGAAGAAACTCACACTTGTTTTTTTTGGATACCCTGAGCTTGCAGAACCCCAAGCTCAGGGTTATTGTTTGAAAGAAGAAAAAATGGAGAAATTAAACATGGACAAAGACATTGGAGGATACCGCAGACCATCATATAACTTTGATTGTTTGATATACTATTTCAAGATAGCACACAACGATAGCTTATTGCTTGCACACCTACCATCAAACGATAAAAGCCATTTCAAAAAAGGAGCTTCATGAACAAAATAAATGCTTTCTACTTCGTTGCACTTCCACTGATTTTCTCGATGGCTGCAGCTGAGTCACCAAAGAAACTCAAGATTCTTGTGGCAACATACACATTTCCCAAGTTATCAGAAACCTTTGTAACAAGTCAGATCATTGGGCTTTTGGAACGAGGTCATGAGGTATACGTGCATTCAAAAAGACCTGATCTTCGAAAAGTTCACGACAACGTGCATAAACATGATTTATTAAATCGTGCATATTATGATGAATTACCGAAAGATATAGCTGAATATGATGTAGTGGTGTGTCAATTTGGCCCACTTGGGATCGAGTTTCTCGAGCATAAAGAAAAACTTAATTTAAAAGGTAAGCTCATCACAATTTTTCGCGGATTTGATATGAGCCTCTCTATCAAAGACAATGAGCGCTACTATGATAAGTTGTTTGAACAGGGAGACTACTTTATGGCCGCCTCTGACTTTTTTAAACAGCGATGCATAAACCTTGGCTGCAATCCCAACAAAATCGAATTCTGTTCGTGCGCAATAGATTGTGATCTCTTTTCATATAGCGAAAGGGATTTCAAGAAGTGTGATCCAATTAGGATTATCTCACCAGGACGATTTGTTCCCAAAAAAGGGATCGATGATTCTATACGCGCGGTAGCAAAAGCACTAGAAAAGCATCCAAACATAGAACTTGTTATACCTGGACTTGGCGAGTTCCCTGACACATCATATCAAACCTATTTGGAAGAGTTGGCCAAAGAATTAGGCATCCAAAACCGTGTAACTTTCACCGGACCCTATGTGAGTAGCGAACTAGCCCAACTTCTAGCCTCATCACACATTTTTCTTGCACCGTGCGCAACAGGACCTGATGGCAATCAGGAAGGAATACCAAATACCCCCATGGAAGCAATGGCATCAGGGCTACCAGTTATTAGCACAACCCATGCAGGCATACCAGAATTGATTAGCGACGGAGTTAATGGGTTACTTGTTGCCGAACATGATACAGATGGATTATGCGAAAAAATATGCTATCTGATAGAACATCCTGATGAATGTGCTCGCTTAGGAAAAGAAGCTCGTAAAACAATCGTAGAAAAATTTGAATTTAAAAAAGTAAATAATGAGTTCGCCAATCGCATAGAAGCGATAGCATCTCATTAAGCGAGAGGTGAAGCTAAATGATTGATATGCTCTTACACTTGCTCTATCTCATATTAGAGAAAAAGACAAAGTCATAATTGTAATTGAATCAAACTATATGTTTTGATCTCTATTGATTATTTTCTTATAAAGGATAGCTTATGGCACGACGCGAACCTACAGCTGATATTTCAGCAAAGAGTACGAAGAACGAAATTTTGGGCGCATATCAGAAGCTTTTAGAAAAAAATGAATGAGTTAATCCAACCAAGTTACCAAGATCTTAAAAAGCAAAAAGATGAGGAAATCATTATCTCCAAAGCCTCAGAATTAACAGTAAATCACATTGTTAATAGCCTTACTCAACTCAAGCTTTCTATAACTCAAGAACTTGATATGCTCGAACAACGATTAACAGGCGAATATCGCACTCTGCACGAACTGCAATTAGCAATCAGCTTGGAAAAAAAGAACCTTGAGGACCTCCATCAGATTAAAAGTAGCGCAGATAGTTTCGCAGTGCTGTTTCATGCGCAAAAAAGAATACAAGGCAAAGTTTGAGCTTGAGATGGAGGGCGAAAAAAAGAACTTGAGCTTGAAATGGCCTACAAAAAAGCTCAATGGCAGAAAGAGCAGCAGGACTCTGCTCAACAGAAGATGGAGCAAGAAACTCAGGCAACAAAAGACCACAAGCGCAACGAAGAAGAATATTGCAACTGCAACGGAAAAAAGATCAAGATGCATATGAAACACGAAAGATGGGTCTTGAACGAGAGTTACATGACAAAAAGACAACTCTTCAAAAGGAATTTGCTGAACGTGAAGCTCTTATTGCAGCTCGAGAAGAAGAATATGCTCAATTAAAAAAAACTGTAACACTCTTCCCAGAGCAGCTTGAAAAAGCAGTCAGAGACGCTGAGAACAAAGCAACAGAGGCCATTGAAAGCCACTACAAGTTTAAGATGGATCTTACGTCAAAAGAGATTGAAGGTGAAAAGAAACTCAATCAGCAGATAATATCGTCTCTTCGAGAAAAGATCAAAGAGCAAGATGAATATATAAAGCAGCTTACCCACATGATGCAAGCGCTCAGGTTCAAACAATTGCCCTTAAAGCATTAGAGTCATCAAGCATTCGCCCACATAGCTATGATGAAGGTAAGAAACAATCTCAAACAGGTGCCTAAAATAGAATGCTCGCTTGTGCAATTACAAGCGAGCACCTTGTTAAGCGCAAACCGCCAATACCAAGTAGCGTCCCTTAAACATAAGGATGACGGAAGCTATCTCTGACGTCGAAAATACAAAAAAAATCGTTTGTCTAAGCGGCTAGAACATGATACTATTCTTATTAGCGATACGATACTTTTATGAGGATACTGTGAAACGACGAATTGGCATAGGTATTAGTGATTTTAAGGAGCTTGTACAAGGCTATTTTTATGTCGATAAAACCCTTTTGATAGATGAGTTATCGCATACAGACGGAAAAGTAATTCTTATTACACGGCCGCGCCGTTTTGGTAAAACACTTAATCTTTCAATGTTGCGCTATTTCTATGAAAAAACTGAGGAAAGTAATGCTCATTTGTTCGAACATACTGCTATTTGGACTAGAGAGGAGTGCCGAGCCCTTCAGGGCAAGTATCCTGTGATTTTCATATCTCTGAAAGATTGTAAGGGAGACAGTTGGGATGATGTACGGTTAGCAATCATTGAATGTATCATTCGAGAGTTTAAGCGACATTTTGAAGTTCTTTCCCCTCATTTGGCGAAGCATGATCTAGCAGATTATATGTCTATTCTTGAACGAACGGCGAGTACTGGGCTTCTTTCTGAGAGTCTACTGTTTCTTTCAGCTCTGTTAAGCCAGTTTCATAAAGAGAGAGTCATAGTGTTGATTGACGAGTATGATGCTCCCATTCATTCTGCTTATACCTATGGTTACTATGATAAGATGATACATTTCATGCGAGCTTTATTGTCGAAGGTTCTTAAAGATAACAGCTCGTTGGAACGAGGGATTTTGACGGGTATTTTGCGTGCGGCTAAAGAGAGTATTTTTTCTGGTCTAAATAATTTAAGGGTATTTACTCTCCTTGATGAAGAGTTCTCAGATAAATTTGGGTTTACTGTGCCAGAGGTGGATCTTCTCTTGAGAGAAACCAATCTAGAACAAAAGTCTTTGAGCATTAAAGAATGGTATAATGGGTATAGGTGCGGCAATGACACTATCTATAATCCATGGTCATTACTTGAATGCATTGCCAAGCAAGGCAAAACGGGCCAATATTGGGCAAACACTAGTGATAATGCATTAATCGGGAGGTTGATCGCTCAAGCCGACGCTTCAGTTAAGGCCGAGCTTGAACTCCTTTTGCAAGGGGGGACGGTTGAGAAAGCGCTCGATAATGGCCTCATATTTCCAGGCATGGAAAAGAACCATACTGCGATGTGGAGCTTGCTTCTCTATGCAGGCTATCTGACGTTTATCAAAAAGAGTGAAAACGTTTGTGAGCTTGCATTGCCGAACGAAGAGATACGAGTCCTCTATAAGACCTTAATTACAGGTGTGTTTGAAGAATCCTTAGGTGCTTCTAATGTTGCGACCTTGCGCGATGCTCTCAGTACCGCCAATGCGGAGCAGTTTGGCGAATTGGTCCAAGGCTTCATAAAGAATAGTATGAGTGCGTTTGATCTGCCTGCTAGCGAGCCAGAGAGAAGCTATCACCTTTTTGTATTAGGGTTGCTCGTGCTGTTGGAAGAAAGTTATCTTGTTAAGTCTAATCGTGAGAGCGGCTATGGTCGCTATGATATTCTCTTGATCCCGAGAGATCCTCAGCGATGGGGTATCATCATAGAGTTTAAAAAAGTTACTTCTGGCGAAAGCATGTCTGAAGCGGCCGATCGGGCACTTGATCAGATTAGAGAAAAGGCTTATGGAACAGAGCTCCTTCAGCATGGTGTACATAAAAGAGTTGCTTTCGGAGTTGCCTGTGAAGGCAAGGACATTCTCGTTAAGAAGAGTAGTGAGTTATAAGAACCACTTATTAGCACTTTGCTGTAAACTTCTGCCAAATGGCGTCCTTCACACACCAGAACATAACTCAAAACGATTAAAAAATGATGAGTAAAAATGAGGCCATCTCTAGAAAGAGTACCAAAAACCGTATCGAACCATCGTCAATTTTGTTCCAAACAAATGGCATTCTGATGATCAATAGTTATAATGCACTCCCCAAAGATAATTCACTCATTTAATCACTTTTCAAAGCATTCTCAATGTCAGTTTTTTATGCTATACTTGTCGCTATGTGTTGTTTCTGTATAATCCTTTTACCTCCTTCATGAGTTACATGAAGCTAGGAGTCATTGAATGGCAAAAGAACTGATAAGACCGCAGCAGTTTCGCACAGCGGCACGAGATGTAGGTGATGAAGGCCTCTCTCTCAATCAAGAACAAAAAAACGAAGTATCTGCTCTGTATGAGGGAATGCTCACCAACTTTAAACCGGGTGGCATTATCAAAGGTACCGTCTTGCAAGTCAATCAAGATGGTGTACTTGTCGATATTGATTATAAGTCTGATGGATTAATTCCTCTGTATGAGTTTTCTGATTTTGAACTTAAAAAGTTAGCACCCGGTTCGACGATAGAAGTCATGCTCGATGAACTAGAAAACGTTCACGGCAATGTCATGCTTTCTTATGAAAAAGCAAAAGCAATGAAGGCATGGGATTCTATCATGAAGCTCTTTGATGAAGGCAAACCTGTCGAAGGTGTCGTTCTTCATAAAGTGAAGGGTGGTCTGAGTGTTGATATTGGTATTCCAGCATTCTTACCCGGATCTCAAGTCGATACGCAACGGGTAAATGATTTTGATCAATTTGTAGGCCAAACAATTACAGCCTATATTATCAAAGTAAATCAAAAGCGGGGCAACGTTATTATTTCCCGCCGTAAATTCTTAAATGAGCAACGATCAGAAAGCCGTAAGAAGATTCTCGATACCCTTGAAGTAGGATCGGTCATTCAAGGTACCGTTAAAAATATCACCAAATATGGTGTGTTTATTGATATCGGTGGCGTTGATGGCCTTCTTCATATTACTGATATGACCTGGGGGCGCATTGCCCACCCAAGTGAGTTGGTAAAGATTGGTGATACGGTAACCGTAAAGGTTCTTTCATTTGATAAAGCAAACGAAAAGATCTCTCTTGGCATGAAGCAACTTTCTGAAAATCCATGGGATGCAGTCGATCCATCCGTACAGGCTGGTTCACGCATTAAGGGAGTTATTTCGAGCATTACTGACTATGGTTTATTTGTAGAAGTACAACCTGGCGTTGAAGGCCTTGTTCATATCTCAGAAGTATCATGGACCGATCGTATTACCGACCTTCATAAGCATTTTAAGGTTGGTGAGCCGATTGAAGCAGTTGTTGTTTCTTTAGATAAAGAAAATAGACGCATGTCATTAAGTATCAAGCAGCTCGAAAAGAATCCATGGGATGCTATCAGTGAGCAGTATGAAATTGGTCAAAAAATAAAAGGCAAGGTAAGTAACGTTACTGAGTTTGGTATCTTTATCCAATTAGCACCTGGCATAGATGGCCTCGTTCATATTTCAGACTTTTCCTGGACAGAGCATATTGAGCATCCTGCTGATCGCTATAAAAAAGGCGATGAAGTGGAAGCAGTTATTACCGGAATCAATAAGCAAACAAAAAAGATCTCATTGGGCATTAAGCAATTGACGACCAATCCATGGGAAGAGATCGAGAAACAATACCCCGTTGGCTCTATGATTGAAGGTGAAGTAAGCAAAATTACCAACTTTGGTGCATTTGTTAAACTTCCAACCGGCATCGAAGGGCTCGTTCATATCTCTGAGCTTGGTGGCAATGCAGAAAAAGTAGAAGATATTTTAAAAGTAGGCGAAAAGCATACCTTTAAAGTAATTAAGGTTCTTCCTGAAGAACATAAGCTTGGTCTGAGCCTCAAAACAGAAGAAGAATCAGCTAAAGCAGAGGAAAAGAAAGAGAAGAAGGAAAAAGCTGCTGCACCTCGTAGAGAGAAAAAAGCTGAGCAACAACCTGCCGCTCCTAAGCAAAAGAGTCAATTACAAATTGAGCTCGAAAAGCACGCTGCTCGTCAATCTGATGAAAAAACCGAAAGCTCGGAGTAAACAATGGTTGAGAAAACACTCGCAATTATTAAACCGGATGCCGTATCCCATAGGGATAGTGGGATGATTATTTCTCTCATTGAGCTTAATAAGTTCACCATTCTCCGCATGCAGAAAATGGAGCTCACGACTAAACAGGCTGAGCTCTTTTACGATATCCATAAAGAACGACCATTCTTTCGAGAACTGGTCGACACGATGACTCAAGGTCCCGTCATCGTTTTGGCTCTTGAAAAAGAAGATGCTATCCGCCAATGGCGTGACCTTATGGGCCCGACAGATCCTTTGAAAGCTCCTCCGGGAACACTCAGGAGTATGTTTGGTACCAATATCGGCAGCAATGCGACGCATGGCTCTGATGCTCCAGAAACTGCGAAAAAAGAACTCGCGTTCTTCTTCCCAGAACTTTAAAAGAAGAGGGGTACTTCGGTACCCCTCTTTCTACTCTGTTTGTGATCGTTTTACATATTCGTCAAGAAGACCATTAATGAACTTATATGCATCGTGCTCAGCAAAACATTTTGCAAGCTCTACTGCTTCATTAATAATAACTACTGGATCTGTACTCGTATGTGAGAGTTCCCAAAGAGCTATTCTTAAAATGAGCCTGGTAGGCACCCCTAAACGCTCGGGGCGCCAATGTTCAATGAAGGGGATAATATGGTTGTCAAGAACAGTCCGCTCCTCTATGATCCCTTGTGTTGCCTTAAAAACGGCACTATCAACAGGAACAACCACCCCAAATCCTCGCCCAAAATTGTCTGCAATAGATTCTAAAGAACTTTCATAATCAAAAGCATCTACGGCATACAGAAGCTGAAAGATCAACGATCGCTGCTCTGTTTGAGTAAGCGTATCGCAGATCAGTATACTATCTTCCTTTATCTGATCTTCCATTATTTTTTCTTTTCGAGACGCTCAACATATTTAGATTCGCGCGTATCTACCTTAATAATGTCACCTTCATTTACAAAGAGAGGAACCTGTAATACTAAGCCTGTTTCGAGTGTTGCCGGTTTCGTTCCTCCACCCTGAGCTGTATCACCCTTAACACCAGGAGGAGTTTCTTTTACCGCAAGCTCCATAAAGAGAGGCGCGCTCACCGCGATTGGCCTATCATTAAAAAAAAGCACAGTATACACAGTCTGCTCTTTCAAGAAGTCAATTACATCACTGATTTGATCCTTATCAAAAGCAATCTGGTCATAGCTCTCCTGATCTAAAAACTCATACAAATTATCATGCTCGTAAAGATAAAGCATATCTTTGTACTGTAGATCGGGAGTTTCAAGCTTTTCATCAGCCCGAAATGTTTCCTCATGCACAAGGCCACTTATTAAATTTTTCATCTTAGTTCGCATATAAGCGCCACCCTTGCCAGGCTTTACATGCTGAAACTCTAATACTGTATAGGGTTCACCCTTGACAAGTATCTTTGTGCCACGACGGACATCTCCTGCTAAAATCACAAAATATCCTTTGTTTAAGTAGAATCGCTCTATCACTCATTCATTAAGTATAGTTAGAGGGTTAAAAAAAATCAATCGGCGCACGAGCATTCTTTGCGAGCTCAGAAATTCGGTATATGCTAGAGAAAAAGAAAGAACCTTGGATGACAAAAAGTACCTCTGACCTTGAACTTACCTTCCTTGTAGAACAGGAGCTCCGTCGGCAGTCACAAGGCATTACACTCATAGCCTCCGAAAACTATGCCTACCCTGAAGTGCTTAACTTGATGGGCTCAGCCCTTACTAATAAGTATGCAGAAGGATATCCGGGAAAACGCTATTATGCAGGATGCACCTTTGTCGATCAAATTGAACAACTAGCTATCGATCGCTGTAAATCATTGTTTGCCGCAGACCATGCAAATGTACAACCTCATTCTGGTTCAGCAGCTAATATGGCTGTACTTCTGGCTCTCCTCCAACCGGGCGACACTATAATGGGTATGAGTCTCAAAAGCGGTGGTCATTTAACCCATGGTCATCCAGTGAGTTTTTCTGGGGTACTGTTTCACAGTGTGAGCTACGATGTCGATCCCTCTACAGAGCTTCTCGATTATGATGCAATCGAGCAACTCGCTCGTCACCACAGACCTAAGCTTATCATAGCTGGTGGCTCTTCCTACTCCCGGCATATTAATTTTGAACGGTTTTCGCAGATAGCACGATCAGTTGATGCGTACCTCCTAGCAGACTGTGCTCATACAGCAGGCCTTATAGCATCAGGTCTCTATCCTCATCCGTTTCCTCATGCCGATGTTGTCACTGGCACAACCCACAAAACACTACGGGGTCCTCGTGGGGGCTTTATACTGTCCAAAAAAGAGTATGCAGAGCGCATAGATAGAGCTGTCTTCCCCCTCATCCAAGGAGGTCCATTCATGCATGCAATTGCAGCTAAGGCCTATACCTTCAACCGCGCCCTAGACGTTTCATTTATCAGATATCAAGAACAAGCAGTGGCTAACGCTCAAACCATGATACGGGTATGCGCGGAACTGGGATATCGAGTCGTTTCAGGCGGCAGCGATACGCATCTTTTCGTTATCGATCTGACCTCAAAGCATCTTTCAGGCTACAAAGCTGAAATAGCTTTAGAAAAAGAATCTCTCTATGTCAGTAGGAGTGCCATCCCGTTCGACACACAAGGTCCACTTAGACCTAGTGGCATTAGGCTCGGCACACTTGCCATCACCAGTCAAGGCTATGACGCGGGACAGTCAGAAGCACTTATGTGTAGAATACATGAGATACTCAAAGCAATTCCTCAAAACTAGTGTACTCGAGCAGTCTTTATCCACCAATCTTGAAAACCACATGCCTGTTGCCGAAAGTGCTTTTACAACAGATTTTCGGGGCCATGTCTCTTTCATAACAATTCATGCTCTATTCTTCTTTTCTTGAAATTAGTTAAAAAAGACGAGCCTTTCATCACTGTCTTGAAAGACACGGTTTTCAGCTCATAGCTGCACCCTATAATGACAAGGGTCAGTGCGGTAGCAAAAAAATTTTAAAAAAGTGTTGCATTGAACACCAGCTCTAGCATTGAATTATGCTGCACTGCGCCGTACACATTCAATAACTATGAGCAGGGCACATACTACTACGGAAAGAGCCAAAATCCTCTTCCGTAGAATGCTCGGATTGATCGGCTCGGTAGGCAAAATCCCTCGATCGTAGAGATCTTTACGAAGTTTGTAATAGTCGGTAAGGTGCAGAGATTTAATGCCACATTCGCGTGCAGCAAGTACGTTTTCTAACTGGTCGTCAACAAAAAGACATTCAGATGGGTTTAAATGATGCTTCGCAAGAATATACCGATAAGCCCCTGCATTGGGCTTTATAGTGCCAATCTCGCCAGAAGTGATGATATCATCAAAATAATTCAGTCCAGGAAGAACTGCTCGCGTTCGAGCAAATGCATCTTTCTCCCAGTTGGTTAGCCCAAAAATGTTCTTTATAATCCCTTTTGAACGGGCATCAGAAAGCTCTTTCAAGAGGCGCATACCTGCAGGAATCTCCAGGGCACAATCCGCTTCACATTCAGGACTGAAAATTATTTCTATCGCACGTTCTACAATTCGCTGGTGATGGATACTTTTAAAAAGCGCAGGATGAGAAGCGATAGCTTCTTTTGCTCGTGCCAGAGCAGCGTCTGCACTTATACGGCCAGCTTGATATGCACAAATAATGTAGGGAAGCTCAACTCCTTTTGTTGTCGTATTCCTAAATCCCTCTTCCTTCGGTAGGTCTATAGTCTTAAGAAGTTCAAATATACTTTCTTGCATCAGCCAGGGCTTGGTCTGATCATGAATACTTTGAAATAGGATATCTAACGGTCCCATTTTCAACGCATATTGCATCATTGACCTTGTCAACACTACACCTCCCAAATCAAGAATCAGAGTAGTAGTTTGAAGAGCTACGGCTGACATTGTCAGACAACTCAGAAGTAAAATTTTTTGGAACATGACTAGTTCTTTCGTACTATAAAGTTAAAGTCTATTTACTAATAGCATGTCATAAAATTTTTATTTGTCAAGTATGCTGCTGTTATGATTTTTACCATTCTGCTTCGTTAACCAGATGTTAAGGAGTCTTATGAGCAATTCAGAGAAGGCTTCACGTGACTTGCAGCTCACAAGGTCGTGCTTGACCTTTCGTTCAGTTAATCCATCGACAAAAAACCTTTAAGGACTTTTGAACAGAAATTCTGACCAGGACTATTGAAACAAAATGCACATCAAAGAGAAATTCTTACAAGCGCCATCACCCCTCTCTTCGATGATTATAATGCATGATCGAGGCCTACCTACAGATCTCTCTCCTTAAGAACTTTAAAACTATTTCATCAAATTGTCGTCCAGCAGATTATTTTCTTTCTTATCAATTTATGCTAGCTTTTAGAGAGCAGTAGCCATGATATGTATACGTTTAAATCATCCTCAATTAGAGAAAGACTATGTTGTTTGCTCTATTTCTATTTCTGGTCTCAGCGACACTCTATCCTATGGCTGCCCTACAAAAGCCAGCGCCTCTTTTAACCCCCGCTAAATTGGATGAGATCATCTTTGAATCGCCTTACACACTATTTTCACCGCTCAGGACAAGGACTGATGGACGGACCGATGGAATGAAGACCTGTGAGCTCATATATTATCTGGTTCTACTAAGCACCCTCGACGAAGCACTAACACTTCTAAGAAGCACATCTGGAGTGAACAAATCAAACTCAGAAATCATAAATGAAAATAGCAGGTCTTATAACCAACTCTGTTCGCTTACCACAAGCTTGCTGACAAAGGCTGCATATCAAGGTAACTCAAAGGCCTGCAAACTCTTAATCTGTGCTGGGGGAAACGTGCATACACTTGTCGGTTACAGAGGAACAACTGGAACTGCACTATTACATGCTGCAAGTCGAGGCTGTCATGACACAGTTCAATTCTTACTCGAGGCTGGATCAGATCCGAATATTTATGCACAAGAAAAAAATTACCCACTCACCCCTCTATATCAAGCTGCACGGTTAGAGGATACTCAAATGGCTAAACTCCTCATAGCTGCAGGCGCAGCATTTGGCAATGATTTCGATGATCGAGATTTTTTCACTCCTCTAGAAATGGCAGCATTACATGGAAATACTGAGCTTGTCTCAGTGATAATCCTTCATCTTAAGAGATCAATCAATCAGCAAAATGGTTATGGAGTTACCATGCTTTCGCGCATCGTAAGCCATCATAACCTCCCTCTCATTCGTTTGCTCTTAGAAGCAGGCGCCCGCCCCAACATATCCGATGATAACGGTAATACTGCTTTACATTTTGCAAATTTCGATGAAGCTCAACTCTTACTGGAATATGGAGCTATAGTAACAGAGAACAAAAAGGGTGAAACGCCTTTGCACCTAACTGATGATCCTTCTATCGTCGAACTCCTTTTAAAAAAAGATCCAGCGCTCTTAAACAGACCTACATTGAAAGGAGCAACCGCACTCTACCGAGCCGCCAAGCTCAATCGTGTAAAGGTCGTTACCAAGCTATTAGAACATCAAGCACCTTGCACTGCAACAATACAAGGAAAAACACCATTTTACATTGCCTTGAAGAACAAACGCGAAGAAATCATGCTCTTACTTTTAACTTCAACACATCTAAAAGCTGTAGATCTCTTTGCCAACTGCGATGAAGCACCACTAGATCAAGCAATATCTCTCGGAAACTCTGAAATTTTCCGATTGCTCCTGGAAAAAGGAACATTGCCAAGCATGAGAGCACTTCATCTGGCTCTTAAAATGAGAGCTCTAGCACTTTTCAATTTTAACCAGCCAGATAACTATGAAGAAATTATTACCTTATTGGTAAAGGCCCTCTTCCCAGACGATCCTCATTGCTCATCTTAGCTTTGTCGGGACAATTTCTAGCTCTTGTTTACTCAAGGCGCCGCCACTGAGAGGTTATTCCCTGACTGAAGTCTCTTCACACCCCTTTCCAGTTCCAGCATACTTAAAAATGCAAGTACTAGTTGGTTAAAAAGTTTGTATTTTCTCGAGCCATCAAGGTTCAGCGCTCAACTTCAAATTCTTCATTCATCAGCTCAGCTCGCATGCATTCCTAATCAAACAAGGAGTTGATTGATTTCGCACTCAACCCTCCTTCGGAGACTCCCCTGACAATCCAAGTCTTAGACTTTCTCTTCAAGCAGCACCATAATCAATCGGCCTGCTTGATAAGCATTTTTGTTCGCTAGCTTGTATGTGATCTTTCTTAGAAGCATTGGAGCGCCAACTAATCCTCAATGATTAGAAGAACCACCATCGAGTGGGTTTTGCAGGAAGAATATCTAACTCAGTAAGCTGTCTACGCAAGGTAGTATAGTCGGTAAAGAGCAATGAATTTTTAATTCCATAGGCCCGTGCTGCCTCTACATTTTCCTTCTGGTCATCTACAAAGATGCAATTATCCGGATTGAGTTTGTGCTTTTTCACCACATAGTCATAGGCACCAGCATTAGGCTTTACTGTTCCAGCCTCACCAGAGGTAACAATATCATCAAAATATTCGAAGCCTCCAATGCGCTCCCTCACTTTTGAAAAACCAATAGGCTCCCAATTGGAGAGTGCTATAAGGGCATACTTCTTAGACCCATCTGCATTGAGCTGTCGCGCAAGCTTTTTGATTATCTTCATGCCCTCTGGCAATGGAATATTACAGCTTGCGTCAAACTCAGGATCAAACATCGCCTCAATAGATCGTGCAATCAATTCGCCCTCCGCGGCGGAGACATGGCCTGCCTCCTGAAAGAGCTTTAATGCATGAAGGCCCTTTTCTCGAGCTGTGAGAGGATCAATACGACCTGCTTGATACGCACAGAGGATGTAAGGGAACTCAACTCCATGACTTGTGCAAGCACGCAAAAAGCCTTCTTCGTGCTCCAAAGGGATTGATTCAAGCACTTCAAATATGCGCTTCTGCATTTCACCTGAAAGCTTCCATGGCAGCTTGCCATCCTGCCACATATAGGAAATCACGTTTGTGATGCCAAGCCGATTAATGTAACGCCACCATGCATGCTTTACGACTATGCCACCAAGATCGAAGATAAGAGTGATGGGTTCTGCTATAAGCGAAGCAGACATCATACATGCTAAGGAAATTCTTTTCATCATAGAAACCTCTTTGATATACTATCCCCATAGGGAGAAACTTTATGCAATTCTGGTATATATACGCTCTTTGCTCTGCCGTTTTTGCAGCATTCGTTGCTATTTTTGCAAAGCTCGGGTTTAATGCTACTACTGGACTTGATAGCGTCCTAGCTACCACCATTCGAGCAATAATAATGGCTTTGTTCTTGATTCTTGTTTCAGTAGTATTTAACAAAGCAAAACTCATTGCAACCTTTGACTCGAAGGCCTACCTCTTTATCCTCTGCTCAGGTATTGCGGGAGCCCTTTCATGGCTTTGCTACTTTGCTGCATTGCAACATGCACCAACAGAATTTACCGGGTTAGCGGTAGCATTAGATAGATTCAGTCTTTTATTTGTAGTCATCTTTTCTGTGCTTTTTCTTGGCACTCACTTTACGTGGTACTCGATTATCGGCTCACTTCTTGTTATAGCTGGCACCCTCCTCCTTACAAAAGCTTAGAGCGCCATCATCTCTTCAACTAAGAGTTTAATTTTATCTTCAAAGCGCTCTCTCTTAAATGAGCGCATTTTTTTCTTTATCGCTTGGGAATGACGAGAGTCCTTAATATACTTTGGAAGTATGGCGGGAAGATCCACAAAATCGTGCAACGTTTCCCCAAACCCATGTTTCTCAACAAACTCTATATTCATCTCTTCCCACCATATCGCACCACTCGTTTTATCCAAAATCATTGGCACATTACATTCAAGGCCTTCACATACCGACCCAGGCCCGGGCTTCGTAATGAGTACATCAGAAATACTCATAAGATCAGCAATACGGTCCGTAAATCCAATAATAGTAAGCGTTACTTCCGGCGGCAGTAAAATTTTATTAATGTTCCGACTCAAACGCATGTTCCGCCCTAAGCACACAAGAATATGCATCGGCATAGCAAGCTTTGCTAACGTACGTACATAGCGATAACTGGCCAAAGATCCTGCGCCACCCATAAATACCATCACCACCGGCTTGCCCTCAGGCACCTTAAAATCTTTCTTTATCGCCGTACTATCTTTTTCTTTAAAAAAGTCTGGGCGCAATGGAAATCCGGTAATAACAAGCTGCTCTTCGGGGATATAAGCATCTTTAATTTTTTCTTTTAATGCAGGATCATTAAAGGGTAAGCTATATCTAAATTTCGGATAGTTACCTTTTGCAAATGCATTGACATAATTAGTAGTATCAAGATCATTGGTGAGTACTAATAACGGAATATCGAGCTTTTCAGCAGCCTTACGAGCTGCAGCATTAATAAAGGGGATTACCGAGATAAGCAAATCAGGCTTGGCAAGCTCAAAATAGTCTAAAATGAGATTTTCAACGTCATCTTCCCGCCAAGCCATGTATGAGCCACCGGTCTTAGCAAAGCCTCCTACAACATTTGTCCACCGACAGCGCAAACAAAAGTTATAGAAATCCTCACTCGAGAGACTCCCAAAGGTAACAGCACCGAGTGTATCAATTGATCCCAATACTTCCTGAAATACATTGACTATGGTCACTTCATAATCATCATCCAAATATGCTTTGAGGCCATTGGAGACCGCAGTGTGTCCACCACCACCCTTACTTGAAAACACCACTATTCTTTTTTTAGGAGCAGTCTTTGCCTCCCGGACAGGCAAACCCTTCCTTTGCTTAAGCTTTGGAGTTGGACGCGGCTTAGGTGCACCTTGCAATGCTCGTTGTTCTTTAATCTGTACCACTGGTGGGACTCGTGGAGAAAGAGTAAGCACTATACATAAGACAAAAAACAACAATAACGTATTTTTTTTCATGAATTGTTTGTTAGAGGGTGATAAAAAGGCATCTTCTGCAAACTTTTCTCTCCGAACACTACCAGTATAATAGAGGATATTAAAAAAACAAATGGCCATTGAGCGTTACAACCGGGCTACGGGAAACTGAGACGTAGCTCTCATTGAGTTCAAACTTGGATCGATCTCTATAATCACGATCAGATCGGTAGTCATTTTTTAAGAAAAAACGCTGAGTTCAAAGACTCATCGCTGAACCACTCCAATACAAAAAATCGATATAAAATCGAACAGATCAAGATTTTCAGCAATTTTTAATCATGACTTTTTCCTCATTTCGTGAGATGCCCATTTTCCTCACGAAATTCATTTTTTTTGATTTCATGATATTTTTTTTCAATAGTTCAATTACTTTAACTCGATCACATAACTAGAGAATTGGGAACATCATCAAGTTGCGGCTGCAGGAACGAGCTTTCGTGCCTCACTGCCTCCTTTAAAAAACTCTTAGAGTTTTAGTCGTTGATGGCTAAGCAATGGCAAGTATTACTCCAAACGACGAACTAGTTCCTGCTGCCTCACTAAGCAAACACCTTGTGTTACTTCCCGTTATTGCACCAAGATGCACCAGAAAGGAGTGAATAATCAGCATTCAGAAGTGAAATGAGACATTTTCACAGGATTTCAATTACAAAAAGTAGCGAAAAATGCTACAATTTGCAACTGAAATCGGGCGTTGTCTTCGAATACAAGTCTGGGTAATGCTTAGCAATACTTTTAGTCTAGATTACTTGTGAAGACCGCATGACCCCATTCTCCTTTTGCTTCCCCGATCTGAACGAATGCAGTGTCCCTTTGTTGACCATTATCTATCAGGAATTACTTGTAAGATTAGACTGAGCTGGGAAAATTTCCACAGTTATACTCCTGACTATTCTGATAAATTAAAAATGGAGAGAAAAGTACCGAATTATATGTGTATATCCCTAACCAAACAGGTATACCCCGCACTCAGGCCCTTCAAAGCCTCCCAAATTGAAACCAATATCTCCTAGACCAACTCAACAAAAGCTTACACCAAGAAGCCGCCATTGATCTCGGCTCTTTTAAGAAATACCTTAAGCCATAAATTGCACACCTATGGGATGAGGCAAAGCGTCAAACCGAATCAACTCTCTCTAAACATAACATTTAATAGCCGAAATGATGCAAAAAATGCAACATTTTAACTATGAAATACCTTCGTACCTACATCTCAAAACTCTTGCCTCGCGGCAAATGGTTCTTCACGAAAGAAGAAGCTCTCGCAGCACTCGGCATTACTCCAACTCAATTTCGGTTTCAAGCATACCGGCTTTCAAAAAAGAAACTATTGAAACGACTGATCAGCAACTATTACATGATCATTCCTCTCCACTATACCAACCGAGGCTCTTTGCCTCCTGATTGGATTGCAGGTCCCTTCATGGAACATCTCAAACAAGATTATTATATCGGGCTTTTGAGTGCTGCATCAATGTATGGAGCAACAGAACAGCAACCCAGGTAACATAGAATTTCACACATTCAAAGAATGTAGCTCAGCTGTTACAAAGGAGATTGCTGTGACAACTGGCTTCGTAAAAATTGCTACCAGAGAACAAACTATGATTGATTTGGTCCACTTTTACAGATTTAGTGGTCACATTAGCAATGTCGCATTGGTAGTCGGCGCCTTGGCAGAAGAAAGTACTGTAAAAAACTTTACCCATGTCATAAAGCAGGAAAAAACAACCGCACTACTACAAAGGCTCGGTTATTTGCTAGCCTATACGTCGCTTCCCCATTTAGCGAAGGCAATTGAAAAAGAACTAGCTCAGAGAACAATAAGATATGTGCCCTTGGTTCCAGATTTCCATCAACAAACAGGCGAAAAAGACAGTCGGTGGAAACTGGTAATCAATGATTACTTGGAGTTGGGGTAAAGAAGGCAAAGGACTTTCAGCTAATGATTTGCATACCACTATCCATGTAAGATATCAGAATTAATCAGCCCTTCTGAACATAACAATTTGATGCTCATATGTATTTCAAGCTGAGGTCAAGTACCATTGAATTTCGACCGTGGCCAATCAATTTTACCCATGAATTTTGACCATGGGAATGGAAAAGTAGGCATGAAAAATAACCATGGAAGCGCTTTTTATACCTTGAATTTCGACCATGGACATGCTACAATAGCATTGAATTTCGACCATGAAGACAAAGAGGAAACCTTGAAAAGACTCGTAGATAAAGACTTATTAGAATGGAAGTCAAGTCTTTCCCGAAAGCCTTTACTTGTGAGGGGTGGAAGGCAGATAGGAAAAACGCATGCGGTTCGCGTTCTTGGCAAATCGTTCGATAATTTTGTCGAAATTAATTTCGAACGAAGAAAAGATGCTCATAGCTTTTTTGAAAACGATCTTGATCCGCACCAGATTATTAAGTCACTCTCCATTTTAACCCTTCAAGAAATTAAACCGGGCAAGACGCTCCTATTTTTTGATGAAATTCAAGCAGTCCCTCGGGCCCTTACCTCATTACGATATTTTTATGAACTTATGCCTGAGCTTCATATTATTGCTGCCGGCTCGCTCCTCGATTTTGCTATACAATCAGAAGGCATGCCCGTAGGAAGAATTGAATCTCTCTATATGCATCCACTGTCCTTTCTAGAATTTCTGTATGCCATGGAAGGCGGACATATACTAGTCAAAGCCATCTTAGAGCACCCACTTACGGAACAATTTCCTGAGCCTATCCATAAAAAACTCCTCGGGCTAGTAGGTCAATATATTGCCATTGGGGGAATGCCCGAAGCCGTAAAAAGTTGGTGGAAAAACAGCAATCCTCTTGAATGCGCCAAGGTGCATCATTCAATTCTCGACTCCTATCGTCAAGACTTTTCGAAATATGGCAAAAAGCATGAGCTCAAGTATCTTAATACACTTTTTGAATCAATTCCACGCCAATTAGGACAGCGCTTTAAATACAGTCTTGTTGAAGGTGACTATAGAAAACGAGAACTCGCTCCATGTTTAGAACTACTCTCTCTTGCAGGAATCATACATCGCATTTACCATTCTTCTGGACAGGGAATCCCCCTAGGAGCTGAAGTGCATGAGGACTATTTCAAAATTATACTCCTCGATGTCGGTTTATGCCAAGCTCTGTTAGACTTACCTGCTCGTCCTTTGCTGCTGTTTCCAGCAGAAGAACTCATTAATAGAGGCAGCATCGTAGAGGCATTTATTGGTCAAGAACTTTTGGCGTATTCTCATACTATACGACGGCCTCATCTCTATTACTGGCAAAAATTTAGTCGTGAAGGCCAGGCAGAAGTAGATTATCTTACGCAGGACAACCACAGCGTTATTCCAATTGAGGTGAAAAGTGGTCTAGGATCAACATTAGCAAGTCTCAATACCTTTCTGGAAAGCCATCTTAAATCACCCTATGGAATAAGATTTTCAAGCCATAATTATCCTGAGCACCAAAAGGTACGCTCTTATCCCTTGTATGCGCTTGCAAGCGCATTTCAGAGTACTGCAGAAATTGCACAGAAGCTCCTTTCTGAATGATCATCCAAGTTCTTCAAGGAACCTCCGCTATTATCAGTCATATCGCATTAATTTTCGTTGTTTTAAAACTTGATGGACACCTTAGGGACGTACTTGAGCAACCAAAATAGCAGATATTAGCAGCGGGCTGATTTTCTCTTTTTTCCTATGATGTTTTTGCTTTCCGCTTTGTTAATGTATTCCAATGCATCAGGCACTTTACAAGCTGTATCGCCCATATCTACACTTACCTTTCCTATCTTGCGCGCAATTTCTTTGGCTAATGCATTCAATTCTTTCACATAGATACCAATTGCAATGACAAAGCCGTTCATCATTTTTTTTACTCGATTAGGGCTGCTATGAATTAAACTGCTTACTCGTTCAAGTAATTTCCTTAATTCAGGAATATCCAATTCTGTATCCTCTTTAATGGATACAATTCCAGACAGAGTTGACCATCCTGAACTCGCTAGGCCTTCGTCCAATGAATTAATCCATTCGATCGCAATGCGCTTTCCAAACTTGCTTTCTGCAGCGACACCCGCAACAGTATTTTCGTTGAGGATAGGAGAATTTGCGAGCGTAACCCATGCTTGCAGTTCTTCTAGGGACATTTTTTCAGGTTCAGCGATGAGCCCAGCCAAATACATTGCATCATGTACACCAGAAGCATACAATTCCAGCGCAAGGACGTGGTTTTGCTTTATCTTTTTTTGGATTTTCTTCAATTCCTCAATCTTAACTCCATAAACAGGTTCTTTAATTCCGTGCCTAAGAAAAGTCTTTTTAATAGAATCCTGTCCCAGGATTTCCAGCTGCTTAAGAATATCTTCAGAAGTTATCATAACTCCACCCTGTTTAAAAAAGTGACCGGTACATTAAGTAGCTCACGTATATTTGCCCTTACACTTTACCATCGCAACCCCCTATTCGTCAAAATGCAGTTTTTTAAAATTCAACAATAAGTCAGCTTTAGACAGTAACGGTTCACTCTACCAAGCCATAGCAATGTGCTTTTAGTAGACGTTTTAAGCCCACCATCACAAATCACACATCAAATATCGGATTTACACAAGAAATCGGGCTAATTTTTTGTGTAAATTCATCAATTAATGTCGGATTTACACAGAATGAGGCGTGAAAAAGGTAACCTAACGTTTGACCACGATTATTTTTTGGTCAACATTTCTCGCTGGAAAATCTTATGAGCCCCCGTTGCTTTCGCTGTTAATCTCAACAAAACCATCAAATGATTTTCCCTAGACTTCTGATAGGGGTTTTTCTAGGAACATGACCATCACGAGTCCATTGGAACTCTGCTTTCCAAAAAGTCCACCTTGAGAAATAGCTCCAAATAAAGTTAAGCCTAAGGATTTTCTATCGTGCTGCGCATCTAAAAAATTCCCATATTCCCACTTGAACCATTGCCCATTTTATGCTACTATTTGACCTGAAAAACACCAGATTCAAAAGGACCCAAAATGAAATCTATTTATTTAAAAGTGGATTCACGCAATCGAATATCACTGACAAAGCTTTTAAAAGATATACCTGCACTTTTTAAAGCATATGCCCACGAAGGAAAAATTATATTGGAACCAATACGTGAAATGCCTGCCGAAGAAGCATGGCTTTTTGAACCGAAAAATAAAGAATTATTAGACCAGCTCAAAAAAAGCTTAAAACAAGAGGCTTCGATTGATCTTGGTTCATTCAAAAAATATCTTAAGGAGTAATTTGCATTCACAGCGATTTACTGAAAATGCTGTTATCACGCTCGAAGAGCTCAAAAGGGATCCTTCAAAAAAGAGGATCTTAAAAGACATACTTAAATGCCTCGGTTTTTTGGAAACAAACTTACGACATCCTGCGCTTAATACCCATGAATACAAATCATTTAAAGGCGCAAATGGAGAAAAAGTGTTTACAGCCTATACTCAAAGCGAAACAGCATCAGCATATCGCGTATTCTGGTATAATTTTTGTAATAGCCATTCTTCCACACCCATAATGCTCGTAATGCCTTCAAAAGCACTAACACTGAATCATGACCGTAAACAAATACGTAAAGACACTCAGAACGAGACTTTGCATAACCAAGCTGACGATTTTCTTCTGAAGAATAGTCAAATAGGGCCCTATACTATTGATCACAAAAGTGGCAAAGCAAGTAAACAGAAAGAGATAAAAGATATAATCGGCAATCATGAGATAGCCGACATGGGGAGCTATAGTTTCCATAACAAAGCGATACGCAACGAGGGCAATGATGTTTCCGCTTGATAATTGGACCAAGGTAGACTGATTGTCATGCTGATCAAGGCAGAGTGAAAACATATCGATAAGGAAAATAATTAAGAGCGGTAATATGATAGTTAAAATATAGCGCAGACTATCTTGAAAGAAATCGATCTCAAAGAGCACCTCGGGATACGTTATCTTGCGGTCAATCCCTGCTAAATGCTTAATTCCAAAGCCAGTCATTACCCGATGATCATAGTATCTCCAGCCTGATACCTGCACATCATTCTCCACGAAGAAATATTCATGGGATGATTCAAAAATGAGCTCGCCAGGATGAACGAAGGTATTAATGAGCGAGAGATAAATGCGGTGATCTTCAAACGGGAAAAAGCCGTAATAGAGATTTGATTGAAATGCAACTTTAATGTCATACCGAACAAATACCTTGTCATCAAGTAAAATACTTGAAGGTTGCGACTTGTATTCAATCTCTCCCCTGCGGAACGAAAACTTCTCTATAACTTCTGGCGCAATCAGGCTTGGATCATAGATAAACCAGAGGATCCCCGTCAGCTTAAACTTATTCGCGGTCACCTCAAATTGAGGAAAATCGGTAATAGTAAGTCCAACTCGAACCCGTGCTTGACTAGAGGTATACCAGGTATCATGCGGCGTTAAGGTATGAATAGCAGGAGGCATATCCTTGGAACAAAACTTATTAAGCTCACTTATGATAAAAAAGAGAATAATGCCAAGCGTAACACTGAGAGTTATTACCTGAAAACGAACCGCTATACCATTCATTGCTTGCTTATCTCCCGCTTAATCCATTGTTCATCACCAGCGTCTATCCAGAGGTAATTTGCAAGAGAACGCGTTTGAGGATTGAAGGTAAGGGTGAGCCCTTTAAACTCATAGCCCCTACTCTGTTCAACCTGCCGTATGAGCTTCTCCATAGTAATTGGCCAGGATAGTTTCGACATAAGATCGAAGGTAATGCTTGTTGTAATATACGCTTCTAATGAAAAGACGTTTTCTTTTTGGCCCTGTTTCTTTATTTGCTCACGATACTCTTTTACAATAGGCAACATACTCGTTTCCGGATTGGGAACAACGTGTCCTAAAATAACATTGAGCCCTTTATCTTTCAACACCCGAATGGTCGCTTCATCGCCAACGGACGATACGGCATAGAGGTTTTTATTGGCAAAGAACTCAACACCAATATCTCGAATAAGCTGAATGGTTGCTGGACCAGTTGCAAAGAACCCTATCGCATCTGGGTTCGCATTACGGATCTTCTGTGCAGCTTCCTTAAAATAGGTCGTATTTGCTAAATAGCTTACCTCAACACCAGGAGGCATTTTTGCCTGCTTTAAAGCCTCCCGTGCTCCTTTTAAAATACTCATACCAAAGGCATCATCTTGATAGAAAAAGACAAAGTTTTTCGGAAAATAGGTCTTCAAAATATACTCAGTGAGCTGCTTTCCTTCATCTTCAAATGATGCTCGAAAATTCACTACATGGGTCAGGTCAGGGGTTCGAAACAATGGTGAACCGCTTTGGGGAAAGAGCACAAGAATCTTTTTATCTCTGATAAGATCCATAACGGAGAGCAACGTAGGAGTCCCTCCAGGACAGAGTATAAAAGGAGTATGATATTCAGCAATAAGCTTCTCAATGTTTTGGCGAGAGATAGCTGGAATGTAGCCATCATCCAAAAAGATAAGTTTGACCGTCTTTCCATTAATACCCCCTTCCCGATTTTGCTTATTTACTTTTAATGCCATACCAGAACGAAAGGGAACCCCTAGTCCCTTGGCACTCTTTGAAAGATCGAGAGTTGTCCCGAGCACAATGGATTGTTCGTCCGTATGCACATGCTCTTCGGGTAGCACGACAGATACACCTTTCGCGCGAGCAGCCAGTATAAGATGCTCAAGATCATCAACAAGTAGATTATAGTTTCGCTCACTATCACGAGCCACCCTGTTGAGCTCCTTCAGAGTCATGGGAACATCAGTGCGTAATTTCTCAAATCGTTTGGCAGATGTAGGCGTATGAATGATTATTTTTGGCACCTGCTTATCTATAAGATTGACCTGCTTTCTAAGCCGATCAACCTGCTCTTGCAAAAAAGTTATTCTATCATCTAAATCTGCTGCATCATAATCAACCGCTGCTGGCGAAGTAACAGGTACAGGAGGAATACCACGAACTAGCAAGTTACCGGTGAGTAAGTTATAGGTGGGCCCGCGTTTAAAATAGGGCTTCCCATCATTGTAATAGACCTGGATAGTGCTCTCATATAATCTCTTTTGCAATTGAACCTTTACAAATGAATCGTAGAAGAATCCATAGCGTACCCGATAAAGCTTCACCGGCGATGAAACAACTGACCAAGTCGTTACCGGACCGTCCATGAGATACAGCCCCTGCCCTCTACGATACTTCTTCTGCGGATCGTCGCCCATGATAACAACATCCGCTTTTTGACCATCCTGTGCTGCGAGCATAAGTCGTTCACCTGTTGGCATATCAATCGGAACCTCATGAGGGAGTGTGGTAAAAAGGGCATCAAGAGCATCTGCCATTTCTTTCAAGGGAAACTCAGAAGTACGCTGCTTCAGCTCCGCATACAAGCCATAGTGGCGCCAGAGCTCTTCCATTTCATGTTCTCCCTTCACATAGAAAAACTTGTCCTTATTTACCAGCATTAATCGAAAGATAAGCGACACCGTTTCCAGTGAGTATGCTGACAGATCGATAGCATTACCCAAACAAAAAAGATAGGTATGCTCTCCTTGTATCCTGAAGCGCTCATCAATAACTCCCTGCTTTACCAACTCTGTTAAATCTCTGACAAAAGAATGAAACGCTCCATGTAATGCCCCAAATATCACGAGAGAGGTATCTGCTGAAACGGTAATCTGCGCCTTTTCTTCTACTGATACACGCTTATTCTCTATTACAAAATATTCTTTTGCAAGATCGGTGGCACCTCGTTGTTTTACCACTTCGTGAAGAAGCCTTACAAAATCTGCAGGTTCCCAGAGAGGTTTTTGAATACCTATTCTACGCATCACCCGTTGCCACCAGTAGGGGCTCAACTTCTTATACAATGAAGTAAAATTGGGTTTATCAACGTCGAGCGTATCACTTTCAGGAAACTCAGGAATCTGCTGAGCATAGCGCTGTGCAACTTCAAGCGTTTCAAATCCATGCAAAGAAGTCCAAAACAGAAGCATGAGGTATACCTTCATCATAGCTCCTTCTTGGAAAGTGCTGCTGTATCCTGACCAACCTGGAGCATAAGATCATCAATATCGTTATACAGCTTTTTCAACCGTTTCTGAATATGAGAGAGTTCAGGGCGCTTCCGCGCAACTTTTTTTGGTTGAGGAATGCGCTGCCCCGTCACCAGAAGATAGCTTCCTGCCGACTTAAAATCTTGAAAGTCTCGTACATCTCGGTTATATAACGTAATAGAGGCATCGGAACTATCTTTGCCCGTGGTCAGAATCACAAATGCATCAGAGAAAAACTCGTAGTTATCCTGGTAATACCTGGTAGGACCTGAAAATACACTCCAGGCTATCGCTCCTCGATCAGGCTCAACAAGCATAAGTCCTTCGTGCTGTTTATAGCTCATAAGCCGATCTTCACTTTTAATAATCACTTTTACGTTCGGCTGGCCCTTTTGAGGCTTTCCAAGGCTACAAATTTCTGCAACATTCATTAATCTGCTCTGCAACGTCGAACTACAGGACCTTTCATCAAGCACCTTATACTCTCGAGGATACGAGGAAATACGGATAAGCCCCTGAGCGGGATCCTCACCAGCAATAAAGAGACCAAGAGGAATGGTATCAAAAAAGCGAGTAACCAGACCTCCAAGAGGAATTGTCTCGGGCGAAAGACCCTTTGCCCGTGCTTGTAATGCATCTCTCAGACCATCGTCCTGCCAATGATCTTCAGTCAAGCCCCGCATGTAAAATACCCGATGTGGATTTGCTCTCATAAGAGAAAGAACGAGCGTAAATATTTCAAGAACGTCGGAAGACCCATCGATAACGTCACCATTAAATACAAAATAGACATGGGGATCTCGAATCTTAAAATCGTTGCCCATAATACCTATCTTCTCTAAGTAGGTAAGGTCCCGCACAAGTGATTTAAAAGCACCTTTTAAGGGGCCCCAGAGAACGAATTTCGTAGCAGGATAAGGAGTCAACTTTATGATATAGTTCCCTGAATAGCCAGTATTCTCCCTCGTTGTCACAAGAGAGCTCAACAATGTTTTAAGCCTCGAAGGATCAAAGCTCTTCCCTCCCCTTTTTAAGAGGATATTCTCTGCATGCTGTTGAGCTTGCGTAAGAGTATCAAACCCTTGTAGCATAGAACAGCTCGTAAGAAGCACTATTAATGCATATATACCCACATCCTACCTCATTGCTTCTCCAGAGAGAAACTCATTCTTCCTCTCTTACTGTGCTCTTTTTACCCTCCTAAAGTCAAGACTCTGCATATTTCCATACTAAGATAGTTATTGAAATAAAGCGTGCATTATGGTATCGTTATTTCAGTTTTAAACAAGTTTTGAAAAAAAGGAACAGCTATGCGTAGCACTGGGACCTATATCATCCTGGGCCAGACACAGTATTTCATACCCCATCGGCTCCCTCCAGCAGACCCTCCTTTTACGCTCAGCAATGAGATGCTCATCTTGTATGGGGAAGCTATGCTCGAGCTTGGCAAATTAAATGAGATGGCAAATAGGCTACCAAATATCGATCGTTTTATAAAAGCATATGTTATTAAAGAAGCACTCCTCTCATCTGCAATTGAAGGTATTCATACAACGATACTCGACATCTTTACTCAACCCCTTCTTGAAAGCAAGGCTACTAAAGATATGCAACTCGTTATGAATTATGGTCATGCACTGCATACCGCTTTGACGATGATCCAAAAAGAAGGAATGCCCATCTCCTCGCGCGTTCTCTTAAAAGCTCATGAAGCACTCATGAATCTAGGAGAAGGAGAAAAAGCAAATCCAGGCAATTACCGAAAGCAACAGGTACGTGTTGGTAATTTGATACCTCCACCTCCTTTAGAAATACCTGATCTCATGGCAGATCTTGAACGCTTTATTAATGAGGATACTACCCTCCCACCCCTTATCAAAGCAGGTCTTGCGCATGTTCAATTTGAAGAAATTCACCCGTTTCTCGACGGAAATGGACGGATTGGACGGTTACTCATCATATTAATGCTCATGGAGAGCAATCTTCTTTCTGAGCCAATATTGTATCTGTCATTCTACTTAAAAAAGCATCATGCTGAATATTATGAGCGGCTCGATGAAGTAAGAACTCAAGGAAATTTCGAAGGATGGATAACCTATTATCTCAAAGCAATAAAGGGAAGCTGCATTGATGCACATAAGAGAGCAAAGGACATAGAAGCCTTAGGTGAAGACCTCAAAAACCTTCTCTTTCATGATAAGCGTTTTAGTATAGCCATGAGAGACATGAGACTTCATGCACTTTCCATACTCTTTTGTTGCCCTATTATTAGCATTGGAGAACTCAGTAGACAACTCTCAGTAGCCTATAATACAGCTCACAGGATACTGCGAACGTTTATGAAATATGGATTCCTCGTGAAAGAAACCCAACAGAAACGGCATAAACTGTTTCGCTTCAAAGCCTATCTCGATGTTCTTGAACGAACGTACGATCCCCTGTAATCAATCTCCGAGCCCTTTTGCTTCAAGGGCTCGGATGACCTGCTTTTTTATTCCTTCAAGATTAAAATGAGCTGATGGTTGTAAGGGTGGATACTCGATAAAGCTTTTAGCGAGGGCACTGATCCTTTCCTGTACAAAAACATATCGCCAAAACTCATGAGCAAAAAAGTTATACAGAGCCGTAGGCTGAGCATAGCCCCGCTCAAATGGATCAATCCGCAAATTCACGATACTTGGCCAATTGAGCGTCACTTTGCCGCCCTGCCAACCGGTTGGCTGATCTATAAATCGAAATTTGTAATCATCAATTCGTACAGCACCTAATTGGGTTTCGACAAAATAGTAAACCTCATGCCGCTTAGAGGGTCCTTTACCAAGAAGCAGATCAAGCTGATTATAGCCATCAAGATGAACCTTATAGTCATTTCCAAGTAATCGCTTGCCTTTCTTAAGCTCCTCTACAATATGAGGATTACCCGCAACTGCGAGGAACGTCGGGAAAAAATCGAGACCAGACATAATTTGATTTTGCACGGTATTGGCTGGTATCTTCCCTGGCCACTTAATAACGAGCGGAACCCGCATACCACCTTCCAGAGCGGTTCCTTTTTCACCAGCAAAGGGAGTCATTCCCCCATCGGGCCACGAAAGTATCTGAGCTCCATTATCAGTCGTAAATCCAATAATTGTATCCTTTTCAATCCCCAGCTCTTTCACCGATTGAAGTACGGTACCTACAAGATCATCAAGTTGCGCTACACCTGCCTCATAGAGGTACCAGCTATTCTTTGCATTCATTTTATGCTTGTAATGATCAGAAAGGTGGGTAAAGATGTGCATTCGTGAAGGATTAATCCATAAGAAGAAGGGTTTTTTCTCACGATGAGCTTTCTTCATAAATGCTAAGCTCATACTGAATATTTCATCGTCGACTGTTTCCATTCTTTTGGGAGATAACGGCCCTTTATCTTCAATCTTCTGCTTACCAATTCGGCCCCAACGCGGTTGTACCGTTGGATCATCAACCTTACGCGCCCATGAATGGATCATATTGCGAGGGCCAATTTTTTGCCAAAGCTCTTGGGGATAAGAATGCCAAAATGGATCTTCCATAGCATCCAAGTGATACAAGAACCCAAAGTATTCATCAAACCCATGCACCGTTGGCAAAAACTTATTTAAATCACCAAAGTGATTCTTACCAAACTCACCAGTCACATACCCAAGCTCTTTTAACGCCGTCGCAATCGTCGGTGCCTTATCAGGAAACCCTTTATCGGAACCGGGCAATCCAACCGTTGTTAACCCAAGACGAATCGGCAACTGACCGGCAATGAAGTTTGCACGACCTGCAGTACAACTTGGTTCAGCATAATAATCGGTGAAAAGCATACCGTCCGTTGCAATGCTATCGATATGAGGAGTTTTACCAGACATGATACCACGGTTGTAAGCTCCGATATTGAACCAGCCCATATCATCAGCCATAATGATGATAATATTAGGCTTTTCTTTGGCATCTCGCGCAAGAGCCGCACCTGAGACTAAACTCAACCCAAATAAAAGTATCTTCATTGTTTCTCCTCAAGAATTAAACTATGTATGTAGTTTCAGTATAGAAAATACCGATGCACTAATTCAAGAATCGAAAAACAGTGAAAGCGCCAGATGAAAGAACTCTAAGCTCTCTCAATCTGGCGCATGCTTTCGCAGCCATCTGGCTAATCCTAATTCGTGCTCTTCTGCTTTTAGCAGTTATGTTCATAAAACATTAACTAGAGTCATCGAATTTGTTTCAGCAATTTAACATGTTTTTTCGCTCGCTAATGATTCTCGCTCATAAAAGAAAATCACAGGAGTAAAATCAGAACCAATATCGGGAGCAACCCATTTGCCTTGTTTAGCAATATTTTCGAAAGCTTTTTCCTCAACTATATCCTTATCATCACAGCGATACCAGCGAGAACCATCTAACACAAATGCAATATAATGACCAGTCCAATTATCTTTATCTTCATAATGCATAACAACCCCATTGAGACGATATTTATGGCCATTATCTATATCTGTATTTTTTGCCAAGTCCAATCCCTCTAGTGGAAATGGAGTTGGCTGTGTTATCGTTCCCTGCGGATGCGCTCTATTTAAAGCGAAGATTATGTACTCCTGTGCTTTAATAGCTACACCCCGATTAAAGAATTGCTCCAACCACAATTCCAGGGATTGCTTTTTATTCTCCATACCTAAAGTAAGAAAGCAACCATTATCAGGATTATCGCCTACCAATGTATCTGAGGTTGCAAAATGCTTCAAAAGACCATTAGATTTTTCTTCGGTCCTAACATCACGATCCACTTCAGCATTATTGAAATAGATCATACGACCAAGTAATTTTTCAAGAAATTCATCCGCGGATTGCTGCTCCGGTCGTTCAAAGAGCTTTGTCACTATCGAACTGACATCATCTTTTATATCTATTTGACACCCTGCCTTACAGGCGTTGTTGCGTACGATAAATTTCTGCAAATACCAACACGCACTCTTTTCCTTAAATAATCTAAGACTTTGCAAATCTTCCTTAAGATGAGTCATAGTCAAGAGACACTGCAGTACCGAATTAGCATAACAGAGCGTACCTGGATTGTGCAAGCCAAGTGGACCCTTTACGGGACCTAAAACAGATCCGCCTAATAATTTAAAGGGCTCTACATGCCCATGTTCTGCTGCCAGAGTTAATGCCCGCTCATCGTCATCAATGGCACCTTTTTCCAATAATAACTTGATTACCTTAGAATCGCCCACCTGAGTTGCGAATGACAAAGCACTCTCATCCGAAATAACATGCTTCCGTAAATCTACGCCATTGTCTAACAAGAGCTCAACAAACTTAACACCCCGCATAATAGCAATCCCCAAAGGTGTAAATTTTGGATCAGAAAGATTAGGATCCACTTTAAGTCTTAACAATTCTTTAACTGATTCAAGCTGAGCACCCGCAATAGCCGAAAATAATGGCGTTTCCCCAGCATTAGTTAACGCGTTTTTGTCGGCCCCATGGTGCATTAACAAGTTAATAATCTCTATATGGCCATGGCTGGCGGCAGAATGTAAAGGGGTCGTGCCATCTTCCAAAGTGGCATCAGCCTTTGCGCCATTGCGAAGCAAAAGCTCTACCATATCAACTTTTCCATGCATTACCGCTATAAATAGTGGCGTATATTGATCCTCAGCGTCCACATCAGCATTCCCATCCAGCAAACATTGAACCATGTTCGCATCGCCATATTCAGCAGCAAAATGCAAAGGTGTAAAACCAGTACTCAAAACAGCATTTACATTTGAACCATTCTTAACCAATAAATCAACAAGATTAGCTTTATTACGGATAATAGCATTAAACAAAGGAGTGAATCCAATCTTATTAGCAACCTCCGTATTAGCACCATGATTGATGAGCAATTCAACCATTTGCATATCCTCATGGTCTGCAGCTATAACCAAAGCCGTGTCCCCAAATCGATCTACTTTCTCTATATTAGCTCCAGCTCGCAACAAAGCTTTTACGACCTCATAATGCTTTTCTTCCGTCGCCACCGACAAAGGGGTAGACCCCTTGGGCGTCATATAATCTTTATCAGCATTTTGCCTTAAACAACAATTAACTGCCTGAAGATCACCCTTTAGAGCCGCAAAATACAGCTTGTCATGAGGCTCTAACAGAAGGGTCAATTCTCTGAGTAGATATACCAAGGTTGCTTGATCAACGCCAGGCTTGTTTCCTTTCACAGCATCTCTTACACGGATCTGCGCTAGGTTCAGCTTAAGACGTCGCATTAGTGAATGATATTTCGACCAATAATCTTCGTCACCCCTAGCTAGCTCTAGCGAATCTAGCGTTTCGCCGATAAACTTGTCATTAACTTCCCTGGTTGGACATTCTGCCACACGGGCGCTTGCTGGAGAACCCCCTAATAAGCCAACAATCTCAACAAACCCATTTTTCTCAGCTACAGCTAAAGGCGTTTGACCTTTAAAAGATATAGTTTTATCTGCACCTTGGTCCAATAATAAAGAAACTATCTTCGAATAGCCCAACTCAGCTGCCAAATACAAAGGAGATTTACCTCTAAGCGCGGGTTTGTTTAAATCTGCACCTTCGTTCAATAATAAAGAAACTAACTCAGCATTATCTTGAACAACTGCACATCCCAGGGGCCTGAGGTGATTTCTAGTAGTTTGATCAAAATCCACATTATGATCTAGCAAAGTCTGCACAGTCTCAAGATCACCGCTTGAAACTGCAAACACTAATGGCGTGTATCCTTCCCCATCACATGCTTCTTTATTAGCACCTGCTTCCAAGAGCAATTCTACAACTTTCGCTTGTCCAGCATAGGCCGCTTCAAGCAAAGGGGTCATTTGCTTTAGAGTAAGCGCTTCCTTTTTAGCACCCGCATTCAATAACAACTTGAGACTTTCGACATGACCAAGACTCCCTGCAATGTGCAACGGCGTATATCCTTTGCTAGTAGATGCATCTATGTGAGCATTCGCCTTCAATAACAATTCAATAGTTTTCTCACTGTTCATATAAGCAGCAGCATGCAATGGGGTTAAATTCCCACAATTTATTTCTGTTCCTTTATTGATCAAGACCTCAGCTTCATCATAATTGCCGTCCAATATCACTTTATACAATGGCGTGCCTGCATCTTCCGCCACTTTTTTGTCACAATTACTATTTGCCGCTGCCCCTCCAGAGACACCAGCTACGGGATTTTGTGGCTGTTTCTTGCTACCAGGATTTGGTGCATCTTGGTTATCTTTTTTCTCACCATTACGCTTTGCCGCCTCTGCTCCAGAGACACCAGCGATAGGTTTTTGAGGCTGCTTAAGATCTCCACCTGATTTTAAAGCATCTTGATCTTTTCTTGCATCAATATTTGCTGCCACTCCTCCAACAGCACCAGCTTCGGGATTTTGTGGCTGTTTCTGGCTTCCATGATTTGCCGCTGCTCCTCCAGAGGCAATAGCTACGGGATTTTGTGGCTGAGTCTGACTACCAGGATTTGGCGCATCCTGATTATCTTTTTTGCCACCATTACTCTTTGCCACATCTGCAGCAGCACCAGCGATAGGCTTTTGAGACTGCTTAAGATCTTCACCTGATTTTAGAGCATCTTGATCTTTTCTTGCATCAATATTTGCCGCCACTCCTCCAACAGCACCAGATTCGGGATTTTGTGGCTGTTTCTTGCTACCAGAATTTAGCGCATCCTGACTATCTTTTTCGCCACCGTTACCCACTGCCACATCTGCAACCGCAGCACCTGCTGGAAGATTTGGTGACTGTTTCTGGTTATTAGGATTTGGTGCATCCTGGTTATCCTTTTTGCCACCATTACTCTTTGCCACATCTGCAACAGCAGCAGCTGCGGGATTTTGTGGCTGTTTCTTGCTACCAGAATTTAGCTCATCCTGACTATCTTTTTCGCCACTGTTACCCACTGCCACATCTGCAACCGCAGCACCTGCTGGAAGATTTGGTGACTGTTTCTGGTTATTAGGATTTGGGGCATCCTGACTATCTTTTTTGTCATTGTTACTCTTTGCCACTGCTCCTCCAGAGACACCAGCTGAGGGATTTTGTGGCTGTTTCTGGCTACCAGCATTTGGCACGTACTGGCTCTCCTCATTAAAATCTTCTTCCTTCCTCTCTTGACTATCTCGTTTGACTGAGGCTGAAACACTTTTTTCTCCTTCTCCTAATACCACCCTAGCTAACGGATTGGTCTTTAGGAACCCAACTATTCCATGATAGCCAGACTTCAATACACCCAAGACATTTTGGCCAGAGTTGCTCTTTGCCGCATCATCGTCTGAAGAATTTTGAGCTTTCAGTTCATCAGACCTTGAAGCATTTTTGCCACTTTCATCGATAGATGTTGCCCGATCAGAAACATTTTCCTGCACAGATGCATCTTGTTGAACCGAAGCTGAAACACCTTTTCCACCTCTACTCGCACCGTTCTCAAGCAAATCAATTATTTCACGAGAGCCAGTCCTCAATGCTAAGGACATGGCAGTTTCACGATTAACCATCGTTTGAGTTTTACTAGCCCCTCTGCTCAATAAGAGCTCAACTACGCTAGAATGACAACCAACACATGCTGCCATCAACGGTGTAAATCCGTCAAGTGTGGCCCTGTTTATATCTACTCCAGCATTTAGCAAAAGTCTAACTATATCAGTCTTACCATTTCGAGCTGCAACTATAAGTGAAGTTAAACCATCATTTCGAGCTTTATCAATGTATGCCAAGTACTTTGCATCAACAATTTCCGTAGTTCCAGTAGGAGTAATAGTCAAAAGATCATCTGGTTCGCCCTGCATAGAGCTAGCCTTGTTCAACAATGCATTCAATAGCACCTTAGCCACATCTGCATGGCCGTTTGCACAAGCCGCAAGCAATGGCGTTTCTCCTTCCTCCGAAAAAATATCTATATTCACTTTGGCATCTAATAACCTTTGAACAACAGCAGGATGACCGTTTTCAGCTGCCAAAAAGACGGGTGTCTTTCCAGTTTTATTAGCCAAATCTGCATTTGCCTTAGCTTTCAACAATACCTCTACCACTGCATCATGACCCAGAGCAGCGGCGATAGCTAACGGAGTTGTTCCATCATTTTTTTCCTTATCTACATGGGCGAAACTTTCCCAATCTTGATTAAGCAAGAGCTCGATGATTTTAACATGTCCTTTATAAGCAGCTATACACAACGGCGTGCTACCGTCACTCTTAACAACTTTATCCGCATTTGCACCCGTCTCCATCAATACCTCAGCAACTGGGACACAACCTCGATAAGCTGCGAGAGCTAATGGTGACATTCCATCCGCTGCGCACGCATCAATGTCTACCGTTTTTTTCCGCAAAAGCTTAGCCGTACTTTTACAGTCATTCTGTACCGCAACATGCAAGGGCATGATTCCATCATACGCTGCTTTCTGGTATGCACCTGCTTTCAACAATTTATCAACAATAACAGGATATTTTGCTGCAGCCAAGTGCAATGGAGTAATTCCTTCATTTGTAATACTATTGGGATCAGCATTTTTCTTCAATAACAGATCTACAATAGTCGTATAGCCTTTTTGAGATGCTGCATGTAGCGGAGAGCTGCTATTCAATGTACGACTATCTGTATTAGCACCTGCTTTCAGCAATAAATCAACAACAGCACGACGCCCAGAAGAATATTCTGAACCAGAAGAACAAGCTAAATACAAAGGCGTTTCACCATCCCTCGTAGACTTCTCTAAATCTTCTGTTCCCATCAAAAGTAATTCTACTGCTTCCTCATTTCCAAGCGCTGCAGCCGTAGCCAAAAGCATTTCAGAACCATTAGAGTCATTCACTTTTTCAAAAGGGCTCAAAATCTCACTAGCCACGGCTTGATACACAAATTTTTCCATTTCCTTGAATGGAAATAGGGGTATCTCGTTTTTTTTATCTGAAGCTAATAAAGAGAAGTACATAGAACGATCTGCTAGTACTTCCTTTAATGTCTGCGCAGTCCAGTTATGAACAGAAGCTATTTTCATAGCCTGGATAGATCCACTGCATATTCCAACAAAAACAAGTATTTTTACTAATTTTTCCATGACAAGACTCCCTCTTTTTGAGACGTTTCACTACTACCTAATCCCTACTATATTCAATAAAAATAGAGAGTCAAGAAACTCCATAGCTCTTACACAAGGCATAGCGAGAAATAAAGTGTAGCACGACCGATTAAAACATATAGTAGAGTACTGCAAGAATACGCACGATATTTACCGGAATGCCATTCTCTACTTTTCCATAAGCATTAGGTGTTCCCCAGTAGGCGCGGGTATAATCGAGTTCTAAGCCAAATCTGAGAGGATCTTTCATGAAGACATAGCGAGGAGCTATGCGCATTACATAATCAAGATTCTGGGCAACACTCTCTAAGGTATAGATTATAGGTAAGCGAGTAGCAGGATCAATATACAGTTTATGCCGAGAACCAAGGTTCTTTGTGCCACCAGCAAAGAACCCAAACTCATGATTATCGCAGCCAAACAGATACGAAAAATCTACCCATGTGACAGCAGCTGCTGTGTTGCTATAGGTACGATAATCAGTTACCGGATCGATGGTACGAATACCATAGCCACTTATCAGCAACTGATCCGCTCCATTTTGGGCCCAGAAACATTTCATGCGCAAGGACCAAGGTGCATAGTTAAATGCTGCAAACCCTTCAACTATAAAGCTATCAATGTGCTCACTTACTGCGATAGTATCATTACTCACGAGACGAGGTGTTAACCGCTTATAATCGGCGGCAATCCCTACGAGATTGCACTGGAAATACCCCCGCATCTGAAGGTGTAAGTTAGGTCTGACCGCTTCCCTTATGAAAAAACTGCTCTGATCTGCTGTGCTATTTGGAGGTGTCGGATAAGAGGGACCATAACTTGAGAAGTCATTTTGGCTGCAGGCTGCAACAATAAGCTCAAACCAGTCCCATCGATGTGTAACTTTCAGTTGAGCATTTCGGGCATGGGGGTCCATCGGTTCACCGATAGCAAATCCAACAGTATGAGGGAAACATTCAGGTATCCAGAGTGGATGCCACCATTTACCAAAAAGTAATCTTCCATTATCCCATAAAACACGGCCAAAGGTATTACGATGCCTAAATGCTGAAATGTTTGCATCATCTCCTCCTCTAAAGTCACCTTCCACAAGACCATCCGTCCTGAGACCATTCCATTCAGGACCTACAAAAATTAGACCCACGCGAGTTTCAAAGCCGGTCATATGCCATTTGCCATGAGCATTGATATCTTGCTTAAAGACATCGGGCAGATAAGGAGCGGGATAGTAGAGAGTATTTTCTTCCCGTTTGCCAAGGGGCTGACGCGTATCAAAATAAAGTTCCCATTTTACATAGCCATAAGGCTTCACTTTGACGATAGCACATTCGAGCATTCTTCCATAACTAATAGGTCTACCTGAAGGCTCAGGACATTCTGGGCAGAGTGGCTGCTCCCAAATAGCACGGGGTCTACATTCATCGTTTATAGATTCACACGGTCCAAGAATTTCAGCTGCAAGCTGCGTTGTGGCAAACAGAATCAAGAAAAAAGACTTTTGTTGCATAACCACCAGTCGCATCTCATTGAAAGAGCCAATCTGAGAATCGAGGTAACCCAAAAAACGTTCTCTTAGAACATATAGTAAAGTACCGCAAGGATGCGAACTAGATTAACAGGTATACCATTTTCTACTTTGCCACACGCATTTGGGGTTCCCCAGGAAGTACGTATAAAATCAAGTTCTAATCCAAATCTGAGGGGATCCTTCATAAAGATATATCGAGGCGTTACACGTAAGTCATAATCAATGTTTTGGGAATTACCCAGCAGGGCATAAATAATAGGCAAACCTGTACGAGGATCGATATACATTCTATGCTGCGAACCGAGGTTTTTCGTGCCGCCGACAAAAAGTCCAAGTTCATGATTATCACAGCCTAATAGATAAGAAAAATCTAACCAACCAGCCACTGCCGCAGTGTTGGTATACGTTCGACAATCAGTCTCAGGATTAATCGTCCGAACACCATACCCACTTATCATGATTTGATCGGCAGCGTTTTGCGCCCAAATTCCTTTCAATCGCAGCGACCAGGGAGCATAATTAAATGACGCAAATCCTTCGACTATAAAGCTATCGATATGCTCACTCACTGCAACATTATCATTACTGACGAGCCGTGGAGTCAATCGCTTATAATCAGCAGCTACGCCAACTAAATTACAATCAAAATACCCACGCATTTGAAGATGTAAGTTCGGAATTACTGCTTCACGTATGTAAAAGGTACTTGGACTTACTATGCTATTTGGCGTTGGAGGGAGAGAGACCGGACCATAACTTGAAAAGTCACGCTGGCCACAAGCGGCAACAATAAGCTCAAACCAACTCCAGCGTTGTATGAGCTTAATTTGAGGATCATGAGCTTGTGGATCCGTAGGTGCACCAATGGCAAAGCCAACTGTATGAGGGAAACACTCAGGTATCCAGAGTGGATGCCACCATTGACCAAACAGAAGTACACAATTGCTCCATAGCACACGACCGAAGGCATTACGTAACCTAAAATCACCTAAAGTAGCATCTACAACACCTCTAAAATCACCTTCCACCAGTCCATCCGTTTTTACGCATTCCCATTCGGGACCCGTAAGCTCAAGACCGACTCGTGTTTCAAATGCGGTCATATGCCATTTGCCATGCGCATTAATATCTTGTTTGCGTATATCGGGTAAATACCGAGCTGGATAAGTCAGGAAGCTCTCTTCTCGAAACCCGAGAGGTTGCCGCGTATCAAAGTAGATTTCCCATTTAACGTACCCATAAGGCTTAACCTTAACAAGAGCGCATTCAAGAGTTCTCCCGTAACTAATGGGTCTTCCAGATGGCTCAGGACATTCAGGACATACGGGCTGCTCCCAAATAGCTCGCGATCTGCATTCACCATCTATAAACACACAAGGACCTGGAATTTCAGCCAGGAGACGCATCGAAATGAACAGAATTAGGAAAAGAGACCTTTGCTTCATACCTACCTTTTTTTGTAAAACATCAGTTCTGAACATACTATAAAATTGAAAGTCCTACAAGCCCCTTTTGATGAGCATTTTGCAAATTACACATGAATTCACTCTCACGTCACGGTAGGCATTAGAGCTCTTTATACAAACTATTTTGATAGTTTTCATGTGCAAATCATTCAAGGATTGGACAAACATTCCTTTTAATCTAAAATTTCAGCCAGTCTTGGATCTTCACTTCGCTGAACCTCTATGCTACAGTATATCCACAAAGATAGGACACATTTGAAAAAGGCACTCCTCATGATACCTAAACTTATACTCAGTTCAATTTTAATTCTCCCTTTTGCCCATGCAATGGTTGATGTCATGCAAATGGAGCCTGACAGAGCACATTCCACTATCACTGACCATCAGAATTCATCTGTGCAAATCATTCATCATCTAAAAATAATCATCCAGGAATTCTATGATCAAGGCACTTTTTGCAAATTGCCAGAATGCCTCATCGAAGGCCATTCTCTCACAGAATGTGCATCAAACAGTAGTGTAATTGAATCTACCCTCCAACCCGCAGAACCACTACGAGAAAACAAAGAAAGCGATGCTCTAGATCCCATCCATAAAGCAACAATATTAGCGAAAATTGCCATTCTTGAAGAGCTTTTCGAACGAGGGGCTGAAGTCGATGCTAAAACGAAGAAGGGATTAACGCCTCTTCATTTTGCAGCCGAAAGAGGTCATGTAAAAGTTATTGAATATCTCGTCAAGAAAGGAGCCGATGTACACGCCCACACCAACGAGGGTGCAACCCCATTACATACAGCAGCCCTAAAGGGACATGAAGGAGCAGTTAAATGCTTACTACGTAAGGGTGCACGAGCAACCACCACTTCACATGATGGCTCTACTCCCTTACATGTAGCGGCTTTAAAGGACCATATAGAAATTCTTGGATGCCTTCTAAGAAGCGGAGCTGACATATATGCCACCACTACGAGGGAAAAAGCTACACCCCTACACTTGGCAGCGTTAAATGGCAATATCGCCTCACTTGAATATCTCCTGACGGAAGGTGCTGACCTACATGCGAGAACATATGAAGGACTTTCTCTTATGCACTTTGCAGCCCTGAACGGCCATGTACGCGCCCTTAAATACCTTCGCAGCAAAGGTCTTTATATAGATGTCACTGCAGATGATGGTAGCACCCCTCTTGATTTAGCAGCCGCTAATGGTCATTTAGCTGCTTCTGAATATCTTTTAAGTACAGGCGCCAAGTCACATACGACAACCCGTGATGGCTTTACCCCTTTACATTTTGCAGCTGAGCAAAATTACATACCTATTCTTGAATGTCTCGTTCGATATGGGGCTGATCCAAATGCGATGACCAAGGAAGGATTTACCCCTCTACACCTTGCAGTATTTAATGGACACCTCGAAGCTCTTAAATTCCTGCGAGGCAAGGGCGCCAATCTAGAGGCCAGAACAGCCCGCATGGGAAGCACCCCGCTGCTTCTAGCAGCTCAAAAAGGTCATGTTGCAGCCATTGAATACCTTCTGAATGAAGGCGTGAACCGAGAAGCAGAAACTTATGAGGGTGGCACTTCCCTGCATATGGCAGCTCAAAATAGCAATACACGAGCTCTTGAACTCCTCCTGAACAAAGGAGCCAACGTAAATGCTGTTACGAAAAATGATGGCACTACTGCTTTGCATTTTGCAGCTTTCAATGGTCATATGCCAGCAATTACCGCTCTCATTGCCAAGGGTGCTGACATCTCTGCAACAACGCATGAAGGCCTTACTCCTTTACATCTGGCAGCTCAAAATAATCGGATTGATGCTCTTACCTGCCTACTGAGCCACGGGATTCGGGTTGATACCAAAGCTGAGAATGGAATAACCGCTCTCCACTTGGCAGCCTTTAATGGCCATAAGGACGCAGTTCTATGCCTCCTCAAGAATGGAACCACTGTAGATACTGTATCAAATGAAGACTTGACCTCCTTACATTTTGCAACAAGAAGAGGTCATTTAGAGGTCGTTGAATGGTTATTAAGCAAAGGAGCTTCTGTAAACGCAGCAACCACAAATGGAGAAACTGCGCTTCATTATGCAGCTGCAAATGGGTATAGCGCTATTGTAACATGTCTCATGGGTAAAAATGCCATTCTAGAACCCAAGACAAGGCAGAATGGTGCAACTCCGTTACACTATGCGGCATTAAATGGACATACTATGGTAGTAGCATGTTTACTAGCCGGAGGTGCAAGGAGCACACCAACACATGATGGCACTACCCCAGCCCATCTTGCAGCTTTCAACGGACATAAAGCAGCCCTTGCAGCATTACTATGCCAAGGTTCTATTGAAGCTAGAACAAACCATCGAGTTACTCCCCTACACTATGCTGCTCTCCAGGGACATCTCGAAGTTGTTGAACAGATATTGAACACTTCTTCCACCATAGATATCAAAACAGATACTGCATTTACGCCCTTACATCTAGCAGCACTCAATGGGCATACTCTAGTCATTGCATGCTTGCTAAGCAAAGGAGCACACAAAGGAGCTCAAACTATTCATGGCTTTACTCCCCTGCATTTAGCTGCGTTACACGGGCACAGAGAACCAGTCGAAGCCCTTCTTGGAGAAGCGGCCTCTCTCGTTATCGAGAATGAAAATGGTGATACCCCCTTGCATTGTGCAGCCTTGAAAGGGCATGTAGAGGTTCTCATATGCCTACTGAGCAACGGAGCCACAGCAGATTCTCTAACAAAGAATGGTGATACTCCATTACATTATGCTGCTTATAATGGTCATGTAAAAGCTCTCGAAGTATTATTGAATGCAGGGGCTTCGCTAGGATCACAAACGAAGGATGGCATTACTCCCTTGGGCTATGCACGATTAAATGGCAATCAAAAAGCTATCGAATTACTGCTCACAGCCGCTTCGGATGATATCCATAGAAATGGATAGAAAACCAATAGCTCCTCTATTACATCAACAAAGAAAATGATTAAAATACTATTTCTGATAATGGCTAGGGAGAAGCCTTTGCCCATAACGTCTGAACTGGCCATGCAAAAAAGTTTTCCCCAAATGCAAGACTTTCTGAACCCGTGTATAGTATGATCCCCTTCACAAATCTATCTCTGTAAGTTGCTTTCAGATAGTTTAACCCTTTGAAATCATAAGGACTAATGGTCTCTGAAGCCTTCACTTCTATCGCTACAATATGACCCGAAGGAGCTTCCAGGATAATATCAACTTCACTATGGTCCACAGATCGATAAAAATAGAGACTCACCCGCTTCTGGGACCAAGTTGACTGCTTTCTCAGCTCCATCACCACAAAGTTTTCAAGCAACGTACCAACAATCGATTTATCAATGAGAAGTCGCTCTTGATTAGTTCCAAGCAAAAAAGCAAGTAGACCAGTATCCAGGAGATACAACTTTGACGCCTTCACCTGGCGCTTGCCGATATTCGTGCTCCATGGTTGTAGATAGTTAACCATGAAAACTGCTTGCAGCAAACCGAGATAACGCCGCACCGTCATAGGAACCATATCCAGCTTTCTTGCTAGTTCAGAAGCATTAAACAAAGTACCTGACCGAGCTGCTAAGAATCTTAATAATAAAGGGAACTCTTTTATACCTTCAATCTGTGAAATGTCGCGAACTTCACGATTCAAAATCGTAGTTATGTAATGTTCAAACCATGCCTCTCTCTGTTCACTAGTAAGTGACTGCACAGCAGGATAACCGCCTCGGAGAATAGCCTCGATTAATTTTTCTTTCGAAAAGGGAGTAATCACAGGACGCTCATCACCAAAAGCAAGATCAATAAAATCATCAAAAAGCCCTATCAGCTCACCTTGAGACAAGGGATACAAGTTCAGGATAACCATCCGGCCAGCCAAGCTATCACCAAGCTTAGGGGTCAATAATGGATTTGCTGAACCTGTCAAAGCATAGCGTCCCGGGTTTCTGTTTTTATCAACATCTTCTTTAATGGGAAGAAATATCTCTGGAATGCGTTGAACTTCATCCAAAATTACCGGCTTCTTAAGATTAGCAATATATTCAATTGGATCGGTTTTCGCAGCAGCAAACGCCGTCAAATTATCAAATGTTACATAGGAATAACTCTCTTCACCAGCCACCAATTGCATGAGTGTGGATTTACCGGTTTGTCGTGCACCAATAAGCAACACTACGGGGCTAAAGGCGAGCGATTCCTTGATTTTTCTTCGTATATTCCGATCAAAATTCATACATACCTCCCGCAGGCCAAAACAAATTTGAACATTCAGTGTTCAATAATCGAACATTCAATGTTCAAATTATACCACAAGCCCCCGACTTAGGCTAGTTCGGGCTGAGCGACGACATTTTCCCTTTGGTGGCAAAATGCGCAAAGATGCCATCCCTCAATCGCCTTTGAGTGAAACTCAAAAAGGAAGAGGGCATCAAAATTTTCTGGAAAATTCAATCAGATAACTGGAATGGGCTTGTAACTCCTATTGATGCTAAGACAGATCGACACTCCGCAATCTTTTACTCAAAATCGCTAGAATGATTAGTTAACGGTTCAGGCTTTTCGATAATTTCAGAAAAATGATTTTAAGCCGAACTAAGTCATAGAGTGATAAATCTGCCAAAGTGACACTTCATCTTTTCATCAATAATTCGCTTTCACCGCAATAAAGCAAGTCAAATTCGAATTTTGAACTTTTAATGTTCAATAATTGAACTTTGAAAGTTCTTTTTTATTCAACTCCTCAGAAAATCGCATCCACAGCTTTCTACATTTCTCAGATAAACAAGAGAAATGCATTTATGCGGTTCCTTTGATAAGTTCATCCACTAATACAAAACCATAGTATCGATACCAACTTGTGTTCTTTTTAATCAGCTATGAGGAAGCCGCTATAATAATAGAACGCACGTACAGATTGAAAATCAATCGCATTCATTCGGAGCACGCATTCCTCGATTTGCATTAGAGAGCGTGACGCTTCAACAATTTATTGTAAACGAAAATTTGCCAAATTGAAGAATTAAAGCTATGCTTTTATGATAAAAGCAATAAAATCAGCCCTCAAGGAACAGCAGTGGCTGGAGACCATTTTTGTAAGACAGAATACTGCGTAATGCTTTTTATCCAGCCACGTAGATCAGATGATGAGTAATCACTGTAAGTGGTTTGGTCTTTTTCTTTCTCGCAGCATGTGGTATCTTAAACTATATACCAGAAGGAACTTACTATGAATTCACTTGAGATACGTAAACGTTTTTTCGATTACTTTACTAAACATGGACATACACTCGTACCGAGCTCTTCGCTGATTCCTGCACAAGATCCTACTCTCTTATTTGCAAATGCGGGAATGAACCAGTTTAAAGATCTCTTCTTGGGCAAAGAAGTACGCAGTTACAAACGAGCTGTAAGTATCCAAAAATGTATCCGTGCTGGTGGCAAGCACAATGACCTTGAAAATGTCGGCTTTACCAAGCGGCACTTAACCTTTTTTGAGATGATGGGCAACTTCTCATTTGGGGACTACTTCAAGAAAGAAGCCATCACCTTTGCATGGGATTTTTTGACCAAGGAAATTAAGCTAGATCCATCGAAACTGTTAGTAACCGTATTTCGTACCGATGACGAATCCTACGACATCTGGAACAAACACATAGGGCTTTCCAAAGAACGAATTTTTCGCTTAGGAGAGGCTGACAACTTTTGGCAGATGGGGGATACTGGCCCTTGCGGCCCGTGCACTGAAATTTACGTAGATCGTGGTCCGATTTATGACTGTGGCAGCAAGGACTGTGCACCCGGATGCCCCTGCGATCGTTTTCTTGAAATATGGAATCTTGTTTTTATGCAATATGATCGTCAACCCGATGGTACAGATGTACCATTGAAGCAAACGGGCGTTGACACAGGCATGGGCCTCGAGCGGCTCGCAGCTCTCGTACAAGATAAAGACTCAGTATTTGAAACGGATCTTTTTGCTCCACTTCTTCTAAGAATTGAAGAGCTCACCGGTATAGTTTATAAAACAGCTCAGCCTGAAATCCAAGCTGCATTTCGCGTTATTGCCGATCATATCAGATCATCCTGTTTTGCTATAGCAGATGGTGGCACTCCTTCCAATGAAGGACGCGGGTATGTTATTCGCAAGATTATTCGACGCGCAGCACTCTTTGCTCATAAATTGCATCGAGATACTCTTTTCCCTGATGTAGCACCTGCACTCATCGAGTATATGAGTCCTCTGTATCCTGAACTTAAAAATCAGGAAAAGACGATTATTGCTCTTTTAAAAAGTGAAGTTGAGAAATTTAGAACGACCTTTGTTCATGGCAAACAGATCCTCGAAAAATATTTTGTGGAACAAGGAGCTCACAAGGTAATCTCGGGCCTGCAAGCATTTAAGCTCTACGACACCTATGGATTTCCCCTTGAACTTACAAAGGTCATGGCACAGGAAGCAGGATTTGTCGTTGATACCGAAGGATTTGAAGCCCATATGGAGCAACAGCGAATTCAATCGGGCAAAAAGCTTGTTACATCAGAGACGATTGTAGACGAATCACTCGAAACAACCTTTACTGGGTATGATGAGCATCGTACAGAGACAACGATAATCGGCCTTGTTGCTCAATCAAACTCTGTGCAAGAAGTACCAGCAGGCACTGAGGTCTATGTCATTACCGAGCAGTCTCCCTTCTTTGTAGAATGCGGTGGCCAAGTAAGTGATCAAGGCTTTATACGAATCGGGGAGAAAGATATTCCTCTGCGAGCCCTGAAAAAATTTGGTAAGACAATCGGCGCTTTTATTGAAACACCCGTAGCTCTGAAAGTGGGCGATAGAGCTCTCCTTATTGTCGATTCACCTTCTCGCATTTTGACGATGAAGAATCATACTGCGACGCATTTACTTCAAGCTGCCCTTATAGAAGTATTAGGCAAACATGTACGCCAATCAGGCTCAGTCGTTACTCCTGACTATTTGCGATTCGATTTTACTCATCACGAAACTCTGTCTCCACAGGACATTGCCCTTGTTGAGGATATAGTTAATAAGAAGATCACTGAAAATATTCCTGTCATTGTCAGCTCTACCACCTTAGAAGAGGCCGCCCGTCGCGGAGTTATAGCTATATTTGGCGAAAAATACAATCCTGAATTGGTGAGAGTCATTGAAGTTCCTGGCTTCTCTGCCGAACTCTGTGGGGGCACTCATGTGCATGCAACGGGAGATATTGGATGTTTCAAAATAACCGAAGTATCAGCTCTTTCCTCGGGCAACCGGCGAATCGTTGCAGTTACCGGACCTGCGGCCATTGAACTCTTTCAACAGACTTTTTCTGCCATGAAAACACTCGGGCAAGAGTTTAAAGTCCCGATTGAACAGGTTATTGACGCAGTCAAAAAACAGAAGGAACAGCTGCGCGAAGCCCAAACCCTTGCTAAGACAATTAAAAAAAACTATTATCTCTCTCAGCTTCCTCAATGGAGTACCCGCATAGAGCACTATGGGCCAGTTCCCTTTCTCTATCTCTCTATTAAAGATGCTTCCCAAGAGGACCTCAAAGAGATTGGACAAGAATTGATGCGGGCACAACCTGGCCTCTATTTCTTGACGGGTCACGGAGAGCGCATACCCTTTTTTGTAACACTTGCTCCTACACTCACAAGTCATGTACCTCTGACCAAGCTTGCTGCCTGGCTCAGAGAACAGGGCCTGCAAGGAGGTGGTACCGCAACTACCATCCAAGGAAACGCCCAACACCTCAATCTCGACTTTGAATATGAACTCAAAAAATGGGTTCATGAACACGCACGGTAAGTCACACAGCTCTATCTCCACGGTAGAGCTGTACTAATTTTTAAAAAAAATTTCCAACTCTTGCATTTTCGATCTATTCTATCGTAGAATTATACTATGAACATGCTTTATTTAGAGCATATTATATCTAGGACAAATATTACTAACCGTAACAAAAAGGAGACCTCATGTATATGTCACAGGTACCAGATTTAAGAACCTTACCCTGCTCGCGCTGGAATAGCTTCCTGCTTATGGGAATATTTTTTATTATATTAGGAACAGTCGCGTTGTTTTCAGCATTTATTTCTACCCTTTCTACCGTCATACTCTTTGGCATCCTCTTGACGGCAAGTGGCATCTCTCATTTGATTCATGCCTTTTGGACTCCTGAATGGAAGGGCTTTTTTGGACAAATCATCCTTGGCATTCTAGCAACTGTCATTGGATGGCTCCTGGTAATGAATCCGACGCTGGGAGCAGTATCACTAACACTCCTGCTTGCCGCATTCTTTATAGCGAGCGGGCTCTTTAAAATTGTAAGTTCTCTCATGTATCATGGTGAACATTGGGGTTGGCTTTTGGCTAACGGTATTCTCAGTTTAATCCTTGGTATCCTTGTGTATGCCCAATGGCCTGCAGCATCCTTGTGGATTATTGGTATGTTCATAGGTATCGATCTCATCTTTACCGGATGGTCAAATATCCTGCTGGCACTCTTTGTACGCAAACGATGCAACATTGAACCCAACGTTCCACACATAAGTTAATTGTATTCGGGGTGCTCTGCACCCCGGAATCTCAACCATTCAAAATACCCGCGTATAGCATATTGTATCCGACCTCTTGCATTAAAAAATTATATCTGTAAAATTAGTAATAATAGTATATTTATAATTCAAATGTAATCCACATGGAAAGGATCAGTATGATGCGTTCATGCAACCTTCTTATCTTGACTCTAGCACTCTTCAGCTTCACCTGTTTTGCACAAAAAAGCGGTATTATCCCTGTTTGTAAAATTGAGGGCCAATGGCACCTCCTCTTACAAAATAGAGAACATACACTCTTTTGGACCGATTTTTCAGCTGATATAGCTGCAGGTGATGAGGAGCATACTTCACGAGCGCGCCAAGCACTCGAAGATGCAGCTGGGTTCTTTGCATTCAAAAAAGATCTGACTGAACCGCTCAGAATAGGAGAGAATCGTGATTATCTCTATTTAGCCTCAGTTGATCATACAATGCCGAGAGATCGCCAGCGATGGATACCAATCGAGACAATTTTAAGCAACGGAAGTATAGATGGTTTTCCCATAGAAGAAGATCTTCAAAGAGCTCTCAGTACCTCATGGCGTACTGAGGTGAGCAAACTAGAGGGAGCGGCTCCTCGAGTTCACGAGGAACGAGAACGAGTATCTGCAGCAGGTACGTCAAGAGCTCCAGTAAGCACACCAGAAAAAAAACCGGCATTTCTCACAGAAGACGAAACGCTCATCAGGCCAGATAGAATTCCTACCCCTTTTATGGAAGATGAGGCAGATGAGCATGAAATCGCGCCTGAACCAAAACAATCTGGCAGAATGAGTATTCCCGACTATTTGGCTATGCATGCTGCAACGAAACATATTTCATATGCGACGGCACCAGCCGCTGTACATTCAACGAATAAAAAAAGATGCACAACTCATCACAAGAAGCGTAATAAGCAGCACATTCGACGAAGAGCAGCAGCACTCATGTTTCATCGCAAGCATCGTACAAAAAAACTTTGCAGAAAGACTTGTAAAGCCTTAGTTCGAAAACGACGACAGTGCATTCGCGCTGCGATTCATAAAAGACGATCTTTAAAAAAATAACGAGGGGCGGCTGAACCCCGCCCTTTTCCTTACATGTAGAGATTTTCAATGAAGACGAGTGCTTCATCTATCATGCCTTGAACTTCAGCCTCATTATCAAATGGCTCTAATACATACTGAGCAACAGCTTCTTTGTGGACAGGCCTTCCTATTCCGATGCGCAATCGAGCAAAATCTGCAGTACCCCAAGCCTGAATAATCGATTTAAGTCCATTATGACCCTTTGCACTTCCACCGACTTTGAAGGCAATTTTGCCAAAAGGAAGCTCTAGTTCATCATGAATAACAAGTGCATCAAGCGGCTGAACTCCTTCCTTTTTCAAAAAGGGAACAACATCACCCGAATTATTCATGTAGGTTTGAGGCTTGATAAGAATAATGTTCATATCATGAATTTGAATGCGAGCAACTTCCTCGGTCCGTTTACGTTGCCACTGGCCACCATGAGCGGTCGCCAGCGCATCAATAATTTGAAAGCCAATATTATGCCTCGTTCGAGCATAACGTTGATCGGGATTGCCAAGACCTATGAGGGCTTTTGGCTTATGAGTCTCACCCATTTCTCACCTATTTTTTAGCCTTTTCAGCTGCATACTCAGTATTAATCATATTTAATACGTCGTCAGTAATATCAAAGCGCGCTGGCACCCTTCGTGATGGAAGAACACCTTTACTGATGGCAAAATCCCAGCCTCGCGCATCACAGAGTGCATCGATCGCTTTTTCGACTTTGGCTAATACGACCGCTTGCGCTTTGTAGAGCTCTTCATTTTGAACTAATTTATGTTGGTGGTGCTTATTTTGCAATTGATATTCGACAGGCGCAGCCTCTTCCTCATATTTCTTTCTCAACATCTGTTGCAAAGCCTTATGACGCTCATGAACTGTCTCACGCGACATACCACTTTTCTGAAGAGATTCGAGTTCAGCGATCTTTTGTTTCTGCAAGGCTTCAAGCTCAGCGATCTTCTTTTTATAGTGCTCTTCTAAGTGCGCAATTTCTTGCATTGCCGGTTTTAATGTTTCTTGCAATGCAGTAAAGAGATCGCTCCACTCACGCGACGCCAATGTAAGCGCTTCTGGGTCGTGAGTAATAATACGAGCAACATCAACAATCGCTATTTTTGCACAAACAGCAGTATTCTCAGGCATCTTTTTCCTTTTTAAGTTCAGCGTTTACCAGACCACACAGAGCAACCAAAGAGAGCTCATCGATGACTTACGTTCTTCAAACAATGAGCCGCTCAGATAATTCATGCGCCTTTGAGCTTTGATAAAAAACAATGCCCTTATATCCGCGCCTCTTTAACTCGTCGCCATAGCCTGCGAGAAATTCTAGCTTTACTCTTTAGACTTACCTTTTTTATCCTGCTCAGCTTTTTTCGCCTTTTCTGCCGCATACTGAGTATTAAGTATATTCAATACGTCATCAGTAATATCAAATTTCTTTGCCACCTTGCGTGAAGGCAGTGCATCTCTGCTGATCGCAAAATCCCATTCTTGAGCATCACACACAGCATCAATTGCTTTTTCTACCTTAGGGCCTACTACAGCTTGCGCCTTGTACAGTTCCTCATTTGAATACCGTTGATGTTGTTGGTACTGATTTTGAAGCTGGTATTCAAGAGGGGCAGCTTCTTCTTCATATTTTTTTCGTAGCATTTCTCGTGACGAGACACCACTTTTCTGAAGTGTTTCAAGCTCACCGATTTTCTTCTTATATTGAGCTTCTAAATCAGCTATTTCTTTCAATGCTGGTTTCAATGTTTCTTGCAATTTATTAAAGAGATCACGCCATTCATCAGAAGCAAATTTCAACGCTTCAGGATCTTGAGTAATAATACGTCGAACATCAACCACTGCAATTTTTGCCGAAACAGCCTTCCTTTTCTCAGGCATCTTTTTTTCCTCTTTAGCTTCAGCATTTACCAAAAAACCTACACAGAATAACAGAGAGAGATAACGCATCGATAATTTCATAGGGGTCCTTTTAATGTAATAGATACAATAGTATTCAACATAATGCACTTGCACTAGGATAGCATAAGCAATATTTTTTGTAAGTATCCTATCGGAAAAATCCTCTTCAGCGATTATTTTTGACAAAAAACAATTTGAATCTAATAACAGTATAACTGTGATAAAGGGAGTCCAACATGCAAAAACTCACCCTCCGCCTCCTCCTTTTTCTATTTCCCGCTGGTAGATGCAAGATGTTAAATATTTTGGAAGTGGTATACTGATAATAAATCTTTAAAAAGAGAGCACTTATTAGACGATCACAAATCCAAGCCAACGACGACTCCGCACTAAAGGACACAGTTTAATGCAGACCTTGATCAGCTTTAGAGAGAACCGCGAGACTATCGGGTTCCTTATCAAAAGAGTGCTAAAGCTCATACTTTGGATGTATAAACCCAATCTCATGCCTTATAATGCAAGGACTGTCTGCGTACTAATTCCAGCAATGAGCGTATCTCTCGCTTCCGCTATGATTGAAATGGAATCTGAAGAAGACTTATCTCCTTTATCAGCAGCTACAGTAGATGATTATACTTACGTTCCAAAAGGATATATTCGAATATGCGGAGATGTATTTAGGGACACGAGGCGTCCGCCGCGCTTCAAACCAAAACGCACTTATCATTTTCAGGTGGATTATGATGATTTACATCAGGATCTGTTACATGTCACAGCAAAAATAAATGATCTAAAAGCTGTAAAAATTATCGTTGCTCAAGGAGCTAACATTAACTGGCAAGACGAAACAGGGCGCTCCGCTTTGCATTATGCAGCAAAAGAAGGTCATATTGAAGTAGTGAATTTTTTGCTTACCAATGGAGCTGATGTCAATGTGGTAGACTCAAGAGGAGGCACCGCCCTGCATTATGCAGCCGAAGTCAATCACGGTTCGTTTGAAGCTATTAGCTCGTCATTAATAAACAACATTAAATGTAACGCGCAAGATGATAGAGGTATCAGTCTTTTGCATCTCGCAGCTCAAAAGAACTGCATGCTAGCTCTTAAACTATTACTAAGAAAAGGTGCTGATGTTAACATTGTAGACCATGAGGGTAGAAGCCCATTGCACTGGGCAGTTCGATACAATAGCATTGAATCTATTCAATTGTTGCTTGACAACAACGCCTCTATTAACGGCGCAGACAATACAGGCTGTCGCCCATTGCATTTGGCGGTCCTACATGATCACGAATTAGCTATTCGATTGTTACTTGGAAACGGTGCCGATAATAATGCCGTAGACTCTAAAGGCCTTACCGCTCTGGATTATGCAGCAGGTAAGAATGGAAATTCAATGCTTAAATTGCTACTTAGCATCAACGCTAATAATGCAGAAATCCTTAGAGGGCCAACTGCTTTGCATTATGCTGCAGCGGGTGGCTCCATTGGGCATATCCATTCATCGCTCCAAAACGGTGCCGATTGCAACACGAAAGACAATAGCGGCTCTACACCTTTGCATCGGGCAGCTCAAAGCGGCGAAGTCTCCTCTCTAGAATTATTACTGAATTACGGGGCTAAAATTAGTGCGCAAGACAATAGCGGCTCTACACCTCTGCATTGGGCGGCTCAAAGCGGCGAAGTCTCCTCTCTAGAATTATTACTGCGTTACGGGGCTAAAATTAGTGCTCAAGACAATGATGGCCTAAGTCCATTGCATTGGGCCGTTCAACAGAGAAAAATTGAACCTATTGACCGATTTAAATTCCGAGCACGATGCGGCGATCGCCGAGCCATTGAATTTTTATTACAAAACGGAGCTAAAATTAATACTCGCGATAATGAGGGCATGACTCCTTTGCATTGGGCAGCCCAAAATGGCTTTCCTGTGCGATGGGCAGGCCAATATGGCTTGCCTGAAACCATAGAATGTTTATTAAAAAACAATGCCGACATTAATGCGTTAGATTACGGCGGCTCTAGCATCCTGCATTGTGCAGCCCTCGGAGGCCAACTTAAGTTGATTGAATTTTTATTGCAAAAGGGAGCCGATGTTAATGCTCAAAATAACGACGGGATAAATCCTTTCCATAGAGCAGCTCAAGGCGGCCATATCGCAACTCTCGAACTGTTACTAAACAAAGGTGCGGATAGTACTGCCTTAGATTATAAAGGGTCAAGCAGTCTGCATTTCGCTGCTCAAAATGGTCAAGTATACGCCATGGAATTTCTCCTTAAGAATAATGCCTATGTTAACGCACGAGACTTTGACGGCTGCAGTCCTTTATATTGGGCAGCTAAAAACAACCATATTAAAGCTTTCAAACTTTTAATAGCAAAGGGAGCTGATGGTAACGCTGCAAATTACAAGGGATTTAGCATCCTCCATTGCGCAGCTCAAAGCGGTCTGATAGAAGCTATCGAATATTTAATACAAAATGGCGCTCGTATTAATGCCCAAGACAATAATGGCATAAGTCCTTTACACTGTGCCGCTCAAAACGGCCATATCAAAGCTATCGAATTATTATTAAATAGCGATGCAAAGATTAATTCACAGGACTCTGGCGCAATGAGCCCGTTACATTGTGCTGCTGAAAACGGGCAGGTCGAAGCTGTTGAATTTTTACTAGGAAATGGTGCTGACGGAAATGTTGTAGACTACAGAGGCTTTAACCTCTTGCATAGTGCAGTACAAAGTGGCCACCTTCCAACTATCGATTTTGTCTTCATAAACGGTGGTGATTGCAATGCACAAAATTTTGAAGGCTCAACTCCATTGCATTGCGCAGTGAAAAAAAACCTTACTGCCGCAGTGGAATCATTCGTATCTCATCCATCAACCAATCTTAATATTACAGACAAAAAAGGCTTTACAGCACTTCATTATGCTGCAAAAAATAACAATAGTTTTCTGTGTAGGTTACTTTCAAAAGCTGATATTAACGCCAGAGGCAATTATCTACATTTCACCCCAATGCATCTTGCCGCGATTCACGGGAGCAGCAAAGCTCTTTCTTGTCTACTGATGGCCGGAGGAGATGTTAATGCGCAGACTCATGATCATTTTACACCCTTGCATTTTGCAGCTCAGCATAACAATACAAAAATTCTTACTAAGCTTTTACAATGGGGCGCACATGTTGATGCTGAGACACCGAAGGGGTTTACAGCTCTACACTTTGCAGCAGAGAAAGGATTTAGTGAAGCTATTGAGTCTCTATTGGACTGGGAAGCTCAGATTGATACTGAAACGAATGAAGGCTTTACAGCTTTACATTTTGCAGCAAAAAGAGGACATGTGGAAGCTATTAAATTGCTCCTCAGAAATGATCTTCCAATCAAGACAGGCATGTCTACCCCAGCGCATTTAGCCGCTGAATATGGTCACCCACGAGCCCTTGAGCTTTTGGTCCAACATGGCGTTCCACTTGGCATAAAGAATCGTCGAGGCGAATCTCCCTTGCATCTGGCTGTTCAATGTGGGCCAATAGAAAGCTGGAAACGTATAGAATGTGTCCGCATTCTCTTGAATGCAGGTGCCAAGCTTGATGCAGATAGTTTAAGGAAGGCTTTTTTTAGTTCTACGAGGTCATCTTTTGACAACAATAGAGCGATGATGAGATTTCTTGTGAGAGAAAACCTTGTAGATCCCTTTGCACTTCAATACAATTTCGAGAAGACAGCTATACAAGATTACTTTACAGAACTACAAAACTATTTGGCATTCAGATCTCATGATAAGATTGATGAATCACTGGTCGAATGCAATTTTTTGGAATCAGTGTTTCAAATGGCGACACTTTTTCTCGACATCCCGCTCATTGAAAAATACAAAAACCTTTGGAAGCCCAGACTCATAAGTTGGCGAGATTCGAATGGTAGGAACCTACTTCTTAATGCTCTTGAAATGCGAGATTTTGAGGGCGCAAAATGGCTTATTGAAAATGAGATCTGTGATATCAATGAGGTAGATCCTACTAATCATGATGCATTATGGTATGCCCTAGGAACCGAATCTCATAGAGATATTAATAGAATCTTAGAAGCTGGTGCACATATAACTCCAGAACACATAGCCCACGCCGCAAAGTTTAGAAACTTTTACATCACGATACAATTGTTAGTGAAAGAGAGATTAAAAGCGACACTCTTTAGGTAGCACTCTTACCGGATAAATGTCCCCTGCAGAAACTCTAGCACCTTTTCACGAAGGGCTTCATCAATTCGTGTAGGCAATGAAAATCTGAACTTCTCTTGTACGGCCCTGAGATTTGATGAGAATCGATTTAGTATCAGATCTGCTGCTGCTCGTAAAACGAGCTTTTTATTTTTGCCTGATAATTCAAAAAAACTCTTACCCTGCACTTTAAATTTCTCCATTACCTGGATAGCAAGAATAAGAGAATCTGCAGTTAAGAATTTAAGAGCCCATTCTTCAAGGTCTGTACCAACACGCGTCTTTTCTTCACGCAGGGTATCCATGAGAGTGGCAAATGCTACCTCTAATGGGTCAGTTGCATTCGATCGAGCTTGAAAGACACTATGTGGAGAGATCATTTCTTCAATGAGCTCATACAATTGCGCACGGTCCACCTTGCGTTTATTTTCCGGATTGAATTGCTTTAAAAACTTATCCATAATACTTGATATCGCTTCCCTCGACTCCTTAAGATTGAGATACTCCTGGGAAGGACCTACCGCTGCTTCACTCAAAAAAGTGAGTGCTTTATCACTCCCCAAGAGCTCTCGTAACGATTCTGAAAGTGGTGAAGCCGGAGCAGTACTTTTCCAGCGAAGATACGCCTTATTTGCTTGAATCTCAACAGATTCTACTGGTTTTTCTTTCGCTGACACGAGAGAGCAGCTCACCAAAACAAGTAATGCACTAGCAATACGTAAAGACATAACTCCTCCTTAGTTCTAAATGTAAATAAAAAAAAGGGACCCTTTGCAAAGATCCCCTACTAGATTTTATGGAGGCGTATGAATTAAAAACTCACATTTGTCCGACATTTCTAAAAAGCCGTTCAAGTATAGTCTTTGTGGTACACAAGATATATCGCAAAGACTCGATTCTTATCTTACGATTCGTTTTTCCATCAGTGAGACTCCTAACGAATGAACGTGTCTCACATTCCCTTGGTACCTTATGAGCTTACAGATCAAGGGAATATCGTTGAGCTCATAAGTACAGCGGATCTCTTTGGACCCGATGTTCGTGGAGCTTTCCTCCACGCATAACGTGACCCATTTATTACGAGCACAGGGGTCATCTTACTCGACTTGCGCTTTTTAGCCTGCGAACAAACATCATTAGCTGATTCGCCTCCCGCAAAATTTCGTATATTTCAACCTATCTACTTTTAGAGTAGCAAGAAAGTTTTATCATTGTCAATAATTTGGGAATTTTTATTAAAAGATAAGCATAGACTTGGAAATGAATTAAAAGGGGGGTAAAGAAGAAAATTTGGTGGAGGCGATGGGAGTCGAACCCATGTCCGCAACACAATCCACATACAGCACTACATGCTTAGTCTTTTTTAGTTCTTGCAAAGGTCCTTAAAGACACGTGCCCCTTGCAAACTTGGTTGGTGTATTTTCAAGCTACTTACCAAGGAAACCTACCTTGAAAATCCTATTATTTGTAATACGAGTTCGTTTCACCAATAGGCACATGATACGAACAAGTTGCATAGGCTCTTAAGCGAATGCAGCTGCCGACTGCATATTTGCAGTTGGGGCAGTGTATAAGTTTGCACTTATTGTTTTAACCCTTTTTTTACGAGCACTGAGTCAAAGCTCGACATGCACTTTATGCTTCACACATCACGTCGAAGCCAGTACGCCCCCGAGAAATTCAAAGATCTCAATTCAGTATTAAGTATAACAAATATTATCTATAAGTCAAGATTTTCTTAAATGGTAGCTCCGTCAATCCAATGAGTGAGTTGCTTAGCTATCGAGCATTCGTTTAGTGAACATGATTTCAAGTTAGCTCCAGATTCGTATGATCAAATGGATTTTGAAACTATTCAGACTCATTTCGACGCTTACCATCTCTTTGTTCTAACTCAGCATCACCTTCTGTGCGTTTATTGGCAGCGTGATTCTCTTCTGAGCTTACAAAATGCTCAGCATTCCCTAGATCTTCAAAAGCAACACGTTTTGCATCTTCTTGCTCCAATTCCGCCTCTCCTTCACCGCGCTTTTTTGCGGTCGAAGCAGAAAGTGGATCGTCTGGATTAGAAACAGGATTTTCTTGCTCACCGTCAATTAGGGTGATGTTTGCATCTGAGCTCCCGGTTATAAAAGAATTTGTTCGGGCAGCAGCTTGTAATATCTTAACAACAGCTTCATGACCATTCTGAATAGCTACTGATAAGGGTGTTGCACCCAGGTAGGTACTTTCCGTATCTGCCCCTCCAGCCAACAAAGCCTGAACTACTTCAGCGTGACCACACCAAGCTGCCACAAACAATACTGTTGTTCCATCGCCAGCTGCCTTATTTATATCTGCTCCCTGTCGCCCCTCCCCCTTCAAGAGATTATCTCAGATCATCCTCGATTAGCTGCGCACATACTAATGTCTCTTGAAAATGCTCAGCTCAAAGTTCTCCTTGAATTTGAACGCTACTTAATTCGCGGCTATTACCCATATTTTAAAGAAATGGAAGATGAACTCGCATTTCAAATTACCATACAGCAAAACATAGAAGCGACTCTCGAAGTAGATCTCGTTGCTTTGTATCCTCATCTTTCAGGAATTACGATTCAAAAGATCAAATCATTACTCCTATTCATTGCTCAATCAGTTCCTTTCACCCCCAGCTGGGAACGCCTGAAAGAGATCATTTCGGTTGGCGATACTCGTACTGTTAAAGCATACTTTCAACATCTAGAAAAAGCTCACCTGATTAAAGTGCTACCAAAAGCCTCAAGTAAGATAGGCCGTATCGATGCAGCTGGCAAAGTATATCTTGATAATACAAATCTTCTGAATGCTCTTGCTCTGCAAAAAGCAAATAGCGGTACTATGCGCGAAACATTCTTTCTGAGCATGGTGGGCCTCCATCACCAAGCTGAGCTTCCCCTATCAGGAGATTTTCTCGTCGATTCTCAATACCTTTTCGAAATCGGTGGCCGCAAGAAAGGCTTTGAACAAATTAAAGATCACCAACAGGCATTTTGTGCTTGTGATGATATGGAGAGAGGAGCAGGCAACAAAATTCCGTTGTGGCTCTTTGGCTTCTTGTATTAAAACGCGTCAGATCCACGACAAGCACAAGCCAATCAGAGGCCATCGATTAAGTTATTTGACCATTTACTAGCACTTTCATAAGAGCTGAAAGTTAGCTTGTCCATTGTCTTATTTGTAGATCAAGGTGTACGATTTCTAGCTATTATCATCTTTCTTCCTACCTCTATCAGCAGTCAGAAACAACTTTTTCTAATCGAAATTATCTAGACGCTTATTAAATCGATGCTATACCCATTTTGCCAAGCAAGATATTTCAACTTCTTCGACTTCATCCAGATTTTAAAATGACAAATCATCACCTATCTTCATTCTCTATTGCCGCAACATCCTGATCTTCCTGATCGAGACGTCTGCTACGCGCATCTTGCAATCGAGTACGTTCGGTAGCTAAATCTTCGAATTTTTGATCCATTTCGGCGTCATCCCCAAATTCAGCAAGGTGCTCATAATAAAAAGCCCTGAGCTTCTCCTCATCTGCAAAAGTTGAAAAATCTAGTTCAAAAGCCTTGATCATCTTTTTAAACTTTTCGTAAAAAATTCCCTTTAGCAAAATTGCGTTTTTGTCGTGGAAGCAATATGCACTTAAATCATGCCAAAATGCAGATCTTACCTCTGAATCAGCCATGTCGAGTCTTTCAAGAGCACCCCTAAGCTCCAGCATTTTCTCAACCTGAGCATCATGCGACTTTGAAGGATGAGTATCCGGAATATCTGCACCTACCCCATCTACAGGAGCTCTCCTATGCCGCACAACAAACGGTCCTCGAGCGACATCTGCAGGCTCTGCTGCCAACACAGTTTCCCTCGCATCATGCGACTTTGAAGAATGGGTCTCTGGAATATGTGCACCTGCTCGACCTACAGGAACTCTCCTGCGCCGCACAGTAGACTGCCCTCGAACGACATCTGCGACTATCGGTTCTGCCGCCAACCGATTTTCCCTTAGATCACTTGGCATTGAAGAACTGCCATCAGGAACAGCAGCACTTACTCTGCTTGCGCGATTTCTCCTAGGAACGCGATCCATCTCTACGAATTTGCACGCCGCTAATAGAGAACCCTTATCCTCAGGCACTTCATTTGCAACATTTCTATATTTCCTGTTCATCAAAGTTTCAATAATACTTCCAAATAAGCTTTCATTCGCCACATCTCCTGCGGTGCGCGCATTCTCTATCTCGCTTCGTGCAATATCTATGGCTCTCTCACCATTGCATTCCAATTCTGGATCAGCACCATTTTCCAACAATAATGTGATCATTTCTCGACGAGGAAACCTCAGTGCGGTAAATAGAAGAGTGTTACCATCCCTATCTTTCTTATTTATTTTCAACCTTTCCGACGAATCAGCAAGCAAAAGCTTCACACCCTCCACATGCCCCTTTTTTATCGCAATGAAAAAAAGAGATTTCCATCTTTTACCCTTATGAGGAATCCTAGTATCTACTTTTACATTCAATAATGCTTCAACTACTGCTATATGACCTTTCCTCATTGCTATGTATACAGGCTTCGTCTCCTTATTTATTTCCCGATCATCCCCTGTTACTATCTTTTTTGTACAAGGTTCATCTGGATTGACTCCCACTTCGATTAACAATTCAACACTTTTAACATCGCCCCTCTCAGCTGCAATAAACATCAACGGTTTTCGGATAATTTTTCGTGACGAAATAACTTCATCAGTTAAATCAGTCACAATAGTTTCCTTAACACACCCTCCGAGGGGGCGCAACCCTGAGCTCAATAATAATTCAACCATTTCTTCAGACCCGCTAGCCAAGGCAAAAGCAAGTGGTGAGTTTTCGGTTATTTCTTGAACCTGCTCCCCCACGGTCCTCATTGTAAATTCAGATCTATTGATGGTATTTATATTAGCATGCGCACTTAGTAAGCGCTCCACCACCCTGATATGATTATTACATGTCGCAATTGAAAGAGGTGTATCTATTGTCTTATCATCAGACTCCCGATATGGGTCTTTCCTTTGCTCCAAAAATACACATGATTTTTCTACCTCTGCCCGCTGTTTGAGCAATAGGCTCACAATACGATACCAACCATTTTCTGCAGCGATAAACAATGGAGTACATGAATCACCAGCAGGCTGATTAACATAATCACAAAGCATATGAGGCGACAGCCCAGATCGTTTCAATAATAATTTTGCCACCTCAAAATGACCTTTTTTTGCAGTTACAAATAATGGCGTTTGGTCCCTTTCTCTTGAAGGCAAGCACACATCTGCATCAGCCAACAGCAATCTCTCTACGATTTTGCGATGATCGCGCTTTGCAGCTGCATATAAAGCATTTTCTCTTAAGGATTCATTACCATCCGCGCAATCAATGTCAGCCCCACCTTGAATTAATGTATCTACAACATCCAAATGATTGTATCTTGCCGCAACAATTAACGGGGTATCTAAGCAATCCTCAGAGCCATTAACATATTTGAGATCCCCAATTTCATTAGCCTTCTGCAGCAAAACCAGTACCACATCATTATGCCCATTCGCTGCAGCAATATGCAAGGGGGTTTCATCTTCGCAGCCTTTTCTTATATCGGCATCAGCTGCAAGCAAAACGTTGACAGCTCCAACCTTGCCATATTCAGCAGCAGCATACAATGCAGTTTTTCCTGCAAATTCCTCATTAACCAGAGCACCTCTTCTTAGGATTCTCGGAATTTCATCGCAATCATCGATATCTCCACGACATGCTGCATAATACAGCTCTCCTTGCAAATCAACATTAACACGCACCATGCCGAAAACAGCATTAACAATAAGCATTTGAATTACCACTGCTCGGTATATCACTTTGATCACAATATTCTCCTTTAAATTTTCGACTTACCCACCACTGTTCTTGAATAAGCCCAAAATCGCTTCATAATTTTCAATTTCTTCAGTATTAACAGCTTCGGTTACAACTCCTTTTAACGTACCTAGTATTCTTTCAACCAGGTGATATGGCTTCTGCCCTACCGCATTTGAAAGAACATTTGCCCGCCTTTCAAGCAAGGCCCTTACAACACCTAGATGACCATTTGCTGCAGCAAGGTGGAGAGGAGTGTTTTCATATTCATCTTTCAAATCGGTATCAGCATTGTTCTCAAGCAAGAAGTTTACAACGTCTAAATGACCTAATTCTGCCGCTGCATGCAACAGTGTAGCACCATTATCATATTTCAGAGCAAGATCTACACCTTTATGATATAAGGTTTCAGTGGCATCTAGACGCCCTTCAAGCACAGCTTCATATAACTTATCATTTGGATCACGATGCTCTATATCTGGACGCTCTCTCAGCAATAGAGCTACGATCTTTTTATGGCCAGCCTTTTTTGCAGCATTTAAGGCCCTGTACTCCACATGCAAACTAGCTTCGCGTTCCAGCAATAATTTAACAACCTGATAATGTCCCTTTGTTGCGGCTATTTGAAGGGGCGATATACGATTGCACCTCATATCTTTATCAGCACCATAGTTCAACAACAACTTTATCACAGGCATGAGACCCAATTCCGCAGCTCTATATAAGAGTGTCCTTGTCCTCACATCATTTGCTTCGGTATCGATACCATTCTCTAGAAACAGTATCACTACTTTTGCTATTTCGTCACCTTCATGACCGCTTGCTAATGCAGCAAACAAAGCATCACATCTTTGATCATCAGTATAGCTAGCAAGCTCAGGACTTTTCTCATTCCATTGTAACAACAAATTGACAACTCCAGCATGACAATTCCGAGCTGCTATATCTAACGGCGTCAAACCACTAAAGCCTTGATGAATATCTGCATCACTTTCCAACAATACCCTCACTACCGCTGTATGACCATTTTCAGCTGCTATATAGAGAGGCGTTTTTCCATCACAATCTGCATTTACTTCTGCATCATTTGCCAACAACATCCTTACCACCCAAACATGGCCATTCTCTGCTGCTCCATACAAAGGTGTTGGCACCCCTTCCAAAGCTGTATGAAGAACAGGATCTCCAAGCCTAATCAAATATTTAAAAACTAATCTAAACGACTCGATATGGTTATTCCTTGCGGCTTCATATAATAGCCTTGAAGAAACTCTTTTTTTACCCAAAAGCTTTCTCACTCGAACAACTTCTGGATCTTCACAAAACAAGGGGTCTTGGCTCACTGCATCATCTATAAGATTAGTTAACAAAAGTTTTACCTCATTATCCGCTCCTTCCTCGGTAAACTCAAAGTCTAAATTTGCCACAAATTCTTCTAGTGTTCCCTCAAGAAGTTCTTCGTCAATTAAGCGCTCCACAAAGTTCAGCAACTGTCTAATAATCTCTGCGTGACCTCGTAGATACGCTTGAGTGAACGCAGCAGTCAGATCATCTTTACCCCAGTAATCCCCACGTACAAATTTAGTATAATAATTGTCAAGAATCAGCTCAAGCACTTCTGTATGCCCATTTTGAGCCGCCACCTCTAAAACATCCTTAGTATTCTCACTATTATAAATCAGTAATATCCTCACTACTTCGCTATAACCCATTTCCGCTGCAACTTTCAGCTGCCCTAAATAATTTCCTCCGGAAATACGTCTGAGCTTATTCAAACAATTCGCCAATAAATCTGCCCGTACTTCATCACCAGCTTCAACTGCTTGATCGAGATGCCACAGCAGATCATTAATTCTCGAACGTTCATCTATGGTAATACCTCTCAATAGCAAGGGACGTATTATATCGTTTACTTCATATTCGTCAGGCAGTGTAATGGAGATACCATTACAGGCATATAAAATATTAGAAAATAGCATTAGAATAAATAGAGCTGGCTTCATTACTTTGTTCATAAGACTCCTTTTAATTATTCGTTACCGAAATATAGATTTTCTTTTTCTATCAACGCCCATTAAAGCTTATCGACAAGCTACAAGCGTAACACGAAAAATAAGTGTTGAGTGAGGTGGAATGACTCCTGGATAGCCTTGCTCTCCATAGCCAAGTTCAGGAGGTATAATGAGTTCGCGTTCTTCTCCAACGTGCATCGAAAGAACACCTTCATCAAAGCCGGGTATTACTTGCTCAACGCCGGTCACAAATGAAAAAGGCTCATTCTCATGAGTTTTTGAGAACTCTTTGCCTGGCTCTCCATTTTCGGAGAGCCATGCTGTATAATGTACGGTAACTACCTGGCCAGGCGTTGGAGATTTGGTGTCTGTGCCATGCTTGTAAATTCGATACTTCAAACCGGATGCAAGCTCAAAAAGCTCAGGCTTTGGCGTCATGACTTAATCTCAAGCAATTTCACATCAAAGCGCAATGTTGCATTCGGAGGAATTGGTCCATGACCTCGAGGGCCATATCCGTAATCTGAAGGTATTATAAGCTCACGCTCTTCACCGATACGCATCGATTCAACCCCGACATCCCATCCACGAATAACATGGCCTGCGCCAAGTCTAAAGCTAAAGGGTTTGCCTCGATCGAGACTGCTGTCAAACTTTTTACCTGGTTTTCCGTTGTCATCGAGAGTACCGGTATAATGTACCGTGACATAATCTCCCGCCTTTGCAGCTTGCCCCTCACCTGCCTTCAGGATACGATAGCGCACGCCACCAGGAAGTTCATGAATGTCTTTTTGAGGCTCTTCAGCTTCTACTTGTTCAGTCTCTTCTATCTCAGGCTCATGACTCATTTCTTTTTTTGACGAACTGAGTTGAGCTATCCCAACATAACTCAACATGATGAGCGATGCCAGGCCTACAAGCGTAATAATATTCTTTTTCATGGAATTCTCCCTCCTTGAAATGTTGTAACGGCTACTACCTCCTTTATGGTACCACTAAACTTTAGGAGCGCCAACTATTTTTTTAAGATACTCATCTAAAAATGCACCAAGGGATTCGATCGAAACAAGTTGGGCCTCAGTCTGCGTCCGAGCTTTCACTTCTACCGATGCTTTATCGGCTGTTTTATCACTGAAGACTAATCGTAACGGAATCCCTATCAAGTCTGCATCAGCAAACTTTTCACCTGCCATAACCTGTCGGTCATCAAAGAGCACTTCTATACCCTGAGCTTCAAGACGGTGTACGAGAGCCTCCGCTTGCATCATCATTTCAGGCTTTTTGGTCAGCGCAATAAGATGAACATCATAGGGTGCAACTGCAGCAGGCCATATAATCCCTTTTTCATCGTGGAGTACTTCCACGATCGCACCCATAAGGCGGGAGGTCCCCAAGCCATAACAGCCCATAGGGATATCTCGTTTTACATCTTCAGCATCATTATACGTAACGCTAAATGGATGTGAAAACCGATACATGAGCTTAAATATATTGGCAACTTCGATGGCTTTCTGCTCTTCAAGTGAGCCTTGTTTACACTCCGGGCACAGCTTGAGCTCCTCAATAATTTCCTGGTTTATCGCTATGTTACAAGCCTTACAAATAAAGATTGTATCTTCACCATAGGGAGTAATCGTTTGAAACTCATGGGAATACTTACAAAAAATTCCACCAGATGCATAAGTTAAGTAGGTTCTATCTCCTAATCCACAGACCTTAAAGAGCTGGGTATACGCTTGAATCACCTTATCATAATAGACATCCAGCTCAGCCTCTGTCGCATGAAAGGAATAGAGATCTTTCATTCTAAATTCCCGACCTCGCAAGAGCCCTGATTTTGGTCGAGCCTCATTTCGAAACTTCGTTTGAATCTGATAGACTTCACGAGGCAGATCTCGATAGGAGGTTATATATGAGCCGATGAGGGGCGTGACTATTTCTTCATGTGTTGGTCCTAAACACAGGTCCCTGTCATGAGCTTTCAGTTTATAAAGAACATCTACCGTCTCCCATCTACCGGTTATATCCCAAGGTTCTCGTGGTTGTAATGTCGGCATAAGAATTTCCTGGGCACCGAGGCCATTCATGGCAGTACGCACATGGTGTTCTATCTTGGTAAGAACACGTAAGCCTAAAGGCAGATAGGTATACACCCCAGCCATCAGTTTTGAAATGTAGCCTGCTCGTTCAAGCAGCTGTGCATTAATACTTGCTTCTTGCTGAGAAATAACTTTTCGTGTTTTTGTCACTAACTGGGACTGCTTCAAAACCGTACCTTTCCTCGTAATTCACGCCGTGTTTGACGTTCAATATCCTTTTCCTTCAATTCCTGTTTCATTCCATGTGCCTTTTTATGTTTTGCAATTCCAAGCTCAATTTTGACTGTTCCCTTATCATTAAAATAAAGTTTAAGCGGTACCATCGTTATCCCTTTTCGAGAAATATCGCCAATAATACGATTGAGTTCTTTACGATGCACAAGCAATTTACGCGATCTTCGCGAATGCTCATCACTTTTTGTATAGGCGTGAGAATAGGGCGTTATCATGCAATTAATAAGAAACAGCTCATTTTCGTGCACCGTAGCGAATGAGCCAACGAGTGACACATGACCTGCACGAAGTGCCTTTACTTCGTCTCCCGTAAGGACGATTCCTGCTTCCATGCGATCGAGTATATCATAATCATGAAATGCTTTTTTATTCTGACTTATTACCTTCATACAGCCCTTTTGCGAGATAATCGTCGACATAATTGCAACAAGAGGGGATACATACTAGCACTCACTACAGCTGCTACCAAAAGACCACCAAGGAGCAAGCACCATAAACAGAGGCCTTCCCCCAAGTATTTCGTTATATCGATGTATTTTGAAAGCCATGCATTAGCCTGCTCCATCCACCAAGGGTTATACTTTTGTAAATCTAAGCCCAAGAGTCTCGTAAAAAACCACGAGCCAACTGCATAGTCCATAATATAAATGGGTACCAATGTTATTGGATTATTCACCACATAGACTGCAGCAAAGACAATAGCAGTATTTAAGCCCATGAGCCAGCTCACTACAAAGAGCAAAGGAGTCTGAAAAGGAATGATAGGCATAATTGCAATAAAGGTTCCCATACTAAAAGACAATGCTAACTTGTGGCACGATCCTTCTTTCGAGACTAACTTTTCGAGGTACCGACTAACAAACTGAGGCATTTCGTGCTCCTGGCCTTCTTTTTGAAAAAACGCCTTTTTTAGGGTAAGCTATGAGAAATAGGTTCATTACTGGTCATATTACACAATTACGACCAAAACATCAACGGCTCCGTCCTCGAGGATGCCCAAGTTGACCAGCTCAATTGGACTCAAATATCAAAGTACTGAGGCGCAAACCTTGGGCAAAAAAAGGATAGAGGATATGGTATTTCGCTTAAAAACTGCTCGCATTATAAACTCATCTACCCAATTCGAACGAATATGAAACACCTTATACTAGGAATCGAATCATCCTGTGACGAAACGGCAGCCGCGGTGTATAGTACAGAGCAAGGAGTTCTTTCTAATCTCCTTTTTTCAACAGCCGAACTGCAATCACTATATGGCGGAATCGTTCCCGAGCTTGCAGCACGAACACATCTTGAAAAAATAGGCCCGATTATTTCATCAGCTCTCGAACAAGCTCAAGTCACACTTAAAGAGATAACTGCTATCGCAGTCACGCACACGCCTGGTCTTCCCGGATCATTGCTCATTGGTTTGAGTTTTGCCAAAGCTCTCGCCTACTCAACCGACAAAAAGCTGATAGGTGTTAATCATCTCGAAGGTCATATGTTCTCTGCATGTATCGAACAAAGCATCCCCTTTCCCTTTCTTTGTATAACAGCATCAGGAGGTCATACTTCTCTCTATCTTGTCGAAGATTATGGCCGTTTTACCCTCCTTGGAAGCACCCTCGATGATGCAGCGGGAGAAGCCTTTGATAAAATTGCTCGCCTTATTGGACTCCCCTATCCTGGAGGGCCCGTCATAGAACTTCTTGCACGAGAAGCTCATTTTGAAGACGTCTTTCATTATCCTCGTTCGATGCCCCATAGTCTTAACTTTAGTTTTTCGGGATTAAAAACAGCTGTTCTCTATGACCTTATTAAGAGAGGGGCGTATGATCAAAAAACAAAACGGTATTTAAAAGAACATGATACCGAGTTTACCAGGCACGTAGCAAGCTCCTTGCTTGTCTGCATCGGCGATATTTTTCAGCAAAAACTTGCTCTCGCTTGTAAACAGTATAATGTCCGGGCCTGTGCCTTCGTTGGTGGAGTTGCTTGTAACAACTATCTCAAAGCTCGGCTTGAACAATTCTGCACCAAGCAAGGCAAGCTCTTTTTTGCACCCTCTCCAGCCTATTGTACTGACAATGGTGCAATGATAGCCTATGTCGGTCATTATAAGGCCCACCAAGAACGATGGTCAGATTTTACCCTAGATATTTTCCCGTAGCCTCGAGAAATATTATCTTCAACGGCAGTTTCCCCGAAAAACGTTTATCATGGCTCAGATCCTCCTTTATTGCTCTGGTTCTTATTTGGGTAGTTCGCAGGCTAATCAAACTCGTACCACTTTACATGATCAATCTAGTCAGAAACCAATTTTCCATTACAAAACAAAACATAATAAAAATTTGACAAAATATGCAATTAGAATACAATGAGTTATTATTGGTATTTGTATTTATCATAAAGTCTTTTGAAAGGATCCCATGTACAAAAAAATATTCTTCATTACAGCAATAGCACTACTAGCAAGTCATAAATCAATCCAGGGAATGGAGATAATATTGGATAAAGCACAGACACAAGACTTTCTCCAAGCCTCCAGTCGCCTTTCTTCAGTGCCAATGGATCAAAGAAATGGCGAGCTAGCCCTCCTTCTGAAAGAACTTAAATATGCAAATGGCAATACACCCTTACATTTTGCAGCGAGCATTGGGGATATGCCACTCGCTTTCCATCTACTTGCGCAGGGCGCAGATAAAACCCAAACGAATGGCCATAGAAAGACGCCGTGCGACCTTGCAGTTGAAAATGGTCATTTTGAGCTCGCTGGAGCACTCTTAAGAAAAGAAATAAATGAAAATTCTCCGCTCTATTTTACTCCCCTGCATTGCGCTGCCTGGACTGGCAAACTATCTATAGTTGAAAGATTACTGGCCGCAGGTGCATGGGTAGATACACCCGATTTAACTAGATCTACAGCCTTGCACTATGCAGCCTTTAGTGGTCATACATCTATAGTTGGCATATTACTAGCTGCGGGTGCTTCAGTGACTGCAACCGATTTATCTGGAAAAACAGTCTTGCACAAGGCAGCAAAGAGCAATGAAGCATCTATAACTGAAAAATTATTGCGAGCAGGTGCAGATATAAATGCGACAGAGGACACCGGGGCGACACCCTTGCATCTGGCATGCAAGTATGGCTATCCAGTAGTAGTTCAGAAATTATTAGAATTCGGTGCGGAGATAGATGCTTGTGATAACTTGGACCATACTCCCCTGCATGAGGCAGCGTACCGAGGCGATGATGTTATAGTTGACATTTTATTAGAAGCCGGCGCAAAACAGCAGTCAAATAGGCTAGGAGAAACACCGTTGAATTTGGCAGAAAAAGCAGGAAAAGGGGATCCAAGATATGCAGCAATAGTTGGTAGCTCGGATACTTCTGAAATAAGAAGAAGATATGCTGCAGTTATTCAGAGACTCTCAACTATAGCCCAGAGATAAATAGTCTGATAATAGTCAACGGCGCCGCCCCAAAGGACGGCGCTTGATGCGTACGTTGACCAGCTTCAGCCAGGGCCGCAAGTCTATCGGGCTACGTTCGGAAACCAATTTTCCATCACAACACAAAACATAATAAAAACTTGACAAAATATGCCATTAGAATACAATCAATTATTATTGGTATTCGTATCTATCATACAGTCTTTTGAAAGGATCCCATGTACAAAAAAATATTCTTCCTTACAGCAATAGCACTACTAGCAAGTCATAAATCAATCCAGGGAATGGAGATAGTATTGGATGAAGCACAGACACAAGACTTTCTCCAAGCTTCCAGTCGTCTTTCTTCAGTACCAATGGACCAAAGAAATGGCGAGCTAGCTCTCCTTCTGAAAGAACTTAAATATGCAAATGGCAATGCACCCTTACATTTTGTAGCTAGCATTGGGGATATGCCACTCGCTTTCCATCTTCTTGCGCAGGGCGCATATAAAACCCAAACGAATGGCCAGAGAAAGACGCCGTGCGACCTTGCAGTTGCAAATGGCCATTATGAGCTCGCTGGAGCACTCTTAACAAAAGCAATAGATGAAAATTCTCAGCTCTATTTTACTCCCCTGCATTGGGCTGCCTGGACTGGCAAGCTATCTATAGTTGAAAGATTACTAGCAGCAGGCGCATGGGTAGATAAACCCGATTTAAGTAGATCTACAGCCTTGCACTATGCAGCCTTCAGTGGTCATACAGCTATAGTTGACATATTACTAGCCGCGGGCGCATCAGTGACTGCAACCGATTTATCTGGAAATACAGCCTTGCACAAAGCGGCACATAGCAGTGAAGCATCTATAACTGAAAAATTATTGAGAGCAGGCGCAGAGATAAATGCGACAGAGCACAACGGGGCGACACCCTTGCATCTGGCATGCCAGTATCCCCGTCCAATGGTAGTTCAGAAATTATTAGAATTCGGTGCTGAGATAGATACTTGTGATAATTGGGACCGTACACCCCTGCATGAGGCAGCGCATGAAGGCAATGGTGTTATAGTTGACATTTTATTAGCAGCCGGCGCACAACAGCGGCCAGATAGGCTGGGAGAAACGCCGTTGAAATTGGCAGAAAACAAATATGCAGAATATGCGAAAATGGGCGATAACTCGGATACTTCTGAAATAAGAACAAGATATGCTGCAGTTATTCAGAGACTCTCAACTATAGCCCAGAGATAAATAGTCTGATAACTGAAATGACCCATTTGCACCTTGGCAACCGGCAATGTGGCCGAATTTATGGATCAACAGGTGCGCAATCGTATAAACATTCAATTCAGTTTAAGGTTTATAAATAGAGACAGCCCCCTCAGCTAGCAACTTCTTGAGCAACCCAGCTTTTGATGTTTCTCGTTTCTGACGAAAACTCTGCTCCAACAAGCACTAGCTGCTTGCTACTCGAAACATATTTTTGGTAATATTGTTTTTCAATAATTTGTTGAAGTGCTTGCTCTGCGGGGCTATCAATTTTAAACTCAAATAAATAGATGGTAGTCGAAGATTCAAGGACCGCATCTATTCTTCCATTATTAGTGACCACTTCAACTTGCACATCAGCACCCAAGGCTCGCAAAATCATGTAAAAGTTAGATTGATAATACTTTTCCTGAGGGATTTGGATGGTATATGGTATGTCGGCAAAAAAGTGCCCAAGATGTTTAAAGAATGAGATCAGATCATTATTTGCGATCGACTTTTTAATTTTAAGTAAAGAATAAGAAATTGTCGCCATATGAACGTGAGTTTGCTCGCTCAACAAATAGGACAAAAAGGACTCACGTATTTCTCGATTTGGATAGGTAAGCGTATAATTCTGTGTTTCTGGATTATAGGAACGTATAGTTAAATATCCCGTTTGCCAGAGGAGTGGAATAAGCTCAAGCTTATCAAGTTCATAGGAAACAGTCGCATTATAATTAGCACACGATCCATCAATCTCCGGTATCGGATAATTTTGGTTTTTAATAAAATGTGCAACAAACGAGGGCGTACCAGTATCAGCCCAATAATTAAGAAATTTTGCATTATACAAGTAAAAAAGCACAGACGTAGGATTATAAATTTTCTCTTCCATAAGGCTTTCTTCAACAAATCGATACCCGTTGTACCATTCTTGGACCTTGCCCATGAGGGTTTCGAAGCTAATATTTTGCTGCTCAGCTATCTTATGAAGGTGGTCATTGAAATAATATCTAATCTCGCGCTCAGTATACCCCACCAGAAGGGCAGCGTTTTTTGTTAAGGTTAAATCATTAAGGTTATTAAGCCCAGAGAAAATTGAAGTCTTTGAAAGTCTTGAAACACCAGTAATAAAGACAAATTTAATAGAATCAGCAAGATCTTTAAGAACAATAAGAAAATTATGAAGTTCTTGACGACATTCTTCAGCTAAAGCAAGATTCTTGAGATTATTAATTATGGGGTGATCATACTCATCTATCAAAATAACCACACGACTTTTTATCGCTAGCCTCTCTATGAGAGCAATAAACTTCAGTTTTGGAGTAGGAGCATCAGAAATAGTGATATTATGCTTCTCTGCCTGTTTCTGCAGAGTCCAATCCAAAGCTGCCAATAATGACTGCGGACTATCCACATTCATTGAGGCAAAACTCATATGTACGACAGGATACTCGGGCCAATTATAATCTGACTGAGCTATATCAAGAGAATCAAACAGGTGCCGCTTTCCAGAAAATATCTCATGCAAAGTCGATAGGAGAAGAGACTTACCAAATCGTCTCGGGCGCGAAAGAAAATAGTAGGATCCACCTTTTATAAGATCCAGAATATACTTTGTTTTGTCGATGTAGACATAATCTTCTTCAATCATCTGTGAGAATGATTGAATTCCAATAGGTAGTTTTTCTTTCATAGCTGTCCTCCCAGTTAAGAATAGGACATTTTTGATTTTTCTACAATATCTTAATTCAGCTAATTTATTGAAGTCAATACAAGACAGCTTTGAATCTCTAATGATAGTTATCAGAAGACCTTCAAACACCATTTTTTCATCGAATCTAAAAAACCTTCCGTTCATCTTGAGCTTTTTGATCTTGTCGATCAGAAGCTCTATATCATCTACAATACTCACACCTACTAGGAATTTGTCAAGCAGGCCACCTTATTGCGGTTAGCTGACAACTAGGGCTCTTCACGACAACGTGATGATGATTGAAACAATCCAGAAGAAGTCAAAGAAAGAGATGGACCGTCTCATACTATCTGCGATAACGATTCGAAAACGAATCCGCAATTCGCCCGCTAAGGAAGCCTATTCTATCCAATCGTTGCACATAAAAACTTGACAAAACATGCAAATAGACTAGAACTAACTATTATTAGAGTTTCAATATATAGGCTTGAGAGGAGTTCAATGAACAACAAACTGCTCTTCCTTGCGATAGCACCACTTTTAGTAAGCTATAAATCAATCGTAGGAATGGCATCGATACTGGCTGAGACTCAGAAAGATGAGTTTCATCAGCACTTAACAATTTACAATGATGCTTCCAGTCACCTTTCTTTAGAATCGATGGACGTAAGAAATTGCAAGCTTGCCATCCTCCTCAGTGAGATCCAATATGAGAATGGCAATTCCCCTCTCCATTTTGCAGCTAGCATTGGGGATATGCCGCTGGCACTCCACCTACTGGCAACAGGTGCAAATAAAGATAAAATTAATAGAAACGGAAAAACGCCGTGCGACCTAGCAGCTGAGAATGAACACTATGATCTTGCTGGAGCGCTCTTAGCAAAGGGGCTAGATGAAGATAGGCCACTGTGCCTTACTCCGTTGCATCGCGCTGCCCTGACTTGCGAGTTATCTGTGGTTGAAAGATTACTTACCGCAGGAGCATGGGTAGATAAACGCGATCCATCAGGATCTACAGCTTTGCATTATGCAGCCTTGAATTGCGAGGCCTCTATAGTTAAAAGACTACTAAGTGCAGGCGCATCGGTAAATATAACCGATTTATCTGGAGAAATAGCCTTACATAAAGCAGTGGTCAGCAAGAAAGCAACTGTATTTGATGTAATTGAAATATTATTGCAAGCAGATGCTAAGATAAATGCAACCACCGACCGCGGAGCGACGCCCTTGCTTTTGGCATCTCATTATGGCGATCCGAAAGTAGTTCAGAGATTATTATCATCAGGCGCGGCGATGGATAAACGAGATAATAATGGATGGACCCCTTTGCATTGGGCAGCTCGTGCAGGTAATGATGTTACCGTTAACATTTTATTAGAAGCCGGTGCAGAACAGCTAAGAAATGGGGAACTAACTCCTTTGGATATAGCAGTAGAACAAGACGCAGGCTGTGCAAGAGAAAGAGGCCAACCTTCAAATGCTGAACTAAGAAAAAGATATGCGGCAATTATAAGGAGCCTCTGGAAACACGCAGATAAATCCTCATAATAATGGAGGACACTTTTGCAACTGGCAGCTTCGAAATTCGATGAGACTTCACATAGTATCAATTTGCTCCCTAAAATATCTCAGGTGAGGTAGATAAAAAAGAGACTTCACAAATCGTGCAAGAAGATAGTAGGGACCGCCCGTTATATGCTCAAAAAGGATTTAAGTCTCATTGGTATCGGGAAGCTGCCCTTTAGAGAGGACAGCTCTGATTTTCTACGATATCTTTTGGATGTTCAAACATCTGACAGCTCAGCCTCACCCAACAGCTCATCCAAGTCTACGGGGCAAGAAACCTCATACATACCCGGACTACTTATCAGAAGAGCTTCCGCCGCCGCCACCATTTTTCTTCATCGATTCGAGGAACTCTTCATTCGTCTTAAACTTTTTGATCTTGTCGATCAGAAACTCCATACCTTCCACGGTATTCATACCTGAGAGGAATTTACGCAAAACCCATACCTTATTAAGTTCAGCTTCAGGTAGTAATAACTCTTCACGTCGAGTACCAGAAAGGAGCAGATCGAACGCTGGAAATGTACGTCGGTTAGAAAGCTTACGACTCATATGCATTTCCATATTACCGGTACCTTTAAACTCTTCATAAATAACTTCGTCCATACGGGAACCGGTCTCTACGAGTACGGTAGCTATGATCGTTAATGAGCCACCCTCTTCTGTGTTACGTGCAGCTCCAAAAAATCTTTTTGGATGTTGAAGTGCTGTCGCATCTATACCACCAGTTAAGACCTTACCTGATGCTGGCGCAATCGTATTATACGCACGCGCAAGACGGGTAATGGAATCAAGTAATATAACTACGTGAGAACCAACTTCAACGAGGCGTTTTGCCTTTTCAAGCACGAGTTCTGCAACTTGGACGTGACGCTCTGCAGATTCATCAAATGTCGAACTAATAACTTCTGCATGTTTCCCTTTCACCGTACGGCGCATATCGGCAACTTCTTCTGGTCGTTCATCCACAAGCAGTACAATGAGGTATACATCGGGATGATTCGCCGCAAGGGTTTTCGTGATCTCATTTAAGAGCATCGTTTTACCCGCTTTAGGTGGTGCAACAATTAATCCACGCTGTCCTCTGCCTATAGGTGTAAATAGATCCATGATTCGTGTTGAAAGATAGGCTGGATTATATTCTAAATTAAACTTTTGATTGGGATGGAGAGGAGAGAGACGATCAAACTGAGTCCTGTCTATCAAGAGTGCTGGATCTACAAAATTGACCAGATTAACTTTGAGCAAAGCAAAATACTTTTCGCCCTCTTTCGGCTTACGGATCACTCCCGAAACGGTATCTCCGGTCCGTAAATTGAAACGTCTAATTTGGGAAGGAGAAACATAAATATCCTCTGGGCCCGATACATAATCATATTTTGCTGATCGTAAAAACCCAAACCCATCAGGAAGTTTCTCAAGTACTCCTTCAACCTCCAACTCCTTATCTGGATGAAGATAGAGGTCCAGTATATTTTTAACGAGGTCTTCCTTAGACATAAGCGATGAGCCTACAATCCCCATCTTACGAGCTTGTAATTGTAAATCTTGAAGACCAAGCTGTCTTAATTCCTGTTCGTTCATAATAAAAATGTCTCCTTAAAAAATGCGCATGGCAAAGAATACCAGCCATTGCAGCATATAGACGTATAAGTCTGTTAAAATTCCTGAATGTAGTAAAAGAGTTACGCTTTATGTTCTTTATATAACATATAAAGAACAGGAGTAGCAATAAAAATGGTTGAGTAAATACCAAATACTATACCCACTAATAATGCCAACGATAAATCTCGTAACGTTTCTCCACCAAAAATAAAGAGTGCAATAACAACCAATGTCGTCGCAAATGTCGTTAAAATAGTACGACTTAATGTTTCCGTAATACTTATATTGATAACGTTATACATCGATTCGCCAGGAAGGCGCTTCACATTTTCCCGAATACGAGAAAATATAACGATAGTATCATTAATAGAATAGCCAAGAACTGCCAATATGGCACCAATAACGTTCATAGAAATTTCTTTGTCTGTAATCAAGAACAGAGCCAAAATAACGATCGCATCATGAAATAATGAAACAATAGCGCCCATAGCATAGGCAAAAGACCAAAATCGTATAGCAATATATAGAAGCATAAGAACCAAAGCTACAATAATCGCCCACAAAGAACGTGTCCGCAAGGTAGATCCTGTTGCCATTCCTACGCTATCTGTCTGCAAAATTGATATCGTATAGTCACTTCCTAGACCTTGGGATAAGGCACTACGGATACTTTCAGCCTCTCGTGCTACATCGCTCGCTTCTTTTTTTACACGAACTAAATGCTCAGTAGGCGAAAATTCACGCGTTACTGAACCAGGCCATCCTTTTGCATCCAAAATATGGACAAGCTTCTCACCCTCAACAGGTTTATTAAATGAAAGAAGAGCCTGAATACCGCCAGTAAAGTCTACACTGTAATTAAAGGTATGATGATCTGCCGTCGTAAGTTTCTTATAAAAATAAGCACCTGCAAAACCAAAGAGGATAAGTGCGGAAAGAGCTGCTGAAATATAACGATACTTAAGAAAATCGATTGGTTGACCGTGTTGACGTTTAAACAGATTAATCATAAAAAACTCTACCCTTAACTTAAAAACTTGATGTGCAGTATAAACGATGTCTCACTAAGCTGCAACCACTGAAACGTATTTTCGTCCTTTTGGTCCATAATGAAACTTAATAAGTCCCGGAGCGCAAGCAAAAATAGTATAATCGGAACCGATCCCTACATTCTTACCTGGATGAATTTTTGTGCCTCTCTGACGTATAATAATTTCGCCACCAGATACTTTCTGGCCACCATAGAGCTTGACGCCTAAGCGTTTACCTATACTATCTCTACCATTCGAAGTCGAACCACCAGATTTACTCGTTGCCATAGCAATCCTTTTTTCACTAAAAAACTTTTGTTACTAAATAATCAGAAATGAATCAGTGATAAGTATGTCATCTTTTCTTTGAAAAGTCAAAAAGAATATCGCTTCTAAAGAAAACTCACCTTACCAAATTTTGCCTACCACAAATTCATAAATCTCTTCAGCATTCGCGAGTGCTATAATTGCGATAGAACGATCAGGCACAGGAAAGTTGTCATCAGGATAGCGGCTTCTAATTGCATAGGGTGTCAGCTCACTTGCAGTATCCCAGAGACCCAGAAACTCAACATCAAAACTTGCACATGCATGCACAAGACTTCCAAGGTCATGTGTTTTTTCAAAGTCAAATTCTTTATAAACAAGAAATGCTTTTAGTGACTTTTCAGCTCCACAATTTGCCGAATAAATACCTCTTCTGAACTCAATAGGAACTTTGCAGTTTTCAAATCCGATTCTGCAATTGTGATCCATTCTTTATGCTCGTGCATACAGCTGAATCCCCTTTCGCTTTACCCTATAACAGAGCGTGCTTGGATGTTCTGCTTTTCTTTCAAATACTTCTTTTGTAAATAGAAGTATGTCTTTTGAAATACGCAAATCCCACAGCGCTCTATGGCCTTGTACAAGCATATTATGCGGATTATTAGTATATTCATCCACCACGACCAGCAAATCTAGATCACTACCTTCATCTGGTTGTCCCCAAGCATAAGAGCCAAATAAATAAAGGGCTACAGGATCATATTCTGCGACAAGTATTTCTTTTACACGCTCAATGATTTCTGGTGTAATCATATTATCCTCCGTTCATTAATTTATACTATCAGTGTATCATCAATCAGGTTATAAAACAATTGGAGACGCCAACAAATCAGTGAATCCCACTTATCACAGCTAAATCTGATGCATGTCGAATTTAGTTTTGGTGGGGGGCAAAAAACGATTCGCAGATACAGGCCATTCTCTAAAACTCGTGCGCACGCGTAGAGCGGTTCACGTGCCCAACGCAGTCCATAATCAAGAATCTTTGCCTCAGTTGGCGTGCATTCCATAGCAATGATCTATGCTTCTGGATGTCCTTTCTCGTGAAGAGATCCGTTCATTGTTACCCCGCTTTCATTCAGTTCAACATCGGTAATGGCTGGTAACCCAAGCTCAAGAAGTTCTCCTGTGAGCAATTCGCCCGCCTGATGACGTAATATTAGATTACCTTTGAGCCAAGCGTGATACATCCAGCCGATCAGCTGAAAAATTCAATCATTCAATTCACACACCCTCCAAAATCTACTTTAATAACTCAATTATTTCACTATGATCATTCAATATCGCTATTGACAAAGGCGTAGAACCATTTCCATTCTGCTTCTCTTTATTTGCTCCCGCCATTAACAGCAAACGAACCACTTCGGTATGCCCACACAAAGCCGCCGCAAATAATGGGGTACTGCCATCTACACTATTGGCAGCATCTTTATCAACTCCAGCATTCAACAAGAGTTCAACGACCTTAACTCGACCGAATAAAGATCCGAAAAACAATGGTGTTGTTCCCAATCTTGTAGATCTATCCTTATCAACATCAGCTTTCAATAAAAATTCAACCAACTGATCATGACCATTTATTGCTGCCACATGCAATGGCCCAATTTCTTCTTGCTTACACTTAACAGCAATTTGATCAATATTAGGACTTAGTCCCTCACGGTCATACTCAAAGTCTCGACAATATTCTTCATCATCAATATCATCGTTGAATTTATTTTTATCATAACCTGCCTCTAAGAGCACCGCTACCACTTGAGTATAACCTTGCAAGACCGAGACAAGAAATGGCAATCCTTTATTTTTATCAGCTCCAGCAAGCAATAATAACCTAACTACCTCTGCATGCCCTTTGTAGACTGCCTCAAGCAAAAGATTTACTCTACGAAATCTTCTCGAATCTATAAACATTATGATATCATCTATAGAAGCATGACCCTCTCTCAATAACAAGGCAACTACGTGAGCGTGACCATTTATAATTGCCGCAAGCAAAGGAGTTTTATCTTTATATGTAGCAATAGTGACATCTGCCCTAGCCTTCAGCAACAACTCAACAACACCCGCATGACCATTCGATGCTGCAGCAAACAAAGGAGTTTCTCCTTCTTTATTCTCCTTATTAACATCTACTTCAGCACGCAACAACAACTCAACTACTGGCTTATGTCCATTGAAAGCTGCAAAATATAACGCTGATTCGGCATTATCTGTCATCGCCTCTTTATCTGCTCCAGCCTTCAACAACAAATCAACAATATCCACATAACCATTCAATGATGCCGCTAACAAAGGAGTTTCTCTTTCGTTGTTCCACCTATCAACATTTACTTCCGCATGCAACAACAACTCAACTACTGGCTTATGTCCATATGAAGCTGCAAAATATAATGCTGATTCAGCATTATCCGTCAGCGCCTCTTTGTTTGCTCCAGCCTTCAACAATAAATCAACTGCTTTGGCATGACCTCTAGCAGAAGCCACATGTAGAGGGGTCCGTCCAGACTTATCAATGTACAAGTTTGCTCCTGCAGCCAACAATAAATCAATTGGTTTGACTTTGGATTTGACATTCCGAGTATAAGCTACTCTATGTAGGGGTCCTTGGTCATTTAAAAGTACTGTGTCTGGATGAGCGCCCGCCCTCAACAGCAAATCAACCACTTCATTAAAGCCCGCACTAACAGCTAAATACAGCGGAAAAATACCATTGGCATTCTTTCTATCTCTATTGGCCCCTGCCCTCAGGAGCATATCAACTACAGTAGCATGACCTTTATTAACTGCTTCAAACAATGGTGTTCCTCCATCACTTCTACATGCGTCTACATTAGCACCTTTATGTAACAAGGAATTGACTGATTCAACTAAGCCTTCTCTGCTTGCCAAATGCAATGGGGTCATACCCATCAAAAAACAGAGGATCTCATCATGTACATCCGTAGAGAGCATTCGAAAATAACTATTCTCCTGTGAAAAGATTGCTCTCTCTTTCAAAGTCTCCATCCCATTGATTCCAGAAAACAATAACCCAGTTATTACGAATAATTTAAGTATTTGCATCTTGGTCCTTAAGATATTTCGAACACTAAAAATCTACTGATTAGCACAATTTTCGCATAATCTTAGTTGATATTTTCATTCAGCAGATCAGCTATCTGAGTATACCCTTTAGATTCTGCTATCGCTCGAGGCGTTAAACCATTACCCGCCTTATGCGTTTTGTCTGCCCCTCGCTTTTACTGAAAAATTAACAACATAAACATGCCTAAACTGAGCTGCTATACGGTGGCTGTGCAATCCTTTGCAGCATGATCTATATCAGCACCTGTCGCCAATAACAAACCACCCAAATTACAATGGCCATCTTTTGTGACCATATACAATAAGTTATCCCGTCGTTATCGGACTTATCTTTATCTGCTCCTGCCTTTAACAGCATGTCTACAAGCTGCAATAAACAATGGAGCAGCTCCATTATATGTCTTTTCTTTATTGCCACCTGTTGCCATTAACAAGCTAACCACCTGCGTATGACCATGGAAGGCTGCTAAATACAAGGGAGTCGCATTGTCTCGATCCGGGATTTCGACCAGTGTTCCTGTGCCCAATAATAACTTGATCATACCGATGCCTTTTAAGTTCCCATAATGTTAATTCGAATTTACCATCTTTTCAATGATCTTAATGGTCGCAGAATCTCCGCTCATTCTAGCCATATACGGTAGCGTCCAATTATTGAAAGTTACATCTTTAGCCGCCCCAGCTCTCAACAGCAGCTCGACTATCTCACTAAAACCCTGGATGGTCGCTATACACAGGAGGGGACAGCTATTACGCCCAATACCATTTGGATTTGCACCTGCTTCGAGCAACAACCTTACTAACTCAACTTTTCCATTGTCCACGCCTAGCAGCAGTGGTGTTATGCCATCGGCATTAGCCACATTCGGATTTGCTTTACGTTGAAGTAAGAAATCAACTATCTCATAATGCCTAACCTCACAAGCAGCAAGCAATAGGGTTATACCTGCACGCCTACTCTCTATATCCGCACCTGCCTCGACAAACGCTTTAAGCATATCAAGTCTTCCCCTTATTATTGAAGAATAAGATAAGATCGCTAGATCATCCTCTTCTAGAGTCATTTTTTTTCGTTTGTACTCGTATAGCAGTCCCCTCACTACGGCAAGACTGTTTATATCGAGGGCTTTTTTTAAAGGCAGCCACATTTCTGGCAAATCGCTATCTCTTGTGTTCTCACAAAGATTACGGACAAGTATTTTAACCAAGAAAACGTCTTCATTTCTTATTGCCCTCTCATATAAAGCATCTGGATCTAATGCTATAGGAGTGCGTTCAGGACTGTCATTCACTAATCTATACTGAACGAACAAATGACTCACAATGGAATGATGTCCCTTTTCAACAGCTCTATTCAAGAGATCACCAGCCGACCACCTTAAAAGTTCTTCATCTTCAGCGTGTAACCATTTTCGGACTATGAGCTCATGATTTTCCAGTGTCGCAGCACATAATAGTTCTTTCTTTATTTTTTCCTTTTTTGGCTGGTCTTTAATTCTATCAATTATTTCGCACAATCGATTAACTGCATAAGGAGAGTAACTTCGGGCCGCAGTCAACACAGAACTGCAGAGCGATTCTGGAAACTGAATTTGACGATTGAGCAACACTTGAAAAACATCCTCATGGCCCAGGAGCACCGCAATATCCAAGGGGGTTTTTCCTCTACAATTTTTACGCCAGTCTGCCTGGTTATCTAACAGAATCTGAACAATATCTGCATGTCCGTTCTCAGCAGCAATAAACAAAGCCGTTTTTCCATTTTCATTTGTAAGATCCTTATCTGAACTAGTACAAAGCAATGAACAAACAGCTTCAGCATCACCCCTTTCTGCCGCACTAAATAATGAAGTAGAAGGCTCACCAATGCCTTGCAGCAATCTAGCTATTTCTGCATGGCCTCTTGACACGGCAATATCCAAAGCGGTTGTTTCACCGAACTTCTCAGTTGCTTTCTTCTCTCCCTCTTGACAAATACCCACTCCCACACAAAAACCATTCCTACAAACAGTCGCGTTCAGCAGCGATTCAACAATCCCCTTATGACCGTGTGCTGCAGCAATATAAAGTGGTGTAGTGCTAAAGGTAAGAGAGGTTATGCCTTTACAAAACAACCCGGGATCATCACTTTGAAGGTCCACAAAAGAACATTTATTCCCTTGAGCACCAGCTTTCAAAAGCAAGTCAACAATCGGTCCATGACCCCGTTCTGCAGCAACATACAGTGCAGTTGTATTTTTACATAATCTGTCGATACATGCACCTGCTTCCAATAATCGTTCAACCACATTGGTATGGCCATTTTCAGCAGCGACGAATAGGGGGGTTTTCTCTTCAAAGTCGATTTCCATGTCGGCATGAGCTTGTAACAAGAGCCTGACTACCTCTTCGTGACCATTCCTAGCCGCTAGAAATAAAGGAGTTCCTCCAGTATAATTATGATAATCTCTATGAGCACCTATCTGTAACAAGAGTTGAACGGCATCAAAATGACCCCTGCTGGCTGCGGCATTCAGAGGAAAATAGTTACAATCAGTAGCAGTCCAATCGGCACCCTCGTCAAGCAATAACTTTACTACTGAAGCATGACCTTCAGAGGCAGCTCTATAAAGCGGCGTATACAATTCATTTTCACGACTATCTTTATCAACTCCTCTATCTAGCAAATACCTTACTACTCTTTTGCTACCACGTTTCGCTGCTAGATGTAATAGCTGAGTCATCGAGTAATACCGACCACCATGCCGTGCCAAGAGGTCAAACCCCGGGACATGATCATCTTCGACTAGTATAGAAGCTAATTCCCCTACAATATTTCTTCTTTCGCTATCTCTACCTACGTTTGGGTCCAGAAGCCCTCGCAATTGCACAGAACTGCCCGAATAACATGCCTTATAACATGCAGCAAAATACGCTGGAAACGCAGCTCCCTTAAAAATTAAGTCAAAGATTAATTTATGAAGGTCATCCGGAAGCTTAGAAAGAAATGTCTTAGGATCACGGCAAAGTTTTTCTCTAAATTCAACTGCTTGCTTGTTGAAATTGCTTCCATCAGCAAACCGAATCATGCTATGCACTGTTCCTAAGTTCAGAAACACAACAATCAAAAGCATCTTTTTTAGTACATTCATACCATCTCGCCTTGTAATAGATTTATACTCTCAAGCAAGCCTCGGAACGCTTACTTTCAACACATTTATTTGCACATTAAGAGAAATCTGCTTATTTCAGGTTATATTCCTGACACCGCCTATTAACCGATGATCTGTTAACTCCGAGCAATGTAGCAATTTTATTTTGATTTCTGAACTTATTCCACAAAATAGCCATGCTTTGCGGATCTTGTAGCGCTTTTTTACCAAGACGCACTGCCCGTGCAATATCAGGATCTGATACATTATAGGCTGGATCAAACTCGGTGACATCCTCTATATTATTTCTCACCGATTTCGTGATAAGAAGCTGATGAATCTTTTCCCTAAATTCATGCAAGCTTAATGGTCGATTGGCAAGCAGTCTTGCCTTATCCTTCTCGGTTAAGGCAAGAAGATTTTGATACGTAGCATCATTCAATGTCATCTGCTCTGCAAAGCCTTGCGCTAGAGCATCAATTTCAGTTTCAGAGAGCGTTGAAAATGATGGCATCTTCAATGAGGTTTTTTGTAGCTCATTCAACAAGGTCCGAGAGAATTTACCTTCAAGAACAAGTGCATTCAGATCTTTCGCTGATGAACAGATAATCCGTACATTGCTAAAAATCTTATGATCACTCTTACAACGGAAAAAAAACCCGTAGGCAAAAAACTCAGCAAGATAATCCTGTGTGTTAACGCTCAAATATTCGATGTTTTGGATAAACAGAGTACCGGTATTATCAAGCTTCTCAAGGAGAGATGGCTCCGAATCTTTCTGCATAAGGGGATTGAGTCCAAACAGCTTTATAGCAGCCTCTTCATGCTTTTCAGGGCCCGTCAGTTTCATAACTTTAAGCGTTTGACGCAGACTTATGCTATGTAAAATTTCAACGGTAGCCATAAGATCTTCTTCAGGCATATCTAAGAGTGTAGCTTTTTTACTTAACGCGGTCGCAAGCAGATTTATTTTATAATTAAGGAGCTTTTCGCCCGTCCCAGGAATTAACTGATTAATAAGCTGACCCGATTGTGTCGTTTCTAAGTACAGGACATAATCCCACGATGAAGGATCTTTGAGCTGATCAAATTGAGACTTCATAATATCAGATATCTCCGGATATGAAACAAGCAAGATGGTAGTATGTTCTTCTAAGCTCGGTATGCCAACAATGATGATTTTGTTTCCACTACTATCTTTTGCAAACATTGTTTGTGATGATTTATATTCTTGAACATTTCGCGCCACAGCTTTACATGTCCGAGTAAGCGCATGACCCTCACTCGTATTTAAATCTATACCAATAAGCTGCTTTGCGGCCTCATTTGCGAACGTAAATTTGCGATGTTTATAATAAATAATACCGGTCTTTCGCTCCTTATTTGAGCGCATGAATGTGCGATTACATTCTTTATACTGGTTAATTTCTTGGTGTTTATGATAGAGTTCTTCCGTTACCTCTTTCAACCTTTGATGCATGGCTTCGATATTGCTATATTTTAAAATATTAATAACGTTACCTAAATAGCTCGTAAATACGAGCATCTCATCTCGCTCCTTATTGGTGAATAACTTATCTGGTCGTGCACCTTGTTCAACAATAATATAGGCCGTGATTGCATTTCGCTCAAAGATAGGAAGAAATATTTCCGCATTTATTGCGTTGAGAAACTGAAGAATTTCTTTGCTTACTCGATCACGCTCATAATATTGAGTAAATTCAATCTCATCGCGGATAAATATTTTAGACTTTTTCAACGCATCCGTGAATGCATGATTTTCGGCCTTACCAATAAAGTGTTCAACATTGTTTGTCACATTTACAATATCATAATATTCCGACTCTCTCTCTTGGTCCATCTTTCGTAGATATAGCCTTGTTCTGCCAAGAGGGATAGCAAAAGCTGCTTGAAAAAAGGCTTGAGACAAATGAGCAAGATCCTTCAGGGCCGTTGCATAGCTAAGCTGCTCTAGTATATCTCTGAACTGGACGATAAAATTGAATTTTTCTTTCGATTCCACGTCCTGGCGCAAGTTTAAAAAGCGTAAGCCTAATAGTCGCTTACTAGTTGCATACATTGCACAGCAACTCAGCAAAGTACTAAGCGCAAAGAATGAATAATGATAAGCACCAAATAGATCTATAGTTACACCTATGTTATTTGCCATCTCTAACAAAAGGTATGCAACTGCAAACACCTTTAAATAGCGTATTTGATTAAATAAAATACGAGGTAGTTGCTGGCTACCCGAGTGCACAAAAATCTTGTACGAAAGTTGTACAAACAGGAATGGAAGATAGCAGTAAATTAGCTTTACAAGCGTTTGTTCGATCAGGACTATGCTTTGGTTCGCGTAGGGATTATGAAAATTGGTAAAAGCAAAATATAAAAACACTGATGAAATTGCGATATTGATTAGGCCATGGAGTATATGGTAAAAGCGGATCTTTACGTGATTTTGGTACAGATATTCAAAAAACAGAGCAAATGATTGATAGGTAGTTATATACAATGCCCAATCTAAGCGGTTTGCAAAACCAAGCATGGGAGGCGTTGCTCCTTTATATTGCAAAATGCCTCTCAAAACAAGAAAGAACAGATAGCATGACGTATTCACGAGCATACCTAAGAGAAAGATCATAAAAAAAATCAACGCTATGCGTCGATGGCTCGTCGTTTGAATTATGTACCGCATGCAAACTGCTATTAGAAAAATATTGTAAAAACAGGAAACCAGCATCACTGCCAGGGAAACATAGTAATTGAAGAAAATGTCGAGAAACCAAGAAAAGGCAAACATACTATCTCTCTTTTGGTGTGTTGACTTTAAAATTAGTTTTTATAGACTAACTCTTGAGTTGACATATACGATAATTATAAAAGATTATCCGAAACATACAACTTGTTTTTAGTTAAGAACCGTAGTGGGTGTAGTATCAACAATTTATCCTCAGAGGAGTAGCAATGGCTAAATTTCTTTTTAGCTTAATTGTAGGCGTTTTATTCGTAACTGGAGCAACTCAGTTACAAGGCAAAACATATCACAATGGCAATGTCAGCGCAAGCGAAGCGGGTTCTCAATATAGACTCCCAATTCCTCCATGATTGATCTGAAACAAGACTAGGAGCTTAGGCATAAAAACCCTAAGCTCTTTTTTTATTCATTTTGTTGCGCTTCTCGCTCTTCCAAAGCACAGAAAAAGCCCCTCCCTTCTATTCTGTAAGATGCAACTCCGGAAAATGCTCTGTATTCGAGAAGAATTCAGAGAAACATATGTTTTCACTTTTTTTGTTGACTTTTGAACTCACTTTTATAGACTAAGGCTTGAGTTGAAATAGAGATGATACGAAACATGCACCTAGTTTTTTAGCTAGTAGTGAGCATATTTTCAACATTCTATCCTTAAAGGAGTAGCGATGGCTAAATTTCTTTTTAGCTTAATTGTAGGCGTTTTATTCGTAACTGGAACAACTCAGTTACAAGGCAAAACCTTTCAAAATGGCAATGTTAGTGCAGGCGAAGTAGGCGCTCAATATAGAGTTCCACCTCCACCATGATAGATCTGAAACGAGAGTAGGAGCTTAGGCATAAAAACCTAAGCTTTTTTTTGCGTATCCCGCTCTTCCAAAACACAGAAAAGGCCCCTCTCTTCTGTTCTGCAAGATACAACTCGGCAAATACGCTGTATTCAAGAAGAATTCAGAGAAACCTATGTTTTCACTTTTTTTGTTGACTTTTGAACTCTCTTTAATAGACTAAGGCTTGAGTTGAAATAGAGATGATACGAAACATGGTATCTTGTTTTTTAGTTAGTAGTGAGCATATTTTCAACATTTTTTCCTTAAAGGAGTAGCAATGGCTAAATTTTTCCTTAGCTTAATTGTGGGTGTTTTATTTGTTTCTGGGACAACACAGCTACAGGGCAAAACCTATCATAATGGTAATGCCTGTTCAAACGAAGTGGGTGTTCAATACAGAGCTCCAATTCCTCCATGATTGATCTGAAATAAGACTAAGAGCTTAGGCATAAAAACCTAAGCTTTTTTTAATCTTAAGATATCACTGCCGAAGCTATTCTTCACATAAACCGCCAAGATGCCTTGCAAGAAATTCTTCCGCAGCCTTAAAAAAGAGCAAACGATTATCAGCATTGCTAAAGCCATGCCCTTCTTCTGGAAAGAGAAGATATTCATGCGGGATATTTCGTTTTTTTAGTTCTGCAACTATTTGGTCAGACTCTTCTTGCTTAACGCGAGGGTCTTGTCCTCCTTGAGCTATGAAAAGAGGAATCTTAATCGCATCGACTTTAAATAGCGGCGAACGAGACTTTAAAAACTCTTCATCGTTCTCAGGATGACCGATTGTCTTATAAATGCGGCCTCTATATGCGGCCCAAAACGGTGGGATAGCTTTTAGACACGAAATGAGATTACTAATCCCCAGAACATCTACTGCACAACAGAAAACATCAGGAGTAAAAGTTGCTCCAACCAAAGCTGCATAGCCACCATAGGAGGCGCCAAAGATGGCAATTTTCTTAGGATCGGCTATCCCCTGCTCAATAGCCCAATTGACGCCATCTATAAGGTCATCATGCATTTTACCGCCCCACTCTCTATAACCAGCCTGAAGAAATTTTTTACCATACCCACTTGAACCTCGATAATTTATTCGAAGTACCGCATACCCTCTATTTGCAAGCCACTGTATTGGCGGACTATACCCCCAAGAATCGCGAGCCTCTGGGCCTCCATGCACCACCAAAACCAAAGGCAAGTTCTTTTTTCCTTGGTAGGGCAAAATAATATAACCATGGAGCGTAAGCCCATCTCTACTTTTTAAGCTCACTGGATTCATCGGAGCTAATAGTTTCTCATCAATTGCGGGGCACGTTTTAAACAGTTCTGTAATTGAGCCGTCTTCATCATTATATACATAATAGATGTCAGGTGATGTATCCCTACTCAGGCTCACAATCCATCGCTTCATATATTTGTCACGATTAGCTACATAGATAATCTTTTTATATTGAGCAAACGCTTTGAATATCCGAGCACAGGGGCCATCTTTTTTTATGATTTCAAATGAAGGCTTTTCTCTATTACAATAATATGCTTCAACCTCTTGCGTATCTTTGTGTATGATAGCACTACTTATATCATAGTAAGCATCCTGCGCAATAACCTCACATTCCTTGGTATCTAGATTAAAAGCTATGATCCTTGCAGTGTCATGATCTTTGGTATCAATAATATAGAGCAGAGAATGCTTTTCTGAGAAACCGAGGATGGAACAATTATTAGAACTATCCTCAAGATCATAGGATCGTAGTACAATCCAAGAAGATGCGTCATTCTTTCGTGAAATAATTTCTTTTGACCCATCATCTTTTATCCGAAGTGCTGCTCGTAATGATAGAGAACTATCTACCACCCACTCCTCAACCCCACCAGGATTAACACAGAGGAGCTTAAGTTCTTTTGTTTTTAAATCAAGCGAATACAAATCGTGAACAGTTGGATCATTCTTATTAATTTCTAGTAATATAACTGATGTTTCCTCATTTGGATGCGAAACAACTCTCACTTGTACATTATCAAATGGGGTATAGCACCTTGTTTCATTCGTTGCCACTGTAATACCAAATAAGCGGTAGTTTTCATCGCCTTGGGTATCTTGTAGGTAGAGAATTTCGGTACTATCATTACTCCAGAAAAATGAGTGGATTGCTCGGCTTGTTTCATGGGTAAGTGGACGGTCATCAGCATGGTCAATGCTTCTCATCCAAATATTGAGCTTACTTCGCTCATCGCCGAGTATGAGAGGTGCTAAATAGGCAACCGATTCACCATCATTTGAAATCTGCACATCCATCTTTTGAGGATTACCAAAAAGCGCTTTTCTCGAAATAAGAGATGGTACAGTATCTTTTTTAAGAGCCCTCAACACAAGAGGAATACAGAAAATCAAAAGAAGAAAATAATACCTTTTCATGCCACCCTCGAATCAATATGCATTGCATACCTCCAAGATTGCCCGTGAAGTTATTTTTGTCAATTCATGTGAGAGGTCGGTGCGCAAAGACCACTATGCATAATGCATACGTTCGTTTTTTTGATACATAATCGTAGCCATACTTCTAAAGAGTCTTAAATAGCTGAGCTTGTGCCACTGGATCAACACAAACCCTAACATGTGTTAGTCTTTTTTTAATTGACCTTTCTGTAGAAATGATTATTCTGAAGTTACGTGGGTAGTAGTAATTTCATAGTTGAGGGGGAGAGATCATGACTAGATCAAATTTTAGCGTGTTAACGCTTTCGGTTATTATGTTGTGCGTATTTACTCTAATTTTCATTATTGTTAAACTAGACGCTCGAATGAAGTCGTCAGTAGATAAGGTAAGCATTAACAGCTCTCGCTGCAAGTAAAACTCTTCGAACACAAAAATCTATGTTTATTTACGTCTTTTGTGCCTAACAAGCGCGACCTCGTTATCGAAGTCACTGGTAATTGTTAGGTCGCCATTTTTATAGCAGAACCAGCCCCTTCCTGTCCAGAATGCCGGTCAAATGAATAAGGAGAGACCGTGGACACAATAGTAACTTTCAATAATAAGCACTTTAAAAGTTAGACACAGCTAGATTCACGACCAAATAGCGATAAACAAGCAAGCTACCTTTCAACTACATGCACAGAGCTTACCTCTTCTTACTTCTGAAAAGCCGATTCAACAAAGTTTTACAAAAACCTATTGTTTTTTAAGGCAATGGTTGTTATTATAATTTTCGAACTTATGAAGCACAGTTTTTTTAAAGGGAGAACGTATGAAGATCAAAAATCTTATCTTTTTTGCATGTATTTTTCAGCTAGGGAGCCTTGCTGCTTACGGCAAGCCATTATTAGTCGTACTATTAATGGTTAAGAATGAAAATCAGGTTATTATTCCGACACTTGAAACCTATCTGAGTAGTACTGTTACTACCGATGATGTTGGGTATATACTCTACGATACAGGATCTACCGATGGTACAGACACTCTCGCAGAAGACTTCTTTAAAGATAACGGTATCAGCCAGTTTAAGATAGTAAAAGAACACTATGACACGAAGACATTTCCGTTTGGCAAAGCACGAACTCGCGCTCTTGAAATCGCCCGTGAAACATATCCTGAATCAACATTCATTCTCTTTCCTGACGCAGAATGGTATTTTCATGGATTTGATAAACTGCTCGAGTTTTGTCGTGATGAACGAGCAAATTATGATGCAGGTTCATCAACACCCCCTCCCTATTATAGTCTCCAAATTCAGGGTCCGGGAAGAAAGTTTCCTACACCCCGCCTCATATTAACAAAAGATGATGTGGTATTTGTGGGAAGGGTACATGAATGCCCAACCAAATGTTCTGGGTCAGAAGTACCTGCCGATAGCGGTATCTACATTGAATTAGGCATAAGCAGATTTGGTTATGAAAAATCAGCAAAACGGTGGCTCTCCGATCGAGAAGTCCTCTTGGAAGATCTTCTTGAAGATCCAAAAAATCCTCGTACTGCATTGTATTTAGGGTTAACTGAACTGTGGCTCCGCAACGATCAAGGCGCCTATACCTATTTAAAGCTCAGAACCGAGCTCCATTCATTTCCCGAAGAAGACTATTTCGCGTGGTATAACCTCGGCCTTGCTACGATGAATCTCTGCGGTAAACAACCTGAATTATATCACTGGGACGAAGCGCTCAAATATTTCCTAAAGGCTGCCTCGATGCGTCCACAGCGAGCAGAACCGTTAGTACGCATAGCAAAGCATTATCTTGATGAAGATAACCATGCACTTGCTTATATCTTTGCAAAACGAGCAACCGAGTTAGCAGTGCCAACCACTGAAAAGCTCACTCTTGACCTCGACTTGTACGATTATCAACGGTGGGAGATTCTCAGCCGCGCCGCATGGTACCTTCAAGAATATGAGGTAGGAGAAGCTGCTGCTCAAAAAGCGATAGAAGCACGCCCCAACATTACGCAGCTGTACCGCAATCTTTCCTATTATTGGGAACGTAAAAAATAAGGATACGAGTATGAAGCGCTTACTATACCTGTGTCTAGCATTTCTCGCTTATGCAGACGGAGCTGAGCGAGTTGAGTTTGTTATACTTGTAACGAGCTATAATACAAAGAAGTATGTTCGACGAAATCTCGATTCGCTTATTCACCAGCGATCAACGTTCCCCTATGAGATTATCGTCGTAGATGATGGATCGACCGATGGAACTGGTAAAGAGATGGATGACTATGCGCAAGAGCATGCCCTGCCTTTTCTTAAAATCATCCATAACCCGGTTCGAAAGGGTTCTGCTCTTGAAAATATTTATACAACGGTCCATGAGCTCATACGAGACCACAAAATAGTGGTTTGTTGCGATGGCGATGATACCTTTTCCTGTAATGGGGTCCTTGAACGACTTGAGAAAGAATATGCCAATCCAGACGTGTGGATGACGTATGGCCGCTTTGTGGTCTATCCTGCAGGTGAGTTTTGGTCACTCTGTTGGGAAACACCAGAAGAGGTAATACGAAGTCGTACCTTTAGGCACTGTTCAAACGTTCCTTCTCATCTAAAAACATTCAGAGCAGGACTGTTTAAAAAGATTAAGAAAGAGGATCTTCTCGACCCTACCGGGAACTTCTATAAAAAAGCCTGGGATATGGCGATGCTCTTTCCAATGCTTGAGATGTGTGCACCAAAAGATGAACAGGGAATCAATCATAGCGCTTTTATAGCAGATATGGTGCTCTACGTCTACAACTTTGAAAACCCCATAGGGGACTTTCAAACAGGTCGAGCTGAACAAATTGCACTCGATCGATATATTCGCTCACAGCCACCATATGAACCACTTGATCACCTCTAAAGGAAAACTAATGAATAGAATATGGCTCCTTCTCTTTACATACACGATTAGCGCAACACCGCAGTTTGTTATTATTGTACCGTCATATAATAATGAGCTCTATGCACGCAGAAATCTAGACTCACTTATCAATCAACAGACGAAGCAACCGTATACCATTAAACTCATTAATGATTGCTCTACCGACAAAACGGGAAGCATCATGGATGAATATGCTAAAAAGTATCCCTTTATTACGGTACAGCATAATACAGAACGCAGAGGCGCCCTTGAAAATACCTACAATGCCGTTATGGCACTGAAAGATGACCTGATTGCCGTTATTGTTGATGGTGATGATTCATTAGCTCATAACAAGGTATTGCAACGCCTGGAAGAGGTCTATAGTAATTCGAATGTATGGGTAACCTACGGTCAGTTTGTATTCTATCCAAGTGGTAATTGGGGCACAACCTATGAGATCCCCGAAGATGCGCTTGTTAACAAGCAGGTGCGAACCATCGTCTATGTTGCTCAACATCTGAGAACCTTTAAAGCTGGGTTATTTAAAAAGATACGAAAAGAAGATCTTATGCTTAATGGAAAATTCTATGAAGTAAATGCGGATATGGCGGTAATGATTCCTCTGCTAGAAATGGCAGGACCTACTCATAGTAAATTTATTTCTGACATTTTGTATGTCTATAATTATACAAATCCCCTTTGTGATTATCTGAAGGAACCATCGAGCAATCCTCATCAATCACCAGCGCAAGCGGCATTGGAAAAAGTAATTAGGGCACTCCCTCCATATGAAGCACTCGATACCTTATAAGGAAACCATGAAACTATTTATCTATATCATTCTGAGTACCTGCTCATTAGCAGCTATACAAGAACCGCTTATCGAATCGGTTACTGTAAACAAAAATCATATTAAGATTGAAGTCAATAAGCAATTCAAAGAAAAATACCTTACGGGGAACTTCTTCGCTGAATATGACAAAGATATCGATCTTTCCAAGCTCGACTATTCTATTCAAATTATGCCATTTATCATGAATGTACTTTCCATCGTCTGGATATCAGGAAAAGACTGGTACATCGATTCTATGGACCAAGACCTGTATGCATCCTTGGATACCATAAAAGAAGTCTTTCGAAGAATGTATCCCCGCACAAAATGGGAAGGTCGCCTCATTCCTCATCGCCTTGTGAAGAATGTTCCTCCGTTTAAGCCCGATACCAATCGTATTGCCCTCCTGTTTTCAGGAGGTCTTGATAGTACAACCAGTAGTTTGTATCACCGAGAGAAAAAACAACTGCTCATTACCGCTTGGGGCCATTGGGACCTGCCTTTAGCAAATACCAAGCTCTGGAATACTCGCAAGGCACAACTACAAGCATTTGCAGAACGCTATGGGCATGAAATTACCTTTGTAAAATCGAATTACTATTCGATACTCAACCGTAAGGTACTCGATAGTCTTTCTAAAGAGATAACCTCCTGGCGCATCTTTGCTGTTGAGGGCATAGGCTGGGCGGGGATTGCAGCACCGCTTATGTGGCTTAAGGAATATGCAGAGCTCCGCCATGGATCAACAATTACGTGGGACTATCACTATCCTGCAGCAGCAAATCCATTCATCGATGACAACATTAAGTTTGCACAATTTCTTCATTTAAAACATGACCTGTTCGATATGAATCGGATGGATAAATGTAGATTCCTTGCGCAAGCATGTAAAGGTGAGGACAAACCATTTGTACGGGTATGCGAAGAACAGATAGTCGCCAACTGTGGAAAATGCCAAAAGTGTATGCGTACGATTCTTGAGTTCTCTATCGTAGGCGAAAATCCTCAAGAGTATGGGTTCACTACACCGGTTGATCAGGTACTCAAAAAAACCCGCGAATTTATGGCCCATCATACTACCGGCTCAACAACGGTCTGGCATTTTAAGCATATGCAACAGTACCTTCAAGAACAGGAACAGAGAGGAATACCTATTCATGAAGATCTTAAATGGATGCTTACTGCGAATCTTGATAAGAAAATTACCTCTGACATAAAGGGTCAAAAACAGCTCGACTGGCATGACTTTATCGACCTATTACCAGACATTGAGTTACCATGTACCTCTTAGTGGCACTCGCTCTTACCCAGCTAGCATATGCGAAAGTAGATCTATTAACATCAGTTACTGCGCAAAAGAATAGTCTGCGCATAACGATCAATGAAGAGTTTAAGAAGAAGTATCTCAATGGAGACTTCTTTGCTGACTATGACTCAGATATTAATCTCGAACAGTTTGACTATTCAGTTCTATCACTGCCGTGCATTATGAATCTCATTTCACTCGTCTGGATATCGGGTAAAACCTATTACATAGAGGAGATGGATACTGAGCTCTTTGATTCGCTTGCTCGAGTAAAAGAGGTCTTTAAATGCCTCTATCCCAATACTCTCTGGGATGGTCAGCTTATACCACGGACTCTCAAACAGCATACGTATACCTTTCATGGGAGTGACCATACCGCTCTCCTGTACAGCGGCGGCCTCGATTCAACTTCAACAGCATTTGCCCATCTTAATAAAAAGCAACTCCTTATTACCGCTTGGGGCCACTGGGATATACCACTGGCAGAACGAGGACTCTGGCAAGCTCGCCGCAGCAAGATAGAAGCCTTTGCTCACGAATGGGGCAATGAAACAAGTTTTATCAAATCAAATTACTCCTCATTCCTCAAATGGGAATACCTTGCAACCCTTACTCCTGAAATAAAAAAATGGCGTCTTGGTGCTGTTGAGGGACTTGGCTGGGCAGGCCTCACACTTCCTGTTCTTCTTTCGAAGGGATATCAAACACTTCGTATTGCGTCATCTCATACGTGGGCTTATCCTTACCCTTCTGCAGCTAATCCTTGCATAGATAATAATCTCGCGCTCTGTGGAGTCCAAGTTATTCATGATCAGTTTGATAAGACTCGCCTTCAAAAGATAGCATTCATTGATACGGTATGTCACGAGCGATCAATCGAACCTCCGTTTTTAAAAGTATGTCCGCTTGAAAAGAAACAGGATCGCAACTGTTGTAACTGCCGCAAGTGCCTCTCAACAATTGCAGGCTTTCTCTGTTTAGGCATAGATCCAAAGCCTTATGGACTCAGCTGCAAACAGGCTCTAGACAGAATATGCACTTTGCTCAAACCGCAAAAGCTCAATTATTACACTATAGAACTCTTTACTGAAGCCCAAGAACTCCTTCATGAGCGGATCAAAAGGGGAGAAGATATAGGAGAAATCGAAAAGATTTTGGAGATAGATCTTTCTAAAAAGAAGCCGTTCGATATCATCCACCAATCAACATTTGACTGGGATAAACTAAAATCACTATGTCCATCGATAGGGCTATCATGAAGAAGCTGCTTCTACTCATAAGTATAGGTTCAGTTTCCCTCTGCGTGGAAAACCTTATTGAGAAAATCTCTGTTACTAAACACAGAATTGAAGTAACCGTTAACAAAGAGTTTAAAGCAGCTTATTTGCACGATGATTTCTTTGTAGAATATGACCCAAGCGTCGACCTTACCGCTTTTGATTACAGTATCGTAAGCCTTCCCTTTCTCATGCAGGTAGTAACAACCGTCTGGGCATCAAATAAAGAGTATTATATTGACGAGATGAATGATGAGGTCTATGAATCGCTTGAAAGAGTTAAGCGAGTCTTTCAGATCTTCTATCCAAAAACTTCATGGAACGGACGTCTTATCCCCAAAAAGCTCACCACCTATACACCTCAGAAGCATTCACCCCTCAAGGCGCTACTCTTTAGCGGAGGATTGGATTCAACCGTCTGCTCATTAGCACACCGTACCGAGCAACAACTCCTTATTACAGCCCGTGGACAGGCAGGGCTACCCCTTAATAATGATATCCTCTGGAAAACAACAACTGAGCATATCAAGTCCTTTGCTCAAGAGTATGGTCATGCCACCTGCTTTCTCTCAAGCAATTATTACGATTTTCTCAACTTTAAAAAACTAAGACAGCTCTCTCGTGAGATACATACCTGGCGTATGGATGCGATTGAGGATATAGGCTGGGCAGGCATGATTGCGCCCATACTGTTAACTCATGGTATAGATACCCTCTATATAGGCTCCTCAGAGTCGTGGGATTTTGGTTATCCTTCTGCATCTCATCCGGCAATAGATAGCGCTCTTTCATTTGCTGGCATACGGCTCATCCATGAACAGTTCGACATGACACGCTTTGACAAAATACGGTATCTCATCGATCTCTGTAAAACAGAGACTATTAAAAAGCCCTCTCTTGTTATCTGCCAGAGAAAAAATGGGCACGTCAACTGTTGCACCTGCGAGAAATGTGTGTGTACATTAGCAGGATTTATTGCAGCTGACTCAAATCCCCAAGATTATGGATTGCCGCTCTCAACAGCGCAAGCAAGCGAAGTTATCAAAAACAGACTTGCAAAACTAGCCTTGAGTTCAACAGCCTGTTGGCAACTGAGAGACATAAGAGCAAAAGCTCAGCGCAGTCCGACCTTCTCCTGGTTCTTCAATACTGAATTCAAATCAGATGGGAAAGACAAAGAAGCACAACCTATCGACTATGAGCTTCTCTTTAAAGAGTTTCCCCACCTGAGAGAACGCTATACCGCTAGCTATCCATACGAGCGTTAAGAAAGTGAAAAGTCTCGACTCTCACAGCATACTAGCCATTTTCAAACCAGTACAAAATTAAGATGTAATTTACATTTTTAGATGTTCTTTCATGATGAAGGATAAGTCTAGTTTTTTTCTCAGCCGAATCCAATCGGGCCATCCCCTCAATGGAGTGAATCGCGCATATCGTTCTTTGAAAATGCTAGTAAAGCTCTCACAACATCTAAATGACCTCGTGCTTTTGCTATAGACAATGCCGTTAACCCATTTCTATCAGGCAAATCTACCGAAGCCTTCGAATTAAGAAGCATCTCAACCACCATTAAATAGCCTTTATATGCTGCTATATGCAAAGCTGTGGCACCATTCGCAGCAGGCAAGTCTACCTGAGCACCAGAAGCAAGAAGTTTCTGAACTACCAGCAATTGATGACATTGGGATGCTAAATACAGAGCAGCACCAGCGTTTTGCGCAAGCAAATCTATTTGGGCTCCCCAAACAAGAAGTTCTTCAACTACCTTGAGGTGACCAAAATAAGCTGCTACATGGAGGGCCGTCCAGCCATCTTTATCTACTCCATCAACCTGCTGCCCTGAAATCAGGAGTGCACTAACAATCTCTAAATGACCCTCAGAAGCCGCCAGACGGAGGGGTGACCAGCCATCTTTACGTGCCATACTCACCTGAAGCCCTGAAGCCAGCAGCGCCCTCGCGACCTCTAAATGACCTTTACGTGCTGCTATTGACAGTGCCACAAACCTATCATCATCACTTACATCAGCATACGTCCCTTGAGCAAGGAGTTCTTTGAACAAGGCAAGATCCCTCCCATTGTGGAACGCTAAATACAGGGTAGTAAATCCGTTTGTATCAGCTAATCCTCCTCTGGATCCTGCAATCAGGAGAACCCGAGCAACTGCTAAATAACCTCTATCAACTGCGATGTATAAAGCTTTAAATCCATGGTCAGAAGCCAAATCTACCTGAGCCCCTAATACCAGAAGCACCTCAACCGCCTCTGAATAACCACTGCAAGCTGCAAAATACAAAAATGGCAAGCCGTTTTTACGGTTCAAATCTACGCGAGCCCCTGAAGCCGCAAGTAGCCTAGCCACGCCTACATGACCATTTACTGCTGCCTTATAGAAGGCGGTAAACCCTTTACGATCAGCAGCATCTACCTGAGCCTTTAAAGCCAAAAGCTTCTCGACTATCACTAAATGACCATTATTTGCTGCAGACTGCAAAGCCGTAACCCCATCGTAATCAGCTGCATCTACCTCAGCCCCCGCAGCCAGAAGCTCAGCAACTACTCCTATGTGACCCTTTGCAGCAGCTACATGGAAGGGCGTTCGCTCACTAAATTTATCAACGAGCGCTATCTTGGCTTTCGAATTTAGAAGCTTCTTTACTACCTCCAAATTCCCATTCTGAGCAGCCACATATAAAGGAGTCCGGCCATTTTTGTCCTTGCTGTCTACATGAACGCCTAAACTCAGCAACCACTCAACTACTTTTATCTGACCAAGGGCAGCCGCCTTATGCAATATGGTTTCACCTTTATCATCTCGATAGTTCTTATCAGCACCCGCAATCAACAATGAATCTATTAATTCCTTGTGATTAAGCAACATCGCTCGATGTAACGGTGTTAAGCCGGTACTATCTGGTTTTTGTAACTCAGCACCCGCAATCAATAATAACTGTACTATTTGAACATTCCCTCTTTCAATGGCAACTGACAAAAGCGATCGCCCATTCTCAGGCAAGCGCGCATTTGCATCTGCGCGCCCAGCCAACAACATCTCAACCAGGTCTTCATTACCATCGAATACCGCTCTACCTAAAGGCGTCAGATCATGATTATCCGCTATTTCCTTATCAGCTTTTGCCCTGAGTAATTTTGCTACAACAGCCGGATGACCCATTTTTACTGCTAAATAAAGGGCAGTTTCGCCCTCAGCATTAACCGTATCTCTCTCTTCATCTGCTTTTAATAAAATATCTACGACATCATCATGCCCCTGATGGGATGCTAGATGCAGAGAAGTTTCCCCAGCAATGGTAATCGTATCTGGAGTTGCGCCTGCCAACAACGATTGCTCCACTGCTTCATTCATACCCAAAAATGATGCTGTAGCAAGAAGCATATCAGCGTGCACCGCCTCTTTTGAAAAGCCATTTTCCAGGCAACCCAAATCACCAAAAGCTTTATCGATGTAACGATTTTTCGCAAGGGTATGGACAAACTCTCTCAGGTCATGAGACAATCTGTTAAAATAAAGAGAGTGCTCGTCAAAGAGCACCTCTTTTAATTGAGCATGCGCAAAGACCTTCGCTGGCTCTAATCGAGTACCCGCTTCAGCTGTTGTTTTTATCATACTATAGGCGGACTGAAAAGAAAGCAATCCTATGATCACTGACATCTTTAGCGATCCATTCATCTGTTTTTTCCCTTTCGCTGCCCATCACCATCTGAGCACTGCCTCAACAAGCTACTTATGTTTCCGTCTTGCCCCCCTAGAAGAAGCACGATGAGGCTATCTACGTCATCTATAACCACAACTGGAGAACAATGATCTACCCAAGCAGCAATACAAAGAAGCATTCCTTTATCAGCCTTCATAGCAAATAAGATCAAGCTTATCACTCCTTTGAAATCTCCAGATGGATTAAATCTGCCGCTACTTGCGCAAAATCTTTCTCAGCATTAGCTGTTCTTTGTTAACGCACTCTGTTAATAGCAGAGTAACCATATCTAACCAAACAAACATCTGCGTGCAAATGGTTCTTCCCTTCAAACAACTAGTCCATTTTCTATAATAACTAATAAGAACATATTTGCGTTCCCTGAGTTACCAGATGAACTTCCTCACTCTCGAAGCAATTAGCAAACTTGAGAAACAATAGGCCGGTTAGCACAAATCGTATTAATCGGTTCAGCAGTCAAATTCTATTACTTTGTCTGACACTGCTAATTTAAAACGCCACTACAGCTCCTGCTTAAAACTACAAAACTAAATTCATGAAGGCCGATTTCTCAGTATCTGTACCACCTGTGTATGGCCATTCTCTGCAGCTAAATCAATCGGACTCTTACCCTTGTATTTTCTGGTCGAACTTGCTCCAGCTTCCAACAACATCGTCACTATTGATTCATGACCATGAATGCATGCTGTATGCAATGGTCTACAGCCATCATTCCCACTAATAGTAACCTGCACTTCGGCATTCCCAGTTGCTAATAGACGCTCAACTACCGCAGAATGCCCCTTCATTGAAGCAATAAATAAAGGGGTAAAACCAAGCTTTGTTTGCCTAATCGTGCTCGCATTTTTTTCCAGCAAAACTCTCACCACCTCAGCATGGCCATTTTTTGCTGCAATAAAGAGCGGGGCAAATTCTCCATTGATGAGCATGTTTACATCAACCCCTGCAGCCAACAATACCTTAACTACTTCATGATGCCCATGTTCACATGCCACAAATAATGGTGTAAGTCCATCATTTCTCGCCATCAATACGTCAGCTTTCGCGCTCACTAAAAGGCTGACGACCGGGAGGTGACCATTCTGGCATGCTGCGAATAAGGCTGTTGAGCCATCTCTCGTTTGTCTATTTACTTCCGCGCCTGCTTCCAATAACAGTTCTACTACCCCAGAATGACCATTTTGGGATGCGACAAATAACGGCATCGATTCATATCCTACTGGCATATTTACCGTAGCCTTGGCCTCCCACAAAAGCCTTACTACTTCAGAATGACCATTGCGAGATGCAAAGAATAACGGTGAAAAATTATCAGCGTTAAGTACATTAAGCTCAGCCCCAGCTCCAATGAGCGTTCCCACTATTTGAGAAAAACCTTTATCTGCTGCCACCATTAACGGTGTCAAATGATCTTCCAGCGTACTTATATTTGCGCTCGCCCCTTCACTCAGCAACAAATCAACAACTTCACGATGATCACCACTCACCGCTGCAATCAATGGGTTTGCTCCATCGTCAAATGTTTGACCTGATCCAAGCGACATGCAATCTAGCATACAATCTTTAATTGCACCAGCAGAGAGGAGTACTTTTACCACATCACCATGTCCACCTCTGCATGCTAAATACAGAGCAGTATACCCCTCTTTGTCGGTCACATTTACTTGAGCTCCCGCGCTCAATAACACGTGAACTATCTCTAAATGACCATTTTTGGCTGCAACGCACAGAGGATTTATTTCATCCTCACACTGTGCCAATTGATTTCCTCCCTTAGCTAATAGCAGCTTAACAGACCGCACATGACCATGCTCTGCAGCTCGGTAGAGCAGTTTTCTTCCTTCGGTACGAGATAGATCAAACCCGGTTCTTGCTGCCAATAGTATGTCTACAATTCTCTGGGAATCCCGCGCCTCATAGGCGGCAACCAATGCTGTCTTATTAGCTTCGTCAATCACGTCTAAATCTGCTCCCGCAGCTAATAAGCGCTCAATTACCTCTAAATGGCTTCCTTGTATCGCGAGTTGCAAGGCAGTGCAGCCATCTTTTTGCGCTCTGTTTACTTGAGCTCCCGCAGCTAAAAGTACCTCAACAGCCCCGACATGACCTTTTTGTGCGGCAGCGTGTAATGGCGTCCAACCATCACTAAAAACCTCATCTGCTCTTCCCCAGGTACGTAATAATAGCTGAACTATTTCCCCATACCCATTGGCCGCAGCAGCATACAATGGAGATTTACCATCTTTACTGACAAAATTTACGTTGGCTCTTTTGTCAAGCAACAGCTTTACAACTGCTCCATGTCCTTTAGAACATGCAATATATAAGGGCGACCATCTAGCTACAAAGAAATCTGTCTTGGTTCCTGCATCCAATAACATCTGTACTACTTTTGCATGACCCATAGCACACGCTACATAGAGAGAAGACTGCTTATCTTTATCAATTTTCGCACCAAACGTTTTATCCAAACTGGACATGGCGGCCAACAAAATACTCACCACTTCATGGTGGCCTTTTTCAGATGCTTCATACAGTGCTGTAGTATATTCACGCTCCGTAAATATTCGAGCACCTGCAGCTAACAAGGCCTTAACAATATCGCTATGACCATTCGTAGCTGCCTGATGCAGAGGAGTGCTCTCACTGCCATCGGTATTTACCACCGCATCCGCTTTCAATAATGCCTGAACAACTGCAAAATGGCCCTCGCTCGCCGCCGCGTGTAACGGCATTTTACCATCTTTTTGCGCTGCGCTCACCTGCGCTTTTGCCGCTAAGAGTAATCTAACTACAGCAACATGACCCTTTTGGGCTGCAATGAAAAGCGGCGTTACTTTATCTTTGTCGGCTTTGTCTACCAGAGCTCCCTTATCTAACAAAATTGTCACTACTTCATGAAATCCTTTTTCAGCCGCCATCCAGAGTGCGGTTACACCATCAATCTGAGCCTTATCTACTTCAGCCCTCGCATCTACTAATATCTCAACTACTCCAGAGTATCCCCCGAAAGCAGCCCAATGCAGCGCAGTCCATCCATTAGCAGTAGCTGCATTCACGTTTGCACCTGCAGCCAGCAAATCACGAACTACGTCACCATGACCATTCTGGGCCGCATCATGCAAAGGCAACCAACCTTCCTCTTGAGCCAGAGAAGTTTTTAATCCCGCCTCCAAAAGCAATTTAACAATGTCTCCATAACCTTTTCTTGCTGCTGCACGTAGGTATCGGATTCCATCAACCCAAGCACTCTCTAATTCAGGACTTTTTCTGAGTAAAATCTCCACTATAGGCCTAAAGCCTTTCTCCGCCGCTATCTCTAAAGGTGTTCTGCCATCATTGCTCGCTCGATTTATTTCAGCACCCACGTTGAGTAATTCCTCAATTACCGCACTGTGACCATTTTGAGCTGCTCTATTAAGCGCAGTAAATCCTTCTTCATCTACTCCATTTATATTGACTCCCTCACTAAGAAACAATCTAACTACATCAGCATGGCCTTTTCCCGCTGAACGGATCATCGGGATCCTCCAATCTGATCCCTTCCCTTTAAGCATCCTTTTTTCGGCAGTCATCAGTGCATTTATCAACTCAATATGACCACTCTCTGCTGCTAAACAGAGGGGGGTAGCTCCGTCTGCGTCGGTGCTCGTCAAATCTGCACCAGCCTTCAACAAAATCTCGACTATGCTTATTTGATGGTTGAGTGAAGCATGATGCAAAGGTCTTCTTCCTCGGTTATCACCTCTGTTAATAGCAACACCTAATTTCAATAATGCCTCAACAACCGTAGAATGACCAAGAGCACAGGCCTTATGTAATAACGTCTCACCATTTTCGTCGGGTTTTTCAGGATCGGCACAAGCTATCAGTAATGATTCAACAATTTCAGCGTGCTTATTAAGCATAGCTAAGTACAGTGGTGTCAATCTATCCGAATTACATTTATCAACATCAGCACCAGCTACGAGTAATAATCTTACTACTCCAGCATAACCCTTTTCAGCGGCAAATGATAAAAGCGTCTGACCCGTGCCAGCTACCAGCGCTTCCTTGTTAGCCTGTGCAGTTAAGAGCATTTCAATAAGAGGTTCATTATTATCACACACTGCTCTAACTAAAGGAGTTAGGCCTTCTTTATCTGGCAGTTCTGTAGCCGATCGCACTGATAGCAATCTTTTCAAGGCACCTGCTTTATCATTTTTCACAGCAGCATTCACCGGCGATTCACCTCTCGGAGTGACTTTGTTTTTATCTGCACCAGCCCTTAACAAGAGATTAACAATTTCTTCTTGTCCATTGTATGCGGCAGAAAACAAAGGGGCTTCTCCTTTCACTGTAACCGCCTCTGTATCATCATGAGCTGCCAACACTAACCTAACTGCATTTGCGTTTCCATTTGTTGCAGCGATGGAAAGAAGCATGCCACTTGTGAGACTCTCTCTCGAAGGCAACTCGTCATTGCAGTTTAAAGCTAAGATAGCATTGTTAAGATTGCGCGCTTCCATTAACTGGTTCATATGGACCTTCAAAGAAGAAGGCAGAAATTTGAAATATGTTTTTTCATCTAATAACAGCCCCTGCAGGTTTTTATAGCTCATGCAACTGACCTCCAGATCAGAGCCTGCAGTTTGCGTACTTTCAATACCCAAAACAACACCCGTACAGAATAGTCCAACTAGTATAGTTGCACATATATGTTTATACATAGTAAGAGCTCCTTTTTTATAATCTTTTGATTCGTCTACCACTTCACAAACTTTTAAAATAATTTTCTTCATCTTATTTACCCTTCCCTATCGCTATTCCTACTCTCTTTAGCAACTCGGGATAGCTTACTAATTTTTTCCTTTTTCATCGCCTGACACCCCAGGCAACGCTCGCTAAAGCAATATCTCGCGCAACCCAATGATCAAATTATGGATGAACCTCTTGAAAGAATCCATGATACTTATTAAATGGGAATGTAACAAACGTTCGCTAAAAAGAGCAGCTACCCAGATGTGCAGTCGCCAAGAAGCATATGTTCGATTTACTGTTATTATCATACTTCTCTCCCTCTTTTAACTTTAATTAGACCTAGCTTTCATCTTAGATAAAATCAATTCGTGCTCTTCTAATTTCGAAATCTTCGCGTCCACATTTGAATCAGAATGCTTATGTTCTGATTCAAATGTGTCTGAAAATAATTTGTATCAAACCTTAATTAAATAGCGCGGCAATTTCATTATAATTATTGGCAAGAGCAATGTCCTTTGGTGTCTGACCATTGCAGCGTCTTTCCTTATCGACATCTGGATGACTCAACAACGCTCTTACGACGCCAAGATGGCCATTTTTGCACGCGATAATCAAAGGCGAAATACCCTTCGCAGACATTTCAACTTCTGCGCCCTGGCTTAGCAATAATCGAACCACATGTTCATGACCATTTTCAGCAGCTACCAATAATGGCGTCCTTTTCACCCCATCGTCACCCGCTGAAGTCGTATTAACATTTAGATCGCCGCTCTCCATTACTCTAAATAATTCTTCAATAACGCCTGCATGGCCTCTCTGGGCAGCAACATACAAGGGAGTCATGCCGTGACATACTACAGTAACCTTTGCTCCCTGAGATAGTAATAAACCAACTACAGGAGCGTGGCCCCCTTGGGCTGCGGCAAACAATGGCGTCAATCCATCGCAACGGGTTTCGATGCCATTGATATGTCCTTCGAGTAGTAATCTCACTACCGCTTCGTGACCGTTTTTGGCCGCAACAAACAATAAATCTGATGACGCGCCTGCAGAGCCTAAACCCAACAAGTGGGTAACCACGTCTTTGTGGCCATTTTCTGCTGCTACGGTCAGAGGCGATACGCCAGCGCAATTAGCAATGTTCTTATCTGCCCCAGTTTCTATGAGTCGTTGAACAACGTCAAGATGACCTTTCCGTGCAGCTTGAAAGAGCGGTGTAGCCCCACATTCCCGCTGCTGATTTATGAATGATCGATCCAATGAAATAACTTTAGCACTTCCATCAGCAGTGCTTACACCAAGATTCCTTGAATCATCGCCTGTCTTAGTAGAAGAGATCTGATCACGGGTATCAGTAGATACTGGACCATTTACTCGATTTTCAAGAAATGGCTTGACTAATAATTCAACCATGCGCATATCGCCCCTCTCAGCGGCAATATGAAGGGGGTTTTCACTATATCGATTGCAAGCCTCACGATGTGCTAAATGGCTCAATAATAATTTTGCAACTTCATAATTGTTGCTACGCACTGCAAGAAACAGAACTGTTTCGCCATTATCATTCACTTTTTGCTCCGTGCTGGCTGCTGCATTTAAGAGCATCTCGATTATTTCTCTTCTCTCGTCAGTCCTATTTCCCAAAGAATAACTTTCGCAGGCAACCGATAACGGTGTTCGCTTATCTTGTGCAGCAGCATTTTTATCTGCTTTTGGTAGCAATTTCGATAGAAGTCTAGCATAGCCCATATCCGCTGCAACATGCAATGCAGTTTCTCCGCTATTATTACGCGCATCAACGTCAGCCCCCCACTCGATTAGTTTAGAAACAACGGCAAGATAATTCTCCAATTCATTTTCTTTAACTCCTTCAACAGCGAGAAACAGGGGTGTTTTTCCATTATGCTCTCGCATATGAAGAAGCTCTGGGGCGGTTGCGAGCAACTCTCCAATAACCATTTTCCCGTTTTGTGCGGCAATCGCCAACGGTGTTAATCCACCGCAAGTCTTGAAACAGTCGGCTTTCTTAGCCATCAACAATTTAACAACTTCAGGATGACCTTCTTCTGCGGCGGCATACAATGGAGTACGTCCATCACATTCAACATCTATACGAACCTCCAAGTCTAACAACTTAGAAACAACATTAGCGTGACCTTGTTTAGCCGCGAAATATAGTGGTGTTGCCTCATAGGAAAATGGCCCTTCATGGAGGAGCAGTCCATCCTTCTGTACACCTTTTTCCAATAACAATATATTCATAACTTTTTCATGGCCATTTGTTACAGCTCTGTATAAAGAAGGATTCAGATATGCATCCTTATGCGCAGTATCCGCATTTTTGAGTAGTCTGGCCAAAATGTCACCGCGGCCCCTCTGCGCTGCTATCATCAAAAGCGAAGTATTAGTTTTCCACACTCTCGGCAGACCATCAGCGCCCTTAATTGTAATTTCTTTCCTCATGGCACCCATGGTATTTGCTTTAGCAGAAATCAAAGCGTCTACTATCTCAGTATCTCTTTGATCTACTATCTCAGCATCTCTTACGTCTCCTACCCTATCACCTTGGTCCACTTTCGCACTAACCGCTTGCATAATGGCGCGGCACAATGGAGTAATGCCATTTGTGTCTGCCTTTTCTTTATCGATCTTCTCAGCTTTTAGCAATTCTATAATAACCAGAATATTTTTCTCCAAAACAGCTGCATGTAAGGGAGTTCTACCCCTCAGGTCATCCTCATTAGGATTGGCCCCTGCAGCCACCAAATATTCTACGACTCGTACATGCCCATTTTGAGCCGCAATATAAAGTGGTGTCTCTCGAGTGGCCTCAGGTGCTTTGTTCAGAGCAGCACCGCCCTTCACCAACTTCTTAACTATTTTTGCATATCCCCTACGAGCAGCACAATGCAATGGCGTTTCTCCGCGGCTATTCGGCTTATTCGGATCAATCTTTGCTGCCAATAAAAGCTTGACTACTTCATCATATCCGTTTGTTGCTGCTATGAGAAACAGAACGTCGGCATGGAGCACTCTCGTGTCACACTTTATACCCTTTTCTTGGACAATACGAATGGCTTCAATAAGATTGGGATCTAATGTTCTATCCGCCGGGACCGAGTCACTAGCGGAAGCAGCAGATACCACTGCTCCCCGCACTTCGCCATTCATTCCAGTAGAAATAGTCGTTGTTTCGTCAGAAGGAGATGCGGCTGAAACTCTTGGTTCACCTCTAGCAACCGCAGGAGCTGCCGCTGGATAAGCGGCCGATACTCTCTTTTCAAAGGATGATTCACGTACCATTCCATACATAACCTGAGAATTGATTGTCGCAAGCAAGCATAGTACTTTAAATCGATTGTTCATTTAAACTCCTCCTTATTAAAAAATGTAAACCATTAACTAACCGTACTATAAATTTTTAAAGAGCTAATGTCAATTTTGGTTTACGCTCACATAGATCATAGCTTACTCATGAAAAAGATATCAAATAAGACGTAATTCCAAGACCCAGGTAAGACATGATAGATCTCTTTTCCCAACGGGTAATTGTTCGACGATTCTTCCTCCTTCAGCCGCTCCAATGTAACCCTCTGAACCATACTCAAGTTTACAAACGTACTCAAGCTTTCTATTTTTGATTCGTGTGCTAAAGCTCTTTTCGCGAAGTCATCAATTCCTTGGGCTTTTGAGAGTACTCAACAACTGGAGTTTACTGCCTGAATTGGAATAACCTTCAACAGGTTTGTAGGCATACCCATTTTACGGCCAATAAATGTAAGTATTTGGTTTAAGAGTTTTGACTTTGTATCAACAGGCAAATTTAAATAGAACTTGATTTGAATTATGCTCAGCGGTATGATAAAAATTGTTTTGTAAGTTTAATGCGTACAGTTAGGAAGGGTTGTAATATGCAATGTGTAGTAAAGGTGAGCGCGATCGTCATAGTTTTTTTTCAAGTCTGTCTTGGTATTGAAGTTTCCAAACGTGAGCTTTGTCCATTGACTGCTCATGAATTAGAAAAAATAGTAATTGAAGAGCCGAATACCTATTTTCGTACATTATCTAGACCGCTTGCGAGCTTGATATACGAATTAACGAAAATCTACTCTGCACATGAAGCTGATCTGAATTTAAATGGTTTTCATAACGCTACCTCAGGCGAAGGAGGCCACCAAGAACAACTCCTTGCTCTAGCAGTAGTAAGTGGCAATATTAAAGCAACTAGACTTCTATTAGTAGCATCTACAGATAGAGATAAAGCAACATTAGAGGGCAAAACTTCTTTGTTTTTGGCTACCGAGAATGACCACCCAGACATTATGAGCATGTTACTAAACGCCGGAGTTCACATAAATAGAGCTAATAGTGGGGGAGAAACACCCTTATATTGCGCTGTCAAATCTAATAAGCCCGATAGCCTGAAGCTCTTACTTAAAATGGGGGCAGATCCAAATAGAGCGGATGTTAATGGTACAACACCTTTACTTCAATCAGTGATAGATAATAACACTACTCTTGCCACTAAGTTATTACTTGTACGCCCAGATAAAAATAAAGCTGATGCGACAGGCATTAACCCATTACGCAAAGCGCTTCTAGATCGTAACACTTCGATGTTAGCCCTATTATTAAGGGCACGTGCAGAGGTAGGATCCCTTTTATTAGAAGCAGCTCGAATGGGTTACATGGAGGGTGTCCAATTATTATTAATGGCAAACTCAGATTTGACACAAACTGACAAGGATGGAATGACACCGTTGCACCTTGCAACTCTGTGTAATGTTGAGAAAGATACTGAGATAATTGATTTGCTATTGATTGCTGGTGCTGATATTAATGCTAGGGATAGCTCTGGCCGAACAGCATTTTTTTGTGCGGCAAGCAAAGGGTTACTACATATGGTTAATTTTTTATTTTCTAAGACTCAAGCTGATATCAGAGCTGCAAGCAATGATGGAACAACACCTCTATTGTCTGCGGTGAAAGGAGGCCATCTGCCAGTCATTGAGTTTTTGCTCAGTAAAGGGTCTGAATTAAATAGAGCCGACGATAGAGGTACAACCCCACTAGAATATGCTGCTTCTAAAGGTGCAAATAGTATTGCGGAACTCTTATTGGCTAAAGGTGCTGATGCAAATGCTGCTAAAGTTGACGGCTCGACTCCATTGCACTCTGCAGCTTATTGCGGTCATCTTGGTGTAGTGAATATTTTATTGGCTAGAGGTGCCGATGTACATGCTACAACCCATGATGGGTTGAATGCTTTGCATTTTGCTGCTGAAAAGGGTCATACTGACGTAGTAAGCTCATTGCTTTCTCATAGTATAGATCCAAAGAGATGTAATAAAGATGGTTGGTCTCCATTGCACGCAGCTGCTCGAAACGGCGACGTTAAAATTATTCAAATGCTATTGACTGCAGGCATAGATATAGCAGTGGTATGTAACGATGGCTGGGCTCCATTGCATGAAGCAGCGCAAATGGGTAATAACGGAGCAGTTGAGCTCCTTGTTTCTAAAGGTGCTGATATTAAAGGAGCAATGGTCGACGGTTGGACTATCCTACACTCAGCAGCAGAGGGCGGTCATCTAACGATTATGTCGCTGCTGGCTAATGGCGGTGATATACACGCTGCGACTAAAGATGGGGTGACCCTTTTACATTCGGCAGCTGAACATGGCCAAGTTGAGATGGTTCGTTTCTTGCTTTCTCAAGGCGTAGATCCAAAAAGATGTACCAATAATGGCTGGTCTCCACTGCATGCAGCGGCTAAAAACGGCAATGTTGAAATTATTCAAATGTTATTGACTGCAGGCGTGCCTGTAACTACGGTCAGTAATGATGGTTGGACTCCGCTGCATGAAGCCGCCGGGCACGGTAATGCCGGGGCAGTCGAGTTACTTATCTCCAAAGGCGCTGATGCCAAAGGAACAAACGTCGATGGCTGGACTGTGCTACACTCGGCAGCAAAACACGGGCATCTACCGATCATGACCATGTTGTTGGCTAATGGTGGTGATATACATATTGCAACTAAAGACGGGATAACCCTTTTGCATTCAGCAGCTGAACATGGTCAAGTTGAGATGGTTCGTTTCTTGCTTTCCCGAGGGGTAGATCCAAAGAGATGTAATAATGATGGCTGGTCTCCACTGCATGCCGCTGCTAGAAATGGCACTATTGAAATTATCCTAATGTTACTGACTGCAGGCGTGCCTGTAACTACGGTCGGTAATGATGGTTGGACTCCGCTGCATGAGGCGGCCGGGCATGGCAATATAGAAGCAGTTAAGCTGCTTGTATCTAAAGGCGCTGATGTCAAAAGAGCAAAGCTCGATGGCTGGACTGTGCTACACTCGGCAGCAAAACACGGGCATCTACCGATCATGACCATATTGTTGGCTAATGGTGGGAATATACATGTTGCGACCAAAAATGGTTTGACCCTTTGTGATACGGCAGTTGAACATGGTCAATTTGAGATGTTTCGTTTCTTACTTTCGCAAGGGGTTAGACCCAAAGAAATGTAATTGTTATTGACTGCAGGCATAGCAATAACTACGGTGACTAGCTGTTAATAAGGCAGCAATTGAACTATTTATAGCTAGGGATGCTGATATGCGCCTTAAAACTAATACTTGATTTATCCTTTTGCATGCAGCAGCCGCTAGTGAGTCCTTCGAAAATAGTTAGATTATTGCTATCTATGGTTTAGATCGAAAGACCTGAGATGTTCACGGATCGCCTCTGCAAGCTCCAGTTAAAGCGGGTTATGCGAGAATAGCGGTGGCGCTCGAGGCATCTAAAAAAAACTAATTTGAGACGTCATCTGAAGCCGAATTGCTCATTGGACGGATCAGGCATAGCTGAGTTATTAAAACGTATTTAGCGATAGAAAAAGGCTTTGCGGACATTATTGCAGTCAGGTGCGAGTAAAAAAATTATGCTGGCGAAAGAGAATCGGGTGAAATGCCTCTCCCCTATACAGTGAAACAAGGAACTACGGAAATTGTCTCCTCGAAATTAAATCCTTCGTATTATCAGGCATATCATACGGTAAACAACTACTTCGACGTATTTGTTGGCATCTTCATGATACGCAGACTAACGCCATGGCTTGAAAATATCAAGAAAAGGCAAAATAAAATACACAGATAGCCCAAAGATAACCGATGCAGACTGCGTTGAAGGACCTCCACTTAGATCATCTTGGTGGTATTTATCCTGGCACTGATATCTTCCCACTCGATGAAAACATAATGGCATATGGGCTCGACTCGCTCGCTCACAAAACGTTTCAAGAGAAGATAAGCATACTCATTCGAGAATAGTAGCTTTCAATAGGATGATTTTAGCGATAAGAATGAAATTTTTGGATAATTGTCATATACCGCAGTAGACGCTATCGAAGATTAAGCATTTTCAAAGGAGCATAGGGCTTCCTTTTTCGAATAACCTTCGCCAATTGATACTGGAGCTTACCATTAACATAGCTATCGCCAATCTCATTTAAGTCATTATAGCGATAAAGCACCTCTGGAATGAATAGACAATGGGGCTTTGCGTACTCTGTGAGAGGTGCACACATTTCAAGCATAGGAAACATAATAGCTAAGTCCCAAGCCATAGGAAAGAATTCATTGTCATACAGTAAGTCAGACTTCTCAATTTTCTTAAAAAGACCGGCCTTAAACGTGCGCAAGTGAGAAGTTACCCAACGACTTGTGCGGAGTTTCTTTTTGGTCCAGACTTCTTTTGGAAGCTCTTTTGAACGAAGAACACCATCTGAAAGATTTTGAGCCTGCCCCCAGGTCAACCATATGTCCTGATTTTGATAAGCCTTTTCCAACCTAAGGAGAACTTCATCGTGAGCAAGAGCATCATCTCCATCAACGGAAACAACCACTTTATGATCAGGAATGTATGAATGGATAGCAGTATAGATATTTGCTAAAGCGCCAACCCTCTTTTCATTATGGATGAGAGTAACGAATGATTCGAGGTGATATTCACGCACGTATGCGTTCAGAATATCCTTAGTCTTGTCTCTGGAACAATCATTGATGCAAATAACCTGATAAGGCTTCGAAGCTTTTTGATAGCATACTGACTTGAGATTATCTAACGCATATTTTTCGTTATTATATGAAGTTATGAGTATGACAAACTCAACCTCAGCACTTGCATGCTGAGCAATGCAGTTAAAAGCGATTAAAAGCAACAGATATAGCTTCATTTTCTCTCCAATTGTTATGGCGACCTCGTAGTCCAGGTACTGGCTACAATTTAATACTACCAAATAGAAACAAGCAAAAACAAGAGCCTCGGCCATAAAAGGAGCATCCACTTAACGACTTCTTTACCTTTTAGGTGACAGTTGCGTAACAAGTTCTAAGAAATTTAAGCTAACTCGTATAATGCATTGTTTGTCATTTATAATAAAAGCTAAATAAAAATTTTTAGCAATTATTGATTTAACGAAAACAAAAGACTTAAACTTAAAATAAATGGGGAAAAACTACAACTTTTGAGGAAAAAACACCATGACGAAGATAGCGTTTTTATTTCTCATCATTAGCAACATTAATCATGAGAATATCTGGTTAAATTTTTTTACTAACCATCAGGATAACTTTTCTCTCTATATCCATTCAAAAGAAACAATGCCTGCTAGTTCTGCTTTCAAGCAGTTTGAACTATCCACAAAAGTAGCCACTACTTGGGAAAATACCATGAATGCGCAAATTGAACTTTTAAGAGAAGCTCTTAAAGATAAAGACAATCAAAAATTTATCTTTTTGTCTGAGTCGACCATCCCTCTTCAACCATTTGATTTCGTTTATGAAACTCTCATGTCAAATTCTAAAAGCCAATTTGCTTATGCGCATAATTACGATTCTAATCGCACCTGGGAATCTATCCCAACCGAGAAGGCATTAAAAAACTCTCAATGGGTAGTGCTCAATAGAAAGCATGCAGAATTAATGGTTAAAGACACGACGCTCATTAACATTATGACAAAATCTCCCTTTGATAATGAGCATTACCCTTCAAATTTTTTAGCCGTGAACAATCTACTGCATGAAGTAGAGCAAACAGATAGAACATTTACCGTGTGGCCTAAATCTGGCCTTTCCCACCCAATAAGTTTTAAAAAAATCAAACGAAACAAATTTACTCCCTTATTGATGGATGCCATCAAGGAAAAGAAATACTTATTTGCACGAAAATTTGATAAGACATGCAATCTAAACGATCTTAAACACTACCTGTCACCCTCCTTGCTGAGATGACTCGTAAACAAAACAAGCAGTACTTTTGCTGAAAGCGGATTTATTTTTTGATTTATACAACCTATGCCCAAAACCGAGTTATTATGAAGTTTTACATATTTTTACAGCCGCAATGATGAGCTGTGAGCCTCTATGGTCGATTCATCCAAGAATTTACCACTCCGAAGTTTTTACCTTTATATCAGATGATGAAGGAATTATTTGAAAAATCATAGAATATTAGGTAGATAGTGGAACGCTTATAGGAGCTGGCCCCCATAATGTACAACCATTAGATGATTATTGATTTCGCTCATTCTCTTTTGGTAGGATTAAAATGAAGGGGACAAAAACAACAAAAGAAAGGGAATCAATGAACTCTTGCAATGCACTGTTTGCTTTAATCTGTCTTTCGTTCGGCATGATACATCCGGCTACCAATAGCATCGAATTTGTCATACTCATTACATCATATAACAATGAAAAATGGGCTAAGGATAATCTAAAATCAGTATGCCATCAAAAATCCACAAATCCCTACCAGGTCATTTGCATCAATGACTGCTCTAAAGATAAAACTAAAGAAATTATGGACAAGTATGTACGCAAGCATAATCTCCAATCCTTCGTAACACTCATCCATAACGAAAAAAGAGTTGGTGCAATGGAAAATATCTACACTGCTATCCACTCATATATTCCTGACCATAAAATTGTTGTATCTGTTGACGGAGATGATAGGCTCGCACATAATGAAGTACTTCTACAACTTGAAAAGAAATATGCCGATCCTGATATTTGGATGACCTACGGTTCTGTTCTCACTGTTCCTCCTGGTCACACGAGATTAAGCAGCAATATTCCCGACAAGGTATTTAAAGAAAAGAAGATCAGAAAAACACCATTTAGATCACAGCATTTAAGAACATTTAAAGCAGGACTCTTTAAGAAAATAAAACGAGAAGATTTCATGTACCAAGGAAAATTCCTGTCAATGACATCGGATCAAGCATTCATGTTTCCGATGCTTGAAATGTGCTCTCCAATCTATAAAGGTGCAAAAAATCACAGTACCTTTATCCCAGAAATACTTTACATATATAATTATGCTAATCCTATAAATGATTTTCGGGTAAATCATGATCTTCAACTTAGTTTAGAGAAGTATATAAGAGCAAAGACACCTTATAAGCCAATTGAAAGCCTCTATTAAGCAGCTAAAGTCAAAGCAAGAGCTCAAACATAGCAAATCGAGCAACAAACCGGATCGATTTACGACCATGTCCTTGGCAGCCTCATAGATATCACTGCTATGGAAAAACAACCGACTAATAAAGCTATCTACTAAATAATGGGTGAATGCGGATGGACATACGGCTCACGCTCGTGCTCGTCAACTTTCTTCTTGCTAGCCTATCTTTCTTCTGAGCACGTTTTCTTCAAAAGGCAGAAGCACTTATAGGTCAGAGCTCATGATAATACCGGTAACGTTAATTAAAACATTCAGCTTGGGAGAAGAATCTTATTCTCTTAACTTTTTTTCGAAATCCTAGAAATTGGATGAGTGAATTTGCTAGAATTGGAATGGAAAGAAAATGTTCTATCATTAAGGGGAAAAATGCTCTATCCATTAGTATTGTTAGCAATCTTAACGTTCTCGTCAGTACATACGCAAGCATCAGTCAATCCTATTGAATTTGTTATAGTGATTGCATCCTTCAATAACGAAAGATACGCAAAGGATAATCTCAAGTCGGTATGTCATCAAAAATCCACGAAGCCCTACCATGTAATCTGCATTAATGATTGTTCAGAAGACAAAACTAAAGACATCATGGAAAAATATGTACGCAAGCACCATCTTGAGTCATTAGTTACGCTCATTCATAATGAAAAAAGAGTTGGTGCATTAGAAAATTTATATACTGTCATTCATAAATTCATCCCTGATCACGCGGTAGTGGTTATCGTTGATGGAGATGACACCCTTTCCCACAATGAAGTTCTTTTACAACTAGAAAAAGAATATGCTGATCCAGATATTTGGCTGACCTATGGCTCAGTTTTGAGAATCCCAGATGGACACACCCACATGAGCGAACGTATTCCTGATTGGGTATTCTCAGAGAGGAAGATCAGGGAATACACTTTCAAATCACAACATTTGAGAACTTTTAAGGCAGGTCTCTTCAAGAAAATAAAAAAGAGTGATCTATTACGTGATGGCAAGTTTTTTACACGGGCCACTGACATGGCAGCCATGTTCCCCATGCTAGAAATGTGCTCTCCTATTACAAAAAAAGCAAAAAATCATAGCCTTTTTATCCCAGAAATTCTCTATATCTATAATGGAGCTAACCCAATAAACTTATTTCGCATAGCTACCGATTCGCAGTACCAAACGGATCTTTATATCAGAGGATTGCCACCATATAATCCGATAAAAAGCTTGGATCTTAATTAGCTGGGATCTTGGTGCTCATAAACCAAATGTAGAACTATGACAGTTATGCATTCCTCTTCTTTCAATAATTGCCGAATTATTGATAATTCCTTTCTGTGAGCAGAATGAAAGGAGTAGTAGCAGTTTTAGTTGGGTTGAACTAGATGTATGACGTTACCATAAAGATCTTTAAACTGAACGGCAATTCCCCAAGGTCTCTTGGCTGGTTCCCCTAAAAAGGTTACTCCCGCTTTTTTTAAAGCTTCATAATCTCCCTTACAATCCGAGCTTGTAAGGACTAAGAATGGAACGTCTGGAGATTGATTTCCAACAAGCGCCCTTGAAGCAGCGCTTCTTGCCTCCATAATAATCAGCTCAAGCTCCTTCTGGGCAGGCGCCTGAACAGAAAGCCAACGCACACCTTCAAAGGTTGTATCTGTATGTATTCTAAAACCAAGAATATCTCTATAAAACGCCAATGCTTCATCCACATCTGTAGCATATAACACAATGTGGCTTATTTTATTAATCATCACTGTCCCCTTATTAATGAGATAGCAAAATTTGGGTGCCTCGAGATGCGAGGCATTACCAAACTAAACTGAAGTTTATGGTTGGACTGATTGTACCATACAAATCAAATTACCATAGAGATCCACAAAGAGTGCTTCTACACCCCAAGGCTTCACCGTAGGTTCTTGAATAAACTGCACCCCATTCTGTTTCAATCTTTCGAAATCCTTTTGGCAATCATTAGATGATAGGCATAAAAATGGAACTCCTGCCCCTTGCTTTCCAACCAATGCTTGAGCCTCTGCATTTTGTGCCTTCATGAGTACAAGCTCAAAGTTCGTTTGTGTTGCCGGTTGGACCGTCAGCCAGCGCATTGAGTCAAAAGGCATATCGGTATGAAGCTTAAATCCAACCTTATCTTTATAAAAAGACAAAGCCTCATCCTGATCTTTCACAAGAAGAACGGCATGGCTAATGTTATTGATCATAACAAACTCCTCAAAAAATGGTTGTAATATATTGCTATACTAGTCAAAAGAAGAGAGTTTGACAATATAAATGTTGTAACAATAGGAAAAGGATTAAGCCATCATTCGCGGTAGGTCTCATTCACTGCTAATTAACAAGGATAAGAATAGCACGGTTGCAATCAAATCTGAAGATTTGATTGCATTTTCTTTACGGAGCCGATAAATCAAGTGCGAGATAGGGCTTGAGGTAATCAAGATTGCATTCTCGGCCAAACTTTCTTCCAAATAAATACTTTTTCTCCTTGATTGCTTCGATTAAACGAGGAGTATAATCATTAGAGCTAAGATCTAAAAATTCTACTGGCAGAGTACAACCAACCGCATCCCATATTACGAAGGTTGTATTTGTTGGTTCCACTTCATGGAGAAGACCTTTCAATGCTAAAAATATTGAAGGATAATGTTCATTATCGAACCAAACTTTTGTTATCACATTGATTATTTCAGTATCTTTAGCCATCAATTCTGCATGCTTCCTGTTAAGTACAACCCATTGATGATTTTTCAATGCCTTCTCATTCGGGATAGTCGGCCCCCAATTTCGATCTTCATTAGGATTTGGCCAAAATTCAAATTGGCTTTTTGGATGTGCCATTAAAGTTTCATAAACGAAATCAAAGGATTGCAGCGGAATGGCTGTTTCCGATAAAAAAACAAATTTTTGATTATCTTCATCTTTGAGCGCCTCTCTTAAAAGCTCAATTTGCGCATTCATCGTGTTTTTCCAGGTGGTGGGAACCTTTACAGGAATTTCGAACTGCTGGAAAGCAGAATCCGATAACATTGGATATTTCGAATGAATATAGATCGAAGAACGATCCTCATGATGATTAAAAAAATTTAACCAAATTTTTTCATGGTTGATACCACTAACTATCAAAAACAAAAATGCAATTTTCATATTGTTTCCTTACGGTTAATTCCACGCTTGTCACTTAATTTAAGCGTATACAATATTGATTAAGTAAATCAATAATTGAGATGTAATATAATCATGTTTTGACGTTCGATTAAATTTCAGCTTTCATATAATCTGCTTACAATAATTAGTAAGCTTTAGAAGTAGAGACAAAGCATAACTCTAAAATTGCTCACCCGCCACACCTGCTTGATCCAGTCCTCATTAGTAGAGAGATCAGCGGAGGTGAACTCTCTGCAGTAAAAGCGAAATGGCATCCTTATGTTTTTTTACTTTCGTTGAATTCAGCACCATTCTTCATCAGTTTAACTATATCATGGAAATGATTTTTTCAACTAATTTTTGATCAGGTTGCCCTGACTGAGAATGAGACAATTCAAGAGCACGTTTTCAATTAACTATCATTCTATCAACACATAAGCGAAATCCAACTATTATTAATTTCAGATTTTTATTAATGTTTTTTATCAAATATTGATTTATTTGAAGAACATTTTATAAACTTAAATTAGACGGAAAAACGCATAATTCTTGAAGGAAACACCATGAAGATAGCATTTTTATTTCTAATCGTTAGCAACATTTATCATGAAAGTATTTGGCTAAATTTTTTTAATCATCATCAAAATCAGTACTCTATATATATTCATTCAAAGGAATCAATGCCTAATAATTCTGCTTTTAAGCAATTTGAATTGCCTACAAAGATTCCTACGTCCTGGACGAATACTATGGATGCGCAAATGGAACTATTAAGAGAGGCTCTTAAAGATAAAGACAATCAAAAGTTCATTTTTCTTTCGGAGACAACTATACCAATTCAAACATTCGATTTTGTTTATGAAACATTAATGGCTAGTTCAAAAAGCCAATTCGATTTTGCGCCAAATCATATTTCTGGCCGCTTTTGGGAATCTATAGAGTCACAGAAAGCTTTTAAAAACTCACAATGGGTAGTTCTCAACAGAAAGCATGCCGAATTAATGGTCAAAGACAATAGCATAATTAATATTATGACAAAGGAAGATTTTGATAATGAGCATTATCCTTCAACTTTTTTATACCTACAAGGTCTACTCCATGAAGAAGTAGAGCAAATAGACAGAACTTTGGTAATTTGGTCGGAGTATGATGGTGCACATCCCTTCAATTTTGTAGATCTCGAAGATACCAAATATGCTCAGATATTAATCGATGCAATCAAGGAGAAAACACATTTATTCGCAAGGAAATTCCATATAAGATTCGACTTAAGCTGTCTTAGGCCCTATCTCTCGTCCACCCTGCTTGATTAAATGGAGGAACTTTTAAATAATTAAGACAAACTATTGTCTTAGCAAAAATACATTTGCTACACTCAAAATAGTTAACTTAGTATCTACACAATTTTTAATTAAGAGGAATTACAATGAAGTTTTATTCAATTTTTATAGCCGTATTTGCAAGCTCTTTATTCTTGAACATAAATGCATTCCCGCAAAAATTTACAACCCCAGATCTTATTTTGCCACTATATCAAATGATGAAGGACGTCCATGAAATATTTGAAAAATCAGAAATAGAATATTGGATAGATGGTGGAACACTTATCGGAGCCATACGTCATAAGGGCATTATTCCTTGGGACTGTGATATAGATATTTGCTTAGACTATACCCTAGAAGACAAATTTCTCACTCTTAAACCACTCTTAACCAAACTAGGTTATGGCCTAAGAGAACACGCCACAGGATATCAAATAGTACATTATCTCGAACCGGATGATGCCAAAATAGATATATGGTTTACTGAGCAGATAGATAATAGAATAGAATATCAGCGAATGGAAGTTAAATGGTATTACGGAAAACGAGGAGAATATCCTCTGCACCATCTCTCTGAGGAATTATTTCCATTAAAACAATATAAACTTGGCGAACTCTGTGTTATGGGACCGAATAATCCAAAAAATTATTTAGATGCATATTATGGCGATGACTGGGAGCATACTGCCCGTTTTTTAAGATGGCATACATGGGACTGGCTTCCTGAAACGGTGATTCTAACTGATGCAGATAAAATGCCTGCCCAGCCAACAACCCCATTGCTAGATAGAACAGCCGAGTTATTCCAGTAAGAATTTGCTGCCAGCATCAAAAAATAAAGGAGCTATGCTGTGAAGGTTCGTTTCCTTGTTACCTATAGCTTTTTACTATTGGTCGCACTAACAATGCCGCACACGACATATTCGCAAAGTTCGATCACTTATGGAGGATGGATTGGACGATTTGGTGACTATCTTATGACCTATTGCGAATCTAGATGGCTATCCTATATTCATAATTTGGAATTTTATTATAAGCCATTTGATTATGGTAATTATCTAGTAGCATCTATTGTTCATAAGCACATTGAAGACTGCAATAAAAAAAAGGTTGCTCTCAACAGTGCCTTAGAGATAAACCCTAATGAAGATGTATTGTATGTTACCGAAGACTATCGTACAAAAGATATTAGAGCAGATTGGACGGACAAAGAATTTCTAAAGATAATACGCAGCGAAATTGCTCTTATAGATCCATCCATAAAAAAGATGATAGATATTCCTAAAGATCATTATTCTGTTGCTTTACACATAAGAAGAGGTGGGGGTGCTGATGCAAAGCTTTGCCAAGAAGACATAACTATCGGGATAGAGGGATGGCTGAATGACGACGGTAAAACTTGGTGCCCAGACAAGGTATTCCCAACGAGATTCCCACCCGATACTTACTATATTGAACAAATTAGGACTCTCATGCTTCTCAATCCTGATAAAAAGTTCTATATTCATATATTTACCGATGATCCAGCACCCCAACAAATTGCTGAAAAATATAAGGCTATTCTCAATAGCTCACAAATACAATTTGGCTACCGCACCTCAAACAATGCTCATGACAATAATGTCTTAGAAGACTTTTTTGCGATTATGGATTTTGATGCACTCATAAGAGCAGCCTCTCACTTTTCAATTATGGCTGGAGTAATAGGAGGTGTCAGTTATGAAGTTGGTCCTTTGTCCCACAGATGGGAAGGGCAAAAATTAATTATCACCGAGGTTAAAGTTATTGAACGAAGAGGTGATTATTCATCTTCCGGCCACATTTCTTGGACAACATAGTTATCACCTTTAGATAATTCAAGACTCATCAAAGAATAAGAACGCCGACTCAAAAGTCGGTGTTTTTCTTTTATCCAATTTTCATTATGAGTGACGAAAACTGGGCAACTTTTTTAAAATTTTATGGGTATCGACGAATCCTCATGGCCATGTTGGAAAGGTGATTTGATATTACCGAAAGTAGAGTACGGCGGTGAAGATGAGAAAGTAGACTCGCACCGCCTACCTAAAAGCATGGCTATTTCTCTTCCTCCCTGATCAAGCAAGATCATCAACGAATACGTATAGATCTATTTCTCACATTTTTTGTTAGACCATTGCAAACCACTAAAGACTATCTAGTGGTTCATAAGGAGTCATATTTCGACGAATATGATTATCAAGACTGAGTGTAAGTTCATGATTACTGCGAATATCACTAATCGGATTAACATCGTTATATAAATAAAGCACCTCTGAAATGAAACGAGCATGTGGTTTATCTGTCACATTTTTTGGTGAACACATTTCAAGCATAGGAAACATAATAGCCATGTCCCATGTCACTGGAAAGAATTCATTATTGTAGAGCAAATCAGACCTCTCAATCTTCTTAAAGAGGCTCGCTCTGAATGTTCTCAAGTGTGTTGCTATCCATGCAAATGAGCGCAAATACTTTTCGGGCCAAACCCAATAAGGAAAATCACCTGCAATCAATTCACCATCAGTATTTTGCGCTTGACCCCACGTCATCCATATATACGGATCCTGATACACTTTCTCTAAGTATAGGAGTACGTCATTAGAGCTTAGCTGATCATCACCATCCACAAGGATAACAATCTTATCGTCTGGTACGAGCATATGAATAGTATTATATATATTTGCCAATGCCCCCACTCTTTGCTTATTATGTATAATGGTTACCCTGGATTCAAGATTATTTTCTCGCACATACTCATCCATAAGCTCACCGGTACGATCAGGAGAGCAGTCATCGATACAAATAACTTGATAATTTTGGGTACTTTTTTGATGACACACTGATTTTAGATTACCTATCGCCCAGCGCTCATTTTTATATGAAGGCACCACAATAACAAATTCTGGTGCAATTAGTTCTTTGGCAGTTGCCTCAAGAACACTTATTTGCATAATCATTAAAAATATATACTTCACAATCTCTCCTTCTTATAGACTTTGTAAAAATGCTTTCTTCAAATAAATATAATAAAAGGAGGATGCGAAGTGCAAGAGTTTTTTTTTGATTTTAACAGGATTGTCATGAAATAAGTTGAATCTCGTCTGAAAAAATTGAAATATGAGCAAACCAGCTCGTTTGATTTGCCTGAGCATTTGCTTATCATTTAGAGTGACTGGGTGAAGAAATAGCTCTCCAGCTCAAATACTAATAAACGCGAATCAAGAAGGATGTGAAGAATGACGTCAACAGGAATCACCCCAGGATCGATTGCCATAGATAGCGGAAACCTTTGCGCTAGCACGGAGTTTTATGATGGAAACTCCTTCACAATACTCTACAGTCTTTGTCAATCGATTAATCGTGCTTCATGGTCAACAAAAATGGGCTTTTATTTAATATATTCTTATAAATAAACGTGAAAAAAATGATTCAACTGCTTCCTCAAGAAGCATAACGATCCTGAACATAGTCTAACAAAGCGTTGGAGAGTACATTGACAACATTTTTCATAATCATTTATGCGTAGCCATGCTACCCAAGGGGGTTTCAATGCAACAGGCCGAGCTAATCTACGTCTTTTAGTGCTATATTTTCATCTCTTCGTCTGTGCAGAAAAAAAATTTCATTTGTTTGAGATCGATTAAAAAAAACGATTGTTTCCGGGTACTTTCTTGCCAACAAACTTAAAATCGCCTGATCATGCCTATGGTCGATAAAATCGCTAAATTCATCCCCACTACTAACAATGTCAGTCAAAGCATTTTCGTCGCAACAGTATTCAAGCCATTTTTCGATGAAATGCCGACTAGCTTTTGTGTTTTTGATGGCCAGAAAACCAGCTTGAAGCTGCTGATCTTCCCTATGCTTGTAATCAACCTGCATTATCTCATAAGTAGCTTTTTTTATGTATCCTCTATTCTTATGGGAACCTTCGAAGAGAATCATATTTACATTAGGATCATCTAGTATTTTGAGAAGTTCAGTGACCGGTTCCTGTAAAAAAGCGCTGGTATCAACGTAAAGTAGTATATCATCATCAGACATCAGCTTTAATGTTTCTAAAACAAAGTAGGGCTTCCATAGCCAGTAACCCACTCCCCGTCCCTTATCTAAAATCGATTTATGCTGTTCATAGAAATCCTTGCCTATATGTTCTTTTCTATATGAAATGATAGTATCAATACCCTTATTAATGGCACTGTGCACTAGATAATTTTGATTTCTTTTATGGACTTCGCCGTGAGCAAAAGAAATGAGAAATACTCTTCTACTGGAGTAGGAAGATATTATTGGCGTTAACGACAAATCCATTGTTGCAAAATCATGAGGTGCCGCCAACAAACAAGCCACTGGTAATAGTGCTAGTAATAAAAATGACTTAAACATCGTGAGTCCTTTCTGATCTGAATATAAAATGGCCTTCTCTTTCAGTCTTTCTCTACAAATCCTCTGATTCATTTTCTACTCTTTCCTTATTAGTCTAACAAAGTATGGTTAGCGAAAACAATCTTCTACAAAAAAAGATGAAATGTAAGATTAACTATTGATTATTAGTCTTTACTAGAGGAACCCCTATCATTTGTACACCCCCCCCATTAATTTTGCATTGACAATAATACTGTTGCATTTCTATTAAAATTTCTCTTATACTAGTAGAGGTAAGTTATTAACCTTTTATTGATGTACAAAAGAGGAAAAGAATGAATGCTACGAAATCACTTAGTCAAATTCTCATATTATTCATGTGCATACTCTATCAAGCAATATATGCTAATGGAATAACATATTCATTTACCGGCGGACGCTTTGGAGATAATCTTGAAAGTTATTGCCATGCTCGCTGGCTTTCATATAAGCACTCATTAGAATTTTACTACAGACCATTTCGATATTCTGAAATGTTAGTAATGCATCAAACTCTCAAACAATTTCAAGACCACACTGAGAAAAATGAAATACCTATAGAAACCGCAAAACAAATTTCTAATCACCATGATGATGTAGTTTATATAACCGATCCATTTGCAGCTGATATACATATAGATTGGGATGATCAGTACTTTTTGGATCTAGTACAGAATGAAATTCTGCCTGTTACACCATTACCTCCAATAGAAATCCCACAGGATCACATAGGAGTCGCTCTACATGTAAGACGCGGCGGCGGATATGATTTTAGGCTTGCTCAAGCTGATATACTTGTTTCGGCTGAGTTTATCCCCCAAAATCCAAGTGACTATAAAATTCAACATTCGGATCACGCTTGTCCAAGGCGATTCCCACCAGATGCATATTATATTGGACAACTAAAATATATTGCAAGCTTATTTCCCGAAAAATTAATCTATGCCTTCTTATTTACCGATGATCCTCAACCAGATAAAATAGCGGCCAAATATAGTGAAGCGCTCAATAATCCAAAAATTTCCTTTGACTATCGCAAAAACCAAAATAGCCCTGAGGCACGAGATGCTTTGCAATCACCTTCCGGCCTAAATGTACTGGATGATTTCTTTGCTATGATGAATTTTGAATATCTCATTAGAGCCGGCTCAGCCTATTCTGAAATGGCTGGCAATCTCGGAAAGGTTAAGATGGAGATATGGCCGCATGATCTACGTTGGGAAGGCAACACTTTAATTATAACTGAAGTAGGTATCACCGAAAGGAAACTGCTTTTTAATAAGTGGCAATCCTCAAGAAGATTCATGCTCACCGAAAATTAACTTTTTCAGACAGGTGTTTAGCCTTAACACGATAAGTCCATTTTATAATCGATTCAATTCTCCACCTCAAGAGCAATCTAAGATTTCGCTTCAGTTAAGTTACCAGCGAAACGCCAGTTTGACGAAGTGAAATTTCACCTTATGAACGATGAATAAAAGAGTTTTTTGCAAATGAATAGCTCTTATTTGCAGTATCAGTAACCAAGTGAAAATCTTAGGCTGTTCATGGTCGGATCTAGAATTTTTATATGATTAGCAAGAATATACTCTCCCAAAATTCAATGCCGGCATAGAAAAATCCGGCGACTAATGCCTTTTAATGGCGGGCTCTATATATAATTTAATCCTTCTGATCGGCATTTCTAACGAGAAAGCTGCATGTTTTTTGCATAATTTATTCATCGAACTCGCATTAAAGCATGAGACTTACTTCCCTAATAATCCAAAAAATTGAAAGTAATTTTTTACAAAGACCGCCAAATCGTAAGTTTTAGTTTGCCTTGACATCAGAATATTTTTTGTCTTTGCTCACTTCGCTATGCCAAGCACTTCACGTCCGGAAATAAATTATGCAGGATGCTCCAATCAACTTTTGTTCTATGCTCTATGTCATAGGCCTTGCCTCTTAAATCCACATCTAAAAGCCAGAGCAAATCATTATCAATCTGTTTATGATGAGCTAATTCGCTTTTAATTCGATCTATAATACATTCAAAATGAAAGACGGTATCATAGCGAAGTTCTTCGCGTTGTAGAAGATTCTGTATCATTTCTATCGCTTTCTCTTTTGTAATATAGTAGCCATACGTCTCAATATCTTCACCAAACAACAATAGGCCGCAAATAGTAATCGCACAGCGATCACAATCACAACAATTAATCTCTGTTAAATCGGTGCAGGCCTTAATAATATGCTCCTTAATATCATGTTCCTCGATAAAAGCGGACAGAAATTCTATTTTTTCTAAACGTGAGATATCAAAAAAATCATGATGCAACGTAATGTCGGAATACTGTATGTTATCATCAACAAAAGGATTGCAAGCCCCTGGATACTTGAATGCCCATGTATCAGAAGAAGCTATATATAAAACTTGATATCCCTTACTAAACAAGATAGGCGCGGTCAATCCAGCCCATCCTATGCCTTCTACCATATTAATTCGCCATGAAGTAATTTCGGGGGACAAGTTATCAAGAACCTTTCGGTTTAAAAAAATCGAATAGTTCGACTTAATAAAAGAATTTGTGTGCCCATAACGTTGAGCAAATTCTAAAAACTGTTTTTTTCTGCTATTCCAGAGCTCTTCATTTGAAAGAGGCATATCCCATTCGCCCCAAGCCGTAATTAACAGCTGTTTTTTGTCAAAATAGTGAAATGAGGTTGTAGTCGAATCCAGCCCGCCACTAAAAAGAAGGGCTATATGGGTATTTTTATCTAAGAGATGGGGGGACACATTTGTAGTTAATTTTCGAGGGATAAGCTCTCCTGAAAAATTTGTTTGAGGGTAAAGAACTTCAAATACCTTCTTCACTTTCTGTAAAGAATAAAAGAGATTTTCATCCATAGAGTCAATATAATAGTGAGAACCTGAAATCCAGACTATTGAAACTACATTGAGGATAAATGGCATTATTTGGAGCGAATAATCAAGCTCCTCCAAATCTATTTCAGAATCGTATTCAGCGAAGAAATCACTTTTTAAATACTTTGCTTTGAATTCCTCATTAATTATCACATCAATCCTATTCTTACAAACAAGCATCGATTCAATGAGCTCTGTTTCCGCACTTATGCATGTATACAATGCGCATACGAGAAATAATAAAAACTTATTACTGTTCATCGCTTCCTTTTGCCGCTTCATAATATGCATCTAAATAAGCCTTCTGAACCGCCAGAATTTTTTCATGCCAAAATTCCATGTACAACATTCGTAAATCATAAGTCTTGGAAGCTATCTCTTCATATTTTTCATTAAGGAACTCTTCAGTAATCTCCTCCCAATCATCGATTACAAGAATAGGCAAATCGTCAAATAGCCTATCTAGTTGGGCATCATAGCAAGGGCATGAGCGAAGAAGTGATCGAGCAATTTCCATTACGTCACATTGTCCGCGCTTTACAATAGGTATTGATCCTACGAGCAAAGCCTCCCATGTTCTATAGCAATCTGGCCCCCAACCACGTGGTGATGGAGTAAATTTGCTTGATGCCATTTCTTCTAAATAGTCCAAAAATGGACCCAGTTTATCAGGAATGAAGCATAGATTCTTCCTTCTGAAAATATTGAGAACTTCTGCCCGTTCGGGATTTCTATCATCGTCAAATGTTACCGATATGAGCTTTGATTTCGGCTTTGCCCGCAATTCTTTGAAGAGTTGATTGTAGCACGATCTTTCAGCCCAAATGTTTCTTTTTTGCACCACACCTAAGGGAATAGGATAATATTTAGGATGTGCTCGTTTTGTTGGGTGTATAGCAAACCATGCGATTATTTTCTCATTATCTAAATAATCGATGTCTGAATCCTTGCAAGTATCAAGAAAATCTCCATGCGTTACCATAATATAGGGATAGGGTATCTGATCATGCATTGTTGCCATAAATAAGTCGATCTTTCTAACAAAAATAAGATCTCCGGGTTTCACATCCGCAGGATTAAAGGTAACACCACCAGGCTCGGTTGTTGTGGCCTGATCCTGAATACCGGTTCTCGTATCAAATACATGATCACACATCTCCTGAAAACCCCATCTATTGATAAAATTATCTGAGGTTTCTCCGACAAGCAAATCACTCGCCCAACAAAAAGCTGGCACTAAAGCTACTATCAAATAGACAAATTTAATCTTCATCTCGTTCCCTTTCATTGTTAATTCTGTCTTATGCAATTGTGTATTGCTTGTCCTACACCTTCACACTCTTATAAAAAGTCTATCAATTCTTAAACGGATTTTGCAATGGTTATGGGTTTATTTTTTCCCCGTATGAGATAACTACGCAAAAGCTATAGCTTCCAGGGTGTCGTATTAAAAGTTGATATACAAAATGTGCTAGCAATGGCTTATTGCTAGAAGTTTTAAGAGAACTTGTTAGCAAAATTACCGTTTTTGCTGTCGACGAACAAAACAAGTCAGGGCCTAGGATATTCGTTTAGCCGATGTTTGCGATAACTAACAATAGTATATGCCTGGGCCAAGTAAAAGAGCTAAGTCTAATGAAATAACCGCCATTCCCTTGCTACTAAACTTATTAAGCATAGAGGGGCATATTGTTACTTTCCTACAACGTAATACTGTTGCATCTCAGTCCAATTTTTTCTTATACTAATGCTATGATAATTATTAACCTTTTATTGTCTTAAAAAAAGGCAAAGAATGAAAGCTACGAAGTTATTTGCTCAAATTATTACATTATTAATCTGCACAATACCTCACGCAATATATGCTAATGGAATAACGTATTCATTTTCAGGGGGACGCTTTGGTGATAATCTTGAAAGTTATTGCAATGCCCGCTGGCTTTCTTATCAACACTCATTCGAATTTTATTATAGGCCATTTCGATATTCTGAAATGTTAGTAATGCATGGGACTCACAAACATTATCAAGATCACACTGAGAAAAATGAACTACCTATTGAAAGCGCAAAACAAATCTCTAATCACCATAATGATGTCGTTTATATAACTGATCCCTTTGCAGGTGATGTACATGTAGATTGGGATGACCAAGGCTTCTTGAATTTAATACAGAATGAAATTCGGCCACTTACACCAATACCAACTATAGAAATCCCACAGGATCATGTAGGAATTGCTCTTCACGTAAGACGTGGTGGAGGCTATGATTATGCGCTTGCTCAAGCAGATACACTTATTTCTGCTCAATACATTCCAGAAGATCCGAGTGACCAAATGAAGCATTCGGATCATTCTTGCCCAAGACGATTCCCACCTGACACCTATTACATTGGACAATTAAAATATATCGCAAGTTTATTCCCTGAAAAATTAATATACGCCTTCATATTTACCGATGATCCTCAACCAGATAAAATAGCAGCCAAATATAGAGAAGCACTCAATAATCCAAAGATTCTCTTTGACTATCGCAAAAACCAAAACACCCCTGAAGCGCGAGATGCTTTGCAGTCACCTTCCGGCCTTAATGTACTGGATGATTTCTTTGCAATGATGAATTTTGATTATCTTATTAGAGCGGGCTCAGGCTTCTCCGAAATGGTTGGCACTCTCGGAAAAGTGAAAATGGAAATATGGCCCTATGATCTCAGATGGGAAGGCAATACGTTAATCATAACTGAGGTGGGTATCACCGAAAGAAAATTTCTTAATAAGTGGCAATCCACAACAAGGTTCATGTACACCACAGATTGACTCAGGCAGACTAAATTTTAATGCACAGTATCTTCCAACAAACCTAAAATTAGGTAGCAAACTCATTTTTGTAAACGTAATTTTTCCATAACCATGCGCTAAACAGTCAATACAGCATTCAAAAGGAATCAGCTTTAACTTTCAGCTCAGTCAAAGGTTATTTTTGAAAGAAATGCCTCATTAACAGTTGGGAGATTTTAGAAGTCTTTCATGTCCTACAATTGAGAGAGCAGAGGCTGTTGCATTCATTGAGCTTCATATCCTTAGTCCAGAAGGGATGACTCTATTTCCTTAGACAGTTTGTGTCGAATTTCGGCTGATGAAGTACTCACCCCTATGGCTCTATCAATCTCCCGTTGAGAGTGACGGCCTTTTTGTGCCCTAGCTTTTTGAAGTGAATTTTTGGGCGCATTCTGTAGCACAGATTGCTCAAAATTGAATATATTATTTCCATACAAAACTCACCAGTTGCGGGTTTTCTACTTAAGCATCACCTAATAGTTAGTCTTATTTTGCTTTGACATCAAAATATTCTTATCTTTACTCACTCTACTCTATCAAGTCTACATATCGGGAAATAAATTCTGTATGGTATCCCAATCGACTTTTGTTTTATTCTCTATATCATAGGCCTTGCCTTTTAAATCCACATCTAAAAGCCAGAGCAAATCATTATCAATCTGTTTGTGATGCGCTAATTCCATTTTAATCCGATCAATGATACATTCAAAATGAAAGACGGTATCGTAATGAAGTTCTTTGCGTTGCAGAAGGTTCTGTATCATCTCAATAGCTCTCTGTTTTGTAATATAGTAGCCATATTTCTCAATATCTTCACCAATCAACAACAATCCACACATGGTAATTGCACAACGATCACAATTGCAACAGTTAATCTCTGTTAAATCGGTACAAGCCTTAACAACATGTGCCTTAATGCCATGTCCTCTGACGAAGGCGGACAGAAATTCTATTTTTTCTAAACGTGAGATATCAAAAAAATCATGATGCAACTTAATCTCAGAATACTGTATATTATCGTCAACAAAAGGATTCCCAACCCCAGGATATTCGTATTCCCATGTATCAGAAGAAGCTATATATAAAATTTGATACCCCTTGCTAAACAAGATAGGAGCAGTCAATCCAGCCCAACCTATACTTTCCACCACATCACTTCGCCATGAGTTAATTTCGGGAGACAAGGTATCAAGAACCTTTCGGTTTAAAAAGGATGAATAATTCGACTTAATAAAGGAGTTCCTGTGACCATAACGATGACCAAATTCTAAAAACTGTTTTTTTCTACAATTCCACAGCTCTTCATTTGAAAGAGGTATATCCCATTCACCCCAAGCCGAGATTAACAGCTGTTTTTTGTCAAAATAGTGAAATGAGGTTGTAGTTGAATCCAACCCACCACTAAAAAGAAGTGCAATATAGGTATTTTTATCTTAAGAGACGAGGGGGTACATTTGTGGTCAATCTTCGAGGGATAAGTTCTCCTGAAAAACTCGTATGAGGATAAAGAGCCTCAACTACCTTCTTCACTTTCTGTAAAGAGTAAAAGAGATTTTCATCCATAGAGTCAATGTAATAGTGAGAACCGGAAATCCAGACAATTGAAACTACATTGAGAATAAATGGCATTATTTGGAGTGAATAATCAAGCTTCTCCAAATCTATTTCAGAATCGTATTCAGCAAAGAAATCACTTTTTAAATACTTTGCTTTGAATTCCTCATTAACTATCACATCAATCCTATTTTTATAAACAAGCATCGATTCAATGAGTTCTGTTTCCGCACTAATGCACGCATACAATGCACTTACGAGCAATAATAAAAACTTATTACTGCTCATTGCTTCCTTTTGCCGTTTCATAATATACATCTAAATAAGTTTTCCGAACTGCCAGAATTTTGTCATGCCAATATTCCATGTACAACATTCCTAAATCATAAGTCTTGGAAGTTATCTCTTCATATTTTTGATTAAGAAATTCTTCTGTAATTTCCTCCCAGTCATCGATGACGAGAATAGGCAAATCGTCAAATAGCCTATCAAGCTGAGCATCATAGCATGGCATAGATGATCGTAGAATCGATCTGGCAATTTCCATTACGTCACATTGACCGCGCTTTACAATAGGTATTGAACCTACCAGCAAAGCTTCCCATGTTCTATAGCAATCTGGTCCCCAACCGCGTGGTGATGGAGTAAATTTACTTGATGCCATTTCTTCTAAATAGTCCAAAAATGGACCCAATTTATCGGGAATGAAACATAGATTCTTCCTTCTGAAAATATTGAGAACTTCTGCCCGCTCCGGATTTCTATCATCATCAAATGTTACCGACATGAGCTTTGATTTCGGCTTTGCCCGTAATTCTTTGAAGAGTTGATTGTAGCATGATCTTTCGTCCCAAATGTTTCTTTTTTGTAACACACCTAAGGGAATAGGATGATATTTAGGATGTGCCCTTTTTGTCGGATGTATAGCAAACCATGCAATTATTTTCTCACTATCTAAATAGTCTATGTCCGAATCCTTGCAAGTATCAAGAAAGTCTCCATGGGTTACCATAATATAGGGATAGGGTATCTGATCATGCATTGTTGCCATAAATAAGTCGATCTTTCTTACAAAAATAAGATCTCCGGGTTTCACATCCGCAGGATTAAAGGTAACACCACCAGGCTCGGTTGTTGTAGCCTGATCCTGAATACCGGTTCTCGTATCAAATACATGATCACACATCCCCTGAAAACCCCATCTATTGATAAAATTATCTGAGGTCTCTCCAACAAGCAAATCACTCGCCCAACAAAAAGCTGGCACTAAGGCTATTATCAAATAGACAAATTTAATCTTCATCTCGTTCCCTTCTTTGTTAATTCTGTCTCATACGATTGCGTATTGTATGTCTTCACATTCCTATAAAAAAGGCTATCAATTCTTAGGCAGATTTTGCAATGGTTATAAGTTTATTTCTATCCATGAGATACTACTTAAAAGCTATAGCTTCTATTCGATCTACAAAGAACTTATTTATATGGTTAATTTCAAAGTTTTGAACGACCGTTTTTCTCCCTTCTTTGCCCAATGATTGGCAAACAAGAGGATGCTCAATGAGATACATAATCTTTTCAGTTAATCCTTCAATGTCATGTTCTTCCACAAGTAGTCCATTTACACCATCTATAACCATTTCTGGAATACCTCCATGATTAGTGCTAATAACAGGTAAGCCAGTTGCCATTGCTTCTTTGAGCGTATTGGGTATAGCATCTTGATCAGCATCGGGAGAGGTTACGGAAGGTCCGAGGAATATGTGCCCCGTCGCTAACAGCTTCGCTAAATCATTACTTGAATACCCGCCAGTGAATATTACATTCTTTTCAATTCCTAACTGCTTAACGAGCTCTTCAAGCGAATCTTTCAAGTATCCACTACCCGCAATTATATATTCGATATTTGGATATTTTTCTAATGCTTTTGCTACTGCATGAATAGAATCCTCAATTCCTTTTTTTTTGGTTAGGCGCCCAGCCGTAATAATACGAATTGATTCGTGCATATCAAAGCTTCTCTCACAATAAGAAAATAATTCGCAATCTATTGAAGAGTAACACACCTGAATAGCTTCAGGGGGGCACCCAAGCTCAATGCACCGCTTCCTGAAGAATTCACAATTGCTCATGAAGTAATCTCCACGCTTAAATAATTCATCATAACAATTTCGATTGTCTTTAATATATTCGCTGATATCATATCCTCGAAAAAAGGTAACAAGCTTAGCGGGCAAATTGAGATCTTTTGTTTTTTCCAAGTACTCGATTCCGCATACTCCAAATTGGCACAATACTAAGTCAAATTCATTAATATCTTTCGGAAATTCATTATAGTATACTCGCTTTAACAGGTCGTACTTATAAACGTTTTCATGAACTTTTGCGAGCTCTGATTTCTCGGCAAATATGTAAACGTCGTGTCCCCGCTCTAAGAGACCAATGACTTGATTGAGTACAAAGGCTTCAGATAGGCGAGGAAAGCATCCAGTTATCACTAAGATTTTAAGTGTTTTAGTTGCATCTAAGGTGTTACTTGGTTCCGCAGTAACTACTATAGAAGTAAGCGCTAAATAGAGATAAAGAGCGTTAGCAATAAGTTTCATAGGTATTCTCCCCTTGTAAGTTAAATTAATGTCTATTACTAACGTAGCAAAAGTGTCCCTGATAAAACAAGATTTCATGCATTTAATTTATTCGAACCGTTGCAAGGAAATACACATTTGTTTTTCCTAAATAGTTTTTGCGCATTTCGTCTATAAGATCAAACCAAAAGTCTATATGTAACTTTCGTATGTCGTAGGTTCGCGAGGTAATCTCATTGTATTTGCTCTCAAGAAACTCCTGCGTAAGTTCTGTCCAGTCATCAATTATTAATATAGGTAAATCCTTATAAAGCTGATCAAGTTGCGAGCTCGTGCTGGTAAATTCGCAACTTTCAAAAAGGGTACCAAATTGATTGCGTTTGACGATAGGTATTGTTCCAACGTATAATGCTTCCCATGTTCTATAGCAGTCAGGCCCCCATCCTCGGGGCGATAAAGCAAATTTATGACGTGCCATTTCTGCTAAATAATCTTGAAATGGCAATGGAATATCACAGTTTGTACAAAATGGCTCATGCATGAAAAGATCTTTTAATTGTTTTCGTTCAAGATTGTTTGTAACATCGAAATTCATGTAAAGTAATTGTGTTTTAGGAGTGGTTTCTCTTAGTTCTTTTAAATAAACACTAAGCAGTTCTTTATTCTTATGGTTGCTAAGATCCTGATTTATACCTAACGGCAACGGGAAATATTTTTGATGACCTTTTTGCGATGGATGAATACTAAACCAAGCAATAATTTTATCATCGTCTAAATAATCAAGCTGAGAGTCTTTGCAGGTATCTCTGAATTCGCCATGGGTAACTATAATATAGGGGTGCTCTATAAGTGGATGAATTTCTTTCATAAAGAGATCAATGTCTCTTACAAAAACCGTATCTCCAGCTTCAATGTCATGAGGATTACATCGAGCTCCATTCAACTCATGCGATGTTGGCCACGCCCACACGGCCGTTCTCGGATCAAATACGTGATCACAATTTTCCTGAAATTCCCAACGAGTAAGAAAGCTTGCGGTAACTTCACCATAAAACAGATCTCTGCTAGTGGGAGAAGAGCCTTGTAGAAGACTGCTTAAAAGCACTATAATAACAAACCTCTTCATACTATCACTCTATGTGTGCATTTCCTACATTGAGAAATTTAAATCCAAGATCCTTAAGTTTCACGGTATTAAGAATATTGCGAGCATCCACAAGGAGAGGCTGTCTAAGTTTAGACTTAACCAACTCGAGGTCAATTTTTTTGAACTCATCCCACTCGGTAAGAATAAGAACCGCATCCGCATCCTCAATTGCTTCATACGCTGAAGAGGAATACTCAACCTCGGGATATATTTTTTTCATGTGATTCATCGCAGCTGGATCGTATGCTTTTATGTTTACTTGTTCTTGAATCAAAAATTCGAGAATGTCCTGAGCAGGTGAACATCGAATATCATCGGTATTTGCTTTGAAAGCTAAACCGAGTATGGCAATTGTTTTGTTCTTAAATTCTCCATCGAGCAGATCAGCCAATTTTGATATAATTCGCCCTCTTTGATCTCTATTGGCATCAAGTGCAGCTTTTAACAGTTTAAGAGATATCCCCTCTGATTCACCTTTATGCAAAAGTGCTTGCACATCCTTAGGAAAACAGGATCCACCAAACCCAGGCCCAGGGCTAAGAAAGTGATGACCAATTCTATTATCCATTCCCATACCTTTACTCACAAGTTTTACATCCGCACCAGTAATATCACATAAGTTTGCTATCTCATTAATAAATGATATTTTTACTGCCAAAAATGAGTTTGAAGCATATTTAATAGTCTCCGCAGTAACAAGATTAGTAGTGAGCAGAGGCACTCCTTTCTTAGTAAGAGGGCTATAGAGTTCTTCTAATAGCTTTTTTGCACTTTCAGATTCTACCCCTATGATTACACGATTTGGTTCCATAAAATCTTTTATCGCAGATCCTTCTCTGAGAAATTCTGGATTCGAAACAACATCAAATGGATACTTCCCATGGGATATCTGTGCAATAATATCCTTAATTAAGGCTCCTGTTCCAATCGGAACAGTGCTTTTTGTTACAATAACCTTATAGCTATCAATATTTTCTCCGATGTTACTCGCTACCGCCTTTACAGCGGTTAGATCCGCTTGGCCAACTTCGTTTTCAGGAGTACCAACCGCAATAAAAATAAAGTCACTGGATTTAATTGCAGCTGCAATATCGGTACTAAATTGCAGAGTCTGATTTGAAGTGTTCTTCCTAACAAGTTCCATGAGCCCGGGTTCATAAATAGGAATACCACCCTCCAATAGGATTTTAATTTTCTCGACATCGGCATCAACACATATGACAGTATTTCCAAAATCTGCTAAGCATGCGCCTATTGCTAACCCTACATAGCCTGTGCCAATGACAGCTATGCGCTGATTGGCAAGCAATACTGAATTGGTTGTTAAAATAATCAAGTAGAGAACTAATTTTGCTTTCATCTTTTTCCTTATACTAATACTTTCGAATCATAGTTATTAAATAAAACTCAAGGAACACTCCCCTTGTTTAGCTTCCTACAAAGCTATTCCTAATGATGAGTATAAAGATTCTCAAAATCTCAAGTCAATATTTTTCAATTTAATAAAAAAAGCAATTAAATGAGGATTGCCAGAATGGCTTAGAACAAAAATTAAACTGTGGGTTGCAATTTTTTAATCGCTTAATGGAGATCCTTATACGACATCACCAATCTATATATTTCAGATAAAAGGGATTGAATAGGATAAGAAGAATTGCCATCACTTCACTTCATCATAGTTAAGTTCATAAATTCATTATCTGCACTGTTATCGTTGCCTTTCGCTAGCCGTAATGGCTCCCTTACAAGGCAATTAGGCAGCTGCGTTAGCAGTCGAAACTTTCTGGGAGTAAGAAAGCTTTGTAAGTGTATAATAGCATAGCCATTCAGCGAGGGAGCTGTTTAATTTTGCTATCATATCGTACATGGAAATTTTTAGCCTCTGCAAACTCTTAGTAGCTATAGAAGGCATTTCTATTCACGCTCAGCCGGGATGACCCTCCTTAGTAGCCTTAATTGCTCGTGTTCACTCTAAATAAGGCTTGTAGCAATTGCAACATACATAGCTCTTTCGAGTTTTTCATTTTGATAACTTAAGGTTTGTGAGTCACATTTTTATCTTTGAAAGTTTCTTAGTGAGTTCATTACACACTCGCGCACATTCTGTATCTGATCTAACCAATATTCCATATACAGTTTTTCGATGTTCCATTTCTGAGCATGAAATTCTCTATACTTTTGCTCAAGAAACTCTTCAGTTACCTCTTCCCACTTATCTATAAAGAGAACTGGCAATCCTTCATACATCCAATCAAAATAGGAATGTTCTACAATAGGTATAGTCCCCACTAAAAGACTTTCCCATACTCGATAACAATCAGGTCCAAGTCCTGGGGGAGATAGTTGAAATTTATGTGCTGCTGTTTCTTTAATATACTGATTAAACCGACAATTATCGTTAACAGTACAAAATGGTTTATCAAGAAACAATTTTCTTATCCGAGTACGCTCAGGATTGCGCCAATCTTTGAAATTCATATACAGCAATTTCTCTTTTTTGTTGCTTCGCAACTTCATAAAGAGCTTATTCATCTCTTGCCGCTTCTCATACATTTCAGGATACTGCACTATACCAAGAGGAATAGGAAAGACTTTTTCATGATGGATTGCACAGTGATGTATCGTAAACCAAGCAAGAACTTTTTCATCGTTAAGATACTTAAAATAACTTTCCTTGAACATATCCAAACATTCACCATGCGTAAGGATACAGTAAGGAACCTCAATGTGAGGATGCATCTTCTTAAAAAAGAGTGGCGCATCTCTTACAAAAATTAAATCTCCGGCCTTAACCGCAGCAGGGTCAAAGGTAGCATGACTACCGGTTGTTGTTGGTGTAGGCCACATCTGACCATGGCCATTTTGACCGGGTTTTCGTGGATCAAAAGAATGGTCACATACCGCTTGGAACGCCCACCGTATCACAAAGTTATCTGAAGCATCCTCCTTAAAGAGATTTGCCGAGCAGAGTGAACTAAATAAAACAACTAAAAATAACATTATACCCTCACTTATGCGCTAAGAAGCGCTCACGAACCTGATCAATTTTTGCTATCCAATATTCCATGTAAAGTCTCGATAAGTCATACGATTTCGAGGTAATTTCTTTATACTTCTCTTCAAGCAACTCCTGAGTAACATCATCCCAACGATCAACTATCAGCACAGGAAGACCTTCAAACAGTGGGTCTAACTGGGACTGAGTAACGATGGGAATCGATCCCACCAATAGCGCTTCCCAGGTACGATAGCAATCGGGCCCAAGTCCTTGCGGAGACAAGGTAAACTTACAAGTTGCCATTTCCTTCAAATAATCGAAGAAGGGCTGCCGTGCTCCCCGCTTGCAATAGCTTTTTTTAGCAAACAGTGAGCGCACGTATTTGCGTACTGGTTTATTTAAATCTGCAAAGTTCATATAAAGAAGATGTTCTTTTACACTTTCTTGCCTTACGTTTGTGAAGAACGTATGAAGCTGTTTTCTCTTTTTATAATTATTTGGTTCTTGGATAACGCCAAGAGGTAGTGGACAAAATTTCGGATGAGTAGCCTTGCAGGGATGGATACCAAACCATGCAATGATTTTTTCATCATCAAGATAAGCTAAATATTCTTCTTTCATTTCATCTAAGTGCTCACCATGGGTGACCCCAATATAAGGGTGTTTTATGTGAGGATGTACCTTTTCAAAAAAGAGATCTATCTGACGAACAAAAACAATATCTCCAGGCTGTACATCTTCGGGATTAAACTTAACTCCCCCATTTTGTTTCGTAGGCCACACATATTTATCGGTCCGTGGATCGAATACATGGTGACAATGGTCCTGAAATGCCCAGCGAATAACAAAGTTCTCTGAAACATCACCATAATAGAGAGAATCTCCCGCTAAGATACCTGCGCCAAATAAGCAGGCAAGTATAACTCGTTTCATCGTTTTTATCCTTTTAAAAATGTGTTTTTTACCTGAGCTATCTTCTTCCACCAATAATCCATGAACAGTTTTTCGATGTTATATTTTTTGGTGGTCATCTCTGTATATTTTTGCTCAAGAAACTCCTCTGTTACCTCATGCCAATCGTTGACTATAAGCACCGGCAGCTCTTCATACAAAGGATCTAATTGTGAGGTATGCACGATCGGTATCGACCCTACAAGCATTGCTTCATAGTTTCTGTAAGCATCAGGCCCATATCCTCGAGGAGAAAGTGAGAATTTATATTCTGACATCTCTTTCATATAATCAAGGAAGGGCTTTCGTTCCGCTTCATGGCAAAAAGGAGCATCCTTAAAGATCTCAATGACATCAGCGCGTTCTGGCTTTTTACCTCGAATATCTCCGAAGTTCATATATAAGAGCTTCTTCTTCGGCTCATGTCTCCACTGAGCAAAGAGCTGTGTCAACTCTGCTCGCGGTGTGTAGTATTTTTTGTTTTGAAATATCCCCAACGGAATCTGATAAAATTTAGGATGGCTCCTTTTACATGCATGCACACTAAACCAGGCAATAATGAGTGGATCGTCTAGGTAATCCAGAAATTCTGGTTTTACTTTATCTCGATATTCCCCAGCGGTAACCATAATATATGGATGCTTTATCTTTGGATGCATTTGCTTAAAATAGGTACCAACATCGCGAACAAAAATAACATCGCCCGGCTTCACCTCTGCAGGATCAAACGTTACCCCACCAGGCTGACTAGGCCATAAAAATTCATTTACCCGTGGATCAAAAGCATGATCACAAGCACTTTGAAATCCCCATCTATTGACGTAGTTTTCATCATAGGTACCATAAAATAAATCTGATCGTTCCTGATAGGTAGCAGCATTTAGCCCTCCTATAAACAGGAGTATAGTAAGTATCATAAATTTCTCCCTTTTTCGTATTGTGCATATCTACTATGCCAAAACTCATTTTTGAAATGCAAGAGTTCGTGTATTTTTTTTGAGAGTCATTTGCGATTCGCTCAATGCCCCAAAATCGCTATCTATTACTCTGGGCGAATAATAATTCAACAAATTCCCCAACTACTACCAATCATTTTTACACAGAGAATCAAACTTCTCATTTGATCTCAATTCAGCGTTTCGATGGATTTGTCGAATGAAATAATCCGTAGTTCGCTACTAGATAAGCAAAACCCATTTCTAATGGTATATAAGTTATATCACCAATCCATAATTGATTTATACAAGTTAGTGCCATTGTATCTGCTAAATTGGGATAAATCCTTTTTGTATGCTTTGAATCAGTGGTGCGAATAAAGGCCTTTTCTTTTGTTCGACATAGGATGCTACTCTTCGATAGCCGTAGGCATGCCGTCTCTTACTTTACAGTCCGCCTTGACCTTATTTACAAGATCTGCTTTGACTTGCTCCTTTGCATTGGGGCTTAGCTTGTCAGCTGCGGCATTTGTAATATGCATATCGATTGAAATTAAGGCCTGCATCGATCTAGCTGTATAATCATTCTGCTCTTTTTCAATAAAATTTAACATTGCGTTATCTGACGATAGTTCTACAAGCGTTCTTCTAAGCTCTTTTTAAAATACCATTCGCCAAATGAAGCCTCTCAAACCTTATTTCTAACTTAGCAATATCGTAATCATCATTCCAAATTCTTGATTTTGCTAAAAAAATTTTAGTAAGCTTAAAAATGAAGAAAAGGATTTATGCCATAAATAATCAACAAACCTCTAAATGTTAATATTTTGAAAAAATTGTATCCAGCCAGGGGGAAGAATCATGAAATCTAATAATCATGCGTTGTATGCTCTACTAGTGGGAGTACTGACAATTTCTGCAGTAGCATTGTCCCAAAATGGAATCACCTATTCAGGCAACGGCACTGACCGATTTGGTAGTACTCACTTCAGAGACCGAAACGGAATCACGTATTCCGGAAACCATGCAGAACGATTCGGTGACTATGTGTTCACCTATTGTGAATGTCGATGGCTTGCGTATGTCCACAACCTAGAGCTTTACTACAAGCCCTTTCAGTATGGGGATCAACTCATTGCATCGATAAGCCATAAGCATGTTAAAGATCATACAAAAAAAAGAGAACTTTATATTAAAAGTGCTCGTAAAATAAAATCTAAACTCAAGGATGTACTGTATGTTACCAATGATCATTTTACAGCTGATTTCCAGGTAGATTGGGCTGATAAGGAGTTCCTCAAACTCATACGTGCAGAAATTGCGCTCATTGATCCCTCATCCACAAAAAAGGTCACGATTCCACCAGATCATTATAGTGTTGCCTTGCATATACGGCGTGGCGGAGGTGCTGATAGAAAGCTCTTCCAAGAGGACATAGTTACAAGCGCTGAAGGATGGCTCAATGCAAACTGGAATGAAAACGACTTTGCCGACAAAAAATGGCCTAAGAGATTCCCACCTGATGCATACTATATCGAACAATTAAAAGCTCTTGTCCTCCTCCATCCAGGAAAAGAATTTTACGTGCATATCTTTACCGATGATCCAGCACCAGAGAAGATTGCGAAAAAGTACGAGGATGCACTTAATAACCCTCGGATTACATTTGGGTATCGCACTGAAGATAACAAGCATAATAACAACGTACTCGAAGACTTTTTTGCCATGATGCATTTTGACGCACTTATACGTGCAGGCTCACACTACTCTGCAATGGCTGGAGTGCTAGGAGGGGTCAGTTATGAAGTAAGCCCAGCATCGTATCGATGGGAAGGCAGAAAATTACTTATCCCATCCGTTAACATTGTCAAGCGAAACGGAGACTACGCAAGCTCTGGCTATATTCCTCGCCAAGAATAAAAAGTCCCCCTCACTGAGAGCTTTTGATGTGTTGGAAAAAACTGGCCTTAATGAAATTGAACAAATCTCTCGTTTTCTTTATAATCAGAAGTGAGATTCAGTAAGGCAGGTGATTCAACATGATACCAAAACTCGCATTTCTTTTTTTAACAGTAGGTACTGTCTACCATGAAGCACTTTGGGAAGATTTCTTTGATCAACGCGAAGATCACTCTAGCATTTATATTCATCCCAAGCAGCCACTTCCCCGAGACTCATTTTTTAAGCCATTTGAATTATCTCAAACAGTACCAACTACCTGGTTAAATACTATGCAAGCACAGATTGAGTTATTAAAAGAAGCATTAAAAGATAGCACTAACGAAAAATTTATCTTCTTATCCGAATCAACGATACCGCTTCAATCATTTGATGATGTGTATACCTCACTCATGAGCCATCCATTCAGTCAGTTTTACTATACTAAAAACTATCATACTAACCGATCATTTCCTCCCTATCCATCCTCCAAGCTTTACAAAAATTATCAATGGATAGTGCTCTCGAGAGCTCATGCAGAACTGATGGTCGCAGATACAGAGTTAATAACTTACTTTATAGCATCGCCTCATGATCAGGAACACTACCCTTCAACGTTCTTAGCACATCATCGATTACTCGATGAGGTCATAAAAAAAGATGCCACCTTAGTCTTATGGGATGACGAGGGAGAAGCACATCCCCATACCTTTGTCGACCTGACAACCGATATCTTTTTTACAAAATTGCTCACAGCACTCAGTGAACAAAAAGCCCTGTTTGCTAGGAAGTTTTCAAGAGAATGCGACCTTTCCCCTCTGCTCGCCTTCTTACCCTGGTTTAAAGCGTTCATCCTAGGAACATAAAAAGAGGCCACTCTTTCGAGTGACCCCTTAAACCAGCGAGTCTGGGATACAGAATCTTACTTAGTTTTGGCAGGTGGTAGGCAGCAACTTTCAGTTTGCAATACACCAACGAATGCCTGGGCTGTATTGAAGCAACCATTGCAATCAATAGCAGTTACCGCATAACAACCCATGTTGCAATCGGAGGCAAAGTTTGCTACTGGAACGATAAATGATCCGCCACCGTTTAATGGTACTTCTGCAAAGAAGCAGTTAGGACCCGTTATAATAACTGTTCCACCTTGTGTACAGGAATCATTGACCGTAATGCCGAACTCCAAATTCAACTGGCGCCCGAGGCATACACATTCAGGATTGAATACTATTGTAGGTGGTTGGTTAACAGTAAACCCGATACATGCTGAATTTGAACAGCCTGTATTTGTATCTGTAACAACGACTGTAACAGTACCATTTGCTTGTGGCGTGAAGCTGACGCACAACGCACTTACTATGCTTCCATCTGGCAAGGTCCATACCGCCGAGAGATTTTCATCGGTGGAACATGGAGTTACACAAAGATTTATAGTGCCATTTGTGCAGGTAGTAGTATTACCGGAAACACAAAAGCAAGGAAGGGTAGATTCGCTCACTGTTACTGATTGAGGTACACAACAAGCTACTTCACAATCATTACTCTTACTACGAGCAAACACCGTATAGGTCCCTGGACGGCATGCTGTGATTACCGGACCAGAACCCACGAGAGTTTCACAACCGCCTAAGGTATCGGTAAATTTCCATACGAAATCAAACTTAGTTCCGCAATATGCAGCAGTTGGAGATATAACCGTTAAGTCTACACACTTACCTGGGCAAATGGTTGGGTTCTCTGGGCAAATTGTCAATGCACAGCAGGTCGTATCATTAGGAGTAAGAGTTATTGACACTGAGGCAGTTGTACAAATACAGGAGCCATTAGCATCAAGCAACACTGCACGAGCGCAATAGGTTCCAGCAGATAGACCCTTAAAGCATCCATTAGCGCTGCTTATTGTAGTCTCAAGGTGAGTTAAATAAAAAATAGTGGAAGCAGCCGAAGGGCATAGATCAGAAAGACATAGCTTAATAGCGCCATTTGTTGAGCATTGCGTTGAAGGCGGCGTTACTGAAAACTTTAACAAACAATCTGAGCAGTCAACTACTTCACTTTTTGGAGCGGTGCTTTTTGTGCTCGCTGATGTAGCTACTTTCTCAGCCCAATTAACAAAATTTGGCTTAGCAGAAACCTCTGAAAAGCTCATAACGCTTACAAGGCTTACCATAGTTAAAAATAATTTACACATGTTTTTCCTCATGAAAAAAATTGTTTTACTTCATTTGTTATCAAAAACTCGTTGAGCTTCAGTACGAAGCCCCAAACAATAGGATTGCTTACTGCATTCCCTTAATTACTCTGTACGTCTCTACACCCCCCTTTCACGGTTAACCATTATGTTCTATTATCAGTCTACGCAAAATCAAAGACGCAAATCAATATATTGCTAAATTTTTTTAAAGATATTTTTTCAAATAACATTTGATGTGAGCACATACATCGAGCAAAAAAAGACCCAGCGCTGTGTGAGCGCTGGGTCAGAGAGTCTGTTACTTCTTATTCGTCGCGTACCTTTCGCTTATAGCGGAATGTAACGCCTGCTAGATAGATATCTGCATCGTATTCGCTCGCATTACCAAACTCTGGATTAAGCGAATGACGGTCGAAGATAAAGAGCGCAAGATCTTGTGCATCAATCTTTGATGTATCAAGAGGAACTGTCACTCGATAATGCTTCAGTCTCTTACAGTTGAGTGCCAAATGCGGCTCCTCTATTGTTACATGCTTTTCTTTCGATTCCATAAAGCATGAACCTAAGTCTTGAGTATCACCTTTATAATCAGCGCGTACTCGTACATTGATTTTCTTATTTGTCACAGGATACTCTGAGGTATTAGCAACTAATAAGTGTAGGTCAACTTCGGCATCACCTTTGTACTCAAAATCCTTAGGAATTTCAAAGTACAAGCTAATTGGTTCTTGCTCAAGTGTACTCTTCTTCATAGGCCAGCCGCGCAATGCTACTGGAGGCTGAGAATCATATACATTCAAGAATGCTGCCAACTCTGACTTTTTAGCCATATCAAAGGTGGTAAATACCAGTTCTCCAATATCAGTTGCTGACTTACCAGGCTCACCACAAGATCCAGTTGCCCCTGTAGGTCCGGTAACTCCGGTCTCACCAGTTGGTCCAGTAACTCCGGTTACACCCGTAGGACCTTGGCTTCCTGTTACCCCTGTAGGGCCAGTAGAACCTGTTGCCCCTGTTACACCAGTCGGACCTTTTGGACCAGTTGCACCGGTAACACCCGTAACTCCTCGAACACCAGTTACGCCCGTAGGACCCGTTACACCAGTCGCCCCCGTTGAACCAGTAGGACCTTGTGGACCACTATGACCACGATGCCCGCGCTTACCATGTTCTCCTTGAGCACCCGTTGCACCAGTAGGACCCGTTACCCCAGTTGCACCAGTCGGACCGGTAGAACCTCTGACGCCAGTTGCTCCGGTAACTCCTCGAGCTCCCGTTGCTCCCGTAGGACCGGTTACACCAGTCGAGCCCGTAACACCAGTAGGACCTGTGTGGCCAGTTACACCAGTAGTGCCAGTTGCTCCGGTAACTCCCGTTGCTCCCGTAGGACCGGTTACGCCAGTCGATCCTGTAACACCCGTAGGACCTGTATGGCCAGTTACTCCAGTCGAGCCAGTTGCACCAGTAGCACCAGTAACCCCTGTTGCACCGGTATGTCCGGTCGAACCAGTTACACCAGTATTGCCAGTTACTCCGGTAACTCCCGTTGCTCCCGTAGGACCAGTTACGCCGGTATGACCTCTCTCACCAGTTGCTCCAGTAGGACCCGTAGCACCAGTTGCACCATGCGCTCCAGTTGCTCCCGTAGGACCAGTTACTCCAGCATGACCTCTCTCACCAGTTGCACCAGTAGGACCCGTAGCACCAGTTGCACCATGCACTCCAGTTGCTCCCGTAGGACCAGTTACACCAGTATGACCTCTCTCGCCAGTTGCTCCAGTAGGACCCGTAGCACCAGTTGCACCATGCACTCCAGTTGCTCCAGTAGGACCGGTTACTCCAGTATGACCTCTCTCGCCAGTTGCTCCAGTAGGACCAGTTACGCCAGTTGCACCCGTAGCACCAGTAGCCCCAGTCTCCCCAGCGCCAGTTGCGCCTGTAGGACCAGTTACACCGGTCTCTCCCTGAGGGCCACGACGACCACGTTTACCTTGCTCTCCAGCGCCAGTTGCGCCTGTAGGACCCGTTACACCAGTTGCGCCTGTAGGACCAGTTACACCGGTAGCTCCAGTTGCTCCTGTAGGACCGGTTTCGCCTTTTTCACCTTCAAATCCAGTTGCTCCTGTAGGACCAGTTGCTCCGGTATCTCCCGTTGCACCAGTTGCTCCTGTAGGGCCAGTTTGACCCATTTCACCTTCAAATCCTGTCGCTCCCGTAGGACCAGTTGCTCCGGTATCTCCCGTTGCGCCTGTTGCCCCTGTAGGACCAGTTGCACCAGTATCACCTCTTTCACCAGTTGCCCCTGTAGGGCCAGTTACTCCGGTATCTCCCGTTGCTCCAGTTGCTCCCGTAGGGCCAGTTTGACCCATTTCACCTTCTTCACCAGTTGCTCCTGTAGGACCCGTCTCACCGGTCTCTCCTTGAAGACCGCGATGACCTCGCCTACCTTGCTCTCCAGGTACCCCAGTTGCACCAGTAGGGCCAGTTGCTCCAGTCGCGCCAGTAGCCCCAGTTTCTCCGGTAGCTCCTGTAGGACCAGTTGGTCCAGTACATCCAGGATCGCAGATTCCTGCAGGACCAGTTGCTCCTGTAGGACCAGTTTCTCCCTGAGCACCAGTATCACCTGTTGGACCAGTAGGACCTTGTTCTCCAGGATGGCCACGAAGTCCCCGTTTACCATGTTCACCAGGAATTCCGCGCTCACCCGTTGCTCCTGTAGGACCCGTAGATCCTGTTGCTCCGGTAGCTCCAGTTTCACCGATGCCAGTAGCTCCGGTTGGTCCAGTTACACCAGATGCGCCTGTTGGGCCAGTAGGACCCTGTTCACCTTGATGACCACGAAGCCCACGCTTACCATGTTCTCCAGGAATACCCCGCTCTCCAGTTGCACCAGTAGGACCCGTAGCACCTTGTTCGCCTTGCGGACCACGAGGACCACGCTTACCGTGCTCTCCAGGAATACCCTGCTCACCGGTCGCACCAGTAGGACCAGTAGATCCCGTAGCTCCAGTTCCACCCGTAGCACCAGTATCTCCCGTAGGGCCTGTCGGTCCAGTAAGACCAGCTTCGCCTATTTCACCAGTCGCGCCAGTAGGGCCTGTAGCTCCCGTATGACCATGCTCACCGGTTGCTCCTGTAGGGCCAGTTGCACCAGTTTCGCCCATTTCACCAGTAGCACCAGTAGGACCTGTAGCACCCGTATGACCATGTTCACCAGTAGCTCCCGTAGGGCCAGTTGCACCGGTTACTCCAGTGGGACCCTGTTCTCCTTGGTGACCACGAACTCCTCGCTTACCTTGTTCTCCAGGAATTCCCTGCTCACCCGTTGCACCAGTAGGACCGGTTTGACCCGCTTCACCTGTGGCTCCTGTAGGTCCAGTTGCTCCGCGCTCACCCGTTGCACCAGTAGGACCGGCTTGACCCGCTTCACCCGTGGCTCCTGTAGGTCCAGTTGCTCCGCGCTCGCCCGTTGCACCAGTAGGACCGGCTTCACCTATTTCGCCCGTAGCCCCTGTAGGTCCGGTTACACCGGTATCTCCTCGAGGACCAGGAGGACCACATTTGCGCTTATCTTTCACAGAGCGATAGGCAGCCTCGGCAGCTGAGCTCAAAAATTCGTTAGTAGCAAGTTCATCCTGCAGACTGGCAATATATTCTTTTGAATCCCGTGATAGTTTATTATAGGTATCTTCTGGGAACATATGTTTGTAGGAAGGCAAAATCTGTACAACACGCTGCATTGCATCAAGAGCTTTCCCTGCGTCTATCACTTCATCAGCACTCAGCAGTTCTTGCATAAACGCAGTATTATCTTTTTTTGATAATAGACGTTCAAATTGTGCAAGCTCTTTTTGTAGATGCTTTGGCAACGAGCATCTGCCTCCTTGAGTATTCAGGCCATTATCCTGAATGGGACTCTTGCCTTTCGTTGATAGACCCCGTTCTCCACGAGGTAACGAATGAGCTCCAATTTCCCCTTTCAGAGGGACGGAAATGCTCAGTAATAATAGTACTGAAAACTTCCACGGAGCATACACATTTTGCTTCATACGGTCTCCTAAAAATATATTTGATACCCTTTTTTTACTCTTCCTTTAGACTACATTCGCTAGTCTACTTTTGACCTACCTTATCAAAGTGAACTTGCCAAAACAAGAGTTTGCCTAAAAATTTTTCATGAAATCAAAAATGATTGCAAAACTTGCCGTGTCTCTCTATCTTTAGAGCATATGGAGGAATTGTATGGTTAACAAAAAACTGAAGAGTTATCAAAGTAAACGAACATTTAGCACAACGAGTGAACCCCGAGGGAAAGTTCATCGGCCTGACAAAGAACCGATATTTGTCATTCATAAACATGATGCTCGCTCACTTCATTATGACATTCGCTTAGAAGATGAAGGGGTTCTTAAATCATGGGCGTTACCCAAAGGACCTTCAACCGATCCTCACGATAAGCGACTCGCTATCGAGACAGAAGACCATCCGCTTGAGTATGCCTCTTTTGAGGGAGTCATTGCCGAAGGAAACTATGGAGCAGGAGGAGTTATCATCTGGGATACCGGTACCTTTAAAAACTTAAAGGACGAACCGCTTTCTCGGTGTATAGAAAAAGGGACAGTCGCCGTATGGCTCAATGGAAAAAAACTCCATGGTGGCTATGCGCTCGTTCGGACACATTTTACCCCAAACTCATGGCTCTTTTTTAAGATGAAAGATGATGAGGCTGCTCCCGGATCTATTACGACAGAAGAGCCCCGCTCGGTAGTTTCCGGAAAAACAGTTGAAGAGATTGAGGAAGAATCGTGAAAGTTGCAATCGGTCGCTATACGGTCGACATTACTCATCCAGACAAAGTGCTCCTCCCTCCCGGTATCACCAAGGGAGATCTCATTCATTATTATGACTCAATAGCAGATAGGATGGTTCCTTATCTTAAAGATCGGCCACTCATGATGCACCGTTTTCCTGAAGGACTCTCAGGAGAATCATTTTACCAAAAAGATATCTCCTCGTATTTCCCTTCATGGATTAAGACCTGCAAGGTTCCCAAAAAAGATGGCTTTAATACGTTTGTACTGTGCCAAAACAGAGCAACTCTCGTATACCTTGCTAACCAAGCATGCATAACTCCTCACCTCTCGCTTGGGCGTTGCGATAAGCTGAACTACCCCGATAGAATGATTTTTGATCTTGATCCACCTCGTCTGACAGAAGAGACATTCAAGACGATACGATTTCTCGCACTGCAGCTTAAAGAACTCCTTGCATCAGTAGGACTGCGTACATTTACCATGACAACAGGCTCGCGTGGCCTGCATGTAATTGTGCCACTTAATCGAACTCTCCTCTTTCCCGATGTCAAAGCGTGTGCTGATTTATGCGCTCAGATCATCATACATGAATATCCCCAAAAGGCCACTCAAGAAATTCGTAAGGAAAAACGTCACGATAAGATATTTATAGATACGCTCCGCAATCAGTATTCCGCAATGGCTGTCGCTCCCTACGCCGTCCGGGCAAAGGAAGGTGCACCCGTTGCAACCCCACTGCATTGGCATGAAATAGAAGCAGGGCCGTTAAGCCCTACTGAATACACCATTTCTACGATTTTTGAAAGACTAAAAACTCAAGATGATCCTTGGGCTGATCTGCTTACTACTCGACAATCTCTTACCAGCCCCCTTAAGAAGCTTAAAAAGCTCATCACTTGGTAACCTCTTGCCATGAGTTACCCGTGCGCGTTGTTACTACAAGCGGCACATTCCACTCTACAACCCGCTCAAGCACCTGAGTTACCAGCTGCTCAAGCGCCACAGCATCTTCCCGAGGAACTTCAAGTAACAGTTCGTCATGAATCTGGAGGATCATACGGGCAGGAGAGCTCTGTTTTGTTAGCACATCATCAAGGTGCATCATTCCCCACTTCATAATCTCAGCTGCAGTACCCTGTGCTACCGTATTAATAGCATACCGCTTAGCCTGGTCAAAGAGTGTTTTATTTCGTTCATAGATACCTGGCAAGGCACGCCTGCGTCCCCAGAAAGTTTCTACGTATCCTTTTTCTTTTGTTGTTTCAATAACACTGTCCATCCAGGCTACAACCCCAGGGTACTGTGCCATATAGTTTTCAATATAGGTCTTTGCCAAACTATGGCTGATACCCAGGTCTTTCGAAAGACCATGAGCGGTAAGCCCATATAAAATACTAAAATTGATACGCTTTCCCAGCTGTCGCTGTTCATGGGTAACCTGATCGAGCGGCACCTTAAACAGTCCTGCTGCGGTCAAAGCATGAATATCTCTTTTTTCAGCAAATGCTTGGATAAGCGTTTCATCTTGTGAAAGATAAGCAAGAACACGCAGCTCAATCTGTGAATAATCGGCGGAAAGGTATACGTACCCCGGTTTTGGTTTAAATACCCCTCGCAGTGCAAACTGATCTACGGGAATATTTTGGAGATTCGGATCTGAACTTGCAAGCCTCCCCGTAGCTACGAGCGTCTGATTAAAAGTCGTATGGACACGACCCTCATAGACGCACTCTGCTAAAGCATCTAAGTAGGTACTCTTCAACTTAGTGAGCTCGCGGTGCTTCATAATAAGCGCCGGAACAGGGTGAAGCTGAGCAAGAGCCATAAGCACTTCTTGGTCAGTTGAATATGCACCACGGGAGGTTGTTTTCTTAATTACCGGCAGTTGTAAGCGTACGAACAAAAGTTCCTCAATCTGCTTTGGTGACTGTAAGTTTATCTGAGCATACTCAGGACCCAGCAGTTCTTTTATCTCTACTTCAAGACCCTGTATTTGACGAGTTACCACCGTATTAATCGATGCCAACTCATGAGTATCGAGAGCTATTCCCGTCAGTTCCATCTCTTGTAAAATCTGCATCAGCCTCATTTCAAGGCCCGTAAAAAGGTCGTATAATCCTCGATCATGTAACTCTTTTTCAAAAAGCCTCACCAGTCTAAAGGTTTGATGAGCATCGGCAGCAGCATAATCGGTCGCGAGGCCCAGCGGTACAAATGAAAAGTTCTTATACTTATGCTTTTTTACCATCTCAGCAAACGAAGTCATAGGTTCCTGTAAATAGTATTCAGAAAGAGCTTTCAATCCTTTACCTTGCCCCTCTTCTACAATGAGACTTGCAGCTATCATCGTATCAAAACTGATGCCTTTGAGCGAAATGCCTGCGTACGAAAGCATGAGAGCATCAAACTTTGCATGATGCAAATATTTCTTGATAGAAGGATCTTCAAACAATGGTCGCAGCAACGCAAATACGAGCTCTCTTGAAATCTGTTTTTCAATCGTTATATGTCCAAAAGGGATATAATAGGCAGTTCCCTCTTCAACGCAGACTGAAATGCCTACGAGCTGAGACTCTCTCGGGTTTAATCCAGTCGTTTCAGTGTCGATCGCGCAATGTCCAGCCTTTCGTATTTGATTACATACCTCGGCCAACATCTCACCCGTATCAACGAGTACAAACGTATACTTCTGCGGCAAGGTCACTTCCGAGGCCGCTGGAAGAGATTCTGCACCTTTCAAAAAACTCTTAAATTCTAATTTTTGAAAGAAAGGATAGGCTTTTTCCCAGTCGGATTCGCTAAATTGAAAGCTCTCTCGAGTTGCATAGGTTTCATAGGTCCGCAAGGTAAAAAGCTGCTCACTTAAAAAGGCATTAGCTTTCGACTGTGTTAACAATAACCGAGTCCGCTCTGAAGGTACCTGATCCAAATGATCATAGAGATCCTGCAGGGATGAAAACTGCTGTACCAGCCCTTGCGCTCCCTTTGGCCCAATACCAGCAACCCCGGGGATGTTATCAGAACTATCACCCACAAGTGCATAATAGAAAGGCAGTTTATCCAATGAGAATCCTACCTTCTCTTCAAGAGACCGCCGTGTTACAAATGCATCCTTAAAGGGATCTAAGATCGTCACATACTCGCCAAGAGCTTGCCCTAAATCCTTATCGGACGTTACTAAAATAGAACGCTGTGACTGCAGCGAAAGCTCCTTCGCTACGGAGTACATAAGATCATCAGCTTCTATAGCAGGAGTAGCAAGCTGCTTGATACCTACTATATCTGCAAACTCTTGAATTAACTCCTTCTGTTGAAATAAGTCGTTGGGTGCAGCCTGTCGAGTTTTTTTATAATCTTCATAGATCTCATGTCGGACAGTCTTACCCTTACTATCCCAAACAAGGACCAGATACTGAGGATTATACGTATCTACCAGCTTTCGTATCATACGGCAAAAGCCATATACTGCATTGACTGGGATACCTGTCCTCGTTGTTAATGCTCGAATACTATAATATGCTCTATATAAAAATGAAGATCCATCGATGATAAAGACATCATCACGGTAAGCCATACGTTCAATAGTAGTTTGTTTTGCTTCTTGATTCATAATTTCCCCAGTAATAGAATGTGTTATCTAGTATAACAAAATTTACAGATTATTGAAAGCTAGAAATTTCTAATGTGATTAACCTGGCTCAGAAAAGTCGATTAATGCTTCAGCATCGAAGGGCACTCTTCTGCCTGCCTTAGCTTGAAGATCAGTTTACTTCAGATTATATTCCTGACAGCGCCGATTGACTGAAGATCGGTTTACTCCAAGCAATGTGGCAATTTTATTCTGATTTCTAAACTTATTCCATAAAATAGCCATACTTTGAGGGTCTTGCAATGCCTTTTTACCGAGTCGCACTGCACGGGCTATATCAGGATCTGATACATTGTAGGCTGGATCAAATTCGGTAACATCTTCAATGTTATTTCTGACCGACTTTGTAATAAGGAGCTGATGGATCTTTTCTCGAAACTCATGCAAGCTTAAGGGGCGATTAGCAAGGAGTCTCATCTTATCCTTCTCTGTCAAGGCAAGAAGATTTTTGTAGGTTGTGTCATTCAGGGTCATCTGTTCAGCAAAGCCTTGAGCAAGGGCATCAATTTCTGATTCAGAGAGTGTTGAGAATGATGGCATCTTCAATGAGGTTTTTTGAAGCTCATTCAATAAGGTCTTAGAAAATTTCCCCTCAAGAACAAGCGCATTAAGATCCTTTGATGAAGAACAGATAATCCGCACATTGCTAAATGTTTTATGATCACTTTTATACCGGTGAAAGAATCCGTACGCTATAAACTCTCCAAGATAGTTCTGAGTTTCAAGACTTAAGTATTCGATATTTTGAATAAAGAGCGTACCGGTATTATCAAGCTTTTCAAGAAGAGCTGGCTCTGACTCTTTTTGCATAAGAGGATTGAGTCCAAAGAGCTTTATAGCAAATTCTTCATGCTTCTCAGGGTGCGACAACTTCATCACGGTAAGTGATTGACGCAAGCTAATGCTATGCAATATCTCAACCGTTGATAGAAGATCTTCTTCTGCCATATCTAAGAGTGTTGCCTTTTTGCTCAACGCAGTCGCGAGCAGGTTTATTTTATAATTAAGCAGCTTTTCTCCTGTTCCAGGCATGAGTTGATTAATAAGCTGACCAGATTGTGTAGTTTCTAGGTATAATACATAATCCCAGGCTGAAGGATCCTTAAGCTGATCAAACTGCGACTTCATGATATCAGATATTTCAGGATAGGAGATCAGTAAAATAGTCGCATGCTCCTCAAGGCTTGGTATACCCGCAATAATAATTCTATTTCCTGCACTATCATGCGCAAAGGCTGTCTGAGATAATTTGTACTCTTGCACTCGCCGCGCTACCGATTTACATGCGAGCGTCAGTGCATGACCAGCATTAGCATTCAAATCTATACCAATAAGCTGCTGTGCGGCTTCATTTGCAACGGTAAATTTGCGATGCTTGTAAAAGACAATACCTGTTTTACGTTCTTTATTCGAGCGCATGAATGAACGAATACATTCCTTATACTGATTAATTTCTTGATGCTTATGATACAGCTCTTCCGTTAATTCCTTCTGGCGTTGGTGCATAGCCTCGATATTACTGTATTTCAAGATATTAATAATATTACTTAAATAACTGGTAAATACGAGCATTTCATCCCGTTCCTTGTTAGTAAACAGCTTCTGAGGGCGAGCATCCTGCTCAACAATGATATAAGCTGTAATTGTATTACGTTCAAAGATAGGTAGAAATATTTCAGCATTAATAACACTCAGAAACTGAAGAATCTCTTTGCTTGTGCGGTCTCCTTCATAATATTGAGTAAACTCAATTTCATCTCGAATAAATATTTTAGATGTCTTTAAAGCCTCAGTAATAGCCTGGTTCTCAGACTTACCAATAAAATTCTCTACATTGCTGGTCACATTCGCAATATCATAATATCCAAAATCTTGTTCTTGATCCATTTTTCGTAAATACAATCGAGTACGACCGAGAGAGATCGCAAAAGCAGCTTGGAAAAATGTTTGAGAAAGATGAGCAAGTTCCTTCAATGCGGTAGCATAACTCAGCTGCTCTAAAATATCTTTAAACTGGACAATAAAATTGAACTTTTCCTTCGATTCTACATCCTCGCGTAAGTTTAAGAAACGCAGGCCCAACAATCGCTTGCAGGAGAAAAATATGGCATAACTTCCGATCAAAGTTGTTAATGCGACAATAGCATAACGGTAGCTACCAAAGAGAACCGGCTGCGTAATACTGTTATTTACGGTTTCAAGCAATAAATAGGCTATGAAGAAATTTCTCAAGTAGTGCAACTGATTTTTCAAAATACGCGGTACTTCGTGAATCTGAGATTTAAGGAACGTCCTATAATAGAGATGCGCAAATAGTATAGGCAAATAGACGTAGACAGCGTTAATAAGACCGAGCTCAAAAGGAAGCGTTTCATCACTTGCAGACGACACTCCATATTTAAAGAAAGCAAGATATAAAAACGCAAAAGAGAGACCAAGATTAATAAGGCCATGGAATATGTGATACGTCGTAACCTTCAAACTTCGCCGATGGAGACACTCGAAAAAAAGTGCGAGTGCCTGATACGTGCTAATATACAACCCCCAATTAACCCTACATAAAAAGGTTAACTCGGGTATCTCACCTTTTATGCCCATTATAAGCCGAGTAACAAATCGTATCGTATAACAACTATTGTTAAGCAAGATTCCTATAAGAAATAAAGTAAAACAGAGTAAAGGTATACGTTTTGCCGCGGCTGCCTTAAAAAGATACTTTGTACAAAAACCCAAAACAAAGAGGTTAGAGCTCCACGATACAACCATGATCATGAGCAAAAGATAATTGTTGCGGAAAAGCTCGAAAAATAAATCAGTTACTCCAGACATACTTTCCTATGTATTAGCGTGTAAGTATTCTTATTAACTATAAACCATTCTCACAAGATAATCAATTGCCAATCAGAACGTCAACGCAATAAATTAAATAAGTTGTTTTCAAAAAATTCACACTGATCGATCACAACAAAACAATGAGGCTTTGATACCAAGCTCTTCTCACTTAATCTTTTCCATCTGAAAAGCGAGTGATCCCGCTTGCAAGATACTGTTTTTAAATCAATGATATGAGCATAGTTTTCTTGTACTTTTGTATTGACATTCATTTTAACTGTACTAGAATGAATTATGAAATTGAAATTAACAGAGACCGTAGTGGTTAGTAGTATCAACTCTTTATACTCTCAAAGGAGTAGCAATGGCTAAATTATTTAGCGTTCTCGCAGCTGTACTGGTTTTCACCAGCATGATGCAAGGTAAAGTCAGTGTCGATGCGGACAAGGGAGCTCATAGCTTCTCTAAAATGGAAAGACCTCCGTACTTTCCGCATATCTAAAGTAAGCTTGATTTAATACAGGACTAAGAGCTTAGGTTAAAACCTAAGCTCTTTTCGTTTTTCTCGAAATTCTCATTAAACGCACACTCCATTCTTCTCAATTTTTCAAGCGTATGCTTTAAGCAACTAGATTATATTCCTGACAGCGCCGATTGACTGAAGATCGGTTTACTCCGAGCAATGCGGCAATTTTATTCTGATTTCTAAACTTATTCCATAAAATAGCCATACTTTGAGGGGTCCTAATATATAAGAACCAGTTAATTCTGCACATGAATGTTAGTTGCGGTATGTCACCTTTAATATTCAACACCAACGAACCGGCATAGTAACCAACATTAAGCACTATTCCTAATAGGACTACAATAAAACACAGCAGCGGAATACGTTTTATCATTGGCGTCTTTACTAGCATAGCGCTCCCCTTTCTTAAGATAGGCTAGACTTGCTTCTGACACAATACAAAATTGCCGGGCCAAAACAACAATTTGTTAAACATAATTCTGCTTAATAGATCATCTTGAATGCCACTTTTATTTAAGCTTACGAATAGTACAATTTACTTATACTTCTTGAATATAGAATCTTCTTGCCAAATGATCCGTAAGTTATGAAAACTTTCAACAATGCATAACTTTGTAGTATTTGGTACCATCCATGATTTATCAACTAAACAAATATTAGCTCGAACCGCCCCCTCTACCTTCATCTGCCTAATGCTAGTGAATTAAGGTGACTTTATATCTGTAACCGTCCTTTTTGTATTCTTGTTTGACAATTAAACCACAAAACCCCCCCTAGAAAAAGGGAGAATCTTTGATATCTAATAATTCTTATTGAATCATTCAAAACGAGGTATAATTTCTTCACTTTTTCATTGACTTTCACCAAAGGTGTAATAGAATGAAAGTTGAATTTGACCTTGACTGTAGTAGTTTGTAGTATCAACATTTTAATACTCTAAAGGAGTAGCAATGGCTAAATTATTTAGCGTTCTCGCAGCTGTATTGGTTTTCACAAGCATGATGCAACTGCAAGGCAAAGTCAGCGTCGATGCAAACAAGGAAGCTCATAGCTTCTCAAAAATGGAAAGACCTCCGTACTTTCCGCACATCTAAAGCAAGCTAGATCCGAGATAAGACTAAGAGCTTAGAATAACATCTAAGCTCTTTTTATTTTGCGTTACTGCTTTTGAATTACCTTACATGGTAAATTGAGGAACCTGTAAGATACCCAGATTTACCCATTTTTTTGAGTGCATGACGGATCAATACATTGATTTAGCCTGATTAATTTCGTTTATCAGTGAGTTTTCTCTGCTAATTCTTTCTGGTGCTGATGCATAGATTCGCTCTTACCGTTTTTTAAGATAGTAATGGCATTACTTAAATAAGTGGCGAATTCAAGCATCTCATCGCGTTCCTTATGAGTAAACAGCTTCTGATGGCGAGCATCTTGCTCAACAATGATATAGGCTGTAATTGTATTACGCTCAAAAATTGGCAGAAATATTTCTGCATTAATCTCGCTGAGAAAATCAAGCAGTTCCCGGCTTTTCTCGTCACCTTCATAGTACTGGACAAGCTCAACTTCACCGCGAATAATTAGCTTAGATGTCTCAGTAACTCCCTGATTCTCAAACTCGCCAATAAAACGCTCTATGTTGGTTGTATGAGCAATACTAGAATACACAAAGTCTTGCTCCATTTTTCTTAAATATAATCGGGTGCGATTCAGAGGGATCCCAAAAGCAGCCTGAAAAAATGTTTGAGAAAGATGAGCAAGCTCCTTCAATGTGGTAGCATAACTCAACTGCTCCAAAATATCTTTAAACTGGGCACTAAAGTTGAACTTTTCCTTCGATTCAACGTCCTGGCGCAAGAAGTGCGAGCACATCCGGCTCATCGCATATACTGCAGAGCAATCCAATAAGGCAATCAGCGCATCAAATGAATGGAGATAAGCACCAAATAAGTTTATGTTTACACCTACGATAATTGCCAATTCAAGCAACAGGTATACCACTAAAAATACGTTCAGATAACGCATCTGATTGGATATTATGCGAGGTTTTGGTGCTGTAAAGATCCCATAAAGGAGCTGTAGAACGACAATAAATAAATAACAATAAACTACTTTTATTAATGTCGCCTCAAACTGAAACGTTTTCAGCCCGTAAGTACGCGCAAATGCAAGATACAAAAATTGACCTGACAGACCAATATTTATAAGACCATGAATTGCACGAGAAATACTTAGTTTAAGACGCTTCTGATAAAAATATTCAAAAAATAAAGCAAATGCTTGAATGGTTGTTATGTACAATCCCCAGGCAAGATACCACGCAAATAAAAACAAAGAGCTCTGCGCTTGAGAGCTTAAAACTTCGCGCAAAATGAAAGAGAATATATGACATGAATAGTTGAAGAGTAGCCCAATAACAAAAATCAGCAACAACACGAAGGGAGTACGTTGTTGAGCAGGCGCCTTGAAGATACCGCGCGTACAAACTCCCAACATGAAAAAACAGTAGCAGCAGGAAAGCACTATCGCAGCAAAAGATAGATAATGACTTAGGAAAAGCTTAACAAACATCTTAATTATGCTCACGTTTTCATTTATCAGGGAAATATGCACAATTAACTATAAGACATGTACAAAATTTTTTCAACTGGCAGCTATATACATCGACTATTACCCATTGCTACAAGGATTGTAGACGTTTAATTTGCAAAAGACATCTTTTTGCTTTAAATTTTCCACTCCTTGTTTAATTTGCCCTCTAAGCGGTCCTCATAAGTTTTATCTATAGCCATTATTCAGGTGAATGTGCCTAAAAACTGTATAGCTCATTCTCTGCTTCTTGTCATGTTAGCAGATAAAAGTTCGCACTACTCTTTTATGCTAGCTTGAGTCTAAGAGCTATTTCATGATACCAAACCTTTTTCTCAGCCTCTTAGGACTGCTCGTGAAAACCCATAGCAGTCTACCCCCTGCCCTACAGTTCTTGATGTAGCCTAAGAATTTTGAGTACCGTCTAAGCTCTTTTTATTTTCTCTACTACTGCTTTTGAATTACCTTACCTTACATGCTAAACTGAAGGAGCTTTTTACCAAAGGAACAACTCATGTCAGATAAAACTACCACCATACAATCGGTTAAGGATATGTTCTCGCGCTTTGTCGAAGACCGCGAATGGCAGCAGTTTCACACACCAAAGTCTCTGTCGATGGCAATTACTGCTGAAGCAGCTGAGCTGATGGAGCTCTTCATGTGGACAGGCAATCAGGAATCTATTAAGGAGCTTGAACTACGCAGACAAGATGTTGAACATGAGGTTGCCGATATAGCACTGCTTTTATTAGGACTCTGTACACGCTACAATATTGATTTATCACAAGCTATCGAAGCAAAAATGGCTCTTAATAGCGCAAAGTATCCAGTAGAAAAAGCCAGGGGCAGATCTACCAAATATACCCAGTTATAGCATGTATATACGCGTTAAGCTCTTTTCTGGATTAAAAGAACCACTTACCTATGCTATCCCAGAAAGCTGGATCGGCGACAATCTGGTGGGTACCATCGTTGAAGTTCCCTTGCAAAAAAGAAAGGAAGTAGGAATCATCGAGGAAGTATTTGCTGAAACGGGCCCTGTCGATTTCATTATTCGTGAAGCACTCTCAAAAGATCTCTTTCCGACCGACCCTCTGTATACAGCTTATATCGCTAAGCTAAGCGACTATTATGCACTTGAACCAAGCCATTTCTTCTACCGTATCCGTCATTTCTTACGAGAAAAAGAGCTTGAAACAGCCGTCCCAGAAGTTTCTTTGTCAGACCGACCTACAACGCAGCTCACCGATGAACAACAGAAAGTGGTAGATGCTCTCATACCTCCACTGAAGGAGGGGGTATATTTTCCTGCACTTCTTCAGGGGGTAACTGGCTCGGGTAAAACTGAAGTCTATAAAAAACTGATTATAGAAGCTGCATCGCTTGATAAAAGTACGCTTTTCTTAGTACCAGAGGTATCCCTTGCAGTCCAATTTACTCGTATACTCAAAAGTCAGCTCCCTGCTCATATACCTATTTTTAGCTTTCATTCAGCTACGAGTATCACGGAAAAGAAAGCACTTTGGCAGCATCTCCTTAACAATAAGTCTGCTCTTATTATCGGTGTTCACTTACCGATACTGTTACCAATTCCAAAGCTCGGACTAATTCTTATCGATGAAGAGCATGATGTTGGATTTCAAGAAAAAAAACATCCTCGTGTAAATACAAAGGAAGCTGCCTTACTGCGCGCTCAACTTTCTGCGATTCCTCTCGTAGCAGGTTCAGCAACTCCTTCAATCTCATCATTGTATAATGTGGAGCATCGAGGATGGCATTCTTTTTCATTAACAAAACGATTTTCGGGAGCATTTCCGACCGTTCGCGTGATCAAACTCACCGAGCAAAAACAGCGTCGCTATTTTTGGTTTAGCAAGGAGCTTGAAGAAGGAATAAAAAATCAGCTTGCTAAAAAAGAACAGACTATTATCTTTCTCAATCGGCGCGGATTCAGCTTCTTCATTCAATGCAAATCATGTGGCTCGATTCCCCAATGCATTCAATGCTCAGTAAGCCTCACACTTCATAACGACAATAAATTACTCTGCCATTACTGCTCATTCACTCTTCCCCTGCCCGAAACTTGTATCCAGTGCACAGCAGGCACTTTTCTCAAAAAAGGGATAGGAACTCAACAGGTTGTCAGCCTTCTTGAAAAAATGTTTCCTCATGCCTCGATTGCCCGAGCAGATCTTGATACAACGGTCAATAAAAAACAATGGACGCAAACACTCAAAGCATTTGAAGAAGGTAAGATCGATATCCTTGTCGGAACTCAGACAATCACTAAGGGCTATCATTTTCCAAAAGTTACACTCGTTGGTATTTTATGGGCCGATATTAATTTGAGCATTCCCTTTTATAACGCAGCAGAAGTAACGCTCCAGCAACTCATTCAAGTTTCTGGGCGTGCAGGGCGACAGTCGGCAGATAGCATGGTTATTGTTCAGACAATGATTAACCATCCGCTCTTTCAGTTTATTACCGAACAACAGTATCCTCAGTTTTATCACTCAGAATTAAAAAATAGACGCCTCGTAAACTATCCACCTTGTGTCCGTTTTGCAGAAATAGAATTGAAGCATGAAGATGAAGAGATCGTTATCAAAGAGGCTGCACGTGTGGCCCAAGAAATCAAATCTTTTATCGAGACGCATCAAAGAAAGATGGTTCTCCTTGGTCCAAGCGAACCACCCGTTCAAAAAATTAAAAATATCTGGAGTAGAAAGATTTATCTTAAGGCAGTGACAATGCAAGAGATTTTGGCTGCCTATGCTTCTCTTAAGAGGGGATCATTTAAAAGCTTCATTGCATTTACCCCCAACCCACTTTCTTAAAATCCCTCATCCGCATAGCAAATACCAGCTCTGACATTATGCACCATCTTCACGTGCCGAGGCAGCACTGTATCAGGCAGGGCAGATAACGAAAACCATGCACAGTGATCATGCTTCTGGGGTTCTTTATTGTATGGTTCACCTTCCCACGCAGTAATTTTAAAGACAAAAGCGACACACTCACGAGTCGAACCCTGAAAATAAAAGATGGTTCCTAATTCCACATTCTCACAAGAAATAGCAATACCAATTTCTTCAGCAAGTTCACGCACTATCGCTTGGACGGGAGACTCATTGTCATCAATCTTCCCTCCAGGGAGTGCATACATCCCATCGCCAAATCCTGTATGAGAACGTCGTAAAAGCAGTACTTTGCCATCTTTAATGAGCATACCAAGGACATAGGGAAGTACCAGAAATTCAGACATATGAAGACCTCACTCATAAGTATAGCAAAGAATTCGAAGGAAACTAGCTCTTAAAGCAGGTCACTTTATCGAGAAAGAGTCGATCATTACGTTCCTTTCCAGGATATAACTCTTTATCGATTTTACGGATAGTTGAGCGTAGAGAGCGAACCCTCTTTTTATCATAGCTAATTGATTTTTGGAGCATTTGGACCTGCTTTGAAAGCCTCAAAGCACTTTTGCGTTGAGCTGCAGTTTCATCGGTGCGCTTCTGCTTACTTTTCAGCTCAGCTCGTTTGCGCTCGAGCTCGCATTCCTTTTTATCAATATCAAAAATAAGAGCGAGGAAACGAGAAACAACTGACACCTTATCTTTAAGAAGAAAGGCAAAATCAACTTTTTCTCTCATCTTCGCAAACGAAAGCTGAGGATTCTCGGCAGAAAGACAGTCTATATCCTTCAGAACTCTTGCTTGCAGCTCTTCTAATTCTTTAATTAAGTCAGGATAGATGATACATTGAAGATGACTATGATACAAGCCAAGGGTAGCTTCAGCGGTTTTTTTCTCAGCAAAATCTTGATTGCTTGCCGCAAGACATGATTCGGTAAGTGACTTTTTAAGCTCTCGCACATATGATTGAGTCTCTGAATATTTATTTTGCAGTATAAACAAAGCTTCGATGAGAGCTCCCTTAGAAGCTCGTTCCCCATGAAGACTCATACCTAAACAGACAAAGACTATTAATTTTTTCATCACCAGTACTCCTTACTTATTCAGTGTAAGGGAACTTCATGGGTGGTGTAAAGAATTACCTCGGTCCTTTTTTCTCATCATAAAAGAATACTAACAAGCCTGCAAAGGTAATAAGACAAGAGACAAAAAACGTAAAGGAAAGCTGCTCATTAAGAAAAAGCCACCCAAAAATATGCACAAAAATCGGTATTGAAAAGCCTGTCAATGCTATAAACGTCCCACTATACCGCTTAAGCACCGTTGCATATAGAGTATAGCCAAACACATTGCCTACGATAATAGTATACAAAAGAAAAATAATAAGTTGCATATCCGCCCCCACAAGATTGAGCGGAAAAGACTGTAACACGGTAAGCGGTGCCTGAGAAAGAGATACAATGGTCATCTGATGCCTCATTACTGCTGCACCAAGGGAGACGATTCCTCCCAGAGCCATCAAAATAATATTCATTTGAATAGGACTAAAAAGATCTTTCTTTAAAAGCTGTTGAGCATTAATCCACCCAAACCTGCTGAGCACAATCGCCCAAAATGCCGCTAGTTCAGGATAGGATACCACAGAAAATGCTTTGAATTGTTCATCTAAAGGTGTTGTCTTAACAATAAGGATCAGCATTCCCACAAACCCAAGTATCATACCGATCCATTTTCGAGCAGTTAAACGCTCTTTGTGCATTGCATAAGAATAGAGTGCGGTAACAAAGGGGTCAAGAGTGCCAAAGAAGGCCATCTTCGATGATGGCATGTGAGCCAATGCATACGCTTTTAAATTAGAAGGAAAGAAGGTTGTAAACAGAGCTGTAAGTACTAACAAAGAAAAATAACTGCGTATACGGCCCCATTGCAATGCATGTCTAGTATGAATTAATGAATAGAACCATAAAATAAGAGCTGCTAGGGTCATGCGTATCGCAACGAGAAACTCGGGAGCAAGCGAATAGAGAATAATTTTGTTGGTCGAAATCGCGCTTGCTAATAACCCAAATGCTACGAGGACAAGAATCATACCTGCCCAGTGAAGAAATAGGTACGATAGTGCTTCAACTCTTCTACTGACTGAAGAATATCTTCAAGAGCTCGATGATTTTCGACCTTCACAAAGTGCTCATACGGACTTTCGGGATACCAACGCTTAATGACCTCTTTAATTGAGCTGACATCTATAATACGATAGTTTAAAAACTCATTGATACTCGGCATATGCTTCTTTAAAAAGATGCGATCCTGCCATACAGAATTACCGCATAACGGTGAAAAGTTTTTGTGAGCATGCTTCTGTAAAAAGGCAAGAGTAGCTTTTTCGGCATCTTTCAGTGAAACCGTTGACTCTCGAACCGCTTTTACCAAACCAGATTTAGTATGATGCTCTTGGTTCCAGCTATCCATCTGAGCAAGAAGCTCATCTGGTTGATGAATAACAAATGAAGGCCCCTGAGCAATCATCTCGAGATTGTTGGTAGTTACTACCGTAGCTATCTCCAAAATAGTATCATGCTCTGGATTGAGTCCCGTCATCTCAAGATCTATCCAGACAAGTGCACTTTTATAACGATCCATAGCATTCCTCTTTTAAACTGACCACCAGCTTAGCAAAAGATACGATAAAGATATAGTTCGGGCACCATTACAGTGCCCGACCCATTAGTCCCCATAACTGGCATGGCTCAGAAAGAGCCACATCGAAATATCTGAATTCCAAAGGCGAGCTCGCTTTTCGGCTTGCTTAGCCAGGCGCCCAAGTGGACAGGGAACCATTGGGTTTTCCTGAGCACACTCTCGATGCATTGCCCGCCCACTTACATCCAGATCTTCTAAGAGTGGTTTGCTGCAGATGCTACACACCACAACAGCCACCTGTTGTTCCTCGAGCAATCGTTCGTGCATTGCTTGCATGAAACCGCTCAAACTTAGGATTATCATAATTGTCTTAAGTAACATAAGTTCTCTTTCAAAAAAATGTAGTACTGATACCAATAAAAAAATTGAAAGAAAACAGGGCGGACTAGGACCCGAGTGGAGTATAAAGGTAGATGCACAGAGCAGAATATGCAGCTCTATCAAAGCGAATCAAGAATGTGTGTTTCATAGTAACTCCTCAAATAAGTTCACTGGTGGTACTCCATATTCCTCACATGAAGTACCACCAGAAGATGTCTAATATCTTGTGCACAGTGCCCCATCTGGCTGGCTAAGAAGACTCGCGGCGCCGCTATAAGGACAGCTCTTTTGAGCTTTTCTCAACAGATATACTCCCCCAACAGGCACCAGTGGAGCTGGCAGTAGAGCAGGTCGATCAGCTTGCTGCATATCCGGCTTGGTCAAAGTCTTATTCATCGATTGTACAGTTTCCACAAATAACAATAGTTCTAAACAAAACATAGTAGTTCTCTTTCAAAAAAACAGGAAATCAAAATTATTGATAAAAAAACTTGTAATGAAAGAGAAACAAGGAGGGCTCAGCCCGAATAGATGAATTCTAGATAAGATACCAGGAGTTTTGAGGAAGGTAGGAGTTAACTACAGTAGTAAGCTGAAGCTGACAAAGCATCGTCTTCATAATATCCTCACTTTGAATTAAGTACTTGTACTGCTCTATGCGGTACCTAGAGTTAATTCAAACACAAACTTGCTAAAAATGCAAACTTTCCATAAGAAATAAGGTGAAAAACTAATGCTTATTCATTTCTCGGCTTCGACATATGAAACATCTGCTTCTTCTAATGGGAGTGAAGTACCTCGACAGGGTATCATTGCAGAATATTGAAAAGGCCTAATGAGCTCTCCTTTATGTAAAGGGCTTGTTCATCTAAGCTGATTTTTTCCATAGCTCGTTTTATAATAACTTTTTTCTATGTTTTTTTCATACGAGGAGCTGCTAACGCTGCTTGAAACTGCTTCTCGCATTAATTATTGGCCCAGTGCTACTAAACCACAATCCATCGTTCTCATTTCAACAATTACTTGCTTTCATCATCCTTGCGAACTCTTCAGAAAATTTTTTTGCACTTCTCAATAGCACCAGAAAGAGCAATTAGATCCTCTCTAAGCTCGTTGAAATTTCGCTATTCCTTTTCAAAAACAATTCTTAGCAGCAAGATTGATACACTATAAGCTCAAATTAACTTACGGTAGCACTTCAGTCACACCTTCCATACAAGAGCTAATTGGCACACGGCTACATTTTTGCTATCATTGAATCAAGAGATTTATTGACCACGCATTTTTACGAGACCCAGATGAAGAAATTACCCCGCGATATCAGCAGCTTCGAGACTATGATAACCGATGGGTATGTCTATGTGGACAAAACTGAGATTATCTATGAGCTGATCACCACTGGTCGTTTCTATTTTCTATCACGACCGCGGCGCTTTGGTAAATCACTATTTATATCGACATTAAAATCTCTTTTTCTCGGCCATAGACATCTATTTAAAGGCCTGTGGATAGAAGATTCAAGCAATTATGAATGGCAAGAATATCCCGTGATAGACCTCGATTTTTCCGAGCTTGATAGTGCCTCACCTTCTGCATTAATAAAAACTCTCTCCTACAAGCTAGCGACCATTGCCAAATCCCATGGTATAGATGTTTCGATGGCACCATCTCCAGGGTTTATGTTTATAGAACTTGTTACTCATTTAGCAAAGCGCAATCCCGTTGTTGTCCTTATTGATGAGTATGATTATCCAATTCTGAGGGCATTGGATACTCCAGCTATCGCCGAAGAAAATCGCAAAATTCTTAAAGACTTTTTCAGCGTGCTTAAAAGTAGTAATGCCTACCTGCGGGCTATTTTTATGACGGGGGTAACTAAATTCTCAAAAACCTCATTGTTCTCGGGCCTCAACAATTTAAATGATCTAACGATGGATAAGGCTGCTGCCGAGCTTCTTGGATACACAGAAGAAGAAATTATACACTTTTTTTCTCCCTATATTAAAATCATTGCTCATCAGAGAAATCAGACATTTGATAATGTTCTTCAGGAAATGAGATACTGGTACAATGGCTATCGTTTTTCTGCAAAAGAAAGCAAAGTCTACAATCCATACTCGGTTTCACATTACCTGTTTCAAAAAGAACAACATAATTATTGGCTTGAGACGGGAACTCCTAGTTTCCTCATCCCTTTGTTACGCAAACAATATCATTCACTCGACAATCTCAAGACAGTAGAACTCAGCAGTGAAGCACTCGGTACTGTTGAAATTTCAGATATCCCAGCAATCCCTCTACTCTATCAGACGGGATATCTTACGATTTCAGCGTATGACGAAAAAGCTAAATTATATACGCTCGATTTTCCAAATGCCGAGGTCAAAGATACATTTAACAAATACCTCCTAATCAGTCTATCCCAAACAAATCTATCTACGATTGAATCGACCATCTCTCAACTAAAACATGCACTTACGGATAATAACATCCCTGTATTCTGCAATATCCTGCAATCTCTCTTTGCGCACATACCCTATTCTCTCGATTCAAAAAATGAACAGTTCTATCATAAGTTCTTTCAATTGCTCTGCACCTTATTTGCAATAGATGCCAACTCAGAAGTCCTCACCAATAAGGGACGCATAGATATGGTTGCAACTACTGACACGCACATCTTCATCTTTGAGTTTAAACTCCGTGCCAACGCACAAGCAGCATTGAAACAGATTGAAGACAAGCAGTACTATGAAAAATACCTTCTCACCAAGAAAAAAATAGTTCTCGTTGGAATTTCTTTTGAATTGGAGCAAGAAAAACCGAAAATCGAATGTGCCTGCAAAGAAATAAAGCAACCACTCTTATCTTTAAGTGAAGAGCGATAAGCAATAGCTTTGCTTTTTTATTGTATTTGAATGCAACAACAACCCAAAATCCTTTTCTGGAACCGCACTCAAAATGAGTGCAAGTCAACTAACAGTTAAATGTTAAAAAAAATTCGAAAGCACTTAGCAAAAGATACGATACCGTTCGGGCACCAGAGGTATGGTGCCCGAGTAGATTAGAAACGATTCCAAGGCAGGCTCAACCAATCAGTAATGTCCTGATCGCGAGAAAGATTCTCAGCTGAAGATCGTCTCCACACGGTCCCCCTACAGAGACGACAAGATATCTTACCATCAGTTTCAATCGACCGAACAAAGCAGGCATGATGAATACTGTGATCACACGCCACACTCTCAAGAGCGCCCTATACCAAATCAAGGCAGATGCAACAGGTTTTGGCATCATGTTCTATGATGCTTTCATTAATGGTTTGCTCTTTTTCCGGATCATTCATTGCATTGAGACAGAGTGCCATACTCAGCACTGTAAGTATCATAATCATACTGTCTTCCTTCAAATAAGGTTACTGTAATGCACAACAACAAAACTTAAAGGAAGAAGGCGGACTAAGTCCCGATTCGAGTATAAAGAGAGAAGCACAGTGCTCGTTGCACATCTATACTTCTACCACAATGAACCAAAAGTGTGTGTTTCATAATAATCCCTTCCAATCTCATAACTTACCCCTGGTGGTATTGTACTTAGCATACCACCAGGAGTTCTACAACTATATTCTTGGACATGCACTATCGCTCTGGCCGAGGAGATCACTCTGTGGACGACTACCCCTAACTAAGCTCCACGCTGTACTTATAACGATTGGACAAATAGGCATCCGCTCAGCTTGCAGTGGAATTGGCCGATCAATGCTCCGGTCCAAAGGCATATTCATTGACAGGGCAGTTTGAGCAAATAATAGTAGTTCTAAACAAAACATAATAGTTCTCTTTCAAAAAAAATAAATATAAAAATTAATAACAAAAAAATTAATGAAAGAGAAAGAAGGAGGGCTGAGCCCAGAAAGATAGGTTCTATTTCTTAGGGTAAGGTAAATGATTCAAGGGGAAGGTAGCAACTCTGTTAAGTTGAAGCGGACAAACCGTCATACGCATGTTCATAATAACCTCACTTTGAATAATACTTGTACTGACTTTTGCAGTAGTTAGGTTAATTTCAACACAAATCTACAAAAAAAGCAACTAATTTTTCAAGAAGAAATAGCTTTAGCAGAGTTCAAGCTTTGAGCAAAATCGTGGTGAGTCATGAGCGTATACCATTCTACGGCTTTTCTCATTACCAGTCACTGTTAATTCTTGCTACAGTGTAACAATGTATGTTACGTTAAAAAGGTATAGTTTTGGAGAAAATACCATGAAGATCTTTATTTGCGCATCACTTATACTGAGTTATTCTCTCGTAATACATTCAATGAGTCCAACTGTGTTAAATCTGGCAGATTTGGAACGATCTCTTTATGAAGATTTGGAGATGATCGAATATCCCCCGCATCCCTGGCTTACCGGTATCTGTGATGCGTATGATGTCGTTATCATAGGTGGCGGAATGGCCGGCTTAACTGCAGGTTTTGCACTTTTTAGACAGGGGATATTCAACATCCGGATCTTCGATGAAAACAAAGAGGGATTTGAGGGACCGTGGTCGACTACTGCTCGCATGGAGTTTTTACGGTCGAGCAAGCATTTTATGGGGCCTGCTTTATCTATACCTGCGTTGACGTTTCACGCATGGTATACAGCTCAATTTGATGGGCAAGCTTGGGAGTTGCTGCAGAAAGTCCCAACTACTTTGTGGGCAGACTATCTACAGTGGTACAGAAAGGTGCTCAATCTACCAGTCGAGAACGAATGCCGCCTTACCTCCATTACTTCTGACAAGGACCTGCTGCGACTGAGCATCGAAAAACATGGTAAACACTGTGAAATCTTTACCCGCAAGCTAGTGTTGGCAACGGGACGAAGTGGCTTTGGTGGCTTTGAGATTCCTTCTTTCGTTACCAGCCTTCCAGCATCGAGGTATACTCATACGGGTGAAACTCTCGACTCAGAGGCAGTTAAAGATAAAGATATCATACTTGTGGGTGTTGGAGCATCCGCATTTGATGCGGCCGCTTACGCCTTGGAACAGGGTGCCCGTTCTGTCGCTATGCTTATGCGTCGCTCAAAGCCTTCTCTCATGACGAAAAGTTGGTATCTGTCAAATCTAGGAGGCGCATATGGATTTTACAATCTCAGCAACGAACTGCGATGGGAACTGTTTAAACTCATCCGTGCTTTTGGCAGCTCGGTTCCTCTGAGCTCAATCGAACGACTCAAGAAGCAGGCAAACGTCAAGCTTTATCCTAATAGCATCATCGAAACGGCATGCGAAAAAAATGGTCGGGTAGAGATCACCACTTCTAGTCAAGTGTTCCTCTGCGATCATATTATTTTGGCAACTGGCTATGCATTTAATGGTGTTGAACAGCCCGAGCTTCACAATTTAATCGACACCATTATGCTTTGGAGTGATGTTTTGGGAAAACATGAAACAGCGCTCGAGCAAAAAATGGATGCTTTCCCGTTTCTTGGTCCTCATTTTGAATTTCTGGAAAAAATACCCTCATCAGCGCCCTATCTGAAGAATATATATTGCTTTAACTATGCAGCCTCTCTCAGTCATGGCTTAATTAGCGGCGATATACCCGCAATTAGCGTAGGTGCGCAGAGATTAGCTGAAGGAATAGCGCGAAACTTATTTGCATCTGAAGCACATCATCTTGAAAACATGAGAGAATTCAACCAAAATCAACTGCCCGCACAGAGTTTTGATTGGCTCATGCCTTAGGACCTGTGGCAATAATACGTACCTCTGATACACTTAATTCTATCAGAGATTTTGCACATGAAAGGTCTGTTTCCTATGAGTAAATTACGCGTTGGTGTCATAATGGGAGGGCGAGGCAATGAAAGAGAAGTATCATTCAATTCTGGTCGAACGGTATGCGATCATCTCGATTCGTTTCGTTATACCATAGTACCATTATTTCAACGCTCAAATGGGCAGCTCTATATCCTTCCTTGGCGCTTCTTACACCGAGGAAAAACGACCGACTTTGAACATCGCCTCGCTACTGAAGCACAGGCCGTTACCTGGGATAGCCTTAAAGAGCTCATAGACTTTATGTATATTGCTATGCATGGTCGCTTCGGGGAAGATGGAACGGTACAGGGCTTTTTAGAAGTTCTGGGCATTCCCTATCTGGGCTCTAAAGTAATGGCAAGTGCACTCGGCATGAACAAAGTCTTTCAAAAACAGATTCTGGCTAATAATGGTATTCACGTACCACAAGGAATTGTCGTAAAAGATTTCAGTAAGCCGGGAGATTTACTCAATCAGCTTAAATCTGCTCACCTTACTGCACCTTATATCATTAAGCCTAGCAAGGAAGGTTCAAGTCTTGGCATTAGCGTAATTTTAGATCAGGAAGCACTCATTATACCTGCGCTTACGTTAGCTCAAAGCAGTGATCCTCAAGAAGTAATCATCGAGGAATACATTACCGGGATGGAATTTACTTGTATAACAATTACCGACTATAAAACGGGTAAACCTCTTTGCTTACCTCCTACCGAAGTTATTCCTGAACCAAATACTCATTTCTTTGATTATGCACAAAAGTATATGCCTGGAAGAGCAACAAAGTTTACTCCCGCTCGCTGCTCAGATGAAACAATCCGCTCAATACAAGAAACCTGTATAAGAGTTGCTCAGATTCTCGATTTTACTAATCTTTCTCGCATAGATGGATTTGTCAAAAAGAATGGCGAGATTGTAATCACCGATCCTAATAGTCTCTGTGGCATGGCTCCCTCAAGTTTTATATTTAGACAAGCTGCCGAGATTAATATGAGCCATACAGCAATTATCAACCATCTTATTGAAACTGAACTTGCACAATACGGTATGCTTGAAGCTCTCGAAAAAACCGAAGAAAGAATGCATATGGACAAGCTCCCTAAAAAAAGAATTGCCGTTCTTATGGGCGGTCCCACACATGAAAAAGAGACCTCGCTTGATACAGGAAGAAACGTTTGTTACAAGCTTTCTCCTGCAAAATATGAAGCTGTACCCCTCTTTGTAGATGATCATCTCAATCTCTATAAAATCGATCAAGGACTTTTGGTTCGTAATTCCACCCACGAAATCGTGAGCGGGTTAAAACCTTCTATGAAAGTAGCCTGGAATGATCTTCCTCAACTCGCCGATTTTGTATTTATAGGTCTTCATGGTGGAGCGGGAGAAAACGGCTGCGTACAAGGAACTCTAGAAATGCTCAATATGCCATACAATGGCTCATCAATACTAGCAAGCAGTCTCTGCATGGACAAGTATCGCACTTCAAACTACTTAAAAAGCCAAGGGTTTGATGTACCACACAATCGTCTTATCGATAAGAGTTCATGGGTACAGGATACCGAGGCAATAATCGCATCAATTCTTAAAGAGATGCCTTTTCCTTTGATCGTAAAACCCCACGATGATGGATGCAGCGTTCTGGTAGCCAAAGCAAAAAACAAAGACGAGCTTATCAATGCTATCACCAAGGTATTTGATGATGGGAAAGCCTTTGTGCTTATAGAAGAATTTGTTCTTGGCCTTGAAGTCACTGTCTGCGTCATTGGAAACAACCGCGCTCAAGCTCTTCCACCAAGCCTTACCGTGACAACTAAGGACATTCTTACCATTGAAGAAAAGTTCCTACCAGGAGCTGGCGAAAACCTTACCCCAGCACCATTGCCACCCTCTACTCTTGCCCTCATACAAAAAACGATGGCCGATGCGTATACCGCACTCGATTGTAAGGGATATTCACGTATTGATGGTTTTTATCAGGATGCTACAGTAAGCCCTACTAAGGCTGACAGAGTAATTATCCTCGAATGTAATACACTCCCAGCTTTGACCCCTGCTACGTGTACTTTTCATCAAGCAGCAGAAATTGGTCTTAACCCGATGGAGTTTTTTGATCTCATCATTGAGCTTGGCTATGAGAATTATCAACAGTCAGCAGAAGCAGTTAAGCTTACTCAAACAGATCATGCTAAGAAAGGCGATGAAAAGAGTATTCTATGAGCGCAATGAGATTTGTGTTTTGCCATTGATGAACTTAAACACCAGCGTTGCTAGGCACAGGGCTTTCCCTGAATGCTCTTTAGATGTAATACCGGACAATGTCTCCACTTCCCAGGGATCCAGCTCTACTTCCTTAGGATCTCGAGCACAGAGTATTCCCGATTCACTCGCCCAGAGCCGAAACTTCCCATACTTAGTAGCAAGAGACAATGAGTCCTCTGGAGCAAAGGGGCCTGCGAGAAATTCCTTAAGATAACTCTTCAGTGAGATAAACGGTATTATAAGCGGAGACTTAAGAGAAAGAGTCCCTTCCGCTGGAACTTCAGTATGTCCAACAGTACAACCATCTGGCATGTCATTCTTAATCTTTTGTATAGCAAACTTTACGAAGTTTTGAGATGAATACACAGATGTGCAGACAAAAAGTGATGCAAGTACAATGATAGTTTTCATGGCTCCCCTCAATCGTTGTAATTTCTACTAATCAATTCTACATTCTTTTTAAATTAACTCAACAGCTGTTGAATTGTCACCTGAGAATTGTGTAGTATTAATATTGATAGTATAACCTTTTATCAGGGAACTCAACAAATGAGCAAAATAATTTTGCGAGCAGCATTAACTCTCGCTCTGACGGCAAGCTTTCTAAGCAGAAGCGAGTCAGATCTTCCCCTCAAATTAACGAGCCTTTACGAAAGCGACTGGCATCTTGCACAAGATATCTTTGTCAATCAGCCGCGTGCTCAGACTGATACTCTATTGAAAACTGCTGTCTTGCTTGTGGCCTCTGTGGCTTCCGGTTACCTGTCGAACTTTCTTACGAGCCAAATTAATCTTTTCTGCTATAAAAAGAGCGGAGAGTACGAAAAATATGAGGCGTGGTACACAAAACGAAAACAAGAGATAATAGAGGGTGCTATCTCAAATATATGTTCAGGGCCATCTGGTTTTCTCAAAGTATCGATAGAGGACAAGAGTATCGAGTATATTATACCTACGTCAATCCAAAGTATACCAATTGATTACATGGTTGTTCCAGCTATTTTTTTACTTTTGCGGAAAAACACGATTTATAGTGCTGAACTAGAGCAGATGGAAAAGGTCATGCGCTCATGGCCAGAGCTCCGAGCAAAATTCCCCACGCAGCTGCATGAAGCATTTGATAATCTTTATGCATTGAGCACTCAAGTGTCAGATTCAACAGAGTATTCTAATCTATTACCGAAAGCTGTGCGCTTAACTAAAGAACTCCTCGCTATCCATTTTGATGAAAATAGGTGGTTTTCTTTTATCCCTCGAGCATTCAATGCCCTCGTTTATTAACGCCTTCAGTAGCGAGCCTCTACTCCTTCAATCTTTGTAATGCGCTGACAATCGGCGAACTTTGAAAGAGGCACGAAGGAAGTTTTTTGGTGAGCTTCTATCTCTGGTCTGTAACGTTGTTAACATGAGAATTAAAGGAATAGTTTTCATGAAGAGCGTTCTTACTATTTAAAAAACTGAACAATTTAAAATTATCGCTTTAGCTAAGAGAAACGATCATGCGCCTTTTTTTGAGATTTTATGAATAAAACGTTATCCTAAGGTTACATATATACCAATTTCTTTCATAGGAGTCACCTGATGCAAAAAACAGCTTTACCTATAGCTCTTTTCTTCTCTCTCAGCTCATGCCTTGCAGTACAATCTGATGAATTAGCCCTTCTTCATTCAACAAAACTATTTGAAAGCGATTGGCACTTTGTTCATGATATTTTCGTAAAGCAACCTCGCGATCATGTGCATACAGTTCTCGGCACGGGTGGCAAGATTGCGAGCTGTGCTCTTGCAGTTGGCATTGGCCTGACCGCTCTGTGGCGCTATGCCTGGACACCAGGTGATTCAAAGATTATAAGCAATCAACGCGTATTACATCTCATTGGAGACACTCTCAATCCTATCAGCATAAAAGCCACCGTCGCAGCACTCACGACCTACGTGCTTTTATACAAAAAAGCTCTGAGGGATGCAGAAGCAGAACAGATGGAAAAAGTCTTAAATTCATGGAATGACTTAAAGCAAAAGTTTCCTGCGAAGCTCCATGATGCTTTGGACATTCTCTCTCGCTTGAGAAGAAGTGGATCAGAGGACTATCCAGCTCGTAGGCGCGAAACCATTCGACTCATGAAAGATCTGCTCGCTAAACAGATACCTGACAATAGAGGTCTTTCCCTCAATTGGAATGTAAGATTTTAAACGTAGAGAGCGCCCGAGAGGGCGCTTTTCGCTGCTACAAATGTTTCGACAAATATGAAAGCGCTTTCCTAAGTAACTCGTCAAAAGAACTTGCATTCATATCCGTTTGCGTAGTGAGATGATCCAGTGCACCAGATATTTCTGAGTGCTTGTAATGTAATGAAGTAAGGGCTCCCTGCAACTGTTTTATTTTAATAAGAGTCGTATGCTCTGGAGCAACATAAGCTGGCGCTATTTTGGCAACTTTATCTTTGAGCTGCATAATCATCAGCTCAGCCTTTTTTGGGCCTATACCCGGCACTCGACTGAGTCCTTTCACATCAGCACAGGATATCGCTTGCAGGAATGCCTGGGGAGTAAGGTGACCAAGAACAGCTAATCCTATCTTAGGTCCACACCCAGTGCAACTCAAGATTTGAGCAAATACCGCCCTTGAAATGTGTGAATCAAAGCCGTACAGTGAAGGACCCTGATCCTCTACCCAGTGATAATAGATTGCTATATCTACTGTTTGATTCAGTGTATACAGGCGTCCATCTACAACAACCACTTCATAGCCCACTGACTGAACATCTATCGTGAGCCTCTGAGAATCAATTTCTATAACCGTACCTCGCAACCGAGTAATCATGGAGAACCTCTTGTATTTAGATCTTAGCATACTCGACAAAGAGTCAACTAACAACCTTTTAATCACTCTTTTTAGAAGTACCTGGGCATAACTTTGACAAAAAGCATGGATTCACACGTTGACAATTAGTTCAGATCTGTTACTTTTTTACTTATGTAAGCGGGAATAGCTCAGCTGGTAGAGCGTTGCCTTGCCAAGGCAAAGGTCGCGGGTTCGAATCCCGTTTCCCGCTCCATACATCACTTCATACGTAGTATTTCGACTTTCCACAGGTATGTATAGGAAAAAAAGATATGAAATCAATTATGGAAGAAGCTTCTTCTATTATGAAAGCCATTGAAAAAGGCTGGGCAAGTGCAGGGCAACCTAAGGAATTTACCATCAAGGTATATGAAGAGCCCCAAAAGAATTTTCTTGGCATGACTACTCGTCCTGCCAAAATTGGTATTTTCTTTACAGAACTACCAGCGGCTAAGCCTCAGACAAAAAGAACTGAGTCTACCCGAACCAAACAAACAAAACAGGACGTACAACCTGCGCGCGAACAAAGTCCTCGGGCACCTAAAATCAAGGAACCGGTTGCTAAACCGCAACGAACTGCCGAAGAACAACGTGCATTAGGGCCCGTCTGGAACGATGAAATGATAGCACTCGTCAAAGAGTTGCTCAATACCCTCTTCCCTCTCATGGATCTTGACGGTTTAAACTACACTATTAAGCCAGAACATTTTCATTTGCGCATCGAGTTCGCTACTCCTGTGTATGAAGATAAAAGTCGAGAAAAGCATCTCTTTGTAACGCTTTCGATGCTTATTCTTACTATGCTTAAACGTCAATTTAAGAGACCGCTTAAAGGGTATAAGATCGTACTTATAGGTGGCTAAATGCTCACCCATGATGAAGATCCGATCATTGCACTCTGTACACCACAGGGTGCAGGTGCGCTTGCATTGCTTCGCGTCAGTGGATCAGGTGTTCGTCAGCTGATAGATTCCTTTACTAGGCTCGCATCTAAAAAGAAGGTAACTGAGGTTCCTAGTCATACGGTACATTTTGGCTGGGTCCTTGATGATGCCGGAAATCATATTGATCAAGTGATGATTATCGTCATGGATGGACCACGTACCTTCACCGGCGAAGATGTCATAGAACTGACCTGTCATAACAATCGCTTTCTTATAGAAGCTCTTATTGAACAAGCACTTAAGCATGGTGCTCGCCTCGCACAAGAGGGTGAGTTTAGCAAACGAGCCTATCTTCACGGTAAGGTAGATCTCATTCAAGCAGAAGCCATTAATGAGCTCATAGGAGCATCTACCCAGCAAGCTCTCAAAGCATCTCTTGCGCAACTTGAAGGAAGCTTTTCTCAACAAATAAGTACTCTTGAGCAAGATCTCATTCGTACGCTCGCCTGGTGTGATGCAAGCTTTGAGTTTCTCGATGAAGAAGAAGAGTTTGGAGAGCGCATTAAAGCTGAACTCCAGACTATCCTGACCACACTGACATCAATCAAAAGTCGTTTTGCTATTCAGCAGCAGCTTCGCCAAGGAATAAAAATTGCTCTCATCGGATCAGTAAATGCAGGCAAATCCTCTCTTTTTAATGCACTTCTTCAGCAAAAAAGAGCTATTGTAACCGATATTGCAGGAACAACACGGGATGTCATCGAAGCCGGTCTTTCTTACAAAGGTAATCAGTGGACACTCGTAGATACGGCAGGACTACGAAGTACGCAGGATTGTATTGAGCAAGAGGGTATTAAGCGTTCATATGAAGAGGCTCATGCCGCAGATATCATTATACTTGTCATCGATGGAAGCAGGCCGCTCACTCAGCAAGAGCTTGCGCTGTATACCGATCTGAAAGAACGGTACCCGCGCAAGTCGCTCATTGTTCAAAATAAAGCGGATCTTCCCTTACACCCGCAACGGTTCGAGGCACTTCCCCTGTCAACGCTAACGAGGTTACACCTCGATACATTATATGAACAGATTGAAGCAAAAAGCGCTGAACTCTACGCAACCATGGAATCACCCTTTCTCCTCAATCAAAGGCACTATTCGCTCATTATTACCCTCGAAGATAAACTCAAGGCGATCCTCCCTCTTCTATCGGGCGCAATAGCCTATGAACTCGTATCGTATCATTTACATGATGCACTTACGATATTGAGTGAGCTCACAGGCAAATCGATAAGTGAAGCCGCACTCGACAGAGTATTTAAAGAGTTTTGCGTGGGCAAGTAGGAGGGTACCACCGCAGGTGCCAAGGCTCATACTGATACTCAGTCGATCCTTCCGGATATGATATCTTAAAATTATAGCGATGAGCATTCGCTTCAAGCCATCTAACATACTTCCACTTCTTATCATCTGAAAACTGATATCCATTTTCAGCAGAGAGTATATCAACAGTAGTTCCCAGTTGATGTTCTGAATGGCCAGGACGTGCGCTGTAGGTATCAACTCGTTTTTGTGCCTGTTCTCGAGTAAGACGAGGATTTTTCTTATGCTCCTTCGCTATCCATGACTGGACAACCTGTTTTTGCTTTTCATAGCTTCTGTACCCTGAGACAACCTTGAGAGTCAGACCGGCTTTGCGCGCATCTTGTAGTAACCGAGTAAGGTCGGGAACAATTCTCTTTGCGACCCTCACCCCTTGAAATGAAACAAGATCTTTCGGGGCATAGTTTCCCAATGAGACCTTCTTGTTTACTATGAGCAATGACTCATCTGAAAAACTGTGGGTGTCGCCTTTCGACGACACCCCAGATGTAAGACCTAAGCAAAGACCTACTAACACAAAAGCTTTAGCTTTCATAATCATTTGACTTTTGAGGATATGCAAATATCTCAATACGTCTATTTGGAGCTTGCTGTTCTCTGTTTCCAGATGGAACGATAAGCTGCGTACATCCGTACCCAACGATATCTATCTTAGCCGTTACGCCATGATCAGTGAAATACTTTCTCGTCGCCGAAGCACGATCTTCAGAGAGCATCATATTATACTCAGTTGAACCTGCTTCAGAGCTCGCATGTCCTGCTATCACAAAGGTATAACCCTTATCAGCAAGCGCCTTTGCTTTCTTAAGGTCATGCTCAAGCACTGGCTTTTGGTCAGGTCTGAGATCTGAAACCTTGTATTTATCAAACTCGAAGAAAAGTGGCTTGAATCCATATTTTTCGCTGTCTGCATACTTATCTCCCTCAGCACGTTCGGTCGTTTCCGCAGTCAACTCTTCTTCTACATCGGCACGTGCAGCAGCTGCCGCGCTAAATTTGTTTTGATCATCTTTTACTATAAATGCACCCAATTCTTCATCATATTCTGAGCGCTCTGGAGCAACAAGTGTTGGCTCTTCTGGTGCTGGGCATGGAGTAACCATATAACGCTTACGTTTACATGCTGGAACAAGCAATAATAAAAGAGCAAAAAGAGCGAATTTTTTATTCATAGATAAAGTCCTCTGGGGTTATGCTATACATTTTTGTCACTGTTATAAGCAATCTATCATATTAATTTAAAAGTTTCTACTCTCATTACGTTTCATGCTAAACCTATGGTATACTAAGTCCATTGAAAATTATTGTTACCTTAGGCTTAAAGAGCTAAAAACGTGGAACTCATGAAAAAAATTCTCATTAATGAAACTCCTTGGCAAACACGCATTGCCATCATTCGGGGCGACGAGTTACAGAACATTTACTTCTGGTCTCATGCAACCGAAAACCTTGAACGCTCCTATTATAAAGGCATCGTCACTAAAATTCTTCCGGGCATACAAACTGCTTTTGTTGATATAGGTGAAGAACGAGCAGGCTTTTTACATATTTCTGAAATTGATCGTGAATTAGCGGGAAACCGTATGACCGATCAGTTTGAAGATGTGGATGAAGAAGCTCCTCGCATTTCTCGTCAAAAATTGGATATAAGCAAGATTATGCGTGAAGGCGAAACGATCTTAGTACAGGTAAGTAAAGAGCCCGTTAAGGAAAAGGGCGCAAAGCTCACTACCTGCTTTACCCTCCCAGGCCGTTTCTTAGTATTGATGCCGAATATACCCCGCATTGGCATATCAAAAAAGATAGAATCCAAAGAGGAACGCCAACGGCTAAAAGAGCTTCTTACCCAAAATCTCCCCGAAGGAATGGGTGCGATTATACGAACACCTTCAGAACATCAGGGTGCTGAAGAAATATTGGCAGACCTTTCCTATCTTGTTGCAACCTGGAGAACTATTCAACGACGCTACGCTGATGCTGAGCCCAAAGCAAAAATTTATGAAGATATCGATCTTTCACTCCAAGCTGTTCGGGATCATCTTGATTTTGATGTTGAATCAGTTATCAGCGATAATGCTGAAAATCAAGCTGCAGTGTATAAATTTGTAAAAACGATCGCACCTGAACATGCGCAGAAAGTACACCTGTACCAAGGACCACCAAGTCTCTTTGAAAAATACAATGTGGAAAAACAGATAGAACAAGGCCTGCAAAGCAAAGTCTATCTACGCTCAGGCGGGTCTATCGTTATTGAAACTACCGAAGCGATGACCGTTGTTGACGTCAACACGGGACGCTTTATTGGTCATACAAACCTTGAGGATACGATCCTTAAAACAAATCTTGAAGCTGCCGAGGAAATTGTTCGCCAACTGAGATTACGAAATATTGGCGGTCTCATAGTAATAGACTTTATTGATATGGCAAGCGGTGGCAACCGATCTAAACTGTTCCGCTTTTTCGAAAAGACCTTAAAAGAGCGAGATAAATTTCAATCGGTTGTGCTCAAAGTCTCTGAGTTTGGCCTCGTACAGATGACCCGTAAGCGGTCAGGTAAAACACTCATTCATCAATTAATGCATCAGTGTGCTACCTGTCATGGCCTTGGCTTTGTAAAGTCTGTATCAAATGAAGCATATTCGATTTTACGAGCACTGAAAGAGGAATTTGAAAACAATCGTACCATTACAATGCTTACCATAACTATGCATCCGGCTATCTTTACATTCATTACCACCAATGAATACAACGCTATTTTACAGCTTGAGAAAACCTATAAGTGCAAAATTATCTTAGTAAGCAAAGAAGTGCCTCAAATTCATACCTATAAGATCGAGCCTAAATAATAGGGCGGCCACCGCGTAAGCGATGTTCCCTTCTTTGCGGGAAGGGTGCGCCGCGCTCCGCTTCGAGATTTTCGAGAGCTTGAGCAAGTGCTTCTTCCGCAAATCCTGCAAGGGTAAGTCCTGGTTCCCAGTAGACAGCATTTTTCACACGGTCAATAACAGCCGATGAAATATGAATGGTAATCCGCTGCTTTGTCGCGGGCTCGGAAATGGCCAGAGGGATTGCCTCTTGCTGAGGCTCTTCAGGCTCCTCTTTCGTTGCCTTCGCTGATGTCAAATATTCCTCAAGAGGGTTGAGCCCTATCGTTTTTTGTTTCATGAATTCTTTCTCCGCTCGTTACTAGTATGCATCTAATTTTTGCTTAACAGAATATGGGGATCTCGAGTCGTTAGTATCCTTATGCAGAACAATAGTAAACACTCTATATACATTCACCACACCTTGCCGAGCAATCGCTGGCTTCTTTAGAGTAATAACAGTCACCATATCGATTCCTCAAGAATGTACTTTTTCTTGCTTTATAACCTCTTGTGCCAATGCTTTATAATCAAGAGATCCATTGCTCTCTGGATCATACTCATTAATCGGCTTTCCAAAAGAAGGTGCTTCAGAAAGACGTACATTCTCCCGAATTGCGGTCTTATAGACTAAGTCACTAAAATTCTTCCTCAATTCATCGACGACCTCTCTTGAATGTCTCGTACGAGAATCAACTCGACACGGAACTATTCCAGAAATTTTCAGTTCGCTATTGAGTCGATGACGAACTATGTCGACTGTTTGCAATAACTGAACAAGACCATTTACGGCCATAATACGTGCCTCAACAGGCACTATAACTTCATCGCATGCAGTCAGAGCATTTACCGTCAAAATCCCTAATGCTGGAGGGCAATCGATAAGAACATAGTCCCACTCTTTTTCATTAAGCGTTTGCAGCTTCTGCTTTAAGAGTGTTTCGGCGCCTACCTCATTAGCCAAGGCTTTTTCAAGACCAATTAACCAGGAAGATGAAGGGATAATAGAGATATGCTGTGTATCAGTATTTGTAATAACGGAAGCAAGACTCAGTCCTTCGGTGAGTACACTGAGCAAACCCTTTTCTATGGTTGTTCTACTAAACCATTGAGAAGTAGACGCCTGAGGATCCAAGTCTATAACAAGGATTCTTCGCTTTTTGCTCGCTAACGCAGCAGCTAGGTTAACTGTTGTTGTCGTTTTACCGCTACCACCTTTTTGATTGATAATCGCAATCTTTCTCATCCATATCTCCTAGGCTTTCTACCAAGCCGCCAATGTAACATGTCTAGCATCCATTACCATCAATTATGCTTTACTCTGCAATATAGTCAATGTTTTCTATACATCTATTGACTTGTAACCTTCCAATTATTACAAATCCACTATTTAAATAATTAACGCTTTAACCGCTATAGATGCTATATATGACACTGATTAATTACCTACTTTACTCGCCATTATGGCATTGCTTTCTTTTTTTACTTTACTGTCTTTAAAACCAATACACACTTTAAGTACGTTTACTTTATCACCCTTTATACATTTTTTTAAGCTATTTAAGTATATATATTTAATTACTTAAATACACTTATCTTATGTATTTTCTCAATAGACATATACACACACATCACACACGTATGCTCTATTAATGATGAAACATGCATTTCATATATTTGTATATTATACATTCATTTCATTGAATGTACGCATAAAAGCTTTTTATTCCATCACTTGCTTTTGAATGTATACCACTATTTTATTAAATAGCTTAATCACATTCTATACGTTCTTTTGATCCATTTTATATAATGAGTTTATTTGCAGATTTCAGTACAATGTAATAATTATATAGTTTTAATAAAAAGCACACCTTGCATGCTATGTAATAAACATATACAATTCAATATTTATATTGCATTGTAATAAATAGCTTATTAGATGGTAATGTAAATAATGTATGTATTTATGATATTTTCACCGAAATTTAAGAAAGGGCTCTGCAGAAGGGGCTATACTAAGCAGGTGCTCAATAACACCTGCTTACATCCTAAAGTTTACCGGCAGCGTTCACATCTCAGGAACGCACCGCACTGGAAACCGGGACAACATTCTGAATCACTGTTGCAACTATTATCTCCACGCGACCAGGTACAAATTCGTGTATTTCTAAATTGTTCATCACCACAACATGCGCTCAAGGCTGATGCGACATATATCATTGCGGGAATACTTAGGACAAACACTCCAAGAAGAAATCGTTTTGTCTTTTTCATTCTGCCTCCTATTTTTATTCGAGAGTAGACCTCTCTTTGGCTTATATAGGTAAGTATATCTAATTATGCATTCGCAAGTCAATGGTTTTATATGTAAATTTTATTTCTATAAGAACAGGGTCTGTTATGATATATACTGCTGCTCTCTTTTATGGTATTGTAGAATACTAATTAGTAGTTACAGTTTCGAAGAGGTTTTTCATGAAGGATACAGGTTCAATTCTTTCCCGATACCCAGATTATGAGGTAAACATTGGCATAGAAGTTCACATACAGTTGACCACACAGTCAAAGATCTTCTGTAACTCCTCAAATGGCTTTTCAGACCAACCCAATTCTCATATTTGCCAGATTTGCACGGGTCAACCGGGTGTACTACCAGTCCTTAATAGGGCGGTCATTACAGATGCTATTAAAGCTGGGCTTGCAACTCACTCACAGATTGCACCTCGATCTGAATTTGCTCGAAAACATTATTTCTATCCCGACCTTCCTAAAAACTACCAAATCACCCAAAATGACAAACCTATTTGTACTGAAGGATATGTTCCTATCAGACTTGAAGATGGTTCTCTCAAAAACATTCGCCTTATTCGCATTCATATAGAGGAAGATGCAGGGAAAAATATTCATGCTCCTTTAAGTAATGAGAGCTATGTCGATTTAAATCGTGCAGGCACACCGCTTCTTGAAGCAGTCAGCTATCCTGACATTTCAAGCTCATACGAAGCGAGAGAATACCTTAAATCTTTACGATTAACAGTCCAATATCTCAATATCTGTACTGGAAATATGGAAGAGGGGGCTTTTCGAGCTGATACAAATATTTCGGTACGTAAAAAGGGTGCTCCACTGGGCACAAAGTGTGAACTTAAAAATATTAACTCCTTCAAGTTTATCTCAGATGCAATCGAGTACGAGATTGAACGACAAATCACGCTTCTCGAGTCTGGTGAAAAAGTACGCCAAGAGACGCGCCTTTGGGACACAAAAGAAGGTGTATCAAAAGTAATGCGGAGCAAAGAAGAAGCTGCAGATTATCGCTACTTTGCAGATCCTGATTTGCCTCTTATCGAGATAACAGAAGAACAGATTGCTGCAATTAAGAGAGACTTGCCCGAACTTCCACATGAGCGATTTTCACGTTATCTACAGAAAGGTCTTTCTCCCTATGAAGCTGACATCCTCCTTCAAGATATGGAGCTTGGAAGCTATTATGAAGAAGCAGCAAAACTTACCGCAAGTAGCCACCTTATTAACTGGGTACTGCGAGATATCATGGGCCTTCTCAAAACTGAAAAAATATCTCTCAAAGAATGTAGCATTACTCCCGCAAAACTGGCTAAACTCGTTGATCTTATAGACAAGGGAACGATAAATAATCGTGGCGCTCAAGAAATTTTCCATGAGATAGCTCAAACAGGAAAAGATCCCGAAACTATTATGGTAGAAAAAGGGCTCCAGCAAATGGGAGATACTGCAGAACTTGAAGCTATCATCAAAAAGATTGTCGAAGCAAACCCTGAAAGTGTTGCCCAATATAAAGCAGGCAAAGATAAGCTCTGGGGCTTCTTTGTTGGCCAAGCTATGGCTCAAACGAAGGGGAAGGGCAATCCTCAAGTCATAAATGATCTGCTCAAAAAGTATCTCCACTGAATTCTGTTTAGCATACTCCAGAAGGACTTTTTCCTCATTAACCTTCTAGAGTGTGCATACAGACCTATCTCGTAAAAGCATTGCATTTTTAACTCATAACGTGCCTTTGACAGCATTTTCATTCAGTTGGCATAAAGACCATTAGATTATCACTGAAAACGCTGCACATGGCATGGTTTCGCGATAACTAGATCGCTTGCCAAAACTTGATTGAATTGCGCTCTTTTTTGGTTCACCTGAGCAATGGAACCAGAACGTTAAACGTTGATAAGATCTGAGACGGAAAGCTTAATAGCGATGTGTGCCGCTAACTCAGCTATTTGGCAACTAGGAAATCTACTAGGAAGAAACAAGACACACTTTTCCTATTTCATATTTGAAGATGCCCTGATAACCTATCTTCTAGCTAAGTAAGTCTAACTGGCACATCTAACCTTTGATATTTTTGACATAAACCGCAAGTGGATCTTGTGGAGAGGTGCTAATTTTTATAATGAGACCCATCTGAGACATATGCTTAAGCCTGATTCGAGCAGATCGAGTAGTAAGGCTCCATACCTGAGATGCTTCACGAATGCTAACGTGCCCATGTAATGTGATATAGTCTAACAACTTTTGTTGCCATACTTTGATCGCTGGCTCCTGTACTCGCGATGAATAGATAATTATCTTAAAATTGTTATGAGCTACAACAAATTTCGGCCGCTCCAGCCCCTGCTCAATACATGCATCGATGATACGCTTCAATCCAGTTCCCCACTGCTCCATTAGATTAAGCTCGAAAAAAACTTTACCTATAACTCTATTGCGAAGACGATAATAGCCTTCTAAAGCTCCTTCAAGCGTTAATCCGAAGGGCATACCACCCGGATTGGTAATTTCAATCCGATCATCAAACATATCCACGTATGTAGATGCACATTCTATGGAATAATCTGCATGAACAAGTGCATTCGTAATAGCACCCCTTACTGCAACAACAGGATATTGAGGTATATCTGTCTGCTTTACTGCTTCTATAACTGGCTCTACTCTACTATGCTTTTTTACAAATTCTATAACCTCATCAACCGCTAAGGGCAAATGAGTATCAATAGTGCTATGATCAAGAAAATGAATCTTATCGATACCGTTAAATCGAGCACATTTAATTACAGCATCCGGAAATAATAACCTTCTCTCTCGGCCAAATAAGAGTATACCTCCAAATGTCGGATAAACTTTTCCTGAATACTCTCCCAACAAGCCAATTGACTGAGCTTTTTTTTCGCTCAATTCCTTACCCATCGGCAGGAATAACTCATTCAATGCTGACCAATCCAAGGATTCAACTGAACCTTGAATGTAAGGTAATTCATCAAAAGAAACATTCTTTGTCATAAGCTTTAAGGCGTGGTTGTCTCATCATCAGCCACACGATTTGTTGATCCAATCCTAACGTATACACCCTTTTCTGGCCCTGCAGATTGCAAGTAATAAGGACCAGCCCCATGATAGACTCTAATGAGAATAATTTCTTTATTGCGATAGGCAACAACATCAATATCTGGCCTGATAAGCGGCATTATCGAATTTGCAATAGCATTGGATATGCGTAACTCTTCTTTACGTACATCAGATAGCCCAACAACCTGCCTTGCTGCATCTGCCACACCAATAAGTATTACACCACCAGCGGTATTGGCAAAAGCTATAACCGTTCTGATAATAGAATCTAAGAATTCAGTATTTTCCTTAAATTCTATTGTTTTACCCTCGTATTGCCCCAAATATTTTTCTATCATCTAAGGAGTCCTTACTGAATTGCTGCTTTCACCGCTAGGAAATTAACACGGAAGCGCAGAGAAATCAAATAATTGTTAATCGGCACCCAATCTTGAACTCGTAGTTCAGGAAACATATATACCCATAAGCAACATATCTAGAGGCCCACTGGAATTCATGAGATTCATTTCCCAACAAGTATCTTTATAACCAGGAGAGCAGCGTCCTTCCTAGCTGATCTTTTTTCCTGTTTAAAATCAAAACGGTCGTAATTCAAGAATCGTTCAACTACATGCTGCAGCACAGACCTCTTAGCTAGCATAGTTATTCGGATGTAGTTCATCAGAAGCACTACTCATCAAGCGTTTTGATAGCTAGGAAATCGGCTAGGAAGAAGCTAGGAGGCACAACTCTTCCTAGTTGATTTACCACAACACTGCTAAATCGTCGCCAAATCAACCGCAGAAACAATGTCTACATGCCTATTTATAGACAGAACATCTACTTAATAACCAACCAGAAACAATATTCTGATATATACCTCCCAATCCATCTCTAGTTCACTGTTTTGGCTGCTAGGAAGTTTACTAGGAGGCAGCTAGGAAGTACCATGCTTCCTAGTCCATCTTCCCATTCGGGGCACCTTAATACCGTCTACTATACAAAAGTATTCCAGCCAGAATTTGAGTTCAAACGATTGTAACTCAACAATCTCACTATCTGGCATACCTGTTGATATAGCCCTTCAATGTGTTATGTTAAAAACAATAATTTTTCAAACTTTTCTCTTCAGGAGTTTCATATGTACAAAATAATAAAAATTAGGCCGACAACAGGCGTCTTTTTTGCAGGCCTTTTACTGCTCAGTTTTTCGGTTTATGCTGCAGGGCGACCATTTCCGAATCTTGAAGAACAGGTTTGGGGAAGGGTTTATGCCGAAGATCAACCATATCGGACTCTTGAAGAGCAGGTTATGCTAATCAAATACCAAGGAGGTACACCTCTTCATGTGGCAGCACTCCTTGGTCAAGCATTAGAAATACAAAAACTAATCAAAGACGGTGCATCTCCTCAAGATACAACTTGTGAGGGATATACCCCATTGCATTGTGCAGCCTCAAATTGCCACAAGGAAGCCGTTGAAGTACTTTTGAGACAAGGGGCCCGCCCGGATGCTCAGGCAAAAGATGGCTCGACACCATTACACCTCGCCGTGAAGTCAACAGCTTGTTATATACAAAAACACCAACTCGAAATTATTGAAAACTTGATAGACTACGGAGCTCAAGTTAATGCCCAAGACGATTGTGGTCTTACTCCATTACATTGTGCAGCTTCACATTGGAACGTATTGGCAGTCGACACTCTGCTCCTGTACGACAAATCACAAGTTAATGCGCTGTCTACTGACGGGTCTACCCCTTTACATCTGGCAGCTAGCGCGCCTCAATGTTCAACATGTACCAGAGATTTAATCGAAGTTATTGACACACTACTCGGTTATAACGCACACGCTGATGCTCGAAATGATCGAGGCCAGACACCACTCCATTGCGCTGCTCGTGAAGGACATGGAGAAGTCATTGAGAGGCTCCTTTGGATTCAACGGGATCGGGGTATTTGTACAGTCTTCGATAGAGTTTGTAAGATTGATTCCAGAGATGTAAACGGCTTAACTCCCCTGCATTATGCTGCTCTTAAAGGCCATATGGAATCACTAGAAATTCTCATAGAAAGAGGGGCGGCAATCGATGCTCGAGACAATATTGGATACACCCCCTTACATTATGCCGCTGCTTACGGTCACATTGATGCCGTTATGGTGCTTGTAAAAGGAGGCGCTGAAGTATTTCCTCTGAGTGATAGTGCGAGCACACCATTGACCTTAGCAGCCGAAGGAATCTGCAGAGCCCTTAATTCGCCAAACTACCTCAAGTATTGGGCTATTGTTAGATTCTTTATGCGATCTGATTCATACAGGGACTCTTACATGTTAACCACTGATAAATGGCGGGTACGAGCTCTCGATTGTATTACTCAAGCGATCTCAGACGATGAGTACGTAGGAGACTTCCGATCAAAAGTAAGAGAGTATTTTCAAAGACGGAATCTGTATGTCCAAAACGAATGTTCTGATACAGACGACCTTGATGCTCTATTTGCCGTAGCTGCTTATTTTCTTGATATTCCAGTTCTAGAAAACCTCAAAAATGAATGTAGCTCTCAATTAAAGGCATGGCGTGACAAAGATGGAAGAAATCTTCTCACAGTTGCACGGGAAATACATGATACCACTGGGGCTCAATGGCTTGTTGATAATGGCATCTTCACCGGCAACTCTCGATAATAATTGCACACTAACGCAATTCAAGACATATGCTGCGCTCCTCTGGGACTCAGCATATGTCCTATACTTATTCACTGTACAAATCTCGTCTTCAAAACTACTTTCGCTCCAAGCTATACTCAGGTCGATCCAATACAATATAATATTTTCCTATAAATTATTGCTATTTGCAACTTTTCGAGGATATACTGAATTATAGAAGATAGATTTTAGTACTTTACAATTAAGGAGATCGACATGAAACGAATCCTCATCGCATTAGCTGTAACAGCTACTGTTTTAAGCGCGTTTGCCGCAGTACCAGTCGTTAAAGAACAATTAACTGCCCAAAAAGGTCCGTTACGTAAGAGTAAGTTCATTTGTGCTCAGAGTGGCGCAGGGGTAACGTTCATTAGCGAATATGCTACACGAGAAGAGTGTGCCAAAGGATGCAGAGGAGCGGCAGTCTCTTGCGAAGAAACAGGTATGGATACCCCTATAAACACCACACCTGATGAAGACGGAGAGTAATTTTTAGGACGTGCACCGGCTGGTGCACGTATTCTATTTCTTCTCAATAAGTTTAATACCGTAGTCAAGCAACTTTTTCGGATCTACCTCAGTAGGTGCTTGCATGAGTGGATCATAGCCACTTTGTGTTTTTGGAAAGGCAATAACCTCTCTAATTGATTGACATTGCAAGAGAAGCATAACAAGCCGGTCTATCCCCAACGCTATTCCACCGTGAGGAGGAAAGCCAAGTTCTTGAGCTTCAAGCAAGAAGCCAAAATGAGATTCCATCTCCTCTTTTTTTAATCCCAAGAAATCAAATACCTTGCGTTGAACAAGCGGGTCGTGAATACGAATAGAACCACCACCTAATTCAATACCATTAAGAACTATATCATAGGCCCGAGCCTTCATAGCTCCCGGCTCCTGATTTTCCCATCCTTCCTGGGGTGCTGTAAACGGATGGTGCACAGAGCTCCATTGTTTGGTTGTTTCATCATATTCTAGCAGAGGGAAGTCCGTTACCCACAAGAGATTCAGAGCATCTTTATCAATAAGATTTAAAGCATGGCCCAAGTCTACGCGGAGTTTCCCCAGTTGACTCCATGCCTCCTTGAATGGGGCCGCAATCAGAAAGAGAGTATCTCCTTCAGCCAATGCTGGGATATACTTCTTCGCCTGCTCAAGAAAATCTGTCGGCAAGAACTTTGCAATAGGAGCTTCAAAAGCTCCGTCTCTAAAGCGAATCCACACAAGACCTTTTGCACCATTTTTGATGGCTTGACTCACCCAATGTTCGAGCTCAGAGCGAGTAAATGGCTGTTGCGGAATATGCAGCGCACCTATTTTTCCTCCTTTTTCAAGGGTTGAGCGCAAGAAGGTCAACTGCGTATCTGCAAAAAGAGCAGAAACATCATAAATAGGAAGCTCAAATCTTAGGTCTGGCTTGTCGGAGCCATAGAGCGATAGAGCTGTATCATAGTTCATGCGCCTAAGAGGCAACTCAATAGATTTATTGAACACCTTTTTAAGAACATGCGCTAACAATCCTTCAATAAGATCTTGAATATCTGCCTCAGTAACAAAAGACATTTCAATATCAAGTTGAGAAAACTCAGGTTGCCGGTCGGCACGTAAATCTTCATCTCTAAAGCAGCGAGCAATCTGGAAGTATTTTTCGATGCCACCACACATTAAAATCTGTTTGTAAAGCTGTGGTGATTGAGGAAGCGCATAAAAACTCCCTCTATGGAGTCTCGATGGTACCAAAAACTCCCGAGCTCCCTCAGCAGTATTTTTCGTTAAGATAGGAGTTTCAACTTCATAAAATTGTCGCGAATCTAAATACTCGCGCATTGCAAATATGAGTTTATGGCGCGCCGCTAAGCGACTAAGCATCTGTGGAGTTCTCAAATCAAGGTAGCGATATTTTAAGCGCAGTTCCTCTTCTACTTTTTCTGCTTCATCTATCTGAAACGGGAGCGTTTTTGCTTTGTTTGCAATGGTAATACTCATGACCTGCAATTCAAACTGACCAGTAGGGAGCTCAAGATTGACCGTCTCAGGAGATCGTCTTACCACAATACCCTTTACGAGTATGACAAATTCTGAACGTAAATGCTCTGCCTCCTTATGAGCTTCTGCTGAGATAGCGGGGCTCACTACGAGTTGCATAAGGCCACTACGATCGCGCAAATCTATAAAAATCACATTCCCGTGATCACGTCTTTTATTGACCCAGCCAGCAAGGGCTATGGTACTTTGCAAATGTTTTTCTGTTATTTCTCCGCACCCGAGGGTACGCTCAAATCGCTGCATATGTTCTCCGTTATAAATATGTTCTTCAGTCTAATAAAAAGAGCAAAACAACGCAACTTGCTTAAAATGACACAGTTAATCCAAAGTTAATCAGATAAGCAGTATCATTCCCCAGAAGAGGCTCACACGGACCTTCCTTCTGCTTTACAAAGCGAATCTGATCGTCGGTCAAAGGAAGCCCCTTCATCTGGTCATAATGGGTACCGGGAATAAAGAGTGCTCCAACAAGAAAGAATGTGCAGCTTTTATATATCTCTAATTCAGCTAATATATTAAGCTCAGTACCCAAAAAAGGATCCATGAGCTGCGGTATATGCACAGATTTCTCAGCTCTTTTTTTCGAGGAAAATCTTCTTGAAGGTTCATCTTGCCAATACCAGAGTATATTTGGATTAACATGCCAATGGCCAAGAGTAGCTTTATACCGATAATCTGCTGAAATCCCCGCATATATAAGATTAGTAAAGCGTACAGCATTCATGAAAGGTACACTTACATCGAGGCCTTCAAATCCAAAGTCGGTTACTCGAGGAAAATCTCCGCGAGTAGGAAGAAAGAGAGCACTTAGTACTCGTTTACCAGCATATGAGTCGTCGATCGTTATAAAGCCGGTATAGTCAAGAACTCGCCGTTCTGGGTCAAGCTCAATTGCAACTCGGGGGTTATGGTCACCCGTTGCTATCCCGAAAGCTGCACTCACCTTAAACATATCTTTCTTAACAATATAACTTGCATCGAACACAAAGAATGAGCCCCGGTACCGTAAGGTGTAGGGATCACGAAAACGATGGGTATTCCTCAGGGTCGGTGAGATATATCTGCCGTTAGCAGATTGGGCTTGGGCAGATGTCTGTATGACTGCCTGATTTTCAGGGGTTACCAGAGCATTCGTACCCGTATTTGGATCAACTACCTTCTCATTTACTACAACGACTACACCTTGTTCGTTTTCAAGAGTAGTCGCCGTTCGGTCGACACCAAAGACTTCTTGTTCACCCCGATTACAAGCACATTCAAAGCCCCATTCAAAAGGCCCAACGGCAAATTCAGCCATAAGACCAAATGTTGACAAACTACTCACAGCATCATTTGGATACTCTATTCGCAACTCTGGATTCCAATTATAGAGAGCATACGGCTCAAAATACACCTTTTTAGAATCGGTCGTAGGAAGTGCATACCATTGAAGACGCGCTGCTCCAAGATAATTGATATTTCCAAATCCTCGAGCAGTATCTGCCCTATGTCCATACTGATGGGCTCGAACACACTCCTGGATTTGCTCAAACGTTGCTGAGTAATTTGCAAGAATAGCCCCGTAAATATCATAGCTCAGTCGATCCTTACACAGATCACCTGACAACTTGGCTCCAAAGGGAAATTGATCAATCACATAATCGATAAAAAATCCTACAAAAAAAGGAAGCATGGGATAGCTAGCTCCTAGAGAAATGCCGCGTCCAAGCTCAAACTCAAAAGCACCCCACGTAAGGGTATGTCGATTATAAAATGGAATTCCAATAAGATCAGAGAGAGACAACTCAAGCCATAATTCTCGTATCCAAAAGTCCGCCGAATAGAGCGCATGTCTATGAGCGCCAAAGATTGTCTTTAGTTCATTACTCGGTCGTTCGCTGGTCTCAAGAACACCTGCTACAGAGCCCCATAATGCTCTACTTCTAATAACACACTTGGCTTGTATGATATCATACGAATAGGTTTCTTTGCCGTATTTATAAAGTGCTGCTACGTCTAAGAAATGACGAGCATAGATAATTTCATCGTAGTTCGAATTATTTAACCATGATAAATTTTTGCCTGCAAACAATTCGGGCCAAAAGAGAAATGAAAGTGAAAAGAAAGTGTCTGCATGAGCATACTCAAACGTCTTTCTTTCAGCTGGCGGGTCAGCAATACATGAGAAAAAAGCAAAGAGAAAGAGGAATATGCTCATTAAAAAACTCAGCAAGGAAGAATTATTCTAGCCTTGCTGAGTTTAGTGATTTTACCGAAAATCTCAATATTAGTTTTTTACCTCTAGAGGTTTTTCACTTATCAGTTCTTGATATCTTTCACTAAACCGTGAAACGATTCGGTTGATAACTTCATCGGTTACAGCCCCCTCAGACGGAAGTGATGTTTCCAGTTTCAATGCTTCCATAAATGAATGCAGTTCTGCAGGTAGCGCATTCTCCAGTTTAGTAGCAATATCCTCAAGCCTCTGATCTGTTAAAAGCTCTCGTGCTGTTCTGTACAACTCAGAGGTAAGTCCTTTTGCGCGGAAGAAAAACTCCTCTCCATAGAGTTCAAGTATTTTTTTACGCTCCTTCAGGCCCGGCCTACTTATACGAATCTCATCATCAATGAGCACTGCTGTTTCATCAGTATACGTTGGCTTAGTATTCATCGATAAAATAACCATATACTTGTCACTACGTTTTTGTATTTGCTCGATAAAAGCAGTTACCATACGCACTGACGCATCTGAAGTCTTACGCTTTGCAAAAATCATGCTCGCATTATCTATAAAGACAATAGCTCCTTGAGTCGTAGTATCAACTTCCTTCTTAAAGAATTCTTCGATAGCTCGAGCCGCATCTCCATCTTTAAATTTAATAAATGCTGAAGCCGTAATCTCATAGAAATCCATTTGACAATATTGTGCTAATCCCTGAGCAAGCATTCGCTTTCCTGAACCGGGAGGGCCATATAACAGAAGATTTCTATAAGTAGTTGAATCTCCTGCCTTTATCTTATTTTTAATCAGCGCAGCCATCTGACATACAGCATTTAATCGCTGAGTAACTTCAGGTTCAAACACAACCTGTAGAGGTTTATCATGAACCGAACCTCCTAAAGTAGTCGGAGCCCGTATCACTTTAAAATCGAGGCGAGGTCTATTATAATGGCTTTCAATCCATTGCCATGCAAGGCGTGAGGAAAACCACAATGTAATTAATCCAGCGCCTATAAAGAAGCCCTGTGTGAGGGTTGGCTTAACAAATTCTGAATAAAAGGTTTTGGCAGCAGTTCTCGTGGTAGTTTGAACGAATGCTTCAGTTGTTGGACTGGTAGCCGCTTCTTTAGCTGCTTCGCCAAAAGATTGTCGCAAATCTGTTCCTAAATCTTTGACATCCTTCTTCAAGTCTTGTCGAGATTCTTTTAAAGTAGTCTTTAAATCTTGTTGAAATTCTTTTGCATCAGCCTTCAGATCTTGTCGTAAAGTCTGCATTGCGCCACCTACTGCTTTTGCTGCGTCACGAACTTCCTTCGCTAAATCTTTAGCTGCTTCAATCCCATTGGTGGCTGTCTCACACACAAGAGGAATACCCAAAGATTGACCAAAATATCCAACACCAACACGCGGTGCTGGGCTTACTGCTTCAGCAGCAGGAGCAGCTAGAGCAGCGGGAGCAGCCAGAGCAGCGGGAGCAGCCAGAGCAGCGGGAGCAGCCAGAGCATGTGCAGCCAATGGATCATTCTCGGAAACTGTTGTACTTGCAGTATTGTGTACGGCCCATCCAGGTTCAGGGCATGGTTGGAAATATTCACTGATAAATTTCCTCGTCCATGCATACCAAGATTGAGTTTGAGCAGATTGTGGCGGCTGAACACTTGGACTTGCATCGGAGCCATCTGCTCCCATAGCACAAATACTGCCCATCGCCAAAAGCAAACTGCTCAGTAAAGCTAATTGTTTTATTTTCATGGTACTTCCATTCATGGTTAGTTTTCTCAAATTCAATTACGTATTATAATTAGTCTAACCTATTTGTTTTGTTTTTACCACAGGTCTACCTGCAGTACCTTCTAGACCAGTTATTCCCCAGAAAAAAGTCTTTTGTGAAGGAGATTCTCAACAATTCTCGATAGATTTTCCATTGTTGAGACCAGGTTACCACAAAGTTCGCCTAAAAAGCTATACTTTTAAAAAGTTTATAGCAGAGAGCAATCTTTCTTAATAGATCAAAAGCGATATTCAAAGCCCCAGTTTAAGAAATAAGCCTTATCATCGCCAAGAAATGGCTGTCTATCATTAATGATACCTATCTTATCAACACTATCTAAGTAAGCAGATTGACCAGGCGTTAATGGGCGCCCTTTAATATCTCGATAATGACTTCCAGGTAAGAAGATAGATGCTACCGTAAAGAAGCGTAGGTCTTCGATCAATTCAGCTTCTATGAAAATATTAAGCTCAGTTCCTAAAAAGTTTCGTGCAAATTTATTAACCGAATTCATTAAGGTTTTTGCATCAAAGAATGGCGATGAAAAGTCGGTCCAATATGCTAACACATTCGGATTGAAATTCCATTTTTTGATACTCCATGTTGGCTTCCAATAAGCACTTCCTCCGACAAACACCAAGTTTGTAAAACGAGAAGTATTCGTTGCAAAAGGATCCAGTGTTTGTTGAGATGGAAACGAAAGAGGTCGAGGAACCTTACCAGAGCCACTCATTAAAAAAGCACTCTTAATACGAGTACCTGAATAGATTTCTTGGAGCCCAATAAATCCTTCATAGACGCCATCTACTTCGCTATCTCCCACAAACTGTTCATCCTTGTTGGGATTAGCATCACCGCTCGCATACCCAAATCCAGCACAAAACTTCAATTCAGGTTTACATACAAGGTAAGCCATGTCATACACAAACATGGAACCTCGAAACTTGTTAACATATGGATCGCTAAACCTATGAGCATCATTAATAAGTATCCCTAATGAATTTGTCCCTATAATTTGGCCGTTTTCAGTAGCTGCTTGAGGCGAAAGATTAATAGTGTTTTGATTTGCTGTCACCTTTAATGCAAGCGGTGAAGTAGAAGCATTAGGAACCATACCCGGTGGAGATTGACGCACTCTCGAATTTACAACAACAGCTGTGCCCGCCCTATTATCTAACTTAATAATGTTTCTATCCCAACCATGGACAGTCTGCTTACCAAAATTAAAAGCTGTATCAAATCCTGCTTCAAACCGACCAAATTCAAACTCAGCCGCAAGTCCCATGGTAAACAGATTACTCTTTGCATCACCGGTGAACTCTATTCGCTGTTCAGGATTATGATTATACAGAGCATAAGGTTCTATCCGAGCTTTTGTTCTTTCACCTTGAAATGAAGGAAACCAGCGTACTCGAGCTGCCACTATATAATTAATGATCCCAAAGCCCCGAGCTTGGTCGTTACGATGACCGTACTGTTGTCCTCTAATTTTCAAGTTAACATAATCGAACGTACTTGCTTTATTGTCCAGGACTGCCGCATACAGATCATAGGTAAGTTTATCTTTAATAATGTCTCCAGAAATTTTTCCACCAAATGCATATTGGTCGATGGCGTTTTCTGTATAGTACCCAAGATCAGAGGCATCTACCGCATAAGCTGTTCCAAGCGCAATACCACGACCCAGCTCAAAAGGAAATGCTCCAAACGTAAGGTAATGCTGGTTGCAGAATGGGATGCACGCAATATCATTTAAGGAAAGCTGTATCCATAACTCCCGAATCCATAAAATATGTCGCGGAATAGCATGCCTATGATCACCAAATACAGCATCAAGCTGCTTAATAGTGCTTGGGGTAGTGAGCGCTATAGATTCTGGATCACCCCATACACCTTTATTGCGTACAGTCATTTTTACATAGATCAAGTCATAAGGACATTCGACAGGACGAATATATCTATACTCGGTATTAAAATCAATTGTATGTCTAAAATAGATAACACGGTCAGTAGGATTGTCATCATTTAAGAGGCGAAGATTCTTGCCATAAAAAAACTCTGGCATCCGCAACTTAATACCAAACTTTAATTCGCTATCAGCGGCCTGATACATCAGATATGCTTTCTTTGGCTTACCAGTTTTGTCTTGCTTGGCTTTATCAGGAGTTTTCTCAGCACCTGCCTTGGTGTCTTTCGCCGGTTCTTTCTTTTCAGGTTGAGCCTTTTCAGCTTGAGCAGCAACAACGTCCTTGTCTTTTGCTTCTAGAGAATCTTTCACCTCAGTAGGCGCAGCAATAACAGATACGAAAAACAAGCAGGGATAGATCATCCAAGCAGGTTTGGTCATAAAAACTCCTTTAAGAGATTAGAAATACAAAGATTCTGTGCTTGCATTACTCTGATCCGATCTCGAGCTTAAGAGCTGTACATATAACCAATTTTTGATTACTGAACGAACATAGTTTAAGCTAATATTGACTTAATATCAACTTGAAACGATTAACCGGAAGAGAGAAATTATGAAACCAAAATCTCCAGTTTTACTCGGAGCGCATATGTCTATTGAAGGGGGCGTTGATCAAGCACTCTACCGAGCTGCCTCTATTAATTGCACTGCTATGCAAATTTTTACGCATAGCAATCGACAGTGGCACATGAAGACTCTTGAAGAATCTGCACAAACTGCGTGGCAAGATGCACAAAAAGAGACAGGTATAGAGCATGTAGTAGTGCATGCAAGCTATCTTATTAATATGGGATCTCTCTCAAGTGAAACCGTAAAACAATCTCGCGCTCTTCTGAAAAAAGAATTGGAGAACTGTCACACACTCTCCATTCCATTTCTTGTACTGCATCCTGGAGGGGGACAAAAAGATGCAACTGCCAGCATAGACCAGATTGCTGAGGGTATCAATGAAGCGTTCGAAGAATCAGGCTCAACTATGATTTTACTTGAAACGATGGCAGGACAAGGGACACAGGTTGGCTATCGGTTCGAGCAGCTTGCTGAACTTGCCAGCAAAGTGCATAACAAAAAACGTATAGGGTTTTGTATAGACACCTGTCATATATGGGCAGCAGGCTATGATATTTCCACTGAAAAAAGCTATCATGCTGTCTGGGATGAGTGGGATCGTATCCTAGGACTTTCGCACATTAAAGCACTTCACATGAATGATTCAAAGCAAAAGCTTGGCTCACGAGTAGATCGGCATGCAGAAATTGGAGAGGGAACTCTCGGCCTTGAAGCATTTCGACTCTTAATGAATGATAAGCGCTTTGAATCGGTTCCCAAGATTCTAGAAACTCCTCGAACTGAGCTCAGCGATTATGCTCATAACATGAAAAAACTTATAGATCTTATTGGAAAATAAAGACAGTTCGCTTTGAAGATAAGTAATAGTTAAAGACCCGTAGCGTAGTAGCTAAGAAGGAATTGTAGTAAAGATACGAATCTTTAACTATCACTTTCTTACAAGCAGTGCTTCGACAACCATTTTTTATCTACAACTATTGAAGGGAGAGAAAAGATAGTTGTAAACTCAAATGCTCTAGAAGCACTTCTTAGTTTCAACTAATTTCAACAAAAAACAACAAGCCTTGTAAAACCTCCAAAGACAACAACAGAAAAAAGAGCGTCGTTTGGGGATTTTTCTCAAAAAAACGTTCTTTTTACCGAAATTTTTTCGAAATGCAACATGCGTGTGCAAGTAACTCCTCTCCAAAAAATTAGTTTTTTCATAGATTGGGGTACGAAAGTACAAAACCTTAGGTATCGCCCCCAAGAAATTCTGTTAACTATACAGTGCTTCTGCAAGCATTTCTTAACTATAACTCCTCATTACAACTTTTAAGGGGAAGAACAAAGTGCCGTAAGGTCAACTGCACTTCTCAGTTTCACCCATTTTTACAAAAAAGGCACATTTGTTAAACCTTCAACGGGAATTAACACAATAAGTAACCAGGTATATATGGGTATGCTGGAGAAGAGTTAGAGATAATAAACTCATCCCGCCATTAGAAAGCCTTGTAACTCGAACTATTTTGACAGACCCTTTTGCTAAGTAATCATGGAAATCAGCGAACAGACTGAAACTAGCTTAGGAATTTTCGCCCACTTTGATTACTCCAACCAGCGACTTTTAGACTTTCCGATTACACGTCCCTCGTATTCTCAATGGCCACAGTTCCAAGTGCTCTATTGAGCTAGCTTTTCCATGCTTAAAAAGCTATGGAACCCCAAGCTCTGCAAATGTTACGTGTACATGATAGGTGGTTTTGGGATGCAACTTATTCGATGTGCACCTCTAAGAGAGTAATAGTTAAAGACCCGTAGCGTAGTAGCTAAGAAGGAATTGTAGTAAAGATACGAATCTTTAACTATCACGTCTTAAAAGCAGTGCTTCGACAACCAATTTTTATTCTACAACTATTGAAGGGAGAGAAAAGATAGTTGTAAACTTCAAATTACTCTAGAAGCACTTCCTAGTTTCAACCATTTTCAATTAAAAACAACAAGTTTCTCCGGACTCTCTAAAGCAACAACAAAAAAGTGGCTTCTTCAGGTGTTTTTTTATAAAGAAACGTATTTCCCAGGTAAAATCTTCCAAAGTGCATCCCCAGGTTGTGCACGCACTAGTGTAGGAAGTGTAAGAAACCGCTCTATGCCATCCCCTCTTGTCAGATGATATTACAAAAGTACCTTCGTCAGAAGGATCCAGCTACCAAAGAGTGCATGGAACATCAACAGCACCTTTTTGGCTGCATTTCTTGACTCCTTCTCCGGTTACTTCTTAGGGAAATTATTTATCGCATATCTGGTTAATAGCTTAGCTCTTTTTCTCTAATGCACCCTGAATCAAGAGGCCTTTGGAAATGTATGACCAGAGCGCAGACTCCACTAGGCGGGTGCTCTTCCTACAAACTATCAAGATTTACGATTGAACTTCACCAAAAGGTATCTTCATTCCTCTTGTCGCCATATCTCAGCTTTCCTTTGCGTTGCTATCTATCTTTCTTTTCCATTGGAGGCGCCACTCTTGGGCACAACACTTCTCCTTCTTTGTTATCCTTTTGCTTGGCATAGATCTTTTCATGGTTGTGCAACTTCACAAACTTTATTGGTCACGTAGCGGTGCTCTTCTTGGGGAATATATCTTTTTCACGCTTCTCTCAAAACATCATATTTCATGGCTTACCTGCCAAGCTACTATTTAAACCAAAAGCGACAAGCATCTACGGTCTCTAATTCTTAGAGATCGATAGAAGATACTAAAAAAGTCTTTGGGATCAAGATATGAGAATCAGTCACATGAACAGATAAGCGTTGTTTTTGGTGTAACTTATAAGATCCATATCCTATAAGATTGTAATAGTTAAAGACCCGTAGCGTAGTAGCTAAGAAGGAATTGTAGTAAAGATACGAATCTTTAACTATCACTTTCTTACAAGCAGTGCTTCGACAACCAATTTTCAATCTACAACTATTGAAGGGAGAGAAAAGATAGTTGTAAACTTCAAATTACTCTAGAAGCACTTCTCAGTTTCAACCATTTTCAATTAAAAACAACAAGTTTCTCGGGACCCCCTAAAGCAACAACAAAAAAGTGGCTTTTCCAGGTGTTTTTTTGCAAAAGAACGTATTTTCTTGAGAAAATCACCTAAACCGCAGCCCGCAGTTGCGCAGACAAGTCACTCCAGGATGTTAGAAAAAGGGAGGGATGTACATTATATATAAAGCTCTTTAAAGACATGCCTTTAAAGAAACAACTCTCGTGTCAAAGCGAGAGCTGTATTGCAAAGTAAGTATTTATGCAGGAACTTCTTGGAAACACTCTACTCGGTCATCAACTTGCCAGGTATCAAAACCTTCTACAAGGAATGCGCACTCGAATCCAGCATGAACTTCCTTAACTGCCTTACGATCTCGTTGCAGTCCTTTAATAGAGCCTTCTCCGACTTTTTGTTTGCCACGCCAAATGAGTACCTTGCCATCTCGAATAAAACGACCAGACTTCACGTGGGCTCCGGCAACTATTCCTAAGTTCTTTATATCAAACACCTTCAAGACGCTTGCTTCACCAATTTTTTTGCTTATCATTTTAATTGGCTTGCCTTCGAGCAGAATTCGCTCTACGTCTTCAAAGAGCTTATAGATAATGTCAAAGCTCTTAATTACGACACCTTTTTTATGAATACTGTCTTGGGCATGAGGTTGCACCTTTACATGAAATCCATAAATCAAAGAGCCTGTATCTCCTGCAAGCATAATATCGCTTTCAGATATATCTCCAACCCCAGCATACACAACCGTCACTTTTCTATGTTCAGAATGCATATGCGAAAGCTTTGCAACAAGTGCTTCACGAGACGAAGCATTATCAGCCTTAATAATAAGGTTTATTTCATTTTCACCCATGGCTCGTTTCACCGCCTCAGGACGAGGAGGAGCAACGCTTACCCCTTTTTTCACCGCTTCATGAGTGGTAACTTCAAACAGATCACCTGCCTGTGGAAGCTCAGAAAAGCCCGATACCAAAGCAGGAAGTGAAGGCGCAATTTCTGTAACACGTTTGCCATAAGAATCTACGAGGGAATTTACTTTGCCCCAGGTTGAACCTGCAGAAAAGTAATCTCCCGTTCTCAGTATTCCATGAAGACAAATAACGGTCGCTACTGGCCCACGACCTTTTTCTACCTTTGATTCGAGGACATAGCCGCGAGCGGGTAGGGATATATTTGCTTTTAATTCCATTACCTGTGCTTGCAACACAAGTACTTCTAATAACTTATCGATACCTTGACCAAGCTTTGCTGAGATAGGCATACAAATCGTTTGCCCACCCCATTCTTCAGGAACAAGATCATACTGTGCAAGCTGGCGTTTTACCGTTTCAATTTGCGCAGGGCTTGCTTTATCTATTTTATTGATAGCAACAACAATAGGAACTTCGGCTGCTTTTGCTCTTTTAATTGCTTCTATAGTTTGGGGCATCACGCCATCATCTGCAGCAACAACCAATATAGCAATATCAGCTACTTTGATACCGCGAGCTCTCATAAGAGAAAATGCTTCATGTCCCGGGGTATCTAAAAATACTACATTCCCTTGAGGTGTTTTTACTTCATAGGCGCCTAAATGCTGAGTTATGCCACCTTTTTCTTTAGCTGCAACGCGGGTTTTTCTTATAAAATCAAGCAGAGTTGTTTTCCCATGATCAACGTGGCCAATTACAACCACTACAGGTAACCGCTCTACCCAGGTCCCTTCAACTGCAACTTCAGCTGCTTTTTCCTCTTTTGCCTTGAGAGGAGCCTTTTGAATCACCCCAATATCATAGATCTGCGCCAGCTGCGCAACTGTTTTTTCGGTCAACACCTGATTGATAGTTGCAGCAACACCTTGCTTAAGAAGCGTAATGATAACCTCACTCACCGGCTTTCGTACCTTCTGAGCAAATTCACCAACGGTCATCGGTTCGACGACAAGTTCAAGTCGCACAGGTTGCACGACAGGCTTAGCTGGTCTTGGCGGCTCTGAACGCACTATGCTTGGCTGAGGAGCAGCCGGTTTTTCAACTGGCTTTGCAAGGGGAGCTTTCTTTTCTTCTGGTTTTTCTTCCACAGGCGCTTGCTGCACTGTAATGCCGTTTCGCTGAGCAACCACCTTTTCAGCAATCGCTTCTGCCTCTGCTGGCACAGCAGCTACCGTAGACAAAGCAAATCCATGCTCCTTTAAAATCTCAAGGAGCTCTTTATTTGTAATGCCAAGTTTTTTAGACAATTCATAGACGCGTATGGCCATTTCTTATTCGCTTTCGCCTTCTTCTATTTCAAACAGTTCGCTTTTTGCAACCTCACTCTTAACAAGATGGATTTGTACACCCGTCAATTGTGACGCAAGTGCAATATTCTGTCCCATCTTACCAATTGCCACTGAGCGTTGCTCTTCATCCACCCACACATCAGCATTCTTATCATCAGTGAGCTCAACACGATTTACCTCCGCCGGCTTTAGCGCTTGCGCTATCAGCTCATCAAGAGATGAAGTTGCCGCAATAATATCGATTTTCTCTGTGCCCAATTCTCGCAATATAGGTTTAATACGAGCACCGCCAACTCCCACACATGTTCCAACAGGGTCAATATTCTTGTCATGAGACACAACAATAAGTTTCGATTTATACCCCGGAGCGCGAACGATTTTTTTAATCTCCACCAATTTCTCAAAGATTTCTGGCACCTCTATATCAAAGAGTTTTTTCAGAAATTCAGCCGAAGACCTATCTAAAATAAGTTGATTTTCATTGCGCGGTTCAGCCAATACTTCTTTTAACAATGCGCGAATCGAGTATCCCACTATGCATTTATCAGAGGGGATAAGAAGCGATTTAGGCAAAAATGCAAGAGCATCACCAACCTTAACCGTAACACCATGTCGCTCACACTTATGAATGACGCCATGAATAATGGTACCCTCTTTTGACTTAAACTCATCATAGATGGCAGAGTGCTCAATGGCTCGTATTTTTTGAGCAATAATTTGTTTAGCCTTTAAAATCTCAATGCGGCCGATTGACCCTTCAAAGGGAACTTCTATTACATCGCCAAGTTGCGCATCGTCTTTGAGCGCCCGCGCCTTTCGAAGACTGAGCTGCGTATCTTCATCCTCAACATGGGACACTACCGTTTTTTCTACAGTTACCACTATTTCATCAGTTTTTTTACTATGCGTAACGGTAAGCGGCAGATCGGGATATTTTTTCTTATATGCAACGAGCATACCTTCACAGATAATGTTGCTGAGCACTATCCGATCTAGCCCTTTTTCTTCAACGAGTTCGTCTATTACCTGAGAAAGCTTCACGATATTCCTTGCTTACAATTATGAGATGGATAAGTGTGGATATTTTCAGTGTAGCAGATCTGTAGGAAAAAAGAAGATGCACTTTAAAGGTCATCAAGATATCCTTTGCCGGCTCGTTTTTCGATCTGCATGAGCTTCTCTTTCTTAAGTTATATAACTTATATATATATCGTAGTAATAAGCTCTCACATTTATGTGGATAACTATGCTTTCTATGTTCTCATAAGTCCCTCTGGGTGCTTTAGAGTGAGACCTGTGCTGTCTGTGGATGGAGTGTGAATTAAGCACGAAAGAGGAAGGGACAGTTTTTAGTTTTCTGGTCAATCACCCTGGAGATCACTGAAGTTTCACCTCTCATTCACGGTCTATTCACACTTGAAAAATAATGAATAATTCTCCCTGGATCCTACGAGGTAAGAAGCTCCTTAATGAGTGTAAAATCTTTCATCCAAGCAGCTGCTTGGGGTTGATTTCTGAGGATATAGGCAGGGTGGTAGGTCGGAAGAATAATCAGCGAATCCTGGTGAATCGGTATCCCGCGTATTCTGGTAATAGATACCGGTTTTCCCAGGAGGTTAGCAAGCGCAATTGAGCCAAGTGTACAAATAACTCGGGGTCTAATGATTTTTATTTGGTTGTAGAGAAAGAGGTTCATACAGGTTCCTGCCTCGTCGGGCAGGGGTGCTCTATTCTGGGGAGGGCGACATTTTACAATGTTTGTTATATAGACGTCGGAGCGTTGAATGCCAACTAACCCGAGGGCTCGGTTAAGCAGTTGGCCTGATCTGCCAACGAATGGTCTGCCTTGTATATCCTCATCTTTGCCTGGAGCTTCTCCTATGAAGAGGAGATCTGCATCTGGGTTGCCTTCTCCAAAAACCACGGAGGTCCTTCCAAGGAACCCAAGAGGACACTCGAGACATTTTTTGTAGGGCTCATAGAGAGCGTCAAGCAGTTGCTGCTTAAATTGTTTTTGATCCATACGTTGAGTGTAGTCGAATTATCAGTGGCTGCCAAGATATTTTTTAAGAAATCTCAGCCAATGTGTTTTTGTGGCAAATGGATTATGGTGATAGGACTTATGGATGACAAATTCCGGAAAGCAGATAGCAATGCCTGTTGCCTTTTTCATCTTATCTCCCGTGGCATTTGCAATGACTACCTTACGAATAATTTCTGCTCCCTCTTTGAGGAGCATTGTTATGCGCGATTTAAATTCGCTCGTCTGCTCTGTCAGTTCGCAGCTCGCGATGTTAGTAAGAAGGTTTGCATAAAAATGACCGAGGTCTATGTAGGTAGGCTCTTTAAACCGTGTGCATGCATTTTTATGTTTACTCAACCGGATTGCTTCTTTGACAGATTTGTTTTTCTGTTTTTCTAACCCCCCTATGAGCGTTTGAGCTACTTGGTCGATATTTCTTTCAAGGATAGCGATATGGGTTAAATCGATAGCGGAATGGGTAAGTTCCGGCATGATTTTAGTATATGCTTCTTCGTATGCAGAAACGATATGGCGTGCAAAACGTTCATCGCAATGCATACTCCCCTTAAGTAATGGTTCAAGTAAGATGTCATATTTATAGCCACTTCCTAGTTCCACTTCTTCTGATCCGACGAAATACTGTACGTAGGGCTCGAGTCCTATAAAGACATCGGCAGCTGACATATGGCACGCGTCACAGGCAAGGATTTTGATTTTCTTCTTAATGACCTGGGTAGAAATCGTGGCAAGTGCTTGAGTAAATTGTGCTATCGTTAGATACGAGTTATGGGCGTCATCAAAGCAGATGCCTTTTGGCTCCGAAACTGCTACTTCTCCATGAGAAATGAGGTCAAGTAATCCTCCAGCATGACGCATTTCAACTTTTCCTGTTTGATCATTAAAGCGGTAGAGATCTGATGAACGAAATACCCCATGAATCTCCGGCTCGATCGCTCCGGTTCCATGATTCCAAATAATCAGTACTAACTCATCTGCAGGAAAGCGCTCATAAGCACATTCTACCGCATGAACCAGTGTGTTTTCGTGGCCGCTATCCATAAGCATATCAGAACCAAGTTGGATTGCCTTATTTTTCTCGATGACAAAGTGTTTTGTAATTGGTTCTTCTCCGGGACGTTGCATATCAAGATGGATAAACAGTTTAACCCGCTCATTAGAACCAAGAGCTTGGAGTTGCTTAATGCTTTTTCCCACGAACGGAAGAAGATCGTTTCGCGCAGACATGTAAATGACTACCAATACTTCGCTCTTCGCTTTCTCTGCCGAAAAAACGAACATACAAGCTGTAATAGCCAATACTAAACAGATAATGAGTGCGCGATATACTTTCATATACTTTCTCCCTTCAATATTCATAATAGAAAATTTATCACTAAGAAATCAATGATTTATTGTAATTGTTGTATTTGTAATCGAACTTCATAGAGCCATGCAAGAACAAAGGTGAGACCAAAGCTCAACTGAAAGTCGAGTGAGAAAAGATAAAGAGGATATGCTACAAGAGTGAAAAAGGTAGTAAGCGAGAGAATATGTATCGGTTGAAATGCAAGAGAGCTCAGTGTACATCCCTTAGAAAGCAGGAAGGTAGTCACTGCTCGCATAAAAGAAATGCTTGGCCAGGTAAACAGATGAAGTACGAGGATGAGCAAGATAAGAATGAGTTGCTTTATAAAAAAATGAAGGGGTATGAATCGCATTACTAACTCCCAACAGGAAACAGTTAAAACGACATGAATTCCAGACCGTGCCAGATAATGAACTATTCCCCAATAAGAACAGTACTTTCCAATTGCTTGAGAAAGCTCTCCCTCAGGCTTTGAACCGAGCATCATAGCGCTCATGAAAGCGAATGAAAGGGGTGATAGTTTCTTCGATAAAGAGTGTAGTATCTGTTTTCTTTTTTGGCTGCGCCAGCGTGTAAAACTTATCGATGGTCTCGATAAAAGAGTATATTGTAAATGAGGAAGATAGAGAGAACAGCTCAATCCGTCTTTAAACAGTGCTTTTGCTTTGTCTGAGGGTGTACATACAAGTCTCTCTATAAGAAGGACATCTCCTACTTGAACAGATGGTTCCTTTAGAAGAGAGATCTTTATCTTTGCTTTACAAGAAATTTTCTTACCCTCTTGCACAATACTATGTAAGGAAACAACAAGGGCCGTTGCGAATCTCCCCCCTTGAGATTCTACTGAGGACACCGTTACAACTGCTTGAAATGGAGCTCTCGTAAGAAGTTCAGAAGTTGTTTTAAAATGCTTGCAACAAAGGAATGATCTGCATGCCCCAAGAAGGAAGCTTACCCCAATGGCAACTGCTAACAGTGACCGTTTTGTGAGGAAAGAGACACAGATAAGGGTCAGAGGTATACCAGCTGCAAGGAGAAACATTCCGGTGCAAGACGACAGAATTCCTGTGGTCAGAGCAAGAGTGCACCAAAACAGCGGGTGTAGAGGTATGAGTATAAAGAGGTTCATAGTAGTATTGTATTATTCTTTTTATGCGGGCAAGTATAGCATAAAAAGAGAGAAGGTATACGCTTTTTATTCTCTATGACCTGAAAACCCCGTTCCTTTTAAGGACGGGGATGAAAGGTCATCCATCCGTGCATTGTTTGATCTACAAGCAAAACCTCAAGTTTTTGCTTGTAGATCAAACGTAGAAACATTCATAAATTGCGTTACTGGAGAGCATGAACCATCGTATTTTCAAGGCACGTGAGTCTGTCATAGCTGGAGCATCGGATGGATATTCCGAACATGCTAAGAACTTATATACGTTTCACGCAATTCAGGTAAATAATGCAAATATGGCATTTTTTTGAATAGCCTAGCATTTAAGCCTTATAAAAGGTCGGATCGGATTTTCTGTATGTCAATGTCATGATGAGATCAATCATAGTCTAAACTGATTGTTGACATTGGTCTCATAAGGTGATAGTTTATCGCATATAAGAAAATTTCAGCAAAAAGAACAATGGCAAAGACGCTTGTAATAACATTTAAATATCGTTTAAAGCTCACCAAAGATCAGCTTGAAAAAATTGCTCAAGCAGTTGGTTGCAGTCGATTTGTTTTTAACCATATGCTCAATCGAGCAAAAGAAGCGGCGAGCGATGGAAACTATCTAACATATGTTGACATGGCAAATGAGCTTCCTGAGCTGAAGATTCTTTTTGAATGGTTGGCTGATGCACCCTCCCAAGCACTTCAACAGGCTATTAAAGATCTTGATCGTGGTATTAAGAGTTTCTATCGTGAACGAAAAAAGGGAAGAGACCACGGCTTTCCCGGCTATAGAAAAAAATACGTTAATGATTCTATCAAATTTCCTCAACATATAAAGCTTGATAATAATCATGTTTTGCTACCCAAAATAGGTTGGGTGCGTTTTATAAAATCTCGAGAAATTGAAGGGACAATCAAACAGGCTGTAGTTAAACGACAAAACAATCATTGGTATGTTAATTTAACCTGTCAGATAGAAAAAGAAGTCCCTGAGGTAGAAATCAGAGAATCGCATGTAATTGGACTCGATGTTGGGCTCCTCACCTTTGCTACTCTTTCTTCAGGTGAGCTGATCCCTAATCCTAAATTTTTGAAAACCCAACTTTCTAAAGTTAAGTATCTGCAAAAGCAATTTTCAAAAACCAAGAAAGGTAGCAAAAACAGACTGTGCGACACGAAGCGGTATTCAGAGCTATTACACGAAAAGGAGTATGATGTAATCTATTGTTCTGCCAATAGTACCCTACCGAGATGGGCGCACGGGGCAACCTGTCGGTCCAAAGCTCTCGGTACAATGCAGCCTCGCGAAAGCGAATACCGGCCTGTAAGGAAAGGTGTTGACTGCTAGCATCAAGGCGGTCGGGATCTAGGGTTGATCAGTAAGGTTAACGTATGTGAACTTCTGACTAAGCGTCGTTATTTGCAACAAGCAAAAGATGCTGTTATGCTTGGACCAAAAAAGGTGAACGGCTCGGAGGTTGGGCTAGTCTGTCCCCCCTCGCAGACATAATGGCCGTCGGCGCAAAGGAAGAACCTAACCTGGTCTGGTCTGAATACTGAACGTGGTAAGCCTGTAGGCAAGCAATTAGCTGCAGGTAGAGGAGCGCGAAAGAAAGCGAATGACGGCCTGTAATGGACTGGATAAGGATTGAAACATCATCCTGCGCGAAAGCGAGCAGACTTTTCGTATGGTCCAGATTACGAGATAACTTGGGTAATCGACTAAGGAGGCAATAGCAAATGATGGTATCTAGCGGTACTGGTGCAGCTTTCCATAAAACGACGGGCTGGAAGTCTATTGATAAGAATAAGGCCGAACGGATTGTGAATCGAATCCAAGCGCGTATCGTAAAGGCAGTGGAGGAAGGAAAGTGGAACAAAGTGAAAGCTTTGCAACGCCTCCTTACAACCTCGTACAGCGGCAAGGTATTAGCCGTCGAACGTGTAACTGGCAACTCGGGAAGTAAAACTCCTGGTGTTGATAGAGAGGTCTGGGTAACCCCATTTCAAATGTGCATGGCTATAAAGCAACTGCGTAGCAGAGGGTATAAACCCCAACCGCTACGACGTGTGTACATTCCCAAAGCCAATGGTAAAATGCGACCATTGGGAATCCCGACGATGCATGACAGAGCAATGCAAGCGCTCTATCTCCTGGCGCTCGACCCTGTGGTTGAAACACTGTCAGATCCGAGCTCATACGGGTTCAGGAAATACAGATCAACAGCAGATGCAATGGATAGGTGCCACCTACTACTCGCAAGCAGGCACGGGCCCGTGTATCTAATGGAGGCTGACATTCGAGGTTGCTTTGACAACATCAGCCACGAATGGCTACTTAAACATGCACCAATGGACAGGGTAGTGCTCCGAAAATGGCTCAAGGCGGGATACATGGAGAAGAACGTCTTTTACCACGCAAACGCGGGAACGCCCCAGGGCGGAGTCATATCCCCCACCCTTGCAAACTTTGTTCTCAATGGATTAGAGGCCCTGCTAAGGAAGCTGTTTCCTTCGCGGACGCCACGTCCGAAGGTCCATTTAGTGCGGTACTGTGATGACTTTATAATCACAGGTATCTCTAAGGAACTGCTTGAGAATCAAGTCATGCCAGTGGTGGCGGATTTCCTGCGAGAACGTGGGTTGGTATTCTCTCCCGAGAAGACCTTCATAACGCACATCTCCGATGGGTTTGACTTTCTTGGGCAGAACCTTCGAAGGTATAAGGGAGGAAAAACTCTCACAAAGCCTTCCAAGAGGAATATCTTAACGTTCCTGCGCAATATTCAAGAACTCATCAACCAACATCGGCAATCAGAACAAGCTACGCTGATAAGGTTGCTCAACCAGGCTATCCGGGGATGGGCAAACTATCACAGGCATGTCTGTAGCAAAAGAACATTCGCATATGTGGATTATCGAATATTCGAAATGGTGTGGAGGTGGTGTCTTCGAAGACATCCTAATAAATCAAAAGGATGGATTAAAAAGAAATACTTTGGAAGCATGGGAAGTCGAAACTGGGTGTTTCAAACTACCTACGTGACGCGAGCAATCGAGAAGACAATAAGGTTGTTCCAAGCCTCAGATGTGCCGATCAAGCGGCATAGACTGATAAAAGGCGAAGCCAACCCCTATGACCCCTCTTGGAAATCGTATCTCGAAGGCAGGAAGACCTCGAACCAGAAGCTGCCGCGTCACGAAGGAAATGACGTTACAAGGGCTTGAGCCGTATGAATCGAAAGCTTCACGTACGGTTCTTAGAGGGTTGGGAATCGTCAGCTCGAGCCGACGATTCCCGACTACTCGACTAAGATTAGAAAGAAGCTCAGCAGACTTCATGAGCATATAAGAAATCAAAGAGATGATTTTCTGCACAAGTTAACAACTCATCTCGTGCAAAACTACGATGCTATCGTAGTTGAAAATTTGAATGTGCGAGGTATGGTGAAAAATAGGTGCCTCTCCTTTGCTATATCGGACGTCTCCTGGAGTCGGTTTTTTTCTCTTCTTTCTTATAAGTGCGAGTGGTATGGAAAAAAACTGATAGTGGTAGATAGATTTTTTCCGTCCAGCAAAATGTGCTCGTCATGTGGAGCATTGCAGGATATGCCGCTTAAGGAAAGGACATATAAATGTTCACAGTGTGATTCGGTCATGGATCGTGACCTGAATGCCGCACTCAACATAAGGAAGGCGGGAATATCCTTCCTGCAGGCTTGACCTGCAAAAGCTTGTGGAGGGATGAATGTTGATTTACCCGATGAAGCAAGAATCTCTGGCTTTTAAGCCAGAGAGTTTCAATGAAACCTAGTGAGGGATTCGCAGGTTGTCGGGTTAACAGCGTATGATACGGTATCATATAATGTGTAGCAAAAGAATATCGTATTGTGTATGATAGGTTAATCTATTGATTTTGTATAAGGATGAAATGCAGAAGCTTTTGCCCATTGGTATTCAAGATTTTTCTCGGCTGATTGAAGGCAACTTTCTGTATGTTGATAAGACTAAGTATATCATGGATATTGTCGAAGCGGGCGACTGTTACTTTCTATCACGCCCTTGCAGATTTGGGCAAATCACTTCTTGTATCAACTTTCCATGGAGATTGTGCTTGTTGGCGTGGAGTTTGACATCGACATGGAGACCATTAAGGGTTGAACGGCCTAAAGTGTACCACATGCGTTCTGTTTTCAATCAAGACTCTTGACTAAGAATAGTAGCTTGTTTGTTTGATAGAGCGTCTTGATGTGTATCATCTGAAGGAGTTCGATAGAATATCTCTTCTTTCAATGTATGTATCATCAAGGGCAGCTGGAAATGCTTGTTCATGAAATCCAAAGTTTCGCCGCTCGTGAGTTTTGATTGTCTTGTGAAACTTGTATAGACCTTATCCCAGACATCGAAAAAGTCTTGATGAACTTTGTAGAGATTTGTCCATTCAACATGTAACTGATTATCGCGCAAAGCGCGGCGGTAGTTATGCAGAACCGTTAACTCTTTAGTAAGATCTTTCATTAAATCGGTGTCTAAAAGTTCCTTGAGTGCTTCTATCTCGATTTCTTCCATTGTTAGTGTTGATTTTTGGGAAAGCGGTGTGAGTAAGGCCTGCCCTTCATGGAGAATTCTAGCTTTCTCATCTGCGTGAGAAGAAAGTTTTTCGTTAATGGATTTGAGGGCATTAGTCGCTAGACGCTTTTCTATGGCTTTTCCTATGACGATTCCAAGGGCGCTTCCAATGAGTAGCGCAATTGGAGCTACCTTTGCAAGTGGATGGAGTGCTAGTGCCTGGACGCGTTGATTGAGAGTGCCAGCCAGTGGGTAGAGAATTGAGAAATCATTAGTTACTCGCGCTAGATCCCAGGCAGTTTTTCCATCACGATTTTTTAAAGTGAGGTCTGGGGAATGTTTTAGCATGAGGTAGACATTTTCGAAGGAACCATCTCTTACGGCGATGTGTAAAGGAGTATCTCCATTATGGTTCATAATATTGAGATTTGCATCAGCAGACACTATTTTGTTGACAGGGTTAAAATATAGTTTTAATGGATCACTTATGAAAAAATCTTCACCGCAGATTATAGCGGGTAAGCGCACTGCTAAATGCGATGGTGTGTCTCCCTCATTATTAATTGCATTGACATCTGCACCAGCAGTTAATAACTTGTCAATTTCCAAGAAGCTTCCTGTTCGGACCACGATATGAAGTGGTGTGTCGCCATTATTGTTAACTGCGTTTGTATTTGCTCCAGCAGTTGATGATTTTTCAATAATAGTGACATCGTCTCCTTGTACAGCGATATGAGGAGGAGCGTAGCCATCATGGTTGATTGCATCGATAGGAGGGCGGGTAGTTAATAAGTCATCAATAACAGATTCTTGGTTTACTTGCACCGCATGAAGTCGAGTTTCGCTATTATTAGTGACGCTGGCAGCTGGCGCTGCAACTACTGGAGTTGAACTCTGCACAACTGTGAGAGCCGAATCAGCTGCTATTACATCTGTTGGAGCTGGTGTATTGGCTGCAGCGGCTAATAACTTATCAATAATGGTGAAGAAGTTCTCTCGGATGGCTATATCGAGAGGAGTGTCGCCAGAACGATTGGTGGCGTTCATATTTGCTCCCACAGCTAATAACTTATCAATAATAGTGGCGCAGATGTTTTCTACTGCTATATGAAGGGGAGTGTCGCCAGAACGATTGGTGGCGTTCATATTTGCTCCAGCAGCTAGTAACTTATCAATAATAGTGGCGCAGTGGCCTTGGATAGCTATATGAAGGGGAGTATCGCCAGAAAGATTGGTGGCGTTCATATTTGCTCCAGCAGCTAGTAACTTATCAAGAATAGCGACGTAGTTGATTCGGGCAGCTATATGAAGGGGAGTGTCGCCAAAATGGTTTTTCTCATCAATAGGAGGCTGGGTGGTGGCTAGTAACGCATCAACAACAGATTCTTGGTCTCTTTGCACTGCTCTGTGGAGCGGGGTTTCGCCCGATTCATTAGTGGCTCTGGTGTTTGCCCCAGCAGCTAATAACTTGTTAATAATAGTGGCGCAGTTGTTTTCTACTGCTATATGAAGGGGAGTGTTGCCAGAAGGGTTTTTCTCATCAATAGGAGGCTGGGTGGTGGCTAGTAACTTATCAACAACAGATTCTTGGTTTCTTTCCACTGCTCTGTGGAGCGGAGTTTCGCCAGATTTAATGACACTGGTATCTGCTCCAGCGGCTAATAACTTATCAACAATAGAGAGAAAGTTTTTTCGAGCGGCTATGTCAAGGGGAGTTTCACCACGACTATTTACTAGATCGATGTTAGCGTGAACGGCCAATAGCTTATCAACAATAGATTCTTGATTTGACTCTACCGCGCTATGAAGCGGAGTATCGCCATATATATTAGTGGTATTGGGATTTGCATCAGCAGCTAATAATATATCAATTATACTGATGAATTTGAGTCGGATAGCAATAGCAAGAGGAGTATCTCCATCGTCGTTAACTACCTCCGTATAAGCATGAGCGGTTAATAGCCTAACAACTATAGATTCTTGATTTGATCGTATCGCCTTATGGAGAGCACTGCCTTGTCTGTCAACGGCATTGATATTTGCATTCATAAATACAAACTGATCAAGTTTGGCCCAACCCGCAGATATATTAAAACGAGCTCCTGCAGCTACTAAGAAATGAATAACTTCCGGATGAAATTGAGCTTGGGGGTTATCTGCTTCTCTGGAAAGCCTATAGGTTAACAGAAAGCGCCTTTTTCTATCAAAAAAAGGTGCTGCCAAATCTTCCTCTTTGTAAAGACTCTTATGCCAATTGGGTAAAGACCTGGGGTTCCCAGAATGTCGAATCAATGGAAGATAGCAAGCCCTATTGATTTTGTATGATGCAGGCAGCAACATATCATGCTCATGTAGGACGATGGGATCGCCTCTCTGTGCTAATCGTAAGGCTATATTTTTATCGCTAGTTTCGTCATCAGCATTGGTATTGTTTACCGCACCAGCGATTAATAAAAGTCCCGCTATAGTAGAATCGTAAGGAGAATAACATGAAGATCTCGCTTTTATAAGAATATCAGATATTTCATTAGAAGGATCATCGAATGAACTGAGCTCGATTTCAGTTAGAGCAGAAGCTAAGCCCAAAGCAAACGATCTTATGCTGTTTTTGCTTACCCCGGCATTTTTCAACAATATTTTTGTTCTCTTTTCGTCTGCGGAGTTTTCCGATTCATTCGGTGAATAATCCAGCGAGAACAGTTTCTGTTGCAGGAGGTACTCTATTATCAGTTCTTCGCGAATAGAATTCAGGAGCTGATAAATGGATTCTTTGTCATGGGGCAGCCCTATTCGCTGTAAATCAGCTTTAAGCTCGTCTATGCTTTGATAGCAACATGCATAGGCTTCCATTAATGTTTTGCTTTGGATTTCTTTATACCTTAACGCACGGCCAAGTTCTGCATGATCGGGACAAGTAAAAGGACGACCCTCAGTATTACAGAGCCATTGACCAAGATCAGTTGCCTTCCATGGATTAACATATTGATCGACTAGCCCTTGCAGGTCGCCTACTAAATATTTCAGATAAGAAGATGGTTCTTTCATGAGTGAATGCAGCGTTAGAGCTCTCTCTGTGCTTGGCATTGCTAGTTCTGTGATCATGGCGGCAGTGGCTGGTCTACAAGCAAAGCATATAATAAGCGCTAAAATCTTTTTAAATTGTTTCATAAGTTTCTTTTTTGTTCCAATTACTCAACGAAAACCTTCTGAATTTAAGTATATACTAATCGCCCTTATTTGTGCAAAGGCTATCAAAAGAGTTGCCCCCGTGGGATAAGGCATAATACTGTCCATGTGTCATTATCAGTCCATATGTATATCGCTCTATGGTTGATAGGGGTTGAAGATAAAGAATTGATGCTGCCATCGAGCTCAAATCCCGCATAGTTATTTTTGAATTTAAACTGAACAAGTCGTTAGAGCTTGCCTTCAGAGATTGAAGTTGGCGTGGAGTTTGACATCGACATGGAGACCATTAAGGGTTGAATGGCCGAACGTGTACCACATGCGTTCTGTTTTCAATCAAGACTCTTGACTAAGAACAGTAGCCTGCTTGTTTGATAGAGCATCCTGATGTGTTCGATCTGAAGGAGTTCGATAGAATATTTCTTCTTTTAAAGTATGTATCATCAAGGGGAGCTGGAAATGCTTGTTCATGAAATCCAAAGTTTCGCCGCTCGTGAGTTTTGATTGCCTCGTGAAACTTGTATAGACCTTATCCCAGACATCGAAAAAGTCTTGATGAGCTTTGTAGAGATTTGCCCATTCAACATGTAACTGATTATCGCTCAAAGCGCGGCGGTACTTATGAAGAACCGTTAACTCTTTAGTAAGATCTTTCATTAAATCGGTGTCTAAAAGCTCCTTGAGTGCATCTATCTCGATTTCTTCCATTGTTAGTGTTGATTTTTGGGAAAGCGGTGTGAGTAAGGCCTGCCCTTTATAGAGAATTCTAAGTTTCTCATCTGCGTGAGAAGAAAGCTTTTCCTTAATGGATTTGAGGGCATTAGTCGCTAGCCGCTTTTCTGTGGTTTTTCCTATGACGATTCCAAGGGCGCTTCCAATGAGTAGCGCAATTGGAGCTACCTTTGCAAGTGGATGGAGTGCTAGTGTCTGGACCCGTTGATTGAGAGTGCCAGCCAGTGGGTAGAGAATTGAGAAATCATTAGTTACTCGCGCTAGATCCCAGGCTGTTTTTCCATCACGATTTTTTAAAGTGAGGTCTGGGGAACGTTTTAGCATTAGGTAGATATTTTCGAAGGAACCATCTCTTACGGCTATGTGTAAAGGAGTATCTCCATTATGGTTCATAATATTGAGATTTGCACCAGCAGACACTATTTTGTTGACAGGGTTAAAGTATAGTTTTAATGGATCACTTATGAAAAAATCTTCGCTGCAGCTTATAGCGGGTAAGCGCACTGCTAAATGCGATGGTGTGTCCCCCTCATTATTAATTGCATTGACATTTGCACCAGCAGTTAATAACTTGTCAATTTCCCAAAAGCTTCCCTCTTGGACAGCGATATGAAGTGGTGTGTCGCCATTATTGTTAGTTGCATTTATATTTGCACCAGCATTTAATAATTTTTGAATGATAGTGAGATATTTTTTTTGGACCGCTATGTGAAGAGGAGTGTCGCCCCGGCTATTTTTCTCATTGATAGGAGGACGAGCCGTTAATAATACTGCAACAGTAGCTGCTTTGTTTTCTCGGACTGCTAAGTGAAGGGGAGTTTCGCAAGATGCATTATAAGCACAAGTATCAGCCCCAGCATTTAATAATTTTTCAATAATTGTGAAGTAGTTGTTTTGAGTAGCTATGTGAAGGGGAGTGTCGCCCCGGCTATTTTTCTCATTGATAGGAGGACGAGCCGTTAATAATACTGCAACAGTAGCTGCTTTGTTTTCTCGGACTGCTAAGTGAAGGGGAGTTTCGCAAGATGCATTATAAGCACAAGTATCAGCCCCAGCATTTAATAATTTTTCAATAATTGTGAAGTAGTTGTTTTGAGTAGCTATGTGAAGGGGAGTGTCGCCCCGACTATTTTTCTCATTGATAGGAGGACGAGCCGTTAATAATACTGCAACAGTAGCTGCTTTGTTTTCTCGGACTGCTAAGTGAAGGGGAGTTTCGCAAGATGCATTATAAGCACAAGTATCAGCCCCAGCATTTAATAATTTTTTAATAATAGTGAGATAGTTGTTTTGAGTGGCTATGTGAAGGGGAGTGTCGCCCCATTTGTTTTTCTCATCGATAGACGGACGAATGGTTAATAACTTGTCAACAGCAGATTCATTGTTTTCTTGCACTGCTTGAAGAAGAGGAGTTTCGCGCCATGCATTATAAGCACAAGCATCGGCACCAGAGTTTAATAATTTTTCAATAAGAGCGTAGTTTCTTTGGACGGCTATATGAAGGGGAGTTTCGCCACGTCTATTAGGAATATTGGGATTTGCACCAGCAGCTAACAATCTTTCAAAAAGATCTCGGTCTGACTGCAGCAGTGCAGTATGAAGAGCAGTTTTGCCAGCTTCGTCAGTTACATTGATATTTGTGTTAATGAATACAAATTGATCAAGTTTTCCCCAGTCATCCGTAAAGTGAGCACCTGCAGTTACTAGTAAAGGTATGACTTCGCGATGAAGTTGCGCATGGACTTTATTGTTTTCTTCCCTAGAGAGTCTATAGGCAAATATGTAGTTCCATTTTCTATCTATTACAGATTCTTTTCCTCGGTAAATGTTGCGATGGTAAATTATTGGCATTCTACTGGTACCTGGATGTCGAATCACTGGAAGATGACAAGCGCTATTGATGTTATACGATGAATGCAGCATGTCCAGCTCATGCATGCCTGGATCACCTCTCAGTGCTAATCTTAAGGCTACATTTTTATCGCTAGTTTCATCATCAGCATTGCTATTTTTTACTTTACTTGCGATTAATAAAAGTCCTGCTATAGTAGAGTCAAATGGAGAATAACCTGAAGATGTTGCCTTTGTAAGAATATTATGAATTTCATTAGAAGGATCAGCTAAGGAGCTGAAGTCGATTCCAGTTAGAGCAGAAGCTAAGCCCAAAGCAAACGATCTTATACTGCTTTTACTTACCCCAGCATTCTGCAACAATATTTTTGTTCTGTTTTCGTCGGCTGTGTTTTCTGATTCATTCGGTGAATAATCCAATGAGAACAATTTCTGTTGCAGGAGGTACTCCGTTATCACTTCTTCGCGAATAGAACTCAGGAGCTGATAAATGGATTCTTCGTCATGAGGCAGCTTTTTTTGCTCTAAATCAGTTTTAAGCTGGTCTATGCTTTGATAGCAACATGCATAGGCTTCCATTAATGTTTTGCTTAGGATTTCTTTATACATTAGTGCAAGGTCAGGATCGGCGTCATTGGGACGAGTAAAGGGACGACCCTCAGTATTGCAGAGCCATTTACCAAGATCAGTTGCCTTCCATGGATTAACATATTGATCAACTAGCCCTTGCAAGTCGTCTACTAAATATTTCAGATAAGAAGATGGTTCTTTCATGAGTGAATGCAGCGTTAGAGCTCTCTCTGTGCTTGGCATTGCTAGTTCTGTGATCATGGCGGCAGTGGCTGGTCTACAAGCAAAGCATATAATAAGCGCTAAAATCTTTTTAAATTGATTCATAAGTTTCTTTTCTGTTCAAATTACTCAATGAAAACCTTCTGAATTTAAGTATATACTAATCGTCCTTATTTGTGCAAAGGCTACCAAAAGAGTTGCCGCTGCGGATAAGTCATGATACTGTCCATGTGTCATTATCAGTCCCTATGTATATCGCTCTATGGTTAATAGGTGTTGAAGATAAAGAATTGATTCTGCCATAGAGCTCAAATCCTGCATAGTTATTTTTGAATTTAAACTGAACAAGTCGGTAGACTGTCCTTCAAAGATTGAAGCCAAAGGAGATTGTGCTTGTTGGCGTGGAGTTTGACATCGACATGGAGACCATTAAGGGTTGAATGGCCGAACGTGTACCACATGCGTTCTGTTTTCAATCAAGACTCTTGACTAAGAACAGTAGCCTGTTTGTTTGATAGAGCGTCTTGATGTGTATGATCTGAAGGAGTTCGATAGAATATCTCTTCTTTCAATGTATGTATCATCAAGGGGAGCTGGAAATACTTGTTCATGAAATCCAAAGTTTCGCCCTTCGTGAGCTTTGATTGCTGGGTTAAAATTGTATAGACCCTATCCCAGGCACCAAAAAAGTCTTGATGCGCCTTGTAGAGATTTGTCCATTTAGCATGTAATTGATCATCTCGCAAAACGTGTCGGTACTTATGAAGAACGGCTAACTCTTGAGTCACAGTTTTTAGTAAATTGGTACCTAAAAGCTTCTTGAGCGCATCTATCTCATGCTCTTCCATAGTTAGAGTTGATTTTTGTGAAAGCAGTGCGAGTAAAGCCTCCACCTCGGAAAGAATTATAACCTTCGCACTGGCCTGAGCAGTGAGCTTTTCATCAACGGATTTTATGGCATTAGTTGCCCTGCTGGTTTCTTGCTTTTTTGACAGTTCGAAGACTATTCCTGCGATGCCTCCGACGATGAGCAGCGCAGCAGTAAGTGGTGATTTTGTAAATCGATGTCGTGGAAGTGTCTGAACACGTTGATTTAGTGTTCCAGCCAATGGGTACAGTATTGAGAAATTGTCAGTCTTTCGTGCTAGATCCCAGGCAGTAAGTCCTAAGTGATTTTTTAAAGTAAGATCTGGAGACAGCTTAAGCAGTTTGCGAATTATGAGAGTATCGAGATCTCTTGCTGCGAGGTGTAAAGGCGTGTCTCCCTTGTTATTCTTAATATTGAGATTTGCCCCAGCAGATAGTAACTTATCTAGAATGCTTAACGGTAGTGTCAATTGAGCTGCTAATCGTATATCTGAGGAGCTGGGATCATTGTCGGAAGCGGCGGCTACTGCCAAATGTAAAGCTGTATTTCCATGAGAATCAACTATATCTGGGTTTGCACCCGCATCTAATAACTTATCAATAAGGATTTGAGTATTAGTAGGGGAAGTGAAACGGCTGTTTTTTACTACAGTGTGAAGAGGAGTTTCCGAACTGCCGACGCTGGGATCTGCACCAGCAGCTAATAGACTTTCGACAATAGCGATGTAGTTTTTTCGAACAGCATTATGGAGGGGAGTGACGCCATGGCTGTTTACTGCATCGAGAGGAGGGCGAGCTTTTAACAGCTTATCAACAAGATTTTTTTGGTTTTCTTGCACTGCTCGGTGAAGTGGAGTTTCAGCAGATTTATCAGCAATGCTGGGATCAGCTCCAGCAGCTAATAACTTATCGATAATGGTGATGAATCCTTTTCGGACAGCCATATTAAGAGGAGTGTCGCCATCATGGTTTACTGCATTGATAGGAGGGCTGTAGGTTAATAGCTTATCAACAATAGATTCTTGATTTGTTCGCACTGCTCTGTGAAGTGGAGTATCGCCACATGTATTAGTGGTGCTCGTATTTGCTCCGGCAGCTAACAACTTATCGATAATCGTGAGAAAATTTTTTCGGACGGCTATATCGAGAGCAGTTTCGCCATCGCGGTTTACCGCATCGATTGGAGGGTGAGGGGCTAATAATAGCTCATCAACGGTGGATTCTTGGTTTGCTTGCACAGCTCTATGAAGTGGGGTTTCACCATATTTATCAGTGGCGCTCGTATTTGCTCCAGCAGTTATTAGCTTTGCAACGATAGCGACACAGTTGTTTTGGATAGCTCTATGAAGAGCAGAGTCGCCGTCGCCAGTCACTGCATCGATAAGAGGCAGAGGGGTTAGTAAAAGCCTATCGACAGCAGATTCTTGGTTTGCTTGCACGGCCTTGTAAAGTGGTGTTTCACCGTATGCATTGATGATGCTGGCGTCAGCTCCGGCAGCAAGTAGTCTTTCAATAATAGTAACGCAGCCGGTTCGAACAGCTCTGTGGAGCGGAGTATCTCCATACTGGTTTTTAGCATTGATAGGAGGGTGGGCAGCTAATAGTCTATCGACGGTAGATTCTTGGTTTGTGTGCACGGCTTTATGAAGTGGAGTTTCGCCATATTTATTGGTCGCACTGGCATTAGCCCCAGCAGCTAATAGTTTTACAATAATGGCAATGCAGCTGCTTCGAGCTGCTTTAAGAAGAGGAGTGTCGCCATCACTGTTTACTGCATCGATTGGAGGCCGGGTTGCCAATAATTTATCGACAATAGATTCTTGGTTTCCTTCCGATGCTATATGAAGTGCAGTATCGCCATAGGTATTGACGGCGCTGGTATTTGCGCCAGCGGCTAATAATTTATCAATGATAGTGACATGGTTCAGTCGTATTGCTTTGTGAAGAGGAGTGTCGCCCACATCATTTTGTGCGTCGATACGAGCATGAGCGACTATGAGCCTTTCAACGACAGGTTCTCGCTGTAATCGCACAGCAATATGAAGGGCAGTGCCATCATATTTATTAGAGATATTAGGATCTGCTCTAACAGCCAATAATATATTCGTCATAGTGGTGAAATTATTCTCGATAGCAATGGTAAGAGGGGCATCTCCATCATTGTTAACTACATCGGTCTTAGCACCAGCGTTTAATAATTTATAAACAAGAAACTCGTTATTTGACCGCACAGCCATATGAAGGGGAGTGTCGCCATGTTTATTAGGGATATTGGGATTTGCACCTGCAGCTAACAATCTATCAATTAGATGCTTGAACTTAGTGTAGATAGCAATAGTAAGTGGATCATCTCCATCATTGTTAACTCTATTGGTTTTAGCGTGAGCGTCTAGTAAGTTATAAACTGCCATGTGAAGCACAGTGTCGCCATTGCTATTGGGGATACTGGGATTTGCACCTGCAGCTAACAATCTATAAATAACAGAATCTTGGCTTAACGATACAGCTCTATGAAGAGCAGTTCCTTTATCATCATTACTATTCGCATTGATATTTGCATTCATGAATACAAATTGATCAAGTGTAGCCCAACCCTCTGATCTCTTGAAATGAGCATCCGAAGCTGCTAAGAAATGAATTACTTCCGGATGAAGATGCGCCAGCGGCTTATTTGCTGCTCTAGAAAGCCTATAGGCGAATATATAGCGCCATTTACGATCGAAAAAAGGTGCCGTCGAATCTTCTTCTTTGTGAAGTTGCATTTGTACGTTAATTCGTGGCGCTGGGCTGTGGCCAGAATGTCGAATCACTGGAATGCGACAGATGCTGCTTAGGCAAGTGATCGAATCGAGCATTTCAAGCTCATGGGCGCGGAAATCTCCTCTCGATGCTAACACTCTGGCTGTGTTTATGGGTGTTGTAGGTAAGACTGTTCTAATTAACGCTGAAATGGCGTGTGTATTTTTTACAACGCCAGCGATTAATAAAAGTCCAGCTATAGTAGAGTCAAAGGGCGAATACTGCGAAGATAATGCATTTACAAGAATTGTACCAACAGCTTGAGATCCATCAATAGGTGGGCTGAACTTGACTCCAGTTATAGCGGAGACTAAGCCCAGTGCAAACTGTTGTATGCTGCTTTTACTTACCCCTGCCTGCGTTAACAACATCTTTATTCTGTTTTGATTTGGTGAGTTTTCTGATTCAGTCTCTGAATAATCCAACAAAAAGTGTTTCTGTTGAAGGAGGTATTCTGTTATTACTTCTTCACGAATAGAATTCAGGAGCTGATAGATTGATTCTTTGTCATGGGGCAGTCCTTTTTGCTGTAAATCAAATTTAAGGCTGTCTATGCTTTGATAGCAACCTGCATAGGCTTCCATTAATGCATTGCCTTGTATTTCTTTGTACTGTAGTGCTCGGTCGGGGTCAGCATCGTGGGGCGCTATAAAAGGTTGACCCTCCGCATTGCAGAGCCACTTTCCAAGATTAGTTGTCTTCCATGGATTAACATATTGATCAATTAGAATGCTTAGGTCCGTTGAAAGCACTGCTTTCGATAAATAAGAATTTTCCGCGCGCATCAGGGCGCTCAGAGGAGTTGAGATAGCTACCCGATCAGCGACCATGCCGTTGGCTGATCTACAAGCAACGCACATAATAAGCGCTATAATCTTTTTACATCGTTTCATTTGCGACCGTTTTTGTAGTTTCAAGCATTTCAGAAGATGAACCCATATATGCTTGATTGAGGTATTTGATAGAATTATTTAATCGACCCAGCATCGTTCGCATTTCTTCAAGATTCTGATTCTTTGCAGGAGCATCGCTTCCAAGCAATTGATGGAGAGTTCCTAGTAGCGTATTCTTTTTCTGGGATCTTGGCTGAGGTTTGGGAGGTAGGGTGAGGATTTTATGGATCTCTCTCCAGCCGTCAAAAAAATCTTCATGTGCGCTGTAAAGCTCTTTCCATTGTTCCGAAAATCCATTGCCCCACAGGCGCTGATACCAGCAAAGTGTATTTATTTCTTCAGCGAGATTTTGTATTGAGCACTTCTCGAAAAGTCTTTTCAGATCATGTACCTCACTTCCTGCCGACGACTGTGTGATACTACGGATAAGACGTCTTTGGAGAGCGTGAATATCGCGAAGAATTGTAGCTTTCTCATCAGAAAGAGAAGTAAGCTTTTTCTCAGTAGATTTCATGGCTTTGGTTGCCCTGCTCTTAGCATTCCTACCCGCCGCTATGACGGCGCTTCCGATGAGGCACATAATAGTAATTTTTCCATAGGTGGTCCGAGCTAGTGTAATACCTTGTTGAGTTACCGTACCAGCCAATGGGTAGACTGTCGAAAAGTCTTTGGTCGCTTCCACTATATCCCAAGCCGTCTTCCCCGTCCGATCTTTTAAAGTTAAATCTGGAGAGTGTTTAGCGAGGCTGAGAATTATTCGAGAATGGCCATCTCGTGAAGCTATATGTAAAGGAGTATCTCCCTTCTTGTTAACTACATTGATGTCTGCTTGGGCTGCTAATAGCCTATCTATAAAAGCGGTACGAAGATAAATGCTGCTATCACTGGGGTTGGAAGGGCAGCGTACCGCTAGATGCACTGCTGTTTCTCCAAATTTATTGACCGCATTTATATTTGGCTTTGCAGCTAATAACTTTTCAATGATTGAAATGGGCGCCCAAATACTTGGTGAGCATAAGTACATGCGCGCTGCCAGTGCAGCGTGGAGAGGAGTATTGTTCTCATTGTTCACCGCGTTTATATCTGCTCCCGCAGCCAATAACTTATCAATAATAGAAGTGTCAGTTGAACTGCCGGCAGCAATATGCAGAGGAGTATCTCCATGGGTATTGGCCGCGTTGGTGTATGCTTCGGCAGCTAATAACTTATCTACAATGGAAGTGAGGGACATGCGTACTGCAATATGTAATGGCGTATCTCCGTCATTGTTTGCGACATTGGTATCTGCTTTTGCAGCTAATAAGGTCTGTGCAAGAGAGATGTTTTTTTTGCGTAACGCTATATGAAGGGGAGTGTTGCCATTTTTATTGACTGCATTAATATTTGCTCCTGCGGCAAGTAGCTTATCGGCAATAGAAGAGAGCTCCATGTTGACCGCACGATGAAGTGGAGTCTCGCCAAATTTATTAGTTACGTTAGCATTTGCACCTGCAGTTAATAGCTTCTCAACAACAATTAGTTGGCCGAAGTCTACTGCTTTATGAAGAGCCGTGCTGATCTGATTTCTATCAAAGGCATTGATATTTGCATTCATAAATACAAATTCATCAAGTTTAGCCCAGCCACTAGATATATCGAAATGAGCCCCTGAAGCTGCTAAAAAATGAATTACTTCTGGATGAAGTGCCGCTTGAGGCTTGACTGTTTCTCTAGAAAGCCTATAAGCGAAAATGTAGCGCCATTTCCGATCAAAAAAAGGTGCAGTCGAATCTTCTTCTTTGTAGAGCTGATCATACGAGTTGATTTGTGGTATTGGAGCCGGTCCTGGTGGTGCTGAATGCCGAATTACCGGAACAGAAAGAGTACTATTGCTTTCATATGATGGGGCCTCCTCATCATTCATCATAGCAAAACTAAAAACTGTCCTGTAAGAATACAGAACGTCAAGCTCATGCCGGCCGGGATCGCCTCTGAGTGCTAATCTTAAGGCTACATTTTTATCGCTAGTTGCATCAGCAGAATTGCTATCTTTTACTGCACCAGCGATTAATAAAAGTCCTGCTACTGTAGAGTCAAAAGGGGAATAACTCGACGATGTTGCCTTCGTAAGAATAGTATGAATGGTATCGGAAGGATCAGCTAATGAACTGAGTTTCGTTCCAGTTATAGCCGAAGCTAGGCCCAAAGCAAACTGTTGTATGCAGCTTTTGCTTACTCCGGCTTGCTTTAGCAATGTCTTTGCTCTGTTTTGATCAAGTGAGTTTTTTGATTCATCTGGTAAATAATCCAATGAGAACAGTTGCTGCTTAAGGAGATATTCTGTTATTACTTCTTCACGAATAGAATTCAAGAGCTGATAAATGGATCCTCCCACATAGGGCAGTCCGCGACGATACCACGCGGAACCAAGCAGGTCGCTGTTTTGATAGCAACTTGTATAAGCATCCAATAATGTTTTGTTTTGGATTTTTTTATACGTTGCTGCGTTGCTAGGATCTGCATCATCAGGACGTGTAAAAGGTTTATCTGCAGTATTACAGAGCCACTTACCAAGATCAGTTGTCTTCCATGGATTAACATATTGATCAATGAGGCCTATGAGATCATCTACAAGCACTTTTTTCGATAAGTAAGAAGCTTCTGCTCGTATGAGGACGCTCAGAGGGGTTGAGATACCAATACTACGATCTGCGACCATGCCGGTGACTGATCTGCAAGCAAAGGATGCAATAAGCGCTAAAATTGTTTTAAATTGTTTCATGGTACACTTTTTTGGTTTATGGTGAGCTAGCAAAATTCTGTCTTTATTACTTTAGTATACTAGTTGTTCCCCCATATGCAAAAGGATTTAAGTGAATTGTTTCTAGGGGCGGCAATCTAAAGGGCGCAATCTTTCTGGAGGATCTTTTCGTCTTATCTCTAGCTTAATTTTGTAAAGTAAGCTATCTTGAACCCATAAAAAAGGTACAGTCTTCACATTTATACCTGGTACTACTTATGCATCCTAAGCGTGTTATTAAACAAGTTCTCTCAAATGGACTTACTATACTCATTAAAGAATCCCATCAGATTCCTAAGGTATCCACTCAACTTTGGTACAATGTAGGATCGAAAGATGAAAAGAGTGGTGAAAAAGGAATAGCTCATCTTATTGAGCATATGATATTTAAGGGCACTAAAAAATTATCCGAGTGTGATATTAATCTTATTACCCATAAGCTTTCTGGGTATACCAACGCGTTTACCTCATTTGATTATACGGGCTATCTTTTCGATTTCCCTTCACAAAATTGGCAGGAAGCGCTTCCCATTATGGCTGATTGCATGCACAATTGTACCTTTAAAGAGGCTCATTTAGCGTCTGAGTTGAAAGCGGTGATACAGGAACTTAAGATGTACTTAGATGATTATACCTCGAGTCTCATTGAGGCATTGCTTGCCTCAATTTTCCCGGATCATCCGTATCATCATCCAATTATTGGTTACAAGCAAGATTTGTGGGCTTTAAGACGAGATGCTCTTGTTAAATTTTATCAACATCACTATATACCAAATAATGCAACACTTGTTATCGTAGGAGATGTGAACCCTGATCAAGCATTTGCTCGGGCAGAAAAGGAATTTGGGTCGATTAAACCTCATTTTCCGTATAAAAAAGAAGAATTTTATCATTCTCCCGATCTGCGTAAGACCTCAGTTACACTCTATAGAGAGGTCCAAGTTCCTCATTATATAATTTCTTGGGTAATTCCTGGATCAAAAACTGCTCAAGATTATCTTATTGATATTGTGAGCTGGATTACAGCTTCAGGAAAGGGATCACGTCTCTATAGAAAGATAGTTGATGAGCTTCAGCTTGCAACTGATTTAGAAGCCTTTAATTATGATCTGTTTGAGCATGGGCTCTTCTTTATCTATTTTCAGCCGAAGGATCTGTCAGTTGTTCCAACAATTATCGATTGTATAAACGAGGAACTGCTTAAACTTGCTCAGCAGGAGGTAAGTCCGGGAGAGATGACGCGGGCTATTAAGCTGGCTGAAGTCGAGCATCTTGGTCTTCTTGAAAATAATCAAAAGCAGGCTTATGCGATGGGTAAATATTATCTTGCAACAGGAAATGAGGAGTATCTCTACACCTTCACCGAACAACCAAAAGAACATTTGCCTGCGCATGTGAAAGAGTTTGTAGGGACCTTTTTGCGACCCAGCTTGATGCACGTAGGCTCGGTACTTCCATTGCAAGAGCGCGACAAGGCTTATTTTGTCAAACTTCAAGAGATTTCTGATTATGAAGATTCGGTTATCTTGAATCGGAGAATACGAGAAGAGGGAATAGAAGAAGGGAGTTGCGTTGTAGGAATCGAAGCCAACCCACCTCAGCCTTTTACCTTCCCGCGAGCACAAACGATCCATCTTGAGAATGGCCTTAAAGTGCTTTCATATAATAATTCTGCTCTTCCTAAGATAGATATTATTATCGATTTTCTGGCGAAGCAGACGTATGATCCACAGGGAAAAGAGGGGCTGAGTTATTTTGTTGCTTCTATGCTTTTAGAAGGAACAAAGAACTATACTGCAGAGGCGTTTGCGGACACGGTCGAATCATATGGTATGTCTATCGAAACAACTTCCGGTATGATTACTTTAAGTCTGCTTGCAAGCGACTTAGCAAAAGGGCTTGAATTGCTTCAGGAGATTCTGGTACATGCTCTCTTTGATCCTCGCTCGATTGAAAAGGTGCGGGCGCAGATTTTGGCTGAATTGCAAGAGTTTTGGGATACGCCGATGCAATTTGCGGTACAGCTCGCTCGTCAAGAGGTGTATAAACATCATCCCTATAGTAAGCCGGTACTCGGTACACCTGAAGGCATAAAGGCTATTGGCCGTGAAGATCTTGTTGAATTTTATACGAACTATTTCAGTCCCCGTGGTGCTCGGTTAGCGATTGTTGGTGATATTGAGCGCTATGAGTTAAAAAAGATTTTTGAGCATATGCTTGCTTCATGGCAGGGTCCAGCAGTGTCACCGCTTTCCTATCCGCCTATTACGCCCGTAGAAAAGCGAGAAATTGTCTATTCTATTATGCGTGATCAGACCGTACTCTGTTATGCAGGGCTATCGACGACTCGCATGTCTCCTGATTTCGATGCACTGCTCTTATTCGATCAGATTTTCTCAGGTGGCGCTCTCGGTTCGATGGCATCTCGGCTCTTCGATCTGCGGGAACAATCTGGTCTCTTTTATACGATTGGAGGCTCAATTGTCTCACGAGTTGATGAGCAACCAGGACTGATTCTCATAAAAACGCTCGTATCGAATGACCGGCTTGAAGAGGCTGAAAAGGCGATAGAACGAGTAATTTCAACAGCTGCGGATGAAGTGTTTGATGATGAGTTTAGTACCGCGCAACAGCTTATTATCAATGGGCTTGTTGATAACTTTCAGTCGAATTATCATACAGCGGCTACGCTCCTGTTTAAAGATAGATTTGAGTTGCCTGCTGATTATTATGATACGCGAGCACAGACTATTCTTAAAATGACAAAGCAAGAAATGCAGGCTGTTGCTAAGCGTTATCTGAATGCTGAGCGCTGTATCTTGGTACGTGTTGGGCGTGTAGCTGACCGTTGACGTGCATAGGCTCTCCTTTATACTTAACGATAAGAGGGCCGATCATGGGGAAACACATACTCACACCGTCACAGGTGGATGAGTTTAGAACTACTATATATACGCATTATGCTGAGCATAAGCGAACATTTTTGTGGCGCCAGACACAAGATCCCTATCATATTGTTGTATCGGAAGTTATGCTTCAACAAACGCAAACTGAGCGAGTAAAATACAAGTATGAGGAGTTTCTTGATGCATTTGAGACCTTGCAATCGTTGGCGGAGGCACCACTTAATCAGTTGATCGCCGTGTGGAGTGGATTAGGTTACAATAGACGTGCATTGTCATTGCAGCTCTTAGCACAACGGGTGATTGAGGACTATGGCGGAACGATTCCTGATGATCCTGAGGTGCTAGTGACCTTTAAGGGTATTGGTCCCGCAACGGCCGCATCCATTTGTGCATTTGCATTTAATAAACCAACGGTCTTTATTGAGACAAACATTCGAGCGGTATTTATTCAGAGCTTTTTCCCGGGTACTGAGCTTGTAAGAGATGGAGATATTTTCCCCTTAGTTGAGCAAACACTCGATACAACAAATGCGCGTGAATGGTACTATGCTCTGATGGATTATGGCGTAATGCTCAAGAAAACCCATAAAAATCCCAGTCGAAAGAGTGCTCACCATACAATTCAATCAGCATTTGAAGGATCCGATAGGCAAGTGCGCGGGCTCATCTTGAAAATGCTTATAGAAACACCACTGTTGAAAACTGATCTATTTCTTGAGTCTATTAAGCGCGAACCTGCGAAAATTAATCGTATCTTGGAAGATTTAGAGAGAGAAGGATTTATTCGTCAACAAGGTGATTGCTATACTTTATCATGAAGTTAGTTACTGATGAATACGTCTTTCACGTCTGAAGCTGAAGCTGTCGAATTAATCCGTCTTCAAAAGTAGTTTGAGAAAGGTTCTCAATGCCAGAGGCAGTTATCTTTTCGGCAAGCGGGAATTTCAATGTTCCATCATGCAGTGCGGCAAGATGGTCGATGCTCTTTTCATCTATCGAGCGGATTATCGGAAGGTTTTGCCGCCTGGTGGGTGTGCAAAAGTTTCATAATTCTGTCAAATTTCGAATGCCACCTTCGAGATTTGAGAGTTTATGAAAAAATTTGCAAGCGAGGTCAATTTTTCATATCCTCCCCAAAATTCCTCTGATTTTTTATCTCTCTTCCAAGTGACTATTTCCAACTAGCATGTCAAGGTTTTGAGTTGCCCAAAGTAAGATTATTATCTTCGATGCTTATGAACCTTTGTTGCATTGAGGGGGTTTCTGTCTTTGAAATGCAATTTCAATTATCGCTCTTTCAATGGGATGACAAGCAATGAACTAGATCCTCCTTCATGAGGTGCTTCGAAATGCTGTAGCCTCCCGGGCATAGTCTGTTACTCAAGTTGGCTTATCTTGACAGTGAAGTGTTAGTTTGTGTAGTGTGGTTACAAGGAAAGGAGTGACGATGTTTGAAGAACAGATTTCATTTATTAGTTCTTGTATTTCATTGATGGGCGTTGCTATTATTGTCTATAGCGCTCTTAAATCAGTCTATCTGTTTTTACTTGGATTGCGAGGCTACTCCATCGATAGAGATCGGATACGATTGGAGTTTGGTTCAGGCATTATTCTCAGCCTCGAGTTTATGGTGGCCGCAGATATTATCGAGTCGATAGTCAAGCCCACCTTTTATGATATTGGTATGCTTGCAGCCCTTGTCTGCATACGAACATTCCTCAGTTATTCTCTCAATAAGGAGCTCTCAGGATTATCGCCAGAACATCAAGCTACAATTAAAGATATCTCAAAGTAATTATCTGAGCCGTTGTAAATCTGACTGTGCCTTTCGAAGCTTTGTTTGAATTTGCAGTACTTGGGACCTGAGCTTTTTAGCAAGTTCATCAAAGTGTTGAGCTTCGCTTGGGCTGTTTCTCCTCTGACCTTCGAGTGCACTTTCAGCTCTGCGGGTTTGATGAATTTGTTCCTCAAGGTCAGCAATGGTATTGTTAAGCATAGCATGTTGTATAAGGCGGTTTTCATGCGATGCATCTGTTACTTCTGGCAGGTGTCCTCGGTCATCGCGTACAGTCTTTAATCGCTTCTCGACTGAATCAAGGAGCGATGTGAGATCTTCTGTATAATAACTTGTCTGGCCAGGAAGTGCGCTTTTGACTGCAGAGCTGTGTAGCTTGCTTGTGCGGATCTTTTCTTTGAGCATTTTTGATTTGCCCTCAAGTGCCGTTTGAATTTGGTTGAGTACCTGTTTATATCTCGCTGCCTCATAGCTGTGCGCCATGAAAGACGAGGTGAGTACTATCACTATACTGAGTTTCTTCATCATATCTCCCTAATGGTTGCTTCTTATTTTAGTATAGAAGGGAGCGAATCTCAGATGCAATACTTTTAAAAAACCAATGTTTCAAGTGCTGCGCTTGTTACCATAATAGCCTTCTGAAAAGCGATGTTGAACGAGGGAAGCAGAATGAGTAGAAGAAGGGCTATAAACGAGAACTTTTGAAAGGTTGCATAACCCGCTTGCCAACTTTCCGGTATGAGGGCATGCAGAAGATGGCTGCCATCAAGTGGAGGTAATGGAATGAGATTAAAAAGACCGAGCATAACATTGACCCAAACTGATACCTGTAAAAACAAATCGAGATGCGTCTCGGTAGGAAAATACTTTATTCCATACATGCTCAGTACCGCAAGGAAAAAGTTGGAAAAGGGTCCGGCAAGCCCTACAAGCACCGAATAAAACCTTGGATGCGTAAAGTTCTCAGGATCAAAGGGTACAGGCTTTGCCCATCCAATTCTAAACAAAATCATGCAGAGAAGGCCAAGCGGGTCGATATGTGCAAGTGGGTTTAAGGTGAGTCTTCCCAAGCGTTTTGCTGTATCATCACCTAAAAAGTAGGCACATAACGCATGACAAAACTCATGAAAGGTTATCGCAAAAAGAAATGCGACAATTGCAATGCCCGTTGCTATGATATTGGGTGCTATGTTCATGTTATCCTTCTGTAGAGTGTTTTGGTGTGGAGTATTGCTTGGGTATGATCGACCATCGGTTGAGGATACGAGCCGCTCTCTCGTTGTTTATACCACGTATGAATGATCCGAGGATCAGCCTTGCTCAGTTCAGGGACCCATCGTTTGATATAGGTACAGTCAGGGTCAAAGCGTTTCTGTTGGAGCCAGGGATTGAAAATCCGAAAATAAGGCTGCCGATCACAGCCTGTGGATGCTACCCATTGCCAGTTGCCATTATTTACACAAGGGTCATAATCAAGGAGCTTTTGAGCAAAATAGCGCTCTCCCCACCGCCAGTCAATATGCAGATCTTTTACTAAAAAGGATCCTACAATCAATCGGGCCCTATTATGCATGAATCCAGTCTCATTGAGTTGTCTCATCCCCGCATCAACAATAGGAAACCCTGTAGTACCAGTACACCAGCGCATAAATTGATCAACATTGTTTGACCAGTGAATATGATCGAATTTTTCTATAAACGAATGCCCAAATACGCGCGGTGCATGCCATGCTACGTGGTAGAAGAAGTCTCGCCAAAAGAGTTGACGAACAAGGGCGTGCGTGAGTCCTAAAGCTTTTGAAAGCACGTGGTATACCTCTCTGATCGATAGGGTTCCAAACTTAGTATGACCTGATAAAAGGCTTGTATCCAAGGCAGGGATGTCATGGGTAGTTTGATAGTCTGTTAATCCCTGTGCTCTTTTAAGAAGGGAGAGTCCCATTGCGCGACCACCTTGTACGTAGAGAGTAAGGTTTTCAGGTACGACTATCCTCTGCATGTTCTCAAGAGTAATTTCTTTCGTAAGTGTACCCCTATAATAGTGAGTAAGGGTAGCTTTTTCTGGCAGGGCCACTGCTTTGCCGACGCACGCCTTATAAAAAGGTGTAAAGATTTGGTAGGGAGTTCCTTGCCCAGTAAGAACCGATTCAGGTTCATGCAAGAGAGCATCATGTTCCGAGATAAAGGCAACTCCCTTTTTCCTGCAGATCATTTCAAGTGCTGAATCTCGTTCTCGCGCGTAAGGAGTATAATCTCTATTTACAAAAACTGCATCGATAGGTAATTCTTCCAAAAGCGTTTTCAGGACCTGGTTTGGATGGCCATACAAGAGGTAGAGGTGGCTACCAAGTTTTGTCAGGTCCGCATTGAGCTCTATGAGAGATTCAGCCATAAACTGTAGTGCATGCATACTCCTATAGGTGTTTTCAGTTCCGACTTGTTCAGGATTGAGTATGAAACAGGGAATTACCTGCTCAGATGACCTGAGTGCTTTCAGTAAGCCTCTATTGTCCTGGAGGCGAAGATCTCGCCTAAAAAGAAATACTGAGGTAGTATAGTGCATGATACTTGTTTTCTATGTGGTGTCTCCTTAATCTTCATTATAGAGTGCGCACTTAAGAAAAGAAAGAAAAAGCCGATGAGATTTAAGATTAATTACCTTGTGATTCCGAGCCTTGTAATGCTCGTCCTTTGGTCTGGATATCTTATTGTTCAACAGGGCATGATCTGGTATGAGGATCTTTTACTTTCTCCTCTTACCCCGCCAAAATGGATATTCCCCTTCATGTGGAGTATTCTTGGTCTTTTAACCATGTATTCATTATTCCTTGTTTGGAACACTATTCCTCGTGATTGGCTATTTAGGGCAGTCGCTTTTCTTTTTGTACTCAATGCTCTTCTTAATGTTGCCTGGACCTATGCATTCTTTTATCGCCATGCTCTCTTGTGGGCTTTAAAAATAGCAATTGCTCTTGCATTCGATCTTCTACTGCTTATAGGTCTCCTCATGCTGCGTTCACGCAAGGCGGCTCTCCTTCTTATCCCCTATGCACTGTGGGTACTATTTGCTTGTTATTTGAACTACGAGATATGGTTCTTTAATGAGGCTCTTTGAGGAGAGGAGTGCTCTCGCGGCCCTTTCTAGAGCGGATTTTCTAAATCATCTTGGATTTTTAACCAAAAAATGATAAAAACATGTTGGAATTTCACCAGAAATGCAAAGAAAGTGGTTGGATTTTCGACCAAATATCACGAATAAATTGATCAATTATTACTTATAGCATTAGATGAAGAGTATTCATAGCTAAGCTCTGTTGCTTCGAGTGGCAAGGCAGCGGGGAAAGAGCTATGCTTTAAGAAGTCTAGGAAAGTCATTAGATGCATTTGTTGATATCCGCCTTGAAAAGCAACTGGACGCTCATCAGATTTCTGAACCCTCTTGCCGAGTTAGTTAACAAAGGTCCACTTGTAGAATCATTCGTAGGCCAGGAACTTCTTGCATATGGCAATCCACACAAAAATGGGCAGCTCTATTATTGGCATAGGGAAACTCGTACCAGCCAAGCAGAGATAGACTATGCAATGCAATATGGACAAGAGATACTCCCTATAGAAGTTAAGGGGGGCAGTGGCAATTCTCAAAAGAGCTTGCATCTATTTCTTGAAACCCATACTCATTCACCCTATGGGATTCGTTTTTCAACGCAAAACTATTCTCGATATGAAAGAGTGCATTCATATCCGCTCTATGCGGTTATAAGGGCTGCATCTCACAATCCTGATCTGCGAGCTGCGCTGGATGCGCTTCTTTCGTAAAAGGTTAGATATGTTTATGCAGAGTTACCCATCGGTGGAAGAAGGTCATCACGATGGTGATGGCAGGTAAAAGTTCTTTGAGTCTGAGAAAGCGATCTTAGCGAGATCGTCCTGGTTTGTAGTTGTAGAATTTGTGCCGAACGCCAAGTTATAACGTTTTGAAATTATCGATACAAGGATGGCGACCATTGATCATTTTGAGCTTTCACTTTTTATTGACATGATTTCGAAAAATTAGCATGCTTATTTCGGATGGTTTTTTGACTATTTGAGTTCGAGAGATTACACAATTTAACCAGAAAGCATGTTCGATGTTACATATATATCTTGCGATAAGCTGTTCATTATTTATCCCTTTGGCTTTCGGGATGCAAAAGGTTGCATCAGCGAATCTAGCTCGCTTAGACTACACTCCGCTGCACGTAGCGGCTAAAGATGGAAATGAGAGAGATTTTAATTATTACATTGTTGCAGGGTCTGTTGATGCCCGAACAACTCATAACTTAACGCCACTACATTGTGCCGCTGAAAATGGCCATGTTGCTTTCATTGAACAATTATTAGGCAAAGGTGCTCAGGTAGATGCCGCTTCTGATCGCAATGAAACGCCACTGCACAAGGCCGCTGAAAATGGTCATGTTGGTGCTCTTGCCTGTCTCATAGAGAAAGGCCATGCATCAGTTAATGCGCAAAGTATTCTAGGCACCCCGTTGCATAGAGCTGCTGCTGGTGGTCATGTTGATGCTCTTTCATATTTGATACGCAAGGGTGCCAATGTAAATGTGGTCGATGGTAATGGATTAACCCCTTTGCATTGTGCTGTTATGGCGGTATCTGAAGGTTCTATTGAAGCTCTCTTGGCAGCAAGAGCATCTCTAGATGCGGCAACTAATGATGATATGTATACTCCTTTGCATTTGGCTGTTCAGAAGGGCTGCATATCAGTTTTAACACTTCTCGTAAACGCAGGGGCAGATCTTGGTGCCAAAGCAAAGGGTGGATTGACTGCCCTGCATATGTCGAATGATGCAACTGTTCTTAGCTATCTTATCAGACGACAACAACAAGACTTAATCAATGCTGTGACGCTAGATGGTTTGACCCCTTTGCACGGGGCCGCGTTGAATGGTTGGCTGACAGCTGCAAAGGTCTTACTAAATCACGAAGCTGCTGTGAATGCCAGGACAGTTGAAGGATTAACGCCGCTGCATATAGCCGCTCAGAATGGTCATGTGGATGTTTTGGCGCAGCTTATCGCGAGTGGGGCAGACAAAGCTGCCAAGACACCGAACGGTTTAACCGCATTGCATGCAGCATCAGAACACAACCGCGTCAATGCTGTTGAATACTTGATAAGCAGAGAATCGAGTTTGCTCGACGATACGACTAATGAGGGGTTGACAGCCTTACATGTTGCAGCTCAAAAAGGGCATGAAGAAGTGATACGAATGCTATTAAGCAATAAGGCTAAAGTAGATGCTCAAACAAAACGCCTTGAGACTCCTTTGCATTTTGCTGCCAAAAATGATCATGCGGGTTGTATTACAGCATTGATAGAAGGTGGAGCTAACTTGGTTGTTCAAACTGAATATAATAGTGCTGCAATTCACCTGGCTGCTGGAAATGGCCATGTTCGAGCACTTGAGTGTCTCATAAGTGCGGGAGCTTCAGCTTATGCTAAGAGAGGGAATGGTACGCAGACTCCATTGTGTTGTGCTGTGCAAAAGGGTCACGTTGAAGTTATGCGATGGCTTATTGAGCGATTTGAAGATTTACTGAACATTAAGAACGGCCTGGCATTCGATGCGGCACGCAACGGACATATTCCAGCTCTTGAATGCATACTCGAAAAACGCCCAGGATTTTTAGATGAAAAAAATGCTAATGGTGCTAATCTTGCGCAAGTAGCTGCTGAGAGTGGGCAGCTAGGCATGGTTAAATATCTGCTAGATAAACGGCCACAGTGGCTAAATGATACCGCTAACAGTGGTGATACTTTACTTCATTATGCAGCTTATAGTGGCAATGTTGAGATTATTGAACATATAGTTGGAAAAAAAGGAAGCTTACTACGCGAAAAAGACAAGGCTGGGCGGACAGCAGCACATTATGCGGCTTTTGCTGGTCGAGTTGAAGCTCTAGATTGTCTCGTAAGCAAGCAAGAAAGCTTACTTGATGAGGTGGCAATTGATAAGGAAACTTTATTGCATGCAGCTACTTATTCTGCCTCATATGCTGGGTATGTTGGGAGCGATCATATTGGAACTCTTACATATCTCCTAGGAAAGCGACGACAATTGCTAAGCGCAAAAAACATGAGGGGTGAAACAGCAGCACATACAGCAGCTACATTTGGAACTGTCAAGATTCTGGACTATCTCATAGGGGAAGGCCAAAGCTTACTAAATGCTACAGACAATCAAGGCTGCACACTCATGCATAAAGCTGCGTCATTTGGGAGTGTTGACAATATTAAGTGGCTCCAAAACAAGCAAGAAAATTTGTTAGATAGCAAAACTATGTACGGGGAGACTCCCGTACACAGTGCAGCGAGTTTTGGAAATGTTGCTGCACTTAGATATCTCTTAAGTCAACGAAAAAATTTAATAGCAGCTAAAAACGACTTTGGTGAGATTCCATTGCACAAAGCAACATTTCATGTTCTGGCATTGGATTATCTACTAGAGCAAAGATCCGATTTGTTAGACGCTAAAGATAACCGAGGTCGAACTCCATTACATGTTGCGGCTAGTTATCATCTAGAAGGGCTTAAACGTTTAATACAGAAAAGATCAAGTTTGATTAATACGAGAAATAATGACAATGAAACTCCATTACATACCGCTGCTTATAGTGGTCAAGTGCCGATTATTGAATTTCTACTAAGCCAGTGCCCGGATTTAATAAATCAGGAAGATAGTTTAGGCAGAACTCCAATAGCTCAAGCAATTGAACGAAATCATGTTGATGCGGTAAATTGCCTTGAAAGGCATGGGGCTTCAATAGGTGCAAGGACACAGGAAAGGATCCAAGAACTGAGAAGTGCTCAAAACAAATGAGCTGTTGTGCCCTAAGTTATACTTATGAGGTCCTAAATCCTGTGGTTCCAATTTTTAATGGTTGCCTTGGGGTGGATGATTGTGCTTCATATGTCTAATAATGGGTGTTCTGGGCTATTAGCAGATGGTGTGCAGCTATACGTATTTGATTGGAAAAAGACCTAGTAATGGGCTATGACAGGAGTGCTTTTCGAACTTTTTCTCCCAGACCCTTAAGTCGATCTTCTGGCTCATTTGAAAACACAAATCTGACGTACTTTTCTGCTTGCTCTCCCCAGCCAACCATGCAAGTAGCAGCGATTTTTGCTTTCTTAAAGAGGAGCTCAGATGCATATGATGACTTTAAGCCAAGCGCATGAACATCCATAAGTAATGACCAGCCACCATGCGGAGGTATGACCGGTAGTCCATGAAGCTCTTGTAGCATAATATCTCTTCGTCGTTGCCAGACAGCAAGTGCTTGTGAAAGTCCATCATCGTGAGATGACAGCGCTGCGGCTACTCCTTGCGCAGCAATGCCTACCTGACATACGACATTTGAGATGCTGACGAGTCCTATATCGTTGATTATTTCCTGCGGCCCTACTACCCAACCTACGCGCCAGCCAATCATGCGAAGTTCTTTTGATGCTGAGCCAACAGTAATAGTTCGTTCTGCCATTCCAGGAAAACTGGCCGGATGTATAATGCTGCGATTGTCATATAAAATGCGTTCCATAGCAGCATCGTAGAGGAGCCAGGTATCCATTTTGATGCACAAATCTGTTACTGCTTGCCATTCAGCAGGTGTTAGAACATGCCCAGTTGGCATGCCAGGAGCAAGCAGAATTAGTTTCGTTTTGGAAGAGGCAGCTTTGGTAAGAGCATGAATGTCGAGACTCCAACCAGTAGCGGAAGGAATTAAGGGTACAAATTTTGTAATACCCCCAGCAATTCGTATCCGGTTAATTATGCCTGCGTACGTGGGATCGGTAACTATTACTTCGTCACCCGGCTCAATCAGAGCAAGTAAGCAATTTAAAATGCCAGACATGCCTCCGGCAGTAATAATAGATTGACTCCGCCAGTCATAGTCTACGCCACTTACTCGTTCAACTCGTTTTGTGACAGCCTGGCGAAGGGCATCCTGACCCAAGAATGGGAGATAACTATTATTCTCATCAAGGCTGATACCAGACTGTGTTGCTTCCAGGGCACACTGAGGTGGTGGAACATCGGTATCCAGATTCTCAAGTCGCACTATTTCAGGATCGTGGGCTGCATCAGCAGCATTTCCCATGCGGTCTACACCGATTCCGGGGACCTGAACCAGTCGTGAAACTCGTTTGAAATGTGGCGTGAATACTCCCTTCTGAATTGTTGCACGGTGGTTTTCAGTATAGCTGATTTAGAATTCCACGCAAAATGTACTTAATGGTGTCGCAGGGCATAAAAAGATGTTTTTCTCAAAGCTGTTCTTTCCGCGACGAGTTACGGCGCTTCTGAGGCTGAGGCATGCGCCTTCATTAACAAGTTGTAATGTGGCCTGCTTGCTGAGATGGTTTCAGTTGAAGCTAAGTTTGGCGTTAAGTCAGTTTTGTGAACCGTTAATCTGAGACATACTTGTATAGTGAAAATATTCTAGGGATTTGAGCTTAACAAGGTATGTTTTGTATAGCTTGCAACTCAACTTGTTGTATTTCTTGCTGTTTATTACTATAATAGAGCTGTAAACATGCACGCAATTGAGGGTTTCTATGGTCTTAATAAAGCGCATTGTAGTGATAGTGCTTATGTCTTTTAGCGGCATGAATGCTGCGAACGTAGTTATTTTGCAAAGAGAAAGACTTCATGAGCTCTTGGAGCAAGCCAATATGCTTTTGGAGCAGAATTTACCGCTTATGAGTGCCAAGGTTTTTAATCAGGGACCAGATAACGCATGTTGTGGTTATCTTGCATTGGGTAATGGATTAAATCTCCTGCGCGCTAAGCAAAGTGGCTCCATCGACCCATTAGTGGACATGAATTCTGCGGATTGTGCTCATATAATGATGGATAGTTGGCGGCTGAAGGTTAGAAAGGCTCGTCTAAAGCCCAAAATTACTGACTACTTGACTGGTTTGATAATGAATCATTATCTAACGTGTTCAGCCTTAAGTGCAAACCTAAGGAGCGGTTATTCTAAGAGTGACGAGTTTAGTGTTGCAGATTTTGAACAGTCGGTAAGAGTGAAAATAGCAAGCGTTATTAAAAGAATTTGTGGGTGCGCAGAACTCCTTCAGGAAAGCAATGAATCATATATATGTAATTTGACTAAAGAAGGTATCTATACGCAATATGGTGGGTTTATGTATGAGAATGCCCAAAGTAATGGATCTGATAGTAGTGAGATGGATCTGTTTTTGGCTAGTAGAGATGTATTTGATGCTCTATTTACAGATTTTAATATAAGCGAAGAATTTTTTTTTGGTGAAGACGTGAAAGTCGGCGAAGCAGCGCCAAGGAGATTTGCCGTAGATAGTGACTGGCTTGTAAGTGAAGATATAGAGATGCTGTTTAACTATGAAAAAGATCAGGTAGGATCATGTGATACAGAGACCGAATGCTTATTTTATTACTCAGGCATCACCGAACATGAAATGGTACCTTTTCAGAATCTTAAGAGCAGAATTGAAAGAAATGACGATGTATCTGCTATTATTCTTATCTGTACAAGTCAGCCGATTTTGAATTCGAATGGTCACTGGTTTACCTTAGTGGTGAGTGTTAATAAAGATGGGCAAGAATATATAGTAACCGATTCGATTGGCGAAAATCGAACTATGGATGAGAGCGTGCATTTTCTTTTGAATTACTTGCGAGGGGAAAGTTTCGCTGCGAGTGCGGCCATTCCTGTCCAGGAGCCGTCATCTGATGAAAAATTTGCTCGAGAACTGCATGAAAAAGAACAACATGAAGCAAGAGAAGCTGCTGCAAGAGCTCAGCGTGATCAAGAAATAGCAAGACAACGGACAAGAGAAGAAGCGAAACAGAGAGAATCTGCTGCTCGGGCTCTATTTGATCAAGAAGCAAGACAACGAGCAGACGAAGAAGCAAGACAGATGGAAGCCGCTGCTCAGGCTCTACGTGATCAGGAGGCAGGACAAGAAGCAAAAACTCGGCAAGAAGCACCCACTAGAGCCCAACTAGACGCAATTGTAGCTCAGCTACGACAAAATGAATCCCTCCTTGACGCTTTTGAAGCCCGCCTTAAGCTTATAAAAAGAAGCAATGATTTTCCCAATCCCTCTGAGAAAGCTTACGATAGAAACACGTATGAGCTAGATCCTACAAAGAGCAAGAGCTCTCTCAACGTTATAAAAAGAAGCAATGATTTTCTCAACCCCTCAGAGAAAGCTTACGATAGAAATGCGTATGAGCTAGATCCTACAAAGAGCAAGAGCTCTCTTAGAAAACCAATTATTCCAATTATAGGATTAGCGGTTGCAGCAGCGCTTGGCAAGCTTGTTCACACGCTATTCTATCATGAAACGGAAAATTCAAGTTTTAGGAGTATCAAACAAAGCCTTGCTGAGGCAGATGAATACAACACCGCACTTGAGGTGGTAGCGTCATCCCTTAAAAATGAGTTGGAGACAACAACAAAGGAAAATATCAGCAATGAAGCTTCTGTAATCAGCGCCTTCAAGCACTGCAATGTAAAAGAACTTACTGCACAATTAGAGGCGGTTGTTTCAGTAGCAAAAACCGAGATGAAGAATGAGTGGACAGATATACGTGCTACTCATGGCAAGTTCCTTAGTACATGGCACATCATTCGAGACGCTCTTAATGCGCCTCGGGCTTCCCATATAAGTGACCTCAGTGCGGGGTTAACAGGTGGCCTTGTTGAAGTGAGAGATGTTCTTAATAAGATGTATAGCCATTTGGATGCTATTGATATGGCATGTGGACTTGCTAATTAACATCCTGGCGAACCAAGTGATGCAAGGTATTGCTTCTTTTTACAGGTGATGCGCGAAATTCGATAGGCTAGATAGGGCGCTTCCTTGAGGTATGGAGTTTTTTCATGGCATCCTATTTTGTCCATTCCTTTTTTAACAAGTTTCCACAGAGGATCAATATGAAGCACATATTAAATTGATGCTCAATAGTTTTTACTGCAGGCAGCCACTGAGAATCATTTATAGTTATTTTTTAGAATACGTAAGGAAACTTTTGGTAAAAAAAGCTTTATGCTCTATGCTTGTCTTTGTACTTGTTACCAAAGCTGAACAGGTTGAACAAGCTTTTATATGCGTGCCTGTCGCAGACGCTTCAGTGATGGCACTTTCTAGATATGGTGAAGTGGTCTCTTTGTATGAAGGATTGCCATGGGCCCCAGATAAGGGAATATTTGGACGCGTGCGAATTCATCAGTTGAAATGTAACGAGCTTGTAACGATTAAACGGCGAACTTCAGAGCATGAATATGAATGTACGGCATCAAATTTTATCTATACCAATGCTGCAGGAAAGCAATATAGCACATTCTGGATATTAAAGAAGCATCTTATTCCTTTAAAAGAACTGCCTAAGGAGCGAGATAAGCTGCCTTCTCCTATTGATAAAACCCGATCGCCTGAGGACTATAATAGAGGGGTGCTCACCCTTACCTGGCCCTGGTTCGATGCCAAGGGTAAGAAAACCTATTCGGTTGGTACGAGATTTGCTCGTTGTCCAGAAAAGGACGGTCTTGCCTATGCTGTTTACGCCTATAATGAAAAAAAGCATGTATTTGAAGTGCGATATGTTCCCCGGGAGAATGCTCTTGTCGCCTATCCAAAAACGACTAAAGAGGCTGTGAATTGCTTTATGAAACTTATTAAGCGATGGATTTATGAAAGTAGTGGAATAATTCCCTATGTATTTGGTGGATGCAGTTTTACGGGAGCTCCTGTGAAGGACAGCTTTAAGATATGCCAGAAGAAGCTGCTGGGCAGGGCTTATTCCTATTGGCAAAGAGAAAGTCTCTTACAAAGACCTCTCAGTGGATTTGACTGCTCATCGCTTATATTGTGTGCGGCACAAATTGTTGGTATGCCGTATTACCTTAAAACATCGCAGTTACAAACATCCTTGCGCCTTCTTAAAAAGGGAGAAGCATTAGAAGAAGGAGATCTTATCTGGTATAACGGCCACATCATGATTGTGAGCGATATTAAAAAGAATCTGCTTATTGAAGCATCTGGATATGAATGTGGATGGGGCAAGGTGCATGAGATAGCTCTTGATAAGGTGTTTAACCAGAAAGACTATGGTCAGCTCCTTGCGTCCTATCACAAACGTTCTTTGTTGCGACGGCTCACAAGTAAAGGCAAGCCGTACCGTCCAATCTATCGCCTGAAAATCTATAAGCTGAAAAGTATCTGGGAACCTACTGTGTAATCATACACATGGCACGTTGTAACTTCTCAATATGTTTTTCGAGGTCTCGCTGTAAAGCTCTGAGAGTTTCCTCGCACGAAGTGTCTCCCGAATTTTGAGCATCAGGAATTCCATGCTTTTCTATAAACCAGCATAGATTGCTTAGTTTGTAGAGTAATTTAATTTTGTCGTAAGACGTATTATCAAGTATCATAATAAAACCCTTCAAAAATGGTTGCGATGTGTTTTATCTTAGTATGTAATAGGTATGTTACTCGGGTCAAGAGTTAGGTGTTTATGAAAATTGAACGAATTATAGGGCGAGAAATATATGATTCTCAGGGGTGGCCGGCGCTGCAATGTGAGCTCTTTTTAGATGATGGCAGATCAGTTGTAGCTTCAGTTCCCTCAGGTAATTCAGTCGGTGTCTACGAGGCTGTAGAGCTTCGCGATGGTGGTGAACGGCTCGGTGGTCGAGGGCTGCTCAAGGCTATCGAACATATTGAGCATTCACTGGCTCCCTTGCTCGTTGGGAAAGAACCTCAAGCGCTTGAGATGGATTTAAAGATGGTTGAATTTGATGGTACACCCGACAAGTCGCGCTTAGGGGCTAATACCTTGTTAGCCGTGAGTATAGCCCTCTATAAGGCACAAGCACTCATTGAAGAGTGTGAACTCTATGAACTGTTTGCCGGCTTTTTCGATGCAGAGACGGTCTCTATGCCCTTTCCTCTTTTAAATGTGATTAATGGAGGAGCTCATGCTGATAATAATCTGCGTATACAAGAATTTATGTTGATGCCTGTAGGGGCTCAGACGTTCCGGTCCTCATTTGAAGTGGGTGTCCTTGTCTTTCATGAGCTTGGAGATCTTCTCAAAAAGAGAGGTAAATCGACTGCTGTGGGTCTCGAAGGGGGCTATGCCTGTAATTTTACTTCGGAGCGAGAAGCTCTTGATATCCTTCTTGAAGCTATCGAGCACATTAACAAGCGCCATACGCTTAGCTGTGTAATAGCGCTTGATGTTGCGGCCTCACAATTCTATGATGTTCACACTGGTTTGTATACCTGGCACGATCAGCAGTTTACCAGTGATGATATGATCAATTATTATACAGGTTTGGTGGCTCAATATCCTATCTACTCAATAGAGGATGGTCTTGCTCAGGAAGATTGGAAATCCTGGATTAAATTAACCAAGGCTCTTGAGCAAAAGGCCCAAATAGTAGGTGATGATCTGTTTGTGACTGACGTCTATCGTATTGCTCTCGGCGCTGAGGATCATGCCGCAACTTCTGTTATAATTAAGCCCAACCAGGTCGGTACGGTTGCAGAAACATTGCAAGCAATTGCACTTTGCAAGAGTCAAGGCTTGCATACGATCGTATCCCATCGTTCTGCAGAAACAGAAGATACCTTTATTGCTGATTTAGCTGTCGGCACAAGTGCTGGGCAGATAAAAGCCGGAAGTTGCTGCCGTTCTGAGCGTGTTGCTAAGTATAATCGATTGCTTATGATAGAAGATCAGCTGACCTTTTCTCAATTTGATCACTAAGCTGTATTTCCTAGTTCTGAAAATTAGTGTCTTTTGAAAACGACGTCTACAATTATTGAAAACAGTATTCCAGCACATGCGCTTATGCATAAGGGCATGAATAACTTGTCTATGGCACGGCGCGCAGCTGTCTGTCCCATGACATTGGGTATATGTATGTCTGCTCCTGCTGATAAGAGCTTAGCGATCGCAGCATAGTGCAACTTATCGATAGCCAGATGTAAGGGTGTATTTCCATCGTTGTTTGTTTTATTTATATCTGCTCCTGCAGCTAGCAGCTTAGTAATGACAGAAACACTAGTGCGCCCGATTGCAAGATGAAGTGGTGTATTTCCCCAGCGGCTAGTTTGGTTGCTATCCGCGTCCGCCTCTAGAAGTACGGTAACTGCAGCAACATGCCCACATTCCGTGGCCAGATGCAACGGTGTCTGGCCATAGGTATCTGTTTGATTTATATTTGATCCTGCATCTACAAGCGCTTTAACTGCAGCAGCGTGTCCCGCCATTGCTCCCGCATGCGATGGTGTTCGCCCTTGGTCATCAGGTTTATCTTTATTAGCACCTGCTGCTAAAAGCAGCTGAACCATAGCAACATGGCCGCACTGCGCTTCTAAATACAAGCGTGTCTGTCCATCGTGGATGGATTTGTCGATATCTGCCCCTGCTCTTATAAATGTCGTAACGAGAGGAGCGTGATTGTTCTGAACTGCACAGTCAAAAGGTGTTAATCCATTATTGTCGACACTATGTATATCTGCTTTTGCTAGTAAGAGACATGAAACCAGTTTCTCAATGCCGTTACGAGAAGTAATATGCAAGGGTGTCTCTCCCTGATCGGATTGAACAGCGTGAAGTAAATAGAGACTAATGAAAGCATCCTTTATATCTGCGGGTAGCAAGGAAAGTCGGCTCGTCTTGTCATTGAAAAGTGCGACGTGCTGGAAAAAGTCTTTCTCTTGCATGCCTTTGGCTGATGTATAAACTAGAAATGGTGTAAGAGTGAATAGAATTAATGTTTTTTTCATAGAGGTACCCTTATAGATTATGTTATCTTTATTAAAGGTAGTATAATCTTAAAATGATATTTTGTCAATTAATTTTTTCGCTATTCTAAAAATATCGCGATTGAGAACTATGCCTCATTGAGGGATAAAAAGGACCTCTAGAACCTCGAGAACAATTCGAGAGCTTTATCTGCGAAGAATGAGCATCAATGGTCTATTTGAAAATCCAAAGCCATTAATGACCATTGCGGCAAGAGCCTCTAGTATACTTAACTCTTCTTTCGCGTCCGTAGGTATTCGCCTATCAAGGAGTTCTACGATTCTCAAGTGCTAGCTGCTACTCCAAGAGGCTTCGTACCCCTCGTTCTGCAGAAACAGAAGATACTTTTATTGCTTATTTAGCTGTCGGCGCAAGTGCTGGGCAGATAAAAGCCGGAAGTTGCTGCCGTTCTGAGCGTGTTGCTAAGTATAGTCGATTGCTTATGATAGAAGATCAGCTGACCTTTTCTCAATTTGATCACTAAGCTGTAGTTCTAGTTCTGAATATCTGTGACTTTTGCAAACGACGTTTACAATTATTGAAAACAGTATTCCAGCACATGCGCTTATGGGTATGGGCACTAACAACTTGTCTATGGCATGACGCAAAGCTGACTTTCCTGCTCGGTCAAGTTTATGTATATCTGCTCCTTCTGCTACGAGTTTTGCAGCTTGACCGTACTCAAACCTTAAATGTGTGTGAAGATGCCTTGATTCTCACATTGAGCAAACGGTTAGCCAAGAAATTTGATTTATACTATTAGTTACTATACATCACTGGTAGCCATGATTCTTTTATAAAGAGTTTCACTTTCTCTTTACATAAAGCTCGTTATTTAGAAATGCTAAATTCTTGATTTTCAAAACATCCATTTGTTATGGTATTAAATAGTTAATCGAGCATCGTACATAACAATCGTCGATGGCGATCTGCAAGGGAGCAACGATGAATTAAGAGAATTTTCTCCGCAAGACGAATGATACTCAAACAACGCTTGAGAAAAAAGAACATAATACAACTTATTTAATGAAGGAATACATAGTATGAAACTTTTTTACAACACGAAAGTATTTACAATCTTTGCCATAACACGATGCTTGAGGGATTTTGCATTGGTAAAGAACAAAAATAGCGTCTGTGGAAATTCAATGGCTTCCTGTTCTAAAATTATTCCATGTTAATACTATTAAGGGGAAACAAGTCATGTAAAAATGAAAAACGCAATGAGAAGATAAACATTTTCACACATTTATTAAATTCACGTGATTTTAAAGATTCTAAAAAAAGGTCAGAGCAATGAAATTTATTCAATTCAAATTATTCACCATTTCTGCTAGTATGCTTATGCTTTCCGGATTCTGCTCCGGCAAAGACCGTCAGATCAAATCAGATCAGATCAGATCAAATGGCGAACATTTTAAACAGGAACATCATAGTAAAGAGAAACATCTTTCGCATCATCATTCAAAAAAGCGCAAATGTCACAGAATTACCCAAGAATGTGTTGGTACTAAAGGTTTTGTGATTAAAAAGCCTGGCTATTATAAACTATGCGAGAATATTTATTTTAGCCCAAGTGGCTCAGCTATTGCTTCTACTCCTGAGAGCATGGTTGAGGCAGCGGAAGCAGCTGCTAAAATTCGGGGAGCAACTAAGCCTATATTGCGTGATTATGATGTGGATGCCGCTAAATTGCGACAAGATATTGATAATGCCAATATCAAATCCTATCAAGACGTGCGACCCATTGTGGAACAACATATGCAAGCAGCTGAAGCTAAGCGTTTAGCTTGGTTGGCTACAGCAGATGTTCCTGCTCAGATCGCCGCCATCACTATCTCAGCATCAAATGTGGTTTTGGATCTGAATGGTTTTAACATCTTTCAAGCAGATTTTACCGTAGGTGTGGTTGGAGTCTTTATTAATTCCCCTGACAACTGGCAGACTCAGAGTTTGAGAAACATTGCCATTATTAATGGTGGTATTCAACTCTTTACCCAAGGAGCTATTTCTTGCAATGTTCTGTCAGCTGCTGAAAATATTCCTCCCACTACCAACGTTAACGGCCTACTCTTTGAAAATCTGAACATTATTAACAACGGTGGTTTTGGCTTTCCTCTTTTGCCTCCAGGAGCTCCGCTTATTATTTCAGGAATTCAATTGGATGGTACCTTTGCCGCTATCAATGATCCGGTGGTAGGATATGATGAACCAAAATATTATTTCAACGTCATCATCGAATCTTGTCGCATTAATAACAATACCTCTATTGCGGTGGATATTCAAAATACCGACAATTTGATAGTAAAAAATTGTGAATTTAATAATACGTCGTTTCGTCTTGCGCAGTTTACCCCCTATATCGCCGGCTTGCACCTCATTATCAGTGAAAACGTGAAAATTCTCAATTCTACTTTCAATAATACTACCCAATTCAGTGATGATATAGGAGATCCTATCCCCAATCATATAACAGGCATGGGAACCGGTGCGATTAGAAATATGAGAGTCGATAACTGTCAATTTAATAACACCTCTGCTAGCAGCTTTGGTGAGTTGCTTACTGGATGCGAGAATGGTTTGTTAGAAGGAGCCTTAATAACTAACTGCCAATTCAACAACCCCACCTCGCTCAACTCGCTTAACCTGCTGACAGAAGGTTTTCATTGTAGCGATCTTAGTATTCCTGCCGTTTCTAACAATGGTTTGAAATTCGAAAATTGTCAATTCAATAATGCTACTGCCCTCAATCCTTTTGCTGACAGTGTACCTCTTCAAGTAACTGGTGTGGACATCATTAGTATGAAGAACGTTGATTTCCAAAATTGCCAATTCACTGGCTCCAATTCTCTTAATTCTGGTGCTAGTACCATTGGGTTGCATTTGAGCACATTTCCTGAACACGGTTTGCCGCTTATCGAGAATGCTCGTAATTTACGCGTCAAGAATTGTACCATAGGTGATGTTTTGGGCGGCGGTAGTGCACAAGGAATATTGCTACAAGCAGGAACGTCGGGGCCAAACGGGAGCACTAATAATAACATCACACTAGAGGGTAATACCATTAGTCATATTACTACTCTATCGCCTTCCGCTGGCGTGGCTGGTATTTTAGCGGCTTCTTATCCGAATTCTAGCATGACCAATCTCTTCCTCAAGGATAATCGTGTATCGGATGTCCGAGGCAGCGTTCCTTTGGATAGCAATGGTGGTAGTGCAGGCATTTTTGTGTCGAAGGTAACTAATCCGTTGATTACCAATAATAGTGTTAGTGATTGTCTCAATGGGATCATTTTGGATGTGGGCTCTGCTAATGGTACAGTTCAGAATAATAATGTTGATAATTGTGATAGCAATGGCTTTGTCGATTATAACTTCCCTATCACGAGCAATGCTTATTTACAAAACAAGGCTTTCAATAATGGCGTGGTTCCGAGTGTAACTACCAATTATGCTGTCAACTGGTCGGGAGTGCCGCCAGGAGTGCCGCCCATTGCTTCCGGTACTTTGTCAAGTTATCCTACGAGCAGTGCTGAGTGGTTCAATTTATCTTTAACGAAATAAGGTATAAGCGAAAATATGCTTATTAAGTGAGCGCGGAAGCCTTCGTCCAAGGGCTCTCCCGCTCACTTTTGTAGTGTACTCGGCACCATGACAGCTCTTCCATGTGCTGAGTCTTTTTTTCATGCTACCATTGATTTCGGTCACTATTTTAGCTCGCATGCAGACCACTATCTCGAAAATTTGATTTATCGTAAGAGAAATACTTTATTTTATCGTCAATTACTTTTTTTTCTATTGATGAAATCATACAAGGCTATAAAGCGAAAAACAGTGCGGTTGAAAAACCCTTCGGTTTCTTGAAGGATCTGCTGTTTTTTTACTTCGTCATTCCTTATCAAGAAACCATCTCGCATTCAGAGTTTATTAATGGTCATAGTGTTTGTCTTTGCCGAACCAAATTAATAAGCCGACTGCAAGGCCAACCTTGAGGCGGCTATTTCAGATTCTCCATGGAACTAATCAGGTCATTATTAGGGAAAATGGTCATGCCAGAGAAGTTATTGAAGGGATAGCCGATTTGAACCAGGGGATCATAGAATTTTTTGATGATCATACACGTAGAATATATCAAGTTTCTTCTGTGGAGGTCTGCTCAATGTGCCTTGATTGTTTCGATTAAAGCCTGGAAAGTTAGGGAAAATCGAGAAGATTTCCTTCATGCTCCCATGCTTTTTTAAGATTTGAAAGCGGTTATTTAAAAGCCCTCGATCCATTTCCTATGAAAGCTGTCTTCATGAAAGAGTTTATTTTACAGCAAGAACCAATGTTATAAACGTTACATAGGGAACTATGAACTTGATTCTATCATATACATCCCGTGCAGCGTGCGCAGCTGTCCGTCCCATGAAATTGGGTATATGTACGTCTGCTCCTGCTGATAAGAGCTTTGCGATTGCAGCATAGTGCAACTTATCGATAGCCAGATGTAAGGGTGTATTTCCATCGCTGTTTGTTTTATTTATATCTGCTCCCGCAGCGAGCAGCTTAGTAATGACAGAAAGACTAGTGCGCCCGATTGCAAGATGAAGTGGTGCATTTCCCCAGCGCTCAGGTTGGTTGCTATCCGCGCCTGCCTCTAGAAGTACGGTAACTACGGCAATATGTCCACATTCCGCGGCCAGATGCAATGGTGTGTTGCCCCAGTTATCAGTCTGATTTACAGCTGCTCCTGCGTCTACGAGTGCTTTAACTGCAGCAGCGTGTCCCACCTCTGCTCCCGCATGCAATGGTGTCAGTCCTTTGTTATCAGGTTTATCTCTATTAGCACCTGCTTCTAAAAGTATTTGAACCCCAGCAACATGGCCGCATTTCGCTTCTAAATGCAAGCGTGTCTGTCCATCGTGGTTGGATTTGTCGATATCTGCCCCTGCTCTTATAAATCTCATAACGAGGGGCGCGTGATTGTTCTGAACTGCACAATCAAAAGGAGTCAATCCTTGGTTGTCGGCACTATGTATATCTGCTTGTGCTGCTAAGAGACGTGAAACCAATTTCTCAATGCCGTTACGGGAAGTAATATGCAAGGGTGTCTCTCCTGGATTAGATTGAACAGCGTGAAGTAAATAGAGACTAATGCAAGCATCCTGTATATCTTTGGGTAGCAAGGAAAGTCGACTCGTATTGTCATTGAACAGTGTGATGATTTTGAAAAAGTCTTTCTCTTGCATACCTTTGGCTGATGTATAAATGAGAAATGGGGTAAGAGCTAATAGAGTTAGAGTTTTTTTCATAGAGGTATTCCTAATAAATTATAGTGTCGTTATTGTGGTTTAGAATAATCTAAAAATAATTTTTTGTCAATTAACCCTTCGCTCTTTCTGTAAATATCACGATTGAGCGCTAATTATGCGCTCATTAAGGGATGAAAGGCCGTTGCTTACTAAAAAATGCGTTGCAAAAGTATGAGGGGGAGCGACCTTTAGCCGGTTTTCTGGTCGGTGCTCATGAAAAAGGGAGTATCATTGAGTGCCAAAAGTTCTTTCAGTTCTTCTACATTAAATTCTTTAGGAATGTTGCGAGGGATGTAGGGAGCTTTGAGAAGCTCGAGAGGCTTTTGATTGCATGACTTGAGTTTGAAGTTATTGAGGTTAGTCGTATCTTCACAAAAATCATCTACAAGAGAATCTTCTTGTGGCTTAAAAAATAACCGATAAATGGGATCCCTTTCATTGTAGAGTGGCAAATCATCACTTCCTGCTTGGCAGAGCTTTGACCGGGTGCGGGTGGTCAATTCTGATCGGTTTCGGGGCTCGATAATCGTCGGGCAAACGAATAGTACGATATTAGAGAGGACATCTTCTCTGCTATCCCCTTTAAAAAACCATCCAAGGAGCGGTATATTTCCAAGAATAGGAGTTCGCGTAAGAGTTCTATTGACTGTTCTTTGAAGAAGGCCTCCCATAGCGAGAATCTGGTTGGAAGCAAGAGTAGCTGTTGTTTTTAATCCTCGAGTTAGTCGGGTAAGCTGCGTACCTACAAAATATTCGACAGTAAATCCAATATCGATGCGTACGCGATCATCTGTCACGATATGTGGCGTGGCGACAACTTTGATGGTAGCGGTAACATCTTCTTGAGGGATCGTGTAGGTTCCATTTGTTGTTATAACAAGTTCGCCGGATGCTCTAAAGAGTTGTACAGATTCAATACTTCCTTTTTGGTGATTCGTGACGACTAAATAGGGATACGAGCTTATTTTCGATTTGAGTACGCGTTGGAGGATCTGCAGTAAACCAAAGATCCCGGGTGTCTTTGGGTCATTAAAGGAGATCAGTGTTGAATTTGGAGTAACTGCTGTTGCTACGCTATTGGGTCCTACCACATTCAGCAAGTCTTCAGCTAATTGTACAGGCGTTGTACCAAGTACGTTTGTTACTGGGGTAATATGTGATGCCAGAAATTGAACACCGCAGGGTAATGCACCATCGGCGAGATTGCGTACTGATCCTGCAACTGCGGTCGTATCATCATTAGTAAAATCAACAATGAGCATTTCGAGAATTACTTGGTACTGAGGCTTATCCAGCTTTTCAATGAGCGGCTTGATAATGCGCCAATCAGCCTGTCTGGCCGCAATGATGAGGCGATTACCATGAAGTTGCGGAATTCCTTCGATGCCGGCATGCTCAGGGTACCCCTTATCGAATACGACTTCGTCCGTAGCAAATTTCTGAGGAGGAGCTGAAGGATATTCAGCAAGGATCTGTACTCCCTTGAAGATATGTTCTTCGCCTTTTCGGTAGGGAGTTTGCTGCGCTTGCCCATCACTTAAGAATGACGAAACTACTTTGGAAAGCTCAGGTGCAAATGTCTGAGCATCTAAATATTGCAAAGTATAGGTATGTAATATCGATTCACCTTTATCCTGAGCGATATCAATATTATCCGCTACGAAATCACTGATGCGATTTACATTTGTTTCCCCGCCCATGACGATAAGCGCGTTGCGTGTGGTATCTGCAAACACCTTTGTATCTTGAGCAAAGTAGGTATACGATTGATCATGAGGACCTGATGGAGTAAAGGGTGCCTGTGGGTTGGGTGCTCCTGAAGCCTTTTTAAGAGAATCAAATACGGTAACGACGTCAGTGGCAGTTACGTTTACAAGTGGAATGTAGACTACCGTTTCCTTAATTCCTGATCTCTCAAATTCCTCGAGAATCTGCTTAATTGCACCGATGTGCGATGCTTTATCTTTGATAATCACTGCATTGGATGCAGGATCAAAAAGAAAGATGCCATCTGATGAAACGAGATCTTTAAGCATCTTAGATAACCCACTGGTCTCTTTCTCAGCAAGGGTTGGAACCTTGATGTTTTTCAAGAAATAAATGAAGGCAATTCGCTCATCTGTTTCTGGAAGCGGAGTATTATCCACATAAAGGGGTAAAGTATCCCGTGTCGCTGCGCCTCCTTCGACTGAACGGTTTCGGACGATGACATAGGTATCTTCCTTTTTATGAATCAGGCTAAACCCAGAGAGCTCAAGAAAGGTTAAAAGGAGTTTCATAGCTTCTTTAACCGAAATGAGCGGCGTAAGAGGTCTATAGCTCACTCTTTGTTGTCTGAGAGCTTCAAGATCTGCAGCTGCTTGAGGAGGGATGATATTGAAGCCTTGGCGCTTTGCAAGATCTTCAATAATCATAATGAGCTGCTTTTTCTCAAAGGAAAAGGGAATCAGCTCGGGCGAACCTTCATCTGATGAAAGGGTTGTGACAATAAATGCGCAAATAAGAGCTTTATGCAGGTAGCTCATGGACTAGTCCCCTCTTCGGGCGTGTTGTACGTGGAGGTGCTGTGCGTGGACGCTGCATTCTCTTCTCTTTTGCTGATTTAATTGCTTCAGCATCAGGTGGATTGGTAACCTCAGTAAGATAGTCTCGTAACAGTTGATCTGAGCCTCCAGGTGTTCTAAAAAATAGTCGAGTAATAGGATCGCGCTGATTATTAAATACCACAATGTCTTCTATATCTCTGCGCGCTTTACGTATTTTATCTGCAGTATACACATTTAAGCCACCGCGTAATTTTGGTTGGATGATCGTCGGCGATATAAAAATAGCTAGATTGCTCTTTGTAGTGGTCTTATTCCTGCCACTGAAGAATGATCCTATCAAAGGCAGGTCTTGAAGGAGAGGAGTTCCTGTTTTGATATCGGTTTGAGTGATCTGCGTCAGACCTCCAATAACGAGAATCTGTCCACTGCCTAGATTGGCATTGGTATTTACCCGCCTTGTTAAACGGGTAAGTGTTGACACATTAGTAAACTCGTTAATATCGACCGCTATCTGTAAGCTGAGACGCTCTGCTGAACTTAAACGAGGAATCATTTGGATTTGCAAAGTTGCGGAAACGTCCACGATCTCAATGGTAATTACACCGGCAGCTCCTGGTACTGCGTCACCCTGTGTTCGAATAAGAGTTTGTGATGCAATTGTTGCTTTTTGGTTATTCGTGGTAAGCAAATAGGGATGTGAGATTACCTTTGAATTTAATACTGAGTCAAGTACTTGCAGTAGTCCAAAAATACCTGGTGTCTTCGGATCGTTAAATGAAATGATTAGCGAGCCAGGTGCTAACAATGAGGCAATTGATGGGTTGCCAGGGTTGCCTCCCAGAACGCCAAGTAGATCCACCGCCAATTCTGGTGGTACAGCTCCGATAGCACTATTTACCGCTGTAATATTAGATGAAAGGAATTGTACCCCATTATTCGAGCATTCGGGGGTGAGATTACGAATATCTCCAGCAACAATGTGCTGTTTGGTTCCTAGAATGTCGAGAACTAGAACTTCCAATATTACTTGTGGTTGTGGTTTGTCGAGTGTTTCTATGAGGTCTCGTAGTTTGACCCAATCATCGTTTAAGGCAGCTACGATGAGTCTATTGCCTCCTGTAATGATTTGTTGTGCACCAAGGCCTGTAGGAGTATAGCCTCCCTTTGCTTCAAGAGTAATTTCTTCGGTCGTCGTTTTGACTTCGACTGCTTTGACTTCTTCCGCTTCGACAACGACCCCTTGGAAGTACCGCTCTGGACCACCTACGGGACCGGCTGCTGCTTGAGGGCCTCCTGGCATTAAGGGTTGCACTACTCTTTTGAGCACCTCAGCGAATTCCTTTGCATTGAGATACTGGAGGTCGTACGTATGAAGTATTGATGTGCCCTTTTCGGGGGTTGTATCCATAAAATCTTGTACAAAATCGCTAATTCGTTCTACGGCAGATTGGCGGCCCATCAGGATGAGCGTATTATGAAGATCATCGGCGATAATCTTCGTATCAGATGCAAAATAGCCTATCGATTCGGTTTGTGCGCCTCCACGAATATACGGTGACCCTGCGGGTTCGCCTGCGGCTTTTTTGAGAGAGTCAAATACTTTGACGACATCCCGTGCTGGTACGTTATGTAATTGGATCACCTCGATAGTTTCTTTAAATCCACTGTTATCGAGCTCAGAAATGATTTTCATGGCAGATGCGATTACATCAGATCGATCAGTGATAATTATGCCATTTGATTTCGGTTCATAGACTACCGGAGTGCCGGGAGAGAGCATATCTTTAAAGATGCGAGCAATCGGATTGGTGTCTCGATCTTCTTGACCAGGAACTTTGAGGTTCTTTAAGTAATAGATATAACGTATCCGTTCATCGCTCGAAGGAAGTTCGGATGGGGGGGTATTGACAAAGAGATGAAGTATTTCTCTGACGATACCTGCTTCCTCGGGCCTTCCAATGCGTACAACCGTATAGAGGGTATCATTTTTTTTGCTCAGAGCGAACCCTGAGAGCTCCAGAAATGTTGAGAGAGCATTCCATGCCTCATTGAGGGGGATTTGCTTGAGCCCTTGGGGATGAAACGTTACGAACTGTTTTTTGATAGCTTCAAGTTCTACTGGTTGTTGAGGCAGTATGACATTGACTGCCTTTTTGGCAGAGAGCTCTTCAATGATGTCAACGAGTGGCTTCTTTGTAAAGGAGAAAGGAACGAGATTCTCATTTTTTTTCTTGCGATCGAATAAAGAAGGCGCATCCTTTTTTTCTTCGCTGATAAGGAAGGAACATCCAAGTAAGCTCAGGCCAATAATGACCGATTTTTTTTTAACCATATTATTCAACCGTCGATGGTTCAAGTGTTGCAACGTTAATGTCTACATCTACAGAGCGACCGCGAGGGGATCGTTTGATGGTAAGATCTTTCGTATAGAGTTGTGGTACTTGTCCGAGGGCCGTAAGGAGATCGGTAAGTTGTTTCATCGAGATAGACGAAAAATGAGCGCTTATGTGCAACTCAGTTAAACCGCTTATTGTTTCTCCTGTTGCTAGCCCCGTTTGTTCGGAGAGATTTTGCTTAAGTCCAAGTCTTTGTACGATCGATTGAAATGCTTCTCCGATACGGAAGTTTTTATTTTCTGAGAGGATATCCTCGACAAGATGTCTTTGTTGAGTAACAACCTTAAAGTCGCTTAATATCTTTTTTGTTTGAGTACGGAGGACGTCTACTTTTTTGAGCTCTTCGGTATAATTCGAAACTTTGCGATAATGGAAATACACGAGAAGTCCGAGAAGGATAATAATTCCCCCAAAAAATGCCGCAAGATATTTGTAGAAAGCGGTATCTTCGAGGCTATTGATTGTGTCGCGCAGTTGTTCTAAAAATTCCATTAGCGCTCCTCTTGGGTAACGGTTAAGGTGATAGGCTCAGTTTTAAAGTTCCATTCTTGAAGCTTTGGTAACTTTTTAAAGAGAGGACATTCCAGCTGCTTCTGTAAGATAGTGAGCTGCTGATAACCAGGAACACTGCCATAAAGGCGTATTGTTTCATCTTTCATGACCAGGCTTGTCAGATCAAGTTGTGCCTCTTTTATATTGATACATCGACTCAATTCAGCAAGGTACTGAAGATATTTAGTTCTGTTTTCGCTTGATAAGCGTAGCCAGGCTGACTCTTGTTTTTTTAATTCCGTTAAAGCGAGTTTATTCGCTGCTGCGAGATTTGGTGTCTGACCAGGCTTTAACTGAAAGCTCTTTTTAAGCTCTTCAATAGCCTCCATCTCTGCAGCCTTATGCGCAAGACGTAAGGTCCGTACTCTAAAAAAACTGTAGAGTGAGAACGCTGTGAAGAGAAGCAGTGTTAAGCCTGCAGCTGTCAGAAGCTGTAGAGTTTCGATGCGTCGATCTTTGTTCTGTCTGTCTTCTGTCTCCAAATTAAATGATTCGGTACTTGGAACGGACAAAGCAGCTGCGATGCTTACCATGAAACTGGTTGGAAGAGGTGTGATCTTGCTCTGTATCCGATTTGTATGAATAAGCTGTTTAGGAAGAAATTGCTCCACTGGAAGATGTACGTACGAAGCAAGAGAGTCGGTTAGTCCAGGAATCTCGACTGCAGATCCAGTCAATACGAGTGTATCAATTGGTTGCGCATAGGATTCGATGGTAAAACGGATTGGTGAAAACAGTTCTTCAAATGCTCCTTGAGCTGCATGAGCAAACTCTGATTGATCGAGCCCTCTTCTTATGAGCTGTTGAAGGTTTTCAGCAAGATCAAGTCCGGTACTTTGACCGATCTTTTTCGCAATGGAGAGTAATCCCTGCGGAATGGAACGAATATGCTTAAGCTGACCCTTAATAAGGAGTGCAATGCGCGTAGAATGAATGCCTAGATCGACGAGTGCGACCGTTTTTTGTGGATCGGTGGCAGCCATCATATAGAGTCCAGAGAGTTCAAACATGTCGATCGATACTCTATCAAGGGTAAGGCCTGCCGCTTTAAAAAGATTGATCTGTTGTTCAAACAGATCTCGCTTTATAGCAGCAACTAAGAGATCGGTCGACTGACTGTCCTCACGAGTAATTAAGCTATCAATAACCGCTTGATCGAGCGTGAACGGAAGTTGAGATTCTACTTCAAAGGGAACTACCAGTTTTACTTTTTTAAGGCCGGTAAAGGGAAGAGTAAGCTCTTTAAAGATTACCACTGAACTTGGAACCACCAGGCAGAGTTCGTTGTAACGCCCCAACTTGCTTTTCAAAGAGGTAAGAGCTGCAATAACCCGGGTTTCATAGGGAATTGTGTTATCAGTATTAATCGGTTCTTCTATCAGCTTCTCGATAGTGCGTGTTTTGCCGTGAGCGCGAGCAATCGTAGCATAGATCTCGGTGAGGCCGATATCAATACCGACGATTCGTTTACCAAAGAGATAGTATGAGCCTATGCGGTCAGGAAAAAAAATCTGTTGTATCATGCTGGGATCCCTTGTTTGGTATCATCAGAAGGAAGTTCATCAAGCAAAGACGACGTTGCCGGTTTTAGAGCCACCGTTTCAGGCTTACGCTGACTTTCATCTATGTAGCGCTGCTGCATAGCGGCAAACTTATCTATACCACTCGTTTCCTTATCTTTATGATCTTTAAATATCCACCTGTAAACAGGATCTCTTCTGTCTGAAGGTGGTACCATACCGTATAGAACATCTTTTGAATCAGTAATTTTAGAGAACGTAAATGCCTGTGCGACTTCAGGTTGATGCGGCTTAATGATCTCAGGAGCGATAAGAATCACCGTACTTGTTCGTGTGATAGTTTTAGTTTTACTCTTAAAGAGCCAGCCAATAAAGGGTATGTTGCCCAGAATAGGTACTTGATAAATAGTTTCGGTAACACTATCTTGAATCAAGCCACCAAGTGCAAGAACTTCCTTGTTTGCAAGGAGTGCTTCGGTACTGAGCTTTTTAATGATACGGTTTTGTGTAGTAGCGTTAATAAACTGCCCAATCTCAACATAGACACTGAGTGTTACCATATCGTCATAGCTTATTTGAGGGGTAATAACTACGCGCAGATCTGCAGAAAGGTCACCTTGCGCCTGTGCTTCTCGCTGTCCTTCAACAAGGGCAGTAGTCGTACGACGTGTTTCACCTACCTTAATTTCCGACTTATATTTATTAGTCGTGACCAAGAATGGATTAGCAACAACGCTGACTCGAGTATAGGTTTCAAGGGCTTCAAGGAGTCCCCAGAACCCGAAGATATCTTTGCCGAGGGTTACTAAAGTAGTTCCCACTGCAAAGGGCGATATACCGCTTACCTGATTAGCAAGGTTGATAAGGTTGCCAAGTAATCGCTCAGCACCATTAGCCACAGACGTACCTATTGTTTCTCGGGTGACGATAGGTCCCACAGCCGATGTTTGAAAGTTTACATTCTTGCCAAGTAAACTTGTTGTACCTCCTGTACCATCACAACATGCAACGCTATTTCGTAACTGAACGCCGAGCGTTTCCATATCGGTGAGGTCAACGTCGAGTATGAGTACCTTAATAGCTACCTGTGGCTGCTCAACATCGAGCTTATCGATAATTTCTTGAAGCTTTAAATATTCTTCATAGTCTGAGTTGATGATGAGCCGATTACCCGATGGTTCATCCGTAATGCGCACAGTCGGTCTAAAGAATTTATTGCCGTCTCGTACACCACCTACCAGAGCTGCATTCATATTTGCCGGATCAGAATTAAACTTGAGAATGATATCATTCAAAATTTTTGCTATTGAAGTAGCATCAATATATTTCAGCTGGATGATATGCAGGGGTGAGAAGGGAATATCGAGTGTTTTGTCGACATATTTTAAAATAAAATCTTCAAAGCGCTTAATATTTTCTCGGGTACCTAAAACGATGAGCGAATTAGTATAGGGCTCTTCAAAAACCCGCGTAGCCTCAGTAAAATATTGGGTTGTCGTTGATTTTCGCTGTCGGGAAAAAGGATTAAATGCAGGACTCTGCGCGTCCTTTCCAATCAATTTATGATAGAGCTCTCGTACTTGACGCGCATCGGTATGCTTTAATCGAATAATGGCAAGTGTTTCAGGAAGCGTTACGCGATCAATTTCCTGAAGGATCTGAATAATTGATTTTATATTGGCTGCTTTATCGGTCATTATAACCGCACGTAGAGGTGGCACGTCGATCAATGGGCCAGAAGATCCACTCTTGAGCGATTCTATAATCTGAATAATAGTTGGTAATTCTGCATTTTCAGCAAAATATACATATCGAATTTTTGTATCGTTATTAGGCAGCAATGCAGGGTCGGTGCCTATGAACGTAGGTAACGGTTCACGATTAGCAGAAGGCTTATCTTTAGATGCACTCACGGTAATGCGGTAAGTGCGGGGCAGTGTTGCTGGAATGACCGAGAAGCCTGCCATTTCAATGAAGGTGAGTCCATATTCCCAGGCCTGTTTGAGTGTAAGAGGGACATTCGATCTAAAGGTGATGCGAGTTCCTGCAATGGGCTGCAATCCCTCTGCTCTCGTTGGCTCGATATCATCATCGAGAATAAACGTAATATCCAACGACTCACTTAAAAACTTGAGGAGCTCAGTCAGCTCCTTATTATCGAAGTTCATTTCAACCATTTCATTTGGATCCGCATCTCTCCAAGGCTCAAGATACGAGCCAAGATGAATAACATCGCGACCTGCCTGCTTTTTAAATGCATGGGCGATTTCTTCTTTGGTCTGCTCTGCAGTGATACTCTTTCCAAGAGCTTCTTCTATTTCTCTTTTTTCGCTCTCCGAGCGAGGTTGTTCTGCCAGCACGGATTCGGGTTCCCTCCTGCGCCGTTTTCGTGGGCCCCTTTTTTCGGTCTCTTTTTTTGCTGCTGGTTTGGGCAGAGCAAAATCGTCAAGCTGAACGTCGGGTTCAAGCGGCTCGAGCGAAAATGATGCCTCTCCCTTTTTTCCAGGACCAGCGGGAGGGTGGGTAATCTGTATTGCTGCAGTACCATCTCTACTTTCGACGCCTGTTTTCTCAGGAGGGATCTGTGCTGGAGCTGTGCTTTTTTCTAGTTGTTTTTCCTTCGTTGCCTTTTCGCTTTCTTTCTTTTGAGCAGCGGGTTCTTCCTTCTTGGCTTGCTTTCTCGGAGGTAATTTTTTTGTAGGTTCTGTACTTTCCTCTGCAGCAGGAGCTCCCTCATTGGTGAGAGCCTTTGACTCTGTTTCCTCTTTTTTTTCGGAAACGGAGGGTGGAGTGCCCTGTTGTGCTGGGGCGCTTGCTGTTTTTTGAGCTGCAGCTTGTGCTCGTCGTTTTCTGGGTGGGAGCTTCTTTGTCGGCTCCTTAGTATCGTTGGGTTTCTTGAGAGCGAAGTCTTCGGTCTGAGCTCCTTGCGCAAGAGAAACCTCAGCCTTTTTTCCAGGGCCCACAGGAAGTTCGGTGATCTGCACTTGCTCAGTATCTACCTGTGCATCAAGTATTGTACAGAGGAAGATCAGACATACTAGCATTCTTATTCTGTTCATAGCTCTCATGGATTAGCACCCATTTGATTAAGTGCGGATTTCCTGCCGTAATTTCTCATTGCATCTCGTTCATCTCTTTTAATCTGTTTTATCGTTCCTCGATTTTTCTGCTGTTCCTGTGCGAGCGCTGCATGGTGTGCATCCATATGTGGGAGTGCAGAGGTAGATGGCGCTGGCGCATGCGGAGCAGGCATTATAGGAGGCATCATAGGGTGAGTGCTCGCAGGAGGCGCTGGAGCTGCCTGTTGTGGCATTGGTGGCTGCTGCATAGGTGCTGCAGGTTGAGATATTTGAACTGGCAGATTCTCGACTGAAGGAGCTATATCTGCAAGATTAAAGAGTGTATAGGTATAGGTAATCAACTTCTCTTTTCGGATCAATTGGACAGGTATGTCTGATCCCATGTTCAGCTGAATGAGTGCATTATGGATCTTCATTCGTTGTGCGGTTGTAGTAGGAGTAAGGTTTGCAACTTTTGTGATAATATCTCCAGGCAGGAAGCCGAGTGCATAACCTATTGATTGAGGCTCCATGTTGCCTATACGGATACCGACACTCTTGTTATTTGTGTATGCGGTAGTCATGTCGAGCATCTCGATAAGATTTGCAAGTGACATAACACGCGATGCAAATGTTGTCGGATTTACGAGGTATGATGATGGACGTTGCATTTGAACCACATCAGTCCATGAAACTTCTTGCATAGCTTTCAACTCTGCCTGAGCATCTGCAGTGTACATGAAGAGCGTTTCTTGCTGTCCATTGGATCGGACGATAATAATCTTTCGTGGAAAAATTCGTATAATATGCGCATCTAAAATCTTATCACCCATTTTGAATGACTCACTTTTACGCGTGTTGTTGTTAATAATGGTAACTTGTGATTTAGCATCACTACTTGAGTAAATTATTCCAGTAATCTTTACAGGCAATGGATCAAGGAATTGAACCACAGGGTGGGGTATTGGTTTTACTGGCTGAGGAATAGGTGGAGGTGGAACCGGAGGAACCATTTGCTCAACGGGTAGTACGGGGATAATAGAAGGACTGTATGTGCCAAAGAGATCATGCTCATCATAGATAGAGCTACGATCTTGCGCTTTGGCCTCTTGCTTTATAAGAGGAGCAGTGGTTTGCGTTATTTTCAATGGTGCAACTCGCGGTTTTTCGTAAAGGCTCTTAAATGATACGAGAATAAATGTGAGCATGGCAAAGAAGAGCAGGGCGAGGATGCTGTTAACTATCCATAACGGGCTCTTCATACAAAAACCACTTTCCTTAGTTCCAAACAGATTACTTGGGCTCTTCTTACTGTCCCTACGCTAGTTTAATACAAGATTTTTTTTTGTAAAATTTGAGTACACATAAAGATTGGTATGCATACCCCTGCTTTTACCCCTTTTTGCAGTGATTATGGCGTTGGTACTGTTGCGAGAATTTTTTTAATAAGCATATCTGTTGTTATGTAGTCGGCTTCTGCATCTACAGAAAGAACAAGGCGATGGCGAAGTATTGCCGGTGCTACTACCTTTACGTCATCAGGAGTTACAAATGTGCGCTTCTTGAGGAATGCATGCGCTCTGCTCGCGTTGTGAAGAGCCAAGGTAGCACGAGGCGAAACGCCGTACGTAATATACTTTGAGATCTCTCCTAGACCACACTGTTCTGGCTTTCGAGTAGCAAATACGAGTGCAACGATATAATCAAGAATCTTTTCATCACAGTAGATTTCATGAACCGTTTTCTGAGCGGCAATAATATCATCACGTGAAAGTATTGGTTCAATACTTTCAACTGAATTTTGTGAACTAAGGATCTCTCGTTCTTCTTTTTGTGTTGGATAATCAACATTCAACTTAAACATGAAACGATCGACTTGCGCTTCTGGTAAGCGGTACGTACCCTCTTGCTCGAGAGGATTTTGGGTTGCAAATACCAAAAAGGGTGTTTCAAGTGCAAAGGTGGTAGAGCCGATGGTAACCTGATGCTCTTGCATTGCTTCTAAAAGAGCAGCTTGAACTTTGGCAGGTGCCCGATTGATTTCATCAGCTAAAATAAGATGAGCAAAAATAGGGCCTTTCTTTGTCTCAAAGTCTTGTGTCTTCGGGTTATAAATAAGTGTTCCGATAAGATCAGAAGGCAGCAAGTCTGGGGTAAACTGAATTCGTTTGAACGTAAGCCCGAGTGCTTTGGTCAGTGCCTTAATCATCGTAGTCTTTGCAACGCCTGGGACACCTTCAAGGAGAATATGCCCGTCGCAGAGAATGCCCAAGAGCATAAACATAATCGTGTCATGCTGACCAATAATTACTTTGCCAACTTCGGTTGTTAATTGCTGAAATCGATTGCTTTGTTCTGTGATGCTATCCATAGGTATAACTCCTCTAAGTAGTTTGATCTCTCACAAGGCCACAGTATACCATAAGAAGAGCTACTTTTCTATATGATGATTGAGTCTTTGTTATGCTTCTTTGGTGAGCCTTTTTTAAGTTTGCAAACAAAGGGCTTTTCTAATGCAGGCATACTCCGCAGGAAAGCTCTCTGTAGTTGCTTTGCAGCACATTTTAAAGATTATTTGGTCATCATCTATAATTTCCATGTTTTGCCACCTTTGTTTTAAAGACGAGTTGTTTTCCCTGCAGAGCGACTGCCTTTGAGGTAAAGAATGCAAGGAGAGGGCTGAGGTCAAAAGAGTAGGTAAGAAATGAAACGAAATACGGTGTAAAGCTCTTTAACCAGAAAAGGTTGCTTAGCTGTTTTTTAGCATTCATAGGTTTCCTTGCAATTTCTTGCCTTAGTATCGGTGAAAGTGCAGTAGAGCATAAAGATTAATGTACACTATATGATGTTTTTTCCTATGGTGTGCGCATAGACAGATTTGTTCTTTTTCTCTAAACTAATGATTGGATAATTTTAGATCTATACCCTAGGTGCAAAGATGCCTCCAGAAACCTTAATTCCGCGGCAAAAGAAGTTTTGTATTGCAGGTCGAGTTATACCTAGCATACATTATTTCATACCTCATCGCCTTAATTGGGATCGGATAAGAACGCTTATTGTTGATATGAATTACTTTGTGCTGCATGCGCCACGGCAAAGTGGCAAGACGACGGCTATTATAGAACTCGCGCAGCATCTTACAAGTACTGGGTCATATGCAGCTTTGTATATCAACATAGAATCGAGCCAAGCTGCGCGGGAGAATTTTGAAAAAGCGCTTATAGGGATAGTAAATGTGTTAGCCTATGAGATTACTGAGCAGCTTGGAGAAGAATACAACGATCTTTCTGCTTATCTAAGATCAAGTACTTCGGGCACAATTTCCGTCACGTTTCTTTTGGATTCGCTGAGTTATGCGTGCAAAAGAATAAAAAAACCGGTTGTTCTTTTTATCGATGAAATTGACTCTCTAATAGGTGATTCTCTCTTATCGGTGCTTCGACAAATTCGTACAGGTTTTGAGAGGCGTCCTGAAAGCTTTCCAAGATCTCTTTGCCTTATTGGACTGAGAGATGTGCGAGATTATAGGGTGTGGTCAAAAGAGCATGGTGAATACGTTTCTACCAGCAGTCCCTTTAATATAAAAGCAATTTCTTTATCGCTGCCCAATTTTGGATTGATTGAAGTGAGGGCGTTGTATTCTCAGCATACACAAGCTACAGGCCAGTTATTTACGGAGGAAGCTATAGAGCATGCCTTTTTTCTTACACAGGGCCAGCCCTGGCTTGTGAATGCTCTTGCACAGGAAGCCTGCTTCAACCTCGTACCTGATAGAGCACAACCAATTACAAAGGAGATAATTGAACAAGCTAAAGATATTCTTATATTGCGTCGGGATACTCATATTGATTCATTGATCGATAAGCTTAATGAAGAGCGAGTGTCACAACTTATTGATGCGATTCTATCAGGTGAAGCAGTAACGCAGAATTTTTCTGTTGATGACATTCAATACTGTAGAGATTTAGGAATCTTGTCGGGAACGGCGGCAACCCTCGAGATTGCTAATCCCATCTATAAGCAGATTATTCCAGCCGTACTCGCTTCAAAATTTCAGCCACTCATTACTCAAGATATGAGATGCTATGTACGAAAAGACCGTTCGTTAGATATGGTAAAACTACTGAAGGAATTTACTCAGTTCTATCGTGAAAACTCTGAGGCTTGGCTTAAGGGGATACCTTACAATGAGGCTGGACCCCATATTATTATGCTTGCTTTTATGCAGCGGTTGATAAATGGCAATGGGCAGATAATTCGAGAATATGCGTTAGGCAGGCGTCATGTTGATCTGTATATAACGTGGGGAGATCAAAAATTTGTTTTAGAGCTGAAGATTAAGCATGGAGAAAGCTCTCGGGAAAAGGGAGCGGAGCAAATTGTTGATTACATGGACAAAACCGGTGCGGAAGGTCATCTTATACTCTTTGACCGAGATCCGCGAAGATCATGGGAACAAAAGATCTCTCACGAGATTCTTGATGAGGGGACTATGAAAGTGCACGTTTGGAATATGTAATAAATTTTATGAGAGCATAAGGTTCTATTTTAAGTATCTCCTAACATCACTCCTATTTAAGATGATTCTTCTGTTGCTAAGTATCATGACCGGTCAGGTGTCAAAATATTTGGAAGTTTTGCTGCGTTGGGCCAGGACAGAATTTTGACCGAGAATTATAGAGCTGCTTGGAATTTCGACCAAGTTCCAATAGAAATAGGATTTTTGACCATAAATTGTTTAAAGTACGTTGGATTTTTGACCAAGTTTAGCATAAAATCACTTGAAAATTTGATAGAGATCATTATCTTCTTGGAAGCGAAATCCTGGAAAAATGCACGTTTATGACTTTGCACCTTTTTTCCATGCCCGCAGGTTAGAAACTCTTATCAGCTTGAATTTCACGGAAAGTATCATGTACAAACTTTAAAGAAAGTGTCCTTAAATAGAGAGCTTTTTAGGCAGATGCTATTGACCGTCAAATTCTTTTAATCTTATTCCCTTAGGAGTCTTTCTAATTCATTCCTGATTTTCAATTCCCTATTATACGTTCCTATAATGTCGATTGCTTTTTTTCCATTACAGAGGATGTGTTTATTGGCGCCTTCTTCCAATAGCCTTTGAACTACGTTTACGCAGCCCTTTAATGTTGCTAAGTAAAGTGGTGTTGCACCGTGCCAGTTTCTTATCGGCCCGTAGTATTGAACATTTGGATCTGCGCCAGCTTTTAATAAAAGGTCAAATATTTGCAAGCGATTTGCTTTTGCTTCAAGAGCATCAAATAACACTGACGATTCATTACTTTGAGCGCCTTTTCTTAAGAGAAGCCTAATCAATTCTATCCCATCCTTGTTTCCGCTATTATATGTTACCGCAAAAAAGAGAGGAGTTTTGCCGTCGCTGTCAGGCGCATTTACATTAGCACCATTATCGAGCAGCAATTTTGCAACTTCTAATTCGTTGCTTCTCACGGCATTATGTAATAGTGTCCGTCCACCATGATCGGGTTTGTTTAAATCTAAATCATCTAATGCACGTTTTAACCAATCACGAATTTCTTGATAGCGTTCTAGTTTTTTTGGATCTTGATTATGCTTTTCTAAAAGATATTCTGCATACTCTAGAGGAGTATACATCACAGTCCCAGTTTCAAAATTAAATTTAGCAGGTAGAATAATCGTGGGGTATTTCGTAAATATTTCATAATTGCATATCAATACCTCAACTACCTCTAGGTGACCAGCTTTTATTGCAGTAAACACTAGAGTTCTAGCCTGGGTCTCAAAGTTACTATCATACCGCTCTGTTTCTGAGGCTCTACTATCAAGCATAATCTGAACAACATCAGCATGGCCATTGATTGCTGCACAATACAATGGCGTCTTTTGATACTGGTCAAGTGCATGTATATAAGCCCCATTTTCCAGCAAAAATTTTACAACATCAGCATGACCATTGATTGATGCAAAATGTAATGGGGTCATCTGCTCATCATTAAGTACATTTATATCAGCATGGTGTGCTAACAGCAAAGCGACAGTGTCTTTCTTGCCAGTTCTTGCTGCATGGTGTAATGGAGTCATTAGATTGTTGTCAGGTGTGTCTACAGTGTAATGAGGGTCATGATCAGCTGGTGCAGCTGCAAGTAAAGGCATAGGTTCATCTAATAAATCTTCCTCTGTCAGTAAGCCACAGGCAGCTGCTTTAAAGAGTCTAGACTTGTATAAATAATTATAAATAGCTTGAAACTGATCTTGTGCCTCATGCGCTTCGGCAAGTCCTTTTGCAAGTTCTAAAGGGGTAAACTGGCCCTCGGGAGCAGTGTTAAATGTAGCTGATGCAAAGAACGTACTGCCGTTAACATCAGCATCGAGCAATAACTCAACAACATTTTTATGGCCATTGCTTATCGCCAGATGTAATGGGAGTTTTCCATCTTTATCTTTGACGCCTATAGAAGCGTTATAAGCAAGCAAATTTTCAACCGCATCTTTATGGCCACCACTTGCTGCCAAATGAAGCGGGGTCATACCGAAACGATCAATACGATTTACATGCTTACTTTCGCAAGCGATCAATAGTGTCTCAATTATCTGTAAATGACCCTTTTGGGCGGCTAAGTGTAATGGGAGTTGTTTAGATTTATTTTCTAAGTTTATTGCGGCACCCCTTGCAATTAACAACTGTACTACATCTTCATATCCACTACTTGCTGCTAGATGAATGGGGGTGAATTTAAAGCGATCGATAGAATTTATATACTTTGGCTCACATTCATCCAATAAAATTTCAACTATCTGTAAATGACCGTTTTGAGCTGCTAGATGTAATGGGTTTCTACCGCTTTCAGTTGCAGAGGACCTATTTGCTCCTACTTCTAATAATAAGGTAACAATCGCTGGGTGATTATTTTTACTGGCAATGCACAAGGGTGTTTGGCCTGACTCATCAGCACTATTTGGATTTGCACCATCTCGTAGTAATTTTTTAATGTAAGGAATTAATTCGCTATTTTCGCAAGCTTTATGAAGTCGTGTATCAACTAACTGCATGCCAGAAATGCTTCCATAGCTTAGCAATCCTGTTAGACTTATTGCCAAGGCGAGTAAATCCATTCACTGCTCCCTTTTCTTTATAGAGAATGTAAAAAATATCTCATTGAAATTAACTATAGCTTGCAATGCTGAGAAGTCAACCTTTGACAATCTTCATGTATTGGGGGCTGATCTAAGAATTATTTTTTAGGCTTACTTTACGAGTGTTTTTAGAGTGTAATCCTTAGTAACCGTAAGCAATGCTACTCATCCCCCCGTTCGTTCCAACATCGTATAGGTGTTGACGATAATACTATCTTGTCTTTGCTTTGGTGCGATAATCAAAGATGAGATTTACAGTTGGCAAATGGTTGCAAACTCAATTTGTAATGCTTAGCATTCCTCCAAATGAGAGTTCGAGGACGATGCTTGGTTTTGGTGTGTTTATCTTTGTTCTTAAGGCGAGGCGAGATGGCATTAAAAATCCTTGATAGTTTAGCTGAGAGATAGTTTTGTATTGGTTGGGATGTTTGACCTTGCACCTCAGAAGGCAAACAAAAACGTATTAGTTGAGTTCTCTTTGTTGCATCGTCCAAGCGGGTGATTGGAAGAAGGGAATAGGCGAAAAATCGACTAAGCTTCGCTTGAAGAAAAGTTTTTTGAATTTGATTAGTGGTGAACTCTCAGCAGAAACTTTTTTTCTGATGAGAGCCGATCAAATTGTACGGAATCCCTGCTATCAATCTAGAGGGTGCAATGAGGGACTAGATCTGTTGGCAGGCTTCAAAAAATGCAAGCACTTGAGGATTAGGATGGGCAGTCGCATAGTCGATAGGAGTCTTGTTCTTTTTGGAGCGTATACTAACTGAGGCACCATTTCTCAAGAGCTGTTTGACTGCCGCACACGTGCCAGCTTTTGCGGCTATATGAAGTGCAGTACACCCGAACATGTCTTGCGCATCTACAGGTGCGCCTCTCTGGATGAGCTCTTGTATCATGATTTTGTTGTTTGACCAGCCTGCACAATGTAAGGGCGTGTAGCCTTTTCTGCACTGGCTATTGAAATCTGCACCGGCATTAAGTAGGGTTGCAATGGCAGATGTATGGGGATTTTCAGCGATATAATGCAAAGGAGTGTATCCATTAGTATCTCGTGCATTAACGTCTGCGCCTTTAGCTAAGAGATAAGCAATGCCTGGTCTGCTAGCGCTTCTTGCTGCGTAATGTAAGGGGGTTAATCCAACATTCGACCGTGCTGCCAGATCTGCTCCTGCAGCGATAAGGATCCTGAGAAGTTTGGTATCTCCGCCTGCAGCGGCATAATGTAAAGGCGTAGAGCCTGTTGCATCAGGAGTATTAACAGCGACACCATGAGCGAGAAGATTGGAAAGAACGGCGGGTTTATTGTGTTTTATGGACCAGAGTATAAGCACCATGCTTGGTATGGGAGTTTTTCTTGTGGCCCCATGCCGCTCGAGAAGATATTTCATTGCTTCGTCATCTTCGAAGGTAGCGTAGTCTAAGGGGGTAAGATTATTTACATCCGAACTGTTGCATTGTGCCCCTCTGCTTAGAAGATAGTCTGCGGTTGAGGTGCGACCAGCACTGACGGCATAGTGCAAAGGCGTACGTCCTTCTTTGTCCCTAGACTCTAAGCAAGCGTTAGAGCTCAAAAGAATCCGCATAGATGCAATACAACCCTTTTTTGAGGCTAGATGCAAAGGAGTGCGGTTGAGATTATCTAAGGCATCAACTTGAGCTCCTCGCTCTACCAAATAGTTGAGTACCTGGATATTATTTTTCTGTGCTGCTTTATGAAGAGCTGTTTGTCCTTGTGCATCTGGCATGTTGATATCAGATCCACCTTCAATCAAAGAAGCCACGGCATCCTTATTACCTCTTTGAGTTGCTAGGTGGAGTGGTGTTAGTCCCTGAATATTCATTGCCTTTATGTTAGCATCTTTGCTTAGAAGGTAGTTAATTAGTTCTACATGATTGTTATATGCTGCATAATGCAATGGTGTCATTCGTTCACGTAACGTAGGTAGATCTTTTTCTGCGCCTGCCCCAAGGAAGGCATCTACTGCGGTTGCACGACCATTGAGAGCTGCTACATGGAGTGGCATCAACCCTTGAGCATTTAATGCTTTTGCATCAGCCTGCTTGGCGAGGAGGTATCTGATTACTCCTGCATTGCCCTGCTCGGCTGCGTAATGCAATGGGGTCATTCCAATGGAGTTTGCTTCGTCAAAAGAAGCTCCCTTCGAAATGAGGCCTTGTAGTTCGCTCAGGCGATTAAGATATGCAGCACAATGAACCTGAGTCGATCCGAGACTTTTCAGCTCAGCTCGAATGCTTAGCTGGCTGCTTGATTGTAATCGGTTCATGCCATAACTAAAGGAGGTATTTATCAGGATAAAGAAGAGTGACAGGATTGCAAATCCATAAGAAACATGGGTCATTGGGATACTCGGCGATTCATTTGTACTATTTCTATTTATCATATAAACAAGTTTAACATATTTATAAATATTGTCAAAGAAGACAAAAAGGCGTAATTTGAGGAAAGAGATTCCCCGAAGTAGTGAATCTGATGCATAAGCTGAGCCAAGAACTTTCCGCTTGCGAATGACTTCAGCATTGGGCAGAAAAGTTGAAGAAAAGTATACCTTGATATCGAGGTCAGCACGTGTTTGACAGTCTTAGATGATTCTTTTTGAAGAGCAGATCATGGGTGCGTCAAAGTCTTGAATTTTTGGCTGCCTCAGTAAAACATGTTGGAATTTTGACCAATAATTTATAAAACTACTTGGAATTTCGACCAAAAATCACTTTAATTGTGTTGGAATTTTGACCAAATTCTAATAAAAATACCTGGATTTTTAACCAAGAAGGTGTTAAATTACATTGGATTTTCGACCACTTCTAGTGCAAAATCACCTGGAATTTTGACCAAAGGAACGCATGAAACGACTTATAGATCACTATCTCCTTAGTTGGAAAAATAATTCTGAAAGAATGCCACTGCTGCTAAGAGGTGCTCGCCAGGTCGGAAAAACATTTGCCGTCAGGGAGTTGGGTAAGGCCTTCGATTCGTTTGTTGAAATTAATTTTGAAGTGAGTGCATCTGCTGGTGCTCTGTTTGAAAGGGACTTGTTTCCTGAAGCTCTTATTCAAGTTCTTTCATTATACACAGGCCAACGGATTATACCAGGTAAAACGCTTTTGTTCATTGACGAAATTCAACGAGTGCCTCGAGCATTGACAGCGCTGAGATATTTTTATGAGATGATGCCGAATCTTCATGTAATTGCTGCTGGATCATTCGTTGATTTTGCAGTTGAGCAGGTGGGATTGCCAGTAGGGCGAATTCAACCGGTCTATATGTATCCTCTTTCGTTTATAGAATTTCTCGCGGCTATGAAAGAGTTTCTCATTATCAAAGAAATTATTACTCATGAAGTTGATCAGCCTTTGATTGAACCTGTTCACGATAAGATTCTTGAGTTAGTCGCTCAGTATCTTGCGCTCGGCGGAATGCCCAAAATTGTTAAGTGTTGGGTTAGCACCAAAAATGCTCTCAAATGTTCTCATCTTCATGCATCTCTGATTGATACGTATCGTCAAGACTTTGGCGAATATGGAAAAGAGCGGCAGCTCAAATATCTAGAAGAACTTTTTGAGAAAGCTCCTTTTCAGCTGGGGAAGAAGTTTAAGTTTAGTGCAATTGGTGAGTATAGAAAGCGTGAATTGGAGCCTGCTTTACAGCTGATCGAAATGGCAGGCGTTTTGCGTAGGGTCATGTATACCGCTGCCCAAGGGATTCCTCTTGGTGCCCAGGCTGATCCGAATGATTTTAAAATCTTATTTCTTGATGTAGGTCTTACTCAATCGATTTTAAACTATGATCTTACTCAAAGGTTTTTGAATCCCTTAGCGGAATTTGTAAACAAGGGTTCTTTGGTTGAATCATTCGTTGGCCAAGAATTGCTTGCGTATGCAGATCCTTATAAGAGACAGACTTTGTTTTATTGGCGTCGCGAAACCAGGACCAGTCAGGCTGAAGTTGATTATGTTATTCAAGAAAGAGATAAGGTTGTACCAATTGAGGTTAAAAGTGGTACTACGCTCAAAAGCCTTCATAGTTTTCTTGAAAGTCATGACGCTGCAGATCATGGCGTACGATTTTCTGCACATAATTATTCACGTTTTGAGACGATCCACTCTTATCCGCTATACGCCATTGCGAAGATAGCAGCACAAAGTAGCGATGTACGAGATGCGATAGAGGCACTAGTGCCTAAATGATAGAGTAAACTTTGTAAGATGTACTTAATAAGATCGTGAGTTACAAGTGTTAATTAGTTTTAATCGACCCTCTGGTAATCTGTTCATTTAGTTCTTCCAGCTTCAGATAGACATCTTGGGCGCTCTTTCTTATCTCTATATTATTGAGCCCTGCGAAATTAATAAGCATAAGTCCGGCCTTTGCATTTGCAATTTCTCGCGGAGTTGCAGCTGCCCTCCGGTCAATGATTGCTTTGGCTCGAGCGAAGACTCTTTCCTTGTGGCTGAGCGCCAGATTGATAAATGAATAGTCGTATTGTAAATTAGAGCGCAGAATCCCCATGATGGTTTGTTCGAAGAGCGCTGTTTGATCAAATGTTTCGATAAGTGAGACAAGAAATGCTCTTGCATGTCGTTCGTGCCGTATTAGTTGCATCGGTTTGATGGAAAAAGGTGCAATGAGAAGCAATGTGAGAAATAGATAGTTCATTATTCACCTCTATATGGACAGGATTTTAGGGCTTATTTTATCTAATAGTATCACAAATTAATAATATTTGCAATTTTTGTTCTGAGAGTGCATCAGATTGTGGGCTTAGATTTGTAGTCGAGAAAGTGTTGGTGAGTTTCTTTGAATTACCGCTTTGCTTCCTCAGTTTGTATAGGGCCTTCAGTAAGGCCTCGAATGAACTGGTAAATGTATGGATTATCTGATTGCCAAATGGTTTGAGCATCACCAAAAAACTTTATTTCTCCTTCGTGAAGGAGTGCGACGTAATCGACGTATTTAAAGATTTCCGTATCGTGGCTGATGATTACAGAGGTTACTTTAAGGCGCTGTTGCATATCGATCATAAGCTGATGGACCACGTGGGCTGTGATTGGATCTAGGCCAGTTGTAGGCTCATCATAGAGAATGATCGATGGATTAGTTACGAGTGTTCGAGCTATACCGACCCGTTTTCTCATGCCTCCTGAAAGATCTGAAGGATATTTATTAAGAATATCGGTATGAAGGTGTACGAGAGCGAGCTTTTCTTTCACTATCGGTAACACTTCGTTTGGAGGTACGCCATTCTCAAGCATGGTAATTCCTACGTTTTCAAAGACGGTCAATGAGTCGAGTAGCGCAGCAAATTGAAAGACATAACCACAGTTCTTAAAGAGAATGCTTCGCTCGTGTTCTCTGAGAGTAGTAACATCTTTGTCGCCGATAATGATACTTCCTGAGGTTGGCTTTAAGAGACCCACCAGCGTTTTAAGAAGTACGGACTTGCCTTCTCCCGATCGTCCAACGATACAGGTCATTTTTCCCGAAGGAATTGTCAGATTAACGTCCTTGAGTACGAAATGATTATTAAATTGCTTTTTGAGATGAGAAATTGTAATCACATGCCTGCCTTAAAGAGAAGTGAGCTCAGAAAATAGTTTCCTATCAAGATAAGGATGCAGGCCAGTACAACTCCCATGGTAGTTGCTTTTCCAACGCCTCGTGCACCTCCATGCGCGAAAAATCCCTGATACGATCCTACAAGTGCCAAAATAAAACCAAATACACTGGACTTAATAAGTCCCCCAAGGATATCCGTTATAAGGAGATAATTTTTAATGGTATTGCCATATGTTGCAGGATTCATGTTGAGATTAGTGACCGTATACAAGTATCCTCCAAGCATCCCAAAAAACATTCCAAACATGGTGAGAAAGGGCAAAATAAGCATACCAGCTAAAATGCGAGGTACGATCAGATAGTTGTATGGATTGATCCCGAGCGTTCGCAATGCGTCAATCTGTTCAGTTATTTTCATGGTTCCTAACTCTGCCGCAATAGCAGAGCCAGATCTGCCTGCGACCATAATGGCAGTAAGAACCGGACCTAGCTCTCGAGTCATGCCCCAAGCAACAACGGCACCAAGCATTTCTTCGCCTCCTATTCTGCTTAAACCGGCATAGGATTGAAGTGCAAGAGCAAATCCTGAGGAGAGACTGCTCAGAACGATAACGCTGCTTGAATCAACACCAATGCGTTTCATCTGGGCGAGCATAAGCGTTACTTTAAGCTTTGAACTGAAAAGAGTTCCAATGCTTCGTCCGAGAAAAAGAGCAAACGATCCGAGCTCAGAACACGCACGCATGAACCAAGAGCCAACAAGATCTACAATCACAATTATTGTGGAGTAGGAAGCTGTTGTGGTACTACTGGGGCCTGCGTTTGTGCGAGAGTTCCAAGAAGTTCAGAACTTGTTGGTCTGTTCATCATCGCAAGGATAAGAGATCCCCCCATGAAGAGTGCGGTGAGAAACCAAGTCGTCTTTTGAAAGAGATCTTGTCCTCCTGAGCCGCCAAACAAGAGCTGTGTGCCGCCACCTAAGCTGCCAAGACCCATGCTACTTTTGCCTTTTTGGATGAGTACAAGGGGGATAATAAAGAGGCAGAGCAAGACGAATAATATCACTAAAAGCGTATATAAAAACATAAAAATCTCCTTAATACATATAATCTTTACCACAGTCTAACATGAAAGAATAATTTTTTTAAGGGTCTCGATAGCAATACTTGCCTTTCCCACTAAAAATCCGTCAACAAGTGAAGAAAACTGTTCACATGAATGATCGCTTATACTTCCACCATACAGTATGTGAGCGTCTGTTCTTTGTTTAATCCATGCAATCGTAGTGCTGAGTTCTTCTTCTGTAGGGAGCTTGCCCGTGCCGATTGCCCAGACCGGTTCATAGGCGATAATGAAGTTGCTTAATTTTTTAAAGGGTTCGAGCTGAGTTTCTAACTTTTTGAATGAGTTGCCAGACGCATAGTCTTCAACAGTTTCGCCAATGCAGAGTACGGGAATGATGCCATATGAGTTAAGTAGCCGAGCTTTCTGTGCTATTCGTTCATTCGATTCGCAATATGAAGTTCGCCGTTCACTATGGCCTATCAGGGTGTAAGAGCACCCAAGTTCTTTCAATGAAAGGGCTGCTATGTCTCCTGTGAAGGCACCGGATTCTTGAGAGCCACAGTCTTGTGCCCCAAATAAAATACTTGTAGAGAGAGTCGAAGTATAGGGTAATACGGTAAACGATGGGCAAATGACCACCGTATTTGATGCGAGCTTCGTCGTCTCTTCAAGTTCTGAAAGGTGATCCTTAAGAAAGGACAGCGATTGAGTATGACTGAGGAACATTTTCCAGTTTGCTATAATCAGTTTATTCAACGAAAACCTCGGTCGTAGGGTCCATTAGTATGCACTGAATATAGAAAAGAAAGAACTGGGAGTCAAGTCGAAGCACAAGTAAGAGATTGTGCTAGAAATTGCCTAAAATTGACAAACGCATTTACCATTGTATAATAAAAATCACGATTAAATCGATATGTTCTCTACATTGGAAATAGGAGAAAATAGTGAAGAAATTACAATTTTTGCTTACTCTAGAATTAGCTACTTCCACTATGAGCTATGCTATGGAGAACATTCGCATAAAAGTTGAAGATCTGACGGACTTGCAGATTGCGGTAATAAATTGCGAGATAGAAAAAATTAGAAGTCTTTTGGCAGCCCGGGTCAATGTAAATGCTTTTGGCAGGAATGGGCAGAATTGCTACACGCCATTATTTCTTGCTGTAGCTAGGAATGAAGCTAAGATTGCTACTTTGTTACTAAAGGCGGGAGCGGATGCAAATAAAGCGTCTGTACATTCGGCAGAGACGCCCTTGTTTGCAGCATCTCAGCTTGGTAAGCTTGAACTCGTTAAACTATTGTTACGTGCTGGTGCCAACCCTAATACTGGTCTTAAGTTCGGAGAGCTTGCAGGAATGATGCCACTCGCAGCTGCTATAGCAAAAGATTATGATGAAATTGTGAAGAGACTTCTTCGTTCTGGTGCTAATCCGAACGTCCAGATACCTGGCATAACCTTGAATGATCGTCCTGTGTTTGTCTTGCAGTATGCTGTTTCTAAAAGATCTCTCAATCAAGTAAAACTATTGCTTGCTGCGGGTGCTAATGTAGATGTGAAGGAAAGAAAACATGGCAGTACACCTTTATGTGTAGCGGTTCGAAGGCGTTTTCTTGAAATAGCCTCATTGTTATTAGAAAAGGGGGCAGATCCAAATGTGATTATTCCCGATATAACGGTCAATGATTTGCCGGCGTATCTCTTGCAGTATGCTGTTGCTGAACGTTCTCTCGATTTAACTCGATTGTTATTAGATGGAGGTGCAAAAATAGATGTCATGAAAAAAAGAAATGGGAGTACGCCTTTATGTATAGCAGCATGCAAGGGCTATCTTGAAATAGTTCAATTATTATTAGAAAGAGGCGCAAACCCGAATATAATTCTACCCAATGCGGTAGTCAATGGCAAGCCAATAGTTCTCTTGCACCTTGCGGTTGCTAAGAAATTACGTGAGCTCATAAGATTGTTATTAAATGCTGGTGCGTCTATAGAACCGTTAGAAACAGAGTATAATAAGGAAGCTCTTTTAAATAGAGCTGTTGCAATTGATTCTATTGAATTGATCAATCGCGTATTGCAAGCTGGCGCCGATATTAATGGGAAAGCTGGTAAACTTACGCCGTTAACAACCGCAATAATGCTTAATAACTATAAAGTTGTTGAAACATTGCTTAAAGCAAATGCTGATCCTAACCTAGGGTGCTTTGGTTTACTGGCCCCCCTTGCATTAGCAGTTGTAGCAAAGAAACATGAGAAGGTTGTACGATTGCTCTTAAATGTGGGCGCAAAAGCTGATTTATATCTGTCAATTCTGTTTCTTCCAGATTCTGAGGACAGTAAACCAATAATTGTATCTTCAAATTGGCAAGCGGTGGACCTAGAAGAATTCAAAAGTTGCAAGATTGACGCAACCCAAGTTACCGAGCTCAGAGTAACGCTTTTTTGGTTTGCCATATGTTTCAGAGATGAGTGCTCAGATGAGCTAGCTGAACTACTGACTAAAGCGGCAGGTGCTCACATAAATGTTCCTGCTGAATTAGTGCAGAGAGGTGCCAATAACAAAGATCTATCATTTATAGAATCATTATCGGGAGCTACTCCGTTGATGCATGCAGTGCGCAAGGGCAGCGATAGATTAGTTGAGTTATTGCTTCTCGCGGGTGCCGATCCAAATCTTGCAAAGGCAGATGGTTGTTCACCCTTGGTAGCTGCAGTCGGAGCAGGTAATGATAAAATATTAAAAATGCTTTTGGCTGCTGGGGCCAAACCAAATGAAACCATTGATGATAAGAGCAAAGTTTCTCCATTGTCATATGCTTCCTTTCATGGATTTACCGCCTGCGCCCAGTTGCTCTTAAAATTTGAAGCAGAGACAAATGCAGTTGCTGATGAAAATAATTCTGCAAGCCCTTTACTTATGGCTGCATCGAAAGGCCATAAAGAGATAGTTCAATCTTTATTAGATAGCAATGCAGAAATTGACAAACCCAGTCAAAATGGTGCAACTCCCCTGCTGAGTGCATCAGAGAATGGTCATATAGGAGTGGTTGAGCTCTTGCTTGCTGCAGGTGCTAAGCCGAATCATTCTATGGCTGATGGAACAACGCCACTGATGGCAGCAGTAAAAAATGGACATGAGGCAGTCGTAGAAAAGCTATTAGTGTCGGGGGCTGATCCCAATGTTACGTTTAGCAATGGCTCATATCTTCTGCAGCACATAGTTACACAGAGTTCAAAAAAAATGCTGCAATTGCTGTTAGATGCTCATGTTAAACTAAATCTCGTAACTAAAGACAGTCCATTTACAGCATTATATCTGGCTACAGCTTCAGGTGATGCAGACGTGGTTAGCGCATTATTAAATGCAAAAGCAGATCCGAATGTAGTGGGTCCTGATGGCGAGACTCCTTTGTATAGAGCTATCCGTGATGATAAAAGAGCAATAATTTCTTTATTGTTAGATGGAGGAGCATTTTTAGATAAGCCTACCATAGAGAGAGTTGAGCCATTGACGTATGCTGTGCTAAACCGATTTACAGAGATCACACATATACTTTTGAAACACAAAGCTAATCCTAATACCACGTTGATAACAGGAGAGTCGCTGCTTTGTGTTGCTGCGACGAAAGGAGATCCAGAGATCGTTGAAGCTCTCATAGAAGCTGGTGCCGATAAAGAGAGACCGACAAGGGAAGGAGTTACTCCTCTAGGTCTTGCATGCCATTGTGGTCATGAAGCAGTAGTTACATTATTGATCAAATCGGGTGCAAATAAACATTCCGCCGATAAAAATGGAGAAACTCCATTGCACACGGCCGCTTTAAATGGTCATATAAATATTGTTAAAATTCTCTTAGCTGCAGGAGCTGACATTGAGCAGAAGCTAGTTACAGGCGAAACTCCACTATATCTTGCCGCAGAAAATGGTCATCTTCAGGTAGTATATCATCTTTTAAATGCGGGAGCCGAGGTTACAAGTTCTAACTATTTGGGTATTATCCCCAGAACATGTGCTCAAGAAAAAAAATATCATGAAGTTGTGCTTTTATTCGATGCGATGAGAGGTAGTTTTTCAGGAGAGTTTCCGCTTCATAGCGCAATTGCACGAAACCAATCAGAATTTATAGCAGTTTTATTAAAAGCCGGTGCTAATATTGAAATGCCTAACATACATGGAGAAACTGCCTTGCATATTGCAATGAAAAAGCGCAATGTGGCTCAAGTTGGGCTCTTATTGAAAGCTGGAGCAGATATAAATAAGCCTCGCCCAGATGGCAAAACGGCACTACACATAGCTATTGGTTCTCGTGATACAGAAATGGTTAAGATTTTGCTAGATCTTGGGATTAATTCAGCACTCGGTGGATCGGCTATGCACAAGGCTGCAGAAATTGGTAATAGCTTAGCGATAGATTTCTTGCTAAAAGAGGGCCTTGATGGAGATCAGGTAGGAGAGAATGGAGAGACGCCATTATTAAGAGCTGCGCTAAATGGCCATATGCAAGTTATTAAATTGTTGGTAGCGGCTAGGGCAAACATAGAAAAGTCGGATCCTTCCGGTTTGAGCCCTTTATTTGGTGCTATCTTGAATAATCATCCAGATATAGTTCAGTTCTTACTTGCTATGGGCGCGGATACTAAAAAGCTGTACAAAGAATTAACGCCATTGCACATTGCTGCAGAAAAAGGTCATGAGCAGATAGTTCGGCATTTGCTTGATGCTCATGCTGATAAAGAGGCACTTTGTCCATCTGGCTCTCATCGTTGGAAAACTCCTCTCAATATGGCAGCAGAACAAGGTCATGTTAAAATAGTTCAGATGTTGTTATTAGTTGGAGCAAATGTAAATAACCGTGATTTCAATTGGCGAACGCCGTTATTTCTAGCGGTTAGCAACCGACATAAAGCCGTGGTAAAGGTTTTGCTTAGAGAGAAGGCGAATCCAAATACATGGTGCGTGAGTATTCAAGAAGATGAATGCTCTGAAACACCATTACGCGCAGCAATCAGAAATGGAGATAAAAAAATTGTTCGATTGCTCATACAGGCCGGTGCGGATCAGCGTAACGCAAAAACTTTGAGCAAAGCTCCGCTGGTTCAATTACCTTTGCCACGTCTAGTGCCACATCTAATAAGAAAACCCGAGTTTGGTAGACGACCTCTGATCAGACCTAAATTACCTTCTTCGGAAACATTCTTAGAGATCAGGGCTGTGGCAAAAAAATGTCATCAGTTATCTATACCATAAAACGGTCACCTTTCGAGCGCATCGGCCAAGCAGAGGTGACAGGCTCTAAATCTCAATAGTGAGGCCCAAAATATGAAATTGGGAAAGGACTTGTTAGATTCTATTGCAAGGAGAGGAACGGCAGAGTATTTTTTTGTGTGAACTAATTATACTCTCACGGCTTTCTGTGATGATAAATGAGCATTAGCTGCTTCTGACATAGTATGGATAGTATTCAATAAGAAAATAATGGCCCTCGTAATCAAGGCGATGACATATGTCGATTGTTACGAGCTCGGTGGACTTGTCGTTTATCTAAAAGCTTTCACTGGGCACTCATGGCTGGCTATTTAATGGCCTGTAGGCTAATAACACTCTAAGTTTTCTTACTTTTATCTTGATTTATACCATTTCTTTTAACTGATGCTTGATATGTTGTTTTTCTACAAGGCCTAAATATCGAGATGAAAGGAACGTTGAGTCAGTGGCCCAATAAAGGAGCACGTATAACACGCGCTCCCCGATACTTTATGGTTTCTGTTGATTGTTCTTTTGAAAGAATAGTTTTCCAAAATAGTAGGCAGCTGCCGCTGTTGCGAGGGCTCCTAGTGTGTACACTGCAGGTTTGAGAGAACTCGATTTGGGTTTAGATTGAGCTGTGCCTTCAAGATAGGAGATAACGCGATGAACGATTTCATCATTGAGGCGGTTACCATTGCCGAGTGAATCTAAAACTGTGTAGGTGCGGAAATTATTTTGGAACTCGACACAGAGCGTAAACCAGTGACCATTAGTGAGGGCTTGATGTAAGCGCGAGTGAGTTTTTGTTGACTCAGCATTGCCCCATATCCAGCTCCACAGTGAACCTGCTGGGGGGGTGGCGTTTCCACTGGTGTATATAATAATAGCAGCCGAACCTTTTTTAGTAGTTTTAATGAGCGATTTCAGTTCATCCAGTTCACTAAGATCATTGTCAGCTGAATGGCCATATGTTTTAACTATGGTATGCTTATTTTTCAACATACCACACGCTTTTTCTTGATCGATGAGCTCAATAAGTTCTTGATTATCCACCCAGTCACTTGTTGCACTGAGCTTCTGAATGATTCTTCCATCTTTTACAATTGTACCATCACTGATGAAAATAAGCTGTGAATTAATTGGCTTAAAGAACTCATCGAACTGGTCGCGCGTTGCTAATGCCTTAAAGAGTTTACGACAGGTGCAGTTTGTTTTGTCTTTTATCAGTGTCTTAATGAGAGTGGCATATTCACTATAGACTTTGTCAGAAGTGAGGTCATAATAATAGCTGTCATGATGAGTTTCGACGAGAGTAGATGCGCATACTGTTTTAAGAATTCCGGTTACTTTGCCTGTAACAAATCGATTGAAGTTTCCAACGTCAGAAAGCCCTTCTCGCTTATATGTTGCTGAATCTACGAGGTCTGCTGCGCGAGATTGCTTTACAAATGCGCCCACACCTTTAAAGCTTTCCATGAGAGTATTAAATACGACGGCATTCCTGTGAGTGCTCATACGCTTGTTGCGGATAGTTTGCCGCCAAACATCAAACGTAGCTTCCATTGACTCTTGTGATCTTAGTTCTTCCGGTTTAGACCCTACTGAGCAGAGTGCATTGCGAAGTGCGTGATAGCCGCAGCTTGCAGGTGAACTGCCAGGTGTACTAAATTGGGGAAGAACTTCTCGCTGAATGAGCCGAGCATTGTTTTTCCAGTCAGCTTCGCCCTCAAATATCTTATCGCACGATGAAAAAGCTGTATAAAGTATGATTGGTGCTATTAAAAATCGTATGTTCATGAGAAAAACTCCTTATAACTGTTTATACTATAAGGATACTCCTCTGAAATAAAAAAACAAAAGGGTGCTCGCAAATGTGGCCAGAGCACTCTCTTGGTGTTATGAGACTACGATTGCATCATTTTTAAGTGACAGATGAAGCTCTTTGACATCTTTGTTGCGCAGAAGATACTGTGAGATCGGTATGCTCAGGTAGTGCTGAATTGCTCGCTTAAGCGGCCTGGCACCAAACTCTTTTTCATAGCCATGTTGCGCAACGAAGCTTACCACTGCAGGATCAACGATGAGTGTATAATGCTTTTCCGCTAGTCGTTCTTTTAGCTCGGCGATGTGCAATTGAGCTATTCGTTCGACATCTTCTTGAGTAAGCATCTTAAAGTACACAATGTCATCGATCCTATTTAAAAACTCTGGCCTAAAGTAGGTATGAAGAAGTGTGCTAATCTGCTGCTTAACGCTTTCGGTGAGGCCATGCGCGGCGAGGATCAGATCTGATCCGATATTTGAGGTCATAATAATAATACAATTCTTAAAAGAAACACGGCGCCCTTGGCCATCAGTTAAGTGCCCTTCATCGAGTATTTGCAGAAAGATATTAAAGACATCCTGGTGTGCCTTTTCCACTTCATCAAAGAGGATGACACTGTAGGGATTTCTTCTTACCAGTTCTGTTAATTGTCCACCTTCTTCGTAGCCAACATATCCTGGAGGAGCTCCAATGAGCCGTGCAACGGCATGCTTTTCCATATACTCTGACATATCAATACGTATGAGCTTCTTTGGGTCATCAAACAAAAACTCTGCAAGGGTCTTAGCGACTTCCGTTTTTCCTACCCCGGTAGGACCGAGAAACAGGAATGAGCCGATTGGCTTATTGGGATCGGTAAGGCCTGTTCTATGCATTTGTATTGCATGAGTAATTGCCTCAATAGCTTCATCTTGGCCGATCACTCGTTTTTTAAGGAGTTGGTCCATATTGAGTAATTTTTCCGATTCGCTTGCTTCAAGTTTATCGGTAGGAATGCCAGTCCAACGAGAGAGAACGACTGCTATATCGTGCTCATCTACCTCTTCTTTTATTAGACGGCTCGTGGCCCCTTTTAGGTGTTCTTGTTCTTTCTCAAGTTCTTGTTGTAGTTTTACGAGAGTGCCATACTTGATTTCAGATGCTCGTGCAAAGTCACCTTCTCGTTCAGCTTGCACAAACTTTTGCTGCGCCTGCTCAATTTGTTCCTTGTACTTATTAATCTTCTCAAGAGGTGCTTTTTCTGCTTTCCACTCATTGAATAAGCTTTGATACTTTTGTTTGAGTCCCATAAGCTCAGACTCAAGTTCCGAGAGACGCTTTTTACTTAGTTCATTTTCTGTTTCCTTGCTCAAGGCAACTTTTTCAATCTCAAGCTGTCGAATTTTGCGTTCAAGTTGATCTAGCTCTTCCGGCTTTGATTCAATAGCCATTTTTACCATGGAGGCAGCTTCATCAACAAGGTCAATAGCTTTGTCAGGTAAAAAACGATCCGGAATATATTTTGCCGATAAGGTAGCCGCGCTTACCAGTGCCTGATCCTTGATACGGATGCCATGATGTAACTCATATTTCTCTTTAAGACCACGCAGTATAGAGAGCGCATCTTCAATTGAGGGTTCTTCAACAAGAACCTTCTGAAATCGGCGTTCAAGTGCCGCATCCTTTTCAATATACTTCTTGTATTCCTTAATTGTTGTCGCACCGATGCAATGTAATGTTCCCCGTGCTAAAGCAGGTTTTAATAAGTTAGATGCATCCATTCCGCCACCGGTAGCCCCAGCTCCTACCAGCATATGGAGTTCGTCTATAAAAAGAATGATGCTATCAGAGCTTTCTTCGATTTCTTTCAACACCCCTTTGAGACGTTCTTCGAATTCTCCTTGGTATTTGGTGCCAGCAATGAGGAGTCCAAGATCAAGAGCATAAATGGTGCTATGACGTAAGCTTTCAGGTACGTCTTTATTTACGATGCGTTGTGCTATGCCTTCTACAATAGCAGTTTTTCCCACGCCAGGTTCACCAATTAAGACGGGATTGTTTTTGGTGCGACGTGAGAGGATCTGTATGACCCGTCTTATCTCTTCGTGCCGTCCAATGACCGGGTCAAGTTTGCCTTTTCGTGCTTGTTCGGTAATGTTCTGACAATATTTTTCGAGGATCTGATACTGCTTTTCTGCATTTTTTTCTTTCACGGTTTTCCCCTTTCTGAGTGTGTTCATATAATCGAGAATGGTTGCCCGAGTGATTCCTGCATGTTTAAAAAATGATGTAATCCCCAGCGGCATATACTGAGACTCTACCCATCGCAAGATAAAATGTTCAAGGCTTACGTAAGAATCTCCCAGTTTTTCTGCCTCCTGCTGGCATTCTTTTAAGAACTCCTCCAAAGAATAATCGCTCGTTAATTGACTTCCCTGTACAACGGGGAGCTTGTTGAGTTCAAGATCGACCAATCTACTGAGTTCTTTCAGATTAACAGCCAGTGCTTTAAAAATAGATGCGCAAAATTCAGTCTCGAGCCCTGCTGCTAATGTATGAAGAGGCATGAGGCTGGGATTTGAGTACTGTTGAGCGATGCCAATACTCTTATTAATAAGCTCTTGTGCTGAGGTAGTAAATATTTCTGGGTTCATCGCTTACTCCTTGTCTATGGGTGTCTGTAGAGGGATGATATCTTTTTATCGATTCGTATTTAACAGTTAGTTTATCATATCATTACCAAGGACGTGAAGTATACAAAAGGTGAAAAAGTTTCGATGCGAATGCTTATTTGTTCCAAGCTTGATCTCGCTCTTTTCAAGGGACACTGCTCGTTATAACAAAGTTAGTCCTACGCTTCTCCTTTTTTATTGAATTTGTGCAAGATTTTTGGTACACTTCTTAAAGACTAAATAATTACACTAACTTGGGAGTATTGTGGACGAAAAATTTCTCGCATATAAGGGCAAGAGATGTACTATTGAATGGTATTTTAATAGCGGAGGAAGAAGCCAAGCATTCGATTGTTTTCAAGAATTGGGGATGGATCGTCAAAAAAAGATACTCTATCTATTTCAATTGATGGGAGACGTTGGTTCGATAAGAAATATTGAAAAATTTCGATACGAAGGTGATCAGATCTATGTCTTTAAAGCTGATATCGACAGATTTTTTTGTTTCTTCTTTGCAGGTCTGAGGGTTGTGGTTACTAATGCCTATGAGAAAAAATCGGATAAACTATCGCGGGAAGACAAACGCAAGGCTATCAGCGCGAGGATAGATTTTATAAAAAGATTCAATGAGGGAAATTATTATGAGTGAAAAGAAAATAAAAAGCACGTATGAAAAATTTGTAGAGTCATTGACCCCTGAAGAAAAAGTAGAATTTGAGGAGGGATACCGTGAGCTTCTCATATCAGAAATGCTTATTGCTGCAATGCAAAAAGATGAAGTTTCGGTAAGAGAGCTTGCAGCAAGAGCCGGTGTATCACCGACTACCGTTCAGAATTTGCGGTCGGGCATTTCTGATTCGGCGGTGAGGAGTTTGTTTGAGATCTTCAGAGCCCTTGGATATGCGATAATTGCTGAAAAGGATGATGAGAGGTTTTGTCTTTGTGCTCCTTATTCAAATGGCGCAAAATAAGCCTTGTATAGTCATGATGCATAGGGACAGTTTTGTCGATGGAAGAGTGCAGATTTTCTTTTTTGATTAACCCCGAAGGAATGGTTTGTTCGCTTCATTATTATTTGTAACTTCGGCGAAGGTTGGACTGCTGCTCATTTTCCTTGACTCGTTTTTAAAAAAACTTTTTTAAGGGCGCCCACTGCCACGTCCAACGATTCGCGCGCGCGAAGCGATGCTCTTGCTGCGTCGCCTGCCAAGTGATTGACGCCTAGCTGACAGTAAACCTGGGTAGGTACTCCTGCAGCCTGCAAGCGGTCCGCAAATTTTTGACCTGCTTCGCGTAGGTCGTCCTGCTCAGCAAGAATGACAACCGCTGCTGGTAATCTGCTTAAATCGTGTGTTACCAATGGTGATACATATGGATTGTTAGCATCTTTTGGATCAGCGAGGTATTGGACGGCTTGCCATCTGAGTATGTCCAATTCGTCATCTTTGCGTCCGAGTGTTCCCTTGCAGGTTAAGTCTGGAGCAGGGTTGATCAGTACTTGCAGATCGATTTTAGGCCCAGTTTGATCTCGTGCCATGAGGCAAAGCCCGGCAGCCATGTTTCCGCCTGCGCTGTCGCCTGCTACTGCGATCCTCGAGGCGTCAGCTGAAAACTCAATCGCGTGCTCGCAGATCCAGTTTAAAGCATCATAACACTGCTCTAAGGGGAGGGGAAACTTTCCCTCAGGTGGATTGAGATAACCAACAGAGACTACAAGCGCTTTGGTTTCTGTGCATAAATAGCGGGCTAAGTTGTCGTGCGTATCGAGATTTCCGGCTACCCAAGCGCCGCAATGGATCAACAGAATGATGGGGAAATCCGCTCCGTTGATAGGGGTGTAGATGCGGATTGGGGTGATTCGGGTGGAACAATTCACGAATCGATCCTCCATCGAGCCGACTACTGGTACTGGTGCTTCGATGGCCATGATACGTTCATTGATTTTTTCGCGTATGACTTCAGGACTCATGTCCCACCACGATGTGGCTGATGCTCCCATAAACAGAGTTGCTCCCAGAAAAATGGTAAAGACTGAAGTTTTAGATCTCAAGGTTGCCCTCACAAAAATATAAAGTGTCTGGATCTTCAGTATAAAACACTTGCTGAAAGAAAAAAAGCCGGGATTTTTGGTTTTTTGAAGAGAGAGAAAGCGATATTCCTCAGTATTTCCATTTGAGGAGATTGCATTCATGTTCACGAAAAAAGCTTTTTTGAACGCAATAACGTATGGTACGATACTGCAAAATGATGCGCATAGTCGCGCAAGCATATGAGCAGTTGCCCCATAGGGGTATGTACATCGAGGTGAACGCCTTCGGGGTGGAGTGGAGTATAGAGAATCTCTTCTTTCTTTGCAAGGCTGACACAGATTGTTTGAGGAAACAATTCATTTACTGCATGAAGTTGTCCTTTTCCGCCATCTATTACGATTATATCGGGTAATTCTTGAGGATCTCGGTACCGTCGTTGAACAATTTCGTGAAGTGCTGCATAATCATTTTGCTCGGCAAGTGTTTTGATTTTAAAGCGTCTGAACTTATTTTTGTCAGGAGCTCCATGAGTGAAACGAATGCAGGAACCTACGATGTAGCTACTTTGAAAGTGAGAAATGTCAAAACAGTCGAGAGACACCGGAGTCTTTTTAAGCTGCAAGAGTTTTTGTAGTTCTTTCAGTCCATCGAGTGGCCGTTCAATTTTATGGGTAAGGGGTGTGGTGATAGCGGTAATATCCTGTACATACTTTCGTTCTGAGAACCCTGTTTTAAGTATTTCAAAAATTTTCTCGAGGTCGGCAAGATAGCTATGTAAGTTCTTCGATTTTTCAAACTCCATTCGCTTATTGCATTCGGCAATTTGAGAACGTAATAACGCTTCGGATCCCGCCAGATTTCCTTCGAGTATCTTTTGAGCAAGTTCCACGCGGAGTCGGTAATCAGCCGGATTAAAAGTGCTCACACAATTACCTGCACAGAGCCCCATATGATAATCTAGGCAGCCGTTTTCTATTTTTGTTGAGCAGAGCGCGAGACGCAGTGTCCGTACGAGATACGTATAGACGGAGTATGCTTTTTGTTTATATAAGAAGGGACCAAAATACGTTCCTTTTTTCTTTTTCACACGTACCAATTCGAGCCGTGGGAGCTCGCCATGCGTGATCAGTATGAAGACAAAAGGATTGCCGTTCTTAAGAAGGACATTGTATTTAGGCTTATACGTGCGAATAAGCTGTGCTTCGAGCAATAATGCTTCAATCTCATTCTTTGTGAGGATATGTTCGACCGTAGCATGTTCTTTAATAAGCTCTTGAACTTTCCAGTCATCCGTTTGTCGGCGAAAATACGATGACACTCGGTTGAGCAAACTTTTTGCTTTACCAATATATAAAATGCCGTCATCCTTATCTTTAAAGACATAGATGCCCGGTAGTTTCGGTAGCTTTTTTATATAGTCAGGTGTCATGATCTTTTTTGTTAAATTGTTTACAATACAGTATACTCTATCAATGACCATTTGTATATTACTTCAGAGAATAACCCCTGTTTACGCTTTTTTGAAAATTGAGTATTCTAGAAAGAGGTAACCATTTTTAGAAAAGGCCAGACTATGATATCTTATACAAAACTCTTCGTTATTCTTAGCATTCTCCTTGTTGGCTCGTATGGAGGAATGAGGGCGTACACCTATTTCTTAGGTGATGCTGCTCCGATTCTTACTCTGGTTGGTATAGAACCAGGAGGTTCCTATGGGGGATCAACGATCTTTAAAGTCAAGGGAGCCGACGATTATAAGGTGGCACGCGTATCTGTGTTTGTTGATGATAAGCCGGTGCTTGCGACAAAGGTCGGAAAGAAATCAGTTGAGCTTCCTGTTACCATCGATACGCTTACCTTATCGCCTGGCAAACATGTGCTTACCGTTGAATTACTTAATGGTTTGTACCATACTAAGGGCGTTACCCAAACTTTTGATTTTTATGTAGATAATCTCCCATTGCAAGCTGCCTTTGTGAAGAATGATACTGATGCCAAAGTGCTCCAAGGCAGGACGCTTCATCTGCAATTTCAAACAAATAAGGTTTTGAAGCATGCATCTGCTGAAACGCTTTCAAAGACCTATCCCTGTTTTGCTGAATCATCTCGCACATCGATCTACGAATGCTTTATTCCTATCGATTGTGAAGAGGTTCCCAATGAGTATCTTCTCGTTATTCATGCGACTGATCTTGTAGGTAATGAGCTGACGCTGCAGACAAAGTTTCAAGTAGTTGCAGCTCCCTTTAAGAAGCAGACGGTTACCATAGCGCCCGAAAAAATAAAGCATGAAAATGAAACAGGCGCATCGGAAAAACAGTTTGAGGCCGATATTGAAGAGCTCACCAAGAAATCTCCTGCGCAGAAGCTTTGGACTGGACGCTTTGTAACCCCTATTGAGTTGAAGGACCCAAAACAAATCACCACTGAGTTTGGCGTGATACGTGCTACGCAAGAGCGTGGTTTGCGCCAACATAAAGCACTTGATGTCTACACAACTCCAAAAAGTGTTGTCTGGGCAACCCAGGATGGTATTGTAGCCTTAAAGGGTCGCTATGCTCATAGTGGCAATACAGTCGTTATTGATCATGGCTATGGTCTTCTTTCGTTATTTTTCCACCTTGATACCTTTGCTCCGATTGAAGTTGGCGAAAAGATTAAGAAGGGCAATCCGGTGGGTACGTTGGGCAAAACTGGCTATGCTACAGGCTGGCATCTACATTGGGAGATGCGGTTGAATAATGTAGCTGTTGATCCTCTTGAGTGGACCAAGCAAGGGTTTTAAGATTCTAAGACGTTGTAGACTATTTTTGGTAATTGCACTATAGTTGCTGACTAGGAATTTAGCAAAAATAGTATGTGGTTATGGACAAACGATTTTGGTTTCACAGTCTCGTTCAGATTTCTCCTGCAGCTCGATGGATGCTCAGTGCCGTTCTGCTCATAATAGTGAGTGTTCTGTGGTATAAGTACGGGTATATGCCTCTACGAAGAGCATCTACTTTCTATTGCTCGCAAAATACCCTTTTAATCGATCAAAAAAAAGCCTTAGAGCTCAAGGTGATCCGTTCTCAAGAACTGGCGAGGCGAGATGCTCAGCTGTTTACTATCCTCAAGAAGAAATGTAAGGTGGCTTCTCGAAAGCTTGAGCTTCATATAAAGCATATTGTGCGTGCTCTTAAAAAGAGCGGGCTTATACTGCTCTCTTCTGAACAGATTCGCAAACAAGAGTTTAGCGATTGGATGCTTACCACCTATGAATATAGATTTGTGGGAATCTTTGATCAACACACACTCTTTCTTGATGCTTTGAGTACTCAGAAGGTGATATTTTGTACTAAAGCTGTGTACGTAAAGGGGGAAGGTGCTCTTCTTGCCACCTGTCAATTTTGTTGCGTTGAGAAGGCCTAGCTATGTTTTTTCTTATTCTGCTGACGATGTGTAGTGTGGATGCCAAGAGAGATCCATTTATTTCGCTGCATGCATCTACTAGATATTCTTATATAGCCATGGGGTATATACATGGAAACAATGAGGGCTTTGCTGTGCTTGCTATCGATGGGGGTATCTATCAGGTACGCAAAGGGCAAAAGGTAATAGGCCATGAAGTTGTGAAGTTTACCAAGGAACTTCTCGTGCTTAAGGATGAGCGAGGCAGTGAGCACATCTTACCTTTAAAAAAAATCCCTTCAACTAGGGAGCTGAAGGGCTAGGGGGGGTGAACAATACAAATTGGTATTGTTCGCGTAGGACAAATAAAAAATCTGCCAACGCAGATGAGCCTAGCAGGTAATTTTCGGAAAGTCAAATTATTTTTGATATTTTTGAAAGTCAGCGTGAGTTCATCTCAGGCTGTTTACACAGCGCAGCCTGAGATGATTTCCTTAGTCGACGAAGTGTTTCTCTTGCAGTTTCTTTTGACCAATCTTTTGATCTGTAGCTTCATAAAGCATATTCTTGGTGACATGATTATCAGATGCATAAGCCATTCCTTGCACGAGTCTCATGAGGTCAGAAATATCACGGCCTACAAAATTTACCAGCTTCTGCGCAATATCATCAAGAACGCTGTTTGTTATATCTGGAGCAAGCGAAAGAGGCTCAGGTTTTGGAGCAGGATTGAATGTCCTTAAAAGAAGATTTCTCGTATCTGCTTGTGGTTTATCAACAAGATATTTTTGTAGATACCGTCTTACAATAAGCTTTCTTTCTTCGAGCCCAGGTGCCCCGATCTTAATTTGCTCGCCAAATCTACTGAGCGCTGCATCGTCAAATACTGCTGGTCTGTTTGAGATTGCGATGACCATAAAATTGGGGTTTTCAGTACCCATATAGGTAAGAATATTCTCAAGATAGATAAGACTTTTTTGGGAAAGGGACTGTGCTCCATCATCTCTTTTGGCAAAGAGCGCATCCGCTTCATCCATGATGATCATAAGTTTGTGGTCGGAGTTCTGAGCATATTGAAATAGCTGCGTAATCTTTTTAAGTCCTTCTTCGGTCGAGAAGATCTCAAGCTTGCTTGCAGAGAAATATATATACTTGAGTCCTGCATTGTGTGCTATTGCCTTTGCAAGCATTGTCTTTCCTGTTCCCGGAGGCCCATAAAAGAGGAAGTGTCTAAAAAAGTGATTATGGAGTGCCGTATTAGTGATCATCTGAGTTAACTGCTGCATGCGACCAGCCAACTGAGGTTCCAAAATAACATCGCTGAGCTCTATTTTTTCAATGGAAGGACCTCCATAGAGTGTTTGGGACCACGTTTTAATAGAGGTTTCTTGGGCAAGCTCTGGAATGCGTATTAAGTGATCGAGTAAGCTGACAGCGAGCTTAGTTCCTTGCCATGCGGCGGCTATTCCCAACGCAGTAAGGGCGATGAGGCCGGCAGTTTTTTTTGAAAGCAGTGCTTCTGACCAGACACGGGCGGTTTCTCCGGCAGCGGCTTTGCTCCCATCAACATGACTTTTGGCTAGTCGTTCACTGTTTTCTCGCTGATTGATTATTTCGAGGGCGACGCGCTCTGATTTGATTGATTGTGCACCATTTCGATAGCGGCCTGCTTCAACAAGTCCGTCATTCTGTATGAGCTGTGTTTTTTGTTGTACAAGTGCGGCGCGCACTGCTTCAGAGCAAGCAGCTAAGATTTGTTCGTCGAGTGCCTCAAGTTGGACCTTGAGAGCGCGCGCTTTTCGTTCTCTATAGAGTGGTGCGAGGTTCAGGGATTCTTGCTGTTGCTTTAAAAAGTCTACGGCATCAAATTGTTGTGCTCGTAGTGACAAGCCACTCAGGAGTGAGAGTAATAGGTACTTGATCACATGTGTCCTTTCTTGAATCTAGTGGCATTAACTTTGTTCATATTAAGGATACCTTTAAAGCTCAGAGCGTACAAATGCCTTCGTGCGTTAGATTCAGATGCCTTCGACAAACTGTCTGATTCGTGGATAGTTTGCTTCATGAGCAAAGAACTGCGATGAAGAAGCAGTCTGTACTATTTCTCCGCTATCGATAAGGTAGATGTTACAGTCGAGCTGTTTAAGAAGAGCGGTGTCATGAGAAGCTACAAGTACAATATAGCCTTCTTTGGCAAGATCATTAATAGCTTGAGCTACGTAGTTGGTTAAGAGAGGATCGAGTGCTGATGTTGGTTCATCCATACAAATAATATGAGGTTTCATTGCAAGACTTCTTGCTATCGCAAGCCGTTGCTTCTGTCCACCTGAGAGGGTGCGTACCGAGAGATGTGCTTTGTCAGCGAGGCCATATTTTGCAAGCAGTGCACGAGCCCGTTCATGTGCCTCCTGTGCAGGTACTTTTGCAGCCTTTTCTAGAGCGAAGGTAATATTACATTCTACCGTCATATGCTCAAACAGATTAAATTGCTGAAATACCATCCCAACCGCGTGCGGATGCTCTGAAAGAGGCTTTCCTTGGAGGAGTATCGATCCTGAGTCGAATGTTTCGAGGCCATTTAAAATGCGTAGCAAGGTCGACTTGCCTACTCCTGATGAACCAAGAAGGAATGCAATCTCGCCCGGTTTGACGCTCATTGAGAGGTCATTGAGGACGGTCTTGTGATGAAACTTTTTAGTTAGGTGTTTAATTTCTAGCATGGTTATTCAATGAGTGTTCGATTTTTAAGACACAAAGAGATACAAGAGATGTCATGGCAAGATAGATTAAGCCAACTACTGCATAGACCGTTAATGAATTATACGCTTGAGAGATGATAATTTCTCCTCGTTTAAAGAGCTCAATCACGCCTATAGTGAATGCCAAACTTGATTCTTTTATGAGCGTTACCAGTTCGTTTCCTAATGCAGGGATGACGATGCGTAGAGCTTGCGGCAAGATAATATACCGCGTAATATCAAAACTGTTTATTCCTAACGTCTGAGCGGCTTCTAATTGTCCTCGTGATACCGACTGAATACCTGAACGGACAATCTGGCTAATATATGCGCTACTATTGATTCCGATCGCAAAAATAGCGGTAGCTAGAGCTGAGATATGAATTCCTATACTGGGAAGCATGAGATAAAAGAACATGATCTGAAGCAATAATGGCGTTCCTCGTATGACCGTAACATAGAAGGTAACGGCAACTTTTAAAAGCGTATTGCCTCGAGATTGAGCAATACCCAAAAGTGTACCTCCAATAAATCCAATAGCAGCCGCTGAAGATGCTAGAATAAGAGTGGTGCCTGCTGCCTGAAGGAGCTGAGGAAGGATCTGCCATACGAATGTCAGGTCAATCATGCCGTTTCCCACCACTTGCGTTTTAGGGCATCGAGTGTACCATCAGCTTCCATAGAGTTGAGAGCATCCTGCACCCGTTTTGCAAATTCTTCAGGGAGCTTCTTAGAAATTCCCAGAGCACTGCTTTCTTCAGTTTCAGGTAATCGAAGATAGTTAAACCGTTCCTTCGAGTCTTTTATATAGGGCTGCAATGAAAATGTAGCGGTAACAAATGCATCTCCCTTTCCATGCTCAAGAGCATTTAAGGCATCAGATACCTTATTTAAGCGGATGAGCTTAATGTCTGGAAGTTTTGACATATAGAGATCTGCTACATACCCGGTATTAACAATTACTTCTTTGCCTTTAAGTTCATCAAGGTTTGTAAATGCTGGCTTAGATGCAAGCGAAACGACAAGCAATGGGTTGCCAGTGAGATACGGCTTGGTAAAGGTTACCCTTTTTGCTCGTTCTTCAGTTGGCGTCATCCCAGCTGCGATGACATGTATCTGGCCAAGTTCAATTTGTGGAAGCAGTGTGCTAAACGGCTTATCTTGAATTTGAGGATCGAGCGAAAGGCGTTTTGCGACTTCTTTCACAACATCGATGTCGAAACCAACAATAGTATCATCCTTATCACGGAAAGAAAATGGTGGAAAATCAGCACTTGTTCCGATGATCAGTGTGTCTTCAAGTGGTTTATACTCGGTGGTTTTGCGATACCAGAACAGCGAGCTGAAAGTAAGAAAGCCAAGTAACAGTAATAACGCTAATTTTTTCATAAGTCTCCTTGTATATATAGATCTTTCTATTCTAGTATAAAAGAGTGCGGCAGTTTCTGCAAATCTCATGCGAGTAAGCTTGATTGTAAATGAACCGTTCTTTTTGATGTGCATCTTCTGCAGGGCCACTGTTGAATGTGTGACGGGGCAGGTGAAAGCTCTGTCAAGATAGGATATACTCAAGGGGGTAAGATACCATAAAAAAGAATATGGAGGTTATCATGAAATTGAACATTCTTGTAGCAGCACTTGTCGTCACTCAGCTTAATGCTGCTACGCTCAAGCTCCCTCAGAGTTTGTCTCAGATGGCAGTTAGTTATCAAAAAACGTATCAGCTTAATGAGTTTTGTTGCGGTTACAATGCCTTATTTAATGCATGTAATCTCGAGAGAACCCTGGGCTTTCCTCTGAAGTTCAGTGACTATTCAATCTTTAAGCGAGAGTGTATGAACTACCTTAAGCCGCGAAAGATAGGACCGCGTGAAGCGGTAACTAATAGGACACTTGAAAAGCTTGCTAGCATTATGGATATCAGGATCTGCAATCTTAACATTACTTCTTCAGGAGTGATTCAGCCATTCTCATCGACGCCAATAGAGGTAAGCTATTACGCAGGTACTAAAAAGTCAGAAATAGATCGTAAGATGCAAGAGGCGATTGAAAAGCGGGGAAGAGAAATCATTAAGCATCACATTGACTACTTCAACAATTCAGTCGATTGTGTTGTTCATTTTATTTGCATAGTGAAAGCGGAAGGAACAAATCATGCTATCCTTGTTTCTATTGTGCAAAATAGTACTGGGCGGGGATTATATATCTTTGATAACATGAATGCACCTATTACTGAGCGATCACCAATAACAAAATATATCAACTATCTCTGTAAAACATTTGCGATTAGTTATAAAAGTCAGTTTCGAGCGCCTGCGCTGCCTGAACGATGGCCTACCGTACCAAGCAGGTACTAGCTAGATTTCCTTTTAAATACTTAATTTTCGAGTTCTAGGTTAGCCACACCTAGCGCTTTTTTACGCTTTCTAAGAAGCCGATTGATTACTGATTTGAGCCACTGCTTTGAAAGCGAATTCTGGCTTGAAGAAAAATTATGAAATTCATTGCATTGGCCATGGCTAAATTGCTATCTTGAGTGATGAGAAAGTAAGCAGGGGGGAAAGTGTGTTGCTTTAACCTCTATAAGCATCTATCAAAAAGGGAGATAGTCCATGAAGTTCATTCAGCAATCAATACTCAATCTTGCGTTATTAACTCTAACACTTATAGCAAATGTTCATGCCGACAGTGCGTTTGCACCTGATTCACAGGAGTTACTTGGGTGCTCGCGGCCACGAAGGACTGTTCGATCTATGCAAGATCTGCAGAATCGTCTCAGCAAAAAAGCTGCAGAGGGTAGGTTTGATTTTGCTGCGCTTGAGACAAACCTCGAACAGGTTGAGCGTGATATTAGAGCGCGAATTGGGCAGGCTAAGAAGGGTATGACTTCAGGCGAGGCAATCTCTATCTGCCAAAAGGATGTTGGGCCATCTGGTCTTGTTATTGCAACCCCAGGCTATTATCGCTTAAAAGAGAACATTGAGTTTAACCCCAATGCAGATTTCCTCGCAGCAATTACAATTCAGTCTTCGAATGTAACGCTTGATTTAAATGGGAAAACACTTTCAGAGTCAGCCATTGGTTTTGCCACATTCGATACTACTGAGGGCATCGTAATTGCTTCAGGTTCAAATAATGTTACCATTAAAAATGGTAAGATAAAAGGCTTTTCCGATACTGGCATTTTAGCAGCGAGTATTAATCCTACCCCGCTACCTTCGGAGCATATAGGTATTGTAATTTCGAACATTAAGATAACAAAGTGTGGCAAGCTGAATACTTTTAACAGTGTACGGATATTCAATCAGCGTAATGGTATAGGAATTGATGGAGGTACCTCGGTGCTGATTGAGCACTGTTGCGTATCTCAGATCGCTTCGTTTGTTGAGTCCGATGCTATAGGTGGCTATGTTGTAAATGACATTCTTATTAAAGATTGCAAGACTAGTTTTTTGCCGCAACTCCAGAAACTAATACAGCGAGCTCGTCTACAGGTATTAACTTACAAGATTTTACTAACGGTGTTATCGACTCTTGCAGTGGAACCAATATAACGGGGTACTTTCCAATAGGTATAGGATTGTTCTTGGGTGATACACTGATCGTCCGTAATTGTAAAGGGAATAATAATAGAGGAGCGTTTATTTGTTTCGGGATAACAACACAACAACTTTCAAATGCTCTGATTGCCCATTCTGAAACGAACGATAACGTGGCGGCAAATATAGATCCAACTCAGGGGTTTGTTCAGGTTGTTGGGTTAGCCGACCTCGATACTTCAAATGTTATCATCAAAGATTGCGTAGCTCTTAGAAATGCGATTACTGCAAACTTAATACCAACACTTTCTCCCCGCACCTTCGCCATAGGCATAGCAGTGGATATTTCTACTTCGGTACTGGTTGAAAACTGTTGCGCAGATGAAAATTTTGTAAGCCCGGATGTTTCTGCTTTCTTGTTAAGTGGTTTTACAGTGATCAGTGTTTGTGAGAATGTTACACTGCATCGATGCATCTCGCAAGGTCATTCATCTGAAAATGGATCTCTGCTTGTTGGGGGTTTCATAGCTGGTTTCACTCCGCACGGACCACAAGAAAATATAATCCTCAATGAGTGTGTCGCTAAAAGAAATGTTAACACAGGAAATCCAGCTAATGGAGTTGGCATATTGTACGGCGTTGAAGGTTTTACGGCAACAGTTATCAATTCTTCAATCTTGAACTGTACGGCAAAATGTAACACTACTGGGTTTGGAGTTGCTGGGTTGACTACCACCGGTAATCTCATTCAAGGTAATACCGCACTTAACAACAGCTTGTTTGGTTTCTTGGATACCAGTTGTGATAGCAATAGCTATGTAGATAACTGTTCCTGTAATCCTAAAGCAACGGGAGTATGTAGTTCATTGAGCTGTTCATTGGTACCACTTTCAGGAAATGCTAATTTCTGCGGTTTGCCAGCTGGTACACCGCCACAAAAAGAAAGACATTGTAAAAGTTAATATGATGGTAAGGAGGCAGCGCGAGCTACTTCCTTTATCGTAGATACTGTTAGCAGGGCTCACGGGCAACTTGAGCTCTGCTAATATTTTTTTTGACTTCTCTGGGGGAATGCTTTCTTTGTCTGAATTAAAATTTATGAAATTCGTTGTATTCGTGTAAGCATAATTGTTATCTTGAAGAAAAAGAGGGAAGATGCCTCTTTGGGGTAAAAAGTGTGATTTTTTTAACCAGTAATGTAACCATCTATCAAAAAGGAGATAGTCTATGAAGTTCACTCATCAATCAATGAGGGCGCTATTCAATCTTGCGCTATTGACTCTAGCAGTCATAGGGAATGCTCATGCAGACGGTTCGCTTGATCCTGATTTACACGACTCACTCAACTTCTTGGGAGCACTGAAAAATAGCCGATCTATGCAAAATCTTCGCAATCGCTTCAAAGAAAAAAGTTCAGAAGGCCCGCGTGATTTTGCTGCACTTGAGATAAAGCTTGAACAAGCAGAGCGTGATATTAAAATGCGAATTGAGCAGACTAAGAAAGGCATGCAAACGAGTGGGCCTATTTCTATCTGCCAAAGGGATATTGGGCCAACAGGTCTTGTTATCACTCAGGCGGGATACTATCGCTTAAAAGAAAACATTGAATTTAACCCGAATGCGGATTTTCTCGCAGCAATTACTATTAAGGCTTCGAATGTAACGCTTGATTTAAATGGGAAAACCCTTTCGGAGTCTTCTCTTGGCTTTGCTACGTTTGATACTACCCAAGGTATAGTCATCGCATCTGGTTCAAGTTTTGTTGCGGTCAAAAATGGTAAGGTAAAAGGCTTTTCCGATACTGGCATTTTAGCAGCGAGTGTTAATTCTACCCCGCTACCTTCGGAGCATATAGGTATTGTAATTTCGAACATTAAGGTAACAAAGTGTGGCAAGCTCAATACTTTTAACAGTGTACGGATATTCAATCAGCGTAATGGTATAGGAATTGATGGAGGTACCTCGGTGCTGATTGAGCACTGTTGTGTATCGCAGATCGCTTCGTTTATTGAGTCCGATGCTATAGGTGGCTATGTTGTAAATGACATTCTTATTAAAGATTGCAAGACTAGTTTTGCCGCAACTCCAGAAACTAATACAGCGAGCTCGTCTACCGGTATTAACTTACAAGATTTTACTAACGGTGTTATCGACTCTTGCAGTGGAACCAATATAACGGGGTACTTTCCAATAGGTATAGGATTGTTCTTGGGTGATACACTGATCGTCCGTAATTGTAAAGGGAATAATAATAGAGGAGCGTTTATTTGTTTCGGGATAACAACACAACAACTTTCAAATGCTCTGATTGCCCATTCTGAAACGAACGATAACGTGGCGGCAAATATAGATCCAACTCAGGGGTTTGTTCAGGTTGTTGGGTTAGCCGACCTCGATACTTCAAATGTTATTATCAAAGATTGTGTAGCTCTTAGAAATGCGATTACTGCAAACTTAATACCAACACTTTCTCCCCGCACCTTCGCCATAGGCATAGCAGTGGATATTTCTACTTCGGTACTGGTCGAAAACTGTTGCGCAACTGAAAATTTTGTAAGCCCTGGCCTTGCTGCTACTCTGTTAAGTGGTTTTAGTGTTCTCAATACTTGTGAGGATGTTATACTGCATCGATGCTTTGCGCAAAATCATTCATCTGAAAATGAGCCTTTGCTGGTTGCAGGTTTCATTGTTGGTTACACCCCCGGGGAGGCGCAGGAAGGAATAATCCTCAATGAATGTGTTGCTAAAAGAAATGTTAACACGGGAAATCCAGCTCATGGATTTGGCGTATTGTTCGGCGTTGGAGGTTTTACGGCAACAGTTATCAATTCTTCAATCTTGAACTGTACGGCAAAATGTAACAACATTGGGTTTGGGATGGCAGTACCGACTACTACGGGTAATCTCATTCAAGGTAATACTGCACTTAACAACAGCTTGTTTGGTTTCTTGGATACCAGTTGTGATTCCAATAGCTATGTTGATAACTGTTCCTGTAATCCTAAAGCAACGGGAGTATGTAGTTCATTGAGCTGTTCATTGGTACCACTTTCAGGAAATGCTAATTTCTGTGGTTTGCCAGCCGGTACACCGCCACAAAAAGAAAGACATTGTAAAAGTTAATATGATGGTAAGGAGGCAGCGCGAGCTACTTCCTTTATCGTAGATACTGTTAGCAGGGCTCACGGGCAACTTGAGCTCTGCTAATATTTTTTTTGACTTATCTGGGGGAATGCTTTCTTTGTCTGAATTAAAATTTATGAAATTCATTGTATTCGTGTAAGCATAATTGCTATCTTGAAAAAAGAGAGAGGATGCCTCTTTGGGAGGAAAAGTGTGTGACTTTTTTAACCAGTAATGTAACCATCATCTATCAAAAGGAGATAGTCTATGAAGTTCACCCATCAATCATTACTTAATCTTGCATTATTGACTTTGGCAGTCATAGCGAATGCTCACGCGGACAGTTCGCCTGATCTTGATTCGCAGGATTTGCTCAAGTACTCACGATGTCTGAAGAATGGCCGATCTATGCAAGATCTGCTCAACCACATCAAAGAAAAACGTTCAGCAGCGCCGTGTGATTTTGTTGCACTTGAGATAAAGCTTGAACAAGCAGAGCATGATATTAAAATGCGAATTGAGCAGGCTAATATGGGTATGGCCTCATGCGAGGCAATCTCTATCTGCCAAAAGGACATTGGGCCAACGGGCCTCATTATCAGTCAGCCAGGCTACTATCGCTTAAAAGAAAATATTGAGTTTAACCCCAATGCAGATTTCTTGGCAGCAATTACTATTCAATCGTCGAACGTAACTCTTGATTTAAATGGGAAAACGGTTTCAGAGTCAGCTCTCGGCTTTGCTACGTTTGATACTACCCAGGGTATAGTCATTGCATCTGGCTCAAATAATGTTGCGATCAAAAATGGTAAGGTAAAAGGCTTTTCCGATACTGGTATTTTAGGGGCGAGTGTTGATTATTCTAATCCGCTTCCTTCCGAGCATATTGGCCTTGCAATTACGAACATTAAGGTTACAAAGTGTGGCAAGCTGAATACTTTTAATAACATACAGGTACGTAACGGTATAGGAATATTTGGTGGCACTTCAGTAGTTATTGAGCATTGCTGTGTATCACATATAGCTTCATTTTTTGAGACGGATGCTATAGCTGGCTATTTTGTAGAGGACATTCTTATTAAAGATTGCAAGGCGAGTTATGCAGCAACTCCAGGAACCGATACAAACAATTCAAGTGGTATTTTTGTAGTTGATTTTACGAATTGTATTATCGATTCTTGCAGTGGAACCAACATAACAGGATCTTTTACAGTAGGTATGGGCTTTGTTGAAGGCGATACGCTAATCGTCCGTAACAGTAAGGGAAATAACAATCAAGGAGCTCTTATAGCCGCAGGGATAGAAGTTCAATTCGCTACAAATGTTCTTATTGCTCATTGCGAGACAAATGATAATTCTTCAGCAAACATCGATCCAACTCAAGTGCTTGTTAATGCTAAAGGGATATTTAATGGGCCAAACAATATAAATGTTATTGTGAAAGATTGTATAGCTAATAGAAATGGGATTACGTCCAGCTTACTACCGTTTACTCTCCGCACCTATGCCATTGGTATAGAAACAGATGCTAGTAACTCGGTGCTGATCGAAAACTGTAGTGCTGCGGAAAATTTTATCAACCCTGGCGTATCAGCATTTAATTTATCTGGTTTTCTCATATTAAATAATTGTACTGATGTCATACATCGTCGCTGTCTTGCTCAAGACCATTCATCAACAGACGATTCCTTGCCAGTAGCTGGTTTCATTGCTGGAAGCCCTGTGTCCACTACAGCAAGTTTTATGCAACAAGGAATAATCTTTGATGAGTGCGTTGCTAAAAGAAATGTTAATACAGCAAATGCGGCTAATGGATATGGAATACTGTTTGGAATCGAAGGCTTTCATTTAACGCTTATTGATTCTTCGATACTTACTAGTGTCGCAAAATGCAACAATACCGGTTTTAGGGTTGCAGGCCCAGGTACTACCGGTAATCTCATAGAAGGAAATACGGCTCTTAACAATAGCTTGTTTGGTTTCCTAGATACGAGCTGTGATAGCAATAGCTATGTAGATAACTGTTCCTGTAATCCTAAAGCAACGGGAGTATGTAGTTCATTGAGCTGCTCATTGGTACCACTTTCAGGAAATGCTAATTTCTGTGGTTTGCCAGCCGGTACACCGCCACAAAAAGAAAGACATTGTAAGAGTTAATATGGTAAGGAGGCAGCTCGAGCTGCCTCCTTGCTTTAAAAGAGATCGTTTATGAGCTGTTCTACCGATTTAACGGCGAGAGGACTGATGACAGCTCTATAGAACTCTTCATCGTATTCACGAGTTTGGATGACTATTGGCATAGCTATGGCATGCCCGAGGAGTACTACCTGCTTCTTCGTTTCGAGTCCTGCTAAAACTGTTCTGAGCTGAGTTGCATTATTGACGCCGGTCAGTACGGCTTGAATGTCTTTTTCATCATTGAGTTGAGCAACGATTTTAGTGCCAATTTGTGAGAGCACTTCCGGATCGATTCCCGAAGGACGCTGATCGACAACCAAAAGAGATACGTAATACTTTCTCATTTCACGGGCAATGGTACCGAAGATGGTCTGGCGTGCCGATTGTGGATTGAGAAACTTATGAGCTTCCTCGATTGTAATCATGAGCTTTTTAGGCTCGTCCGCTTTGCGCTGTGTTCCTAAAAAGTGCTCAGTTTTTTGGATGTAGAGTGCATGGAGCCGGCGTGTAATAATATTAGCAATAAGCAGATAGCAGAAGGTTGAGGTAAAGTTACCAAACTCAATAATGATTGATATGCCTCGATCAATATATTCCATCATCCGGTCGATGACATTTTCCTTTTCGAGCCCTGCTTGAATGAAGGGAAAGCGCTCAATAGTTTTTAGTTTTCTGTAGAGTGCAGCAATAGATTCAGGGTGAGCGCCAACTTCCTGAGCAAACTCTTTCAGATTATCACCATTTGCAAGAAAGACTTCGAGCCAATGCTTTTTATATTTAGCAGCAATGAGGTATGCAGCTTCATAGGCGGTTGGATTTAAATTTAGCTCAGCATCTAATGAGACAATGTCCTCGACGGCAATTGAGCTGTATGAGAGGGTTAACTCAACATCCGGCATACCCCCTCTGCGGCGGGTAGATGCGGGATCTAAGGAGAAGATAACTACTTTTTCAGGAAAGAGTGTCTTTAATCCTTTAACAAATGACTCATGAGCATTTTCTTTACGCGCCTGGAGTCCATATTCACTATGCATATCAAAAATGATATTCACTGCTTTATCATTATGAATAAGTCCTGCAAGGACGAGTCGTGTGAGAAATGTCTTGCCCGTTCCTGTTTTTCCAAAAATACCATTGCTCCGCTCTGTTAAGCGGTCAAGGTCGAGGCAGATGGGTGCATCCATGTCGAGTGGATTTCCTATCGTAAAGTAACGCTTAGATGGATCACGTTCATCGCCAAAAATGAGAGAGATGTCCTGTTTCGTTGCCTCGAGTACCGGAGCAAAGTGTGGTGGAATCGTTTTTACGGGGGCTGGTTTGCCTTCATCCGTTAATACGAGCATTGGTCGTAATGTCGCAGTTGCATAGATATCCTTTGAGCGAAGTGCTTCTTTGAGCAATTCCTCTTCAGGCGTAGGTGGAAATAAGAGGATGTCAGGATGGCTGACGGCAAGGGTTAGGTCTGTTATTAAGCAAAAAAAGCGCTGATATTCGCCCTGAATAGAGACGAACTTGCCCGTTTTGAGCTTTTCTATCTGAGTATCTGGGCTGATACGCATCGTAAGCCCTTCAGTGAGCGAGCCAGTAACAATGTGTCCGAGGGTATTATTCATGAGTTACCAATAAAGTGACTGAGGTTCGTGTTACTTCTAATATGCCGCCTGCTATGGTAATGAGCGTTGTTGAGCCATCTTCGAGCTCCATCGTGAGTTCTTTATTTGGTGCAAGAATCACGATCGTCGGAGCATGGCCTGGTTTAATTACAAAGTTCCCATCATGTGTTTGCACTTCGAGCCAGCGTATATTCATGACTTGCGAGCTGGTGGGGCCAATAAATTTTAATTCCATGCTTAGACTTTTTCGAGTAATTTTTCAGCTTTTGCAAAAACTTCCTCAAGTGTGCCAGCCATATAAAAGGCCTGCTCAGGAAGATTATCACATTCTCCGCTGACGATTCGTTCAAAGTCTGAGACTGTTTTATCTTTGGGTACATATTTGCCTGGAAGTCCAGACGTAAACTCTGCAGAGAATAATGGTTGTGTGAAAAACTTTTGAATTCGCTTTGCTCTTTTTACCAAGAGTTTATCTTCATCAGACAATTCGTCGACTCCCAAAATAGCAATGATATCTTGTAATTCTTTGTATCGCTGCAGAATCGATTGTATCTTGCGTGCAATCGAATAATGACGTTGACCTACGATGTTAGGATCTAATCCTTTTGAATTTGATTCAAGAGGATCGACAGCAGGAAAGAGCCCTAATTCGACAAGCTTACGAGACAGTACTGTGCTTGCATCTAAATGTAAAAAGGTAGTCGCCGGAGCTGGATCGGTTATATCATCTGCCGGCACGTAGACTGCTTGCACCGAAGTAATAGAACCATTCATCGTACTTGTTATTCGTTCCTGAAAGGCGCCCATTTCCGAAGCAAGAGTTGGTTGATAGCCAACTGCTGAAGGCATTCGACCTAAAATAGCTGAAACTTCAGAACCTGCTTGAACGAGCCTAAAAATATTATCTATAAAGAGGAGAACATCTTTCTTTTCTTCATCTCTAAAATATTCGGCCATGGTGAGTCCTGCAAGGCCGACGCGTAACCGAGCACCGGGCATTTCACCCATTTGGCCAAAAACGAGGACGGCTTTATCGAGCACATTAAACCTCTTCATATCAAGCCACAGCTCATTACCTTCGCGGGTACGCTCACCAACTCCGGTAAAAACTGACACACCTTTGTGTTCAATGGCAATATTACGAATAAGCTCTGTAACGAGTAATGTCTTGCCAACACCTGCTCCACCAAAGAGACCGATTTTCGATCCTTTAAGAAAGGGGCACATAAGATCGATAACTTTGATTCCTGTTTCTTGAACTTCGTTTTCAATTTTTTGTTCAACAAAAGGAGGAGGATCTCGATGAATGGGAAGTTTTTTGCCAGGAGTTAATTCAGGACCTGCATCTATAGTACGGCCAAGCACATCAAAGATTCTTCCCAGCACGTGGTATCCGACAGGGACCTGTAAGGGTCCGCCCGTATTGAGCACCTTGAGTCCACGATAGACACCAAAAATATTTTCAAGTGCTATACAGCGGACGATGCCATCTCCAAGTTGTTGGGCTACTTCTACCGATGCTTTGCTTTTTGGACTCGTAGCTGTTGCAGGGATAAGTACTTGCAGCTCATTAAAGATATCTGGTGTATGTTCTCGAGGAAACTCAACATCAATTACGGTTCCACTTACTTCGATTATCGTACCTAAGTGTGAATCGTGACTAGATGAAGGTGTTTGTTCAATTGTGGAAGTCATACCTACCTTAAAAGTTAGCATTATATGACTCAGTATAGAGTTAATGCTTGCTTTCTGCAATCAGTTTTTAAATGGGCATGTGAGGGGTGCCTTTTTCTTAGTGCTGTTAAGGTGCTAAAACTCTATGATGTGGGCTTGATAGTTTGATAACCTTTAATCCTTTATATTGATAAAATCTAGACATCTCATATGAGTTCGGTTATTCTAATCAGTAGATTGCACTACTGCACTTGTAAATAGAGGCGCGTTATGAAAAGATCTCTCATTTTGCCCACGACCAAAACTTTTTGTATAGCTGGTCCTATTGTTCCCTCGATACATTATTTCTTGCCTGAACGGTTAAATCGAGAGCAATTTATTGCGCTTATCAATCGTATGAATTATTTTGTTCTCCACGCTCCACGTCAGAGTGGCAAAACTACCGCGGTTAATGAATTTGTAGGGTATGTGCAGGAGAACATTGGCATTAAAGCACTTTATATCAATGTGGAAGGTGCTCAGGCTGCTCGAGAGCATGTGAGAGATGCACTTACCACCATTGTAAGTATCCTCAGGAATGCTATTGAAAGAAATTTTCCTGAAGATCGTGAGATCGTTTCCAGGCTTCATGGTCTGATCAAAGAAGAGCCAATTACACTTGATCTTTTTGGTCGAGCTCTTGCTTTCTGGGCGGAACATTCAGACCGACCGATTGCGCTTTTCATTGACGAAATCGATTCGCTTATTGGCGATTCATTGATTTCTGTTTTGAGACAGATTCGTGCTGGTTATATCGATAGGCCAAAGCATTTCCCCCAATCCATCTGTCTTATTGGATTGCGTGATGTGCGTGACTATAGAATTTGGTCGAAAGAGGAAGGTGCGTACGTTTCAGCGGCTAGCCCTTTTAATATAAAGGCAGTTTCGCTTCTTTTGTCAAACTTTTCAGAGGAGGAGGTGAGGCTTTTGTATCAGCAACACACAGAAGCTACAGGCCAACAATTTACTGATGCCGCAATCGAACATGCTTATTGTTTAACGCAAGGGCAACCATGGCTTGTCAATGCGCTTGCCCAAGAGGCTTGTTTTGTGCTTGTGACTGACCGAACTCAACCTATTACAGAGGAAATTATAAATCAGGCTAAAGATGTTTTGGTTTTGCGCCGAGATACTCACATTGATTCCTTGATGGACAAGCTCAACGAACCACGGGTTAGTCCCATTATAGACGCGGTTATAAGTGGTGGTACGATTCAAGAGTTTAATGATGATGATATACAATATTGTAAGGATCTTGGTTTATTATCTACAGCTGATCAAAGGCTGGAGATCGCTAATCCCATCTACAAACAAATCATTCCAGCTGCACTTTCTACAAAGTTTCAGAGAGCGATTGTGCTCAATGAAAGATCATATTTCGGGAAAACTGGTTTTTTAGATATGACTTTACTATTGGAACGCTTTACACAGTTCTATAGAGAAAATGCGCAGATATGGCTGCAGGGGTATCAATATAAAGAGTCGGGGCCTCATCTGTTACTTCTTGCTTTCATGCAACGAATTATCAATGGTGGCGGGCAGATTTGTAGAGAATATGCCCTGGGTACCAGACGGGTTGATCTATTAGTGCGTTGGAAGCTCCAAACTTTTGTTCTGGAGTTAAAGATCAAGCATAGTGAATCAGTTCTAGCGCAAGGATTAGAACAAATAGCCGCCTACATGGATAGTTCTGGTGGTGAAGGTCATCTTATTATTTTTGATCCAGATATAAATAAATCTTGGGATGAGAAAATTTCTCATGAAGTTCTAGGTGTTGGATCAAAGAACATTCATGTGTGGACTCTGTAGGGTTGAGCACAGCATCACGTGCTGCTTTTTGGATGGATGGTGGTTTATCAATGGGACCGCCGTTCTTGTTTATAATCATGCTGGCAGCCTGGGTTCTCATTTTTTTTGGCAACGAAATTGTCTCACTATGCCGATATAGACATCTGAAGTCATCCGAATTAAAAAAGCAAAGTTGTGATTTTCTCTTTTCTTGCTATTCTGAAGATATCTATTATTCATGAGGTGTTGTATGAAAGTTGCTCCTTCTCTTTAAATTTCGTTTTTTCGAGATTTTCCCCTATGTAGACTATTTTCAATAGTCAGTCGTATAGTTCTGTTGTTTTCAACAGGACAAACAATGTATGCGCCTCAGGTCATGAGTATGGCTGAAGGTCAAACGCTATAAACGAGTCTTCTAATGATGAAACAAATTAGTTATAGATTAGTGCTTTCTGCGCTGTGTTCAATTATAAGTATCTATTATTCAAGGGCAATCATGAACAACAAATTCTATGAAGAAGAAGTAACGTATAACAATTCACCAGCAACTGAGGACAAGCAAGCAATTGTCAGTCTTTCGGGGACACTTACACTGCCTAGTTCTACAGGTGTGTATCCCGCAGTGATTCTCATTGCTGGCTATGGACCAAATGATCGGGATGTAACCGGTATGGGGCATAAGTATTTTAAGGTGCTTGCTGAACATCTTACCAATAAGGGGATTGCAGTACTGCGCTATGATAAGCGTGGCATAGGAAAATCTACAGGTAATTGGGCTGCTGTTAACAGCAAAGACTTGGCTCAAGATGTACTAGGAGGTATCGCTTTTCTTAAAACCAGAAAAGAGATAAACCAGGATAAGATTGGCCTTGTTGGCTTAAGTGAAGGTGGCTTAATTGCCTCGATGGTTGCAGCTCAGTCATCTGATGTTTCATTTGCAGTGCTTATGGCTCCGTATGTTGCACTGGGGGTAGATAATATGGCCTATCAAGGCAGTTTGCAATTGCGTGCTGATGGCGCAAGCTCAGAATTTGTTGAGCATGATAAAGCTTTGAGGGTAGCCCTGTATACGGTGGCTCAGCAAGAGCCTGATATACAGATAGCTGCGCAGAAGATGCGAACAATGATTGAAGAGTATGTGGCAAATTTGCCTCAGCCCCAAAAACTTGAAGCAGAAAGGCTGCCCTGGGCATTTACGGAAGCAAAGATTGATATGTGGGTGAACGTATTAACATCTCCTGCCTACCGCTTTTGTTTAACCTATGATCCGACTGGTATACTTGAAGCGATTAAAGTTCCCGTATTGGCTATTGTAGGCAGCCTGGATGTAACGACTTCGCCAAGCAAAATCTTGCCTGTGCTTGAGACTGCTTTTAAAAAGTCGCTGCACTCAGATTATACGCTCATCGAAGTGCCTGACCTTAATCATACGTTTCAAACATGCAAGACGGGCGCCTTGTCCGAATATGAGACAATCAAAGAAACTATGGCACCGATAGCGTTGAATACGATAGCAGATTGGATAGTTGCAAGGACACGATAAATCAGTAATATTAAAGATGTACATATGTTCACCGCACGATTTCGGTGCTACGATAGAGGAGTGGTTAATTCATTTAAGAAAGAGAATATCTATGAAGCAATTAAATAGAGTGGTAGCGGCTTTAGCCGCTACCTTTAGCATAAACTGTGCTATGAATACAGCTGAGCAATGGGTAAATTGCATAGGCAATCAAAGCTGTCATCCTTATCAGTACATTGAGCCATCCAATCTGGAAGAATTATGTCATTCTATCAAGTCCAATGCCTCAGAGGGTCGCAAGGTCCGTGCCATTGGTAAGGGGTATTCTCTCAGCGATATAGGATGCACAGATGGATGCTTAGTAAGCTTAAAGCAGCTGAACAAGATTCTCTCCATTCATCCAGAAGAAAAAACAGTTCGGGTAGAAGCAGGTATAACAATTAGAGATCTTAATGAGCAATTAGCCCGATATAACCTAGCGCTTTCCAATCAAGCAGCAATTGCAGAAATAACTCTAGGTGGGGCATTAAATACTGGGGTACATGGTACCGGGCATACCGGCTCCTTATCTAGTTTTGTGAAAGAATTTGAATTGATAACGGCTGCTGGCAATCTTCATACGTTCTCTCTCCTGTCAGATCCTGATGCTTTTGCAGCTGTACGTGTAGGCTTGGGTTCTCTGGGTATCATATATGCAGTGACCTTGCAATGTGAATCGCTCTTTTATCTGCAGGCGAGTGATGAAGTCACAAATATAGATACGGTGATGCAAGATTATACAAAAATTCATGCTTCGAGTGATTTCTGTCAGTTTTTATGGAATGTTGAAACGGGAAAAGTAGTCATTAATCGATGGAATCGATGCGAAGAGAATCTCGACTCCCCGGTTAAAGGCATTCCTTCTTATAAAGCGTTGACGTGGTATACAATCGATGAGAATGACAAGGACTTGTTTTCTGAGATTGCGATCCCACGTAATTTTCTGCCAGATGCAATTAAAACGATTCAAACATTGGTTCAGAAATATACCGCTTTTGGCGCGAAGTTTGCTGATATTAACATTCGCTTTGTAGATCGAGATGCGCGTGCCTATTTGAGTCCTTCTTCCGAGGGGCCAGTTGCCTGTCTTGCATTTTGTATTTTGGAAGAAGATAAATATCTTGCATGCTATAGAGAATTTGAGGAAGCAATGAGCGCATATGGTGGTCGTCCTCATTGGGGGAAGATAAACTTTTTGGATTATGAAAAAGCAAGTAGCTTATATGGCGAAAACTTGCAACGTTTTATTACGGTAAAACAGCGGCTCGATCCTCATGAGGTATTTTCAAATGGTTTTTCAGATCGTGTGCTCAAAGGCAGAGCATGACAGCTGCCTTTCTAGTTTGCATGCGCTGAGCATTGTCAATCCTCTTTTTGGCCATCACTAGTGCGCAAGACGGATTGGTGAAAAGCAGACTCTGCGTTCAAATCTTGCAACTATTTGTAGTTTCTCGGTTTGGAAAATTGTCCGAGTAAAGCATTGGTGCCTTCTCAATTTTATTTCTAGACGAGTCAAGCTTAATTAAAATTTTTTCACAATTATTTACTATTAGAATTGTATAATGATAGTATTATAAGTATAGAGAGTTATTGTTAAAAACTTCTAAACATTCTAAAGGACAACAATGAACTATTATTTAATTGTGATCGTCTGCATGCTCAGCAGTGCTCTTTTTGCTGCAGAAGGGCGACCTATGACCCAACTTGCACCAGAAGGAACCGTGCGCCCTTCTCCATTTCAGGTCTTGCCTGAGGATATTAAGGGAATAATAACGCAGAAGATTATTTACGAACACCCAACTTTAATCGAGCCGACCTATACTATACTTCTCGGGGACGGTACAATAAGTTCAAATGTTCTGACACCAGATGGTAACATGGCCTTAACTGGATCTATTACTGACAGAGTTGCACATCTGTGGGACCTGAGCGATCCAGCAAATCCCAAGGAGCTAAGTGTTCTTTCAGGACATACAGATGTGATACTTTCAGTAGCACTGACAAGAAATGGCAAAGTGGCCTTAACTGGATCGCGAGATGGGACTGCGCGGCTCTGGGATCTGGTTGATCCGTCAGATCCTAAGCTGATAAGTATTATTCCTGGCCATTTAGATGTTATTTCTGGCCATATGAACAAGATATTTTCAGTAGCTTTGACACCAGATGGCAAGATGGCTTTAATTGGATATGAGGACGGGACTGTGTGGCTTTGGGATCTAAGTGATCCAGCAAGTCCTAAGCAGTCCGGCATTCTTTCAGGTCATACCGATCTCATATGGTCGATATCTTTTACGTCAGATGGCAAGATTGCCTTAACTGGGTCGGAGGATAGAACTGCGCGTCTTTGGGATCTGAGTGATCCAGCAAGTCCTAGGCAGTTAGGCGTTCTTTCAGGGCACACGGCTGCGATTTGGTCAGTATCTTTGACACCAGATGGCAAGGTGGCCTTAACTGGCTCGGAGGATGGGACTGCGCATCTTTGGGACCTGAGTGATCCGTCAAGTCCTAAGCAGCTAGGCACCCTTTCTGAGAATTTCTCGATAAATTCGGCAGCCCTTAGAGCAGATGGCAAGATGGCCTTAACTGTATCGAGGAATGGAACAACTCGGCTCTGGGATCTGAGAAATCTAGCGAGGATTAGATCGCGTGTTCTTTCAGGCCAAATTGGCTTGGGACGGTCAGTAGATCTCACACGTGATGGCAAGTGGGCTTTAGTCGGAACTGACCATGGAATCTCACAGCTCTGGGATTTAATACCGTCTTGGCTGTCTCTTGAGGAAGTTCAAACTCTGGTTTCTGAAGATATTTTCTGGCAACGAATGGAAGATGGAGCAGAACTATTGAAAGTCTTCGATAATCCTCAAGATCTACTTAAACTTTTAAATGCGATTTATGGTGATTCGCAACTTGCAGCTCACAGAGATTTACGTAATAAAGCGGGAGAAACACTCCTCATGAAGTTGATCGAATACAGCGACCTGTATGTGGATATCTTTGATGCGACTGAAGCGGCCACTATTTTAAGATACCTCATTGCGAATAGTGACGTAAATGCTGCAGATGACCAGGGTGAAACAGCGCTTATTAAAGCGACCAAAAAAGGTGATCTTTCAGTTATTAAGCTCTTACTTGAGCGAGGGGCTGATAGTGTTCATAAGGATACGAATGAAAAGAGTGCGCTCGACTATGCGCGAGATAAGCCTGAGATTGAAGAATTTTTTGTGAACAGATTATGGCGAACTATTGGGAGACCCATGGGAGACGTAAATGCACGAGACATGCAGGGAGAAACACTTCTTATTACAGCAACAAAGAATGGAGATCTTGCAACTGTCAGGTCCTTACTTGCTCTCGATGCTGACCCATTTATGGAAGCTAATGATAAAAAGACTGCACTTGACTATGCTCGTGGTAATCCTGAAATGGAGCAGGCTTTTGCAGATAAATTGGGTGTAGGGGTGCAAGGTCTTTCAGAGTGGTTTAAAAGTTAGAGATATGGATGGAGACTCGGCAATAGTTTGAAGATCACTGAAAAGGAAAGAGACTTGTTTCCGGGCTTCCAATCTTGACGTGAATGATTTTGGGCTGTTCCTGCAAAAAAGTAAAGGCCTACGGATGGAAATCAAAAACTTCGAACAGATGTGGTACTTTTTTTGCTCGTGTTTCAAGCTCAGTGAGTGTCAATAATCCTGTTTTAGCATCAATTGAGCTTATGACAGACGAGGCGTTGAGTGCTCCATAACGTATACAGTCCTCGAGTGATTTGTCCCGTAGATGGCTGCCAACAAATGCGCTGCTAAATGCATCACCTGCTCCAAGACCGAAGTGCGCACTGGCTGGAATGCTGGGATGAAAATAGATCTTTTCTTTGGTTCCTACATAGACCCCTTCAGCGCCATTGGTGACGACTGCAAGAGGTACTCCTCGCTTAAAAATATATTGAAAGTAGTCCCGGAGGGTATATTCTCTATTTTTATAGAAAAGAAATTGTTTGAGTAATGAAGGGCCGTTTAATGGTTCGAGTGGATGTTGCTCTTGTTCTTCGAGGAGTCTCGTTAGCAGGTGCCGAGCTTCATAGGCGTTGACGATGAGAATGCTCAGTGCTGTGAGATTAAAGTGAGGACTGGTAAGTTGCGCAATTCCCGGGTTAGCGGCGACTGGAATGTTGTGTTTTTGTGCAGTGGTAATAAGATCGGGGAACAATGCTCGAGTCGTGCCTGAAAGAGCGCTTATATATAAATAGTCACATGCGGCAAGTCTCTTAAAGTTAACCTCAGAGCTGGTAAGAAACTTATTTGCTTCGCGATAGCAGAATGCAACATGATTATTGTCGATACTTGGTACAATGCATGAGAGGGCAGTGCGTACAGTTGGATCGGTGATGACGCCCTCAAGAGGTATGCCCTCAACAAGGAGTTCCTGCTTGACGAAATCGCCTTCGGGATCATTGCCAATTTTGAAAAAGGGCTCAGGGTTGAGGCCAAGCCGTTTAAATCCTACAGCGGTATTAGTAGCCCCACCACCGGTAGCTCGGTGAACGGTGGGAATATCAATTTTGATTCCTTGCTCAAAAAAGAGGTAGGCTCGATTGCCCTTTTTTAGATGAAGGTGTACTGTTTCTGCACCTTCATAGATCATAAAGATATCTTGTGTAGCACTACCAAAGGTGCCAATTGTTTTCATTGCTTAGTGGGCATTGGAAGTTTTTTTTTCTTCCGCGGGTAAAAGTACTCGACTCAAAATCTCATCAGCATGGTGGACCCATATAACGTTAATACCTTCAGTGATCTCTTCTGCACCGACAAGATCATTCTTGTTTTGGTGGGGTAAAATTACGTGAGGTAAGTGGTTTCTTTTAGCTGCGAGAATCTTTTCCTTTACTCCGCCTATAGGCATGACATTACCTCGTAAATTTATCTCGCCTGTCATAGCATATTCTGCATTAATAGGTCTACCAGTGAATGCCGAGAGTATCGATGAAAGAAGGGTGACTCCTGCTGAAGGTCCATCCTTAGGGATGCCTCCACCGGGCACATGAATATGTAGGTCGTAATGGCTAAACATGCGTTGATTGATATTAAACTCTTCTGCATGGGCACGAGCATAGCTTAAAGCTGCTTGAGCAGATTCGCGCATGACTGCTCCCAAGGATCCCGTAAGGATGAGTTTTCCTTTCCCTTGCATAACGACCGCTTCGATTTTTATGATCTCGCCACCATAAGCGGTCCAGGCAAGGCCATTTGTTATTCCAACTTGATTTTCATGGTAGGTGTCCATCTGCAGGAACTTGCGAGGACCGAGATACTTTTCAATATTATCGGCATCGAACGTTATGATTCCATTCATTTCAACGAGTGAGCGTGCTGTTTTTGAGCAGAGCTTCTTTATGAGTCTATCAAGTTCTCGAACGCCTGATTCTCTCGTATAATTCATCGTAATATCTGAAATTAATTCGGAGCTAAAGCTTAACGGGTGATTATCAAGGCCCGATTCTGCGAGGGCTTTTTTGATTAAATATTGGTCTGCTATATGCATCTTTTCTTCAAGGGTGTACCCAGAAAGATGGATAATCTCCATACGGTCTCGTAATGGCTCAGAAATAGATTCTACATTATTAGCCGTTGCGATAAAGATGACCTTCGATAAATCGAAAGGAAGGCCAAGATAGTTATCATAGAATGTTTTGTTTTGCTGAGGATCTAATACTTCAAGCATCGCAGCTGAAGGATCTCCCCGGAAATCTGCACCGATTTTATCAAGCTCATCGATAATGATGACAGGATTCATAGAACCTGCTTTTCTAATGCCTTGGATAAATCGACCTGGCATTGCACCAACGTACGTTCGTCTATGCCCTCGTATTTCGGCTTCATCTTTTACCCCGCCTAAGGAAATTCTAAAGAAATTTCTTCCAAGGCTTCGGGCAATGGATTTACCAAGAGATGTTTTACCGGTGCCTGGAGGGCCTGCAAAACATAAAATGGGTGCATAGCCATCAGTTTTGAGCTGCCGGATTGAAATAAAGTCGAGGATCCGTTCCTTAATCTCTTTCAACCCATAATGATCTTCGTCGAGTATTGCTTTCGCCCGCTCAATGTCGAGTGTATCTACGGTCTCTTTACCCCAGGGTAATGAGATTATCCATTCAAGATGACTGCGGGTAACTGAGGCTTCCATAGAATCTGGAGAAGTTTTTTCCAGCCTATTGAGTTGTCTGGTGACTTCTGTGCGCGTTTCTTCAGTAAGTGGCAACTGTGCGATCTTCTCACGTATGCGATCTATTTCATCATTGTCATCTTCGCCCAGCTCTTTTTTGATCGCCCGTAATTGTTCGCGTAAATAGAACTCTTTTTGTGACTTATTCATCGATTCACGAGCTCGATTTTTAATAGTCTCTTGCATTTCGCTGACTTCAAATTCTTTCGCAAGATGTACAAAGAGGCCCTCGATAAAACTTTCATGTGTGCGAGATTCTAAGAGCTCTTGTGCTTGATCAACCCGAATATTAAGATGTGATAAAATAAAATCGGCTATCTTTTCTGGGTCGGTCATCTTCGATAAAATAATATGAAAATCTGGACTTAATGCATGGCCAGATGCCGAAATATGTTCGGCTATGTCCTTAATGTTCTTAATTTGTGCAACAACTTCTGTGCTTGTTGGATCGTCCTCATAGATATATGGCTCGATATCTGCTTTTAAGATCTCGTCTTCGGCTACAATGTCATGTACGTAAGCACGAGATACTCCTTGTACTAATACTTTAATTCCACCATCTGGAATTTTAATAACACGCATAATAGATGCCACTGTTCCTACATCAAACAGATCCTTTGTTCCGATAACCCCTTGATGAGTACTCGATTGTTTTTTAGATGCAAGCAGCAATACGAGTTTAGGATCGGTTTCTAAAGCTTTATTGATCCCTCGAATAATTCGGTCATCCAGTACAAGCAGCGGTACAATTTGATGTGGAAATACGACCACGTCCATTGTTGGTACAACTGGGAGCATATCTAATAGCGTATCCTGTAAAAGTGATTTTATTGACTTCATATAACTCCCCCTTTTTTGTAACTTCTATCCCTAGTTTTGAGTCTACCTGAGAGTTGGTTTTGATTACAAGACTTTCCAAAAAAGTATGTTTGAGGTATGTTAAAAAGGCTGAAGGTACCACTATAATTCCTCTCTAACTATGTGAGCTGATGCTGCAAGATACATCTTTAACTGTTCAACATCTTCATAAATCATTTTCTCAAGGTCTACAGACAGCAGTTGTGCTTGATGATGTGACCTATACGTTTAAAAATAATCACCAGTATGCCCTTACTGGAGTTTCTGGTATTGGGAAGTCGACTCTCATACAAGTACTCGCTGGGCTTGATAAGCCTGATAGAGGATCTGTTCTTTGTAATGGGATAGATATCTATGCTCTTGAACCGCATCGTCGCTCCCGGTTCATTCAGAAGCATATCGGCTTTGTATTTCAGTATCCTTCTCTCATAGATGAGCTCACTGTTCTAGAAAATGTCATGCTTAAGGGGCTTATAGCTGACGAACCCTATGTACAAGCTTCTGAGAAAGCACTTTCACTTCTTGAAAAAGTAGGGTTAGTCGATAAAGCCTCACACTCTCCCCGTACTCTCTCTGGCGGGGAGCAGCAGCGAGTCTCTGTTGCCCGGGCGTTATTTACCCAGCCGAACTTTATCCTGGCAGATGAGCCGACTGCCCATCTTGATGAGCAGACAAAATCGACGATTATCGAACTGCTTAGTGCGTGTAGCAAAGAATGGTCTATGGGGCTCATCATTGCTTCGCATGATGCCGAAGTTGCAGAGCATATGCAAACGGTTCTTCGACTTGAAAAAGGGGTACTTAAAGAAAGACAGTCGGTGTGAGGTCGTTTTTCAGAGTGCATTCGTCTTTCGTACACATGAGAAGCAGTTGAAACAGTTCATTTCTCGTTTCAGATCTGGTCGCCTGATGCTGGAAGAAATTGAGTGTGCTTTTTCATGAAGCAATTAAGAAGGGATAGCTCTTTTTGCTTCCCGGATGAAGGATTTTCTTCTTCCAGCTCCAGCTCCAACAATTTGATTCAAATCTTAATTGAGATAGACTTGAAGAAGGATATCTTTGATGAGGTTATTATGATACCAGAGCAATCGGTTGAAGAGGTAAAGAAAATACTATTAGTATTTATGACCCGCTCGAGATCTATCTTTTTGGGTCATATGCTTGGGGGATTCCTCATGATACAAGCGATATAGACATAGCAGTCATTATAGAGGAATATTCAAAAGACAGGCATCAAATGCTCGTTGATGGATAGAGAGCCCTTTACGATTTTAAGTTTTCTCAGGATCTCCTTATTTTTAGCAAAAAGGAATTTGATGAGTTTTCAAAAGATCGCACTCGTCTGAGTTTCAAGATTAAAAATCGTGGAAAAAAGATTTATGAGCACGCGTAGCGAAGAAGAATTAAAACGTTAGAAAAGGAGTTTTTACTATGATCAATACGATTAGCCATGTGGTTCTTTTTGTGAAAGACCAAGATGAAGCGTTATCATTTTATAAAGATAAAGTTGGATTCAAACTTCATACCGATGCCCCTTTTGACACTATGCGTTGGTTAACCGTTCAACCGGCAGCTCAAACGAATTTTGAACTTGTACTTATGAAAGCAGCAACTGCCGATGCTCAGGCGCTTGTTGGCAAACAAGGTGCTGGTGCTCGCTGTTTTTTATACTTATCAACGGATGATTGCCAAGTGGATTTTGAAACTTTGAGAGACAAAGGTGTAGAATTTATACACGAACCTTCAGTGAAGCCTTGGGGTATCGAAGCAGTCTTTGTGGATCTGTACGGAAACAAAATGTGTCTTTGGCAAGCTAGGGTAAAGTAGAAGAGAACCTCGGTTCTGACCCTCTTGTGGGAATGCCCGAGTGAAAAGTCGGATATTAATGATTTAAGGGACAGATGCTTGTTGATAAACAGCTTAGTAAATCTTGCTTTTTTTCATTAAATGCCTGTTGTGTTCATGCTCTCAATTAACTGCCATTTTTGGATCACATCCATTCTCCTCTATGAACTGGCTGCAAGTTTTGGTATACTAGCTCAACAAAGATTTAAAGAGAGGAATTGAGGCACATGAAAAAAGAGTTTTCTGCAGGAGTCATTGTTTATTACGAAGATCTGATCAATGATAGAGTAGTTCGACTCTATCTTCTTTTATATTATAGACATGGATATTGGGATTTGCCGAAAGGTAAATTAGAACAGGGTGAGACGAATCTGCAGGCAGCAGTACGTGAACTCAAAGAAGAAACGGGCTTAGAAGCTACCATTCTTCCTGGATTTGAACAGTCTCTCTCCTATATGTTTAAAGATCCAAGTGGTGAATTAGTTCATAAGACTGTCACCTTTTTTGTGGGAACCGTTCATACCAAAGAAGTTGCTCTTTCTCACGAACATATATCGTACAAATGGCTTTCCGTAAGGGATGCATTACAAGAATTGACCTATCCAAATGCTCAGCAAATACTTGCTATGGCGGATCATTTTGTTGAGGGGTATAAGAAGTAATTTTGGTTGCGGGGGCTGGATTTGAACCAGCGACCTTTGGGTTATGAGCCCAACGAGCTACCAGGCTGCTCTACCCCGCGTCGATATTCAAAATTTATAGACAACCATCTATTACACAGTGTAAAGTCTTTTCAGAGATTGTCAACTGAATTGTTCTAATTTTCACATTAAAAAGAATCAAAAAGTTCTATTTGCAACGTAACTATGACCTGCTCTCGTTTGCCCCCATACTTAGCTACTCTTTTGAGGCGAGTAGAACTACAGCGATGGCCGTCGTTTTTGTGTGGGTGAGTGAGAGGAGAATCGATTGTTCTTTAAGGCCAACTCTATCCCACTGAAGGTGAAGGGTTGGCATTCCCCGGTTCAATATAACGGCGCACAGGGGAAACAACGTGAGAAGAGGTAGGGGGCTCGTAAGGAGAGGACTGAGCGCCTTGTACAGTGCTTCTTTGGCAGCAAAGCGTACGGCCAGTCGCTCGGCAGCCTTTTCCTGTATGCTGAGGCAATAGAGCAGCTCATCGGGTGTATAGATCCGTTTGAGCTTTGTATGGCTCCATGCCGACCAGTGCGTAAATCGCTCAATATCTACTGCATCTATACCAAGACCTACCATCAATTCCTTTGCGCATAAAAACGAACAAGGTGCAGGATTAGATATAGCATGGTTTTGTTTTTTTGGAAATATGGAGAATTTACTGTAAACTGAGAGAAAATTAAACAGAAGGATATTCCGCGATGATAAAAATAATTGTTTGTGCTTTGGCTTGTACGTCTCCTCTCAGAGCTGCTCAGCTATTAGTTGGCGATTCGAATCTTACACAGGTATCATTTCCGTTTCAGATCAATACGCATGGTTTTGCTCTCCCTCAAGGACTCTTCTTTGTAGGTGCCCGAGATGCTGTAAGCCAAAATACCTTTTCCGTGGCAGTGGTTGGTCGAGGAGAGATTGCCTTTCGTGGGATTACTCCTCCTTTCGTGAAATTTGATGGAGTTCCTAAGATCTCCAACCCCCTCTATGGCGCAGGTATTTCTAAGATGGCCATGCTCGGTGCTCGTCCTTTGGTTGCACTTAAAGGCAATCCATCAGCATTGTTCTTACTAGAGCCTGATGGGAAGACCGTTTATTCTGCACAAAATATACAAAATGGAAAAGGAGCACCAGCCAAGTCGCTTCTTCATATAGCTACAACTGCCCCACAAATAATGGTTCCTCTTGAAGGGGATGCTTCTTTAGGTACAGTGGCTGCGCTCGGTAATGATCAGGGCGGGTTTGATGGCAATGGCTCGGGCATTGCACTTCTCTTTTTTAAGAAGTTTATCGATGCGGAAAAAAAACAGGTATTTAAGTGGGACATTGTTAATGCTCTGACTGGTAGTTCTCAATATTCTCCTTCTGGAGAGCTTACCAGTGCTGGTAATCGTGCTTATCCTGTAGATACAACCACTCCCGCTCTTGCTCTAACAAATCCGGTGAGTGCTCTCGGGTCTGATGTTGAGATGCATTTCGACCGAGAGCTTGGACGACTCTATATTGCAATGAACGTAACGGCAGGTGCAGGTGCTTCTGATGGTGCGCGAGCTGTCATGGTGGGCTCGCTTACGCAGGGGCGGTTAGCACTTTCGCCTATTGCTCCTGATAGCGCTTTTGCAGGCGATCAAATTATTGGTACCCGAGGCCCTCTTTCCAAAGCAACAATTTATAAAGTGCGCACGATGCAAACAAGAACTCACCTTCGATATCTTGTAGTTGTTGGCGGTACCGGGGGTTCAGATGATCTGAGGTCACGTGTGTTTGCCTTGCCACTTGTTGATAATATCAAGGCGCAGGTCTATGATGCTTCAAAACCTGCCGAAGGCGAGAATGTAAAGCCTTCGATTCATGGTACCCTGGCAAATGTAAACAGCCTTCCCGTGACGATCTTCGGCGCTGGTTCTCCGCAAAGTTTTCAAGCACGGGTATTTAGTGAGCCTGCTACATCGCCTGATCAATTGTATTCGATGAGTTCTCCTACTGCTGCCGTAGGTGGTCAAGCCCTCTTACCTGGGCCTATTACCGATATTGTGGTACGAGGCGATGCTGTTTTTGTTTCTACTGAAGCAGCGGGAAATGGCCTAGAACCGGGAATATTTTTCTCTCAGGCGCTGTTTGATACAACGGGGCGTATTTCAGGGTGGACCAACTGGCGTCGAGCTGCAGCCGGAGGTGAAGCAGTGCGCGAGTTTACGCTTGATTCCTTTACCGGCTCATTTTGGTATATGCCTGTGAGTAATTCTACAGTGCAAAGTGTGTTTCGAACCACATGGACCAATGGGAGTGATGATCTGGGTTCTTTTATGGTTAATGAGTTTAATTTTCGGCAGGGAGGGGTCCAAGGGCTCTTTGATTTTCCCTTTACCACGCCCAGTTTTAGTACCACAATTAATAATCGTATTTCCGTTCAGGCTATGACGGGCTATAAAAAAGTTGTCTTACTCCAAACGGGTGCAGATAGTGGTGGTTTTTTTGGTCCTGCGACTAATCTGACTGCGTATCATTCAACCGATGGGACACTTTCTCAATTTCAGGGAGCTCCTGCCTTGTCTCTTTCTGGCGGTGTGCTCGATCAGCTCGGGCCTCTTAACTCCGCAGTTGTGCTTACTGATGGCGTCGATGGCTGGTTCATTGTGGGAGGATCGTGTGGTGTTGCCATTTTAGCAGATGAACAGGGTCATGGATGGAGTGCTTCTGAAGGACTAGGATATAATTTTAAAGGGCTTCTGCAGACGATGGCTTGGAGGAAACTCAGTGATGCACCCGTTCGTAAACTGATAGCATCAGGCAATAATCTCTTTATTCTTACAACTCGAAGTCTCGAGCGTTTGACGATTACTGCTCAGTCTCTTGCAAATCCTGAGCCAACAGTGCTCACTCATCTTGATGATGAACTCGCTTCTTACTCAGACCTGCTTGTATCAGGTCCATTGGCACTTATAGCTACGAGTAAGGGGTTATTCCGTTCAGGAAATTATGTGAATGTACAGAGCGCAGCGAATTCTATTCCTCTCGTGCAGGTAGATCTTCCAGAATCGGCAGGTCCGGTAACTCGTTTGCAGGCGATAAGTAGTACGAATGAAGAGACGGATGTGGGTATGAATGGAAATGTCTACGTCCTCAGTGCATGTGTAGGTTTGAGTCAGGCGCAGATCTACCGTTTGGTGATTGCGGCCGGCTCTGTGACCGATGAAACGGTTCAGTTATTTCCTGATTACTATATTCGGGGCGTGAAGACCTATTTTGCGTCGCTTGGAGATTATCGTAATTATGTAGTGACAGACGGAGCCTTGATTGCTCTTTCGCGAAGTGCATTTGGAGGCGCCCATCCTTTTATGGAGTTATTATCGCCAACGCTCAAAAGTGGAGAGATTAATGGAGCGCGTGTGAGGATTACGCTTTTAGTGCTTCCATCTCCCTTTGTATCTCTCTCAAAACTTATACGTAGCTCAGCTTCTGGTGCTTGGATGGTACCAGGTGACTTTGGTCTGCGTATACAAGGATAATTATGAACATTCTCTGCTTTATTGCATTCTTGACCTGCTCATCTCTTGATGCGCTGCCGCCTATTAATTTATTTCGACCAAGTGATCGCTTTCTCATGCCTGAACCGATCATGTGCTGCTGGGGATCCCAGCTAAGTATTGGTTATGAAGGGGCATTCCACATTCGAGGGTTTCGGGACGATGAAGACTTCCTTTTGCAGGCGTGTATTAACGAATCGACCGGCATCGAGAAGAAAACAAATGTGCTCGATATCTACCAAACTCGACAAAATGTATTAGCAGGTCTTAAAGGCTTAGGCTGTGAGACATCAGAAAGCCAATTAGCGCAGCTCTTTAATATCAATGATGAAAATGGTACTCAAGGAATCTACTGTCCAACAGGATGCTTACATGTGCCGCTCAATCTTCTGATTTCTCAACGCTTTTATTTTAATTATGGGTTGAGTCTCGGATTGCATCTTCCTGTCTATCAGATGAAGCTTGATAACATTCGATGGAAAAGTATTAATACCTGTACTACCTCTGAACAACTTTTAGAGCCGGACTTTCTAGAACATGTGAGAACTCTTTCTTCTCTCAATCTGCGAGGGTGGAATCGTACGGGAATTGGTGATTTTGTGGCCCAGCTTACTTGGATGAAAGATTTTCCTCAAACAAAGGCTTTTTTGGATAATGTGCGAGTTCAAATGCGACTGGGGCTTAACTTTCCGACCGGAAAACTCCAGGATGAAGATCTGCTTTTCGCATTTCCTTTTGGAAATGATGGCTCATGGGGTCTACAATGGGCTGGTGGTCTCGATCTCACCTTTTGCTCAATGCTGCGTGGTGGAGTAGACGTGGAGTTTCTCTACTTGTTTGGCAATACTCGTTGTCGTCGTGTAAAAACAGTATGTAATCAAACAGATTTGATGTTCCTCGCCTCAGTACCCGCATTTCGTGAGTTTGGGCTTGGACAACAATATAATCTCTATCTTGAATCATGCAACTTCTGGCGTGGACTTTCTTGTAAGTTAAACTATCAGTTTTTAAAGAGAAATGACGATAGGCTTGACGTATGTAGTGACCGTCTTGATACCATAGTTATTAATTCAGCTGAAAGTCTTCAAGATTGGACAGCACATAGCTTAATCTTTGGTGCTCGCTATGATTTTTGTAAGGATTATCCCGAAGCTCGCGTACAACCCTCATTGATTGCCTGGGTCAAATGGGGATTCAATGGAAAGCGTGCACTTCTTGCAAATACCCTTGGCTTGCAGCTGAGTCTTGCATTCTAGAATTAACGCGTTCATAAATTCTCTGCGTTTACAGCAATGAAGCCAGCGCTTTGTATACATCATTGTGTTTTTGCGTGCATACTTTGGCTATAGCGTAGAGAGGGTATGAATGGATTCTCTCAGACAGAGAATAATTACGTGTTGAAAATCGTATGCCATAGGGAGCCTGAGGGTGGGTGTCTAAAAAGAGCTGTAAGCTACGAAGTGTAGAGCCTGATCCAGACTTTACTTCAACGGGAATAATGGATTCTCCTTCTTGAAGAACATAATCCACCTCTGCTTGACTGGTTCTTGTTTGTCTCTGCCAGTAGTATAGTTCATTTTTAACATATGAAGGGCTATAAGCGATCAGTTCTTGCCCAACAAATGCTTCAACCAGCTGTCCCTTATTAATGAATTCTTGCAAAGGATTGAGAAACCATTGAGTAAGATCCAGCTTGAGAAGTGCCTGACTCAGCCCGACGTCAAGAAAGAGTACTTTATAATTGTGAGGATTAACTTGTGCTCCAAAGGGCAATCCTTGGCAAGAAGAATGATATATTTTATGAATTATGCCTGCTGTTTCAAGCAGATCAAGGGCAGGTGATAGCTCGCGCTTGCGAAAATTGCCTTCAATAGCGCTATAGTTAAATTTGTGGCAAAGTTGCCGTGGTACTTCTCGAAAGAGGAGTTCGACATATTTAATTTGATGCTCCTTTGCGTACGTAGTAAAGTCTTGTCGATAGGTATCGATAATGTGTGCTTGATACTTGGCGCATTCAAGAGGCTGTTTTATTGATTGCCAGCATCTAACAATTTCTGGCATTCCCCCAAGAGCGAGATATTCGCCCAGGAGGGTCAGTATTTTTTCGTGGATGACCGGGGTGAGTGTTTTTTCAAGAGTATGAGAGAGAATCTCTTCCACTATCAAAGTTTCGTTGAGAGCGACTAAGAACTCCATGAATGAAAGAGGGTATATGTAGCACGATTCAACTCTGCCTACGGGGACGCCTACTTGCTCGATTGCAAAATCAAGGAGCGATCCCGCCCCGATTATGTGTAGTTCGGGCATGAGTTCGTAAAAATAGCGCAGTGCGGTGAGTGCTCGAGGTGCCTTCTGAATCTCATCAAGAAACAAAAGGGTGGTTCCGGGTTTAATAGGTTTCTTAACTAGAAGTGCAATATCTCGGACGATTCGTTCAGGATCGAGGTCTCCTTCAAATAGTGAAATTGCACTCTCCATCTGCTCGAAATTAATTTCTACATACTCACTAAACGTTTTACCGAGCATTCGGGCCGCATAAGTTTTTCCAACTTGACGGGCTCCTCTGAGCAAGAGGGGTTTTCTGCGAGTGTTATTTTTCCAATCAAGCAAGCTAGAGTCAATTAAACGTTTCAAAGGGCACCCCCGAGGTTATAATTCAATCAAGCTTACCATGCCATGGTTAAAAATCCAACCAAAAGTAGATCATTCATGGTCGAAAATCCAACCAACAATTGAAAGTCATGGCTAAAAATCCAAGCAAAAAAGGTCACGTCATGGTTAAAAATCCAACTTGATGAAAAAGATCCGTTCTAGAGGGCTGTCTGCAAGTGGCTTCTGTTTGAAACAACTTGTGCTGGCTGCCTCTGGTCAACTATAAAAAGGCATTTGAAGCGAAGGTTTCTAAGTATCTTTGGAGGAGTGAAGTGTTAATCATCACAAAAAGCTCAGACAATTAAAACAACTTGCCGCCAAGTGGTACCTTATGTGTAGGTTGCAAAAGGATAACATTACCCTGTTCATCAGGCAATCCTAACGTTAAAACTTCAGACATGAATGGTCCAATTTGGCGTGGTGGAAAATTAACTACACAGATGACTTGTTTGCCTATGAGGTCATCTTTTTTGTAATGATAGGTAATCTGGGCAGATGATTTCTTTGTTCCAATTGTAGGTCCAAAATCAATCGTTAGTTTATATGCGGGTTTGCGTGCTTCAGGAAAATCTTCGATGTGGATGATCGTACCGACACGAATATCAACTTTTGAAAAATCATCATAGGAGATCATGAGAGTCCTCATAACGTATTGGTGTGATTCTGCGCTTCAATCCAGCTTACCACCTCGTGATTAAAAATCCAGTGAGGTACAGGATAAGTTTCTTGGATGCGCCTGGATTTCTCCTTTGGGTTGGGGATAGACCAACTCTATAGGCAGAAGACTTTTCTCTGCAGCCAACTCATGTCATTTGTAAAAATTCGTACCTGCTCCCTTCTTACTTAAATCCTCTCAATTCACCAGTTCGAGATGCCTCTATCTCAATTGGCTAGTGACCCTTGTGAAAGAAGTCTTTCTTAACATCAGATTATTGGTCATTTTAAGAAAGACTCCTTTCATTAAAATTTTTTCTTTCGTATGGATTGCGCGTCTGTATGTGTCAGGTAGTCATTGCGGTATATCTAACTGCTTTTGGCATTCACGTGCAAGCCACGATTTTTGATGCTGGAATGCTCATGATCAACCTTTGAGCTGTGAGTCATCGATTTTAGCATTGTATTTCGTTATTTTCTTCGATTGATTACGCAGTATAGTCGAATAAGCTGCGGTATTTTATTGTGAGCAAAATGTATTTACAAAAACTATTGCCTTTAAAACAATAAGTTCTTTAGAGTAAATACTATCAATAATACCAAAGGAATGAATGATGAAATTAGTTTTTACTCTAACTCTCTTTTTTGTGCTTGTAGCCCTTGATGCTGCGATTACTCTGCGAGTTGCGAATGCGACTCAAAAGAGGGCACTTGAAACTTTTTAGAAATTTTATATTATATTAATTATAAAGCTGCGCAAAACTATTGAGAACAACTTTTTTAATGATGAGTAATTGCTGCTTGGATGAGGCAAAGCTTTTGCTTGGATATTACTTTATGTCGTTCCTAAGAATGCGGCTCCATGACTGCTTAGCCAGAAGTTTAGCAAGTAAAGGAATCTAAATTTTTGTAAGATAAGAAAGATTTTACTTGCTACTTGTTGAAAATTTTATAGGATATCTCTTGTAGGTTGTATGTCGAATTATGTATGCTTAATAATGAGAGAAAAAAGCTATTACTGGAATGGAGATGCTTATGTCGAGTTTTAAGAGAGCTATGCTCGGTGTGTTGTTTGTAGGATCATATTCTCTATATGCTACAGAGCTACTAGATAACAAATATGTTGAACTATCGGATAAAGTTGCTGAGGTTCAAGCTTTACCTGACTGTGATGATATAAGCTTAGAAGATAAAGCCAATAATGTACCGTGTAGAGAAAAGACATTTATGGAAAAGGTCCAACTTGCTTTAAAGGCAGCCGGTGGCGGTATTGGTGCTATGTTTTCTTTGGCAGTGATGAGTGTAGCACAGCCTTTAAAAGAAGTGAAAGACGTGGGTAAGCTATTGACAGGCAAAGAGACTACATTATTGAATGATTTCCCATTGTCCTGCGTTAAGGCCTGTGTTTGCTATGGTTTGTATAAGTCACTACGTATGAGTTACGAATCGCTCATGGAGTTGGGCCAATAATGAACAAGCTCAGCATATATTCTCTAGTACTTATTATCTCTTGTACTTGTAGCGGCTTCTTGCTCTTGGCTAATGAAGAGCAGTCTTTGGGTCAAGCTATAGCCGACCAAACTCTACATCCTTCTGACAATGATGGTCCAGACGAGAAAAATTCCGAAGGCGAGATGCCAAAGGAAGAGAAAACCCTTTTAGAGCGGACTAAATTTTTTGCGAAAGGCTTTCTTTATAGTTGTGTATCACTAGCTTCCTGCTTTGGGGCCATGAAGGCTTTAGAAGAAGCTCACAGGCAGCTTACTATAAGTGATGTTCAAACTCTTTTTGATGAGTCTTTTAAGTATGATTTAATAGATAAGGTTGGAGATGGATATAAGTGGAAAGAAGAAAAAGATGGTGAAAAATCATTTGAAGAACTATTGAAAGAAAAGCAAGCATCAGATAAATGTGCTATGCCAATGGCTCTGATTATGGGCACTTTAGTTGGACTTATTGGCTATACAAATTATAAGTTTTTGCTGCCAGAAGCGAAAAAAAACTTGTTGGAAGCATTTCTTTGACGGTTTAAAGAGCGAAATGTTCTGCGAATTTTTGAGTTCTCTAAGTCTGGTATAAACAATAGAGTGTACAATTTTAAGAAGAAGCACATTATTTCCTTTGGTTTTGACCTTAGGGACCAATGATCTGTATAGCTAATGCTTATCTAAGACTGAGTTTCTGCTTTTTATTGTAACTTAGTTATCTGTTAATTGTTTGTGGTTAGAAACATTGAGAAAAATCAAAAATGGTAAGCAAATCAAGCATAGTGGGACTCTATTTATCGAACTCTGCGTATGATCAAAATTAGGAAAAATAAGAAGAATATGAGGAGTTTCTAATGCAATTACAAATGCTTGTAGGTCACGTGGCGGCTTTTTTTGGGACGGGCTCCTTGATAGATCATGCTAGTGCGATTGAGGCAACAAGAACACATATTGTTCATGCATTGCGCTATCGCAATTTACCGGATGCTCATAATGAAGGCGAAAAAGCCAAGCGAGAGATTGCAAAAGCTCTCATATCCTCGGTAAATAAGGGAAAAGTTGAAGAGTATAAATATCGATATGCCGTTCAAACCAGGTTATTTAAATTAAGCTTTGCAGATAGCGGAACTCTGAATTTGCTTCCTTGGATGAGTGATCCAAATGAAGCTTCCTTAGACCTAAGGCGTATTTTTTACTGGAATTGTGGGCAATTAGTTCAAAACTATCCTCTTGATACTGTTATAAAGGCACTTGAGAGCTGCTTCATTAATAAAAGAATTGATTCTTTAAATAGTGAACTTTCTCAAGTAGGTGCTGAAAGGCTGGGTGTGCAAGCGACGCTTTGCACGACTACTCTCAGTAGATCTGCAGCTGGTTTAGGCTACGAGAGCCATGACTGTCAGAATCTTATCAGCCCTTTTGCTGATTATTCAAAAATTATCCTTGCGCAATTAGCTCGCCATGGGCATTATTACTTTAAGTGTAAACTTTCTAATAATCGAATCATACTGATGGTGGCTATTGTGTGTGAACAAAAACAGGTAGCTCTTATAGTTATCGATCCATTGAATGCAGAAATAACGCCGGACAGTGAGGCGTGGGCATATATACAATTTTTGAAGCGATATATAATGATAGGGTCTCCTGCAGATCCTCATAATGCACCGTTGGGCCTAGTAAATCTTGGAACTACCTGCTACGCAAATTCGACGCTACAGTGTCTTTTGGCTCTGCCGAACTTCGTGGAATATGTGCGCAATCACGAGCTGTTTAAGCAAGCGACGGCATGTCAGTACTTCCAGGAATTGATAAGGCTATGTTATAGTGCGCGTATTGCTGGTGTTGAGGCTCTCAAGCCGCTTCGTCTTGCTTCGATTGTAAACCTCATTAAATTAAACGATGATGAGCAGTGTCCAGGTGAGTTTATCGATAAATTATTTGGTCGTATGGTCTTCCATCCCCTAGACTGTGATGTTCATTCACAAGAGCAGGCTGATGGTCTTTATGCTCACTTTAAGGTGAAGTGGAAAGAAACCTATAATCATAGAGATGCTGGATTTTTGAATGAAAATGAAACATTTCATGGTCATCTTCCCCTTATTATGGATGGTCAGGAGAAGACTTTAGATGACTGTCTGGCTTACCATTTTGCAAGAGAAGAAATGGGCGCCTACAGGGCTTACCGCGATGGAGTTACAAAATCTACGTCAATTAGCGAAACACAAGAGTATATCATTTTTTCACTCAGACGAACTGGTTTTCAACTAGGCCAGCCTGTTAAATATACAAACTGTATAACGTTTCCGCTTGAACACTTAGATCTAAGCCCGTATATGAGTGCTCCTGTTTCAACGCGTTATCGGCTTAAAGGAGTGATTATGCATAAAGGAAGTCCTACGGGTGGTCATTATACAGCACTGGTTCTTGATGGTTCCCATTGGTACCTCTGTAATGATGGACAGGTTAGCATGCAGGATGAGTTTGTAAGGAGCATTGCTGCAGGGGCTCAATGGGAGACTTTTACTCCAGTTACGTTTTTTTATGAACGGGAAGCAGCAGGTGCTAGTGCGGTCGGACCATCTGCGGCTAGCGCAGCGGCACCATCTGCAGCGTATTAACAGTGCTTTCTGCAAGTGGTCAGCTATGAGTTTCACTTCTTCCACTTCTATTGAAGTGGTGACCAGCGTCCGTTTTATCATAGGGGCTTCAGCTCTCGCCAAAGAGTCTCACCAGATCATAAATGTGAGAAAAGTGCATGACTGAGCAGGATGTTTCTACTTTCTGATTGGAAGCAAGAAGAAGGCGAGTGATACCGAACTTTTCTGCTTCTGTCGTATGAATGTTTATACAGTTCACTGCTTTTATCTGACCGGTTAAGCTTATCTCGCCAAGTGCAAGAGACTTTTCGGGAAGTGGTTTTTGAAAATAACTAGAGAGGAGTGCAAGTGCGATCCCTAGATCGGCTGCACAACTTTTTATTTTGAAGCTTCCACTTATCTTAAAGAATATATCTTGAGAGCTTAATTTTATCTGAAGATATTTTTCTAAGATGGCTGCCATAAGTATCACTTGGGTATGATCGATGCCTGAAACTACCCGTTGAGGCATGCCGTAGTGGGAGTTGAGTACTAATGCTTGGAGTTCTATAAGAAGAGGACGAGAGCCCTCAATAAAGCTAATAAGCACCGATCCAGGTGAATAAGAAACATCTTCAAGGAGCTGAGCATTAATATTGGGTACTTCCTGAAGTCCGTGTTCCTCCATCTGGAAAAATCCGAGTTCGCTCAGGGTGCCGAATCTATTTTTTACGGAACGTAATATTCGTGTTTGCCAGCGATCTTCTCCTTGGAGATAGAATACTGCATCGACCATATGTTCAAGAGTTTTTGGGCCTGCGATGATTCCCTCCTTTGTGATATGGCCACTTGCAAAGACAGCAATCGACTTTTCCTTGGCAAGACGCATGAGTTTGAAGGCCGCTTCTTTCAGTTGACCGAGGCTGCCTTGAAATGCAGTTTCTGTAAATGAACAATTTTGTATCGAATCGATAATGATAATATCAGGCTTTAGTTCTTCACAGGTGCTTATTATGCTGTCCAAGTTTGGTTCATCTGAGAATAATAATCGAGGATGTAAACAGTTGAGTCGCTCTGCGCGCATTTTTACTTGTTCGAGTGATTCTTCCGATGAAAAATAAAATACCTTGTAATTCTGTGCAAGTCGTGATGCAATCTGCAGAAGGAGTGTAGACTTTCCTATGCCCGGGTCGCCGGTAAGTATACTAAAGCTTCCCGGTACGATGCCGCCTCCCATGACGGAGTCCCATTCTTTTATTCCCGAGAGCATGCGCTTCAACGGTTGAGGCGTAATATGCAGTAAGTCTGAGAGCTGCGCTGTTTTATCCTGTGCACGTAAAGCTGGCAAGAGTTGTATGCTATCGAATGCCTTGCATTCAGGGCAGCAACCTAGCCATTTAATCGTTTGGTAGGAACAGTGCTCGCAGGTATAGAAGGTGCTTGCTTTAGCCATCAGAGAGCCGCTTGTTGAGAGAGTGTCCATGCAGTTTTATCAATGGTGAAGCAATCTCTGCAGCGTGCCTGATAACAGTTTTCGGCACCGATGAGAATGATGGGATCATCGAACCTCGCTACCTTGCCATTGATCAGTCGCTGAGTAAATTGTGCGTCATTGCCACAGAGGAGACAGACTGCATTTAATTTAGTGACCGAATCAGCAAAAGCCATGAGTGTTGGAATAGTTCCAAATGGCAGACCTCGAAAATCTAAATCGAGACCGGCAACGAGCACGCGCTTGCCCATATCTACTAAATTCATAAGAGTGGGAATGATGTCAGCGCTGAAGAACTGTACTTCATCAATCCCAATAACCTGAATATCATCAGTAACAAATAGTCCTATATCAGCAGGATGTTCAAGGGCGATTGCCTTGTACGTATCCCCATTGTGAGCATGAATATGCTCGATGGTCATACGATCATCTATGCGATGCTTAAATACACATGTTTTTTGTTGTGCAAATTCGGCACGTCGAATTCGCCTGATAAGTTCTTCAGATTTGCCGGAAAACATTGAACCGCAAATAACCTCAAGCTTACCTTTACCCCTACGTTTTACCATGATTTACCCCCTACAGTTAAAACCCTTTTAAGAGTAGCAGGAAAACGATGAAAGCAGAACTCTTTTTTTACGAAGGAAGAATATACCCAAGTGAATGTGCTCTGGCCACTACTTCGGCTTCCATGACCGCTTGGGCAAGAAATGTTAGCTTCGTCGTAATATGTGCTTCTCGTTCAGGTGCCAACAAAGGTGATGTTTGATCGTCAAGATCGGCGCGTATCTGATCAAAGATCGTAGAAGGAATATCTTGAGGCGTTAAAAGAAGATAATACGAAACTTGATGGACGAGAGTCCACAGTATATTATCAAGCATTGCATGATCGATCAATGAATTATCTTCATATGCTGTCAGCTGGTGCATCAGTGTCTTAATAATTTCCCATGATTCTTCATCCGTAGGGTCCCAGATAAGGCAGGAAAACACCTGTGAAAGAAAATGATGGATAGCATGTTGTAGTTCACGCACTGAACAATCATCCTTTGCTTCGAGTGTTTCAATCACCTGTTCTGCTAACTCAGTGAGTGTCAAGTCTGGGTTCAAACGTAGTTGCTTAAAATGGGTGATAAGTGCACTTCCGATACAATCTTTTACTGCCTTAATAGAATGGGCTCGTTCTTGTTTGAGGTTACTAAGAGGAGCAAGAAGTGGCATGCTTTGTTCAAGGAATATTGAGACTGCATAGGGATTAATGAAGATATGGTGAAGTTTAGGATCAAATAAGCGGAGTATCTTACATGCAAATTGGCGAGGATGCTTACTATTTGATGCAAGTTCGAGGCCGGAAAGTGGATGAAGAAAATTCAGTGCTAAAAAATCTTGAGCATAACGTTTGTGGTTGTATACCTCTTCAAGAAAATTGGTGAGGCTCCTTTGTGAATAGGTAAGTTTTTGAAAAAAGTGCAAGGGGAGCTTCAAAGTATGTGTGACAGAGAGGGGAACCTTTTGTGCTTGCTCTTCAATGACTTCTATCATTTCACGAGCATGTGTAGATGGGGATAGTGATAGAGCTAGAAATATGCCTAGAGATGCTTTGCGAACAAAAGTACTTTTCATAAAATCTCCTCAATGATACAGTAGTAGAGATATCCTATCATGGAGTGATATTCAGATCAAGGCAAAAGATATGGCATTATATTATTATCAAGCTCTTTCAAAGGAAGGAAAACGTGTGACCGGCCATGTTGATGCGGCAACGGCATCTGCTGTTCGTGAGCATTTAGCAAAGCAGGGGCTCTTTCCCGTAAAGGTGGAGACTGCCGTTTCTGAGGGAGCTTCCGAGCCTTGGTATAAGCGTATTTTTAAGAAAAAAGTAGGTCTTAAGGATAAGATCTTTTTTACGAAGCAGCTTTCAGTCCTCTTGCGTGCGGGTGTTCCTCTGGTGCAAGCACTCGAGCTTCTTGTTGAGCAGACCGAAGGGGGCCTGAGAAGTATTGTTATTGAGTTAAAAGATGGTATAAAAGAAGGTCGTTCATTAGCAGATGGCCTTTCTAAGTTTCCCGAGACGTTCGATTCAATATTTATACAGCTTGTTAAGGCAGGAGAAGCAACCGGAAAACTTGAAAGTATTTTAGAGCGATTGACCGACTTTCTCGAACGACGCGAAGAAATTAGAAAGACGGTAACCGATGCATTACGCCAACCAATATTCCAACTTATAATCGTTGTCTTAGTTGTTATTGGACTTTTAACGTTTGTGGTACCCCAAATAGAAACGGTCTTTCAGGGACAAAATATTGCATTACCCCTGCCGACTCGTATATTATTAGCTATGTCTAAGTTTGTGATCAATCATTATATACTACTTTTAATGATAGTGGGTCTCATAGGAGGACTCTTTTGGTTTTGGAAATCGACCCCTTCGGGCCGATATACGCTTGATTCGTGGAAGTTGCGGCTTCCTCTTATTGGATATTTTGCTAAAACGGGCGCAATCGTTCAATTTTGTAGAACGCTTGGTATGCTCGTCGAAGGAGGAGTAAATTTAGCAGAATCACTTACCATAGTGGTAAAGATTGTTGATAATAAGGTGCTCACTGATGCACTTGAAAAGGCACGTGAGAATATTATCAGGCAGGGCAAGATTGCTCAGTATTTAAAAGAGACCAAGATTTTTCCGCCCGTTGCGATTTATTTAATTAATACGGGAGAACAGAGTGGTCAATTAGATACGATGCTTCTTTCCGTAGCGCGCTACTATGAAGATGATTTAAAAGAGCGAGCAGATTCCTTGTCAGCATTGCTAGGACCTGTCATGCTTATAGTGATGTTTGTTGTTGTTGGATTTGTTGTAGCATCAATTATGCTTCCTATCCAGAGTTTGACAAGTATGGCCGATAAATTACAGTAAAAGAAACACGAAAGGGTTATCTATGATGGTACGAAAAGGCTTTAGTTTAGTAGAAATTGTGATCGTTATCACAATTATAGGTGTGCTTGCTGCCGGCGCAATTGGTGGTCTGAAATACTTAGAACGGGTTAAGTTATCAAATACCAATACCAGGTTAGCTGCCCTTGATAGTGCTATCGAGGCGTATGATTCAACTGTTGGCGAATATCCTTCCGATCTTAGAGAGTTGATCGACGGACCTTCTAAGCCTGCGTTGCAAAGAAAATGGCAACAGCCATTAGTGAGCGAGGATGAACTGAAAGATGCTTGGAAGCATGATTTTGTCTATGTGCTTTCTCCTAAAGGTTCTCGGCCTCCCTACGAGCTCTATTCTATAGGTTCAAAAGGAACAAGCCATATTAATTCGCCCCGTACTGCTCAAGGCTGATGCAGCGCGGATTTACGCTTATAGAGATCGTGGTTGTTATACTCCTTATCGGGATTATAACAGCCATGGGTCTTCCTCGATTTTTACGTTCGGGGCAAACTCCAACTGAGGAGTTTATTGGACGTTTAAATAACCTGGTTGGTGATGGAGTAGAAACCGCTCTGCGTACCGGAACAGTGCAGCGCATCTTTTTCAATTTTGATGCCAAGACGGTAGAGCTACAGTCTGCCACAGGGACAGCGAAAGGAAAGCCGATCGCTATTAATCCTGCGATAGAGTTGACTGATGTTCTGATAAATAAAAAAAGTCAGTTTGGGATTGGAGCGAATAAGAGAACGGTCTATTTTCTGATTAATCCTGAGGGAATAAGTCAGGAGGTTATATTATTCATTACCGATCAGACAGTCCGGGCAAAGAACCCACAAGGTGGTAATTACGAATTCTATTTAAACCCTTTTACGAGCATATTTCGCGTGCGCTAAAAAGCTTGTAGCTCCATGCCATATCTATTGAGCGCGGCTCGCTGGGAAGCTCAATGCGGAAAAAGTGATTTTCTAAGTCTCTACAGCGGATATACGTTGCGTTAGTGTTGTACTTACGACTATCTTGTAATCGTAAAAATAAAATGGTAGTTTATTTATTTATTTCAAAAACTATTTTTTTCATAAAGGGAGTAGCCTGATGATAAGAAAATATGCCTTATGCCTTTTGTTATTCGTATCTTCGATAATCGATGGAATGCAAAGAGAGAGGTGCGACAATATTATGGATCGCAACGGTCCGCCAATCAACGTCAATGCAACCGGATGGACTCCTTTGCATGTTGCAGCCCAAAATGGACGAATAAGCGAAGTTAGGCGGCTTCTGGCAGCTGAAGACGTTCGTATAGACGCTCAATCAAATGGCGGAATGACTCCCCTACATGCGGCATCTGAGAGGGGCCATATCAAAGTTATGAAAATGCTTTTAAATGGGGGTGCTTCAATCAACCTCAAAACAAAAGGAGGGTGGACTCCTTTGCATTATGCAGCTCAGAATGGCCATGTAGAAGCCGTCAAACTGCTTCTAGCAGCTAAAGATGTTTGTATAGACGCCGAGTCAAATGGTGGAATGTCTCCCCTACATGCGGCATCTGAGAGAGGCCATACCGAAGTTATTAGAATACTTTTAGATCAGGGTGCTTCAATCGGCCTCAAAACAAGAGGAGGATGGACTCCTTTGCATTATGCAGCTCAGAATGGTCATGATGGATTGACTCAATTGCTTCTAGCTAGGGGTGCTGATGTGGATTCTCAATCAAATGGCAAAATGACTCCTCTACATGCCGCGGCTGAGAGAGGGCATACCGAAGTTATTAAAATACTTTTGGATCAGGGGGCTTCAGTCAACCTCAAAACAAAAGGAGGATGGACTCCTTTGCATTATGCAGCTCAAAAAGGTCATAGGGAAGCAATTCAATTACTGTTAGAGCGCGGTGCTCCTAGAGATGCGCAGACAAATGGCGGGTGGCTTCCTATACATTATGCATCTCTAAATGGTCATATTGAAGCAATCAAATTACTCAGCTGTACGACAATAGATAATTCTAGCCTAATGTTGGCAGCTGCGTTCAATGGCCACGTAGATACTCTGGAATTTCTTTGTAATACTGCTGCATTCGTAAACACCCAAACAGCACATGGCAATACCCCACTGCATTGCGCTGCAAAAACTGGTCAGATCGCTGCGCTTAAATGGCTTATAAGCAAAGGAGCTAAATTAGATTGTCTCGGGGGAGATGAGGGTGTTACTCCATTGCATAATGCAGCAATGGGTGGGCACACAGAAGCTGTCGAACTTCTTCTCAGCGCAGGAGTTTCTATAGACGAGCGTTCAAAAAATAATCATACTGCCTTACACTATGCAGCAGCAAATGGTCATACTGGGACTATTGAATATCTCTTGCTAAGAGGTGCTGATATAGAAGCACAAACAAATGAAGGACTCACTCCTCTCCATTACGCGATTAAAAATGGCCATTTGCAAGCTCTTCAGTCTCTCCTAAATAATGAGGCTCGTATAGATGGAGCAGTGTGTCATTTTGCTTGTGAGGCGGACCATATAGCTGTCCTTAAATACCTCATAAGCAGAGGCGTCTTTATAAATGAACAAGATAATTACGGCCTTACCCCGCTTCACTGGGCTGCGATGGACGGTAATGTACCGGCAATTGAATGCTTGCTCAGTAATGGGGTTGCAGATGTTAATGAAAAAAGTAGCAACGGCAAGACACCATTGCATTATGCAAGTCAGGAGGGCAAGATTGAGGCGGTACGAACTCTTCTGTTTAATGGCGCGAAAAACGATGTGGACGATATATCCCGGCTGCCAATTCATTATGCAGCAAAAAATAATCATCTTTCGATTGTGCTCCTTCTTATGCGGGCTGAAGTGCCCGCTCAAGAAGATATGTTATGCAATGCAAATAGGTTATGCAAGTCAAGTATGTTAAGCCTAGATCAGCAACGATACAGAGCTCTTGATTCTATTATTAAAATAATTCCTGAAGACTTAGGTCTTTATGCACAAAACTACTTTGAAAATCGTCAGTCTTATCTTAGGGGCAAGAGCTTGCCGGATTATCGTGCTCTTGGGATAGCTTTATGCTTGCTTGATATACCAGTCCTAAACAAGTTTGTTAATGAATGGCGGACTTCCTCCTTCTTAGGCGCTGAATGGAATGATGTTAGTTGGATGCTCTTGGAGCAAGCAAAAGACAGAGAGGATTTAGACGGAATGTTATGGCTTATTTTCAATATGGGTGTAAAGCCCAGCGAATCATTGTTAAGATTTGCGGTTGATTCGGGTAATTTGCGGTTGGTTAACAGGGTTCTGAGGTACGGCTCTGAGCTTACGGAAGAACTTGCAATTGAGCTGGCACTACTTGCTGCAGAAAAAGGTTATTCTGAGATTGCAACCAAATTTATGGTAAAACTGAGACGCTGGTGCAAAGATGATAATAGTCTTTTTGGGTAGTTCTGAGTGTAGAAGGTTCCTGACGGAAAGATGGTAAAGGCAGGGCTTTTAAAGGGAGAGCGATAGAGCATCATTGAAGGAAGGTATCAAATTTCTTGCGCAGAGGCTTGAGCTATTGAGTGCTGTCTATCGCTTTTAAACGGCCAAGTAGTCTGTCTTGTAAAGCTTGCTTAATAGTAGAGTTTAACGTTTTCTCCTGATACACAGTTTAAGTGTGGGGTTAAGATCGAAAAATTAACTGAATTTGGTTATATGTACTATAGTTAGTTTAAGGTGTGAGATTGACAGAAAAAAAAGAGAGACTGAGTTGAAGCTTCGAATATGAGAAGAGCGTTTGCTCTACCATATGCAGAGCTCAAGAGTTCACTTTCCGCTCATACCGCTGCTGCAGCCACGCCCACGTTGCAGAGCACTAATTGAGATTTCAAAATTCACGCTGGGCTTAGAAATGCCATATGGGGCGGTATAACAGTGAAAGATCCCTCTTTAGGAAGGGGATAAAAATATGAAAAACTAGTACCTCGGCCAAGAGGTTTATCTGCGATGCTGATTATGTAGATCTGTTCTTGAAGGTAAACGTATCTTCTTTTATATCTCTATTTGCTTTTGGAAAATTTGATAGAATATATGTTTAGTATAGAGCAGTGAGGGAGCTGTTAAATAATAACGAAGATTTATGATTAGCTTCAGTTTCCGCGCTTATGGAGGAATTTTAATGAATAAACCGGGATTAAGTATAATTGAGGTATTGCTTGCAGTGCTGATTGTAGGCGTGAGTGTAACAACTTTGTTGAGCTTGCAGGGCGTCTTGTCTCGTGGTGTCTATTCAGCCCATGCACTCATTATTCGGCTTCCTTTTATGCGTAGTTATTTTGTGGAGGCTGATCGGGATGCCTTATATGAGCGTACTGAGCCGCAAAAAAAGACGATCGAAGATCCTCAGACTGAGCTGACCTATTCTGTTTCTCGTAAGCCCCTCAAGCAGTTTGAGCATACAGTCGTTGAGCAGGTGCTTGCTCAGTGGAGCATGGCATTTGGTACTCGTAAGGAAACGGTTACTCGAGTGAAATTTGTGCCTGGGAAAGAAACGAAGAAAGGGAAATCATGAGATCGGGATTTTCTCTTATAGAGCTGATTGTTGCTATCTTTATGGCTGCGATCGTATCGTTGAGCTTATTTCAGTTGCTGTCCCAAACGCGCAAAACAGTAAGTCGTATTAACTCAGTCATCGATGCTGATATTCCCTTCATGGCCTTTTGTACGCAGTTAGAAAAAGATGCTACCGGTATGTTTGCTCCAGCGAGCTCAATACGAGCTTTTGCTGCGCAGGAGAAGTCTAAGAAAGCGGAAGAAGGCAAAGAAGAGAAGCCGCAGAAGAAGGCTCCTGAGAAGGAAAAAGCGATTGAGAATGTATTTTATTTAGATACGCAAAAAGATCACTTCTTTTGGTCATTTATAACCACTGGCGGGCTTCAGCTGTTGGAAGCTGATGGAACTATGCAGTTACAACCTTCGATGTTTCGGGTAGCCTATATTCTTGAAAAAGATCCACAGCGGCCCGAAGTTTCACGACTTATGTATCGCTTCAGTGCACAAAAGCTTGAGGTGAACGATATGAAAGCGCCGGATTTCTATCCTTCTTATGAACTATTGACCGGGATTAAACAGTTTGAATTAGAATTAACGATTTTTGAATCGGTTCCGCAAGGGGAAGAAAAGGAGCGTCGGCGTCCTAAGCCGGCCCGTATAAAGGAGTGGAATGCTCAAGAAATTTGGCAAAAGTATAAGAGCCTCATTCCAGCTTTTGTAACCTGTAGAGGGAGAATTGTTGATAAAGGTGGCAGAGAATATCCCTTCGAATCAATGCATAGGGTATATGCTTATAATCCGTATAAGGAAAAGAAGCAGGAAACGCTCTTTTCAAGGCTTGAAGATATTGCCAAAAACATCTTTGGTAAAAAACCGCAGACGCCGCCCCAACCTGGAGGGAATGTCCCATGAATAAGCCAGGATATATAATTATGCTTACCCTCTTGATTATATCATCAGCAGTTGCGCTCATTACAGTGGTAGTGAGAGAATCTTTTCGGTATCAGGCGCAAACTCGTCTGGCGAGAGAGACTTCCTACGTGCGCCTTTTAGTGTTTAGTTCTTTAGAATGTGTTCTGAGCAAACTTTCATTGGTGCTTCCCAAAGAAGAAAAAACGGGGAAAGCGAATGAATCTAAGGAGGAAGAATCGGAGTTGCCAACGTGGGCAGCTAAGGTTATTCCTGTGCTCAATAAATGGCAAAAGATAGAATCTCCTGAGATTGAGGGGACCATTTCCTATTATCTGGCAAGTGAAGGAGGTAAATTTAATCTAACCGATTTTGATGCTGAGCTTGGAGGTGAAAAGATAGAAAAGCAGGAGGGTGAAGAAAAAGAGAAGGCTGCAGCAGCTGAAACAAACAAAGAACATCCCAGTCCCTTTGCTGCGTTTCAAGAACTGCTTAAGAAGGAGACGAATATCCGGTTGAAAGAGGCGCTTGTTCAATTTAAAAGACAGTATGAACGTATGCCTGAAGATGTAACCGAACTATTGAAGATTCCACTCTTTACTCCGCCGAAAGACCGTCTGTTTGTAACGAAAGAAGAGGGGAAAAAGTTGATTTTTCTTACAGATCTGTTGACTGTGCGCCCTGAGAAGGGGAAACTCAATCCGTGGCTCCTGACACGATCTGCAAAAAGAATCTTAGGCATTACCAAAGAAGAAAATCCAAGCAAGGACGCCATTAAGAAAATAAAGCCGACGACTCAATGGGCTACTGAATGGGATCAGCTATTGGCACCGGTCTATGGAAAGAAGTATCAAGCACTTGAGAAAGGAATAGCTGAATTATTTTCTGCAGAATTTGAAGCAACTGCCTTTTCTGTGGTATCTTATTGTACTGTCGGTAGCATTACACAAAAAATCTATGCTCTGATAGAATTGAGTGAGCCCGGACCGGATGTATCTCCAAAAAGTATAATTTTTAGAGTATCGAAACTCTATTGGCTCTAGTTATAAGGACATTCCATTGCATTTAAAATCTGAAACCATAGTTGGTGTTTTTATACTCGCTGCTGTTGCACTCTTTGTGTACATCAGCTTTCAAATTGGTAGCATTCGTCTTGACCTTGCACGGTATGCTCATTATACTGTTCGATTTAAAGATGTAGCCGGCCTTGTGCAACGGGGCGATATTAAGATAGCCGGTGTGAAAGTAGGCTGGATTGAATCGTTACGCTTGCAACCGGAAGATATGAAAGTCTGCCTCTCATTAAACATCATGAAGGAATACCCGCTTTATAACGATGCTCAGGCCCTTGTACGCCAAGAAGGATTGCTGGGAGCTAAATTTCTCGAAATTATTCCGGGAACCAAGGAAGCAGGCAGAATTAAAGATGGGGGAACGCTTGCCTACCAATCTCGTCAGTTTATCGGTATGGACGATCTGTTTTATGCCTTCCAAAAAATAGTTGATCATGTAGAAACGGTAAGTACTTCCTTTAAGAACATGTCAGAAGAGGCACAAGCATTGTTGCGCTCTATCCATAAACGACTCGAACCTATTGATGCATTGCTTCAGCAGCTTATGCAGTCGACGCAAACTTCTACGCATACCTTCCAAGAAACTGCTGATGCGGTTTCTCAAGTTGCCTCGAATGTGGGAGAGTTACTTCATCAGATGAAAGTTCCGGTACGCCAAGTGGGTGATCTTGCGCAAAAGCTGACTGCTGGCGAAGGGAGTTTGGGAAAGCTGTTGACCGATGCTAACTTGTATGAGGATATACAATCGACGGCTCAGTATGCAAAGTGCTGTATAGAAAAAGTGCGAGGAATAGGATTTGGAATTGATAGCCATCTTGAGGTATTGCCCCGCTGTAAGACTAATGTAAAATGGTATTGTGATGGCCGATTCTATCCCTGCAGCTCATTTTTTGGTCAGCTCGGGTTTGTTTATTCTCATGAGGGGTTTGCAAAGAAGTTTATTGAATGTGATGACCGAAAGTTCATTGCAGGGATGAAAGAGCGTCGTGATGGGTTTAGGCTGAATCTAGAGCTGGGATGCCATTTCTTAAATCGTTGGACCTTGCGTGCCGGGATAATTGAAGGAACGGCAGGTATTGCTTGCGATTATTATGATCCTTGGGGCTGGGTAAGCACATTTGAAGCGTTTGATTTTAGAGGGCACAATCGCTTTGATCTCTGTGATAGAAGGCCGCATCTTAAGTGGCTCAATCGAATCTATTTTACTCCCGAATTCTATCTTGTTGCCGGTGCAGATGATTTTATAAGTAGATCGTACAAAAGTGCCATCATTGGATGTGGGGTAACTTTCTCTTCATGTGATTGGTTTCGGTAACGAGGGTATACGGTGAGTTTAATCTTAGGATGGCCTGGTTCGGTATTGTTAAGTTGTTTAGCTTTGACCTTAGGGTGTTTGTTGATAGGCTTTTTCATTACGTCAGGTACACTCAAAAAGGTCTTTCGAGCTTTAATTGTTGCACTATCAGTGATTTCTTTTCTTGGATTTCTCATCCTTCTAAGTGGAATGCAGAGGGAACAATGTGTTGACAATGAGAATCGAATGATAGTTGTTATGCTAGTGCTTGCAGTAATTCTTTTTGGCGCTAGTATTATACTTGTAACGAAGCGAAAGTGAGCTGTTCGCATACCAGTTGCGCTTGTAGCTTTCAAGATATACACTGAAATCATTAGGCATATTGATTTTTTGATGCATCATGCGCTATGCTTAACGTGAAAGGGAATCACAATGAAAAAAATTATGCTTGCGGGTGCTCTTCTAGCAGTCTTACCTTTATGCTCAGAAGAGGGAGCACCTATACCGTTTGCTGAAGATAGGATTATGGCAGCTATATTAGCATCTGATCCTGTAGCTGCAAGTCATTTTTTAATGCCTGGATTTTTTGTTCGCGCAGATCAAAAGAAAGAGTATCTTTTTAAGGCTCAAGAAATGACGAATCAAACGTATATGGAACTGAATGAATTTGGACTTTCAGATATTGCGCGTTTGCTGATTGGTCTAACGAAATGCGCACTTGGCGCTAGCGCTCTGTGGTATGCTGCACCTAAGCTCTCTTCGTGGTATTCTGCTAAAGAGGGTGGCGATGCTCCCCCAACGGTTGGTGGTGCTGCGGCTGCGGTTGCTCCTGCTCTTCCTGCAGAGCCTAAAGTCGACAAGTTTAGCCTTGAAGGTTTAAAAGGAGTCAGGACTAAAATAGGTTCTGCCTTGTGTGGAGCGTATGTAGCCTTACGAGGTTTGAAAGATTTAAAAACCTTGGGAACAAGAAGTCAGCGCTATATAAATCATCATAATGCACTGGCAGTTGAAGCAATTATCCAGCGGTTACCAGTTTGCCAAAATGGGATTCCTCCAGAAATAATAAAGACTTAATGTCTGAGGGTCGTCACGGAAACCGTAAAATTAGTCAGTTCTTGAGTAGCACGTTGCTTTTGTTGATAATGTATGCCATGGAAGGAGCCAAATGAATCGATCACCTATAATACTCCTCGGGATAATTCTGGCTCATGTGTCTTTAGTATATTCCCAAGAAGAAAATGCTGTCCCTCTGACCGAAGATAAACTTATGCTGGCTATTGAGGCATCAAATCCAGTTGAAGTTCGCAAATTTGTAATCCCAGGATATTTTATACAGGCTGATCAAAAATCACGGTATCGAGAAAGGGCCCGGGAAGTATCGAATCAAACGTATATTGAGCTTAATAGTTATGGCTTATCAGATCTAGCAAAAATAGTGAGTGGCTTTGTTAAGTGTTCAGCTGCTGCACTTTTTGGAATTATTGGGTATAAGTATTATCGAGGAAACGTGAAGTTAGGTTGCTTTGTGCCGGATATAAAGACTTTAACGTACACAAAATCTGATGCGGCTGGTTGCAACATTGAGGGCATAAAGGTAACAAACAATGATGGGGTAGTTGGAACTTGGCAATTAGATTTGCTTAAACAAGTTGAGGTGATCTATGCTGATTTCAAATAGGGTATGGCCGATTTCTGGTCTGTTGCTAAGCGAACAGAGGGTGCTAAGAAACATAACGATGCTCTTGCCGTCGAAGCGCTTATCCAGCGTTTACCTGAATGTAATGAGGGCACTTGTCCAGAACCTTATAGTCAATCGGTCAGTTGACGCTGGGGGAGCAATCCACGTGACAAAAATAATAAACACAATGTGGGGTCACAAGAAAAGTTATCACAGAGATAGTAAAAAATTATGAGAAGGGTCGTCTTGAAGTTGGTGAGAGTAGCATCTTTCATAATGTAGTACTCGCGTAAGAAAGGATCCACATGAATAGATTACCTATACTTCTCGGAATGATTCTGGCTCAAGTATGCTCACTATGTGCACAAGAGGAGAATGCTGTTCCGTTGACCGAAGATAAACTTATGATGGCTATTGAGGCATCAAATCCAGTTGAAGTGCGCAATTTTGTAATCCCAGGATATTTTATACAGGCTGACCAAAAAGCGCGGTATCGAGCAAGAGCCCAGGAAGTATCGAATCAAACATATTGTGCTCTTCATAGTTGCGGCTTAAGCGATATAAAGCATGTGCTGAGTGGCCTTATTAAGTGTTCAGCGGCTGCGTTTTTTGGGTTTTTAGGGTATGCTTACTATCATCAAAGTCATTTTAAGATCGGTGGTGTTAAGCGGGACAAAATTCCGGTCTTCTGCTTTGATACTGAGTACACTCGTGATCCTGACATAGAAGATGGTTGGATTGGTAGAACAGTTGAGCGGATCGAGCACTGTGATGTTGACGTGTGGTGTGAGTTGCCTCGGTTAGAGCGCACTATTTTTTATACGATAGTTAGCATCTGCGCATTATATAGTGCCAAGCAAGGCCTGAATGATTTCTGGTCTGTTATTAAACGAGTTGAGAGATGGAAGAAGCATTCGGATGCACTTGTCGTTGAAGCACTCATTGAGCGTTTACCCGAATGTGCCAGTGATGTCTGCCCAGAGCTTCCTATGACTGGATCAGAGGGCATCGAAGAAAAATCAACCTAACCGTTTAAGCATCTTCATACTTGCCTTGCTGAACTTGCAAACTTCTTACGATCTTTATAATAAGTTGATCGAGGAACATATCGTCCTTTTAATTGACACGGTTCAACAAAATGAACTGGCTGATCAAAGAGCGGTATATTTATGATATAGCAGTTTCCACATCGTTCATACCCTCCAGCAGCTTTTGCATTTTTGGTCATGTGCATAAGGAGAGGAAGTTTCGTTAAGAACCTGCTCAACATAAAGTGAATATGTCCGGGACTTTGCCAATCGAGCAAAATACGCACTTGCATGAGATTGGGTGCCGGGTTATACGTACGGCCTGAAAAGAGCGGTACCTTCGTTCCGGGTTCTGTGCAGTGATATGACTCCCAATAAATGCCCTGAGGATCGCCTATTTGGAACAAGTCGGCGGTTGAGTAGAAGTTGTAAACCTCTTTAAATACCGGCGAATGCACGAGAGGTTTCGTTACTTCTTGTACAGGCGGTGCCAATAAAATAAGACGATCTACGCTAAAGGTGCCCTGTGGATCCTCTGCTGCGAGAGTTGCAAGATTGAGTGCTACATTGCATCCATGACTATGTGCGATAATAGTGAGTGGCCCCTTGTGATCTTTTATTACTCCATAGAGCCTCTCAGCAGCTTTGAAGCGGGCGGGAAAGTTCATTTTTCCTGGCCAACCATAGAAATAGAAACTATCGCGAGGATATTCCAGTGGATCAGCTACATTTAATGATTGGGCAATGCCAGCAAGTACAGAATTGGTCGTTGTTATTGAGCTTGAAACGATTCCAAGAGGGTAATCAAGTTTATGTACCATGCGAGAAAGTAGTGATTGTTTGGTTCCATGAATGAAGACCGTGAGGTGCCCGTCTCGAAGAGGACCTGCGAAGAAGCTTTTTTGCAAGGTGATTTTTTTGCGGTCATAATATTTTTTATGGCCGCCACCACAACCGGTGAGAAGGCTGAGAATTATGCAACAAAGAAGTACTCTTTTGGTCATAGAGGTCCTTAGGCTAGGAAGCGCTTACGAGCAGCTCGTGGAAGATAGGCGACTTCATCCTTATGTACTACCTGTGGAAGTCTATTACCCTGAGGGATATTAACGATACATTCGCTCAGGTTTGATTCCTCAAGAAGTGTAACAATAGCAGAAAGCTTTTTCAAAAATCGTGAAAGTACAAAGTCTATATGGCTTGGACTGCGTTTATCTATTAGGATTCGTGCTTGTATAAGGTTTGGAGACTGATCGAAGAGTCGCTTCGAAAACAGTGATTCTGGATTCTTCGACTGCAGTCCTTGAGGGTCAGCTACTTGGATGAGATCACCGGTTGAATAGAGCGATATAACTTTTTTAAAGAGTGGTGATGTGACGAGATGTGACGTTGATTTTTGTACAGGTGGTGCTAAAAGAATAAGCTTTGCTATATGCTGAGCAGGCAGATCAAGCTCTGCTAGTAATAATGCAACGTTGCACCCATGGCTATGGCAAATGAGCGTAATTGGCCCGGTGTGTGAGCGTATGAGAGAAGCAAGGTGCTGAGCTGCTTTTTTTCTTTCCTGAGGGTTTAATTTTCCTGACCATCTAAAAAAGTAACATGAGTCTGGTGATGTACCAAGGTATCTGCTGATCTTTTTTACTGTGGCGCCGCAGAGTGATGCAGGTTTGATGCCGAGCCAGTCTGTAGTTGGCTGCGGAATTAATGCGTTACTAAAAAGTGTTCCATGAATCAGGATTGTAGCTTCTCCATCCTGAAGGTGGCAGGTGGAAATGGTTGGTTTTCGTGGATTGTGAGTGCGAGCAACGATATCTGCTGAAAGACTGATAGTGAGAATCAAATAGAGAATGCGGCACATAATATCCTTTGATTGGGTAATATATAGTCATGCTTCTAGTGTAAGCGATAAAGGGACAAATCTCAACGGGAAAAGTTTGAGTATGCAATTGGCCTGAAGATCGCATGACTATTATTATCAATGAATACGGTATTTTATTCGTGATATAGTTTCATTTTTGTATGGCCGAGGCTGCAATGGAGGAGGTTCTGCAGAGTGGGCAGAAGAATTGGATGAATTTTACAGAGCCCTAATAAGTGTGGGCTCTGCAGATTAATTAGCCTTAGCCAGCTGGGGGTGGTGCCGCCGCTGCAGCAGCTGGAGCTTCTAAAGTACTCAGATCAGGAATCTGTTCCAAAGGTGTAAGATCTACCTGCCTTTTAACTCGCTTAAATCCCAGATTATAGAGGCCGCGGCTTTCAGATATAGTTAACCAAATATCAAGCTGTTCTTCTAATGCCCTCTCTATCTCTTTTTGGACAGCCTTTAGAATAGATTCTGATTTGGGACTTCGCAACACGCGCTTCTCGACAATATTCAAGCGCGAAAGATGCATAGGGTTGGGAATCTCAATTCTGCCCTTTACGCTAATCGGTAGAGAGAAATTCTCTTTTCCTATAATAGTAATTGGTGCTTTAGACGTACCTTCGAGTGTAATTTCCTTATCTGTGTTATTTATAACAATCAAATGAGGCTGTAATGCGAGCAGCTGGGCCCCTATGAGCATGCAAAGTGTATACAAAATTAATTTTACCATCGTAAACTCTCCTGGCTTGCGTGAATTATAAATATTGTTTTTATTTTAGTTCTATCAGAAATAATTAAACTATGCAATAGTTGATTAAGAATAGTACAATTGCCTACATTACTACGCAGCCACTAGATTCTCCAGGAACTTCTGTTCTGGTCAAACTAGCTTCTAATTCTTCTGAGGGTCGGAGAAGTTGCATGAAATATTCATACGAGAGTGGAGGTGGTGGACTGACAGTAGTATCGTCTACAATCGGATCAATTATATCGCGATAACCTATTGTTTTGAGAGCATCATAGATATTGGAACTATGAGAACTCCCTGTGCAAACGATGATGCTCTTGCAGTTGGGGTCATTCTGTAATAAAAGTATCTGATGCAATGTATACATATCGAGAAAATCTGAAAATGCTTCAACAAGTCCAAATATTAGATCGTGAGGCCTCTGGCCGTTGGTTGACCAGTAGCGAAGTGAATACTGCAAAACTGTTTCATTAAGATCCAGAGTCGGATCATCTTCAGTTAGATGATGGATGAATATTTTAAGACCACAATGACTTCCGTGCAGCAAGCAATCGAAGGCCTTTCTTATCGTGCGTGATTTCCATGAGTTTCTATAGCTCTTAGATTGTTGCAGCAACATATCATGATTGTCCAGGAGATCTTTAAAGGTCAGAGTATCGATGCTACAGCCAAACCTCTCGCGCCAGTGGCGTGCTATTCCTTCGGGATCGTCTCGTATCATTCCAAGCATTTTAGAAGCTTGCGCTGGCGGACAAATAAGCAATAGATGCGCCATTCCAGAAACTTTACGTATGTCACAATCTTCAATGGTTGTGTTTTGTAAATCAAGATTCTTTGTATAATACATGAGTCCATTTTCAACAGATTTTATCGCACCCATCAATGGGTTAATGATATTAGCATGAGGACATTCAACATAAAATTTCAATTTGTTATCTGGTGGAAGCTTCTCAGTTTCTTCTATGATTTTAAGCGTTGCGGTTAATTGAAATTCATCATATTCTGTATGATTTTTATGAAGAGCGCCAAGGAGGGAAATTTTTTGATTTGTTGGTGATTTAAGGCCATAGGCAACATACAAATAGGCTTTTATAGAGAAGAAGTTTGTAGAAATGAACAACACAATAAGAATACAATACAGTTTCATAGAAAAATCCTTCTATAAATTGTATCCCTTCATTTCTCCATAAGCCTATACTAAGATTGAAAAAAATACAACAAAAAAAACAAAAAGATGTGCAGCTTAGCCTTGATCAGAAATGACTTCCAAAGGTGCTGGATCTAGCAGTCTTATAGTTCGCTAAATCTCAATGGGAAAAGTTTGAGTAACTTTGCTATACTGGTAAGAAATCTTCATAAAAGGGTCGTTATGCTTGCTCTCAAAAAAATAATCTTCGATGAATTTGCTCAGTATGTAACGGATGAGCGTCGCCGAAAAATCGAAACCTATGCACGTGAGCGAACACGTGCAGTTACCGTTGTGCTGGAAGATATTTATCAAGGGCACAATATCAGCGCAGTATTGCGATCTGCGGAATGCTTTGGAGTCCAAGATGTACATATCATAGAAGGGAAGCATCGCTTTGTGGTCGATCAGGCTATTGCGAAAGGGTCTGCACAATGGCTTACCCTCACCACGTATCAAGAGCCTATGAGTACGAAGGCTTGTTATGATTCATTGCGCTCGGCTGGCTACACGATCGTAGCAACCACTCCTCATGAGAACGATATGCTCATTGAGGAGCTTCCGATTAACAGAAAGACTGCCCTTATATTTGGTACAGAGCAATATGGATTGAGTCAGTATGCGCTTGAGCATGCAGACGCCTTTGTGAAAGTCCCCCTCTATGGTTTTACCGAAAGTTTTAATATTTCTGTTTGTGCGGGAATTACTCTCTATGAGCTTACAAAGCGGCTTCGAGCATCTGATGAATCGTGGCGTTTGAGCGAAGAAGAGATACTTGACCTCCAACTTAAGTGGCTCGGTATGTCAACGTATCGTACAAAACAGATAGAAGAGAGATTGAAGAGCTTAGCTTAATTTTTTTAAGAGATACGCTTCCTTGGCTCGCATCGATCGCCAGTCACGATCCGTTTCATGGTCATAACCAAGTAAATGACAGATTCCATGGATAAGCAGTACAGTGAGGCGGTCCTCTAATGATCGATTCAGCCTGTGTTTATCTATATATTCGATTGAGAGAATGAGATCTCCTAAATTCTTATCCTCTTCTTCGGTTACCTGTATGCGTTGCCCTGGAGTAAGGTGATGGTAGCTAAAAGAGAGGATATCCGTCGGTTTATCTTTGTGTCGATACTGCTTATTGTACCTTTGAATTGTTTTATTGGTAGTGAACAGAATCCCAATATCAAAATCAGGATACTTTAAAAGAGTGAGAATGCGCTCGACGGTTCTCTCAATCTTTTTAAGATTGAGAGGGAACCGTCGCTGGCGATTTTTCAAAGTAATCATAGTTTAATTGACGCATACCAGGCGCCCTGCTCTTCTCTCAGGCCAGGAGCGAGAACTGGTGCTGTTGCGATGGTTTGTGCCTTGGTGACTCCTTTTATAAGAAGTTCATGGGTATGAAGCTCTGTTCGAACTGCGTCATTTTCAGTTTCGATAGTGAGAAGCGCAAGTTCAGTACGGAGTGATAGTTGGTGTTCACTTTTGAGCTTTCTTACCTGGGCGATCAGCTCCAAGATTGTAGCCATTACGTTGCTCGATGCTTCAAAGCTATACAGCGTTTGAAAGGAGCTAAACTTTGTTTGATGAATAGACTCTGCTCCGATTTTATCTTTATATAGCTGACCATACAGTGATTCTGTGATATGAGGAACAAAGGGAGAATACAGTTGCAAAATTCGAAGGCCAACGATCCCAAGTGTCCACCGTGTTGCAGCAACGTCTTCAGCAGGGTAAGCATCTGGGTTAAGAAGCTGATCTTTAATAATTTCTACGTAGTTATCGCAGTAGTCGCCCCAAAAGAACTGCTCTACTCCTGAGAGGGCCAGGCTAAACTCATGCTCTTTGAAGTAGTGACTATAGGTAGTGAAACAGGCTGACGCTTTATGGAGAATCCATTCGTTTACTAAGCCAAGAGTGTGAGGAACTTTCGTCAGGTCGAGATCGATAAGAGCAGGTTCTGCAAATCGGAATGCATTCCATAATTTTATGAGAAGCTTTTGACCAATTCCAATCTGGTTTTCTGAAAAGGAGATATCATAGCCGAGGCTGCCTGAGGCCGTCCAGTAGCGTAAAGCGTCTGCTGGAAATGAAGCAAGAAGCTTTTCGGGAGCCAACGGGCTATTGCCCTTCGACTTTGAGATCTTCTCTTTCTCCGTCGAAAGAACGTGCCCTGAGATAACGATTTTATTCCAAGGAATCTTTCCTGTATGCATCCAGGTCTTTGCTATCGTATAGAATGCCCATGTGCGAATGATGTCATGAGCTTGGGGGCGCATCGACATGGGAATGCTATCAGTGCTGAATATCTTCTCCGTTAGTGGTTCACGCAAGCTTGCACAGATATAAGGTGTGAGAGATGAGGTGTTCCAGGTATCCATAACATCGGTATCGGGTCTGATAGCTGAGCTACCACAGGGGCAGGTCCCCTTATACGGTGTTTCTTGTGGATCGATAGGTAGTTGATCTGGTTCTGCTAGCAGAATTTTGTTGCAAGAAGTACAGTGCCATGCTGGAAATGGAATACCATAAAAGCGTTGACGCGAGAGGCACCAGTCCCAACTTATATGCTCAACCCAGTTTATATATCGAGATTTCATAAATGCAGGATACCACTCAATTTGGTGAGCAGCGTCGATAAGCTGCTGCTTATAGGGAAGAAGCGCTAAGAACCATTGTTCGAGAATAAGGTACTCGATCTCTTTTTTGCACCGCTCATGAACGTTGACAGTATGAGTAATAGCTCGAGTAGACTTAACTAAACCTGCTTCTTTAAGCAGTTCAAGAATCTTTTCACGAGCTGAATGAACACGCATACCAGCCAGAGGCCCAGCTTCGGGCTTCAATACGCCATCGAGGCCTATAATAGGTTTATAAGCGAGATTGTGGGTCTTGTACCATATGACGTCAGTTTTATCACCAAAAGTTGATGACATAACAAGCCCGGTACCTTTTTCAGGGTCTACGAGTGGATCGGCTAAGAGAGGAACCTGAGTATTGTAATAGGGTACCGTTGCCATTTTACCTGCTAAATGGGTAAAACGCGCATCGTTAGGATGAAAGAAGACAGCATTCACTGCAGCTAAAAGCTCAGGGCGTGTTGTTGAGATAATAAGGTCTTCGTTGCCTGATTTAAAAATAAGATCGGTAAAGCTTGATGCTTTTTCTGCATCATCAAGTTCAGCCTGTGCTACGGTCGTTCTGCAGTTAGTGCAATAGAGTGCCGGTTCATTTTTGCGGTAAATATAGTTTTTCTTATATAATTCAATAAAAGAAAGTTGGGAAATATAGCGAGACCGTTCATCAATGGTCGAATAACAGGCTTTCCAGTCAACGGAAAGACCAATACGTCGCCATAAAGATTCAAACTCTTTTTCGACTTCTACCGTTTCTTTAAGACAGAGCTGAATAAACTCTGAGCGCCTCAAGCTATGTGCATGAATCTCAAGTTTCTTTTCAACGTATTTTTCTGTAGGTAGTCCGTTATCATCAAAGCCAAAGGGATAAAACACACTATATCCACTCATTCGTATATAGCGAGCGATAATATCGGTTTGGGTATAGGAGAAAATATGCCCTATATGGAGCGAGCCCGACACTGTTGGAGGAGGGGTATCTATACTATACACTGGCCCCGGGTTATGTTCTGAGCTATAGGTATCTTTGCTGCGCCATAATTCTTGAGCAGCTGCTTCTGCTTGGAGATGATCGTATTTTTTATCCATGGATGATTCTTCTGCCTCGTACGTACTGAACTGTGTTTGTATCATCAGCATACGTGGTTTAAAATTTTTTTCCAGCGCATGCTGTTTCTACAGTTCTCTTTAAATGATATACTTTGCTTATACAACACTATTAATAAGAATTGAGACACATGAACAAGCCTATACTTTTCCTTTTTTGTATTTTGAGCGGCAATTTTATTTTTGGGGCTGCAATTATAGAGGATGTAAAGCGCATCGAACTTGATTCAATTGCACCATTTTCCTCTACTGGATTTACCCATGTGCCGCAATTTCTCTACGAAAACCCAACCCAATACAGGCGTTTAACCTGGAGCTCACAAGAGTTTGAGCAAAGGAAGAATTATGCAGAAAGGGCAACCAGGGAAAGCCTCGTTGAGGCATTGCGAGGCAAAGGAACTAGCTGCTTCGAAAAAGAGTATCTTAAAAGTGCTGAGCTCTATGACTGGATTCATACCATGAATCTGATTGAGCGCGAAGTACTTGTTGGCTTAAAAAGCTCTCGCTTGACGCTTGAAAAGATACAGCGGATAAATGCATGTGTTACTCGTCTTAGCGAGCCTACCAATGGAGTTTTTAGAGAAGATCCGAAGACTTATTGGGCCCTTCAGCATTTAAGTGTGACAGAGAGAAGCTTTGCCGATTTTCTGGCAGATCTAAAGAGAGGGCTTTTAGCAAATAGTGCTGTCTTAGCAAAGTGGCGAAAAATACCAGTGCCAGGAGTTCCAGGTGGAGTTGATATTCTTAAGCAGACTGAGGATAAGCGGGGAATCGCTCCCGAGAGCATTAAAACGATTTTGCGCATAGCAACCGATGTTCATAGTGCCAAAGGTTTGCTTTTAAACTTAGATCTTGAAGAAGTAGATCAATGGGAGAAAGATTCGATTGACTATGATACGGTGTATCAGCCAGGGTTCATTGATTGTGAGCAATGGCTGAAGAGGCGATGGCATTTATTTCCCGAGCCAGCGTCAATTCCAGGAGAATTGTCTAAGGGTTTAGACGTTATAAACACTCGTGGAATCCATCCTATTGAAGTAGCTGCAAGGATTTGGCTTGATATCATGTGTATACATCCTTGGAATGGGGGGCATAAGAGAACGGGGAGGGCTGTTGCAAGTGCATTACTTCTAAGTTTCGGTTATTTACCGCCAGTTATTACGGAAGATAAGCTTTTCAATGATATTGTCGGCGACGCCGTAACAACAAGGGACTATAGTGCATTTATCCAGTTTGTTGCGTGCTCAGTGAGAACTATCCAAGAAAAGTACAGAGGGCGGGAAGTCTAGAATGATCTGAGTCCTGCTGAGCTCTTTTGACCACATGCACAAATTTGCGTACACTTAACGTAGTGAATACTTTTTAAGGTGCAATCTATGATAAATCTTGCAAGTGCTGAACTTCTTTTTGCTCTCATATTACTCGTTGCTGCTTATTTAGTATCCCATACTATTAACGGATGTCTGCAGTCGTACATAATCTCTTGTTTAGGTGACAATACAGCTCGGGATGAGGGCTACATGAGCCCAAACCCTTTTATGCACATAGATCTTTTTGGATTGCTTGTGCTTATTTTCTTAGGCATAGGCTGGATGCAGACGGTACCTATAGACCCCTATGCATTTATAGGAAAGTGGCGCTATGTGCGATTATTTGTAGCTTATTTTACGGAAGCGGTCGTTGCTCTGTTGCTGACAATAGTTTCTTTGGTGGTATCTGTGGTCTTTTTTGGATACTATCTTACTGCAATTCTCGTATCACTGATCTTTTCCTATTTTAGTAAGTCGTTCATGATCTTTTTCTCTAAGAGTGCCCATTTAAATATTGCTGCTTTGTTTGGTGATCAGCATTCGACGGTTGCTATTGTAGGAGCATTCTTTTTGGTGTCTCTTGTGTATATCAATATTTTAATTGCAGCGATTAGTATTATATTTAATGGGTTTCGGTATGCTTTGCTCGTGGGTTTTGAAAAGGGTTATAGTTATATTGAATATGCTGAGTATCTCTCATTTCTCGGGCCATTTTTGGTTGTTTATTTGTTTGGGGAGCACCTCGTATTTTGCCTTCTGCAAATAACTGAGTGGGGCGCATGTCAGATAGCACACGTATTTGGAGTCTAATATGTCAGATGAATATAAGCTGTTAGCAGCAGGCGTAGAACAAATTATTCCTCAGGAGGAGTTTCTTAGAAAATTAGCGACAGGGAGAAAGCTGAAAATTAAGCTTGGTATGGATCCGACAGCTGCGGACCTGCATTTAGGCCATGCTGTTACGCTTTCTAAGTTGCGCCAGTTTCAAGATTTAGGTCACGAAGTTATTTTCTTAATCGGAGATTTTACGGCCCGAATAGGTGATCCCAGTGGACGCTCAAAGACACGGCCTCCTTTAACTGATGAGCAAATCGAATTTAATACAAAAACCTATTTTAATCAGGTAAGCAAAATCCTCGATCCTGCAAAAGTTACCGTTCATTATAACTCGCAATGGCTCGATAAGCTTACGAGTCGTGAATTCGTTGCGTTATGTAGCAAGGTTACCGTAGCTCGTATTATTGAGCGCGAAGATTTTGCTCAGCGCATCAAAAGTGCTCAAACCGTGGGTTTTCATGAGCTTTTATATCCCCTTATGCAGGGATATGATTCGGTAGCACTGCAAGCAGATGTTGAGCTTGGTGGTACGGACCAAACATTTAATTTGTTGATGGGCAGGTTTTTGCAAGAGCATTATGGACAAGAGCCTCAAGTAATTATGACACTTCCTCTCCTAGAGGGGCTCGATGGTGTCGCGAAGATGTCTAAATCGCTCGGTAATGCTATTGGATTAGCAGAACCAGCTGATCAAGCCTACGGCAAACTCATGTCCATTTCTGATGATCTTATGTGGCGCTATTACGAAGTGTTACTTCATACTTCTAAGCAAGAGGTAACCCAATTGCAAGAAGCCGTTGCAAAGGGTGAAGTTCATCCTATGGAGCTCAAGAAGAAGATGGCTCATGCGATTATAGCTCGTTTTTGGTCTGCTGAGGAAGCATCTGAAGCTCAGCAACTTTTTGAGGAGCTCTTTCAAAAGAAAGATTACACTCATGCCCAAAATGTTCAGTGTCCCGAGTTTTTTGGAAAAGAAGTCAAAATTATCGATATTTTGCGCCATCTTGAAGCTGTTCCCAGTTCAAGTGAGGCTCGTCGTCTCATAGAAGCAGGTGCAGTTTCGATTAATACTCAAAAAGTGACTGATCCAAAATCTCTTGTTCTAGTAGAGCCAGAGATGCTTATAAAAGTTGGCAAGCATCGATTTTACAAGCTTGTATGATAGCGCTAGTCTTCGAGTGCTTTTTTAGCTTTGTAAGCTTGATCGGGATGAACTATTTTGTCTGAATTGAGCATTTCCATTAGTCATTCGTTTAACAGGTTGCTATCTAGTTTTTTTCGTTTTACTTTTTTATAGATATAGGACCCATGCCGCCATTATTGCTATGCATAGCTTGTTGAGTAGAAAATCGTAGAGGGCTAGCTCATGGGGGCAAATATGAGGTGTTCCGTCCATGTCTAATATGAGGGGTTCCATGCATGTCTAGTTTGAAGGTTTCGCGGTTGTCTGACGTAGTTCTTGAAAATCTAATATGAGGGGTTCCAGTGGTCGTCTGACAGAGGTCCTGAAGATCTAATATTAGTAGCTTTTGGCAGTCTAATATGAGTAGCTCTGGCTATGCCGCCCAGAGACTAGCGATGGGCAGAGCAAAGAGTTTTTTTCCGAAAGGAACCGCGGTTTTGCCGGTATAAAGAACGATTCCTTTCACAAACTTGGGACCGAGCACATCTGAAAGATAGTCGAGCCCTTTGAAGTCATGTGATTGGACCGTTTCGCTATTTTTTACCTCGATGCCTACAACCCTGCCCATCTGATCTTCTAACAGAATATCTACTTCAATCCCACCGGAAGTTCTGAAATGATAAATCTTAACCTGAATGTCGCTCCAACTTGTTTGTTTGGTGAGCTCTGACCAAACGAAATTCTCGAGAAGATTTTCTGTACATTGTGGTTCTTCGAGCAGTCTTTCTACGGTTATCCCCTGAAGATAGCTTAATATTCCGGTATCAACAAGATAGAGTTTTGATGATTCTAAAGGTTTTCCCAATCGAGGATTCAATGGTTGTGAATAACCAATAAGGTTGAGTGCTATTAGCAATCTGATATGATGATGCACTGTTGGTTGAGATACATTATTCATGAATGATAGTGCTGTGCTTTCAAATATTTCAGCAGCTTGCATTGATAGTGCACTCAGGAAATTGGGTAGTGTTTTGTCTGCTCTGATACGAGGGAAGTCTTGAATATCTGTTTGAAGAATGCTGTCAATATGGTATTTAAACCAAGTATTTCTTTGGTTTTCAGACAAGTTTTCGACTGCTGGATACCCACCTTTAATGATGCTCTTATAAAGGTGCTCTTTGGATGTGCTATCTTTGGGCGTAAGGAAAGGTATGTCGCTAGTAAATGCCTTGCTTATGAAATCTTCAGTATGTCCAATAAGCTCCCCTTGAGATAAGGGATACAGCTTAAGTGTTTCAAGTCTACCTGCAAGAGATTCTTTTATGAGAGTGTTGAACAGAGGGTTGGTTGATGCTGTCAAAATGTAACGGCCAGGGAGTCTGTTGAGATCAATGTCCCGTTTGATCGGTAGAAAAATATCAGGAACACGTTGAACTTCATCGATAATTGAAGGCTTTGGGAGTCTGTCGATAAAGCCTTGTGGGTCTCTTTTTGCTGAGGCGAAAGTATCCCTGTCGTCAAAGGTGCCATAGTGATAACTTTTGTCCTTGCAATAGTCTGTTGCCAGCGTGGTTTTGCCTGATTGACGGGCGCCAGTTATAAGGACCGCTGGACTTGTGGAAAGAGCGTCAGCGAGATTGATGCTAAGTGTTCGTTTGTAAGGCATGGATACCTGGCTCTGATGGAAAATGATCATTCTCACTGGATAGTCTAGAAATTATATGCGAAAAAAGAAAGCGATATTTGAAAAAAGCTGATGTACTAATCTGATGCCCGTCAGGAGGACAAATTGCCTAGGGTCAGTTTGGTGATACTTGTTTTTTTGTGAGGTTGCCATAATCTTATGTCGTATGTTCAACTTTTACTGAATTATCATGACAAAACTTTTTCCCATACCCCTTGCTGCCCCATTAAGCAACGATATCGTTAGTGCTTATGAAAAATTAGTAGGAGCACTCGTACATATTCCTTCTGAAGCTAGATTAAACAAGGCAAGGTCTGATGAAAATCTATCCATAGCTGACCTAATTGCCTACCAAATCGGCTGGGGAACCTTGCTCATTGGATGGTATGAAGCTGGTATACGGGGTGAAGTTCCAGTCATGCCGGGTGAGGGGTTTTCAAAGTGGGATTATAAGGGCTTAGCAAGCCATTTCTATCAAAAATATCACATAGATGGGTATCTGAAGCAAGAGAAGGTCTTCTCTGAAGTTGTGAAGAAGATTGTTGAGATAGTCGAGAAAGAATATCATACTGGAAATCTTGATAAAATTGGAGTTTGGCAATGGTGTACACTTGCCTCCGGCAAGCAGTGGCCGCTGAGTAAATGGGTGCGTGTAAATACAGTAAGCCCCTATGCACGTGCTACGCGTATAATGAGAAATCTCAAGAATTAGACGTATGTGTGCTTGTTAGTCTCCTATTCTTCACCGGCCCAAGAGTTGTTATTTCTCCCATCGAGTGGTGTAAAATCTACCATGCGGTGGGGGAATTAACATGATGTGTGTCAAAGAGTCTCTAGGTCGATCTTTTTTGTAACGCAGGCAGTAAATAGGGCGAAACTCTTGATTTTTTAAGCCCTTATTTGATAGTCTTTAATATAATAACAATACAATATGAAACAAGGGAGGTCTGTTATGGCTATGGTTCGTTTTAGACAGTTGAGTGGGCTTGATAAATTAGTTCAAGAATTGCATGCCGCTCAGAGTATAGGTAAAGATTTGGCTGCCGACGTGTATGAAGACAATGGGAATCTTATCGTGGAGATGCATGTGGCTGGAATCCCGCCAGACAAGATAGATATCTCTGTTGAAGGTGATCATTTGCGTGTGGTTGGAAAACGAGAAGAGGTCCAAGAAACAAAAGACCGTGACTATTATGCGAAAGAAATTCACAGAGGAAGCTTTGAACGTATTATTCAGCTTCCTGCTGCAGTCGAAAAAGCTAAAACGCGCGCTGAAGTCCGTGATGGTGTTCTCAGAATTGAGTTGCCACTAGTGCGTCAGGCTGAAGCTCATAAAGTTACAGTTGAGAAACATTAAACGAAGGAACTCTTTCGGGTGTATGTTTGTCGATACCCACGAAGTCTGCGACTGTTTGTGCGTGTAGGACAAACTGAGCAGGGTTCGCCTCGAATTCTTTATTGCAATCGAGTATCAATACCGGAACGGATCGAAGTTCCGGTAAAATATCTGTTTTTTCGATCAGAAATGCTTCATGGCAGGCATGAATCTGCTTAATATAGTCTAAGCTGATGTTCTTTTCAGCACGTCTATCTCTTTTTTTAATCCTCTCATAGGCTATTTCAGGATCTACCTTGAGATAAATAATTCCGCGTGGTGCTTGGCAATGACCAGCAACCAGGAAGTTAAACCATTCAAGATAGATATTCCATTCTAAAGAAGAAAGAAAGCCATTGTGATAATCATTTGTAGCAAATACATAATGGCCCGAATATATTGAACGTTCCATCAATCGAAGTGGATTAGGATTGGCCTGTTCTTGTATATGTTCTTGAACACGGCATGCCATTGCAAGGGTTTCCATAGTATAAGCCCATCTATGGGGGTCATTATAGAATTGGGAAAGAATCGATTGGCCATAAACTTGGCTTTGCCAGTTATGGAGAGGTTCAAATATAACACTTAACTGAGGAAGTTGAGCTTGAATTAATCGCAAAAATGTTGATTTTCCGGCTCCAATGTTTCCTTCAACGATATACATGCTTTTTCCTTCTGGTTATAAGTGTGGCAAGTGAAAGTATACCAGGTTTCAATGCAGGAAAATAGACGCTTTTAAAGCGGTTTTTCTCGCGCTCGTCAGTGAGCTAGAAAAGAGGGGTAATGTGATCTCTTTTCCCTAATGGTAGAGCAACTGTTGATGGCTGATGCGCTTCAACAATGGTTCGCTCGATAAGAGGATTTAAATGAGTAACGATCTCATTAGTAATAATATGCGCAGATCGAGCACAATCAGTAGCCGTAAGGGGAGGGTATGAGCCTATCAAGATAATGGGATCATGAAGCTTGACCTCAGGAATGTCTGTGATATCAAATGCTGTGAGATTCATACTCACAATGCCGGCTACCGGTGCAAGGTGATTGCCAATGCGAGCATAGCCTCTGTTTGACTGACTTCGCAGGTACCCATCATAGTAGCCAATCGGGGCAAGTGCTAATAGGGTAGGTCGTTGTGCGACGAATGTTCTATCATAGCCTACAGTGGCTCCCGGCTCGATTCTCTTGATACCTATAATGATTGTTTTCCATTCGAGGACCGGCATAAGCGTATAATCAGGATGAGCTGCTTTCAGAAGTTTTGAATGAGTATCAGACTTTGTCAGGCCATAAGCTCCTGCTCCCGCACGTATAAACGTGTAGTTTCTTGATGGCCGTATGCATAAAGCACTTGATGATAATGCATGAGTGCAAGGTATTGAGATACCTGCAGCTTCAAGCATATCAAGAAGTTCGTCAAAGCTATTCAGTTGTTGATAGCTAAACCGTTGGTCAGTATTTGGTGCATCGCACAGATGGGTAAAGATCCCATAAAGTACCACATGATCAAGATGTTCTACTGCTCGTATAAATGAAAGGGCATCCTTTGGTAATATCCCAAGGCGACTCATCCCTGTGTCGATCTTAAGGTGAATAAATGCCTTTTTACCTGTTCGTTGAGCTGCAGCATTAAGAGCCAGAGCATCTTCATAGCTTGATACGGTTAGATGAATTCCTTGATCTACCGCTTCATCGAGGTTTCCATCAAGATAGGACAGTACTATAATACTTTTGGTAATGCCATTCTGGCGAAGAATAAGAGCCTCTTGTACCCCTACAGTGCAGAGCCAGGTAACCAGCTCATGTTCTTGTGCCATCTGAGCAATCTCACGGATGCCATGACCATAGGCATTGCTTTTAACTACGACAGCCACTTGTGACTGACCAGCCGCTTTTTGTATTTGGATGATATTTGAATTGAATGCTTGTCTGCTGAGCTGAATGGAAGTTCGTTGCATGAGTTCTTTCGAAACTCAATGAGGCCCAGAGGGCCTCATTGATAATGTGCGTGGTTTAGCCTATAGGAAGAACTTCTTCTTGAGGCTTTTGAGCTGAAAGTGTGAGTGTTCCATTTTTCACTTCAGCTTTGATGGTACTCAGGTCGATCTGATTGCCAAAGAATCGAGCTTCAGAGGTTAAGGAGCTAGAACGGAATATCTGTTCTTTCTCTTTTCCTTTTTCCTCTTTTTTTAATTCTACGGCACGAGCAACTTCGATCCCTTTTTGACCGATGAAGAACTCGAGCTTGCCATCTTTTGTAGAGACAGTTCCCGCCCAACCATTGCTCTTCTTGACGATCTTGACATCTTTCTTATCAAGTGCTTCGAAGCCGGTAAAAGTTATTGTTACCGAATGGTCATCTTCCTTTATGTCATAGGTGATTTTATTAAGCCTTTCACGGGCAGCCTTTAGAGCTTCACGATCTTCTTTTGAAGGGCCATAATCGGCTAATCGCTGCTGCAAGATGGCTGCTGACTGGCGTTGCATGTCCATTACTTCTTGTGCCCAGGAATCCCAAGGGTCGCTGAAGAATGGATCATTAAACCATATGTGATAAGCTGCATGTACAGGTATAACGGGACATGCGCTTAAAAGAGCACACAAAGTTAAAGGAATTTTGAATGAGTTTTTCATAAAAACCTCCTCAATGGTAATACGTTAATACATCTGAACAGTATATAGTATACACTGAGGAGGGGGGTGTTTGCAAGAGGCTAGAAAGATTTTGTAACTTCTGTTACTATTGGTACAAAGATGCGTAGGTGTAGTTTGATTCTCAACTCATCTTGTAATTAGTACGAAAAGGATACCATGGTCAAGAGTGGAACTGCCAAACAGACAAAAAACCTTGAGCTCGTGTTTGGGGTTCATCCTATCATTGAGTTACTCAAGGCAAAACGAAGAAAATTAGTAACAATTTATACGACCAAGCCTGCGCCAAAAGCATGGGAATTGATCGCTCCCTTGTTATCTAAGGAGACGCAATTTCAAGTGGTCACTCGGGATGTTCTCACCCGATTAGCAGGGACTCCCGATCATCAATCTGTTGTTGCCTGGGCAACTCCCCTTGTCAAGCGAAAGAAGTTTTTTGAGCCGGCCAAAAGTCCGTTTCTTCTTCTGTTAGATGGGATTCAGGACCCCCGCAATTTGGGAGCAATTTTGCGGTCGGGATATTGTACCGGTATTGATGGGGTTATTCTGTGTGGGAAAAATAGTGCTCCCCTCAACGCTGTAGCATTAAAATCTTCAGCGGGTCTTGCAGAGCATCTTGATATCTATGAAGCGCCGAGCGCATTGGGTGCTATTGCTGAAGTTAAAAAGGCGGGATATGGTATATATTTAGCAACGCTGTCGGGTACCGATGCTCTCAAGGTGAAGTATACGCAGCCGTTGTGTCTCGTTATAGGAAATGAGGCTACGGGAGTATCGCGCACTCTTCTTTCCTCTGGTACGCAAATTCGATTGCCTCAACGGGATGCTGATATGTCTTATAATGCTTCAGTCGCTGCTGGCATATTGCTCTTCTTAATTGGCTCTGGTAGTGGGAAGATTTAAGGGTGTGTGCGAAGATTTACCGACTTCAATCTTGCTCATCAGTTCAAGTTTGTATATAGTAGGGGTCTTGCCGCAGTATGCAGTTGTGAGAATATTTATAGTTAAAGGAGGTTGTGATGAAAAGAGTTATTATTTCCCTCGTTCTTCTAGGAGGCTCGATGCTAGCTGACGAAAAAGCAGTTGTATGCAAAAATGGAGTATGTTCACTTGAAAGCAGGGGCAGTACCTCGATCGGATCTGAGGACTTGCCTAGTAATGTAATTGAGCTGACTGCTGATACGTTTGAGAGGGTGATTGCTGAAGCGACAAAGCCAGTCGTTATTGATTTTACCGCAACGTGGTGTCAGCCGTGTATGTATAGTAAGCCGTTCTTTGCAGAACTTGCTCAAGAAGAGGACTGGATATTTGCTGCAGTAGATGTTGATAAAGCACCATCTTTGATGGCTCTATGTAATGTGCAAGCACTTCCTACATTTGTGATTTTTAAAAAGGGCATACAATGGGGAATGATCACGGGAGCTCGTGATAAAGAAGCGCTGAGGGATGAATTTAAAAAAATCATAAACAGTGAGCTTGCAGAGGTTCATGTGTCTGATAAGGTTCAGCAGCTGGTTATGGCTATTGGTCAGCGAAACGTTGCGGAAGTTATGCAGCTGATTGCACAAGGGGCGAATGTTAATGGCATTTTGGTAACCCCGATGGGAAGTCTTTCGCCCTTAATGATGGCTATTGTTTCTGGGACAGAAGAGCTTATTGATATTTTGATCAGTTCAGGTGCACATTTTGATAAGGATTTTAATGATTCAGTGATAAAACAGTTAGAAGTATATGATGATATGGTAGAAAAGTTGCATAGGACATTAGACTATACCAAAGAGCGAATTAAACACTTGCCGCCTCACCTTAGGAACAAAAGTACTGAAAACGTACCGAATTTTAGCGAGCAGCTTTTCGCTGCATGTCACGACCCGGTAGCGCTTAAAAAGCTTATAGATGCGGGGGCCCACGTTGATGCTGTCATTAGGTTTGGTGAAAAAGAGGTTACGGGGCTTATGATTGCAATTTTACTCAATAATACTGCTAGTCTTGACCTGCTTATTGAGGCAGGGGCCTCTCTTTCTACCGAGATTCTTGATGAACAGGGACAAAAGCAGTCTGTTGAGCAAAGAATTATAGAAGAGATTAAAAAAATGCATCGAGGGATAGCAGCTGTGCGGGAACGGTATTCTTATGTCCTAAGCAAGATCGCCAAATAATTGCCTTTGATCTGGTGATTGCGATTGATGACATAGCTTAAAACGTCATGTTATTATGTTAAATACCCTTAAAGTGTCACAAACTTTTGTAGAAACTATTGTAAGGCTATGGAGCCCCACAGGCTCTGACTGGCTCTCTGTGCTTCCAGTTCTTATTGAGCGATATTTTCAGAAGTGGCAACTTTCGGACCTATATCCATCTGAACATGCTATCATATGTACAGCGTGCCGGTTGGGACAAAGCAACGAAGAATGCCCCCAAAAGCATTCCACCGCAAAGGAGGATCGCCACATTCGCGGCTGGTGATGTAGCTACGTCTTCAACTCTTCGAGCATAGGTGCTTAAAGCGCTGGGAAGAAAGCGAATGAATGCGCGTGAATGTGGGTGAACCTCAATGTTCGTTGTTACCGGTGCTCTACATAAGGGGCAGGCCGGAATACTTTTATCTTTGAGTGCTTTATTGATGCATCTGCTATGGAAGATGTGTCTCGGATGGCAGGGGAGGACTACGACCTCATCGCCTTCTTTAAATTCATCTACCTGGCAAACGTCACATTCTGTTTTTTCCGAATACACGGTCGGGTGTCCCGCCATGTATGCTGTTTGTAGTGAGCCAAGTCCCAGCAGGGCTACAAGTAGTAGTGTTTTCATAGGGTAATTCTTTTCATATTTCAGGTTAGTATATATATCTTACGATACACTAAAATCTATGAAACCTTAAATGGTGGCATATTATTTTAAGAACTTGAGAGCAAATTTGGAAGCAACGGACGATGAGCCAGCATGTTCGAGTAAGACAACAAGGGTTCGAGCTGGTTCATTCTTGTATTGAAAGTGGGCAACAAAGTATCCTTGGCAGAGTGATTCCTTTGTTAAGGATGGTTTATCAAGTGCCTGGACCTGTGCGGTACCCGTTTTGCCCAGTATCTTAAAGTCTTTCAGGTACTTAAGGTGGGAGCCACTACCCTGTTTTATTACAGAGCTGAGACATTGGATTTCACAGAGTAAAGCGTCGAGTAATGATGCAAACCTTCCCTATCAAAAAGAGGTTGTGCTTAAACTCGGTTTGCCCGGTGACTTGAGTGAAGAGCGGCGGGCTCTCACTTTTTATAATGGGCATGGATCGGTTGTTCTCCTTGATTGGGAGGAAGGGATCGATGCTCTCCTTATAGAGTGCTTGCAGCCGGGGACCCTTTAAAGAGCTTCTTTCCTGACAATGATGAGCAGGCAGTGCGGATAGCTGTTGAAGTTATGAATGCTTTTACACCAAAGAGTAAGTGCGAAGAATGATTTTGTATCGGTTACTCAGATTATTTCTGAGTAGAAATCCCTTACAAACATATTCAAAAGGTGCAATCGTTAGCAGAAAGGCTGATTACTGATCAGCAGGAATTGCATCTACTCCATGGTGATCTCCATCATAAAAATGTTCTTTTGATGAACGGCGGTTGTGGACAGCAATCGACCCCAAGGGAGTCGTAGGATGCCGTATATATGAGATCGGTGCCTTTATCCGCAATCCGATTGAAGAATTGGTTGCACATCCAGATGCAGCAGAAATTATGAAGCGAAGGATCGATCTCTTTACTGAGCTCATCTCATTTCCCGAAGCTTGCTTCGTAAAAAAATAAAAAAAGTGTAAAATTGCAGGCGTGAATAAGTATTCATAAAAACCACAATGTATCAGTGCTAATGTATCATCTCGTATGTCCGACTGCACCAGCATGCGGCAATAAAAAGACAGATGAGCTGGATCGGTTAGATACCCGAAGATTGATTCGAGGTAGTTCATTAAGTCAAAAAAAATCAAAAACTAAATGACGCCTAAACAATAGAATTATCCTAAGGTTTAGGAGTCATCCCGAAAATATTGACTGGCAAGTGTCAAGATATACATGTTTTTTCATTTATCCTCTCTGATCGTTAAAATCAAAGCGTTTGGAGCTAAAATTGACTGTGGTTTTTTATGGGGAAAAGGAGTGGTGATTCTCATCTGGGAGCGTTTTTTTGCGTACTATCTATTTATGTCGTAAAATTAAGTCTAAAGATTAGAATAATTTCTAACCTGGAAGGATATTGTTTCAAAAGTGAGGGCAGGAGGCATGACACGAGGATATTTAAGGGAGCTGTTAAAATCGACGAGAACGGTTTTTAGCTTTATGGAGTTGTACTTAATGTGGGGAAGAAAAGCTAGCGTAAGTACTTGTATTGCTCGCATTAATTATTATGTGAAGCGTGGATACTTATATCGCATCAGGCGTGGTTTTTACGCAAAGGGAAAAGAATATGATCGATTTGAGTTTGCTACAAAACTGTATACACCAGCCTACATAAGTTTTGAATCGGTGCTCAGGCAGGCTGGGATTATTTTTCAGTATTATTCGCAAATTTTCGTTGCTTCTTACAAATCAACGACGATCGAAATTGATGGTCAGCTGTATATTTTTAAAGCTATTAAGGGAACCATATTGACGAACTCCAAAGGGGTCGAAAACAGAGAGCGTTATAGTATTGCTTCGCCAGAGAGAGCTTTCTTGGACACGCTTTACCTGCATGCCGATTATTACTTTGATAACTTGCGGCCTCTCGATTGGGCGAAAGTCTATGAGATATTGCCTATTTATGGAGGAAACAAGCGTATGGCAAAGAAAGTTGAAATGTATCATAAATCAGTAGAAAATAATGAAAAGGATAGCAATGACACTTGATACGGCGCAGCATAAGCAGATTCTGATGGGATTGCTTAAAGACATTTATTTAACTCCGTATTTTGGCTCACGTTTGGGTTTTAAGGGGGGTACGGCTGCTATGCTCTTTTACGAACTTCCCCGTTTTTCTGTCGACTTGGATTTTGATCTTTTGGATCATCAGGGCGAAGATGAGCTCTTTGAGCGATTTAAGAGTATGCTTGGTAGCTATGGTATAATAAAAGATGCAATGAAAAAAAGGAATGGGCTTTTTTTTCTTTTGTCTTATCACCGCAAGACCCTTCATGCGCAGAATATAAAGGTGGAAATTAATAAAAGAGACTTTGGATCCAGATATGACATGAAGACTTATCTCGGAATAGGTATGAATGTGATGGTACAGGAAGATATGGTAGCGCATGAGATTGTTGCAATGCTTGAACGAATCGGGAAAACGAATCGAGATATTTTCGATGTTTGGTTTTTTCTCAGCAATTATTGGCCACTTAACAAGCAGATTGTGGAGCGACGAAGTGGTATGTCTTATAAGGACTTCCTGCAGAAATGTATCGATTCACTTATAGAGATAAGTGAGCTAAATGTACTTTCTGGAATGGGCGAATTGTTAACACCTCGACAAAAGGCTTTGGCTAAGTCAAGCCTGATTAGTGAAACAATCTTTTATTTAAAATCAGCATTGTCTCAGGAATTGCTGCGTTGATTTTCTATTTCATGTACTTCTTCTTTTCGTCTACCTCTAATTGTATATGTAATAACAGTTGGGGGAGGTATGAAACTCGTCAAGAATAATTCCATGACCATTTTCAACATCTGCTAGAAAACTGGAGTCCGGGTGCGGGCCCCCAAAAGCTACTACTTAACCTCATAATTGTGCTGATTTAACATTCAATATTAAAGTAGCACAAAGCTGAGAAAAGATACTGTTTTGGATTATCTCCTTCCAATAGTCGTAATTACGTTATTTGTGTTCCAGATTAAGGGCTGTTTTTTTAAAGAAGTTTCGTCATAAAGTCTGTAAAGTTTTCTTAAAAGCCTATTATATCGACTCGTCCGAGTTTTCAATTTTTAGCGCGACGGTCCAGTTCTTTTTTTAGAAGAGTTCTCTGATGGATGTGCTTGAGTTGGCTACTGTCAAGTTCCAGTGATTTTTCATTTTTCCAGCATAATTAAAATTTCATTACCTCAAGCAGTTTTGGAGAGGTGTGATTGATTAGGTCAGCTTGTCATTTTGATAGTTCTTGATAAAGCAGTAATAGGCATCCCCCCTATAGCACCGAAACAATCTTTGTTTGCCCTTCTAGTGTGCATTTTGGTCGTAAAGTTAGTAATTCTGTTTGATTTGACAATACTTTTGTAAATATTTATCATTAATAGATCGCGTTTTGAATTCTTAAAATAAATTTAAAGTAAAGGGTGCGTATGCTTAAAAAATTTGTTTGTAGTTCTCAATGTGATCTTCCTGTAAGTAGAGATCTAGCCAAAATCATTGTCCATGGCGCGAGAGAGCGTAATCTTAAAAATATTTGTTTCGAGATTCCAAAAGGCAAATTAGTTGCCTTAACTGGTCCTTCGGGGTCAGGTAAATCCTCGATTGCAAACGAAGTCTTGCAGAGAGAGTGCGTGAGGCAATTTCTGGAATCGCTTGGTATGACTACCGATCATATACCAAAGGTAAAGGTAGATGCTGTCTTGGGATTGTCTCCTTCGATTGGAGTTTCTCAACGTGTAACTGATTTTAATCCTCGTTCTACTGTTGGTACTAAAACAGGTATTCTTACCATTCTAAGGAATTTGTTTGCGGCTCTTGGCCGGCAGCCTTGTCCTGGTTGTGGGAAAGCCGTCAAACAGCCATTGCAAGACAAAAGCAAACTTACAACTATTGAGGTAGAAGAGGAGGGACGTGTTTCTTCAAAGAAGATAACGAGAAGCTATTTTGCTTGCCCGAATTGTGGCCTACAGTTAGAAAAATTGAAAATGGCTCACTTTTCATTCAATGCAACATCTGGAGCATGCAGTGCTTGTAAGGGAGTAGGTGAAATTCTCGATGTCGATGTATCAAGCTTACTTAATGAAGAAAAAACAATCAGAGACGGTGGGGTGGATTTTTGGGATCCGGCCATTGCAAAGCATTACGAGGGCGTCATACATGCGGCGAGTCAGCATTATAGATTTCCCTTTGATGCGGCTGCGCCCATCCGCAACTACACCAAGGAGCAGAGAAATTTTTTGCTTTACGGGATTACTTTTCCGGATTTTGTTAAGGCGCACAAGGGTATCAAAGCGCCTCATAAGGTTGGCGAAGGGAAGTTTGAAGGCCTTGTTCCCTCTTTATTAAATCGTTATAAGGGCAATCCTGGCAATCCTCCAAGTGATATCACAAAATATATCATACATGAGCCGTGTCTTGAATGTAACAATGCACGTTTAGGAAAAATTGGTAGAGAAGTAAAGGTTAATAGAAAAACTATTATTGATGTTGCCGGCCTTAGTTTATGCGAACTACTAAAATGGATTCATGCGTTGGGTGCCTCTGCATCAGAAGATGAATTACAGGTTCTTGCAGCTTTCTCAAGTGCATTAGAAGAACGAACATCAAATTTAATAGAAGTTGGTTTAGATTATCTAACATTGGACCGCACGCTCCCTTCCCTCTCTGCAGGAGAATCCCAAAGGCTTAGATTAGCGAGCTTGCTTGGTAGCGGACTCACGGGAGTTTTGTACGTTTTGGATGAGCCAACAACGGGTCTTCATCCCCATGATACCGCAAAGTTATTAAGGACGCTGAGGATGATACAAGAGGCTGGTAACACTGTTTTGGTTATTGAACATGACATGGATATCATAAAGAAGGCTGATCACATACTAGATGTAGGACCTGGCGGAGGCAGCAAAGGTGGTGAGATTGTGGTTTCCGGTACCCCTGCTGAGGTAATGGCTTGTGCAACATCAATTACTGGCAAATATTTGGCTGGAAAAGCGACTATCGAGCTAACTCGTACTCGTCCCAGTGAGGGTAAGATGCTTACCATCTGCGGTGCGAGCGAACATAATCTAAAAGGCATTGATGTTAGTATTCCCGTGGGACAATTTGTGGTGATGACAGGCGTGTCAGGCTCTGGAAAATCAACTTTTTTGTTTGATATCTTAGATAAGGTAGCAAGAAAGCATTTTAATAATGCAAGTGAAGTTCCTGGAAAGTATGCTTCTGTCCATGGGTTAAATTACTTTAATCGGGTGGTAACGGTTGATCAAGTTACCATAAGTACCACAAAATCATCGCGTTCCAATGTAGCAACTTACATAAAACTTTTTGACTTGATTCGAGATGTATTTGCTTCGTTGCCGGAAGCAAAAGCTCGTAGTTTTGGTGCGGATAAGTTTTCTTTCAATACATCCGATGAGCGCTGTGAAAATTGTAATGGAGCGGGTATCGTGGCTGTCGACATGGCCTTTATGCCTGATGTTGAGACGGAGTGTCCTGTCTGCAACGGTATGCGATTCAACGAAGAGTTATTATTAGTGAAATTTCAAGGACGTACTATCGTGGACATCTTGGATATGATGGTAAGCGAGGCGATTCCTCTATTTAAGGAGCAGCCGAAGATTTTTGCACTCTTGGATGTAATGAAGCAAGTTGGATTAGAATATTTGACTCTAGGCCAATCGACTTCGACATTGTCAGGAGGAGAAGCACAACGAATTAAATTAGCGGCCGAACTATCTAAGTCTGGCAGGGAATCGACGTTATATTTGCTGGATGAACCAACGACGGGCTTGCATTCACAAGAGGTTCAAAGGCTGCTTGATATCCTGAAAAAACTGGTCTGCAAAGGCAATACGGTGGTAGCAATTGAGCATAACTTAGATGTTATTTCTCAAGCAGATACAATTATAGATTTTGGCCCAGGCGGTGGCATCGCGGGTGGACAAGTTGTTGCAACGGGTTCACCTCAGGAAATTGTTGCAAATGAAGATTCATTAACAGGGCAATGCTTGAAAGGATATATCGAGGCTTGCGTACTGGCAAAAGAAGCCTGATCCGATATGCTCTCTCTCTTTTCTAAGCGACATTACAATCTCTCATACCTAGCGATTGCTTGCCTGTTCTAAATAACATACAGACGTGGACTGAAGATTGTATCTATAACTGCGCATAATGAACTGTTATCAGGAGGATTAAGAAGTGTCAATTCATGCTTCAATAGTGTACACAAAGTCTTGTAAGTTTTCTATAAATAACGCCGTTGTAGGGGCAACCCGCATTCATGTATTCGTTTGATTAAAAATATCGAGAATGATAAAATAAATTTTCTAGTACAACACCCCCATAGAGAGGAATGCTCTGATGAAAATGTCTTTAAAAGTCTTTGCTTGCTTCGCCTGTTGCCTGACTATGTCATATGGTGCGCAAGGCATGACAGCTAGCGCTGTGAAGCCGGTTCCTCAGATTATAATCGATGAAATTCTACCATTTTGTGGGCCTTTCGACCATGTACCTGCTTACCTTTATGGTAATCCCACTCAATACAAATATGCTCATTGGTCGCAAGAACGCCTTGATCAGATTAAGAAGGCTGCAGGGGCGGCGACAGAAGCTCAGGTAAAAACTCTTGCATCAGCTTTTTTTAAAGTTGGACCGCCGAATGACATTGCATTAAAAGATAAGTACATTGACTATGCAGAAATGTATGATTGGGTGAACGCAGTGAATTTAGTTGAAATATTTCTTAGAGATGGTTGCATGTTATCGGTCGATTCTGTAAAAGAGATTAATGGCCGACTAACGCGCCTGACAATTCCTAGTCATGGTAATTTTAGAACAGAACCTGCTATGTTGTACAAAAACTCTTGCTATTCCACTGAGTATTTATTTTTGAAATATGTGGAAAAAGGTCCAGGCTGCCTTGAAATGTTCAAGGAACTAGAGTTAGTCGATCCAAGTAGGGCAAATATCCCTTTTTGTAAAACGAGAACAGAGCTTCTTAACAGTCAAGATAGATATCTAAGAGTCGTAGACACAAAATATATTCCTACCTCAGACATAAGACAACTGCTACGAACAATCGCCAGGATGAATTGTATTGATCGCTACACCCGTGAACCACTGGTAATTGATAGCTCTCTGGCTGAGAAGTGGGAAATGGAGGAAAGCGATGACGTAGGTCATAGAGAGGGGTACATTGATATAATTAAGTGGATCAGAAAGCGTGTTCATCACTACCCGTCGCCACAAGGAGTCAATGAATTATTAACAAACGCTCTCATACATGCAAATTCATCTTCTATGCATCCCATTGAAGTAGCAGCAATTTTGTGGTGGATGATAGGATTTATTCATCCTTTTAATAATGCACATAAACGAACAGGAAGGATCTTGGCAAGTTACCTACTCCTCTCTCGTGGTTTTTTGCCACCTCGGATCGGTCCAGAGGACGCTGAGCTTTTCAATACTACATGGATAAGGAGCTTGGACCGTGGCTGTGGTCCGGAAGTATTTGTAAATTTAATAGCTCACTTAGTAATTAAAACGCAAGAACAGTTCAGGGGCCAGTCCCTGTAAGCTTACCAAAAGAAAGAGCTTTTTAAGCATTTTGAATATGAAAAGGCAATGATTCATTAATGCCCAGGAAACGGCGAAAAGGTCGAATTGTCTTGGTATGAATTACCTTATTTTTTCCAAAAAATGCACGATGCCATTTTTTTATATGAAGCGCTTGATATTGCTACTTTGCTGAGGTATACTCGTCTAATGATTACTCAATCGGATGAACGCGCTACGATGCTATTTTGCAGGTGTCTCATGTGGAAACAATCAAACCGTGTATCTTATCTTACCATCATAAAATCTATCTAATGGCTCTCTTTCAATTTTCTTCGTTTTTCTAGAAAGCCAAGAGTATAGATCAAGAAAAAAACTAATAGATTTTGATTTGCTAATTGAGGAGGCCTTATGAAAAAATTACCATTAATTGTTGTTATGCTGGCTACTACCCTTGGAGTAAGCTATTATTTTTATGCAACAAAGCCTTGCGAGAAGTTCATTACTCTGCCCCATACATCGGTTTCCCTCTGGACAGAAAGCTTTGGCAAGAAAGGAGATGTGCCGATCTTATTGCTGATGGGTGCCAGTAGTTCCGGCCTAAGTTGGCCAGATGCGTTGTGCAAAAAATTGGCATCACAGGGTTATTTTGTACTCCGTTTCGATTATCGTGATGTGGGTGCATCTAGTGGCACTGATTTTGCGAAAAATCCCTATACATTGGATGACTTAGCTCACGATGCGACATCGATTCTTGATGCGTATGGTATCAAAAAAGCTCACCTCGTTGGCCTCTCAATGGGTGGCTTTATTGCACAAATCTTAGCTGCTAAATATCCGGAGCGTGTTTTATCCATAACATTGATAGGATCTACAGTAGATCACTCTGCTTTGGCAGATGCTATGTCCGGGAAGGATACGAGCCATAGTGTGTTACCAGCTCCCTCAAAGGTTACCCTCACTGCTTTGGGGAACATTCAGAAAATGCCCAAAACTACCGCTGAAGAGCGAATGCAGCGATTCCTTGCAAATACAAAAGTAGCCCATGGACCTGTTGGATTTAACGAACAAGAAATTCGAGCTTTAGCCAAGCGTCTTGATAAACATACAAAGAATCCTCAAGCATCTCAAAATCACATCAAGACTATTATGAATGCCCCCGTTCGTACGGAAATGGTCCGTTCGATTAAAGCGCCAACGTTGGTTTTACATGGTGATACCGATGCATTTTTCCCACTCGAACATGCCCAGTTTACTGCTAAAGCAATTCCGGGGGCTCAATTGGTGATTATTCCGGGAATGGGTCATGGGGTAAATAGCTATTTTGTTGAACCTGTTTTTAAGGAAATGCAAACATTTTTGGAGTCTGTTAAAAAAAAGAGAGTGCATGATAAAACTGGAAAGCTTTGATGATCTCTGGGGGCTTGGCTACCCTGCTCTGGTAGAAGAAAGATTACGTGAACTCCTTTCTCAAGCTGAGTTTTTACCGGACAAATCTATCTATCTGCAAATCTTGACACAGGTAGCATTAGCTCAGGCGCTTCAAGGAAAATTTGATGAAGCGCATGCCACTCTCGATACGGTGCAGGAGCTGCTCACTCCTGAGTATGATCTTGCACGTGTAAGGTATCTTCTTGAGCGTGGGCGAGTATTCCAGCAAGCAGAAAGAATTCCTGCGGCGCATGATTTGTTTGTTCAGTCATTCGAACTGAGCAAACAAAATAAGTTTGACTTTCATACGATCAATGCTGCGCATATGATTGCAATCGTTGCTCCAAAAGTTGATGAGAAGATGCGGTGGAATCAGCTTGCAATCGATTTGGCTGAGAATACACATGATGAGAGAGCCCGTCTTTGGCTTGGATCCTTGTACAATAACTTGGGTCAAAACTTGCTTGAAGTTCAGCACTATGAGAAGGCTCTTTGTGCTTTCCAAAAAGCGCTCGAGTACCGAGAAAAAGAAGGCTATGCACCGAATATTCGTGTTGCTAAATGGGCTGTAGCTCATACTCTTCGTTTGCTTGATAGATTTGAGGAAGCTCTAAGTATTTTACATGCTCTTGTCAAAGAGTATGATGCTATCAGTCATGCTGGTAGCTTTGATATGCCTGCTGAGATGTTTACTTTGACGCGCGGATTTGTCTATGAAGATCTTGCAGAGATCTATTATGCACGTGCAAAAATGTTTGCTACCTTAGCGTATGCTGATCTTTCTAGTAATGAGATGTTTAAAAAAAGTGAACCGAAACGAGTAGAGCGAGTGTTGCACATTAAACAATAACATACGATGCTCTCCTGTTGTAAGAGAGGCCCCTGCATCACGCCTTCGCTGAGATTGGGAGATAAGATGCGAATAACAAGTTCTTCCAGCGAAGTGAGTCTTTTGCAAAGCATTATTTCCTTTACGATGTAAGGTGAAAGGTAAAAAGCAGAGCTTGTTTTAGATCGGCTGTTAGCAATTTTTTAAGAGAAACTATTCGGTCAAATGTCATCTTTTCCAATAGTTTGAGTTTGTCGCTCTATTCAAGAGATCAATTTTTTAGTGAGTCGCTCATTCTCTTTTTTTTTAAAAGTTTGTAGCATATGAACGTGAAACTACTGTACTAACTTTTCATATCGCAGTATACTAATGACTCAAACGGGTGAATCATGAATATCGTACGAACAGTATTTAACAAAAAAGCTATGACTGCACTTTTCGTTTTAGGAAGCTCCTACGGCGGAATGAAGTATGCATTGAGCTCTGAGCGAGTCCTTGGTATTGTTGATCAAAGGCTAGATCTTGATGTGCAACGTTCTTTGAAAAAAGTTCTTGAACAAGCACCGCTTTCTTCGGCTGTCTTAATGCGTTCTGAACTTCAAAAGGAATGTCCAGCGATTTCGACTGTCTCTATTGAGCGCAAGGCTTCGGGTGTAGCGCAGGTGGTTATCAAAGCATCGGTGCCTCAGGTAAAGATCGTTTCGAACTTTGCTGGATTTAAGGAATATTGCTTGTGCGCTGATGGTGTTATTGTTGAGAAAAAGTATTTTTCATCTCAGATAGTTGAGGGCATGGCTGTTATTACGGTTGATGGTTTAGACTTTGAGGAAAAAATTCAGCAACCAGCACTTGCTGAATGTGCATTGCAGTTGAAAACAGGCATATTCGCTGAGTTTGATGTTATCTGGCGATCAAAATCTGAAATTCTCCTTCGTTCAGCAGAACTTCTTATTATAGCAGATGACGTGACAGTCCATGATCAAGAGCGAATGGGATATGTAAAGAGAATTCTAGCGGCAGATGGGCATAAATATAAAAATGGCATGAAGGCTGATATACGATTAAGAGACTCATTAGTCTGTTCGGCATTATAGGAAAGCATGAATAATCAATCGACATATGATAATGTTTTAGTGGCTTTAGATGTAGGTACCACTAAAATTAGTGTGCTCGTAGCACAAAAAGTCTCAGATACCGGATTAAATATTATTGGGATAGGAAAAGCTCCTGCCTATGGAGTCTCTCGAGGAGTCGTTGTAGATATTGCTCAAGCAGTTCATGCTATCAAATTAGCTGTGAAAGAAGCAGAATTGATGGCTGGTTGCAAAATTGAATCAGTCTGCGTCGGTGTTTCAGGTGCTCACATTCAAGCCTTTAGTTCTCAAGGAATGATTCCTATTAAGAATGGCCGTATACGAGCGAGTGACGTAACAGCGGTATTAGCTGCTGCGAAAGCTGTCGTTATTGCTGAAGGCCAGCAGATTCTTCATGTGTTGCCGCAGTATTATACTATTGATAATCATCAACGAGTAACCGATCCTGTTGGAATGTTTGGGGTTCGCTTAGAGGCGCAGGTGCATATTATTACCGGTTCAATTGCATCGGTGCAGAACTTAGTTCGATGCTGTGTCGCAGCGGGGATTGGTGTCAGCGATATTATGCTGGAGCCATTAGCTTCAGCTGAAGCGGTTCTGAGTCATGATGAACGGGAGCTTGGAGTAGCACTTTTGGATATTGGTGGTGGAACGGCAGATTTTGCAATTTATCAACAGGGAACGATTCGGCATACAAAAGTATTTCCAATAGCGGGTAATCATATTACCCATGATATTGCTCTCTGTTTGCGAACGACACTTAAAGATGCAGAACGAGTAAAGCAAGAGTGGGGATCTACCCAGAGGCTTGGCAATCCTCAAGAACAGATTGAAGTAGAGATGGTACATGGTGAAGAAAAAACTATGGTAACAGTAGAAGAAATAACGAGAATAATAGAGCCACGTGTAGCTGAGCTTTTGATGATGGTTCAAAAAGAAATTACACTCCATCACTTAGAGCATATGATGCCCGCGGGTATGGTGCTTACTGGTGGAGGATCTTTGCTTCATGGTATGAAGGAAAGCGTGCAGATTGCATTACAAATACCGGCTCGCGTCGGAAATCCGCATGTTCCCCCTATGTTTAAAGAAGTGCTTGCTAACCCGATGCATGCTACGGGGTATGGACTTCTGTTGCATCTTCTTAAGAAGAGTCAGGGTGCACCACTGCATGATATGTCTGGGCCTCTCATGAGCCGTATACTGTATCGTATGAAATCGTGGGTTGCAGATTTTTTTTAGAGAAGGATTTAAACAATGATCGACTTTGAACGAGAAGATGATAATCGTATTGCAATTGCCAGGATAAAAGTATTGGGTGTCGGTGGTGGCGGCAGTAATATGGTAAATAGCATGATCGATTCAGGCTATGATACCATAGACTTTATTGTTGCCAATACTGATGCACAAGCATTGAAGCTTTCAAAGGCTCCCCATAAGATCCAACTTGGTATAAAATCTACCAAGGGCTTGGGGGCAGGTGCAAATCCCGATGTAGGCAGACGCGCTGCTGAAGAAGATATTGACAGTATCGTGCGTCAAGTAAAAGATGCTGATGTGGTCTTTCTAACGGCTGGCTTAGGAGGCGGCACTGGTTCTGGTGCATTGCCGATTATTGCCCGCGCTTTGCGTGAAAAAGATATATTAAGTATAGCCGTAGTAACGAAACCCTTTATATTTGAAGGGAAACGGCGTATGAAGGTTGCTCAAGAGGCACTTGAGTTACTGCGAGAACAAGTAGATACGCTCATAGTTATTCCTAATCAGCGACTCATAGACGTGGTGGACCACAAGGTTTCATTGATTAATGCATTTAGCATGATCAATGGTATATTAAATCAATTCATTAAATCGATCGCAGATATTATAACTAAGCCAGGACACATTAACGTTGATTTTGCTGACATAAAAACTATCATGAAGCAGCGTGGATTTGCAGTCATAGGTACAGGGCGTGCAACGGGAGATGATCGTGCTATTATCGCTGCAAGCCAGGCAATTACCTCACCGCTTCTTGATAATGCAAGTATATCGGGTGCTCGTGGTGTTCTTTTAAATATAAGTGGAAGCTCGAATCTTGGTTTGCATGAACTCAGTGCAGCAGCTTCTATTATTTATGAACAAGCCCATGAAGATGCAAGTATTATCCTTGGTTCGGTGATCGATGAATCATTAGGAGATGATGTTACTGTTACGGTTATAGCAACTGGATTTGAGTATCCTCATGAAGCGGGGCAGTCAGGGCTCGCCGGTCAAGCAGCATTAGTGCAACCTGCACTTACGTATTCATCATTTGTCCATCAGGAAGTACAGCCTGCGGTAAGTACCATTGTAGAAGAGATTCCAGAGCAAACTCGCACTTACGCGATAGAAGATCCTGTTGAAAAGCGGCCTGAACCGGTTCAACAAGAAGAACAGATTGATGTGAATGATTTAGAGATACCTGCACTGATGAGACAGCTCTATCAAAAGAAATAGAGAAAGCTTAAACAACGGCAGGCTGTCTAAATTTATCTAGTAGATTATATTTGTAGACAGCAAAGCCTATGGCTGCTAGAGCTGTGCCACCGGCAACATATCTCCAGAAGGAGTAAGGTCTTCTTTCTTCATTGGAAAGCAGTTCTTTTTTTTTCGTTTTTTTGTCGGTGTTGAAATAGCGATCATAGATGCCATAGCCAATGAGTCCTATTCCTCCTGAGATCAAATAGAGGCCTTGGTTGTCACAAGTGGCTGATTTTTTAAGTTCGACGTCTTTTTGAGCGACTTCAGTTCTTATTTGAGCAGCATCGTGCTGTCTTCCTTGTATCGCAGTTGCCTTTTGAACAGCTTCAGTTTTTCTTTTTGCTTCATCTTGCTGTCTTTGTCGTTCTTCAGCAGCCTTTTGAGCGGCTTCAGTTTTTCTTCTTGCTTCTTCTTGCTGTCTTTGTTCTTCTTCAGCAGCCTTTTGAGCGGCTTCAGTTTTTCTTCTTGCTTCTTCTTGCTGTCTTCGTTCTTCTTCGGCAGCCCTTTGAGCGGCTTCAGTTTTTCTTCTTGCTTCTTCTTGCTGTCTTCGTTCTTCTTCGGCAGCCCTTTGAGCGGCTTCAGTTTTTCTTCTTGCTTCTTCTTGCTGTCTTCGTTCTTCTTCGGCAGCCCTTTGAGCAGCTTCAGTTTTTCTTCTTGTTTCTTCTTGCAGGCTTCGTTGTTCTTCAGCAGCCTTTTGAGCAGCTTCAGTTTTTCTTCTTGTTTCTTCTTGTTGTCTTTGTCTTTCTTCAGCGGCCTTTTGAGCAGCTTCAGTTTTTCTTCTTGTTTCTTCTTGTTGTCTTTGTCGTTCTTCAGCAGCCTTTTGAGCAGCTTCAGTTTGTTTTCGTGTTTCTTCTTGAGTACATCTGTGCAATTCTTCTTGTTGTTGTCTGAGGAGCATGCCTCCATCAATGTGCAGGAGCTGCAAATCGCTCGGATTCAGTTCATGTAGTTCATACCCACGATAGGGAAGTTTTTTGGGAAATAATCTTATATAACCATTGCCCTCTAAAAATGAGGTAATGTTGGCAGAGTGCTGCGCGCCACAATACATAATTATTCTTGATTTTTCTGATACCAAAATATGAAAAAGCATTTCCAAATCTGCAATGGCATGAAAGCGATCATTCTCTAAAAAGTCTCTTTCCTTGTTTACTGGATTTCGGTTTCGATAGGCATTTGAGAAATAATGTTTAAGGCTCGTAACTGTTTGCGAATACAATGCTTGGTAGTTATCGAAAACAGCAGTACCCGCCCTAAGTTTGATCTGATTTTTTCTATCTTCGCTGAATGGAAAGGGCTCGTCAAATGTTGATCCTGCCTCATTCACAAAGAAATCAAAAGGGTTATCCATTTCAAAGAGCGCTGAATATCCCGTAAAACGGCATGTATCTGCATAAGTAAATTTAAAGTTCCTTAAAGACGCTTTTATGTGAGAGGGATACCTTTGTAGAAATAGACCAGATGAGAGCTCATAAGAAGCCCCTTCTGGTGAAGATTCCCACACGATTTCAATTTCTTCAGAAGTTGCTCTATTGAGCTCAGTTAATATGGTATGCAATTTTGCTTCAGTAGGGTACAGCCCGTCTTGAGGATGTCTTTGGTGAACATCATAGAGAATATCAACCGTTGTCAAAGTGCTTGGGTTATAGAGCTTTGCGTAGTTGCACACCCACCCATTGAGTGACAGTGTAAAAAGGATGGGAGCTAGTAAAAGCGTAATTACGTGATTCACAGTTTCCTTTACATATTGGCAATTATTGCGTGCTATATCAATGATAGTAGAAATTTAAAAAAATAAAAATGCTGCCATTCTGAAAGCTGCTAATCTGCACTGGGGGATGGAGGTATGGTCTTTTCCTTTGCTGAGCCTAAATCATCAATCTAACCCTAAGCTTGATTTCTTAATTGGCCATTGGTATTCTCAAGGAATGTTTTTGTGCATCTGAACGGCAGTTGCACTATTCATATAGTTGTGATATATTGAAAATAATATCTTTATAATTTTAAATTAAGATTCCATGTTAATTCATAGTGATCCTCTGTTATATATCTATTTTGGAGATGCGCGCTCGAGTTTGAAGCGTGAGTTTCTGATGAATGAATGTGCCCAAGATAAGCTTCTTTGTACTACACAGCTTGCCGACGTTAAAAAGCTTATGCATTTAGACTCTTTGGTGTTATTGAGGCAAATTCACAGTACGCTGGGAGTGTCTGTCTCAGAGGCTGAGTTGCATCATCTTTTGCAAAGCAAGGTCGAAGGTGATTACTTAACGACCCAGGGAGAACATATTGGGCTTGGTGTCTACACTGCAGATTGTTTGCCCATTATCTTTTACGATACCTGTAATAGGGCGGTGGGTATCTGCCATGCAGGGTGGATAGGATCGGTGAAACAGATTGCGTTAGAAACACTCGTAAGTATGCAAAAGCTATACGGAACTGAGTTGCATCATTTACGTATATTCTTTGGCCCGTCTGCCCGGGTATGCTGCTATGAGGTGACTCCAGAGTTTGTAAAGCATCTTGATGCGTTTCCATTTAAGGATCAACTTATTATTGAAGTAGGCGAGAAGCTCCATTTTGATTTGCCCTTATTTAATAAACTTTTGTTAGAATCATACGGGGTGAGGAAAGAGGCATTTCATATGAATTACAATTTATGCACTATATGCAATCCTTCATTTTGCTCTAGTCGTCGCAATAAAGAGAGCATGGACCGTCAATTAACTATCGTTGCTCTTAAATAACTCTTTCTTATTTTTCTAAAAATAGTGTATGATAAAAAAAATTGACTTAAGAAGGAATTGAAACATGTTAGCAAAATTACTAGCAAAATTTTTTGGAACCAATAATGCGCGGCAACTGAAAAGGATGCAGCCCATTGTTGATCGTATTAACTCTCTTGAGCCTCGCATTCAAGCTTTGACTGATGATCAGTTAACAGCAAAAACGGGTGAGTTTAAGGAGCAGCTTTCTCAAGGTAAGAAATTAGCTGATATTATGCCTGAGGCTTTTGCCGTTGTTCGGGAAACGGGAAAGAGGAAATTGGGGCAGCGTCACTTTGACGTTCAGCTTATCGGCGGTATGGTACTTCATGAAGGGAAAATTTCTGAGATGAAGACCGGAGAAGGTAAGACCTTAACTGCTACGTTGCCTCTCTACTTGAATGCCCTTGAAGGTAAAGGGGCGCATTTAGTTACGGTAAATGACTATTTGGCTCGCCGTGATGGTGAATGGATGAGTCCAATATTTAATCACCTCGGTCTTTCGGTAGGGGTTATACAGAATTCTCTCTCAGATACTGAGCGCAAGGCTGTGTATGCCAATGATGTTATCTATGCTACAAATAATGAACTCGGATTCGATTATTTGCGGGATAATATGAAGTTCCGTCTTGAGGATTACGTTCAGCGTGAACTTCATTATGCGATCGTGGACGAAGTTGACTCTATCTTGATAGATGAGGCGAGAACGCCCCTTATTATTTCTGGTGCATCTGATGAAAGTAGCCGTTTATATGTTGAGGCTGATCGTGCGATGTCTCAGTTAGTGAAAACGACAGATTATGAAGTTGATGAAAAAGCTCGTTCGGTCCAATTAACCGAATCTGGCAATGATAAAATGGAGCGGGCGTTCAATGTTGATAACCTTTATGCTCTTGAGCACGTCAAGCTTCTGCATCATATTAATCAAGCATTACGAGCTCATACCCTCTTTAAGCGAGACGTTCATTATGTCGTGAAAGATGACGAAGTGCTTATTGTAGACGAGTTTACGGGACGTATATTGCCAGGTCGCCGTTATAGTGATGGTTTGCATCAAGCACTGGAAGCTAAAGAAAAAGTAAACATTGAGCGAGAATCCCAGACACTTGCAGCTATTACTCTGCAGAACTATTTCCGGCTGTACAGCAAATTAGCTGGAATGACCGGTACTGCACTGACCGAGGCAGAAGAGTTTCACAAAATTTATAAGCTTGATGTAATTAGTGTACCGACTAACCAGGAAATGATTAGATTAGATAAACCTGATCTTATCTTCCTCTCTAAAAATGCTAAGTACAAAGCTATTGTCGAAGATGTTAAAAATCGGTACGCCAAAGGGCAGCCTGTTCTTATAGGTACCATTGCGATTGAAACATCAGAACTTTTAAGTATGATTTTGACTTCGCACAATATTCCTCATGATGTATTGAATGCCAAAAATCATGCTCGAGAAGCTGACATTGTAGCCCATGCTGGTGAAAAAGGCCGGGTTACGATTGCTACTAATATGGCCGGGCGAGGTACCGATATTAAGTTGACTCCTGAATCTGTTACTGAAGGTGGGCTCTATATCTTAGGTACAGAACGGCATGAAAGTAGGCGTATAGATAATCAGTTACGCGGTCGTGCTGGTCGTCAGGGCGACCCAGGTGAGTCACGCTTTTATATTTCATTAGAAGATGATCTTATTCGTATATTTGCTGGTGATACCATAAAAAAGAATATGGAACGAGTAGGTATGACCGAAGAAGAGACGATCGAGTCGGGCTTTATTTCAAAGACCATAGAGCGCTCGCAAGAAAAGGTTGAGAAGCACAATTTTGATTCTCGCCGGAACCTGCTTGAATATGATGATGTCCTCAATCAGCAGCGTACTGTTGTCTATCAGATACGTCGAGAAGTATTAGAAGGTGAAGAAAATATCCGAGAATTGGTTCGTGATATGATAGCGCAGGTAGTGCAGAATATCGTATGGGGCACCATACCTGGAAGAGTCCTAACAGCTGATGGTGTTACCGGTACTTATACTATATTGTCTCATATGACTTCAGTTCCCTTGGAAGAATTTGAGCATGAGAAGTTCCAAACCTCCCCTAATACAGAAGTACTGCGCACACGCCTGGAAGAATTCTTATTAAAGCGCTATGAATCGTCATTTGCTGGAATCGATCCATCAAAGCATGATATGATTAAGAATGCACACAAGTGGATTATGCTAGAAACGATTGATCAGTCATGGAAGCAACATATGCTTAATCTTGATCATCTGAAAGAAGGTATTAGCCTTCGTAGTTGGGGACAAAAGAATCCGCTTATTGAATATAAGCGAGAAGCTTTTGCGATGTTTGAAGATATGATGCGGCAGATTAATGCTGAAGTTGTCCATAATATATTCCATCTCAATGTTGAGCATTTTAATAGCCATGAGTTTGAACGTAAACGTGAACGAGAACTCGAGGAGATTAATTTCCTTGGACCTGAAGATCCAGAAGGCGATATTTCTGTACAACAAGCTGTATCTGATAAAGTGGGCCGCAACGTGGATTGCCCCTGTGGGTCCGGTAAGAAGTACAAGAAGTGCTGCGGCAAGAATGGATAATTGCTTCTAACATTTGTTAAATTACAGAGGCTGAGAAGAGATATATCTACTCAGCCTCTTTTTTTTGCTTCAAAAGTTTCACTGACGGCATGCTTTCTTGAGGTGTACGCTTGCTGGGCGTGTGCAGGGCTGCCAGGGTATGGGAAATTGCAGATCTCCTGACTCTACAAGAGGTGCTATATACCGCTCCCTTACTAGATGAGGTTCGTTGCAAAAAGCCGACACGGCCTCTAAGAAACTTCTTCCAAGGCCATGTGTTGCGGACTTTGCTTCAATTTGGTCGGATTCATCGGTTTATTGAAGTATTTTAAATAGCTCATGAAAATTTAATAGATGGCGACCCCGGGGCATTTGGATAAATTCAACGGGTTGTTTGTGGCTCATATATCTCCTTGATTAGGCTGAGTAGATAACGTTCTTGCATGATTCATATTATTTCGTCGAAATAATAACAAATTTTTTTAACGAAATCTATCCCTTGAAAGAGATTGCCATTTGCGGTTTTTTGTAAATTTCAGAGAGTTTGGAAGCAAGTGTGGGGGGTTCTGAGTCAAATGTGGGGGGTTCGGGTTGGGAGCTAGAGGACAACCAGCCTCATTGAGAAGCGATGAAAAACGGATGGTGCTATGAGACAGAGAGTGAGTGTGGAGACGTCAAATTAGATTATCGTCATGCTGTAAGGACATAGAGAGGCTTTGCGTGAATAGATGCAATAAGATGGTAATGAAAATTGTCAGTAGTCTGAAGATAGTTGATGTTCTATATCAATTATTAGCTTTTGGTTGCTCTCTCTTGTTCGTAGAAGCCGCATCTTTAGATTTTTTCAATAGCCGTATGATTTTTCTATCAGTTGCTACGTCTAGAGGGGTTAGTCCTGCTTTATCTTGCTGCTTTGGATCAGCATTATGGGCTAGTAACAATGTGGCTATTTGAAAATAACTCTTCTGCGCTGCAAGGTGCAAGGGTGTTGCGCCGTCAGCTCTAGCTTGGTTCGGGTTTGCCTGATGTGTTAGCAGTAAATTTGCAAGCTCCAGCTGTCCATTTTCGCACGCAATGGTAAGGGGTGTGAGGCTAGCTCCTTCTTCTTTGAGTTTTTCCTCTAGTCTGTTATCGATCTTTTGGACATCTAAAGCAGCTTGGTATTGCTTTGTAGGGAGATTAGGATTGGCTTTATAGCTGAGCAGCAATCCAGTCAGTTGAAAGTGACCTTTCCTGACAGCTATGAGCAAAGGAGTTAATCCATCTGCAGCAGCGAGGTTAGGATCTGCCTCACGTAGCAGCAATAACCGAACGACTTCGAGATGCCCACCTTCACATGCTGTGCATAATGGCGTCCATCCAAAGGAGTCTAATATGCTGGTTTTAGCGCCGGCATTTAATAATATCTCAACTATTCTAAGGTGACCCCATTTTGAAGCGGTATAGAGAGGTGTTTCTTTAAGAATATTTCCATAGGTGTCAGGTATAGCACCATTTCCAATCAATAAAGTAACGAGCTGTTCCTGGCCACTTACGCTTGCTATTCCAAGTGCTGTTCGGGAAAAGCTGGACCGCGTGGAGCAAATAAAACTGGCTACCCGGTTGCAGTCGGCTTTTTTTGCGAGCAATCGTTCAACTGCATCTCTATTGCCAATCTCACATGCTACCATAAGAGGCGTATAATCATCCATATCACCAGATGTTTTATTAACATCGGTTCCAAGTTCAAGTAAAATCTCAAGAACTTGCTTATTCTCGTCAAGGATTTTTGCTGTGAGTAGTGGGAAGTTGTAGGGACGAAGCGATCTATTAAGGTCGTAAGAATGAGATTCTATGTATGCTCTACACCGTGTAATTTTATCATCATATGGTTCAGGCGATTGTAGCAAGCATATAAAATCGTCTGTTTCACGAGCTTGCTCAATGGTATGTACTACGAATGGATAGATACTATTTGTTATATCTCGTGGAAGTTGAGTAAAATAACTCCCCTTTTGTTCGTACATAATTTCTTTAATAAGCTTTTTTCTTAGAAATGGGTGGGGAAGCTTAGGCATTATTGTGGGTTGTGGTGCGGCCGCCGCTTCTGTGGTGGATACTCTTTCTGATCTTTTACGTGCTTCTTCTAATTGTGAGCTGACCCTCTGGACTGCTCGAGTAGCTGCCTCGTACGCTCTTTGCTTATTTGCAAGATGGATGGCAGCGGCTGATTCTTCGGGCGATCCTTTTTTTAAGGCAGCTAGTACGAGAGCTTGCTCTCTTAGTGCTGCCGCTTCTTCTGCTGTTTTTATTTTTTCTTCCAGTGATCTTTGAGCTCGGGTGATTGCTCTCTCTTCTTTGGTGAGCATATTCATTGCATCACTCTGCGTGATTAGACTAACGGCTATCAGCAATGAAAATTTGTCCATCATAGTTATAATTCTTCAACATGAGAAGGTGGTGAAATTGTATATGCTACAAAGGATTTGGGTGCGTCAGGAAATTTCTGCTCTTGCTCTTGAATATGCTAGATAAGGTGTATCCTGCGCTAACTGTGTAAAACTAATGCTTTGCTTGTTTAAATTTGCATCCTCCACAGGCTTTAAAACCAACTGCTTTCATACGCTAATAGTAAGCGTTAAGAAGCAGTTCTAAACTAACATGTAGAACATTAATTTACAATGTTAAAAGAGAACTGCTTACGGAAGCTGTCGAAAGATGTTTAATGGGAGAGGAAAAGCTTGATTCGAGCATCAAGTTTATCAGAAACCCCTTTAAGTACATCTTTGCTTAGAGTGCTGCCTGCGGGAAGACTGTTTACGTCATTCAAGGTGTCTCTAAGCATTGATAGAGCACGCTTTTTTTGCTCTTCTATCTCATCTTGTAATCGGGCTCCCTTTGCTGACTGCCCGGAGCGAGCTTCTAGTTCTTTGTTAGTTTTCTCTAATTGAGCATGCAATTCTTTTGTTTGTCTCTCAGATTCAGCCCGAACTGCTTTCAACTCATCTTGAATTGCGGCGATACGTTTAGCGTAAGCTTCTTCGCGTTCTCGAGGTATGAGTGAAGATTCTTGTGCTCGCTTAATAAATTGTTCCAGATTAATCAAATTGAGAGTGGCAAGCAAACTTTCTGTTTGTTTCGTATAGGTATTTTTTAGCCCGCTTGAGAGTTTGCTTTCTTCTAGTGAACGTCTCAACGAGCTAATATCTTTCAGAAGTCGGTTCTTAATCGCCTGATTTTTCATAGAAAACTCAAATAGAAGGGCAGGATTGCTTTCAGTTCGGAGCTTGGCTGAATTTGTGTCATATTCATCTTTAAGTTCTTTTGTTGCGGCCGTATACTCTGCAATTTGCTCTTCTGTTCTCGTCTTGAATGATCGTAATTCACAATCTTTTTGTGCTTGACTGAGCCGAACTTCTAGCTGTGCTTTTTCATCAAGGCTCGTCTTGAGATCCGTTTTGAGTTTTTCGAGTTCTGCCGAACCTACTGCAGATTCTGCTTGCCCTTTCATGCGCTGTTCTCGTGCTTTTAACTCAGTTGCAAAATGTTCTTTTAATTCTGCGATCTTTTTGCTGAGTTCTGCGCTCTTTTCCTTATAGAGGGCTATGACTTTGTTCTTATCTTCTAGTTCTTTATTTGCTGTTTGCCTTTTTTGTAGCTCATCTTCATAATGCTTTTGTTGTTCTGCGGCTTGTTTTCGAATCGCTTCTATTTCTACTGCAAGAGTTTTTCTTTGATCATCGGACTGTTTGAGCTCCGCGTTTGATTGCGCGAGTTGTTTTTGGCACGCTCTGAGCTCAGCTTCGGAGGTTCCTGCTGCCACAGCTGCTCCAGCGCCAAGTACTGCGCCGGCTACGCCCGCGAGTCCGGAACGGGTTGAGCTACCTGCTTTGAGAGCTTCAATTTCTTTTTTGCTCTTTGCCAGTTCGTTCCTTAAGTCATTGAGCTTTCTATCCATTTCCTCTCGTTGACTTTTTTTCAGTTCTTCTATGAGAACTTCCCGCTTTTCTCCACTTGCGCTGGCCTTTAGTAGTTCGGTCTCTCGTCTGCATGCATTTAACTCCTTTGTGAGGAATTCTTGTCCTTCGCGTGCGCTTGTTCTGCTGCGCTCAAGTTCTGATTGAGTTTGCGCTAATTCTTTTCGAGCAGCATCTACCTCACTTCTTAGGTGAGTAAGTGCAGCTTCGGTTGCTGGTGCTCCAGCCGGCAGGGCACGTGTTGGTACAGCCGCAGGTGTAGCAGGTGCTGGGGCTGCCGCAGCAGGTGGAACGATTTGCGCCTCCAACTTACTGATGTTCGTTGTCAAAATTGTATCTAAGGCGGTATCAGCCAGTTTCTTGAATGCGAGATTAGTGGTCTTATAAGTATTGTATTCGCTAACAAGCTGTTTTCGTAGTTCATCCGTCGGATGACGATCATATTTTTTTACAAGCTCGACATACTTTTCAATGCCTATTGCGGTAAGTTCGGAAGTGATAAATAGTACGAGGAATAAACGATAGTTCATAATTTCTTCAAAGCTCCGTTAAAATGTTACACCAATTTTGCCCCAGAGAAGCCATCTATCTGGGGAGGTATTAATATCTTGGATCGTAAATTCATATGATCCACCAAGTGCAACAAAGCAGGGACATTCTCGTTCCCAGCGATAGCCTAAGGTGCCATAGATGATGTTTGTAATTGTTGCAGGATGGGATGCCGATTCAATATCAATATCACAGATTGAGAGTGAAGCGTAGCGTTGATCTAAGAAGAAATCATCACACTGGAAATTATTTTTAATCGTGCGGGCAATTGAAGTTTGACCGAATCCCAAAACACTTTTGAATGCAGCACTGCTTACGGCGCTTCCACATTCAAGTTCAATTACTTCGGATTGTCGTGCAAAGAAGTTGTATCCTCCTTCAAGCATCCAGCTTGCGCAATCTGATGCCCGTGTTAAGAGAAAGCCAGTATTAACATTGGAGGATAAGTGAGGACTTACCCGGACGCACTGAGTAAATACGTTGATACCACTCGTACCACTGTTTGCATTGAATGTATTGGCAGCAAAAGCTGCTTCTTCTGACGTCTTATACGTTGACATATAGCGCCCCCATGGCTTCCCTATCAAATCGAAGGACCGAACTTGGTGATTGCTCAATAAGTAGCGAGTATCATTATCGACGTACATCATGATGGTATATTGACAATGGCGCCAGATTTCGAAAGCGAAACTGCTTCCTAAGCTCACTCCAAAGTGTCTATTATTACCGACAACTGGCTCAAATACATAACGAGCGCGTATTCGAGTTCCTGTCGGCACGATGAGTCCTACATAGGAATTCATGGTATAGGTATCACAAGCACAGGAGTTGTAACCAATTTTAAGTTCAACATCAGCAACTCCCCATTTTTTATGTTTCTCCGGAGTGATACGACCGAATCTCCAGCCTTTTTGGGCGAATGCTTCACGCATATTTCCGACAATAGGGGTGTCGTCAAGACCAAGAGCTGTTATGGGGCCACCACCATCATTGGTGATTGTTTCGCAGAGCTTTACACTATTTTCAACGCGTTCAATAGGCAATGAGCCTTCAAACCAGAAACCAGTAGTTCCATCAGCTTTATTGCTCAAGGTTTGTTTATAACAGAGCCCCAGACCAAACAGTTTCTGTTCGGGCTTAAAGCACACGGTGCTGGCAAAGGATTCATTCACGGTTCGGATATTGAAATGGCGAGCCTCGACATCCTTTGTTGGATTACCATCACCACTCGATGAAGAAGGAGGGCAGGCTTCATTCGCTTCCGTATTATATTCTTTTACGTTAATACAAGTTGTTACGCAACCAGGCAATAACAAGAAGCGAGCAATTTTTTCTGACCCTTCTTCTGTTGTGACGCCTCCGTAAAAGACTGCCTCGAATGCTCCTCCAAACCCCTGACATTCATCCAGGAGGTCATTTCTAAAGAGTGAAACTCTCTCGGGCATTGCCGATTGGAAGTTTGGTCTTAATGAGAAGAAGGTGTGACTGGTGACAAAGCCTGCTTGTATCGTGCTGGCTAGTGAAAGCGCAGCAGTGATTTTAAAAAGTGTATGCATCATTACTCTCCCTTATTAATAAAACGTATGCTGTCCTTTATACTACCTTTTATAATCTAAAGTCAACGGTTTATGAAAAAACTATTCCTTCTTCTGGTGATTGCTGTATAGTTTAAAATTATTACAGTACTTAGGGAAGCTTTTTTTACAGGTAAAGGTGATTTTTATGATACGTCGTGTTAAAGGAACCCAAGATTTCATTGATTTGACATTGTTTAACTTTCTCATTATGCAAGCAAAGAATCATCTTCGGCTCTACAATTTTACTGAGATTGCTACCCCCATACTTGAGCCGTTAGATCTCTTTAAGCGCTCGCTTGGCTTAGAGACTGATGTGATAACGAAGGAAATGTATACAGTGAGTGGCGATGAAGATGAGCCAATCTGCTTACGACCAGAAGCAACCGCTTCCTGCGTGCGAGCGTTTGTTGAACATTCAATTACTCAAGTGCCTTGGAAGATATTTCTTTGGGGTCCCATGTTTCGGCATGAACGTCCTCAAAAAGGCCGATATAGACAGTTTCATCAAATTAATATGGAGGTGATCGGTGCACAATCAATTGATCAAGATGTGCAGTTTATTAAAATGCTCGATCGCTTTTTTCAAGATACGCTCCATTTAGATACCTATGCTCTCCAAATTAATTTTTTGGGCTGTGCCCAAGATCGTGTGAACTATAAAAAGAAGTTATATGCATTTCTTGAAAAACAACAAGGAGCGGTATGTGCGACCTGTATTGAGCGTAAGGAAAAGAATATGCTTCGCATCTTTGATTGTAAAAATGAAGGATGCCAGCTTGCCTACGCAGCAGCACCTCATATAGCTGATCATCTCTGTGAGACCTGTGCGCAAGAATGGCAGCAGTTAAAAGATACGCTTGAGCAGCTCTCCGTTTCCTATTCCTATCGGCCGACGCTTGTACGGGGCCTCGATTATTATGATAAAACGGTATTTGAGTTTGTCAGTATGGAGCTTGGTGCCCAAAATGCATTCTGTGGTGGCGGTCGCTATAATAGTCTCGTTAAACAGATTGGCGGAAAAGAGGACCAACCATCGATAGGTGCTTCCATTGGGATTGAGAGAGCTCTGCTCCTCTTAGAACGAATACAAGATAGATTGCAGCTGCCACATCTTCCTCCGTTAATTGTCGTGCTGCCGCTAACAAAGGAACAGCATACGCTTGCTCTCCTCGTAGCGGATGAACTGCAGGCTCGTTCCTTTTGTACTGATGTCCTGCTTGAAGGTGATTCACTCAAGAGTATGATGCGCCATGCTAATAAAATGGGAGCCAAGTATGCTCTTTTGATTGGTCCCGATGAGCAGGCTCAAAAAATGGTCATGGTAAAGAACATGATGACAGGGGAAGAGGAGAAGGTAGGCCAAAAAGAACTCGTTACTCATTTGCTTCGTTAGCGATTAATGAGCAAAGAGTCCGGTAAGACAATGTCTGAAGGCAAATATGACGAGAGCTGCAAACATAACTCCGTCAAGCCTATCTAAAAAGCCTCCATGGCCGGGCAAAAGGGTTCCCGAATCTTTGATGCCAGCTCTTCGCTTTAAGGCTGATTCAAAGAGATCTCCAAGGAGTGCGCTGATGCAGATAAGAAGGGTGATTGGCAGTACGGTGTAGAGAAGAGTGGAACTATCATTGTGCCCAAAAAAAACGAGTGCAAACGCAAAGGCAAAGAGTATGCCGCCTAAGAACCCCTCCCAGCTCTTCTTGGGACTTATGGCTTTGTTAATGGCGTTTTTGCCCCACCATTTGCCAATGACATATGAGCCGGTATCATGAGCGCCGACCATACCAAAAAGGAGAATATTAAGATTCTCGTACCCATTTAATTGTAAAGCTATGATAAGTGCAAAGGGTAATAGGGGGTAGAAAGGCAACAAGATCCAAAAGAGTGGATCGGAATAATGGACTAGTTTTGGCCATTCGGTGAGCATTATCAACGCAAGCACGAGTCCCACCAAGGCAGCAAATACCCATGATGGTGCAAAGAACACGGATACGATGATTGCCACGGAAAGGGTAATTCCCGTAACTATCCGTATGTGAAATTCTGAAATTTGTATGCTTTCGATGAGACCTCCTCAACTATTAAGCAAAATACTCATCATTATCTTCTACAAGACTCCGCTGAATAACATTTATCAGAGGTCTTGTTCGTTGTTTTTTATGTGCCACGATCGGTTGCTGCTCTCTATGCGCGGCCTTAAGAACAGCTTCCGGTTTCTTACGTGCCAACGCAATACTTAGCTCTACCTCTTCGATTCTTTTCTGCGTTGTGGGAGCATGGGCGAGATACTGTTTCTTGATATAATCGACTCGTTGTTGCGCTGCAGCAAGTACTTTATCATTGTGTGTATTTCTAAAGGTATGTAAATGAGTCGTAATGATATTTATTTCGCTGCGGATGAGGGTTAAATAACAGGCATGTTGCATATCGCGTACGCTTTGGGTATAGAGCTTGTCCTGAGGATGTTTCTCCAGAAACTCATCTGCAAGTCGAATAGTAGTTTTTGTTTTCTCTTGGTCGCGGTGTGAAGTGAGCTTTGCAAGATAATTGGCTCGTATAGCAATATATTCTGCCCGTAGTGCTTCATCAGCACCGGGATAATACTTTTGATATTCAAGCGCATATCGTTCAGCATCAGCATATTTTTGTTGTTCTAAAAAAAGTTCTGCAAGTTCCAAGCGAGTTGCTCGCATAACATCTTGATCGCCACTGACAGCGAGCAACCGTTGGCCACATTTAATAGCCATGTCATAGAGTTTTTCTTTCAGATAATAGTTTTTTGCTTTGGTTGCCTCGGCAAATGACATTGACTTTGTTTGCTTATGTAAGATTTCTCGCAACTGTTCATCATCAGTCTTAATGGCTGAAGCTCGTATTTCTCGCCGTTCGCTCTTTTTAATTTTTGAGTGACGAACAGTGAAACTTGCGGTGGGGATTAAAAGTATGAAAACGAGTAGATGAGAAAAATAGTTCATATGTACCTCTTGTTGCTCTATACTCTTACCATACCATGGGTACGCAATTAACGCAAAGCGGTTCGGTTTTTTGTGCAAGATGTTAAAAAGGTTTCATTTGTGCTATACTAGAACTACTATGAACAGAAAAACTCTTTCGCAAATTCTCGTAGATCGTCATCTCTTTACTCCTGAGGAGCTTGAGTCGTTGCGTGTTGCAAGTGAGCAGGCACATCAATCTCTTGAAGATTATTTGAGAGCTCAACATCTGATAAAAGATGAGGATCTGGCTCTTGCCTATGCTGACTTGTTTCATGTGCCCTACCTCGATGCTATTACTGAGAAAATGGCGCAACCTGAGCTTTTAGCAAAGATACCCCTTAAATTTTTGCGTGAACAGTTAGTTATTCCTATTTTGTATCACGATGGGATAGCGGTAGTAACAGCTAATCCTTCTCACTTCCAGCCAATTGACGAGTTGAATCTCCTCCTTGGTGGCAATGTTAAAACACTCGTCGGTACTCGTGCGCTGATTGTCGATGCGATTAATCGCTATTACCCACTTGAAGGTACGAAGCAGATGATCGAAGAGCTCGAAGAAGAGAAGGAGATGGAAGAGGTAGACTTTGGTGCTATTCAAGAAGAGGATATTCTTGGCATGGCCAGTGAAGCGCCCATTATTAAATTAGTAAATCATATACTCTATCAAGCGGTCAAGCGAGATGCCTCTGATATTCATATTGAGCCTCAAGAAAAAGAGCTTCGTATTCGCTATCGTATCGATGGGGTCCTCTATACTGCTTTCTTGCCACCCAAGCGGGCGCAAGCTGCTTTAACCTCCCGTATAAAAATTATGGCTAATATGAACATTGCTGAAAAGCGTGTGCCACAGGGTGGTCGTATCCAGATTAAGATTGCAGATAAGGCATTCGATATTCGGGTATCAAGCCTTCCCGTTGCCTTTGGGGAGCGTATTGTTATGCGTCTATTAGATAAAACGAAAACGTTTGGCGCTCTTGAGCGATTAGGATTCAGTGAGCGAGATTATGCTGTTATTGAGCAAAGCATTGCTCAACCAAATGGAATTATTTTAATAACAGGTCCTACCGGTTCAGGTAAAACGAGTACCTTGTATTCCATATTAAGTCAGCTCAATTCTCCGGAAGTGAATATTGTTACCGTTGAAGACCCAGTTGAATATCAAATGCAGGGAATCGGCCAGGTACAAGTGAAAGAGAGTATTGGACTTACATTTGCAGCTGCACTTCGAGAAATTCTTCGGCAGGATCCCGATATTATCATGATTGGTGAATTGCGAGATCAAGAAACGTCCCAAATAGCTATCCAAGCTGCGCTTACTGGTCACTTAGTATTAAGTACCGTTCACACCAATAGTGCTGCTGCCACGATTACCCGGTTAATTGATATGGATATTGAACCATTCTTGATTGCTTCAACGATCGTTGCGGTAGTTGCTCAACGTTTGGTGAGAAAGCTCTGCGAAAACTGTAAGCGGCCATATAAGCCAACTGCAGCTGCACTTAAACGTTTGCCTATTGACCCGCAGGAAATTGATACGCTTACCTTTTATGAGCCGGTCGGATGCGATGAATGCATGCATACAGGCTATAGAGGTCGGCTTGGTATCTTTGAGATCATGGTGATGACTCAGCCCATAGCTCGGTTAACACTCGACAGAGCAGATACTGCACTCATTCAATCATATGCAGTGAAAGATGGTATGACGCTCCTTGTGCAGGACGGCTTACGTAAGATTAAGCAGGGCTTAACAACCATTGAAGAAGTTCTTGCTGTAGCGTCTTCTCAAGAAGGTGTGAATGCATAAACGAGGATTTACCTTGTTTGAGGTTCTTCTCGTACTTGGGCTTCTGTCATGTATTGTCTATCTTTCTTGTTCGGTACTTTTACTGTCTCAGCATTCGGCACTCACCTATGAGATTGATCGCCTTTCGAGCGTTATTCTGGCACTCCAAAGGAAGGCGCTTCTTGATAATCAGACTCAGAAGCTTACCTTTGAGCCAACTCACAATCGCTATAAAGCGGATGTCCTCCATACTCTGTCTCCGGGAATATCCTATGGTATTCTACCCTCGGTAAAGGGTCCTCCCTCCAAGCCGCTTCGTGAGCTTCAGCAGGCGATAACCTGGCCGGCAAATACTCTGTATTGTTACCCCGACGGGACAATTTCCTCGGGCGCTGTCTATTTGACTGATGGCAAAACGCTTGCAGCTCTGACCTGTGATGCTTCTGCGGTGTCCCATATCAGGCGCTATTCCTACAAAGAGAGCTGGCACTGCCGACCTTGAGTGTTTCAATGGGATGCAGATGACAGGAAAGTTTTTTTGCATGATGGACGTCAGATGCAAATATGAATGGAGTACGAAGTCCCTGATATCTTCTTTATGCTATGTTTGTAGCGATCCCTGCATATGGTGTTAATTATACAACTAGAGCTATTTGATTCTGTCTACCGTGTTTGTAATTAATCATTAAGAGCATATGGCTGTCGCACTACGAAAGGAACTTTTTTTTGAGCTCAGTGCTAAGTTTTAAAGCTTTGCCTTATCTTCTGGGCATAATTCTTATGGGAGCATTTCAGCTCTCTGCAGCTGGGATCAAAACGATTGAGTTTCCAGACCTCCTTACCGGCATTGGCGAACCTGTTGTTAGATGATGAAGATGTGCCCACACAAGCGACATTTCGAGAGCTCATTGGGCAACTATAGGCTCCTGCCATTTTTTGATGCAGACGAGTTGGATAGAGCTATAGCTGAGATGAATCCTGCTACGAATCTGCCAATTAAACCAGAAGACATTATAAAGTGCACTATTGTTGATCTTTGACGCCTCCACAAATCGCTTTGGCTGGAGGTCAGGTGATTGTTCCATGAGCAGCAGCAGCCCTTCAAGAGAGAGCCTCGTCCTGGTCAGTGGTTGAAAAGCTCCTGAGGAAAGCGACTGAATTTCGAGAGCTTAGTGCCAACGCTGGTAAACTTCTCTTTGGTATTAGATGAAAAGGAGGCGTTTACCCATAAAACATTGAGAGATCCAATACGGACAAGTTGTTTGTTCTTGTAAAATACGGAGTTCGGGGGCCTGAGTAGTGTTTTTATGATGCACAAGAGTTTGATAAATAATCAGCTGACCTGAAGCTTGGCACCATAACTATACCGTGCCAGATTGCTGATCATACTACGCTAGAACTTCCTTGATTGTCTACCTAGTAGTAACTCCTGTGCTTCGGCAGTGTGCCTTCAGCAATTCTTCGGTGCGACTGTCTGGCCTCGAAGACGAACCTATGAGGCATAAAGTGCAGAGAAATAGTTTACTGGTTCGCTGGAATATCAAAAGGTGGTCTTAGGCTTTATTCTATTTTGATTGAATACTCACAAGTCATTCATATAATTCAGCTTGAAAGGTTTCTTGACATATTATATGAAAGCATGGTAGCATAAAAATATGAAACTATTCAAATTAGAAAAAATAATGAGAGGAAAGTCCATGGTAAAAAAAAGTTTAGTTGTTGTTATTGTATTGATGACGCGTCTTATGTGGGGCGCACAGCCTGCAGAATTCTTTGGTGACGCAACGCCTGAATATATTAGTGCGGCTGTGGTGTTTCCCGCAGAATCTTATGATACTATCTATGAAAAGTCTAAGCCAGGGCTCAAAGCTGCTTCGATTCAGAGTCAAGATAACCCGCGTAAGCATTTTACGTTGTTACAATATAATGTATATGTTGATTTGAAAGGAAGAATAAACAAGGATGACTTTAAAGTAATTCTCAACGGAGTGCTCAAGGGTGCGGTAGAGGGCGCTCTGCGCAGACATCTATCGAGGTCTCTCGTATTGAGGAGTAGCTATATTGGTATCGTTAAACATTTTGTTGCGGTAATAATGGAAACTACAGTCTCTCAAAAAGAACAGATCTTGGCCATTCAAAAATCCATCGATGAATTATTTCGCGCGAATCTCAAGAGTCTCATTCGCAGCGGGATGATTCTAAGAATCGAGAACTTGTCTAAAGAGTTTCAGCCACATATATCGATCGGAAAAATTACTTCTAAAGACCTGCCTGTTGGGGCAGGATTTATTCCCCCATTTGCCCTGCCATCGTTTGAGATAAGTGCCGAAACTCCGATCAGCATTCGATCGCATTGGGTTGTGTCGAAACCAGCTGCAGTTAGAGCCCTCGAAGCACCTGGAATTCCTCACAGCACACTCTTATCAAAACCAGCTGCTGCAGCGGCAGTAGGTACCTCGAGAGTCGAGCCTCGACCTGTGGAAGAGGCTAAGAAGTTGTCTGAAGCTCTATCGGGTAATGCACGTTTACTTGGGGGTCCCGGACTCGAATCTCCAGTGAAGAAGGAAGCATTAGCAACTGTGCGAGTTTCAGTCGATCTTCAAGAGTCAAAGACTCTTCTTGATACACTTATTGAAGAGAATTATCTTCGTCGTACCTTTGGTAGGATGAGAGAATCTCAGGGTATTGCTATAGAAAATTACTTTACACCTGAGACCTACCGCATGAATCTTGTGCAATTCAACATTGATCTGAATGAATCTGCAAAATTTGATAAGGAATTTATCATTCACCTTCTTCAAGATGCTCTTAAAATTGCTACTGAGCAAGCTTTAAGAAGGTATGATCTTGCATTTAAACTCCAAAGTTTTGGTGTTTTTCGGGGGCATGTCGCTGCCATATTTGGCGAAAATGCAAATTTTGAGGCTCTGGCTGGGTATATTGAACGTCAATTCTTAGGTTCAGATGCAGTGCAATCATTGAAGCATGTTGGTGTGATCAATTCAATCCGAACGGTTTCTTACTCTCCCATTGTTGAAATTGCGAAGGCTGGAGTTGGCGAGGAAGGTGTAGGTTTTCGATTGCCCATGACATCTGGTTCATTTTATCTTGCTCCTGATAGAGTTAGGGTAGACGTGCAATTTACTGATAAGAAGTAATTAGTTTTTATACGGGAGCAACCTAGAATTCTAGGTTGCTCCTTTTGTCAGATGGTTCTCATTGGAGTATACTCGTAGAAGATCATTAAAATGATGCAAGCGCTTCCCCCTATTTTAAGAAGATCCTTTCTTGCTCAGTACTTTTACTGTCTCAGCATTCGGCACTCACCTATGAGATTGATCGCCTTTCGAGCATTATTCTAGCACTCCAAAGGAAAGCGCTTCTTGATAATCAGACTCAGAAGCTTACCTTTGAACCAGGTCACAATCGCTATAAAGCGGATGTCCTCCATACTCTGTCTCAGGGAATATCTTATGGTATTCTGCCCTCGGTAAAGGGTCCTCTCTCCAAGCCGATTCGTGAGCTTCAGCAGCAGATAACCTGGCCGGCAAACACTCTGTATTGTTACCCCGAAGGGACAATTTCCTCGGGCGCTGTCTATTTGACTGATGGCAAAGCGCTTGTAGCTCTAACCTGTGATGCTTCGGCGGTGTCCCATATCAGGCGCTATTTCTACAAAGAGAGCTGGCAATGCCAATCATGAGTGCTTCAATGGGATGCAGATGACAAGAAAGTATTTTTTTGTATGCTGGTAGGTGACAGATGCGTATCTCAATTAATTATTTTGAACTCTTATTGAATTAAGAGAAAAATAGTAGAGTACAAGTCTTCGATGTCTTTCTTATGCAGCTGTTGAGGGCGCCCCCTGTATACATGCTGCAAGGATATATGTTGATTTTGCATACTGCCGGTGAATAGGTCAATGCGCATGAAAATTTTCTCATAGAATATAAAATCAATTAAATAGTTAATTTAAATTTATTTTATGCTATACTTGAAATGAATAGAGCGCGCAGTTTGAACGTGCTTGATTCTATATACCGTGTTTAAATATAATCAATCGCTGAGACCATGTGGCTCTCACAAAATAAAAGGAACTTTTATGAATACAGTACAAAGTTTAAAGGCTTTGCCTTATCTTCTGGGCATACTTCTTATGGTAGCATTTTCAGGGCTCCACGCAGCTGAAATAAAAACGATTGAGTTTCCAGACCTTCTTACAGGCGCTGGCAAAACTGTTTCTTTGGTATTAGATGATGAAGATCCACTTACCCAGGCAACATTCCGAGAGCTTATTGATGAGAAAGCTGCTATTGCCGTAATAAAAAGCGAGAGTCCTAAGGGTCCCGTGTACCATTTTTTTGATGGGAACGAGTTGGATCGAGCTATAGCTAGGATTGGTATGATAAATCCTGCTACGAATCTGCCAATTAAAGCTGATGACATTATGAAGTACAAGATTGATGATCTTGCTAGGCCTCCACAACGAATTTTGGCTGGAGGTGAAGTGATTGCCCCGCCAGCGGCAGCCCCAGTGCTAGCAGCATCTGCGGCGGCTGAAATTCCTCTCAGTCCGATTGTATCGAAACCAGCTGCAGTAGGGCATTTAAAAATAGATCCTCGAACTGGGGCTGGGGAGTTATCTCCTGAGGAAGCTGCATTAATCAAAATGATTGAATTTCCAGAACTTCTTACGATCACTGGTAAGCCTGTTTCATTGGTATTAGACGAAAAAGAGGAGTTTACCCGTAGAACATTTAGAGATCTCATTGCGAGCGGCAATTTGATTGTTGTTCTGAGAAGCCCATTTCCTGTAAATGGTTCTAAGTATTGTTTTTTTGATGCACAAGAGTTTGATAGATTGCGAGAGCGCAGGGGGTTAAAGCTCCGTGACGATTCTGTACGGTACAGGATTGCTGACGTCGCCTCACTTCCACAACGAGTTTCGCCTGAAGGCCAGGTGATTGTCAGGCGATCTGAAGCCCCAATAATGCCACCAGCAACCGGAATTCCGTGCAGTATGCTTGTATCAGCTGCAGCTGCGGCAGCGGGTCCTTCAAGAGTGGAGCCTCGTCTTGTAACAGGGCCGAAGAAGCTGTCTGAAGCTGAATTAATAGCGAGTAATGTCAATCTAATTGAGGGTCCGGAAACCAAAATGCCGGTGAAAAGGCAGGCCTTAGAATCAGCAACCGCGCGAGTTTCAGCCGATCTCATTGAGTCAGAGAATCTTGTTAATGCCTTTTCTCGGATTGAAGAATTTTACTCGATTCCTCTAGAGCGCTTTAAGCCTGGGACCTATCGGATGAATCTTGTGCAATTCAACGTCGATTTTAATGAATCTGAAAAATTTGATAAGGAGTTTGTCACTTTCCTCCTTCAAGATGCGCTTAAAGTTGCTACTGAGCAAGCTTTAAGAAGGTCTGATCTTGCATTTAAACTTCAAAGTTTTGGTATTGTTCGGGGGCATGTGGCTGCTGTATTTTATGCGACTGAAGCTTTTAAGGATGTAGTTGGAAATATTGAACGTATATTCTTAGCTTCTGATGCAGTGCAATCGTTGACACATGCTCGTGTGATCAATTCAATCAGAAAGGTTCCTTACGATCCTATTGTGCAAATTGCGAAAGGTGGAGCTGGTCAGGAAGGAGCTGGGGTGCCCATGAAATCTGATGTTTCCTTTCATCTTGCTTCTGATAAAGTGAGGGCACAGGTGCAATTTATCGATAAGAAATAATCAGTTTTGATAATATAGAGCGGCCGAGAATTCTTGGCCGCTCCTTTTGTAAGATGGCGCTCATTGTTGTACACTAGAAGAAGAATGTATGTCACTTTTTCTGAGATAACAGCGTGATTAAGCCCATTAAAATAATCTTAAAAGTGCAAGGGGCTCTGGCGCTAGGAGTCATCGTTGCTGTTGCCCTATTTCAAGAAGACCCTTGGCTGAAACAGCGGGTAGAATCTATCGTTTGTCAGGCATGCACAGAGGCTCTTGGTGAGCCTGTCTCTTTAAAAATTACCAAGCTTGATGTGTTTGGTGGTTACATTACTGCTGAGCAGGTTCATGCCGCATCACGTACGGGCTCGTGGTCCTTTCAAAGTCCAGTACTTCAAATTGGCTTTTCCTGGCTTTCGTTCTTAAAGAGTTCGCGTTGCGCAACAGAGTTGGTCTTTTATAAGCCGGTCATCTATACGAAGTTTGAAGAGGGAGCCTTTGCTCTTACAAAGCCATTTTTGGCGCTTGTGTACGCCCCAACATCACTTCCATTCCTTGTGCTAAGAACAGATATGCAACAGGCAACGGTAATCGTTGACCAGGCACAAGGAGCTCTGTGGGGCCGCTGCTCAAGTTCTACCGATGTAAAGCCCCAGACAGTGACTACTCATTGCTTTGTGCATGAGGGTTCCGTTACGTATACCAAAGAGAAGCGTCCGCTTATTGAGAAGTTGGCTGGTACGATGCTGATAGATGTGCCTATTTTACATCCTGAAGAGTATTCTATTAAGATGCATTGTGTGGGAGATATACCGTGGGTAAGAAAGATCAAAAATCATGTTTTTCTCGGATTCTACAAACAAGGTCATGCGACAGCTCAGTGGTACCCTGAAGATCGAAGCTGCTCGTTCCAGGCAACTGATATAGTATTTGAGCCCGAATCGGCGCTTGCAGATGTTATGGTTACAGGCACTTTGCACTCGCTTACACGTTATTTGCCTCTTGGTGAGCCCTTTGCTGAGCTTCCTGGGTCGGTGCAGGGGACTGGGCAGGTAAGGATAAGTGAAATGGCTCTTCAGTATACAGGTACAGCTCAGATTCTTGGTCTGCCGTTCCCATCGGTAACCTGCTCGGTCGAAGGTGACACTACACAGGCACAGGGTACACTCCTCATAGAAGGACCAAAAGATTTAAAAGCGCAGGGCACCTGGCGGTATGTAACGGGAGCCTTGGAAAGTTCTCTTGCATTGAAAAAAAAGTATAGCGGCATCCCGCTGATGACTGTAGAATCTGGCTCATGCACACTGACTGCCACTGGATCAACGGTAAAAGCACAAGCAACGCTACAGGCTCAATCTAGCCGGGGAGGTAAGATCCGTATTTCAGGAAAGGTGGACAGTGATCTTGTTCGAGCAGCTGTACAAGGAACATGTAATGGTTCAACATATAAAGCTCGTTGCTCTCTGTTTCCCTTCGAAGTTCACCAGTGTTCCTATGTATCTGGTGATAAGAGTATTCAACTTGACCGAAAGAACGAGTGTCTGCAGGGAACAATTAATTTTGATATGATAAAAGATCTTGTTTTGCTGGTGACTGGTACTACCCTTCAAGGCCTTCCATCGACAGGTCAGGCCCGGGTGCAGTTTGTTTCTGAGCCAGGCAAGATCGCAGCTCAGGTAAATGCGCAGGATACAGCTATTAAAATTCCTTCCTTGTATAATTTGATTACGAATGTGAAAGGCAGGCTCGCCTATGAGTATGCTACCGGTTGTGTAGAAGTTGAAGATCTTTCAATTGATCTTCATAAAGGACAATTGCTTGTACCATCGGCTCGATTTTCTGTAGCATCGGATGGTGCTCTTCATTCTGCTCATATCCCCCTTATTGCCAGCGGCGTATTTGTAAGTTGGAATAAAGACTTCTTTGGCACCCTTTCGGGAGGCCTGACTGCTGCATATGCACAAAATCGGTGGTCGTGTAAGGGGCTGGTAACTCTTGATAAAGCACAACTGCAGAGTAATTTATTGTCGTCTCAAGTTCAGAAGGAGTTACTTCGTTCAACAAGTGGATCATCGGCACCTGCTGTTGATCTTGATATATATCTTGAGACTCAGGCGCCAGTTGAGGTTAAAACAGCATTTTTCGAAACTCAGGCTCATGCGACAGTGGTGCTTGGAGGGACTGTTGCTCAGCCTCTGATTGGAGGATGTGTAGAATTATTACAGGGTTCGTTTGCGTTTCCGTATAAACCGCTCTATATTATTAACGGCAAATTAGTTTTATCTCCGCAGCAGGTAGATGATCCGTTGATTGAGTTGACTGCTCGCAATACTATTAACAACTATACGGTCACGATGAATGTAGGCGGTACACTCCATCAACCGAAGATTTCATTTACTTCATCTCCTCATCTGAACGAAGAGAGTATCGTACGATTACTTTTGACGGGTGCAGCAGATGGGGCGTTATATCTGGCGATGCCAAGTATAGTAATGATGCATATTGAGAGTTTGCTCTTCGGATCTGATGAGAATCTCTCAAAAGCACAACAGTTTTTTAAAAATCTTTTGAAACATGTGAAGTTTATCCCTAGTGCTACCGAAAAAGGAATGCAAGGGGCTATTGAGGTTAATTTTACCGATCGATTGCGTGCTAAGGCACAAAATGCTTTCAACTTGTCTGACCAGACACAACTTGAGGTAGAGTATACGGTATCGGATGAGATGCGCATCAAAGCGATACGGGACGAAAAAGGGTCTATAGGCGGTGAAGTAGAAATGAGATGGAAGTTTTAGGAGAACATGATGAACAGTTTTCAGAGACTTGTAGTTGGCGTTAGCTTTATTCTGGTACTTGTTGGGTGTGGAGCTCTCGCCTATGTTGTAGCTCGACATGATGATGAAGGGTATTTAAGAAAGCTTTTGTATGATGAGCAAAAACATATAGCGCAGCCATTTTTCTCACCCGATGACCAGGTGCGTGATATTCTTATTTCCCTTATTTCGTGTGAAAAAAAGCGTATTCGCATTGCTATTTATACTATTACCGATAAAAGAATTGCTCGGGCGCTTGTTGATGCATATAACGAAGGCATAACGGTTGAGTGTGTCGTTGATCCGGCCTATAAGAATGACCGCTATAGCAAGGTGCCGCTGCTCGCAGATGCAGGTATCCCAATCTGGGTCTATCAAAGTGGAGAAGGGCGTAATGGTTCTCTTATGCATAACAAGTGGGCTATCTTTGACGATAATATCGATCATAAGGCCTTAGTGTGGACTGGTTCGTTCAATTTCACGGTGCGAGCTAACGAGGCCAATCAGGAAAACGTGGTAGTACTCGATGCTCCGCGCATACTAGCTGGCTTTGGTAAACAGTATGATCTTTTGAAGGAGAGGTCAATAGAGCTCAATGGATCAGTACATACAAGAAAAAGGCCTCGCGAGAAAGCCGATGTAAATTGGTTTAAAAAACTAAGGGCCCTTTTTTAGAGGCGCCCTGCGCTATTTACGAAAAGAGTATATGGAAATATGCTTCATTACTACAATTCCTTCCTAGCTATAAATAAGGCTAAAGGGTTTACAAAAAAAATCAAGTTATTTTTGAAAATATTTGAAGCATCGGCTCCCTTTCATTTGTCCTTCTGAGTGCGGGAATTGGCTGCCAGAGCTGTGGATCAAGGGCAAAAATAAAGTTTTCAATCAGGTATTAAATGTTCCGGCTTATATGAGGAAAAAATTACAAATATTATTTCTTTGCTTGGGCTCGAAGCCGCGTGGTTGGGTCTGTAGATTGTCGAAACGCGATGCTTAAGAATGAAATTCTCGCGTTTTGAAGAGTGTACGTGTTAGCTTGCTTGAAACTGCCTGCAGTCAAAAAATCGTTGAATCCCTAAAATAGGGGCTCATCGATAAACTCAATGGTTACTACTTCGTTTGGTTGCTCAAGTATGGGGGCTTTTTCTTAAATTGTTATCTTATGTTATTCTTATGAAGCTAAAATTAATAATGCAAACACCTGATATATGAAAATTACTATGATAAAGAAAATAAGTGTGCTTCTTTTAGCTGCTCGGGTCATGAACGCAGCGCATCATCCTGAAGGCCTCCTTGTGGCCATGAATCCTTCGAACGTCGTGCAGAAAGGGACTGAGTCTCCTCAAAGATCCACACTTGAGAGTCCGTCAGCGGAGCGTTTTGTAAAAGTCTTGTTTCAGGCAGTCGAAGAATGTAATGAAACGGCAGTTGCACACATTTTGAAAAAGGTTTCGATTCCCTATGTTTGTACTGTAAGAAATGGTAATGGCGATACTATTATGCATTTAGTAATGCGATGTGCAAGCAAAGAGATTCGACAGCAGTTTGAACGGCAGGAATTTCAAGACCTCATGAGTGTGCAAAATAACTCGGGAAAAGCACCCAAAGATATGAGTCCCCCACAATCTAATTACTTGGGAGAAGCGGCCAAGGATAGTATCCTCCCGCAATCGGACGCTGCCAGTTCGCGCAGTGCTTCAACAGTGCCGTCAGCTGTTCCTGCCGCGGACCGAGAAGGTAGAACGAGGCGCCGTCGTGATCCGCAAGTGCGCTTGAAAAATCAGTGTATGACTTCTTTATTTGAAGCTATCGAACACGATGACCCTCGCGCAGTAGCGGAGCACTTGGCAAACGCTGCTCAGAACAACTTCGATACGACGAAGCTCGTTCATCTAAAATGCGGTCATAATTCGGTACTACACTGGGCTGCCAAGTTCAGCGCATGTGACGCATTTAGGGTTCTTATTTATGATCATTCAAATTGTTTAGATCAACCAAATGAGGCGGGAGAATACGTTTATGATTTGATTGCTAAAAGCTCCAAGAGGGACGAATTTCTACAGATAATACGAGACTTTGAAGAATTAAAGAGGCAGCAAGCGCAAGCGCTCGCCGAAATTCAATCGAGACGTCCAACTTCATCAACGACGAGTGCTGCAGCAGCTGCAGCCCCGTCAAGCAGGTTGTCGTTGCCTGCTAGTGGGCATTCGGCAAGTGCTTTAACCTCTGCATCTAGTTCTTCAGTTCGACCTGTTGCGCACAGTGCTGCCGGCACCTTGGATCCCGTTTCTGCGGGTGATTCTCCAGCTGCATCTACGGTTGCATCAAGTTCTTCTGCTGTTCCTGCAAGTGTCGGACCTTCTACATCAAGCGCTGTGGGGGCTGGAGTTTCTGCTTCGGCGCCCGTGCCTTCAACTGATCCGAGATCTGTTTCTGTATCAAGCTCTGCAGCAGCATCTACGGTTGTACCAAGTTCTGTTGCTCCCGTAAGTGTTGATCCGAACCCTGCTCCATCAACCCCTCAAACTGGATCTGGTCCTGGAGTTATATCAAGTACGCCTGTGCCAAACCCTAAAAAACCTACTGTTGTTAGTTCCGAGAGAGAGTCAAGTTCTGACTTTGGCAAGAAAAGGGAGAGCTTCCTTAATTCTAGGTATTCCAAGATTGGCGGGTTAGCTCTTATTTGTTTAGGCGGATATTTAGCGTATCGTTATTATACAACTCAGGCTAAGGGTAAACCTAAGGCAAAACCTTTAACATAAGCCGATGCATGGAATTTCCTGCCGGAGTTAGTCGTTTTTTTCTTTGAGCGCTGTTATGAGTGCACGAATATCATCTGGAAGCTCAGAGCAGAATGAATAGTTTTGCTCCTTGTAGGTAAAAGAGATCTGATGTGCATGAAGTGCTTGCCGTTGTATGAGCGGATGGGCGGTTCCGTAGACGGAGTCTCCAAGAAGGGGATAGCCACTAGCAGAAAAATGTACCCGTATTTGATGAGTTCTTCCGGTAATCAATTGTGCTTCAACAAGAGCACACTGAGGAAAATACTCAATTACTTTATAGTGAGTAAGGGAAGGTCGCCCATAGGGAATTGCGGCCATTTTATGTTTGTGAAAAGGGTCTCGGCCGATGGCTGCATCTAGTGTGCCAGAAGACGGGGGGTGTCCCTCTACTACAGCTAAATAAGTTTTCTGTATAGCACGTGCTTGAAATAGCTCTGCAAATGCCGTATGTGATTGAGGTGTGCGTGGTATGATAAGAAGACCTGAAGTGTCTTTATCAAGTCGATGTACTATTCCGGGGCGATCGCTTGTGCCAACGGTCGTAAGTTCTTTAAATGAATGTACAAGCCAATCAACGAGTGTTACACTTGAGTTATTGTGACTTGGAGCATGGACAAGAAGCCCAGCAGGCTTGTATACTATAAGAAAATCATCATGTTCAGCTACGAGTGAAACACCCAGCTCTTGGGAAGGCAGAGGAAGTGCTCCAAGTGGCTTGAGAGGTGGAAAGGTTACTTCTAACAGATCTCCTTCTTTTACAAGGACACTCGACTTGGAAATAATAGTCCCATTGACACGGATATACTTATCCCTGATTAACTGTTGAAAAAAGTTACGCGAATAGGTCGGAAACTCATTGGTCAATGCGTTATCGACTCGAAGAGGAGTAGGATAGTTACTAAGAAGTTTTGTTGAGGTTTCCATGCGATTGCTCATAGTTTGTAGAATAATATTAATTTTACAGTTTGCAAAATTTAAGTCAATAGACATTGATGATGTAACAAGATAGACTACATAATAATGTAAAAAACGGAGTCTCTATGGATACGCAAAAGATACTTGATCAGGTTGCTGCTAATAGCGAGACGGTCCTCAAACAGGATTCACCTCTTGGGGTGTTGTTGTGGCAAGAATTTGTGAAGCTGCATCCTGCAGATATTGCCCAGTGTCTTTCTGATCTTGATAAAGAGTCTGCTCAACGTCTATTTAGTAAACTGCCTCATCACCTACGAGTTCCTGTTTTTTCAGATTTAACCTATTCGAGAAAAGTCGTCTGTCTTTCTGTGTTAGATGATCATAGTCGAAGTCAGATTTTGAGTCATTTGCCGCTCAACGAATTGACCGATTTCTTTGATGAACTCTCGGACGAAGAACTTAAGAAATATATTAAGCTCCTTCATAAGAAAAATAGAGAACAGGTGCTCTCCTTAATGCGTTTTGATCCTGAGACTGCTGGTGGTATTATGAATACCGATGTTATAAGTCTCATGGATGATCTTACGATAGAAAAGAGTATACAGATCTTGCAGCGCCTGCAGCCGAACAAGGAATTACATCAACGTATTTATGTGACCAACCAAGCAAACCAGCTGGTTGGTCATATTAATTTAGAGGATCTTGTTCTTAAAAATCCTAAGACGCTTCTTGCCTCGATTTTGCGTAAAAACGAACTACGGGTAAAAGTACAAGAAGATCGTGAAAAAATTGCTCACCAGATGGTCCACTATAAATTACTAACCGTTCCCGTTGTTGGTGATAACAATGAGTTTTTAGGAGTAATACCCAGTGATACGCTTGTCGATATTCTAGAACAGGAAGCTGCAGAAGATGTCTATAAGATATCTGCTTTGACCCCGTTAAAGCACACGTATTTTGAAACTCCTTTTTCGAAACTTCTTTACCAACGAAGTTCAATTTTAATTGTTCTCTTCTTGGTGCAGATATTTTCTTCTCTCATTATTATGCAGTACCAGGATTTCTTAGCAGGATTTTTACTTTTCCTCATACCGATGATTCAGAGTACCGGAGGTAATAGCAGTAGCCAGTCGTCTGCGCTTGTTATTCAAGGCATTTCGTCAGGTGAATTAAATGATATGAATTTAGGCCGCTTTCTCAAGAGAGAAGGTTGTATGGCTCTTATTGTTGGGGCTATTCTCGCCTTTATCTCGTTTGCTCGGATTTATTTGCTTCATCGAAGAGACAATCTTACTAATTTTGCGGTGAGTCTCTCTCTAGGAATCATCGTGATCGTTTCGATGCTTTTAGGGAGCTTAATTCCCATCATCTTGCGAAAATTAAGATTAGATCCTGCGCTGTCAGCTGGTCCTTTTTTAGCCACGCTTATGGATGTCGTGAGCCTTCTCATTTATTGCTCATTAAGCTCATGGATCATTTCTTGAGTAAGCGTTACAGAAAGAGTATCTGAGCAAAAAAAATATGTGAATCAGCGAAAATTGCTTTCTTCTACTTGACAAACTTCCTCTAAATCAGTACTTTTAATAAATATTAGGGTGAATAGCGAGCCGCTAGCTCAGACGGTAGAGCAACAGCCTTTTAAGCTGTGGGTCGTTGGTTCGAGTCCAACGCGGCTCACCAAGATATGCCGTCCCCATCGTCTAGCCTGGTCCAGGACACTGCCCTTTCACGGCAGGAACAGGGGTTCGAATCCCCTTGGGGACGCCAAAATAGACGTCCGTCAGCGATTACGTATCTACGTAGTCGCTGATCGTTTTTAAAGGGATTCTTGCATAGACTGTGTTGCATAAGCAACAAATTCATCGGCTATTTGCTGTGGACTGTAGAGTGTGGTATCAAGTATCCTATGATGTGGTTGCTTTTTTACTTCCGCTTCCAAATAATGCGCCCAGTTAATATTATCTTGAATAAGCGCCTCATCCCATCCTCGTGCTGATAGTCGCTTTCGTAGTACATCATCAGAGACTTTAAGAAATCCAAAGTAGACTGGTACATTCGGTTTTTTCGCTGAGAGTATTATTTCTGAGGGAGCGGTAACCCCGCACACGATGGTCGACTTTTTGTGAAGAGAGTTTTCGGCTGCTTTCTGTAGCCAGTAGTCAGTTGTTTTTTGCCTCCATACTGCGTCAGCATCTTGAGGCACTCCATTTTCGTCAAAATCATACACCTCAAAAAGGTTGCTCGGTAACTGTGCTCTTAAATGGTGCACTAACGTAGTTTTTCCTGAGCCACTCGTGCCGGTTATAAAAAGAATACTCATTGTTCTGTTTCCTTCAAGTTTTGGTTTTCCTTGCAACCAAAAAAAGACTACGCACGAAAAAACTGTGATGATAAACATAAAAAGCTTTAGCATGCATTTTCCTTTCAAAGCTACTCCCCATACTTGAATGGAGTCGTGAGCTTCATGCGGCTGACTTTTTCGAGAACGCAGATAGAATTTTTCTGCACAGAATGATTACGCTGTCAATAATACATCGTAAATTATTTTTCAGCAAAAGAAGATCGCTCCTAGTAAGCAAGCCCTCGCAGCAAATGGGTTCCATTATGAGCTTGCTCCGCACATATGCTGATTTCTGATTTTACCTTTGCTCCAATCAAACAAATGGCTTTACCGTATGTCTCCACACGTGAACCATTTCCGAATTGTTGAGAAAAATGCGACAATAAGAGAATAGAAACATTCTTAATTTGGTCGTTGATGAGATATCCGATCATGCAATGAACCGCGCAAGAAAACAACCGAAGGGACCGTGGATGAATTACACTGAAGATGTGAACGAAGTATTACATTCATTAGCCAAAGGCATTGCGGACATTTTTGGGGCAAATTTGGTGGGTATATATCTTATGGGCTCTTTAACGTATGGCGACTTTAATCCAGAATCGAGCGATATTGACCTTGTGGTAATTTTACGTGAGCCGGCTTCAAAAGAACAACTTGAATTGATTAAAAAGTTGCATACACAAACGGAGGCTACTCATAAAAAATGGGCAAGACGCATTGAGTGCTCATATACTCCTTTGAGTATGCTTCATAATATACTTCCACCAAAGGAACCTCGGCCTTACTTTGGAGAAGGGATTTTATATCCTGCAGCTCCATACGGGAATGAATGGATTATTAATCAATATCTGCTCTATGAGCATGGCATTGCGTTTATGGGTCCGAGTTTTAAAACGCTGATAAAGCCTGTTGATATTGTCGAAGTGCAAAAAGCTAGCATTAAGGATTTATTTGAGGAATGGCAACCAAAAATTACCGACCCAGCGTACTTGCAAAATAGCCATTATCAGTCATATGTTGTTTTAAATATGTGCCGTATCTTGTACAACGTTCTATACGGTGCAGTTGCATCCAAAAAAACTTCTGCTTTATGGGTAAAGAAGGAATTTCCACAATGGAACCATCTCATAGAAACGGCTGAAAGCTGGCACTATGGCAAAGAAATGCATTTACTAAAAGAGACCGCTGAATTTATTAAGTTTGTGATAAGCAAAGTTGAGGAAAAGCAATTGTAGTTTTGTCTTGTATGTATAAAATCGTATCCTTGCAGTTTTTGAGTGCTCTGAATCCAGGGCGATAGCACTATGCTTAGACTCGGTATGAACTAACGGGTGCTATTTTTTGATGCACCTACTAACCTATTTTTTTTCGTCACGTTTGCGTAAATACATATTTTTGCTGCGGCATTTCAAGGACCAGCTCCAGAGCATCGTTATTTCGGAGCAAAAGCTCAAGGCCTGCGAAAGGGGCTTGGGTAAGTATCAACTTAAGTGTGCCGTCGCGTTCTTTTTTTTGGCCGAGGGTACTTTTCCATTCTCCCGCATCAAGAATCGTCTCGGTGCCCACTTGGCGTATTATAACCGTGCCAAGGCTGCTGTGCTTATAGGTCCCTATGAATTGTTCGAGCCATGCAGCGTCTGGCGCAAAATTTACTTCCTCAAGCATTTTGTGTTGGGCGGTTTTGCAATTCTCTATGTTAAGCTTCAGCATCTGAGTAGCTTGAGGTTTGCCGTCAAATAAAAGCTCCATAAAGCGTCGCTTAACGACCTCAGTAAATGCAGAAGCTCCGCGTCCATTGCTAAGGATGGCTAACCCAATATCGTGCTCTGGTAAGAAAAACATCTGGGAGGTGAATCCCAAGGTGGTACCGCCATGGTGTATTACCTGTACACCTTGACCATCTTCGATCATCAAAGCCAGGCCATAACTCCATTTGTCAGTAATCTTTGTTTGCAGTTCTCGACGTTTCAGTATATTTGCTTCGCTTACTACTCTCGTGCCATCAGGGTTTACGCCCTTATTGAGCTCTGTCAAAATATAGCGGGACATGTCTTGGACTGTTGACCATGCACCACCTGCAGGACGCAATGAAATTACCCATCGTTCATCGCTAATTGATAGAGGAATATAATCAAGCTTTAAATCTTGTCCATGGGGCGAGGCATAATTGCTACGCTGCACTTTGTTAAAATCAAAGGTAGTCGATTTCATCCCAATGGGTTCAAATACCTCCGTCTGCATCACTGAATCATATGCATCACCCAAGCTTGCAGTCTTATGAGCAGAATGCGCCGCAATATATCCACCAGCTGCCACCATGCCGTTACTATATTGAAATGTTTCTCCAAAATCAGTTGTAGGCTGCATCATTGCCATTTCAGCCAAACGCATTTCAGGTGTTGCCTTGTCATAATTAAACATAAATTCTACATCTTGTCGTGGTATGCCTGTATTGGCTGCTACCATATGTTTCATCAGCAACCGCTTTGTAATAGCTTCATTCCCCAACTTAAAGCCTGGCATAAGGTGCGTTATAGGTGTGTCCCAATCGAAGTATCCTTCGTCGATAAGTTTTGCCATCATAAATGATGTCAATGGTTTAGTTGTTGAGCCTATCATAAAAAGCGTTTCTGGCGTTACGGGTTCTTGCGAACCCAAAGTGCGGACACCAAACCCTTTTTCAAAAACACAGGTCCCATCTTGCACAATGCCAACTGCAATTCCAGGAACTTTGCATTCTTGACGTGCGGCTTCGATAAAGGCTGCAAATTCCTGTATCCGTTTTGCATCAAGCCTGTGAGCTCTTCTGCCGGCAAAAGATTCTTCTTTGGTGCCAGGGACTTTAAAGCTGGTGAGAACAGTCATCGCTTGAGCCATGCGGCGCTCAATTGCCCCCTTAGTGCCATCGAGCAGCTGTATATACCATACTTCGCCTTTGCGTCTGGCTATTGCGGTGACAAGGTAGCTTATTGGTGTATCGTATACAAATTGAACAAGTTCATCCCATCCATCCTTCGCAACATCAGGAACAGTTTGTACAATTGGATATTTAAAGTTGTGCCTAAACTGCTTCCATGCTTTTTCTACGGCTTGCTGTGCAGTTGGTTCATTGTTCTCGATCAAGGCTACCGCTAATTCACGGTCGGGTTCTTCCAGGACAATCATGTCGCTCTGTGTGGTAGCATACCAATTTTTTGATGCGGTAAAGGTTGCACCAGAGGCGGTCGTAAGCACGGTATCGTTAGCAAGTTTGCGTTCTTGTGGTGTAGGAGTCATCATTTTCTCACTTTCTTGGCTGTACATGTGATTTCTCTGGTGTTATTTTTCTTGCCTGATCTGTTCTACCATCTCACGGACAGCATCAACGATAATCCCTGGTTGTTCAAAAATGATCATATGACCACTCTTTTCTGCTACCATTCGCTTGCCCCGTGTAGATTTTGTTGCCAAATCTTTTTGAAGATCACACCAAGCGCTAGTAAATTGATCTACAAACTCTTGAGAACCTGTTTTTTTAAGATCTGTGTCATCGCCAGCCGTTATTACCGTTAACGGTTTATTACCCAACTTATTTTCAGACTCTCTGAGCTGGTTACAGCTATCCTTCATTAAAGCGAACTCGGCGGAAGTTGCTTTTATACGTTTAGATACGCATTGTTCAGTTGCCAATGCCTCTTTGGTCTTTGTGGGAAGCGGAAGCTCTTCCTTCGCTTTTTGATTTTTGGGTAATAGATGAACCATGAGTCGAATGAATCCTATCGAGTTCAGAAACAAGAGAAGTGGTAGATTAAATGAGATAGTGGTTAACTGCTTGGGGAGTCTTTCCCACTGATCTTCATGTGCCGCATCAACAAGTACAATCCCGGCGACTTCGTTGGGATATATATTTGCATATAACCGAACATTCATGCCACCAAATGAATGGCCGACCAGAATGTAGGGTCCTGGAATGCCGGCATTTTTTAAGAGTGTGTGTAACTCTTCCACAATATGCTTACTGGTTCGAGATAACGAACTTGTATCACTCCAACCCATACCTGCTCTATCGTAACTGCATACACGAGTAAACTTTGCTATTTCTGGCTGCACCAATGACCAGCCTAGCGAGCTGCACCCGATACCTGCATCGAGTACTACTGTTGGCCCACCCTCACCAGTACAGTTAATATGCAATCTATAACCACCAATATCTACCATTTTACCCGGAGCAGGATAGCGCAATTCATCTAATTTAGTTGCGATCAATTGATAGATTGTGCCGAAAAGTAATATGCACACGATTAAAACAAGTAATCCAATAACTATTCGTAAAATCCATTGTAATACCACGAGACCCTCCCAAAAAAAGTTAAGGCAATTGATTTTGCTTGATTTTATCGAGTGTTTTCTCTATCCAATCTAGCTCCGTCTGATAATGTGACAGAATAAGGCGATGATTTTCATCGATATGTTTTGGCAATGTCATATCTTTGAGTGCTAGAGGCAGAACCCGTTGTGACGATCTAATGACATGGCGCCAGGTATCAGCTCGATGTTCTAATGCTACAATTAATTCATCTTTTGGTAAATACTGCATAAAAGTAAGCGCTACCTGAAATGGGTCAACTGTCGGCTTCAGCTGCAGCCATTGTTTACGAAGCATTACCATAAAGGCATTAGTCCCAGTTGCTGTTATTTTATACACTGTTTTTTCTTGCTTATTATCTTGGTTTTCAACAATCTCCAAGAGCCTCTCTTCAGCCATTTTTTTGAGAGCAAAGTAAATTGATCCATATCCCACGTTGGCCCATTTCTCAACATTCCATGATTCTAAGACCTGCTTAACTTCATAGCCGTGACGGGGCTTTTTATCATTCAGGATACCCAGAATTAAAATCCGTACAACTGACATCGCATTCCTTTATATTGTATAACATTCGGCATTCAAATTTGTATAATACATTATATGCTTAATACTTCTTTTGTAAAGTCAAAGTTTATTATCTGAACGAGCTTTTGCTGCAGATAAGTTCCTGGCAGCAGGCCATACCCGATTTTGTGAGATTAGTTTGAGATTAGGCGCTTGTATTTGCACGGTAGGAGCCAGGTGTGGTATGATAGGGAAAGTTTTTGAGAATAATAGGGAAAGCAGTTCATGAAAAAAGGATATACGATAATCGCTTTTTTGGAGGCAAAACCCAAAAAAATAGATGAGCTGAAGCAGGCTTTGCTGGCATCAGTTGAGCCAAGCAGGAAAGAGTCGTCTTGCGTCGAATATCGTTTGCATCAGGATCTTGATAATCCAGCTCTGTTTGTGTTCTATGAAATCTGGAGATGCAAAGAAGCACTTGCGGGACAACTTGAAAAACATGCATTTAAAAGCTTATCCACCAAGTTGATGGCTTGGTAGCAAAGCCCGGTCGGACATTCTATGTTGAGGAATGCGATTAGCTTATGAGTATGCTTGTGCCAGTTTGTTTTACCTTTGAACGATGTTTCTGCGTATCAAATTAGTTCTTTCGACGTGACAGTATTCTTTCACATAGGGACCTTAGGAGAGAGAAGGTAAAAAAATGAAAATCAATAAAAAATTATTTAAGCTTGGTGAAAATCTTGCCTTTGTAATACCAGCTGAATTCATTCAGTATCTGGATTCTGATGAAATAGCCATCGAAATAGTGTTTGATCGCCATCATAGGCCTTCACTGATAATAACACCAAATAACGAGTTAGATGCTGTTGAAAACGATCCAATATTTGGCCTCTTCCTTGAAGCACTTTATGTGAATGCTATGGAAAATTCTCACCAGCTGACGGATCCTTCTGCAATCTTTGATAAAGAGATAAATGAGATTTTGGATGGCATTGAGATACTGGGCGATGAAGATCAACAAACTAGTAATCTCTCTTAGTTTATTGGGTGTCGGCCTGCCTCTTAGCTCTTCTTCTCGCTCCAGTGGCTAATAACTGATCGCTTAGTTTTTTTGTGTGCTACTTCGATCTTTCAATAGTCTACAATCAGGAGCTCCTTCTCGCAGTCGGCACCTTGAGTCATACTCCTCACCAGATGTCCCGGTGCTTAATATGCTTATCGGCCCCATGGACCTTTTGGGTATGCTCTCGTGCATTTGTGCAATAAGATCCGAGTGTGGTATGATAAGGAAAGTTTTGTGAAACATTTTTGAGGAGAACGCATGGCAAAAGGATATACAGTCATCGCATCATTAGAAGCTAGGCCAGAAAAAGTACGTGAACTTAAAGAGGCTCTTTTACAAGTGGTGGGTCCAAGCAAGAAGGAATCTACCTCTCTCGAATATCGTATGTTTCAGGATCGCTCTAATCCCGCTCGATTTGTCTTTTATGAAGTCTGGGTCAGCAAAGAGGGTCACGAACAACAGTTTGCGAAACCTTACATTCAAAACCTCTTTGGACAGTTAGATGGTTTATTAGCCGGCCCGGCTGAGGTTCTCTCTGTTGAAGAATGCGAGTAGTGCGGTGAAAAACTTTCTCTGGTTATTAGTTTTGACCTCTAGCTTTGCAAGTAATGCCTCGCTATTTCGTGAGCGACTAAGTGAACTTTCTCGGCTTGCGATTGAGTTAAAAGAAAAGAATCTTCTTGATGGTGAGGTGCTCATAGCTGATAATGACCAGATAATCTCGCATATTTGCAGCAACGAGGTTGCACGAATTGTTGAGCCTCAGTACCTCATAGGATCGGTATCAAAACAATTTACTGCGGTAATGCTGTTGATGGCTCTGTATGAGACAAGTAGTGGAAGTAATGAAGAAGAGAAATCTGCGCATGTGCTTGGGCGACTCCATGAGCCGCTTACAGAGTTTCTCAAAGATGTTCCAGCGCCCATTGCCGATCTTACTTTGCATCAGCTCTTAACTCATACTGCAGGTATACCCAACCCTGTGAGATTAGCGTATGCTCAGGGAGGATTCGATGCAGTCGTAGCATTACTTCATACTCCAAACAGTCCCTTATTGAGCTTGGATCGACCACTTGAGTTTATACCTGGAACACAGTATTCCTATTCAAACAGTGGTTATGTTCTTCTTACTGAGGTTATAGCTGCTGTTTCTAAGATGTCCTTTGTTGAGTATAGTGAAAAGTTATTTGCTAGCTGGGGTCTGAGGTCGACGTATCAACCAGTAGGTGGATATTGGTATCAGGTTAAGCAGAGCTGTCCTGGCTTATTGCCAGAACGAGTCTATAGCGTTGGGCATCCAGAGCGAGAACCTGTTGAGCCAGATCCTGAACGATGCTTTACTCTGGATAATACGATTGGATCGGGAGGTATTGTTTCATCAGTGCACGATCTTGTTTTATGGCAAACCAAGCTCCATGGTGGCATGATCTTACCTAAGCTATTGTATGAAGCTTTTATCACGCCCCACCTTAAAAGCCACTGTTATGGTATCTTCAAGAGAGGCGATATTTTCTATTACACGGGCAAATGGGGTTCCTACGTATCATTGTTGGCCTATGCACCAGAAGAGAGGGTTTCTGTTGCTATTTTGGGTTATTGTGACATCGATCCCTATGAAGACCACTTGCTGAACCAAGAAGCCGGAAGGCTTGATGATGAGATGCGAAGTCAGATTTCCGATGATCAAGAGCGCTTTACAAAAGTCCAAGCGATACTGTCAGAGCGGTATCCGCACAAAAGAGGAGTGAAGCTTCTTTTGGACAAATTCTTCGAGCTTATCGATAATCCCGCTTAAACTTTTTTTCTATCTCGGCTGTTGTGAGCTGCCAGAGGGTAGGGCGGCCGTGGGGGCAGGTAAGCTTATTATCTGTTTTATAGAGCTCTTTTATCAGATTGTGCATCGTTTCAAGAGGAAGCTCATCGCCTGCTTTGACAGCCGCTTTACAGCTCATCTGTGAATGAACCCGTTCAAGTATGATTTTTTTGAGCTCATCGTTATCAAGGTATTGATGTTCGTGGATTACGCTGATTGCTTGTTTGATGCAATCTTCAAGTGACTGATTTTTGAGAAATACGGGAGTTTCGGTGATGACCAGTTCACGCTCGCTCAGAGGGTTCACTTCTATGCCACACCTGAGAAAAAGCTCACAATAAGGCTCAAACAGAGTTACATCATCTGAGTTGAGGGTAATAATCTGTGGGAAAATAAGGCGCACTCGTGCTATCGACTCGAAATGAGATTTTAAGCGCTCATAGAGTATGCGCTCATGAGCCGCATGTTGGTCGATAAATACGAGCCCTTCGGCTGTTTCAATGAGGATATAGGTCGTATTACATTGACCTATGAGGCGGTATTGAACTGCTTCTGCTTGAGGGGTTTTTTGCTGTACGGGTTGAGGCGCTGTTTCTTGGAAGGGGGTAAACTGTGGCTCGCGTACTTTGAGAACTACTTGTTCATTCAAGTCTGCCTGTTGCATTGGCTCAGAAGAAGCTTCTAAGGAAGAACCAATCTGTGTCCCGAGCTCTTTGAGAACTGCCTGTTCGTTCGAGATTTCCTTTGGCTCTTGAGCAGAGGATACTTCTAAAGAGGGACCAAATTGTGTTTCGAGCGCCTTGAGAAATAGCTGTTCATTTTTTGGTTCTGGTGGAAAGGTCACTGCTTGAATACTGGGCCTGAGCAAAATCTTCGATCGTTCTGGCGCAGCTCTGCCAGTAAGTTGCTCACTATGTCTCTGCTCGAGTGCCTTCTGTGCACTTTCTTCAATGAGGTCCTCAACAAGGCGGGGATGCAGGAACTGTATTTCTTCTTTACGGGGATGAATGTTAATATCGACTGTTGCTGGATCAAGAGTAATAAAGAGTACTCCCGCAGGATACTTTTGGGGTTGAAGTATATTTTGGTATCCTTTGATGACAGCCTGTGCGAGCTTGTAGTTTTTGATCCACCGTTGATTGACGTAGACGAAGATTTGATTGCGATCAAACCTGCTATAGGTGTGATCTGAAATAGCCCCGGTGAGTGAGAGGTTCATGCGATCTTCTGCACCAGTGAGGGGTAACATATGTTTTGCTAATGCCGGTTCAAACAGCTGGGTGATGCGATCAGTTAATACTGTTGTTCTCGGCAGATTGTATACGACTCGTTCATCATGAGAGAGCTTAAATGAAACCTCTTTGTATGCAAGGGCTAACGCATGAAAGAGATGTACAATGGTACGCCATTCGGTCTCTTTTGTTTTTAAGAACTTTCGTCTGGCAGGCACGGAAAAGAAGAGATCATGTATTGCAATATCTGTTCCTGTGTTGCAAGCTGCGATCTGTTCACTTGTTATGGTGCCTTCAGTAATTGTTAGAGTGATACCTGTGGATTCAGATGCCTCTTTTGTAGTGAGGGTCATTTTGCTTACCGATGCTATACTCGAAAGCGCTTCTCCTCTAAATCCAAATGTTGCAATCGTTTCAAGATCACCAATAGAGGTCAGTTTACTTGTCGCGTGGTGCAAAATACTCATCTTTGCATCTTCGGGACTCATACCGCATCCATTATCTACTATGCGAATAAGCTTTCTTCCCCCATCTTCAAGAAAAAGACTAATATCGGTAGCTCCAGCATCAAGAGCATTTTCGATAAGTTCTTTTACTACATTTGCAGGTCGTTCTACAACTTCACCTGCAGCAATTTTTTGTGCTTCAAGAGGAGATAACTGTTTAATTTTTGCCATGTAACTACCAAGGTGTGAGTGGTGTTTGAGGAGAAGATGTGCCTGTATATATACTAAGATAAAATGACCGGTTTGGCCATTTTTTTCGGTAAACTCTCGTATTTTTAATGCAAGTCTGCTAAGTGTAGTGATGATACCGGTTACATACAACTGAGGAGAGAATGGTTATGTTACTTCCTGGACTCAGAGAGATCTTGCTCATACTTGCTGGACTCATTCCGCTCTGCTTCGCATGGAAGAGAGAGCCCAGAGCACTTTTGGCAGAATGCTTTTTTATAGTATTTCTGGCCATGTCTACGTTTCTCTCCCTCTTTGAGAGGTTTTCTGGCCTAGCGATTGACTACCCTGGTTCGCTTGGCAATCTGGTATCAGTCATCTGTATATTTTGTGGTTTTCTGTATCTGCTTGAACTGCTCGTGCTGTTTTTTTTGACACCGCGGCTCGAAACCATACGCGCAGTTTTGTTTGCTTTGAGTATTGGCTTTTTCTCGGCGGTTTTAGTATGTGGATTTACTTCATTTTCAGCATTGGTCGTCGTGCTACATGTCGCAGCGGTACTTGGGGTAACTGCCTGGTGCGTATGGGCCAGTTCAGCCGGTCTCATTGTTGCTCTCCTTTTCGAGAGTATGCTCTTCGGATATGGATTCATAACTCCATTTCTTAAGGAATCTGAGGTACTTCGTAAAGAGTTCCTGCCAATGTATTCTCGATTGGCATCCGGTCTTCTTATTCTTCAGTTTCTCGTTGCTTGCAGTATCGCACCTCGCTATAGGGCTGTTCTCACTGCTGGAGCAGCTTTGGTTCCGGTCTATTATTGCTTTTTTCTTGTTAAAATACAACAGTTTAGCTCGTATGAGTCGCTCATAGTAGCTGCGTATGGTAGTTGTCTCTTGCTGTTTGCTCAGTGGACTCGAGCTCCGCTCCTCGCATTTGTAGGTTGTATATCGGTTCTTGTAAGTCTCGCTGCTGCCTTGCATTATTACCTCAACGTAGAGATGACCGTTCCAGCTTTGAGTTCCTTTTCAATTCTCTTCGGTGGATTAACGCTCATTAGTACGCTTCTTTATTTTGGGATGATTCTGATACATCAAACACGCACCTTTGGTGGCTACTCAGTCATAAAGCGAGCTGTGGGTGGTGGTGTACTTATTCTACTCTTTTTAACTATTCGCATGTATGGTATCTTTGCAGCTCATTATTATGCTCTGTTTACCCATCTACGTTCTGCTATGAGCAGTATCCTCAGTTTCTTGAGGGCCCACGATACGACGCGGGTAGTCGATTCTACGATCTATCGTACCTGGTTTTTAATTGGTTATGATGCTTTGTGGGGAGTTCTTCTTACCCTTGGTGGCAAAGCCTATCAAAGGCTGTTTGTTCAGGCATTTGGACTGGTATTGCTATCGGTTGCTCTGTATAAGTTGTCTTTGATTGTTTCTCATCGAGGAGTTCTTGCACTTGTTCTTCTATCCTGGTTCTTGGTGGTCGCTGCTTTGTACCGGTCGTTTCGACGTAGGTAGGTAGAACGGTTTTTATAAGCGACTTTGCGGCACTCAGCCGTGGAGACGAGCGGTGTTGGCCTACATTGTTTATAGCTATCGTAAAACGGAGGATAGATCTTGAGGCTGTATGCCATGGAGGGGAGAAGGAGCAAAACCAGTAATCTTTTCATCGAGAGTTCCTTTGTATATACTTTTATACTACGTGAAATGGCTCTCAAAAATCAAGGGTAGTACATGCTTAGGCTTCAAAAAGTTCTTCTAGGAGTTGCATTTCTCATTATTATGCTCGTCTGGCTCTACTGCCCTCTGTTTAAAGCATTTCCGGAACCGACGGGTCGTTTTGCTGTCGGCACTCGTTCATTTCATTTTATAGATGAATCTCGTTTAGATCAGAGGCAACCCTCGAAGAAGCGAGAATTGGGTGTCACTCTTTTTTATCCTTCTTCTGCGAAAAGGGGTCATCGCTTTCCGTATCAAGAAGATACCATCAAAGCTCTGATGGAAATTAAAGCACTCTCATCGTACGTTCCACGATTTATGTGGTCTCTCTTGCTTTCGGGAATAACAAGCTTTGCCCAACCGGATGCTCCCATTGCTTTGCAGGAAGCACCTTATCCCCTTATTATCTTTTTACCTGGTATTGGGGGTGAACCACTGGACAATGTCTATCTTGAAGAGCTTGCTAGTCATGGGTATATAATTGCTGCACTTTCTGTCCCATTTGATACAACGGTGACGGTGCTTGATGGCCGCATTATTGGACTCGATCCAGCCTTAGAATCTGCTATGAAAAAAGTTGATCGAGAAGCTATCTATGCGTATAGGACAGCTGCCCATCATGCATGGCTTGCAGATTGTGACTTTCTTCTTACAAAACTGGAAGAGTTAGATGGTCAGGCCGGGTCTCCTTTCTTTAAAGTGATAGATTGGGAACGCCTGGGTGTTCTTGGCTCTTCTCATGGTGGTGGAGTCGCTATCGATTTTTGTAAGTTTAATAAGCGCTGTAAGGCTGGTGTTGATATGGATGGGTGGACCAAAACGGTTAATACGACCGAAGGCTATGCTAAACCCTTTTTGTTTTTGTTAAGTGAGGGAGGTCTTGGTGACGACATTCTGACCCTTGCGAAACACATGACTTTGGCCCAGGTTAAAACTATTTCTGGTTCTCAACATAATGCATTTGGTGATTACATACAATTAAAACAACCATTTGCATGGTATTTTGGGGTAACTACCAGCAATCCTGAGAAGGTAAGAAAGGAGGTAGCGCAAACACTTGTGAAGTTCTTTGATGGCTCGCTCAAGAACTCTTCGTCATAATCATCATTTTCACCATACTTGGGATATTGGCATTCCTCAGCCTGCGATTTACGAGACTATAAGGTAAAAGTTAAAGAAGAGTTCAATTCAAATTCCAATCAAAGTCCCTTTAACAGTATTGCTGAATCAGTGCGCTTAGATGATTTTACAAAAGCCGATATAGAGGAATTATAAGAGTTTCCAGGGGCTTCTTACCTCTGATAATTTACAAAAAGGTTTAAGTTATGCCGGAAACAAAGCACTTTCCAGAGGGTTTCGAGAAACGGGCCACAGTAATAAGTTGGGTATGGGCTTTCGCTTAGTCTTTGAGAGTTATCAGGAGTGCGGCTTGAAGCCACCACAGATTATTGAAGGAGAAAATTTTATAGAGTGCACTTTGCCCCGACCTTCGGTCGATGAACTTCTCAACAAGGTTCATCACGCTACAGATGATGGCCGAAAGATTCTTAACCTGCTTGAATTGACCTATTGAATTAAGTGTTGGTGCGATTGTTACCGTTCTTAAAATACCCCGTGCGACGATACGCCGGAGATCAGTTTTTACAGCATGTTGAAGCGATTGCTAAGCCTGGTTAAGTATCGCTTTGACATGTTACTTCTTTGCCTTTTGAAAATGTGGCACATTTTACTGATACCAGTTTCTTTTCAAAGGCGATGCCGTAGGCGATAATTACATCGATGCCACGGTTTTCAAGCTCTTGCTTGTAATTTAATGAGATAATCTGATTAAGCGCTTTATCGGCAGTTGCCTCAAGTGTTTCATTGGAATTGGACCAGACTTTTTTAAATTCTATAATAACGCCCGGTTTTTGCTTGTTTTTAGGAATGAGCATGATATCATAGCGCCCCAAACCGCTTTCTCGATTTGATAAAACGTCATAGGTGTCTTGGATCATCACAAGTATGCCAAGTACAAAAAGGTGATAACTTTTTTCGGGCTCATCGGCAGTTATATCGAACGTGCTCATACTTGTAGACACAAAGCTTTGAAGGAGCGTTGAAAATACCTTGACGTTACCACTTGTTAGTGCAGTTAACAGGTTTTGAGCTTGCTTGCCGACAATTGATTCGAGAAATATATCAGAAACTAGATCGGTTAAAAGCTTTTGTATCTCGTCATTTGGAATGATCAAGAACCATTCTTTAGCCTTGTTGATAATCTCATAATGCGTATAAGTCAAGTAGCCAGAATAGAGTAGTAAGCTCCACATGAGATTTGATTTTTTGCTTAAATCAGTAAAGACAATCGATTCTTCTATTCGATGACGTACAGGTTTCTTTTGAAGAACTGATTCCAAATCGATTTTGATATCTTCTGATGCTCCTCCAATCAACATCTTGAGAAGAATGTTGTCGCTTGTGTTCGTCCAATAGGGATCAAGTTCACCTTTGGCAGCGATACATTTAAGTGCAGACCATGGATTGAAGATTCCTGATGTGTCTCCAAATCTATACCCATCGTACCATGTCCTAATGTCGTCTTGTCTGTCGGCAAAGTTATAATAGCTTAGTAATGCTTTCATCTCTTGGCTGGTAAAGCCAAACTTATCAGACATTTGTGCTCTTGTAAGATTAAACACGTCTACATTATTAAGCCCGGTGAATATCCCTGCCTTTGCCAATGCTAAATTGCCTGTTACTACCCCTTTTTCAAGAGCTTCTTGATCTTTAAGCGCTCCTGTTAATAGTTTCTTTAGAAAAGGGATGATCTGAGCATAGAAGTTATAGATATACGCTGTTTGAACGGGTACGTCATATTCGTCGATAAGTACCACTACTTTTTTGTTGTGGTATTTGTGAAGCATGCGCACAAGAAATTCAAGTGAATTGCCTAAGTCAACTCCCGTAGCTCGCCGTGAGATAATCTTATTGAAAAGGTCTTTTTCATCGCTTGTTAAGATTGTGCCTGAGAGAAGGTAAGCATGTCTGTCAAATTCGATTGCTATAACGTAGGCAAATTGTGCTAACATATCTTCAAACGAAGTGTCAGTTATGGTTCTGAAAGAAATGAATATAACGGGAAATGCTCCCTGCAGCTGTCGATATTCAGGAAGTTTCCAAATAGCTGTATCTGAAAAAAGAGAATGCGTCGTCTCGCTTGGTTCGTAAAAATAGCGGAGCATCGAGAGATTAAGAGTTTTTCCAAAGCGTCGGGGGCGAGCAACAAGAATTACTTGACCGTTCTCTTGAACTTCTTGGATCAAAAGTGTCTTGTCGACATAGTAATAATTTTTCTCTCTAAGGTCTTTGTAATCAGAGATACCAATAGGTAATAGTTGTTTCATGCGTCCTCTCTAGATTGCTCATTATTTAAGTATAGGACAGAGTCTCATTGATCGCAAGGGTCTCATCTGATTGAAATTATTATTGACAAGAATCCTCGTTGCTATAGTTTTAGGGCTATGATGAGAAGCAGTCAGTTATTCTTTTATAAAAAGGAGGTTCGTATGAATACATATCCCAGAGCATTTATTTTGTTTGTGGTGTTAACAAGCAACTTTGTGATTGACGCCATGATGAGAAACAGGGTAGGCGCACCGCCGACCTCAAGTTTTTCTCCTCTGCATTATGCTGTTGCGCGAGGACACGTGGCAATTGTTCAATCGATCCTGGAGAGCGGTACAAATCCCGATGCGATAATAAATTTTGGTGTGACCCCATTGCATTTGGCAGTTATATTGAATAAGCTTACTGCTTTTAAACTGTTGATAGATGCAGGAGCTGATGTCAATGCAGTGAACAGGTTCGGAGAAACTCCTTTGCATTTTGCAGCGGGCGCTTTAAACGCAGAAATGGTTCAGCTCTTACTAGCTGCAGGTGCTGATAGAACTAGGGCCAGACACAGGGGGGCTAATCGAGAGGCTCCTTTAGAATTAGCTTTGAGAGCTTACCGCGGCCATCCTCAAACAAATGAGTATAAACGTGTGATTTATCTGTTGCGAAATTGGCCCATCGTCTGATGCTTAATGAGAAATCTTAATCGACCTTTACAGTGATAATTGACAGAGAGCCTCTTCATAAGAGGCTCCTTTACCTTTTTTGCTTGTCATTAACCTCAGCAGAACTGTTTGAGGTAATTAGCGCACCTTCACGGGCAGAGTTATGTTCAGCGCTGATTCGAAAAAAGAGTCCGAACAATTGTTCTTGCGAGGTAGAAGGAGCAAAGCCAGTAATCTTTTCATCACGAGTTCCTTTGTATATACTTTTATATTAAGTGAAATGACCGTCAAAAATCAAGGATAAGCTGGGTTTACGAGTATTGTGCAAAGAAAGGTCTTCTTGGTGTAGGTTCTTCATCTCCAGGCACATCCGCGCTACTGTCTCTTTTTAAAGGATTGTTATCGAAATAAGACTCTATTATGGCGAACATCCTCTTTCAGAAGATGTCGGCTCGGACCGCCGCCTCTATGAACATTTTCCAAGATACTAAGGCCATCTGGTTATTTTGGATCGAGATACTCGCAAGTCATGGGATAAAAAAATTTCCTCTAGCGTAGAGCAATTTAGTCGATACATGTCTGGCAATGTGAGCCGAACTTCAGTGGGGTTCAAGGACGCTAGCTGAGTTGCTGGATTCATAAGCTTAAAATTTGACTCATATGACTCATTGATTTATAATGAATATCAGTTATCAACCATGGAGCATTTGCATGAAATATCCCCAACCAGAGTCATCGATATTAGAATTTAAAAAGGAATTGCCGCAAAATAATCAGATTGTTAAAACCATTATTGGATTTTGTAATCAAAAAGGAGGAAGACTTATACTGGGCGTTGATAATGATGGAACAATTTGTGGTATTGCTGAAGAGCTTGTTTATAAGATTCTTGAGCATCTTGATTATGTAATCTACGATTCAACCTGTCCTCAGATTAGACCCTTAATACATACCCAAAATATTGCAGACAAAATTATTATCATCATTGATATATCCGCTGGAACTAATAAACCTTATTATCTCAAATCTGAAGGGCTAGAAAAGGGAACGTATATCCGATTGGGAAGAAGCACATTGCGGGCTAACACAGACATAATCCAAGAGCTTCAATGGGAGTCAAGGGGGCGAAAGTTCGATACAAGTCCGGTGTATGATGCAACCCTTCAGGATTTGGACACTCAGAAAATTATCGATTTTATCAGTTCGAGAGCCTATGCGCCCACATCGGTTGATCTGCCTCAAGCTATGCACGCCTATAGCCTTATTACTGAAGAACATGGGCGCCAGTATCCTACGGTTGCAGGCATTTTGCTTTTTGGAAAACTACCTCAAAAGTTCTTTTCTGAAGCGCTGATTAATTGTGCTCATTTCAAAGGGGTAGCGGGAAGAGATATCATTGCGTTTACTCGGTGTGAGGGTACGCTCATGGAGCAATATACTCATGCCTTAGCCTTTCTCCGAAAGCAACTTCAAAGATCATTTTCATTTAAAGATACTCAGAGAATTGAAGAGCTCGAAATACCCGAAGTAGCGCTACGTGAAATTCTTATCAATGCTATTATTCATCGTAATTATCATATTGCCGGCTCGATCAAAATTAATATTTTTGATAATCGCGTTGAAATTTTAAGTCCCGGTGAGTTTCCGGGGCCTCTGACCTCTAATAACTTACACATGGGTTTAACATATGTTCGAAACGAAGCCCTCTCTAAAGTGCTCAGAGAAGCAGGCTACTGCGAAAAGTTGGGGACAGGCTTTCGCTTGGTCTTCGAGAGTTATGAAGAGCGCGGCTTAAAAGCACCACAGATTATTGAGGGAGAAAACTTCATTAAGTGCATTCTGCCTCGGCCTTCTGTCGATGAACTTCTCAACAAAGTTCATCATACTTCAGAGGATGGCCGAAAGATTCTTAATTTGCTTGACTTGACTACTGAATTAAGTATTGGTGAGATTGTTAATGTTCTAAAAATTCCCCGCGCAACAATAGGTCGCAGATTGGCTCAATTATTACAGGAAAATCTGATTAAAAAGATTGGTAGCGGTAAAGGGACAAAATATCTTAAGAGCTCCTAATGGTTGCACTTCGAAATGGGTAGCGATCAATCAAGGCGAAACTTGTCAACGTAGTAATAATTGCCTTCTCTGATAGCCTGGCAATCAAAAATGTCTCTATTGGCGGTCTTTTTTCATCAAGTCTCTAAACGTCGTACGCTCTATAAATAGAGGTGAGAGTTTCATCGATTCGCATGGCCTTATTTGTTTGAAGTTTTTAATTGAGTTTTAAGCTTATATTGATTGTTGATTCATGAGAGATGAGAAACAGTCAGTGATGACGGTATAAAAAAGGAGTCTCGTATGAATATCCAACAAAAAACATTCATTTTATTAAGTGCGTTAACGAGCGGCTTTGCGATGAGTGCGATGGTGAGAAGCAAAGTGAGCATAGTGGTGCCTTTTTCTCCCTTACATTATCATGGAATTGCACCAAGATCCGTGTTGACTCTTAAATCGCTCTTAGAAAGAGGTGCAAACCCTGGTGTGACAACAAATTCTGGCGCAACCCCTTTGCATTGGGCAGTTAGATGGAATAACCTCAGTGCCTTTAATTTGTTGATAGCCGCAGGCGCAGATGTAAATGCAGTGAACAGGTTCGGAGAAACTCCCTTGCACTTGGCAGCTAGTGCTTGCAATGTGGAAATGATCACGCGGTTGTTGGCTACAGGTGCTGATCGAACGAGAGTTCGATATAGGGGTGATGATCCAGAAACCCCATTGAAATTAGTAATGAAAAAATATCTTGGCCATCCTCAAACAAATGAGTATAAGCTCGTGATTGCTCTGTTGCAGAATCGGCCAATGGCTATCTGAGTTTTTGAGATAATTTACGGAGGGCCTCTTCATAAGAGGCTTTACCTTTTTTGCTTGTCATTAACCTCGGCAGAATCGTTTGAGGTAATTGGCGTGCCTTCACGGGCAGAGGTATGTTCAGCGCTGATTCGAAAAAAGAGTCCGAACAATTGTTCTTGCGAGGTAGTAAGAATTACCCGTGAATATTCTGAGCTATTTGAAAGCGTAGCCATGAAACCATCGAGCTCTGCTTTATGCGGTGCAAACCCTTCGATCTGGAGCGACTTAGGTGTATAGGTGACTGAACTCAAATAAGTTGCCTCAGGCAGAGATTGAGATAAGGTGGTTAGGCAATGTGCACATGCGGAAGAAGGCGTTAACTCTTTATTAAGTTCTTCATTCTGCTTAAGTCTTGGTTCTACGGTATGCATTCGCTCCTCAGTTTGAGAAAGGAGTGCTAGTTCTTCGGTAAGCTCTTTTTGTTGAGTCTTTAATTGAACATATATCCACAGTTGCGTGAGAGACACCAGCGTGAAAATCACTCCTGCAGCGATAAAAAGACCAGTTGAAAGTTTCAACCATTGGTACAATGTTCTCTCTTGATAGCTCTGGCGGGCATGAGAAAGCTTTTGAGCGTGCATCAGATCCTTCCTGTCACAAAACGATCTTTGCCTGACAAGTCTGTATGAAGGGCTCGTGTGTGAAAGCCTGCTTTTTCAAGAAGATCTAAGGTTTGTGGCCCTTGCTTATGGCCAAGCTCTAGAACGAGTTGATAAGGAATGCTTTTATGCGGTGTCAGCCAGTGAGGTGCTTCTTCGATAATTGCTCTGATGATACTTAGTCCGTCTTCGCCAGCTTTCAAGGCTTGTGGGTCTTCCCAGAGTCTTATTTCGGGTGCTAAGGTGGACCATTCTTCTTCAGTTACATAGGGTGGATTGCTGATAATAAGGTCAAACCGTAGCTCATGAGGGAGCTCCGTAAACAGGTCTGACTGGAATATGGTTACATTCGTGAGGTTGTTTTTGAGGGCATTTTCTTGGGCGGTAGTGCAAGCGAGAGGAGAACTATCTGCAAGGTAGACGGTTGATGCGGATAATGCTTGTGCAAGGGAAAGACCTATGCATCCAGTGCCGGTACACATATCGAGTATTGTTAAAGGTCGATCCTCAAGCCTTTCGATCAGCCATGAGCAGAGATATTCAGTTTCTGGCCGAGGAATGAGAAGGGGTGGCCGTACGATCAGTTCGAGATCTAAAAAAGGCACGGAGCCAAGAATATACTGAAGTGGTTTATGGTCTGATATGAGTTGCTTGAGAATGGTTGATAGTGCATCTACCTGCTCGGGGGTAAGTAGCTCTTGCGGATGTGTGACGATGTGCAAAGCCTGTTTTCCTGTTGCCAATTCTATGAGCCAGCCTGCGATGCGGGGTGCTTGATGTGGATACTGACCGGATATCTGCCTTAGTATGTCATTGAAGGCATCTTTGAGTGTCATGGCTACCTATCTGTTTTTATTTTACTATGGAGGTATTCTACCAGCTTCCTCGCTTCAGCACAACACTTTTATTCGCCCTTTTGCGGAAGAGGAATAAGTACTTCTCCCGTGTGCTTGTTGCGTAATGAATAAGTGCTCTGCTGCTTTTCTAGAATGAATATACTGCTATCGCTGAGGATATTGTAGAGAGCCTTTTTCAATGTTTCGGTATCTTCATACTGCTTAATAACCTCTTGACTGATATTCCACAGACTACGTGTTTCAGTTTCTTTATCAAAAACAAAGAGGATTACTTGAGGATTGTGAGTCTCAAAGGAAGAGCGATATTCAAAATAACCTTCAGCTTCGATAAGAAGCTGAAGGTATGAATCAATGTATACGTTGGGTACTGGTTCTTTCCAGATGGTGAGTACTACGGTGTCGAATGTCTTATTAATGAGACCAAATACAATGGCTTCTGTGTTCATAAAAAACTCCTTATCAGTATTTGATAAGTGTAGCCTTTTTTATGATCCTTGAAAACTATACCCTGCTGAGGAGTGCTTGAAATTGCCCATAGCTTGTCGCATCCAATGCGCGTATGAACTTATGCTCACGCTTGAGAAGATGAGGATTGTAACGAGCAAGACTAATTAATGTTCTACAACGTAATTGGTTAAATGCATTAAACGCTCCAGCTACAAAATTCTCATAGTCTGCGTAATAGCTCAGGCCTGTCGAGCGATGGATGGTTTCAAGAATCGTAGTCAGATTATAAATATAACTAGTTGCTTTTGATTGATCTGGATCTTCACATAGTGTGCTAATAAATAATTCATTGCGAGGATCACGAATAAACGCAAGAGGATTACTAAGCAGAGTGCATAAATTGCTTGCTCGAGGCAGGAGTCTAGCTTGCTCATCGGTAAGTGAATTTACTAAGCTGCGTAAAGCCACTTCTGCATCTTTATATTCATGGCCATCGGGCAAGGAAGGAATGTTCTGTTCTATGTCTGCTACAAGGGACTGCCTTTCTCGTAATTGAGCAAACATACACAGACCAATAGAGCTTGCTGCTGTATGTGCAGCTCCATTTAATACGAGTCGTGTGCTCAGTGTATGCTTCTCAAGCCGTTCATGAGCCACTATGAGCGCATAAGCGAGAAAGAGTGCTAAGAAATAGGTGGGCCAGGTACCTTGCAGGCCAAGCCACAGTACTACCGGTTCGCACGCAGGAAGCAGGTGATATTTGACTGCATCATATGTCCTCGTATCCATCATCTGGTTAATAAGGGATGATCGCGCTTCAAGCTGCGCGGCGAATGGTCGATGAGGATCGGTTGCGCGATCAAGGTCGTTGATTGCGTGCTCTAACAACCTGGGATCCCATATCCTCCTAAGATCGACAGATCGTCCTTTTCCCAACTCATTGAGTGCGTGTGCAAGCTCTTGAAAGTTAACTTGACCGGTAATCCATGAGAAGGGTATGCCTTCGGCAGGAAATGCATGAGGGTTGAAACAGCTTGTGAGCTGATCTGCAGTAATGGTGGCTCCTCTTTGAAATGTCGTAATAACTTCTTCTATATTTTCAATATGGGCTATGGCAGCAACGCGGGTATTGGTCATACAGAGGAGTCGCGGAACAAGTGCTAAGAAATGTTTCCATGAAATACATTCAATAAGAAGCTCAAGAGTAAGTTGGTCAGATTGTCGTATATCTGCAAGAACTATTGTAGAGAAGAATTTAAAAAGGCCATCGATTGAAACATACTTAACGAGCGGATCATTGTGTGTGTTTTTTATAATGGATGCGAGAGGCGTTATAGTTCGTAAGACTCGGGCTTTTGAGAGAATGCTAGGCTCGATGCGCCTCTCTAAGAGCTCACGTAAGATTGTTTTTAACTCTTCTAGCTTAAAAGAGGAGAGAAGGTTGTTTGTTAGATTGTTGTCAATGAGCATGTCTATGCATGCTATATGTCCTCTCAATTGATCTTCACTAAATTCGCTCGTATAGATAAGATCGAGAATAATTTCTATGACAGGCTCTAATTGTGTGCATGCAAGAATTCGTTCCCAGCTTTCAATTTTGAGTGATCGCTTCAGGCGATCTTTTCTGGTATGTGATTGAAATTCATAGTCGTCAGCTAAGCTGCTGAGGAAATTTTGCAGTTCAGGCAGATTAAAATAATCTTCAAATGCATGGGCATTAAGTCCGCAGAGAGCGGGAATTGCTGTAAAATTGATGTGCTTACAGAGTTTAAATGCATAATTGGGTTTGAAAGTATCAGCCTCACAGAGAGATGCAAGTTCTAAGATGAGCCCGATAGGGTTGACTGCTTGCTTAGTTCTCGCTGGTCTTCTTGGCTCCATTGCTTGTAGGTTTGTAAGCGCACTCAGTGCGCTTACAAATAATAATAGCTTATTCATCTGGGTCCTTTGTTCGTCTTACCTGTCACTCATGCTTAACCTAAGTGCCTTTTCTAGATCTGACAAGGATTCCCATTCGTCTGAGTCTCCTGGTACAGCGCTTGAAGCAGCCGATGCTGCTCTACGCACAGCAGGTGCCTTAGCTGATGGGCGTGCTGGCGCCTTCACGAGTGATTGCATAATGAACGTTCTTTCTTCGGGAGATAAGGAGTCCCAAAGTTCACGATCTATGCTCTCGGTTGTGACGGAGCTGGAAGCGACCGATGCAGATCGAGGTGCAGGTTTGGCTAATATGCGTGCAGGTGCTTTCATGCCAGCTGATTCCATAAGGATTGCTTTTTCAATGTCATTTGCTCTGTCCCAAAGAGCTTGAGGAGTGTGTTTCGGCTTTACGAGGACTATAGATGCTTCGCGGAACAACAGGGCGAAGGCATGCAAGACATTCGCTTCTGTAGCGCCTCTATCTCTCAGAGACGCATGAAGAATGACCACGAGTCCTTGAAGAGCTTCATTGAGTTGGTCAATCTGGTCAGAAGAGCTGTCGAATTGTTGAAGGAATGGTTTAAAGTTGAGGCATGAAACAATATCTGCGGCCAATATACTGCTTGTTGGCCGTCTTAAAATAGAGCTCAACGCATCAATATTTAGGTAATTTAGTCCTATTCGTTGCAGCAATCCTGAAAGGTTGATGTCACTGATGCTGCCGTTATAATAGCCGATAGCAGCACTAAAGAGTGTTTCAGTGGCGCGTCGTTGACTTGCTCCATAAACTCGACCGATCTGATCGAAATTGATTGAAGCTTGAAGATCTTCCACATAGGCTTTCTCGGATTCCTGATTGAGTGGCATTCCTGAACAAAGATCTCGAATAAGATTCATTAACAAGGTTTTAAGAGAAGGAACATTAAAAATTGTTCCGATGGTTGTTTTACCATAGCCATTGAAGTTAATTGGAAATATACCAAGATTCAAGGCATCAATAATAGCCGCAAGGATATCATTTGTCTGTTGGGCCGTTGAAGAGGGCGCATCATCGGCAAAAGCTGCTCCAATAGCTAGCATAAGTGATGGAATGTTGCAATAAACTCTGAGCTTCTGATAGGGTGTACGGGCTTGAGCTAGTCGTGAGTTATTTTGGGTCGCTCGTGCAAGAGCTGTTGTAGGGCGACGATCAGTACTAGAAGAAGCTGATGCTGCAGGTCGAGATGAAGATGAGCTGGTTGCAGGTCGAGCAGCTGATACAGATTCGTTATGCTGAGGAAGACTTTGTTCTCGATAGAACAAGGCAAATGCTTGAAAAAGAAGTTCGAGGGCTTGTGAAGGAGATTGTAGTGCGCGGATGATATAGTATGTCATTCCGCAGCATGCGTCACATAGTTCTGGTAGTTCATCGGTGGGATAACTAAGAAGCATTCTCTTAAAAGGTATGCATTGGATGACCTGAGGCAATTCAATGGGACCGTCTTGCATGAGAACAGCAGTCGCCTGGTCAAAATCGATAAAGCGTTCAAAACCTAGTCCGATAGAAGGAATAAATGAAGAAAGAGGAGTCGCGCCACCAGGTACGTCTCTATTCTCGAGGGGTGCAAGGGCTGAATCAAGAGATGCTCGAGCAATTGTTACGGTGCTATCGTCTGTAGGACGAAGGCATGCCTTAAGCAAGCGTAGGTAGGAAGCAGCTTGGGCCTTGTTGATGCCCTGCTTGGTTATCTGAATCTTTTGCTCAGCAAAATCATTATTAAGACGTATGAGGAAGCCTTTGAGTTTTGTCGTATCAAAAAGTCTTCCAAGTTCTACTTCTTCTGCTCCTACGTTTACTTTTATTGCATCAAGTTTTAAGGAATCGATTAGTATAGTTCCTATGGCTTTGGTAAGTTCGAGAGTGGATCGCTCGTCATCAGAGGACATCATTTGGCCGAGGCGTAAGAACAATCGATTTAGATTAACATAGCTTCTTAATTGAGCATAGAGAGATTGTGTATTTGCAGATGCTGAGGAAGCGGCAGGTTGCATCGCTTGTAAGTATGATCCTGAAGCCAATAGGCTGCAGAGGAGTAAACGTTTCATAGCTATCCTTTCATAGATGCTCAAGAGCGGCAAGCACTTGAGTTCCGTATTCTTTGGAATGTTACTTCGGGTGATGCATGGCAAACATATCCCACACATAGACATAAAAGTGCATTATTTTTACTTCACTCTGTCTATCATTTAGATTACCGAATGATAAAAAATTGTCAAATGAGGTGAATTTAGATTTAAAAAAAGGCACTTCTGAAAATTTGATTTTCTGGCTAATGCTGCGTCGAGATCATTTTTTGTAAGATGGCCATAGAGCGCGATGGTTGGCAAGAATAATGTGGTGCCTTATGACGCATCGCGGTTAACTGGTCAGAATCCTGCGAGATAAAAGTGGGACTGGGATCTTCTGGGTCATAGAAAAGATGATGTCATGCTTGCCCGTTTTTGATGGTGAGTTTAAAAATAATATGGTGCCTTTAAATTAACGACGATGAAAAAAGAAGATTTCATGGATATGCATTTCCATGAATGCGGTGTCAGCGGGTGCACGCATATCAAGAAAAGTTGATTGTTTTTTTACCTCTGTCTATTTAGACAGCCGAATGCTGAAATATTGTCAAATATGAGATGATGCATAATGGTGCGCAATAAGCGGGGATGTTGACACAGAAGAAATGTTTAGTAGACTCATTTTAATTAGGTAACCTCTGCCGAAAAGGATGATTGTATGAATCGTTTATTAATAGCTTTTTTAGGCATATTCAATTGTGGAATGGCATTTGGTATGATCAAAACTCTCTCTGAAGTTGATGAAGCATTTATTATAGCGTGTGCAGAAGGTCAAGAGCAGGCAGCTAAATTTTTGTTAACATCAGGAGCGGATAAGGATTTGCTTACATCAGATGGTTCAACGCCGTTATGTATAGCAGCTCAGAATGGCCATTTTAAGGTTGCTCAGATGTTACTTGCTGAAAGGGTGGATGTCAATAAAACTGGTACTGGTGCCACGGCTTTATATAGAGCGTCAGAAGGTGGTTATTATGATTTGGTAAACCTGTTAATGCGAGCAGGTGCAGATAAATCCTTAGCTTTTCAAGGTATGACACCATTAAAAGTTGCGACTAAGATGGGCCACATTGCGATAATTCAGTTGTTATTAAATAGCAAAAATCGGTCATTGATGGCCAATACTACCAGTGTTCCTTTCGAGGCCAAATTTTGTGATGAACAAGGACCTCGGCTTGATGGAGGGAGGCGGGTATCTGCGTCATTGGAGGAAAGCGCTTCAGCATCTTTGGAAGTCCCGCGGCGAGCGGAATCTCATTCTCATAGGCAAAAAAATGAAACAGTTAGATTGTCGAGCGCTGCAGCTATTTATTTTCCCAAAAATGTATGTATTGGCGAAGATATCGGAAAATGTACAGTCAAGGAGCACAGAAAGCATGCGGCAGCGGTGACAAATTCGGAACGAAAGGAAAAAGTATCAAAGGTTGATCATCATATTAGTCGTGGAAATGAATACTTTGCTGCTTCAAAATGGTGCCGTGCATTGGAACACTATATACGTGCATTAGACAAAGTTGAGCGAGAATCGGAGGCGTATTACAGCATTGTATTCAAATTGATGCAGGTATGCAGGATCACTAAAGATGGTGCCGAAGTTGTAAAAAATGCTCGAATTCTCGAATCTCAGAACAAATATCTTGGGATGAAATCGCTTGCGCTTTGTGTATTGGCAGAATGTGCATATCAAGGGAGTGGATTGCCTAGAGATCTTAATACTGCTTTAAAATATGCTCAGGATGCCGCAAGCTATGCGGAAACGTCTACAGATCCTGACAATCAAGAAGCAAGAGAGCAAGCGTCTGGCCTGATCAAAAAAATTATTGAAGAACTTGTTCAGGTTCGGGAAATGGGGGAGCTTGGTAGAAGATTCGCTGAACAACAAGAAAAGAAACAGATTAATGCGCCAAAGACTGCGATGCGCCCTAACGATTTGGGTGGAGTATTAGAGGCTGAATCCTTGTGGAAAGCAGCTGAAGAAGGTCGCGTTGAACAGGTTGCTTGGTTATTGCAAGCCGGCGTTGAAAGGGATAAGGTGAATGCGAAAGGAGCAACGCCTTTGTTTATCGCGTCGCGGAATGGTCATGCTGGTGTAGTTCAGTTGCTGCTTGGAGCTCATGTTGATACTGAGAAGGCTATGGTAGATGGAACTACTCCCTTATATATCGCTTCGCAGAATGGTCATGCTGAAGTAGTGCAATTGTTGTTGGATGCTCAGGCTGATAAGGATAGGGCCATGACTGATGGAGCAACTCCATTGTTTATCGCTTCACAGAAAGGTCATACCTATGTTGTTCAGTTGCTACTTGAGGCTGGCGCTGATAAGCAGCTAATGAATTCTAATGGGGCGACACCCTTAGCGATGGCCGCAGGAAAAGGTCATGCTCAAGTGGTTCGGTTGCTGTTGGCATGGGGTGGTGACATGGATAAGGGCAGTGAAGACGGGATAACCCCTTTGATTGCGGCTTCGCATAGCGGTCATAATGAGGTGGTTCAAGTATTGCTGGAAGCTGGTGCTGATAAGGAAAAGGCAATGGCGGATGGGACAACCCCATTGTTTGTCGCTTCAATGAGCGGCCATGCAGATGTGGTTAAGTTGCTACTGCAAGCTCGCGTTGATAGAGATAAGGCCCAGTCGCAGGGAGTAACTCCATTGTTTGTTGCTTCGCAGGAAGGTCATGCTAATGTAGTTCAACTGCTACTAGATGCTCGTGCTGATAAGGATAAGGCTAATGCAAGTGGGGCAACGCCATTATTTATCGCTTCGCAAAGAGGGCATGCTAATGTGGTTAAATTGCTACTGAAGGCAGGTGCCAGTAGAAAGAAATCCTGGAAAGGACAAACGCCTCTCGACGTAGCCATAGAAAAGGGTCATACAGAAATAGTTAGGCTCTTGAAGTCAGCAACGTACTAAATAATTCATCAACTGCGAATGTAGATTTGATTAAACTTAAACTTAATTTTTGAACAATTTAGGTTAAAGAAAGAGGGATAGCTACTTTGTGTACCCATCTTGCGATGACTATTATTTTGTTCTCCAAAATTGGATAAGCAAATCTCATGTCCCATGGGTCGGTTCCGTGACTCAAAAGATTGATCGGATTGTCCGCCATATCAATAGAGTGAAGTCTTCTGCGTGATAGATGATAACATCGTTTGCCAATTTTTGGTAGAGAGAGTCTAAAAATAATGTGGTGCCAGAAAGTTAAAAACGATGTATTGGTCGTCATTTTAGGGATTTTAACCTAAAAAAGTGGGAAAGTTTTGTTACTCGCCAAGAAGACCTGTTACATATTCAGTTGCATCAAATAAGGCCAATTGGTCGGGCTGTTCGCCATAGGAAATAAAGGCGATGGGGATCTTGAGTTCCTGGGTGATAGAAAAGACAATCCCTCCTTTGCCGGTACCATCCATTTTGGTAAGGACAATCCCATTCACCTGGGTACTCTCGTCGAAAATCTTCGCTTGATCAAACGAGTTTTGTCCCAGCATTGCGTCAATTGTGAGGAGAGTTGAAATCTTCTTTTGACCAAGCTGCTTTTCTATAATCTTGCGAATTTTTTCGAGCTCACGCATCAAATTTACTTTGGTTTGCAATCTTCCTGCTGTATCTATGATAAGGACGTCATACTTGCCTGTTTTGAACTCTTCACAGCCTTGAAAGATAACTGAGGCAGGATCTTGATTCTCGCTACCACTGACGATGGGGATGCCGAGTCTCTGCGCCCAGGAGGTTAGTTGCTCAGTTGCTGCAGCACGAAAGGTATCTGCTGCTACGAAAAGCACTTTCTTATTTTTCTGCTTGAGCCAGTTGCCGAGCTTGCTTGCAAAGGTTGTTTTGCCACTGCCGTTAATGCCTACAAGAAGATACACATCAGCTTCGGGGTTATAGGTATGGACAGTTAATAGTCGTTTTAGTTCTTGAGTAAGAGCTTGTTCGAGCTCGCTCCCAGTTGAAAGTCTTCCTTGGGCAGCACTCTTTTTAAGATTGTCGATGATTATGCGTGTTGTTTGTACGCCTGTATCTGCGCGAATGAGAATGTTCTCGAGTTCTGCAAGAGTAGTTGCATCTATTGTTGTGCGACTAAATAATGATCGAATCTGGCCGGTGACCTGAGTGTAGATCTTGTTGAGTGCCTTTTTTATAAAACCTAACATGATCTTTTTCGACTCTGTAACATGGTTTGTGCCCGTTGTAAAAAAAGTTTTAATCGGCGGTAGTCATTTCCCGTGAGAAGCGAGAATGTCTTAATGATTCGAGAAAAGCGTTCATCATGCAATAAGTCTTGATCTGCGATGTGTTTCATGAGTGCTAGTACGACATCATCAAGCGAAAACAGATTTTGTGCATGGGAAAAGAGGGTATGCAAATACTGCTCATGTGCAAAGAGGCTTTGAAGATCGGTCTTTGTTGCCGGCATCACAAATGCATGAATTTTAGGGGGCTCAGGTGCTGGTTGATAGATAACATGCTCTTGTTCGCTATACCCAAGTGTTATACACTGGAAAGTCGTGTGCAAGAATTCAAATATATGAGGATGGTCTCGTTTGAGCTCCTCCTGAGTTTTTTTATAGGTAAAGACAGTTCTATGAGTATCCGCCGACGCAGTGCTTGTATCATGTACAAGGCCAAAGAGCGTCCGTGAATTTGTCTTTACCGTAACAATCGACCCATAAGCGGGTATGCTATCCCACTCCCAACATTGGGCGCGCCAACTGCTGAGTGAGCTTTCGATGATTTCGGCAAACGGCTGACTATATTCCATAAAAGGTTCTCCAAAAAAAACGATTATCTCTAGCATAGAGAAAAATTTCGGTCCTGAATATAGCAGATTTAACATTTCTTATTGTCAAGTTTATTTTTTACTGGTAGAATTAAGAATAGTTGAAAAAAGCGGACAGTTATGTGTGCACTTATGAGTAGCTCACCGTAACAGTTTTTGCCTGATTTGTGCTTGGAGGAATTTGACAATGATTCGTCTTGTCAGAATCTGATGCGAAATTGAAATGAAGGAAGCTGAGGTTGTCTCTGGTAAGACTCACTGAAGAGATGGTGTCCTTGAGACCCGTTTTGATGGGATCTTTCAGAGAAAATAAAGTTTCCATTTGACAAGGATATTGGGTTGAGTACACTATAGAAAGCAGTGTTAAAAAAACCAAATTATTATCTACAAACATACCTATTTAAGGGAAGGAGCTATTATGTCTTCAACAGCACTCCGTGTGAAAGAGTTGCTTAGAGAAAAGGGATGGACCACCAAGATTCTTGCGGAAAAGACTGGCATGTCCGAAAGTTATCTGACGCACATTAAAAATGGAACGCGTCGTTGGAATGAAGACTCTTTGCGAAAACTAGCAAATGCTTTTGAAATCAGTCCGATCGAACTGTTTGCACAACGCCGTAAACGTACTGACGATATTGATAATAACGTGAGTATGCCTGAGAAATCAGATGTACAGCTAAAGGTGCAGATTGTTCCTGTTGTCGGAGATATTCCCTCAAATCCATCACCATATAACAATCAGCTTATGCAATTAACAACGGGCTTTAAAGATGTCTTTGTGCCTGTACTTAATACCAATGATGGGTCGATGTTCGCACTTTCTCTTTCAAGTAATCAGTTTGCGCCGACATTTGATAAGGGTGATCTTCTCATTGTTTCTCCTGATACCTGGACTCGTTCCGGTGATACAGCTGCAGTAGAATTTGGCAATGAAACGCCGGTAAAAGCGATTATGCAGGTTACCTACACAGAAGAATTTATTGTTCTGGAATCGGTGAACCATAAGACATCTCCTATTGCGCTTGTACGCGGTAAAGACCATTTTAGAATTATTGGTCGCCTGGTTTCACGTCATCAAAGACTTGAATAAAGGTTGATTTGATTTTATACTAGAAAAAACACTACTAAAGAGGGCAACAAGGAGTTGCCCTCTAGTGTAAATACACACTTCCGTTTAGTAGAAAGGACCATATATGGTACGTTATGAGACGCTTTTTTTAACCGTTCCTGAAATAACGAGTGACGAAGCAGCGACCTTAGAAAAGCAATTTGATAAGGCTGTGAGTACAGCTCAGGGTTCGGTAATTACGTATGAACGCTGGGGTAAATATCGTCTTGCCTATCCGGTAAGAAGAAATGAATACGGCGTCTATTACTTAGTTCGTTTTGAGGTTGATGATAAGCATAAGGATGCTTTGCTTGATGCTCTTAAGAACTTTTTCCAAGTTAAGTTTGGAGAGATAATTATGCGCAACACCATTGTTCGCCTTGATCCTCTGGGTTCTCTGGACTATAAGCGACCTGATTCACTTGAAGAAATTCCAACAAAAGACATTGATGCCTTTGTGAAGGAATCAAAAAGTCTTTTAGGTGGCACGTCAGCACCTCATGAAGAACATACACCAGAAGAAATAGTTTAAGGAGAAACAATGGCTCGTAAAATTAAATTAAAAATCAGTAGCAGAGTGCTACGTAAAAAGACTCGAAGAGGCTCCTTCGCAGGTGCAAAGCATTGTCGCTTTTGTGCTAATGATGAAGCAGCGCTTTCTCTCGATTACAAGAATGCAGGTATGCTCAGAAGCTTTGTGACAGAGCGTGGAAAGATATTACCATCTCGTATTTCTGGAACCTGTTCTCGCCATCAACGAGAATTGACACGACAGATTAAGAATGCCCGTGTCATGGCGCTTCTTCCCTATACTGCTATGCAGTGGTAGTACGCTCTACAAACATTTATAGAAACTGCCCGCCTTCAAGCGGGCAGTTTCGTCCCAGATCCCTGAAACACATCTGTGTTGAAATTACAAAATGAGTAGACAATTTCCTAAAATAGTTTACAATAAGAAATAATGTAGCATGTCCACTATTAAAAAACTGTCAATGATGCCGCCTTCAAGGATGCAGTTTCAAGGCTTACGGAGAACTAAAAAATGAAAAAAATGCAACGAACACATGTACGAAATATAGCTATTATCGCCCACGTTGACCATGGAAAAACAACCTTGGTTGATAAGTTATTACGATCCTCTGGCACCATGGAGATTTCTCAAGGTGAACGGGTTATGGATAGTAATGCCCTTGAAAGAGAACGAGGAATTACGATTTTGGCTAAGAATACTGGCCTGATCTATGGTGACTATGAAATTAATATTGTTGATACTCCTGGCCATAGTGACTTTGGCGGAGAAGTAGAACGAACGTTGCAGATGGTTGAAGGGTTCTTGCTGCTGGTCGATGCGGCAGAGGGGGTGCTTCCCGGTACTCGGTTTGTTCTTATGAAGGCATTACAACTTAATTTAAAGCCGATCGTTCTCATCAATAAAATTGATAGAAAAGACGCTGATATTGCCCATACGGAAAGCTTGATCCACGATCTCTTTTTAGATCTTGCTACGCATGAAAGTCAGCTCGAGTTTCCACTGTTGTATGGTTCTTCAAAGCTTGGATTTATTACAACGGATCCTGCGGTTATTACCGACACGATGCAGCCCCTATTCGATGCGATTATTAACTCGATTCCTGCTCCTGAGTCAAAAAGTGAACATTTACAATTATTGACGACCAGTCTCGATCACTCTGATTTCTTAGGGCCTATTGCTATAGGGAGAGTCTTCAGTGGTGAACTTTCGGTAGGCCAACAGGTTATTCTGTGTAAGGATGATCAAGTAAGTAAATCGATGCGTATTACGAAGATATATAAATTTAAGGGGCTTGAGCGAATAGAGACTCCAACGGCGCTGTATGGTGACATCGTTGCTGTTACGGGCTTTACAGAGCCGGTGACCATTGGTACGACTATTTGTGAGGTTGGCCATCCAGAGCCTCATTCCTACGTAAAAATTGACGAACCAACGTTGTCTGTATTCGTTTCAGTCAATGATTCACCGTTTAATGGTCAAGATGGTAAATTACTTACCTCTCGGCAGATAAAGGACCGTTTAGAAAAAGAATTAAAAACGAATGTGGCCCTTCGGGTCGAGCCTACTGAATCTGCTGATTCATTTAAGGTTTCAGGAAGAGGGCAGCTCCACTTGGGTATTCTTCTTGAAACTATGCGACGAGAAGGCTATGAGTTGCAAGTGTCCGCTCCAGAAGTTATCTATAAGACGATTAACGGAGTTAAGCATGAGCCTATCGAGTACCTCGTAGTTGATGTTCCTGAAGAACAACAAGGTATTGTTATGGAACATTTAGGTAAGAAAAAAGCTGAAATGAAACAGATGGTTCACTATGGTACAGGCGGTCGTGTCCGTATCGAGTTTGAAGTTCCATCACGAGGGTTACTCGGGTTTCGTGGCCAATTCTTAACCGATACTCGTGGAATGGGTATTGCAACCTTTAGTTTCTTAGGGTATCAACCATATAAGGGTGATATTGTTACTCGAACAAAGGGCGCACTTATTTCCATGGAAAATGGTACTACTACGGGCTATGCACTCGATACTTTACAAGCTCGAGGTATTCTCTTTGTAGGACCCGCTGAAAAGGTTTATGAAGGTATGATTATTGGAGAAAACAGTCGAAGTGATGATATGGATGTCAATCCATGCAAGCAAAAGAAACTGACCAATATGCGTGCTTCAGGAACGGACGAAGCGATTCGTTTAGAACCGCCTCGTAAGATGGATCTTGAAACCTGCATGGAATGGATTCAGCCTGATGAGCTTATTGAAGTGACTCCTCACTTTGTTCGGTTAAGAAAAAAGGTATTACGAGCAGCCTTACGAAAATAATGCAGTATAAACTGGTAATTGCCTATGATGGTACCGATTACTTTGGTTGGCAAAAACAGCCAGATGTGGCAACCATCACGGGAGTACTGGAACAACGTTTTAAGCAAGTCTTTAAGCGAGATATTCATCTGGTAGGTGCATCAAGAACGGATGCGGGCGTACATGCTCTTGGGCAAGTTGCAAGCTTTTCTCTTGATACACCTATTCCAGCTCACAATCTCATACGAGCTTGGAACAATGCACTTCCTCCCGCAATTCTTATCCGGTCTCTCCAAGAAGTTGAAGAGTTTCATCCTCAACGATATGTTACAGAAAAAACCTATTATTATCATTTTTTCGAGCAGCGGCCCCTTCCTTACCGATCAAGGTATGGGTATTTTAGTGGGCCGGTAGATGCAGAAAAGCTCAGAGCTGGATTACAGATCTTCGTCGGTACGCATGACTTCAGATCATTTTGTACTGGGTATGATGCTGAAACCACTATTCGCACGATTACGAGTATCGAACTCGTGCAGTACAAGCATATGTCTCGCATTGTAGTAAAGGGTCCCGGCTTCTTGCGCCATATGATCCGGCGTATCACTGGTGCTTGTTTAGAGGTAGCCTCGTCACCCAAGCCTATTGAACTTCTTTCTGTGGCACTTGCTGCCAAAACATCTCATCAACATTTGTATGTGGCTCCGCCTCAAGGGCTGATGTTGTATCGGGTGGAGTATTCTAATTCATTTTGACGAGGTCCAGCAACATGGTTTCATTTGTATACTGAAACTTGTTCTTGAAGAAAAGAGGGTTCCATTTTGATTTGAAGCCGAGGCCATGGGAGAAGTTTAAGTAAAGCCCTGGAAAGTAATGTCGTGACATTTTGTAACAAATTGAGATGAGAGTCAGCCTCTGCCATGGAGCTTGGTTTTCCAAAATATTGACAACGTGAAACTAATTAGTATAAAATAATAATGTAGACGCTTATAATCATTAAATCAAAAAATTGTTGCAGCAAACTTCAGAGAAGGAATTAACATGAAACAGATCCACATTCTAACGGCATTTGTTCTTACACTGTGTGCACAAAGTTTCGGCATCCATCTGACCCATCCACAAACTGCTGGTCTCCAAAATAAGCTCATCTTGCGTAATGGTATGGATGAAACTGTGAAAGTTGAACTTTTTAAAAGGTCTGCGGGTGTAACTACACCAGATATAGATACTACACCGACGGCTATGTACAATGCACCCGAGATTCGAGTGAAGCATCCCATAGAACGCTACATTGGTAGAGGCGGTGATTTTATTATACCAAATCTCCAATCTGATGAATTCATTACAGTAAATGGTAAGGACGTTCCGGTGGACTTTAGCACGCTTTTTAATAATACCTGCATTATCAGAATTGCTATCGGTGGGTTTGGAAGATTTGTAGGCCGTGGTAGTTTAACATTCCAGCCTGTGGGTTGCACTGTTATCAATCCAGAAATGGCAATAAAAACAGCGGTAGAGCAATTTGAGGAACTCAAGCGGACTGAAACTGAAGAAGCACACTTGCGTGAAACTAATGCCATCAAAAAGGCATTAGGGATCAGAGGTGAATTAGATAACCTTTCTGTTTTGGGAATCAAGAAAGGCGAATTTGGGCATGATCCAGCTGCAAATTTGGAACTGATAAAGAAGAAGTTTAGAGATCTTACCAGATATTGGCACCCTGATAAGGCTAGTGCAAGAGGCATAGATCCTGAATTGGCAAGCCAGGTAGTAAAGCGAATTATCGAAGCTTATAAAAAGCTTGGAGGATCAGAAGAGGAGATTGAAGAACTTATGAGTGAATTTGTACCCATCGGGCAGAGCTCAGCCAAGAAGTAACCAGCATCGCTGGTATGCTCTTGAATGTGCTTAAGAAACAACGCACTGAGACGAGGGTTCTGGGGGAGGGTACGAATACCGAGGAAAAGGACATGTTGGCATGTACGTGCATACTTTGTCTTCTTCAAGGAAACAATACCATAGTGAAGGCCCAGTTTCATCAATGGGCGTGTAAAAACCATATCCAGGCATGTAGTTTCCATTGCAATAACCCTTATCTTTTAATAATGCTAGTAAGGTTTTAACGTGAGCTGCACCTGCAACGACGATTACTCGTTCGCCACTTTCATGCGCCATCATTACTTTAAGAAAGAGAGCTAGATCGGCCAATAGAGAGGTCAATTCTAATAAGGAATCAAAAATATGTTTCCTGAATGATTCTTCGAAATCGGCTACAGCGCAAATGGAAAATTCTGAACATCCAAGTCTTTCATCGATATAGCTTCTTAAATCCCTATATGAACTGTCAATAGTATCGAGCAATTGCTTAGCGTAAGAGGACTCGAATTTTTCAGCGCCAAAGTAATTGAGACAAGCATGCCCAATGCTACATCGGTACGCATCTATTTCTGACCAAAGATCTCGCATTTTTACATATGTTGGATTTTTTCTTTCTGGAGTTGAATCTTCGTACCTAGCATTCCAGTTGCTAGATGATTGAAAGAATATAAGTGCAACTGCTATGACATTTCGTATATCCCAATTAGAAACTCTGTGCTTCGTACCCTTGGTTAATGTTTTAAGTTTCCTATACAGCTCCCCCATCAGAACGCCGCCGCTCCTAGTAAAATCTTGGTATTTTTCTACAAATGTACCTGCTTCGATAAAAAAATGAATCGGCTCTTTGCCTTTGTACCTGCGAAAATGAGTGAGTATACATTCGCGTTGTTTTTCTTCCTTGGCGTAAAAACTGGCAATTTGATCCGGATCTTTTGAAATTTTTGCTCTGTGCAAATCCCCATAGCAATAAATACGAGGTAGTTCGTGTGGGCCATGAGAGAGGCTTGAAAATTCCAGGACCCCTTGTAATGAGCCGACCGAGACAAGCAATTGAAATATTCCAATAACTAGATACATAGACTTTTTTCCCGATGATAAGTTATTCAAGTCAAGATTAGTCTAAAAAAATAAAAACACAAGAAAAAAATAATAGATTTTCCATTTAAATAGGTTTGTTGACCTACGTTGAAAATTGAGTTTGTTTTAATGCCGATTCTTAGTGGTTGACCCATGGAAAACTTTCTGTAATCTTAGAATAATAGATCCCAGGGGTATTCTTTTTAGGATAGCTAGAATGCGCAGATGATTTCGATTGAATACGAAAGGTACTCATGATTGTGAGTAATAATAAATTCATACTATCAGTTTTTATTGTTTGTTTAGCTTCGAGTTTGCTGGCAATTCAAGCAGATGATGAGATGATGGATGATGGTAATTGCAAGCCAGGTAAACGAGTCCGCTTTGCGCCGCTTCCTGTCATCGTGCGACCTGAAGGTCGGAGAATCCCTAACTATAAGGTACCAAAAAAAGCTAAAAGTTCACAAGATAAATCTGAAGGTTGCTGGCGAAGCAAAGTGTGGTCTTCGATCAAAAATCACCCTGGTTATTATGTTCTTGGCGGGTTATTTTTTGTCGGAGCGGGTTTCACCATTCTTCACAAGTCTTCAGAAAGATTTCGAAGGAAAGTGAGCAATCCTCTCGTTGCAAAGTTAAAGAGTTTTGCTGAAAGTTTGAAAACAGAGAGCGATTGTTCTGCCCTAGTCATAAAAGATGCAAACGAGGACAAAAATGATTTGTAGACTTCTTAGGAGCCAATAATGACTTTAAATAAACTTATTTTAGGTGCTGCTTTTGCCATCTTCTTAGCGCCTGGCATTAATGCTGCTTATTGGCAAGATACCCACGATCCAAATGCACCAGATCCCTATGCAGAAGTAAGTAATCCAATCAATAAGAATCAGTTTGTCAAAATAGCTCTACAGCGTGCGGGCTGCGGTGACAAGCGCTATTGGGAAGAGAAATATGAGGAGGCAATGCAAGGATGTCTGCTTGCAGGGCCTGTGCGCTTAGATCTTATGAGTGCACGCTATGACTTCATTGATATGGAAGCTACGAATTTCCGGGTTCTAGGTCCTAGAAGTTCTGCTTCGGTAAGTGTTCAACAGCAAGATCCAAAAAGTAGTCCTGGGACATCTAATAGTTCTTCTGCACCTCAAGTTGCTAGCACGGGAGGTTCTCTGCCATCAGCAGCAGTCGTAGCACCGATAGCACCATCAGCAGCAACTCCAGCGGTTTCGACATTGCCAGCAAGTTCGGGAAGTAACTCTCAAAGTGGTGGTTGGAAAAACAAACTGTGGGCATCAATGAAAGCATCTCCTGCTTATTATGTACTTGGCAGCACAGCTCTCCTCGGGGCGTGCTTCACTATTTTGCACAAATCTTCAGAAAGATTTCGCGCTAAGGTGAGTAATCCGTTACTTGAGAAATTAAAGAGTTTTCCAGAAAATATGAAAACGAAGCGTTCGTACCAGATTGGCACTATCGGGGCTGTTATTGCCTTAGCAAGTGGCGTATATTACCGAGAATATCTTCTATCTCGAGCTTCTGATTTTTATACGTGGATGACTACCTAAGGCACCTATCGTGGGCATCATGGCCTGCGTTTTCATACAAACGCTGACTTATTAGAGAGTTATTTTCATGCCATCGAAAGCGACCATTGTTTCTACCTCTTCTAGTTCTCCAAGGTTTTCTATAAGGGCTTCTTTTTCTTCCCTGTTACCTTTAACTAGTTCAGAACCACAATGAGTGATGATAGCCTTGGGTACAGAATGAGCTTTGCACCAGGCAAGTTGGTCTTTAATGGGAGAATGGCCTACAGGGACACCTTCTTTCTTGCGAACGAGCATTCGTCGTGTAGTTAACGCACCATCTCCTATATAAACGGTAAGATTCTTAAGAGCATCTGCTTCATCGATAATCGAAATCAGGTCCGGGCAGTAGAACAGGGTTTTGGCGCCAGCAGAAATACGATAGCCAACAGCGGGAAACAGTACAGAATGGTAGACCGGAAATGTTTCGATGGTAAAGGGGCCAAGTATGAATGCTCTTCGAGGAGTTACTTTCTTGAAGGTAAGAGGATAGCGCTTAAGCTTCTGAGCTGTTTCTGCGGTAGCGTATACGGGATATGGAAAACCACTTGCAAGTCCACCGGCATGATCGCTATGGCCATGGGTAATAAGGAGGGCCAGGCAGGGGGGTGGTGTGTGCTTTAGCCAGTCAGTTCCCCAGTCGATGATGAGAGCGCTTGTCCGGTAGCGGATTAATAGTGAGCTCTGCATATAATGAGCTGATGATCGCGCTGTAATGCCACCGCGCGTCCCTAAAAAGGTGAGCTTCATAATTTTCCTGAGTTCCGATGGTTCTAAAAGCGAATTCTTTAGCTTGAACCTGATTGCAAAAATTATACAATTGAATTAAAATTAAAGATAGAGAAAGGTGCTAATTATGAAAAGAATTTATTCTAGAATTTTGATGGGTTTGGGAGTGCTCCTGCTGGCTGGTGCTCTGTGGTATTCTCTGGCTAGACATTCAGAAGGTATTGTTCCCTATGAGCCTGCACGGGATAGGGCTGAAATTCTGTCTATTTTTGCCAAAGATTGGTACTGGCTGGTAAGTGATTATAGTGGGGACTTTTCAGCTGAATATATGCTCGATAATAGAGCATCATCGAGCGAACCAGGTCATAAGGGTGATCTAACGATACGGGTCTTTCTTATTGATGGCAAGCCTGTTGGATTTATTACCTACCGAACTAAAGAATTACTTGTAGGTGATATTCGTATTATGGGAGTAGATCGTGCTTATAGATCCAAAGGTGTTGGGCGCAGGTTAATGACCTATGCGCTTGCTGATCTTAAAAAGCGAGGCTCTCGTCTTGCGAGTCTGATGACCAGGGTTGATAATGAGCCTGCTCGCAAGTTGTATACGTCACTTGGATTTAAGGAAATCTGGACGGACGGTGCCTATATTAGGTATGAGAAGACCTTCTAGGGAACCATTTCTGGAGGAACTGGTAAGCTAAGCTTCGAAAGTATAAAAGGAGCGATATCTGAAAGTTCTTTGAGAGGAAGCTCCTGCGGTCCTGTATCCTTTTCATTAATATAGATAAACGGAACTTTGTTAAGGGTATGTGCGGTGCGTGGTTGTGATAGCTGGATATCCCACATTTCCTCTGCCTTGCCATGATCTGCGGTGATATAGAGTGTGCCTTGAAGTTGTTTGACCACTCGCAAGTATAACCGTTCTAATTCTGCGTCTAAGCATTGCACTGCCTTTATTGTTGCCATATAGTCTCCCGAATGCCCTACCATATCGGCATTTGCGTAGTTAATAAGATAGAAGTCATGGGAGTTTTCTTGAAGACCTTGCAGAACAGCCTTGGTTATTTCTGGGGCAGACATTGCAGGGATATGGGCATAGGTTGCATAATGCCGTTTTGAGGGTATTAAAATACGCGTTTCATTTTGGTGAATTATTTCCCGCCCTCCATTGAAAAAGTAGGTAACATGCGCATACTTTTCCGTTTCAGCAATCGTAAACATATGCTTTTGAGCTCGTTCAAGTATATCAAAAAAGGTATCGCTGACGAGCGCTTTTTCAAGAAGAACATCGACCTGAAAGTCTGGATGGTATCGGGTAAAGGTTAACATCCACGAGAGATGTAGCTGATGGGTATGTATCGTTTTAAATGATGGATCAATGAGTGCTCTCGTTAACTGACGTGCACGGTCAGCTCGAAAATTAAAAAAGATTACTGCATCGCCTGGCTGAATGTATGCATCAGCATCCAAGGCTATGGGTACGAAAAATTCATCAGTAATATTTTGGTCATAGGAGGCAGCAAGTGCTTGTTTCCAGTCAGAAAACTGGGGCCTTTGAGTCGTGGTGAGAATTTTATAAGACCGTTCTGTTCGCTCCCAATGATTATCTCTGTCCATTGCGTAAAAGCGACCATGAATAGTTCCAATTCTTCCTTTTTTTGTTACACTCAGTGCTTTATCAAGCTCAGTTAAATAGCGAGCTGCTGATTGAGGAGGAACGTCTCGGCCATCAAGAAAAGGATGTATGATAATTTCTTCTATCCCCTGCATCTTTGCCATTTTAATGAGGGCAAAGAGATGTAGATCATGGCTATGTACTCCTGCATCGGATAAGAGACCCATGATATGAAGTCTTTTTTTAGTAGGTATCAGTTCCTTAAGTCGCGCAATTAAGTGAGGATTTTTGTAGAATGAACCATCATGGATTGCTTCATGAATGATCGAGACCGGTTGCTTAATAATACGCCCACTGCCTATGGTTAAATGGCCTACTTCCGAATTGCCAATCATATTGGGTAGCAAGCCCACATGAACGCCCGAGGCCTCCAAGGTGGTTGAGGGATACTCAGTTTGCCATCGAAGAATATGTTCAGGATGGGCAGCATAAATGGCATTATGATCGTGAGCATGGCGATAGCCAAAGCCATCGAGAATAACTAAGACATGAGGATTCTGGTTCATCTGCTTCTCACTTTACGGGTATGTAGGTAGTGTACCAAAGGTCGAAGCCGACAGCAATGGTTACTGTAGATTTGTCATGAAAAATAGCGACTTGCGGTGTGATGAACATACACGTGTCTGTGTGGGATGGGAAACCCACGAGCGAATTACGAAAGTGTATATCTAAGTGAGGAAAGTAACTCAATGGGTCATTGATACTTCAAGCAAAGTGCTTTTGATAATGTTAAAATCGAACTTGGCTAAGATACAAATTAGGAAAAGCTGTATTTTTGAGTGTTAATTGATTGAATGAAAATGAAAATTTCTTTTAGGTCGATCCCTAAGCTTTAAATAACTTCTGTGTTTTGAAAATCATTTTCAGACACTTAGTACGACCGTCTTTTTTCTTTCTTCGAATTAGCGATATACTAAGAGGAAATTAAACATATATGAGGTTTTTTATGAACTGTCGATATTTAATCTTGATGACTTCTCTGGTAATTGCTTCTCTTAAAGCAGATGAAGAACTAAATGGATCTTCTCTTTCGATAAATGAGCAGGTGTTGGAAACTCAGTATGCAATAGTTGATGAAGAGGCTGATAAAAGAAATGAAGACGCGAACGAGCCTTCTTGTTCTGAACAGGTATTAGAAACTGAAGAGTCTGATACAGCTATGGAAATTCTGGAATTGATAAAGGATAACCCATTGGAGATGCCAGAGCCCGAATCTCCGTCTCGTATTATGGTGTTTATCCGCGAATATGGGTTAGCCCTCGTCTATTCTTACTATGATTTAAAAGCTTGGATTATAAAAAAGGTGTGCGGAGAAAATTCATGAAAACGTATGATACTGCGCATGAATTTGCTTTTTACACTGAAGCAGTACAGCATATGCATCCGGAATCGACACTTGAAATGTTTGAACTTACCGAACCTGAGCTCGTACATAGAATAACGTTTATTCTCAGGCTAGGCAGGGGAGATCGCCTTATCTTGTTTGACCGTCAGCATCATGTACGTGCAACTGTGGTTAACATTGATTTGAAGAGAAGTGTTCTCTTGCAAATAAATTCAGTTGAAGTCAATAAACGTTTAACCCCGGCTATTCATTGGCTGTTGCCCTTGCTTAAGAGAGAAGCTTTCGAGGAAGCACTTTTTTCGCTTACAGAGTTGGGAGTGTCCTCTATTCAACCTATTATTACTCAGAAAACAACTCGATTCTGGGGAGGTGAGAAAGAAATCCTCCGATCTGTTAAAATGCTGCTATCGGCTGCTGAGCTTTCAAAACAGTTCGTTATACCTAAATTATATCCTCTTGTTCCCCTTGATTTATGGGTACTTCAGGTTCAATCAATTTCAACATCTAAACTCTTTTTTGATCCGTCAGGGATACCGCTTTCCGAAACATTGGCTCTGATTGAGCACAATAAATCGTCAGAAATTATTGCCTGTAGTGGTCCTGAAGGAGATTTAACGTATGATGAAAAGATGATCCTTGCAGATCAAGGATTCGTATTTACTACTTTAACGCCAACGATCTTACGGGCTCAGCAAGCAATCGCAGTTGGACTTGGCGCATTGCGATCATTGCTCAACAAAAGCTCTTGAAGGAGCTGCATATTTTTTAAGATAGAGTGGCATCAGGTGAGTATTAGTCTCTTTCTGCTCATACTTTTTGAGTGCATGCTGTGCTAATGTCTCAAGTGATACTAATGGTTCATCAACGTAAAGAGCTCGCGACCCAAATTCTGTTGCAATTTGTTCTTTATAGAGTTCTATTCCATTACCGATAAAGGTAACCTCATCTTCATAAGTCTGTGCCAATTCTTTGATAAAGAGATCCGCCGGAGCGTAACCGTAGGTTGTGGTATGAGTTGTCGGATCATCTATCCCGTAATAGATTTCATGGCAGAACGCATTTAAAAGAGCAACGGTTACACGTCTCGTGTTCTTATGTGCTTCTACAAAAGCCTCGATTCCATTAATGCCAACGAGAGGAATTCCTGTTGCAAAGGCAAATCCATTTACCGAAGCAAGGGTTACCCGCAAGGTAGTAAATGGCGCTGGACCCAAATGTGCAGCTATGAAGGAAAGATCAGAGAGAGCAAGCTTATTGTTCTTGAGCAAACGATCGAGTAAGACAATAAAATTTTTACTGACTTTCTTACTCTCATCAGACGCGAGCTCAATAAGATTCCCATCTCTGAAAATTCCCATTTGAACATCATTGTACCGGGCGTGTATGGTAAGAAACACTGCCATAATTAATTGTTCTTGTTGCTACACTTCTGTTGTTGATAGAACATACTAAACGCATCGAATTCAATATTTTTTTCTTTTTTAGTTATGACCTTTCCACAGTTGAGGCATTTCCAGCCATCAAAATTTAGAAAATGATCAAAAAAAGATTGGAGGACCATAAGTCCTGAACATTTGGAACACTTCATACCGCTTTTCCCTTCTTAAAAGTGGCTAGGTGAAACTCTATTTTTTCCTCTACTATGAGGCTCTACTCCTTATCTGGTTCTGCGCTTTGCGAAGCTTGAAGATACGTGATATAAGAGTCAAGTATGAATGCAGCGGCCAGAGCATGAGACTTAAGTTTCTCCTCTTTAGTTCGTGTTCTGCCTAATGTTTCTGCACGTTGACTGCTTAATCGTTCATCCCACAATACAAATTTTTGGTGGGGGAATGTCTCTGCAAGTTGCTCTGCATGCGCTACAATTTTTCGTGTTTGGTTGCTCTCTCCCCCCTTCATTGTCTTTGGATAGCCTACAATAATAAGATCGACGTCGTGTTCTTTCACTGCTTTTAAAAGAAACTGGTCTAGCTCAGAAGTGACAACTGTGGTATAAGGCCGCGCAAACATGCGTGATGCATCCGAAAGTGCAATGCCTACCCATTGATCGCCAAGATCTAACGCTAAAATCTTACTCATATATGCTCGTTAATTTTCCTTCGTTCTCCTTCTTTAACTATACACGAAATTTACTAAAAAATACTAGTGTTTTGTGAAAATATTTTTTATGAATTGCTAGAACTGGTGAAGGTTTCGAGTTGGTCTGCTTTTGCGTCTTTCAGGTCCCGTAAAGGGCGGAGGGTGGACTCTAATTTGCAGGGAGACCGAGGGGTTAACTTTCACCATCAGGGTGACCTTGACTTGTCTAAAAATGAAGGCGGATTTTCCCCGGAATGGCTCTTCGTTCTCTCCTCGTAAGAGCAAAAATGAGTTCTTGATTAGGCAGTTGAGGCAGGAGTCTTTCTTGTATCTATTCAGCATTACTCGTAGTTCGCGAAAAGGAAAGGAGACTCTTTCTGCTGGTTGCATATTCTTGGAAATCGGCCAAAAAGAAAAGAAGCTTTATGCCCTACGCAGTCTCATTGTTGTATGTCTCGTGTTGATTACAACTCTTGTTTGAGCCGCCCTAGAAAGGAGTAATCTAGAATAAAAAGCCCCTGTTGCAACTCTTATTTTGGTGCATCTTAAAAAAGGGCTCCGAGTTTCGAGGTGCCATTATAGTGCTTGCGCAATATCCCTAGCATTCTCTCTTTTTGACAAACGTATCAAATCTTAATGAGAATATACCTAGCAAAAATGAACCATCCTTTCAAATGAGATGTTGTTAAATTGCTCTCATGCCCGAGATAAACATATATGAATGATCCAAAAAGAAAGAGTTTTTGCGGCATCTCTACCCTGTAGAACTGCGTTTAGCCTCAACGACATAAGTTCATCCCTTGTGTCGTGATTTTATGTTATAAGTCCGCCCCTCTCATAGAATTCGCTTTCTTTTTTACTTAATTTGCAATGAAGGCTTGCGCCTGCGCGTCCAGCGCAGGCCGATTCAGCTCCTGTGATTAGTCACTTGATCTGACAAAGCCATAGGACAGGTCCTTTGTAAAAACCTGCTTCTCGTTGCGCTTTCTTTCTATTATGATATAATGTATAAATATAATTATTAATAATAGCTTGACTAAGGAGCCCCATGAAGATACATACATGCTTACTGGTAATTATTCTGATGATGATGTGCCCAGAGCTCAGATCAGTAACTGTTGGCTATACTAGATTGTTTGAACCAAATACTCACACGACGATTGATATTCTTTATGATCATCATCATAATCATTCAAAAAACCAGTTGTTTTCATCAGAAGCAAATCTTGACCAGATTCTTTCTACGTTAAATGAACGTAACGAAAATGTTGATCTCGTTTGGGAATACAGCTACGACGCTCAGGTGTTTAAGATGCTAGAAAGTGCAGACTTACCCTTTTTGGGTCGCTATCCCATGCATATTAAAGAGAATTTAACTAATCTTAATTTCATCTCAGCAGATCGCTGTCGATGGTATGGGTATGCTGGTCTTTTTAAATGGGATTCTGAGGTCTGTATAAACACTGAGGGATCAACTTTTGAAAAGCCAGTTCCATTTGGCCCCGAAAGACGCATGCTCATGATTAAAAGAGCAGGAAAGGCCGTTTATGATAACTATGTGAAATTATATGAACAAACAGTAGCAGAACTTACGAGTTGTTTTTCTGATGCTTATAGAAGCGGTTCTCCGCTTAATATTGACCGAGATTTGATGTCTAATGACTCTTTTAGTAAAATTGCTGATTTAGAAATGTTGTATCATATTTTGGTATCTGACAAGAAAAGAGTAATAGTTAATTGCGGCGCCACTCACGCTCGCCGTATAGCGGTTTTTTTAGCAAGTAACGGCTATGTACCCTTGGAGTATAAACTACCCTTCCCTCCGTATGAAGAGCCCTCCTTGGCCGAATTAGAATTCTTGTATGGGGATGGAAGAGGGCTTTCGGCTTCGATCAATGATGTGCCGATTAATCGCGATTCGTCGCTTCCAGCGCGTGCTGCAGCAGAGCCTGTATTGGAAAGAGCCGTGGCGAAGCCTGAAAAGAAGCGAGGCTTTCTTGCAGCTAGCCTTATGGTAGACCTGCCTGATCATCGTGCCTTGGCCCAAATTTACCAAAGCAGTATTTCTAAATCTGCAGCAGTAAAAGAAGAGTACAGTCCTCAGGGTTACCGCATCGCTCTTGGAACATTTGAGATCTACTTTGATGAAAATGCGACATTTGACGAGGCATGTGTATCTGAAGTTTTAAAAGACGTGCTTGAAGATGCTATGAAACAGATCTTAAAACTTCGCGGATCCGCCCTCTCCTTGCCATTTCTCTACATTGGTTCTGATGATAGATATATAACTGCCGTGTATGATACTTCTGTTCAATTAGAGCAGTTAATAGCCCAAATTGAGCGATCATTTAGAGAATCAGAGGCAGTAAAGGCTTTCATTGTTGAGGGTCCTATCATTGCAATTGAAAATAAATCAGGCAGAGATCTGCCCGTAGTATGTCTGGCTACAGTAAATACTGGAGCTCAACCAAATTTTGGTACATCATATGTGCCACCATTTACCATAACGGAGTCATTTAAATCAGCTGTTCAGATGCGATGGAAAGAACTTTGTTCGTAAAAGTCTTCTGTTGATTTGGCGTTGTTTCATTGAGATGTTGTCCAGTCATAGGGCTTCTCTATCCCATGTTTTGGGTAACTTAGGTTCGGCACGATCTAGTGTGCTATGAGCTGACGAATGATAGTCGATTGCCTATCAGTTAATAACCCGCGTCTAGAGGGCCAAGCGAATTGTGAGAAGTTTTTTGCCCCTCGTAAGGCTGCTTAATGGGATAAAGCCGGAAAAGTGATTAAAAAACTATCAAATTTCCGTGAAATGTGATGAGATTTTGTTCAAATATGCACATAGTTGAGAAGATTCCATTTTGTTCACCTTGGTAGCCATACCACCTATCATGATGATATCACCGCCTATCCCTTTGAGGAAGTGCTTAAGAAACTTCCTGATTTGCTGAAGCAGGCGCCAACGCATGTTGGGTAGTTGCTAAGAACGTATGGTAATGCTAGAGTGAAATCATAGTATAAGGAGCTCTATGGACCCACTACTTATCGATTTACCAGTACCGATTATAACACCTCGCCTTATTATCCGGCCGCCAGAAATGGCTGATGCTTTTCAGCTTAATGTGGCGGTCATAGAATCATTTGATATGCTTCATCAGTGGATGGAATGGGCTCAGACGCAGCCCAGCCTTGAAGATTCTCGGATAGTTGTGCGCCAGACACAGGCCGAATGGATCCTACGCCAAAATCTTATGGTTCTTTTGTTTGATCGAACGGGTACAACGCTCATAGGTGCTTCAGGATTTAACTTCCCTCAGTGGGAGGTGCCGAGTTTTCGTATTGGTTATTGGGTGCGTGCCTCTTTTGCTGGGCAGGGATTTATCACGGAAGCAGTTAATGCATTAACCCGGTATGCCTTTCGAGAATTGCGAGCCGTACGCCTTGAAATTCGCTGTGACGAAAGGAATATACGGAGCTCGAACATAGCTAAGAAGCTTGGCTATGTGCATGAGGCTACTTTTCATCGTGATGCCCGCACTCCTCAGGGCACTCTAAGAACTACCAAGATCTACGTGCGCTATGATCAATTAGGCCTGCCAGAGCTTGAAGTATCATGGTGATTAACAGGAAACTTTACATTTAACAGCTACTTGATCGGCGGTATGAAGTTCGCGTAAGCCTTGCTCAAGGCGTGCAATGTAATCGTTTGTTTTGTGTATTTTCCTTTGTATTTTTTCGATTTCCTTTGTGGTATCTCGAAGACTAGTAATAGGAGATTTTTTCTCCAATCTGAGAGAAAGGTCTCCTTGTAACCTGTTAAGTTTTCTTCGTTTGGCTGCTAATGTAGTGGTTAGCGTACGAAATCGTTCGAGATCTTTCTTTAGCTTCCTTTTTTCTTCGGCGAGTTCAGGATACTGTTCTAGGATATGAGAAATGAAGGTAAGTTGCTCGTATAATTCCTTATAGCAGCTTCTTAAATCATATCTTGTTGTATTCATCTCTTGTGTCAATGCGTCTATCTCACTTTTAATGCTGCATGAATACTGAAAGAGTGGATAGTGCCTGTACCTGTTTTTTGCCGTGACGACTATGCAGTTACGAAATGCTTGATCTCGTAAGGACTCAGTTCGAATAGTATCCCACACCTCGCGTTCTTTACCATACTGGTAGCGGAGATTAAAATAGTTTTGATAGGTGTAATAGAGTTTAGGAAGCAGTTCTAATTGTGTGAGGTAGTTAGTTATGATTTTGAGCTGAGCTTCTAGTTTTTCAGAAAGGCGTTGTGCTTCTGAATCAGATTTTTTTGCTAATGAACTAATGTGTTGGCTCAAACTTTCAGAATGATTTCTCAAGAGGTTAACAAAACCTGGGATAGTTATCATCATCCCTTCCGTTGAAAGATCACGCAAGGCTTCTGATGAAGGTGAATTTGATGAAGAAATCGAATGTCGCAGAAGCAAATGTCTCAGATTATCATAGCTTTCATAGGTAAGCTTGATCTCTTCTCCTCTGGATAGTGCTTCGTTAATTGATCTAGATTCTTCTACTGCCTCATAGATTCCATATGCTTTTATTATTCCATACAAAGCAATACCGGTAACCCCGGCAAGTCCGGCGATGACTAGCGTAGTGTTCCATCGAGTACTTGAGGATTTCAGAATTTCTTGTAATGTGTCGCGTACCTTTTTGCTCTCATTTACGAGGGTATAATAATCTGGATTTGATGCGATGGCGGTAGTTAGTGATTCAAGGTCTTGTTTAACTTTATCTTCGTACACATCGCAAAACTTCTCGAGGATGAGCTTTTTAAAATAAGGATGGTTTTTATAGGCAAGTTCCTTGGCATACCTATGCTCAAGGTCTTGTTTAATACTAAATAGGGTCTTGTAGTTAGCCAAGTTACTATCTATCTGATTAAGGAGCGTAAGATCCCTAAGGAGCGTTTGTATGTGCATTTGTTGAGCTTCGAAAAATCTTCTGGTTTCGCTATCGTTTTCTTGCCGATTCGTAAGCATAAGAGAGTGCTCGCTGAGCTGCGAGACAAGAGATTGTAGGTCTTCAAAAAAACAATCTGTAAACAGAAGTAAAGAATCTTCACAGAGGCCCTCAGCTGACGTAATCTTGTGAGAACGAACTAGAGAGAGTGCCTGTTTAAGCACACGCGTTTGAGCAATTAGTTGACGACCCTTGGAGAGCAGTTGATTGTTTGTTGAAAATTCAGTGAATTCTAAAGGATAGCTACTAGGTTGTAAGCAGAGAAGTGAAAAGCTCGTGCTCAAAAGGCTGAGCGCAAAAAGTAGTTTCATAATTTTTCCTTTCTATATGCGATTGTAATGTAGTATATGTTGTTTATTATTTTCGGCAAAAGCCTCGGATAAGAGTTGGAATATGAACGTTCAGGCCTTAGTAATTGAGGTTTCTTTGATTGACCCTAGAGCTTGTCTACGCCTTGAAAGCGAACCAGCGTCTCAGATCAGCTGAGAATTTTGTAAGAATTACATCAGATTTTGACTGATCCCATCCTTCTAGGTGTGCGCGAAAGCACTTAATCCTCCCCATTAGTCCACATGGGGTGCTCTCGTCTGCATAAGCTTGGCTGGAGTGTAATATGAAGGCGAGAAAAGAAACGAAGTAGATGATTGCGGTGATCAATTGCATCTATGGAAACATGCCCTCAAGTTTTCACAAGAAAACCTGAGGGTTCGACTATCTCGTCCTGCAGTAGGCTCTACCGGTAGGGAGTGTAGGTGATTGCCGGTGTAAGATACCGCAGCTGGCGGTTTAATTCTTCAAGGGAAGAAGCTTGAGCTGTTGCTTTTCGCTGTAGCTCGTACTGTTGAGTTTCCAAACGAGCAACCTGGTCTTTGTTTTCCTGATCACGTTTTTTTTGTTCTTTTGTATATTCTTCAAGTTGCTTGTGTGAGCGAGTAATCTGATCATTGGTTTCTTGATCACGTTTTTTTTGTTCTTTTGTATATTCTTCAAGTTGCTTTTGTAAGCGAGTAATCTGATCTTTGGTTTCTTGATCACGTTTTTCTTGTTCTTTTTTATGATTTTCAAGCGTATTTCTCAAATTCTCGTTTGAATAGCTAGGGCTGTTTGATACTGCAGTTCTGATGTGGTGAAGTTTGGAGAGGAGTTTATTGCATTTTTTAGCTAAGTCGGGATACAAGTGCGAAATAGAGTTGATGTCACTGTAAAAGCGCTGAATAGCTTTTGTGAGGTTTTCTTCGTAGCCGATGAAAGGATAGGTGCTATTTCCACCCTTTTCGAGGATAGCTTCTTCAATGATGTTTTTTGATCTGTGCGTATCTAGTGCGGTCAGCTCTTTTTTATAGGTGGCCTGAAGTCTGATCTTAAATGAGCTTAAATTAAAATAAGCCTTATGAAAACTGAGTAATTGGTCAATTACGATAAGGTCAGTAGAAAACGCTTCGATCAGTTTTTGCTGAGCTTCCATTGCCATCGAAATGAGGGTAGTGATAGGATCACTTTTGCCTGCATATGAATTGATCTTTTGGGTAAGCGTGGCGAGGTGACTTTTCCAAGATCCAATAGTTTGAGATATGTTTGCTAGCGTAGAGGAATGGTCGCAAAGAGTTGCTAGAATTCTTTCAGGGGTGCGTTCAGCTGAGTCAATGGGGTAAGTCTGGACTACTGTGATTATTTGTTGGTAGGATGAACAGTGTGCAAGAATTTGTTCGCCCTGAGAAATAAGTACCAAATCAAGAATCGAGAGTAAATGAGGTATAAGACCTTTGATTGTTTCCTGTTGCCGTATCTTGCTGTTCAAGATTAATTTGAAGAGCGTACTTTTGCTGTTCATTTTGAGTATGTCCTGGCTAAGGACTTCAGAATGCGATTCCAAGGAAGATATGCGGCACCTTATTGTGTCAGAGGAGAGGTTGTTTGCAGCGAGAAGTGTCTCTTTAGAAATGGCTTTAAGAGCATTCGTGTCTCGATGGAACAATGCAAGTACTTCTTCATAGACAGAACATTCATTAAGGATTATTTCTCCTTTGATAAGTGAGGATAGCCAGGTCAAGGCATTGAGCTCAGTTATTTGGGCTTCTATGAGTTCCTTTTGTTGCTTCATAGAGCTTGCAATCTGTTCTGGAAAAAGTGTTTTGCCTGTCAGGGTGAGCATTCGATTGTCAAGTAGCTTAGATTGTGCCTCTAGTTGAGGAATGATGTTGTATATTTTGTCAGCACAAAAATCTTTAATGGCGAGTAGTGTTTCTTTAGAGATAGCTTCAGGTGAAAGGCTGATGTCTCTCTGTAGCCAAGAACTGATCTGTTGATAGTAGGTACATTGAGCGAGCAACTTTTCTCCGTCGGCAAGTGTTTTTAACTCGGCAACCAAAGAAAGTTCACTTCTAAATGCTTCCATCTGTGCTTTTTGCTTCTTCATGGCATTTGAAATATCCACTGAACTTGAATCGGTGTTTGACTTCAAAGAGAGTATTCGCTCAGCAAGGAGTGTGGATTGACTTTGCAATTCACTTAGAAGGCAAGATATGCTTTGCGAAGAGATGCTCTTAGTTGCAGTTAACGTCTCGTTTGAAATCGCTGTAAGCGAATTATTGATGTCTCCCTGAAGCAATGAAATTACCTCTCTGAATGAGGTAAATTGAGCAAGAGTTGTTTCTCCCTGAGCGAGTATCTGTTCATTGGTTATCTGTTTTGGACGATTCCATGCATATAGAGCAGCGGTTGCAATGCCGACTGCGCCAGCAGCGAGCGCTACTTTGGTGCCCGTGCTTAGTTCAGCCTTGATTGTTGTAATCTGTGCTCCTACAAGGATGCTTAACAGTGCGAGACTTCTTTTCATATCAGTTCCTATTTTGTTCGATATTGAATAATTCAGTTTAAAAAATAGCCTTCATGTGCTTCGTAGACCTGTGCAATCACCTTAAGCTGCGGCAACATGGTTCGCATCCATTCTCGTTGTGTAATCATGGTGTTCTGGATAAAACTCCAGATAAGTTTACGAGTATCTAAAACGCAGGGCCCCAAAGGATAAAGTCTTTTATTAAGTCGTTCATTAAGTCTTGCAAGTTGAGATTGCCAGAGCTTAAGATGTTGCGATATATTTTTGAGCGTAGAGGTGTATTCGTAAAAATCTGACAAAGCATTTTCTGAAACATCTGATGGCGAATGAATCGAATGTTTTTGCAGCAACGAAATCGCCGGTTGAAAGAATTCATCCTGGTCAAGGGTCTTTTTGCACTCAGCAATTAATGCTAGGTCAAGTAGTAAACTGAGCTTATCGCAAAGATCTCCCATTTGTTTAAACTGCTTGGCCAAGGGGATTGGAATCAATTTTGAGCTTTGATCAGTTTTGCTAAGAAGGATATCTAAGTGGGCTTGCGCCTCTCTCTTTAGAGCCAGTATCTCTTGCAGATTTAAGGTTTCAGCAGCAGCTAGCGTCTCTTTAGAAAATGTTCTTGGAGAATGATGGATAGTGTTAATATCGATAGTGTTCATTAATAAGGAGATGATCGATTCGTATTGTGCGCCTTTAGAAAGTATTGTTTCTCCTTGTGCTAGTATTTGTTCGAATGTTGCGGGTTCTTTAAATTGATTCCATGCATAAATGGCAGCGGTTGTAATGCCTGCTGCTCCAAGGGCAAGCGCCGCTTTGGTGCTCGTGCTTAGTTCAGCCTTGAGTGGTGAAATGGTTCCGACTGAGATTATTAGGAAGAGGAGAAGTTTTTTCATATGTTTTCCTTTTGGGGTTGTAACCAATTTTTAAATAAGTATAGGCTTGTTTTTGGTAGGCTGCAAAAGCCTCGACAATTCCTTGCGTTGATACAGATAGAGTCCTCTGGTATACTCATATATATACAAAAAGGAAATTTACTATGAACGAACAAAATAATCTTAAGGTGCTACGTCATTCAGCAGCCCATCTTCTTGCTCATGCGCTTGTAGAATTGCATCCTGGTAGTAAACTAACGATTGGACCGGCAACCGAAGAAGGCTTCTTTTATGATTTCTTACCGGTAAAGAATTTAAAAGAAGAAGATCTTGCTGCAATTGAACAACGAATGCATGAACTCTCGGAGAAAAATCTCGCTATTGAGCATAAAGAGATATCTAAAGAAGAAGCGCGAGAACTCTATAAAGATAATCCTTTCAAGCTTGAACTGATCGACCAGATACCCGGAGAAACAGTTGGATTGTCGGTGCAGGGCGACTTTTATGATCTCTGCCGTGGGGGCCACGTTGCATCGACGGGAGATATCAAATACTTTAAGCTCCTTGGTCTTTCAGGTTCCTATTGGCGTGCAGAGAGGTCTAATCAAGCATTGCAGCGGATTCATGGTACCGCTTTTTTTAGCCAGAAAGAGCTCGATGAGTTTGAGAGGCACCGTGAAGAAGTGCAAATGTACGATCATCGTAGGCTGGGTAAACAGCTTGACTACTTTTCATTCCAGGAAGAGGCGGTAGGGTTTCCATTCTTTCATCCCAAGGGTAAGCGAGTGCTTAATGTGCTTGTTGCTTATATGCGTCTCTTGCATAAGGAATATGGGTATGAAGAAGTATCAACTCCTACACTTTTAAGTGATGAATTATGGAGGAGATCTGGCCACTATGCACATTACAAAGATAATATGTACTTTACCTGTGTGGATGAACAGAGCTATGCGATAAAGCCTATGAATTGTCCCGGATCTATACTCATTTATAATAATCGGCCTCGATCATATCGGGAATTGCCTCTTAAATTAGCTGAATTTGGGCATGTGCACCGACATGAACTTTCTGGGGTATTGCATGGCTTATTACGCGTACGAGCATTTACGCAAGATGATGCTCATATTTACTGTACCCTCGAGCAGATAGAGGAACAGATTCGTACCATCTTAGATATTTCATTCAGGGTTCTGAAAAAATGTGACTTTAAAGATATCACATTGGCATTGTCAACAAAGCCGGAGAATGCAATGGGCAGTGATGAGGTTTGGAATACAGCAACTCAAGCACTCCATAATGCTTTACGTGCCTATGGCCATCCCTATAAAGTGAAAGAAGGTGAGGGTGCCTTTTATGGCCCAAAAATAGAAATAGTCATTAAAGATGCTATGAATCGTGAATGGCAGTGCGGTACAATTCAAGTAGATTTTTTCCAGGCGGGGAATTTTGATTTAGGTTATGTGACACCTCTGGGTTTCAGTGAGCGACCTGTTATTATTCACCAGGCCATTTATGGCTCCTTAGAAAGATTCTTTGCTATCTTGCTAGAACATTACAAAGGTCATTTGCCTTTGTGGCTCGCTCCTGTGCAGATGAAGCTATTAACTATTACCGATACTCAGATGGACTATGCGCGTCAGATAGAGTCAACATTAAAACAGCATGGCTACCGGGTAGAACTTGATCGTACATCTGATCAGATTTCTTCGAAGATAAAAACTGCTCAGAACGAAAAAGTCCCGTGGATGATCGTGATTGGAGCAAAAGAGGCTGAAAAATCTCTCGTGAGTCTGAGGTATGCAGATGGAAAGCAGGAATTAGGAATTTCCTTAGATACCTTACTTGCAAAGGCTGCTGAGTTGAATAAGCTTTAGAGAAGCTGCCATTTTGATCTGAGCAGCGGGTTTGTATGGTGAGCTTTTGATAGAATGCAGAAAATACTGGATTATAGCTATTAAGTCTTTAAACTAATACTCAGTTAGAATCATCGTTGTTCTCCGGAGGAGTTTTATTATGATGTTTGGATCATTCGTTTTGTTGTTACTCGTATATCCTTATCTCGAAGCCAGCCAACTGGAACAGGTGAAGCTTGAGAGGGCTGCATTAGAAGATGCCCTTTGGAAAAGAGACCAGCAGAAGATAGGGGATATAGTAAAAAAGGCGGAGAGATCCTATCTTGACGCATTATTGAATCCAAATTGTGATGATGGGGGAGAAACCCCGTTGCATCTTGCGATCAGAAGAAATTGTTCTGTAAGCATACTTGAGTTATTATTGGGCGCTGGTTCGCGTATCGATATAAAAATTGATGGTTTGTACAACACTCCTCTGAGACTAAATCTAGATCTGCACAACTGCAGCCGAGAGGACTTTCTTAATCTGTGCTTGCACTATGCTGGAGACCAAATCCTAAATCAGCTGGGAGATCTGGAGTGTAACTGTTACGAATGCGATTTAAAAGAGTATTGGCATTTTGTTGTGCCTTTGCTTAAAGCAGATCTAGAGTTAATCCAAAGTGATGCTACTTATGTTTCAATTGTCAGGAAACTGAACGATTCAGGCTATAGTGCCTTGCATATTGTTTCACAAAAAGGTTTAGAAAGTGAATTTAATGCATTATTTTGTCATGGTGCTGACATAGAACAGCCTGTAGTTAATACTGGAAAAGATAATGGTGCTACTCCTCTTTTTCTTGCAGCCCAGGCAGGTCACTTGAACCTTATGAGAGTCTTAATGGCGGTTGGCGCTAATATTAATCCCATTTTGCCAGATGGCACAACGGCGCTAATGGCAGCAGCTCAATGTGGTCATTGTGAGGTAGTGAGAACATTGATCAATGCTGGAGCTGATAGAGATAATAAGAGAATTGATGGTGAAACTGCTCTGTCTCTTGCGCTTTCAAATAGTACTGGTGAATTTCCAGGGATGACTGCTGCTAAGAGGAAGCATCTGAGAGGGCGTTATAGCGAAATTGCAACTCTATTGAATGGACCAGGGAATGAATATATGCCACTTGATTGCAGAAGGTTGATTGTTGATAGGGAGAAAGAGCTGGCTAAGCGAAAACAATTGACTCAGTCAGTGGTGTCACCATTGCCTCGGGTTTAAGGAGTGGTTTAATGGACTCTCTTCTTTTCTTATTCAAAAATGTACCCTTGCGTAGCTCATTATCTAGAGAATCGGCAAACTGTTTGTCCGTTAAGCTCATGTCAAGGCAAGTATAAAACCCTGCTGGAACTATTCAAATCTGAGACTTTGCGAGCAAAGTGACTCATGGATGGAATCTTAAAGTCCATTATAGATCACCTAGTATGTTGGCCTCCATGGGCTTATGGAGGCCAACCTTGTCTATTGCGTGCCTGATGCACAAGTTTAACTATTACAATGTCCTTCTTTTTGTGGCGGTGTACCCGCTGGCAAACCACAGAAATTAGCATTTCCTGAAAGTGGTTCGGTCCCACATGAAAATGAATCGCAGAGGCCTGTTGCATTTGGATTACAGGAACAATTATCTAAATAGCTATTGCTATCACAACTCGTATCAAGGAAGCCAAACAAGTTGTTGTTAAGAGCTGTATTTCCTTGAATGAGATTTCCTGTAGTAGGTAGACCGGCTATTCCAAACCCAATGTCATTACATCTTGCCTCACTATTCAGTATCGAAGAATTGATAATTGTGTGCGTAAATTCGTCAGAGCCAAACAACACACCATAGCCGTTAGCTGGATTTGCCCTATTGATATTTCTTTTCGCCACACATGCATCCAGAACTATTCCCTCCTGTGTAGCACCTGCGGTCAAGCCTACTAAGAAACCCGCGACTGTGATGGCAGGATTTTCTGATGAATGATTGTCTGCTAAACAATGACGATGCTCAATATTACTGCTAGGAGCGGTCACAAAAAAGCCGCCTACCTGAGTAGCAGCCACACCTGGGCTGACAAAATTTTCAGTTGCCCGACAGTTTTCAACCAGTACACCATTACATTGGCCAGTCACAATACCCGCGGCATATATAGGCGTGGAAGATGGAGGTATTAAGTTTGCCACAATGCCGTTTCTATTTAATACGCAGTCCTTTACGATGACATTTGTATTGATTTGATTTAATATCCCAAATGCTCGAACAAATGATTCAGTTGGGTCTATATTTGCTGAGGAATTATCGCTTGTCTCGCAGTGAGTAATAAGCACATTTGAAGTATTTGAAAGGCCTATCCCCACCGTGTAAAGCGTTGCTTGGTTGTTTCTTGCTTTAAAATTACGAACGATCAGTGTGTCACCAGCTTGACCTATCATACCTGCTGGTGCCATTCCACTCACATTAGTTCCTGTGCAAGAGTCAACAATAGCATTAGAAAAATCAAATAAGATAATCCCATGTGAAGTGCTTGACTGTGTTCCTGGAGTTGCAGCAAAACTAGTTTTGCAATCTTTAATGAGAATGTCGTTTACTGAAAAACCGTCTATGGCGTCCGCCAGAAGCAACGAAGCAATATGCGACACGCAGCAGCGTTCAATCGACACCGAGGTAGCACCATCAATTGCAATACCACCACGTTGTTTGAATGTTCGCACAGTGTTAAAAGTGTTCAACTTGCCACAGTTTGTTACCTTAATGTTTGTGATTGAAAGGCCAGTGTGCTCAGTTGGAAGAGGAGTGGGATAAAAGTTACTCGACGCCCAAATGCCGTTGTCAGAAAAGCCCGTTACTTTACCATTTTTAATGCTAACAGAATTTGAGCCAGAGGCAATTATGATACCTTCAATGTGATCAAATGCAGCAAATCCAGCAGGAGACTCTGAAAGTACTTTCCCATTTAAATCGAGCGTTACATCTGAAGCCATAATAGTAATTGCTCCAAGAAAATCTGCATTTGGGTCGAACACAATGTTTTCTCTTAGCCGGTAATAGCCTGAGGTGGTTATAACAAGACCAGACGGACCAACATCTTTTTGGCAGATCGAGATAGCTTCACACGAGGTGACACTCTTCTTAGTTTGCTCAATTCGTGCTTTAATATCTCTCTCAGCCTGCTCTAGGCTTGTCTCAAGTGCAACAAAATCGCACGGCACTTCAGACCTTTTTTGATTGAAGCGATTGAGCAAATCTTGCATAGATTCGCCATCTTTTACGAGTCGCAACCTGAGCAGATTCAAGTCCCGATCGAGCGAATTATCTGCATGAGCATTCACAATAACTGCGAGAGTCAATAACATACTGTTGAAAAATACCAAGATTGATTGTTGGGTGAACTTCATAGACTATCTCCTTTTAGATAGATGATTAAAAAACTTTCACTAGTTAAAAAGTTACGTACTTTTCTTCCTAAGAGGGACCCCCCTCTCTTTTTCAAGATAGCAATTACGCTTTTGTTAACACAATGAATTTCATAATTTGTTATGGCATCTTCTCTTTGTTGTTCAAATCTTGTAAGACGTCGATTGATTAATGATCGAAATAACAACTAATTGAGTCATTCAGTCGGGGTCTCTGAATTTTTTGGTTTAATTATTGACTTTCTCCTTCGATAAAGAGGGCACTCAGTTTTGGGGGGTATGGATGCCCTCTAAATACACTATTACTTTTACAAAAAGGAGTTTCTCTATGAAGCATCTACTACTAAGCTTAACGTTATTAAGCTCAGCTGTGTGCACTCACTCGCTTACTCAGGGGACAGATGATCATGATATCCTCAGGAGTGGCGGCAAAAACCTTTCAGATAAGCATTCTAAGTGCAATGATTGTGCCACAAGCGGATGGTGTTCATTTGGAAGGGATCTTTGCAATCATCGTCATGGCCATAATGTTACGATAGATACCGATAATGTAGGTCAACTACAATTAGCCTGGACCTTTTCAACTACGTTCAATATCTCAGCACCGGTAGCTGCAGCCGATGGTGTGCTCTACTTTGGAGAGGGACGAGGCCCCGGTGGTGTAACTCCACCTGGGCAAGCTTCTGTTTATGCTATAGATGCTTCCACGGGCACCCAAATCTGGAAAGCTGCACACATTGGAACTATTTTTTACCTAACACCAGCGGTGGGACATAAAGAGGTGTTTTTTCCTAGCTCTGGAATAAAAACTAAGGCGTTGTATGTTAGTGATGCTGGACAGTCTATCCCTACTTCGATAGTAACTGCGCTTGATCGTCGCAACGGGCAGGTTCTTTGGTCTACAAATGTGCAGCAAGAACCTTTACAGCAGCTTTTTGGCGCACCGGTTCTTGTAGAAGATGAAGATCTTCTATTTGTTTGTACGGGAGGGAATTTCGCTAATCCTGCTCCACAATGGGGGACTGTTGTAGCTTTACGAGCAAGTACTGGGCAGATTTTATGGACCTATCGAACGACTATGGGCACAACACCTGGTCTGCCAAATTTTGGTGGATCATCAGGCTGCGGCATATTTGGAACTCCCGCTATTGACACCAATTCGGGCCTTCTCTTTATTGGTACTGGGCAAAGCTATGAAGGTCCTGCAAGTGCTCTTTCCGATAGTTTACTTGCGTTGAATTATCGTACAACTAATCCTCAAGGTGAGCTTGTATGGTTCCATCAATTCACCTCAGATGATGTCGGAACGACCAAAGACTGGGATGCCGACTGCGGTCCTTTTTTAGTTACAATAAAGGATAGAAAGGCCGTTATTGTTGGAACAAAAGAAGGTAAGCTCTATGCGTTGGATCGGGCTCTTGGAACGTTAATCTGGAAGAGCGTACTTACCAATCCGAATCCTACGGGCAGCGTACTTGGAGGACTGAACAGTTTTGCATGCACAGATGGTGAGACTATATACTGTCCTGCTGTCTATAGTCCAACTGGCTTGCCAAATACAAGTGGCAGTGCTTCTGCTCCTGCATCAGCTATTGCTGCCTTCCGAGTGTGTGATGGAGGTATCAAATGGAGGCAAGACGTAAACGGAGGTACACTTGCTGCTTTGACTCTCGCAAACGGAGTGGTATATCAAAATACTGCAGGGGAGAGAAATCCTCCAGGAATAGGCAGTATCGTCGGTGCCAAGTTACGCGCCTTTGATGCAAAAACGGGTAAGCAATTATTTGAGTATGATAATAATGTTTCGCCGTTTCCTACTGACAATGAAACTGGTGGTGGGACTACTACCTACAAAGATACTCTTTACTGGTCACTTGGCAACAGTGTTAACACTGTCCCTGTAACAAACGGACCATCTGGCGTTGCTGCATTTCGAGTCGTGAAGAAATAGAAAATTGAAAGCTTTTCCGCGATTGTAAAAGAGCCAACTCTCCCACAATAATGGGAGAGTTGGCTCTTGGATTTGAAAAAATGGTAAGCTTATGGATTTTGCGTGAGAGTGGTTTTCAAGGCTGTGATTGGCAAGCAAAGTTTAAGCTTCAACTCGGCCCAACTGAGATTGTATTCGCTCTCATTGGTCGATTGAAAATCAACTGCATTGGCAGCTAGACGTTACATTTTATGAAGATCAGTCAAGAACTCGCACAGGTTACGGCGCAGAGAATTTTGCTGCAATGAGACGTTTTGTGATAACTCTCCTCAGACACGAAAAATCAACAAAATTAAGCTTAATGTCTAAGCGCTTACTCGCAAGTTGGGATGTGCGTTACCTTGAAAAAGTGCTTGGAATTACAACATTAGATGCGTTTGCCCTGGTGATTTATCTTAGGCCAGTTGCAGATTTGGGATACGACATTATACTAAAACTATGAAGAATCTCATGCCGACTATCTATCCCGTTACAAGCCATACTGACCATGTAGGTCCCGGATCGACTTTTGTTGCCGTTAAAGGTATGAAAGAGGATGGAGTAGCCTATATTGAGCAGGCGCTTGATCGGGGTGCAACAACTATTGTACTTGAAGACGGTCAGGAAATCTCTGCCTCTCTTCTGACTCTGATCATGCAACGTGCGAAACTTGTGTGGGTTCCCTCTGCGCGATATGCTCTGGCTCAGTTAAGTGCCAAAGCATTCGATCATCCTGCTGAGTCGATGCGTATTATTGGTATTACGGGAACTAAGGGTAAAACAACGACTGCATTTCTTGTGGAGCATGTGTTGAGAGCGGCGGGATATAAAACTGCACTTTTAAGTACCGTAACAAATAAAATCTTATCTCAGCAGTTGGAAGCACACCTGACGACTGCACAACCTGATTATCTTCATGCGTTTTTCGATCTGTGCCGATCCCAAGGAGTAGACTTTGTCGTTATGGAGGTAGCTGCTCAAGCAATGAGCCTTCACCGAGTTGCTACGCTTGAGTTCGATACGGCTGTATTTACGAATTTTAGTTTAGAGCATTCTGAATTTTACCGAACACAAGATGACTATTTTAATGCAAAGTGTGCTCTCTTTGAGCAGGTTGCTCCGCAGGGCCGCATTATTATTAATGCTGATGATGAGCGTGTTGCTACGAGTGTTCCAGCCGAACGAAATCCCTTCTTTATTAGTTTAAAAAGGCCCGCTCACGTAAGGGGCCAGGTCAGGAAGAGTACGCTCTCTTCATTGCAGCTTTCGGTTCAATCAGGTGAGAAAAACTATCTCATTGCTAGTCCTTCGCTCCTTGGAGATTTCAGTGCCTACAATTGTATGACTGCTCTTGCGATAGCACAAGAGTATGGAGTTCCACAAGAGGTTATAGAATCGGCGTTTGCCACATTTGAGGGGGTTCCAGGCAGATTGCAGCGTTTTGGTTTGCCTAATAAGTCGGTCGCTTTTATCGACAATGCTCATACGCCCTCTTCTATAGAGGCGTTACTTTCTTCAGTTCGCCCTTTAACTGACAAGCTGATCGTTGTATTTGGAGCAGGGGGTGACCGAGATAGCACGAAGCGGCCCTTTATGGGAGCGGCTGCTGCTCAGTTTGCCGATCATATTATTCTGACGACCGATAATCCTCGCTCAGAAGATCCGGCTGTTATTATTGAAGCTATTAAGGCAGGTATAGCTCCAGAGCATCATGCTAAGGTTGTCTGCGAACTCGATAGAGAAGAGGCTATACGAAAAGCGTATGCTCTGTCAGGACCTGGGAGTATAATTGCCTTGCTGGGTAAAGGACCGATCGAATATCAGCACATCAAAGAGACAAAATTTCCCTTCAGCGAAAAAGCTATCTTGGCAAACCTTTAAGACTCTCTAATTCGAATTGATTGTGGTAACTCATGAAACTGTAATAGTCTCGAGTATTATAAGGTTAGTTGGTTCAATTTTAATCTGCTGTTTGAAGATCACAGGGCGAGGTGCCAATGTGTTATTGACTCCTGTGTGGTTTTGGTTATCATCTATGCTCAAGACTGAAGCAGTCTGAAGCTAGCTCGCGCCTCAGACTGCAAATTGCTTACATTGTGCACTCATGAAATGCTTCGATAAATGGGACTTGCATTATTGTTCTGTGATTCGTCGTTTTGTGCTTCCGTCAAACTCATCTGCTTGACGTGCATTTGGCTTTACGCTGCTCTGCATATTAGGTAGTGCGAGGATAGTTTGCGCTAAGTCCAGCTGCGGTGTCTTCAATAAGTCCCCTACAGCGTTGCTTTCTGATCTTTTTGAGAAATAATCGAGCGGGGTTTGTCCCGTTTCGTCCCGGGCATTTCTGTCCGCTCCCGCTGCTAAGAGTAATGCGACCATGTCAGGGCTTGTGCACGGTATACTTGCTGCGAAATGCAGGGCGGTTTCACCTTTGTTGTTCCTTGCATTTACGTCTGCTCCTTCCGCTAAAAGCCACTGGGCAGTTTCGAGAAGACTGTAATGTGCGGCATACATTAAAGGAGTATCGCCATATTCACCGCGTACTTCCAGTGCTCGACTATTGAGCAGAAGCATATCAGCCTGAGTAAGTGCTTCACCTTGCTGTCTTTTCCGAAGTACTTCTGATAGTGAGTTAGCGTACCGAGGATCTGCGAAGGACAGACAGAATTTTGCTCCTGCGTTGAGTAGTAACCCTAAGATCTCATGGTGATTCCCGGTGTGGCAGTCAAGAAGCAGATCGGCATTGATCGCCCGGGCTACCGTCCCTGACTGCATAAACAGGCGCACTATTTCGACGTTAGTATTACCACGGCACGCTAAGCCACAGTGGTACGGTAAGCTTTCTGTACCGACTACCTCGGCAAATAAAAGTCGCTCAACAGCACTTGGGTTTCGTTTGTCAATTGCATGCGACAGAAGCCTATCTTGTCTTGCTCTCTGTCGTAAATTGAATGCCTGTTTATGGAGATTTTCGCCTGTGACTGCGAAGTATTTTTCCTTTCTTTCTGCTGGAGTTTCTACTGCTGGTTCTACATGACCATATATGTCTACAGTGTGCTGTAGGTGGTCTAAGGGAAGTGTGGGAATGGATTCAGCGAGAGCATCTAAGATAAGTGTGCCAGTGATTTCATTGAGAATATCCTTTGGAACTTGTGAAAGTCTGCTTCTCCTATCTGAGAGTATCGCTCTTATCATGGAGGCAGTAACGATTCTCTTTTTTTCGAGTAATGGTATAATTTCGCTAGAATGGGCGCTCGTTGCCGACATGAGGGGAGTATTACCAGCATAGTCAAGATTGCCAGTATCTGCCCCGGCATCTAAAAGTAGTTGTACGATTTCTTTTCGGCTATTTTTAAGTACTGCTCGATGCAAGGGTGTTTCACCCGCAGATGTGATAGCCTGTATTTCTGCGCCTGCGCTTAACAATGCTCTCACCATTTCAGTCTGCTCATATTCTATTGCAATATGTAATGGTCGGGAGGAGCTGCTACTATTTGGTACTTCTAAATTCCCACGGGCTTGGAGAAGTAATGGAATGAGGTAAGTACGGCCATGCATTGCTGCATAATGGAGTGGAGCTAATCCCCAGTGATCAGTTTTGTTTACATTTGCACCAGCAGCCACTAATGTTGAGAAGAAATGCATGTTCATGTTTACGATTGCAGCGCACATTTCTGCTGCTTGAAGTAAGTGAACTACTTCCTGATGGCCACGAATAAGCGCACAATCTATCGGACGTTGCCCCGATTGGTTGACAAGATGCATATTTGCTCCTGCTTGGAGAAGTATTTTTACCATTTCTAAGCGACCAAGATCAGCGGCTCTATGTAAGGATGTGTCTCCCGTTAAGTTTGAAGTATTTAGATCTGTTTGTGGTGTTAAATACTGGACTACATTTAGGAAGTCCCTTTCTACCGCTTCCAATAGGGAGCCTCCCAGATACATCGAACTTGGGTAGTACATATAGCCATTTATAGATACGGGCACATGCGGATTAACGGCAGTGACCCTGGGGTAGTTTATGGTGGAAGTTCTCTGCATGGCATGGGTTGGCAAAGAGCAAAAGAGGCCTACGAGAATTGAAATGATCAAGTTGAAAGACACAGCAAACTCCTCATGGTATTAAATATGATTTTTTAATTACTTATAATTGTACTACCTTAAAACTTTATCGTCAATCAGTGGCTGCAAAGTGGCTCGGGGTCTTGGGAAAGCTCTTTCTTCTTTTGTCAAAGATGAGAGAGCTTACGTGCGATTAAAAAAACCATCTTGAGAAGTTTCTAAAAGCATGAGATACTACTGTGTATTGTTTATCTTATGCAAGGAGACTTATGGATTTTTCAATTTTTCTTGGTGCGGTCCTTGGATCGTCAATTGCTGGATTTTTGCTCGTCTATTTCTTAATGCGAGCGATCAATAAACAGAAGGTAGATAATCTCAAAGCGCTCAAGATAGCTGATGCTATTAAATCGGGTGCAATGACCTTCTTGACTGAAGAATACAAAGTTATTGCATTGGTCGTTCTTCCAATAGTGCTTGCTCTTACGTATGTAAGTGGCATTCAAACTGCAGGCTGTTTTGTTTTGGGGGCTCTCTTTTCCCTTCTCTGTGGCTTTATGGGTATGAATGCTGCTACTGACGCGAATGTTCGTACGACGATGGCAGCAAAAAATTCCGGAGAAAATGCCGCCTTTCATGTCGCCTTTTTAGGTGGTGGGGTGATGGGTTTTTCCGTTGCGAGCTTTGGTATTTTAGGACTTGGGATATTGCTTGTGCTGTTTTCAACTTCGCCTGATTTTATACGGCTGCTTGCCAGCTTTGGCTTTGGTGCATCCTTAGTCGCATTCTTTGCTCGTGTGGGTGGTGGTATTTTTACCAAGTCAGCTGACGTGGGCGCCGATCTTGTTGGAAAGTTAGAGGCAGGAATACCTGAAGATGATCCTCGTAATCCGGCTGTTATTGCCGATAATGTGGGTGATTGCGTAGGTGATACTGCTGGTATGGGTGCCGACATTTATGAATCTTATGTAGGTGCTATGATCGGTTCGATTGCGCTTGCAACGACCGTAGATAAGACGGGATATTTTATAACTTTGCCTGTTGTTCTTTCAATCTTAGGATTACTCGGTTCCTTTATTGGCCTCTTTTTAAATACTCTTATTAAAGCTCAGCCTGCCGCTATGCTTCGTAATGCTACGAATATTGCTATTGTAGCATTTGCTGGTTTCTCGTTTGCCTATATGCGATGGGCTGGTATTGGAGGTTCCTTACAGGTTGGCGATCTGTTTTGGTCAGTCATTATTGGATGCATTGCGGGAATAGTAATCGGCTTGATTACTGAATACTATACGGGAGGAAATCCAGTTCGAAGGCTTGCTGATTCTTCACGATCAGGGGCAGCTACGAATATTATTTACGGTCTTTCCATCGGGATGGAATCGACCTGTTTTCCCGTGATTGTTTTAGCTTCTGGTGTATGGGCAGCTCATTCGTTTGGCGGAGGATTGTTTGGCGTTTCAATTGCGGCAGTTTCTATGCTCGCTACAGTTGGAATTACCATGACTGTGGATGCCTATGGGCCAATCGCTGATAATGCTGGCGGTATAGCTGAAATGGCAGGCTTTGATCCTTCAGTTCGGGTCATTACTGATAAGCTCGATGCATTAGGCAATACAACGGCTGCTATGGGTAAAGGGTTTGCTATTGGGTCTGCACTCCTTGCGGCTCTTGGTATGTTCGCTGCATATGCTGAACAAGCACATCTTGGCGCTCTTGATCTGGTACAGGTTGATGTGTTGGTTGGTGTTTTTATAGGTTCAATCATGCCATTCGTGATTTCTTCGTTGACGATGAGATCAGTAGGGGATGCAGCTTTAAAGATGGTGCTTGAAGTACGACGTCAGTTTAGGGAAATACCCGGTCTTCTTGAAGGAACGGCTGATCCTGATTATCGCCGGTGTATTGCTATTAGCACTCAAGCTGCGCTTCGGGAAATGATTTTGCCTGGTTTTTTAACGGTTGCCGTTCCGGTGGTTGTCTATTACAGTGCACTTGGCAAATATGGCCTTGGTGGTGTGCTCGTGGGCGCAACGATTGTGGGAGTTCCGTTAGCTCTTATGATGGCAAATGGAGGCGGTGCTTGGGATAATGCGAAGAAATACATTGAGGCAGGTCATTTAGGAGGCAAGGGCTCAGATGCTCATAAGGCTGCGGTCGTTGGTGATACTGTAGGTGATCCATTTAAAGATACATCTGGCCCAGCTCTCAATATACTTATTAAGTTAATGTCTATTGTTTCTTTGTTACTGGTTTCTCTTGGCTAGGCTTACTCGATATTAATCGTTCTACGAGCATATCAATTTCTTGGGTGCCCATACTTCCGCGTTCTGCGCGAGGTTGGGTACCTGCTTTTAGAAAATGGGTCGTAGGATGTGCTTCGATCTTTGGCATCCCGATCTCCTTCATCTTAGCGGCAAGCCCTTTAAACTCAGCATCTGATGTGTTGAGAGTAAAAAATTGCGCTTTGCCTGCGTACTTTTTTGCAGCAGCTTCTAAGCCCGGTTCCATCAATGTACAAGCAGTACAGGATGTTGAGTTAAAGACAATAATTGTTGGTAATGTTGGTTTGCTACTGATCTCGACATATTCTTTAAGCGTTTTTATCGGTTTCAGTCCGGCTGATTGAATAAAAACAGGTAAGCAAATAGTGCTTAAGAGAGCAAAACTCTTGAGATAGGTCATGATAAAACTCCTCAGGTATGAAAATGAAAATTAATACTATATACAGGCTAGCACAGAGCTAGAGGGTTACGTCAAGATTTTTCTTGCGTACGTGTTTTTTTGGAGCTTGTTTGGTAGCTGCATCGAGTGTTTTGAGCTTATCGCGAAACTCGTTAAGCTTTTTCTTGAGCCCTTCAAGAGTGAGTCCTCCAGTATGGCGAAGTACAATCTTGCCATTGCAGGTACAGATGAGTGTAGGAATGCTTTGAATGTTGAGATCATTCATGATTGAATCTAAGGCATCCGAACTTGAATTGACGGTATAAAATCCGATATCGGCGTAGGCCGGATCTTTGGCAAGTGCAGTGTAATGAGGCTTCATGACTTTGCAGGGACCGCAATGATTTCCATAAAAGAAAAAGAGAGACGGTTTTGTTGCCTTAAAGGCTTCATTGTAAGATTTTACTGCGGTAAGTTCTGAGGAAGCGCATTGAGCAATGCCTGAACTGATGAGTAGACTGAGAAGGATAAAGCGAGAAATCATGGAAACCTCCGTTTGAAATATGTTTATCTATTTAAGTATACGCATCAAATCTCAGTGTGCAACTGGTCCAGTTCGGACCTGTTTTGCAGCAGGTTTCTTTTCGGGAGCTTTTTTTGCTGGTTGCTTTGGACTGGACTTTACAGGTGCGGCCACCTTTTTGGCTGCTGGTTTTTGTTCCTGTTGTAAAGCTTTAAGATCGAGTTTTTGGGTGAAGCCGGTAACTGCTTTAGTAAGTTGCTCAGTATCCATAACTCCAACATGCTTTATTACGAGGGTCGGTATTGCTTCAATGCCAAATGCGTCAACTATATCTTTAAAGGCTTCATTTTCAGCATTTACTTTAATAAGTAAGGCTTCTTTCTTAAGCTGATGAGCTACCTTATTGAATGGCTCAAGCATACTTTTGCAAGCACCACACCACGGTGCGTAAAAGAGGATGCCTACAGGAAGCTTGCTGGAAAGTGCCGTGCGGAGCTTGGGTAATGAGGTAATTTCTTGGGCGTCTTCTGCCCAAGCTGACATAGTTACAAGAAGGAGAATGCTATAAAGATACATGGTAGTTCCTTTCAAATGGTGACTGCTAGTAGTCTACCAAAAGGAAGATAAAGTTACAAAGGTGTGTTTTAGCCGATCTCGTAAAATGTGTAAGTTCAGTGATCCTCTTCGGGCGCGTATAGTTGCATTATTGAGTAACGTTTTGTTTCTCATAAAGTTAGTAATGGCGAGAGATACTTTCATTATGCTTTTCTTATCAATACCTACTCTTGCTAATGGCAAGTTTGCAAGGCTATGTTATTGACAAATTGTATATATTGGGTATGATTGAAACGAACTACGATTAAAAATTTTCATCAAGGAGTTATCATGTACAAATTTACGAGGGCATTAAGTATAATCGTACTAAGTGGGTATGGTGCTGTTTATGGAATGGTTGTAGATTTCAAGGACGATATTTTCGAAACTCCCCTGCATTATGCCGAGGGGGGCCATCTTCATTACGGCGATCGCTTCTCCCGCGCAAGAAATTATTTTAACTGGAGTCGAATCGTTGGCGATGATTCAGTTAAATTGCTCGAAGCATCAGCTAATCAATCTTTGGCTCCTCATGATCCGGCACTTCAATCATTAAGTCTTGAAGCAATAATGCAGGCAGAGGGGTCTGAGTTTGAGAAGCTTTTGGATGCGTCAAGAAACTCGTCTGACTCAGTAGAAAGACGTACCTTAGAAGCGCAAGCTCGGAAAGAAGCGATTGAATTGTTACAACCGTTTAAAAACTTTCCTATTTTAAGATATACCAATACAGAGCTTTTGGAAGTGGCGGCTGGGATGGATGCGCCGAAGTCCAATGTCGCGCTAAAACTACTCTTATATACTCGTGTCCGCACAAATTCACATTCAAATAATGTGGCTCCTTTGCTTGTAGCTGCGCGGTTTGGCAATGCGAATGCAATTGAGTTGCTGTTACGAGCTGGCGCTGATATAAACGTATTTTCTTCAGGTTTGACACCTTTAAGGTTGGCTGTGATTAATGGTTGTACACGCGCCGTGCAGAAGTTATTAGAATTTGGTGCAGATCGAAACATTGTTAATTGTTCGGGTGAGACGCCCTTGCAGGCAGCTAAAGATGAAGAGATCAGGCATATGTTGTTGTCCGGTGCAAAGGATGGTAACAGCTAGAGATACTATGCAAGAAGTATACTAGGTGGGTGGAGGCAGTTCGAGCTGCCTCTATTTTACGCAGATGTATTCCCTCCTGAATCATTAGTTTTGCACATATCAGTATTACGTATAGTTAAAAATCCTTTTGTAGTATTCTGTTCGATCTGTTTGTCACTTCGATAGGACATGGTTGTTTGCCATGAGGCCGAGCTTTGACTGCCAGAAATTTTCCGATAGAGCCGTCCTTCGAGATAGAATGCTTGGCTTAGAAGTCTCATTATTGACTTGCAAGAGTATAGTGTTTTCTGTTATAATAGATATGAAAAATTAATCTTGAAATCAATTCCAAATTAAACCACTAGTAATAAAGGATTTAAGCTATGAACTATTTAAATGCACTTTCTCTTTGTACTCTGATGCTATCGAGTATGATGTTTGCAGAACAGAATCTCTGGGTTGAGAATACAACACAAAATCGAATAAATTTAATTTTTTCTACGGAAGGATCTCAAACGGTGACTCTCCCTGTGTTCCCAGGAAAAAAACAGGTTATCATTGATCCAGAAAATCTTACAACTCTCTATCTTGAACCAACTGGATTGGTCAGTGTCATTTCCAGGAAACACAACTTGATAGATGAGCTCAAAGCTGCGCTGAGAAGTCATCCTTTCCAGGATATTAGCTTGATGACCGAGCCATCTTCGCGGATTGACCTCTCGCCTTTTATGAGTTCTTTTAAAATCTATACCCAAGAACTTTTGGAGCCTTCAACTGCTGTTATGCGATATTTTCCTGAAGTGGTACTGGCTCTTCAGGAGAAAAGAGAGTTAAAGCCGCAGTATTTTCTTGGGCTGCGAGAGAATGCCTCAAAAGAAGAGCTTAAGAGGGCATATCTAAGTCAGAGCGTATATCTGAAATCTTTATTAGATAGTACACTCTCAAAGACTGCCGCTCAGATTGAGTATTATGAAAAAGCTCTTTTGTTCGTCCAGGCAGCATATAATAGTATTATAGGCGGAACCTCTAGGCCATTGCAGGATCTTATTACTGCAGAACGCGAGTCTAAGCGGTCAGCTCTCCTCAGGAAGCTTTTCAGCGATGAATTTGATGAGGAAGAGAGAGCGCGTAAGGAAAGGATTGATCGAATAAAATCGTTTATTAAAGATTATGATTTTTCTTATACTACAGATACTGGTGCTATGGATAATGATTCAGATTCATTAAGGCGACGCCGCGATACGAACAGCCGTAATTTTGACAGGTTCAATAGGGCGCCGCGGCAATAGTATTTAATACTGTTGCTTGTCATATGATTGCTTAAGACAATTATTGTTGGCGTTAGCTAAGCGTTTACAACATGCTCAGAGTCATTTTTATAAGACGGGTCAGTTCTTTATTTGATATCTGTCAAAAATAATTCGGAAAATTAAAACGCTCTTATAAAGGATTTCTATGAACTGTTTAAATATACTCGTTCTTTGTACTCCGATGCTATCGAGTATGATGTCTGCTGAACAGAATCTCTGAGTTGAGAATACAACACAAAATCGAATAAATTTGATTTTTTCTACGGAAGGATCTCAAACGGTGACTCTCCCTGTGTTCCCAGGAAAAAAACAGGTTATCATTGATCCAGAAAATCTTACAAGTCTTTATCTTGAACCAACTGGATTGATGAGTGTTCTTTCCCGCAAGCATAACTTAATAGATGAGCTTAAGGCTGAACTGAAACGCCATCTTTTCCAGGACATTAGCTTAATGATCGAGCCATCTTCGTGGACTGACCTCTCGCCTTTTAAGAGTTCTTTTAAAGTCTATACCCAAGAACTTTTGGAGCCTTCAACTGCATGCGATATTTTCCCGAAGTGGTACTGGCTCTTCAGGAGAAAAGAGAGTTAAAACCACAGTATTTTCTGGGGCTGCGAGAGAATGCATCAAGAGAAGACCTTAAGAGGGCATATCAAAGTCAAAGCGTATATCTGAAATCTTTGTTAGATAGTACACTCCCAAAGACAGCCGCTCAGATTGAATATTATGAAAAAGCTCTTTTGTTCTTCCAGGCAGCCTATAATAGTATGATAGGTGGAGATTTTAGGCCATTGCAGTATCTTATTACTGCAGAACGCGAGTCTAAGCGGTCAGCTCTCCTCAGGAAGCTTTTCAGTTTTGAAATGGATGAAGAAGAGAGGGCTCGTAAAGTGAGAATTGCGCAAATGAGAGCGTTGATCAAAGATAGTGACTTTTCCCATTTCTCAGTTGAACCTGGTGCTGAAGCGCTTTGTTCGTTTACTTCAAGCAGTGGTCAGTTCTCTATTCGATAGATGATCAATAATGAACAGAAAGAGCCTGGCATATGCTACAGGCTCTTTCTTGATTTGAGTAAACTGATTACTCCTCGGCTGGACAGCCAAATGTTTTTTGTTCAGCTGAAGCTGCGCGAACATGAGCTTCTGACTCAGCGCGTGCAAGTGCTTCGCGATCTCTTTCAATTTCCTTGTGTAGGCGATCGACTTGTGTTTCTTTCTCCTTGATCTCTGCACGAAGCTGAGCAAGATGTGATTGATCTTCATGCTTGAGTTCAACTTTTTTTGCAGCAAGGCTAGCAACTGCGCTGACGCTCAGTAAAGCTATGAATAATTTGTTCATTAGGATTCCCCCATTTATGTGTGAAAAAAAACTTACCTAGTATTAGTATGCAGTTTTTGAGCAAGCAAAGTAAAGGATTTACCTAAAAAAATATTAATGGTGTTGATACGTGCATGACGAAGGGGAGATCTCAAGATCTCCCCGTCTTTGTTCTAAAACGTTAGGCACGGGCTGGGCGTCGAGCTGCGGTTCTACCGCGATGTGCTTTTTTAGCCGCCACTTTGCGTGCAGGTGCTGCTTTCTTTTTTGCAGCAGATTTATGCGCTCTAACTGGACCTTCTTCTTCCCACCACTTGAGAGCAGCAGATTTCTTAGCCTTGAGAGCTTTAGCGCCTTTAGAAACAGCTTTACGTGCTTTAGCTGGAGCTTCTTCTTCCCACCACTTGTGAATAGCGGCTTTCTGGGACTTGAGAGCTTTAGCTCCTTTAGCAACAGCTTTGCGTGCTTTAGCTGGAGCTTCTTCTTCCCACCACTTGTGAATGGCGGCTTTCTGGGACTTGAGAGCTTTAGCTCCTTTAGCAACAGCTTTGCGTGCTTTAGCTGGAACTTCTTCTTCCCACCACTTGAGTGCGGCAGATTTTTTAGCCTTAGGAGCCGAAGCTTTTTTAGCTGCAGTTTTGCGCGTTTTAACTGGAGCTTCTTCTTCATACCAGTGGTTGGCACGAGCAGCAGTTTTTTTAGCCTTGTGGGTAGCTTTTTTAGCTGCTGCTCTACGTGTGACTACTGGTGTATCTTCTTCCCACCAATTTTCAAAAAGGGCTTCATACGGAGCGCGGCGGCTTGCCGTTGTCTTTTTATGTGGAGCAGCTTTTAATGCAGTTTTCTTTTTACCGCGCATAGCAGCTTCTTTTTTTAATTTTGTACATTCGCTTCCTCTACAAACGTGAGGAGCTAATCCGCCTAAACGACCTGCGCGTGCATGTTGCGCTGGGGTTCCCCCGCGAACGCCGACGCTTTTTGTTTTGCGTGCTGTTGCTTTTTTAGCCATGTTTTTCCTTTTTTAGAGTATAATTTTCTTTACTCTCAGAGGTACTGGCAAGCGGTTTTCCGATTTACATCTTCTCCAGCCAACGTCCGTTATCTGTCGGTCTGCCGTTCCTCAGTTGAGCCTTCTTGTTGTTTCTTTTCAGCCATAGTATCTCCAATAGCAAAATTCACTTAACTTTGGATTCTTTTTCTTCTTGAACTACATGTTCAGGCTGTACTGTTCCATTATTTGTACCAAATGGACCACGTTCACGACTTGGTCTTTTGTGCCCTGGTGTGCTCGTATGTTTTGATAAACCACTGCCATGAGCTTTATTATCTTTTGATTTATGTGCCATTGTTTACTCGCTTTCTTCAGATGTTTCATCTTCTTCTTGGTACCAGGTATTTTTGCGTGTTGCTTTTTTGTGAACACTGCAACTCCCTTTTTTCATCTCTTCCGAGCATGTGCATATATGTTTAATCTTCATACGTACCTCCGGTATATATGTGTACTTTACCTACTTAATTTCATAATAGAAAATTAAAAGCAAAAAAGTCAACAGTTAACATTTTTTGTTTAAGGTAAGCGAACGCTCATACGCTGGCAGACGGGACATTCTTCCGCAGTAAGTTTTTTAAGTATGCCACTTACTGAAGCTTGTGCTTCTTTTTTTAGCGTTTCGAGAAATTTTACTTTTTCTTTTCGTGGGGCATCTTCGACATCTAGTCGATTTGCGCCTGCAAGAAACTGTTTGTCGAGGCGGATAAATACCCTATCAATTTGGTCCTCAAGAACTTCATATCGTGCATGATTCATGAGATCTAGATTTTGTGCCCGATAGTTAAAATCTCTCGTGAGGAGCTCTTGTACATCTAGATTCATATCGATACCTTTTTGCTTAAGATACCCCATCGTTTGAGATCGTAAGTTTCTCATGAATCCAGGAAAATGAATTTGCGCTGCAACTTCAGCAGTCGTATAGTTGTACTGTCCCAGACTAAGGGGTGTCGTCAGAAGAAGCAGGGTGAGAATAAATTTCATATAAGTCTCCTTGGTTATGAATACAATTTAATAATAACCAATTGGAAAACATATAAGCAAGAATAGAAACGAAAATAAGAGGGGGTGGACTAGTTCTGAAATTCTTTTATGTACGTTTCGACAGTTGAGCGAACTGCTGCCAGATTTTGAGAACCTTTGATGATAACAGGTTGTTTCCCCTGGGCCAGGATTACAAAGCTTGGAACGGCTGCGATATTAAAGAGTTTACTTACACTACCATACGCATGTGCATCGATTGCTAGAAAATAGGCTGCCGAGCTTAACTCTTTTGCCAGTGCTTCGAAATGCGGAGCAACTGTTTTGCAAGGAGGGCAGGTCTTCGAGAAAAACTTAATAACGACAATACGGTGCTTGGTACGCAGTTCATCCAAGGCTTTTTGTTGATCTGTCGTGATCGGGTTAAATTCATGTACGGCGAGATTTGTTGCGTGAAGAGGCATCAAAATAAGTGCGCTCAATATAAGGCGTTTCATTACTGCTCCTGATAGTAAAAGGGTTATTTCATTAAGTATACCGTAGTTATAGTGGTTGACAAGGGTTTGTTTACCTACCAGCGCCTACAGCGGTTTGATGAGTTCAGATGAATGTAATTGGATCCTCAAGGCTAGCGGCGCCAAGGTGACCAGGCAGCCTGCACGTTTGTGGGCATTTCAAACTTGGCTCAGGGAGATGTCCAATTTCTAAGTAATCACGTGGAGAGTCTTCTTGTTGGATTACTGATTGCTTAGGGCATAATGCGAACTAGGGGCGCGGAAAAATCAGATTGTTAAAAGTTTCCTCATTGGCTATACTGGTTACCCGGTGACAGAAGTTCTGTAAATCGTTAGCTCAACGGGGGTGCCGAAAAACTATCAGAAAGAGCTCCCGAGCTCTCAATGTAATAAAACCTACTATACTCTATTAATTTGAAGGAACTGATAATGGTTGTTAAATTACTTATTCTCTTATTGGGTGTTTCGTTTGCAGAAGCTAATTTTACCGCTGGTGCCATAAATTTTGAAAGTGGAAAAGATATTGTTTTAGAGGCGGGTGAGTATACAGCTCGAGAAGAAATTCAGATTGACGCAGGTCAAGATATTCTTCTAAAAAATGCGAACTTCAAAGCTGGTGATGATATTGAGTTTACTGCTGGTCGATTGTTTAAGGCTGCTGAGGTAGCATTCGATGCTCCTTGTACCACTATTACTGCTATTACGATAGAAATTGCTGATGCTCGTTTTACCAGTAAAACAACACTTTCGGGGACCGCGACTCTTTCCAAGGTAGATATTAAAGGGACACTCGTTGTCTCAGGAGGATGTAAAGCAAAACATCTTACCGCACCAAGTCTTACTGTTACCGATGATGGAGACCGAGAACTATTCCTCAGTGGAAACTCTAAGATTGGTGGAGATATTGTCTTTAGGGGCAAGCCTGGCCTTGTGCATCTGTCAGCCGGTGCCTCGGTCGAAGGGTCCGTGAGGAACGGAAAGCTTAAAAGGGTTAAATAAGCGCTGGAAGGTGACTGGAGAGGAATAATCGTTTCGGATCCGGAGAAGTCATTCTCTGCAAAAACAACGAAAGCCGGCTTTTAAGCCGGCTCTTTTATTGTCTTCCAATGCCCAGTCTCTGAAGCCATTCTGTTCCTTGAATATCGTGCATTTCTTGGGCTAGTTCTGCGCGAATATGTCCTCGTTTATATCGCCATTCTTGCAAGAGATGTGACTTATCTTGAAAGAGACTCAGAATGGGAATATCAAGAAAATATGCAGCTGCCAGAAAGATACTTTGATCGATATTCTTGGGTAAGCACCCTTTGGAAAGATACTGTTCTCGATTTGTAAAATAGTGGTGTGCTGCTTCTCTCAGTTCAAACGGCATAGTAAAGAGATTGAGAAGAGTTTGGTCGATAGAGGGAGTTGTCGACAGCATAGTAGCTCCCTTGCGAATGAATAAGCGGATAGCGGGTGAGTCAAGTAATGCGGCACTTTAAACTAATACGGGATCTAGTGGTGCACCTGCGTCTAGAAGAGATTGGAAACGGGCAACATGGTTTCCTGCTACGCGCAGAGCAGAGCCGTGAGGCCTTACCGTATGGCACCAAGGAGCTGACCCGACTCCGTTGCGAAAAGAGTACATAATTGAAACCTGTGGTGTGCGAATTGATCGCCATAGGTGAATCCTCAATGTATTAATCTTTTTCACTTGCAGCTTTTAAGAGAGCCTGAATTTCCGGGTGATCGCCGATTAGAGCATAGTCGATTGGTCTCAATCTTTTTCTTGTATATATGTCAGTGCTTGCGCCATGACGAAGTAAAAGAGCTGCAGCATTAACTCTACCTTGTTTGGAGGCTATGTGTAAAGCAGTAAAGCCTTTGTCATTCCGCCTATTTATTGAAAATCCCCTGTTTAAAAGAGCTAGAAGCATGACCGTATTGTCCCTATAGGCAGCGTAATGAAAAAGAGTATTACCAAGGCGGCCGCAGCTTGCCAGGGAGGCTCCAAAATGAAGAAATGAGCACAATGCCGACCTGTGCCTATTGGTGGCAAGATAATGAAAGGGGATTCGATCCCGATTATCCTCGACATTTGGATTAGCCCCTTTCTTGATTAAGTAATCGATAATTGTCCCTGAAGCGGTTTTAGCAGCATAGTGCAATGGGGTTAATCCTTCCAGCGATACGGTGTTCAGATCTGCTCCTGCGTCTAAAAGTGTATTGATCATCTTTAAATTGGCCCTTTCAGCTGCATAATGGAGTGGAGTAAGCCCTGCAAAATCTTGCTCATTAACAGGGACTTCCAGGCAGAGGTATGCGGCTGCTGCTACCTGATTGTTTTTTACGGCTGAATGAAGAGGGCTCAGTCCTTTGAGAGAGAGAAGAGTAGTTTGGGCTCCGTGGCGCATAAGAAGTCCTATTATTTTGAGATCTCCAAGAACGGCTGCATAATGGAGTGGGGTAAGTCCATCCTTATCCTGAGTATTAATGAGCGCTCCTCTGCTTATAAGATATTCAACTGCTGTAAAACGTCTCATATTGATTGCGTGATGTAAGGGCGTACGATCAGAGCTATCTAGAGCTTCAAGCTGTGCGCCATTATTAAGAAGTATATGAAGAGCTGCAATGTAGCCCTTTTGCGCGGCAAGATGGAGAGCGGTATGCTTTTGATTGTCCCCGGAATTAACAATATCTGGCGAAACAAGAATCTTGAGAGCTCGGACATTATTCCGAGCAGCAGCAAGGTGTAGCGGAGTATGGCCTTCTTTGTCACGAGCTTTGACGGATGCTCCTAAGTGTCTGAGAATAGATGTATTGAATGCTCTGCCTGTGAGGGCTGCTAAGTGCAAGGGCGTTTCGCCCGCCTTGTTAGGAATTTCTGTGTTCGCTCCATTTTTTAAAAGGAATGAAAGCGCCGCTATATGGTCTCTGCTGACAGCATAGTGTAAAGGGGTCATGCCTATGCTATTTTGTGTATCGATAGATTCTCCCTGAGCAAGCAACCTCTCTAGTTCATCATTATTGCCAAAATAAGCAGCAAGATGTACTGGTGTAGAGCCGAAGCTTTCTAAGTGCTCGGCTGCGACACGATCTGCAGTTGTTGAACGTAATCGATCCATTGTAAAGCTATACTGACAAACAAGCAGCGAGAGAAGTTGTACGAAAAGAAACAAATAGGAACCAAATTTCATAGATGTGCTCTTTAGATTGTTGTATTTTCTCCCTTTAATTTTAATATTCGTTCAAAAAGTCGTCAAATGGTACAATTCGATCGGTGGCACCTGAAGTAGGCTAAGTAATTTGCAAGTAAGGAAAATTGTTCTCCTTATTTCGAGAGCAGGTGTCTAGGGCCGAAGTGCTAGCAAATTTTTGAAAATTGAAAAAAGTTCGGCCATTGGACAAGAGAGGTTTGAGTTTTAACTATTTTTAAATAATATCTGAGTGTTCTGCTGTAGGACTCGAGATAAAAAGCACTAATTGGTTGAGTTTTCAAACAATATTTGTAATTTTGGAACAGCTGTTGCAAAATTGAGCTACAGCCTTTTGTCTGACAAAAAATAATTGGTCGATACAATGTTAGGCCCTGACTATTCACTGCTTAATCTCATCGCCCAGAGATATACCTCTTTGCGATTCGATGGCTTCAAGCTTTTACGAGACCGGTCCAAAAAGCGTTAGCAGTTTGACTGTGCCATATCATTGCTGATTTTAGCAGTGATTTGCGTTTGCAAAAGGGCCAACTGAGCTTAGTGTTTTGGCCATTCTATTTCAATTTGTTTATCAGTCTAGTCTATATAATGCTAAAGCCATGCTTAACTTATGAGCTATAAGAGCGATCATATACTAGGATGGATACTCGAGCTAAACCGGCGCATAGAATACTCTTGATTAAACCCGAAGAGATTGTCGCATTTAACTATGTGGCTGAGTAATCCCTATACGCACGTAGTTATCAAGCTATATCAGCTTGCATCATCATTTCCTGCTCTTTTTGCGTCAAGAATTTCGTTTCCAGCGTCTTCAGCAGTTCTCGCTGGGGTGCTACTTTCTGCGTTCGCTGCTGCTGCTGCCAGTGCCGGGACTGACTGATTTGCCGCGGATGGCGCTTGCTCAGGATTCCACGTGTATACCTTGTTATGAGGATCTCTTTTTATTACTGCAGCTTGTTCCAATAGTTGTTTCACAGTCGCATGACCTTTCGACATTGCAAGGACTAAGGGAGTCTTTCCATAATGATCGCGCATCGAGGCATAGATTGATTCTGCTGCTGAGGAATCCTCATAACCCTCAAAGCGCTGTACCAAGCGGATTTTATGGTTTATATTTGCATTATGAGCTAATAATGCTTGAACTGTTTCCCTATGCCCGTTGTAGGAAGCTCTGCACAAGGGTGTCCAATCAAAATCATCTATCTCATCTGCGGCTGCACCGCGAGTGAGCAATTCTTCGACTATCGCTGTGTGGCCTCGTTGGGCTGCTTGAGCCAATGGCGTACAGTTACATGTATTCTGTTCTGGTGCCATTACTAATTCCAGCAACTTCTCTCGATTGGTCAGGTGGCGTCGTGAGAATTTTGCAGTTGGGGTGTTGAGTTGAGCACCTGCGTCTGATAACAATCTTACTAACTCTAGGTGCCCATTATGAGCCGCAGTACACAGGAGTGTCCATCCATAATGTTGTACATTGGGGTCTACCCCTGCCGCCAACAATGTTGCAACAATTCGGCGTTGGTTCATTTTGACTGCGGTTGAAAGGAGATCTCTCAGTATGTCTTTCCCTTCCTGAAAAGATTCACAGTATTGAAGCAAGAGCTTTACCACCCCAACCTGACCACGTGCTGCAGATGAGAAGAGCAGCAGAGGATCAAGAAGAGCGCCTTGGGCTAATAAAAATTCGACAACTGTGGCATGCCCGCATTTAGCTGCTAAGTGCAATGGTTTTTCTCCCCGATCAGTGGTAATATCTAGATCAGCTCCTGCATCTAACAATAATTTTACTACGTTGGCATGACCATATGCAGCTGCGTGATGTAAGGCCATCCAATCGGTTTCACCGTATGAGTTTGGGTCTATACCTGTAGCAAGCAGTGTAGCAACAACGGACTCTTGACCATTTCTAGCGGCTTCCATCAGAAGGCAAGGCGCTGAATTAGCTGGCACCAGTAACTTTACTACCGCAACGTGTCCCTTTCGAGCCGCTTCAAGCCAGGGACCGGGATTCTCGTCGGATCTGGTACTTTCAGGGGTAGACTCAAACGTTCCCGCGTCTCTTAGTGCGCCAAGGCTTAGTAAGAGTGCAACTATTTGATGATGTCCATTGTCACATGCTAAAATTAAGGGCGTTCGACCAAGTCTATCGGTGGTATTTATTTGAGCGGATAGTGCAGGATCTGCCAAATAGCCATTGACCGCCTCGAGATTTCCAGCTCTACACGCCACATGTAATGGAGTTGTGCAGGCATATATCTCTAGTTTTTCAACTATTTCGGTATGCCCATTGTTACGTGCTACGCTCAAGGGCGTTCGGCCAAGCATATCAGGTTTATTAAAATGAATAGCTTCTGCGGGATCTGCTAGCAAGCCTTTCACAACATTGACAGCTCCGTTTCTAGCTGCTATAAGTAAGGGAGTCATACCTATAACCTTCTCTTGTATCTCTCTTGGTATCGCATTAAGACGACTAGCTGTTTCTTTGAAGACTTCTTCAAGGGTCATCCCATGGCATGCTTTAAAGGCTAGCAGTACGAATAAAACAACTGCTCTTAAACTATTCATAGAATTTCTCCGGTGATAAATTGAGTTTTTGTAGATAATCTTTGTTAATATTTAATATAATAATTTTGTATAATATGTCAAATTGGCGTGGGTACACGTTGTGAATTCCTGCAAAAAAAACTTAATGGAGGCTCGCCTACACATCCTTATAAAGATTATCAAAAAAATGAGCAGAGTCGTCGAGATTGCGTTGGTTAATCGCTGCAGAGTATCTTCCTTCCCAAGCCTGAATTATGGGTATTAAAAAAGTTTTGATCTGGGGACCATTGGTCAAGGGGTTTTTTAAATAATATCTGAGTCTTCTACTGTAGACCTCGAGATAAAAAGATTGAACTGATGAGGTTTCCAAGCAACAGTTGCAATTTTGCAACAGCTGTTGCAAAATTGAGCTAAAGCCAGCTTTTATAGATAAAACATTCTTTGTCTATGCAATGTGTCATATTTTGAGGAGAAACTCCAGAATTAGAGAGGAAGCGATCTCGTCTAGTGATAACCCAGAGATATCTCTGTTTTTTCTTGCAAAATAACTGTGGCTCCGTCACACTTGTGTAACAGACATGAAGGAGTAGGTTATGGTGCCATTGGCAAAAGAAGTATTGTATGTTGAGAGTATAGACACGGCAAGCACATTTCTGTTAGTTGGCGATATTGGGGGAACCAATAGTAATTTTGGAATCTTTGATATCAAAAAGGAATCACCAATTCTTGTGCTGTCTCTTCATTATAAAAGTAAAGATGTGCTCGATTTTACCGCTCTTATGAAGCAGCTTGTCGACTATCTTAAAGATCATTATACCATTACTTGTACGCGAGCCTGTATTGGAGCGGCAGGTATTGTATACCCACAACGGGTAACTGCGCAGCCAACGAACTTGCATATTGAGATTAATACGCATGCGATCGAGAAAGCGACCGGTTTGAAATCAGTATTTTTGATCAATGACTTTGAGGCGGTTGCGCTTGGTCTTGAACTACTTCCTGCCCATGATATTATCAGGATAAATCAAGGGGTGCACAGGCAGCATGGTAATATGAGTTTTTTAGGTGCGGGTACCGGACTTGGTAAAAGTATTATGGTGTGGGATAGAGGAATAAAGAGATATCTCCCCGTTGCATCTGAAGGAGGTCATGCGGACGCAGCATTGATGGGGGAGTTTGAATTCGCATTCTCTCAGTTTATTTATGATACATCGATTACCTGTCCCGTTTCATGGGAAATGGTTTTATCGGGTAAAGGCATCCAAATGATCTACCGCTTTTTGGGTACACGTAAACAATATCCAATTACTGAGAGTAGTAGAGAGATAGAACTTCATGATTTTAATCCAGACAAAATATCTCACTATGCAAAGCTGGATGAGCGGTGTAAGGATACCTTCGACCTCTATATTCGATTTTATGCACGCTGTGCTAAAGACTTTGCCTTAGAAGTTCTCTCCTTAAATGGCCTCTATATAGCTGGAGGTATTGCTGCTAAAAATAGTGCCATGTTCCTTGATCCTCAGTTTATGGAGGAGTTTCGAAAATGTGGAGCACAAAGTAGACGTTTAGCTACAGTGCCCATTTTCATCATAGGTAATTATAATGTAAGCCTCTACGGCGGAGTAGTAGCAGCTCAACTAAGAGATAGAGGGCTCATATGATTGAAATTCACGGCCTTGTTCCGTCTGTTTTCCCTGATGAGGACCTGCAGGCTCTCCAAGAAGATCTTTCTCGTGGCTATGAGACACCTGTTGGTGCTCTTCGAGCACCCTCTGATAAGGCTGCAATAGTAACTGTAAAGCAGACGGCTGAGCGGATGAAAGAGCTCAAGCCAACCCTTTTTTTGCTCGTTGGAATAGGGGGGTCTGCTCAAGGAGCTCAAGCACTTGTACAGGCATTGCATGGAATTTATGGGAATGAGACTGAGCCGGTACGTTTTTACTGTGCTGATACCATTGATGATGAGGTAAATCAAGCCTTGCTGCATTTGGTTCGTAATGAATTAGAACGCGGAGGGAGACTCCTTCTCTGTATTATTAGTAAGTCGGGTACGACTGTTGAGACGCTTATTAATGGAGCACTTTTTCTTGAGCTATTGAAAGCATTTCATCCACATGACTATACAAACTATCTTATTATGATTACTGATAGGGGTTCTGCCCTTGAGAATTATGCTCGTACGCTGGGCTGTCAATTGTTGACGATCGAACCGCAGATAGGAGGAAGGTTTTCGGTGTTTACTGCGGTTGGGCTGTTTCCGCTTATGATGCTTGGTATAGATGCAGATGCCTTTTGTGCTGGTGCTGCTGAATGTGTAGCGAGTCCGCGGGAAGCGGGATTGAGTGCAGCTACAATCTATAGTCATTATAAGATAGGTTATCTGATTCATGATCTGTTTTTGTTCTCACCTGAACTTGCTATGCTCGGCAATTGGTATAAGCAGCTCATTGGTGAAAGCCTCGGGAAAAAGTATGCGTGCGACGGAACAGTCCTCGAAGTTGGCATTACCCCTACCGTTTCACTCGGAACGGTCGATTTACATTCGGTTATTCAGCTCTATTTGGCCGGTCCTCGTAATAGAATTACGACATTTGTATCTGTTAAGAATGAGCCAGAAGAGCTCATTGTTCCTGATACAGCATTGACGAACCTCGTTCAAGGGCTTGGAGGATCTTCGGTCACTTTTATAAAGCATGCTCTTTTGCAAGGAGTTATGGCTACTTATAAACGAGAGGGAAGACCATTTATGAGTACGGTACTTCCACAAAAAGATCCTTACTCACTCGGTCGGTGGATGATGATGAAGATGATCGAGACGATAGTATTAGGGCGTCTGTTATATATTAATCCCTTTGATCAACCTGCTGTTGAACTCTATAAAGAAAGTGCCCGTCATTTTATGGGTAAATAGTGCCCAAAAGATATCAGTTTCTGCTTCAGCTATCAGTTTTTACCACTTTTGCGAAGACAGGATCTCTTTTGAAAACTTCCAAAAGAGATCACATGAATTTATGTTCGTTAAAGAGAGCGGTGAACATACTCAACTTTACTGAGCGAGTACCTTCAATATTGCTTGGGCAAATGCCTGTGCTGCCTCCGGTCCGGTAGCAGTTACGAGGTTATGGTCAATGACGACTGGCTCATGAACATAGGTGGCTGCGCTTCTCTTGTAAAGAGCTTCAAGCTCGTGATCTTCATTCCAGCCTGTTGCCTTTTTGCCTCCTAATACCTGTGCAAAGGCGAGGATGCGAGTTGCAATGCAGATTGCTCCATAAGGTTTATTAAGTGCCATCATATTTTGCAGGAGTTGGTGTACTGGTTCAGTGTCTAAACAGGTAAGTGCGCCCGGCCCACCGATAAGAAACAGCCCATCGATTTCCATAGGGAGAATTTGTTGAACCGTGATATCAACATTCGTTGATGATGAATCTTTCGCAAATGCTACCCCAGCTTCATCGCTTGCCGTTATGACATGGATGTTTTCACTGGCGAGAATTTCGAGGGTAACGCCATATTCAACCTGTTGGTACCCATCATGGGCAATAAGGAGAACGACCTTTTTTTGTTTCATAGTAAACTCTTTCTTAAAGTGTTAGTAAGGGGCCTGTTGATTCAGCTGTTTCTACCAAGAAGGTAAGCTTTGGTTGTCGCCATTCATTTTCAGGAACTTGTGGTTTTTTTTGAGAGCCAGTAACTTCGAGGGTCTTTGGGTCGATTCCTTCAGGTAGAGTCGATCCAGAGATCACGAGCGCTAATGCCATCGCTGTTACAATCTGTTTCATAATACTCCTTTTTTTGTATTTACTCCTATTTACAGTATAACGTTTCTTCCTGGGCAAAAACAATATTTTTTTGAATTTAAACTGCGGTGCTGTTCAGTTGGTGTCTGTAGGTCATGTACGTGAGCCTGTTTTTTGTTATGAGCTTCTCAGGAGAGAGTGTCAGCTGAGTTGTTCCCAGGTCAATGAGCAGGTTGTGCTTGAAGGAACTGATGTGTTGAACGCGAGCGAGTACTTTTTCCCAGGATGACCATATACGAGAACTTCTCTGAGTCTCAAAAGCAGGTATAGAGAGGTGCAAAACGGGTAAGGCATCGATTAAGCAGGCAATAGCCTGAAATGTAGTTATTGATGGAGTGAGGCAGACAAGGGTAGTGATGTGTGAGATTCCTTTTTTGCGAAGAGTAGGAACAAGGGTAGTTGCTACCCAGTGAGGAGCTCCCTTCTGGGAAAGGACCCCAGGATCGATGAGAGCAGTATGCGGACCTTTTACGAGTGTAAGCTCTTTTGAATGATAAGGAATAGTGGCAATCCCTGTATCTATGAACCAGCTGAGGCTGAGGCAAGCGACGGTAAGGAGAGCAAAAAGTGCTCCAGTATTGAGGAGTCTGTTTTTTAGCCACCTGCAGTGTACAATTGCAAATGGTAGGGCAAGGATAAGCACCCCTGCTGTAAAAGAGGGCTGAGGAGCTGACCAGAGCCAGGAGGGACTTCCCCTGGTGAGGAGACTGAACCATCCGTGAGTAATCCATTCAAATATGAGAGTGAGAAGGGTCGTGGGGAGCGAAAAGAGCTCTCCAAAAAAGATGAGTGAAGCAAGAAGGAGAACGGCGCTCAGGACTGGTGCGAAGAGAAGGTTTCCGACTATGCTCGCAAGAGAAATTGGTAATCCCCACGAAAGGAGGAGCGGCAACGAGATGAGCGTTATAAACAGCTGCGTATGGAAGTAGGTAAGAAGTTGGCTGCTCAACCGATGTAAACGTTTCATGAAAAAACTCTATATTGGATTATGGGAATGTAGTATAGTGAATAGTACATAAAAAGGAAGATGGTATGGACACAGAAGTACTCATTCAGTTGCGGGCCCGAGCCTATAGATTGCGCGTCTTGTCATTGCAGTCAACCACGAAGGCGGGTTCTGGTCATCCGACGTCTGCGCTTTCAGCAGCTGATATCGTTGCAGCACTCTTTTTCTCAGTCATGAAATTCGATCCCGCCGATCCAGATAATCCACAAAATGATAGGTTTATCCTCTCAAAGGGGCATGCAGCACCGGTGCTCTATGCCGCATATGAGGAGCTTGGTGTTCTTACGTTCGATGAACTTATGGGGCTTCGCACCTTTCAGTCCACCCTTGAAGGTCATCCAACTCCGAGATTTTCGTATATCGATGTTGCTACAGGATCTCTGGGTTGTGGTCTCTCCTATGGTCTTGGTATGACACTAAGTGCACGTTTGAGTGCTCATTCGTTTTATACGTATGTCCTCCTTGGAGATAGTGAGATGACGGAAGGTTCTGTGTGGGAAGCGATTGAGCTTGCTGCTTATTATAAGGTACACCATCTTATTGCTATTGTAGATCTTAATAGACTAGGCCAAAGTACTGAAACAATTGATGATCATCATGCTCGTAAGCATGAAGCTCGCTGGAAAGCATTTGGCTGGAACACGATTGTGATTAATGGTCATGATATGGATGCGATTATCAAAGCATTTCAAGAAGCTCACACGAGTACAGAGCTGCCTACCGTTATTATAGCATATACTATTAAGGGCTACGGACTAACCGGTATAGAGGATAAACCGGGCTACCATGGTAAGGCGTTTTCAGCGACTCAATTGCCTGAACTTCTCAAGGGTATGGAGCAGAGGTTTCATGACGTTGCCCAGTATGAGTTTGAGATTGCCCCGGTGAAACAGATAGTGAGGACTCATGAAACTGTGATGGTACAGTTACCCGTATGCCCCTATGTCAAAGGAGGTTCGCTTGCTACGCGAAGAGCTTTTGGTGAGACCCTCGCCCTCCTTGGTGAGTATGCCCCCTCGGTGGTGAGCTTAGACGCTGAAGTAAAGAACTCAACCTACGCCGAACTATTTGAGAAAAAGTTTCCCAAACGATTTTTTCAGTGCTTTGTTGCTGAGCAAAATATGATTGGTATGGCAACCGGATTTGCTTCACGTCATTTCATTCCTTTTAGTTCTACGTTTGCTTGTTTTTTAACAAGAGCTCATGATCAGATTCGTATGGCGGCGATTGGCCGATCACCTTTGCGATTGATTGGAACTCATGCTGGAGTATCGATCGGACAAGATGGTCCCTCTCAAATGGGCCTTGAGGATATTGCGATGATGCGATCTATTCCTGACTCAGTAGTACTCTATCCTTGTGATGCGGTGAGCACCTATGCTTGTATGCTTATGATGGTTAATCATCCAGGGATGAGTTATCTCCGGCTTACCCGCTCTGAGACTCCTGTTATCTATGATCCAGGTGAGCCTTTTATGCTCGGAGGGTGTAAAGTGCTACGAGAATCAGATCAGGATGTTGCTTGTATCGTAGCTGCTGGCATTACCGTCTTTGAAGCGCTCAAGGCGTATGAGGAGTTGCAAAAAAATAACATTTCAGTGTCTATTATCGATCTGTATAGTATTAAACCTATCGATGCAGAAACGCTCATACGTCTAGCAAAAAAATCTAAATCTCGTCTTATTACGGTCGAAGACCATTTCCTACAAGGTGGCCTGGGAGAGGCTGTTTGTTATGCTTTGCGCGATCAACAGATAACTATTGAGCTACTTGCAGTAAAAGAGCTGTCTCGCTCAGGTAAGCCTGAAGAGCTGCGTGCTTATCATCAGATAGATCATGTTGCGCTGATTCAAACTGTTTACGCTCTCATTGGCTCCGAGCCATCATCTATTTGAGTGACAATCTACTGACACGTACGATAAAAAGGGACCAGTCAAACTGGTCCCCAAGAATAGATTAGTTCTGAGATGGGCAGCAGGGAACAACAACAATTCGTGCAGGTTGTTTGAGGTTTGTAGCGACACAGCCGTTTGCGTCAACAACCGTTACGTAATAGCAGCCTGCATTTGCGGCAGTTGCATAGCTTGTTACTGGGACTACAACTGGTTTAGTATCATTGAGCGTAATTGGCCCGCTGTAGCTAAAGCTCGCTGGACCTGTTACGATAAGCTTTGCAGTAGTGCTCGGACAACAGCTAGCAAGATCTGATGTAGCACAGATTTCTAGCATAAGAGTGTCGCCTGCGCAAATACATACATCTTGGACGCAGATTGATGGTGGGTTATTAACGGTATACTGCAAGCACGTAGTTGAAGAGCAGTTGGTGCTATTATTTGTTACCGTAACGCAGCACATACCCCCTGTTGTAGGTTTGAAGGTAAGCGTCGGGCCTGTGCAGTTGTCTTCTGGGCAACAATCCCCTGCCCAGCTAATGGTATAGTCGCTAGGATCATCAATGCCTACCACACAAAGTTTTATTTCATTTCCTGCGCAAACATTGGTATTTCCGCAGATAGTTACAGGGCACGTCGTAGGAGTGGTGCACGTACTGAGGGTTACCGGAAGAGGATTTGATTGTACGTAAGTAGTGGGTGTACAATCAAGCGTATTGTTAGGAACAGTTCCAGTGACCGTATACGTGCCAGGAGTGGCAACAGTTAGTGTTGGACCTGTCCCTACAACGCAATTGGTGCCATTGCTATCTTGCATTAGCCAGACAAAATTCTGTATAAAACAATTTGTGGAAGGTGTTGTGTTGCTACTGCCCGGAATTGCTACAAGTGTCACGTAGTTACCACATTGATTAGTTACTGGGCAAATAGTTAAAGTAGAGGTGAAATCTGCAGCTGTCAGTGTTTGTGTATAGCAATTGCTTATACAGCCAAGTCCATAATTAATACCTTTCGTAATTACTACATATAAATAATATTCCCCTGCGGTAAGATTATAAAATGTAGCACCTTCACCGCTATTATCTAAGATAGATACTGATGAATATCTATCTGTTAGGTAGTAAATGGTAGGTAAGCCATTCGCTGATTGTGGGCTACTTACCGTTATTGAACCATCGTAGGCGCAGGGCGACGAAGGAGATGTAATGGAGTCGATTTTCAATACGAGATCTGTAGACACACAAGATGGAAAAGGGTCATTAATATTGGGATCTGCAGACATGCAACAGCCTGGTCCACTTCCATATACGGTAAAAGCCCAGGTCAGAGGGAGACTGGGCATTGTTAACACTGCACCCGATCCTAAGATGAATGGATTAAAGTCCGAATGCCATTCATAGTGTAACTTAAATGGTATATTCGCCAATTCGCTAATCTGTAATGATGGAAATGCTGCCACTGTAAAGGAACCATCAATGAACCCGCTATCTCCAAAAAAACCCAGAGCGCAACAAGAGCTTTCCTCTGGCGGTGCAAAGTTAACGGACAGGCAGTTGGTAACACAACAGCTACCAGCAGAACTAACTACGGCTTGAAGGGTATAGGTTGTTGCCACCAGACCAGAAAAGGTAGCCTGAAATTCAGTGCTCATGTAAGTTCCGGGCATAATGAGAGTAGTAGAATTTGCGTCGGTCAAATAAAAATAGACGGTATCGGTTTCGGTTGAATCATTTACTGTTGCGATAATCTTACCATCAGCAGTACATGCAAGAGAAGGAGGAGTAGATGCGCTATCAATTCCTACCGTATAGCATGAAGAAGGAGCCTTAAGGGTACTGCTTGTGATTCTCTCGTTGGGCTGAGTTGCTTCAACTCCTGAAAAATGTGCGAAGCTTATTAAGCTTAGTATTGATATAAATAGGTAATACATTGTGGTTCCTCATTAAAAACTGTTTTCTTTTTTTGCTATCATGATGCTTAAATTGTATCGAAAGCATCGTGAAAGCGGCACGCATTTCTTTAAAAAAATGTTTTTGTATTATTTGCTTTCACCTCACGGTTTTTTCTCGTTTTAATTAGTGTAAATTAACTGACATTCATAAATCAATAGACGAGATGAATAAATTATTGGGCTCTGAGGCTTTAAGCAATTATGCCGTCATATAGCCAAAAATAGATATCGCAGAAAGAGGAAGAGGTAAGCAGTTGTGCATTTAAAGGTTTGCTCCTACAAAGACTGGCTCAAGCTATCGTCCGCTGGCACTTTCTGGAGCTTATATCCCTGAAATGCTTTTTTCTCAGTCATGAAACTTGAGCTTGTGGATCATGACCAACTGATGATCGTTTTATTTTTTCTTCCTGCTCGCCAATAATTTTTTGAAGATTATCAAAAGACAATTGTAAGACTCCCCATGCAGTGATAGAGCTGTGAGTTTGTACCTACAGGAAAATCTTTTGTGCTGTAATGCTTGTCTGCTAGATACTCTATACACTCGTCTGAGCTTGCCTGCAAGAGGTCTTGTCCAGAGTGCGCAGCTTCGTGCAGAAAAATTTCAAAACTATTGCAAATATGACTCGAGCTGAGCTATGATAAAGAGAAGGAGAAAAGCAATGAAGATACCATTTACTGGAGACATTCTTATTCTTGGCGCAGGTGCTGTATCCCAATGCTTTCAGCTGCTTCTTATAAAGCATCTTGATGTTGATTTTACGAAGATACAGATTCTCGATGCCCGTGATATGCGTGAAAGTATGAAGCCCCTTATTGAACGGGGAGCTCGCTTTGCTACGCATGAGATTACAAAGGGGAATTATCAGGACTGCTTGCGTACTCATCTCTCTCCTGGAGGTCTATTGATTGATCTATCGGTGAATGTTCAGTCGGCCGATCTTATTGGCTGGTGTCATAACAATGAAGTCTTATATATTAATACTGCCCTTGAGAACTGGCCTGAATCTCATCAAGAGGGGACCGGAAGTCTGGTCGACAAGGCACTGTATAGTCGTCATCTTGCCTTAAAAGAACGAGCTCAACAATGGTCTTCAAACGGACCAACAGCGGTGATAGAGCATGGGGCTAATCCGGGGCTGGTGAGCCATTGGACGAAACAGGCTCTCGAAGAGATTACTACCCAGATAATGCAGACAACAACCGATCGTATTAAACGATGTGCTCTAGAGCGTGCATTAGCCGATGGGGCATTTCCGGAGCTGGCGTATTTGACAGGTACGAAAGTTATTCATATTTCGGAGCGGGATGACCAAATTACCTGTGAACCAAAACGGGTTAACCAGTTTGTTAATACCTGGTCGATTCCGGGGTTTCATGAGGAAGCAACAGCACCAGCAGAAATAGGCTGGGGAACACATGAGCGTACGGTGCCTGAAGGAGCTGAGCTGCCATTGCATGGGCCTAAGAATCAAATCTTTTTGCATCAAATGGGCATGATAACACTTATGCGTTCATGGGTGCCCACCGGAGAAATTATCGGATGTCTTATCCGTCATGGTGAAGCGTTTACTATCAGTCGGCATTTTACGGTTATGAATGATGGTATGCTTTATCGCCCTACAGTTCATTACGTATACCTTCCCTGTGATGCAGCCCTTGCCTCATTGCGTGAATTGCGCATGGGGAACTTTGAGTTGCAAGCAGATCAACGTATGATGTACGATGATATTATTGATGGTGCAGACCACGTAGGCGTACTACTTCTCGGTCACGATCTGAACGGATGGTGGACCGGTTCAGAATTAACGATTCATGAAACACGCAAGCTTATAGGTCCCGGACAAAATGCTACAACCCTACAAGTTGCAGCATCGATGCTTGGTGCTCTTGCCTGGATGATAGCTCATCCTCGCGAGGGACTGAAAGTTCCCGATGATCTTCCCTACAAAGAGATACTCTCTGTTGCCAATCTTTATTTAGGCACCTGTACTTCTCGTCAAACTGACTGGAATCCTCGTTCATTGAGCCATCCGAGCTTATATAAAGGGCTGTCGGTAACTTCTCCAGAAGATATCTGGCAATTTGAGAGTTTCCGAGTCAGGTAGCTGTATTTTCAAATTGTATAGTGAAAGATGTCTAAGCTGACGCTTGGATGGATCTACTTGCGAGATTAGTAGATCAGCTTTATTTTTGCAAGATCGTTAACAAGCCTATTATTGAGGGGCAGTGTCGCTGTTTAATGCTGCTTCCTTGATACATATTCGCTCCTTCAAATCGAAAATACATACCTTGTTGAACATGATTGTTTGGTTATCTGCGGTAAGCACATTTTTGATTACAGATATTGCTAATTCTTTAATGCGCGTTTGTATGCGACTGAATAATGCATCAAAACCAGAAGAATCCTTCATGTGCTCCTTAATGGAATTGGATCGTACACGACCAAGTCCAATATGTGGAACGTAAGAATATCTTTCGCTTTTTGAAATAGCGTAGAGGCCCTTGCCGTGTCTTTGCCGGTAGTGCTCATTAGCCAGATTCAATAGCGCTTTTACCTCTCGGTTCAAATTTGATAAGGAATTATCCGAGTCATTGACTTTAATTACTAGTTCGTCGTTTATGTTAAATGGGCCACTAAAAAAATCAACTTGATGAGCAAAGGTTATTGTATGTGACAGGAGGTTTGTGCACGTCGTGTAAATCGGCTCAAGCGTAGAAAGAATCGTGGGCTTGGCATTTTCTGGTACGTCTTCAATGGAATAAATGGTTAAAGCTTGGCGTTCTTTGGGAGAAAAAAACTGAAAGTTATAAGCAGCATCCAAACCAAGTTCTGCTTTAATACTATCGTTTATGAGGGGTGTAATTGTCTTTCTTATCTGGTCAAGTGCTGAAGAATCCAGTACTAGTTGTACAAATAGCGTAGCTGGTGGAGTGCTTGCTGATTTATTGCATGCTGGAATGAGAAAGAGGAGCGCCCAGCCTATGAATAGTTTTACGTTCATGATTGATCCAAAGTGTTATAAAGAAATGTAATCTAGCCCTGCTAATGGAATAGATAAACCTGTACCTCTCGTCAAACTGACCGAGCCGGTGAAGATGCCTGGAAATGGAGCAATGATGTGTATCTATAAGGATGCAACATTTGCGCAGGGCCACTCTGGCCGAACAGTCTAGATTTGTCACGATAATCCCCTCGCATCAACAACAGCTAAAAAGTAGCAGCCGGCAGAAGAACTTCTTGCAAAGTCAGTTACAAGAACTGGATGTGGGGTTCCGTCTAAGGCGATTGTACCTGTATAGCTGAAGTTGCCAGGACCTGTCACAAATAATTGAGCCTCATCGCTGTCTGCGGAGGTTACGCAAATCTCTAAGATGAGATCTTTCCCGATCCAGGTTTCTACATTTGACTTGGTTGATGAAAGAAGAACTGTGAGGGGTTCGTTAGTGGTGTCAGTACCATCGAAAGTTAAAGTCTGAAGTAATTATCATTGAACAGTTAGGATGCTACGATCGTGTGCTAGAGCTGGCCTCCATCTCGTGATGGCCTTTTTAAAGCGTCCACGTAACACTGGTTTGGAGCTTTTTCAGCATAGGTCCAGACCAGCGCTATTATCGGCATGCAAGAACCATGTATCGGCTCGATTTGCGTGAGACGGTACATGACTTTCCAAAGCAGAATGTTATCACTTAAGATAACGTGACGATCAGAAATTAATACGTTAGTCTACTATCAAATCGCCGATCCCAAGCAGGCAATTTATGAGGTGACTAATTTCCCAGAAGCGATTGAAAAGTTGACGCAGACAACACTGCGCAACGTCATAGGATCATTAGATCTCGATGAATCATCCGTTTCTGGAGACGCTATTAACGAAAAGCTGCGCCATATTTTAGAGGAAGCAGATGATAAGTGGGGCGTGAAAGTAAACTGCAATAGGGGGTAGCACGGTTATTTATGAACGGCACCACTAGAGAATGAAAAATGATGAGCCCGACTAATCGGATGAAAAATTGTTTGGGCGTTGACAAAATGTCAACTTTTGCTAGACTAAAAAGTGAATTTCTGCGCAAGCTGAGAGTTCGGAGTGTATAAAAAATTGTAATACTACTTATAGCGAGGAAACAACATGCTTCACAAGATAAATCTAGCACTCATTATTTTTGCTCAATTGGTACCTGCTGCCACCATTCAAGGAATGGCAAGTGTTTCGGAGGAAAAGTTGTTTATAGCAGCCTATTACGGTCAGGCTACACAGGTCCGAGCCTTGTTAGCTGCGGGAGCAGATTTGAATGAGTCCCATTTGGGCGGGCCAACACCATTGTTTGCAGCAGCTCAGAATGATCACGCTGAAGTGGTCCAGGTTTTATTGGCGGCAGGAGCAGATATGAATAGGGCCAACCGAAATGGAGAAACACCATTGTTTGCAGCCGCTTGTAATGGTGGAGATGCAGTGGTTCAGATTTTATCCGCGGCAGGGGCGGATTTGAATAAGGCTAATTGGAATGAAGAAACACCATTGCTTAAAGCAGCTTTGAATGGTCACGTTAAAGTGGTCCAGGTTTTATTGGCGGCACGAGCAGATATGAATAAGTCTACTCGTTGGGGAAGAACGCCATTGTTTGTCGCAGCTTTGAAAGGTCATTCTGCGGTGATTCAAGCTTTGTCAGCTGCAGGGGCAGATTTGAATAAGGCCAAAGACAATGGAGAAACACCGTTGTTTGCGGCAGCTTCGAATGGTTGTGATGCAGCGGTCCAGGCTTTGTTGGCGGCAGGGGCAAATATCAATAAGGCCAATGTCGCCGGAGAAACACCATTGTTTCGAGCAGCTATGAATGGTCACGCTGCTGTGGTCCAGATTTTGCTGGCTGCAGGAGCAGACATAAATGGAGCCGATTGTCGTGGAGCCACGCCATTGTTTGCAGCCGCTGGGTTTGGTCGTGATGCGGTCGTCCAGATTTTATTGGGAGCGGGAGCAGATTTGGAGGGGGCCGTTCATGGTGGAGTAACCCCATTGTTTAAAGCAGCTTTGAATGGTCACGTTAAAGTGGTCCAGATTTTGCTGGCTGCAGGAGCAGACATAAATGGAGCCGCTTGTCGTGGAGAAACGCCATTGTGTGCGGCAGCGGGGTCAGGTAGTGATGCGGTGGTTCAGATGTTATTGGTGGCGGGAGCAGATATGAATAAGGCACGTAGCGACGGATCAACACCTTTGCTTATTGCAGCTCGCTATGGTCGTGTTGCGGTGGTACAAGCGCTGTTAGGTGCGGGAGCAGATTTGGGTAAGGCCAATGACGCTGGAGAAACGCCATTGTGTGCGGCAGCGGGGTCAGGTCGTGATGCGGTGGTTCAGATGTTATTGATGGCAGGAGCAGATCCGAATAAGGCACGTAGCGACGGATCAACACCATTATTTGCAGCAGCTCGAAATGGTGAGACTGCAGTGGTGCAGACCCTATTAGCTGCAGGGGCGATTTGAATAGGGTGAATGACGCTGGAGAAACACCATTGTTTGCAGCAGCTGAGAGAGGTTATGAAGAAGTGGTACAAACTCTGTTAGCTGCGGGGGCAGATAAGAACATTGCCCGCAATGACGGAACAGGGCCATTGTCGATTGCGGCTCAGAATCTTCATGCTGATGTGGCACGCCTTATTGCTTATCACAACTAGAAATGGTTTGTACTGCACCGATCAAAACCCTATTAACTGCAGGCCAGATTTGAATGAGACAATGACGATAGAGAAACACCATTGTTCGAAGCAGCTCTGAATGGTCATGCAACCGTGGTGGGGGCATTGCTCGCTGCAGGAGCAGATAAGAATAGAGCCCTTAATAGGGGAGCAACACCATTGTTGATTGGTCTCAAAATTTTCATGCTGGTGTAATGCGGCTTTTGTCGGCTGCTGCGGTAAATTAGAATAGCGGCTATCTAGGATTATTGTGGTATTCTGACCCACAATAATATCATGAATAATTTGCGTGTTATTTTGGCTTTAATGTCACTTATAGCTTGAAAACTACTTGCCATGCTATTTCCAAATATACGTAAGTTCAGAGCTGTCTTTATGTGCTTTCATACGTTCGATTAATGAAGGAACGAGTGCTATAAATTCAGGCAAGAGAAACTCTATGTGTAGAAGCTCTCTATGTTTGTGTTTTACATTGAGCTGAATAATATGGGGGGCTTCGGGGAAATGGCGTGATGAAAATAACGGCCCTAACTGTTTTAGGTGAGAGAGTGTAAATTCAAGCCCATGCTTTTTAAGGCTCTCAAGAAAACCATGTAAGCCTTGAGGGTCGATGATTTGCAAGAGATCTCTATGAGAATGGATCGAAAATACCTGCTTAAATCGAGGATGAAACGCTAGCTGCTCCGTTCGCTTTTGTACTGGGCAGGCAAGGAGTACAAGCTCGAGAGGTAAGTCGGGAGATTCCTCTGCAAGGAAGAGAGCAACATTACCTCCATGACTGTGGGTGATAAGTGTAAACTCGGGTTCGATGGCATCTACTCGGTACTGATCTTGGAGGATAGTGAGTTGCTTATTGAGGTCAGCTGCAGCTTTTTTTCGCTCACTAAAGCGTAAGTAACCGGACCAACCAAAAAAATAGAAATGCTCAAACAGATCGGGTGAGGGGCATATGGAGCGAGCAAGAATGCTCAAATGATAGGTAGAATTAAGATTTGTTGCCTTACTTAGGCCTGGGGGACAGAAGAAGAAAGCGTGAATGAGCGGAATGCGCATCACGGGTGCGGGAGGAAGCGTTCCATGGATATAAATAGTTACCTTCTGCGTCTGCATCGCTTGTTCCTCAAAGGCTCGACTTATCTCTTAGATCATAGTATACTTATTTATAATCCTTATTCAACTATGGAATCGGTGTGTTCCTCTTATCTTCATCAATTTCTTTACATATAAAGCGCGAGGTGTATCATGACAAGTTTGACATGGTGGATTCTTGTATTCATCGCAACTGTTCTCGCAGAGCTGAGTTCTCCAGGCCTGTTCTTTTTCATATCAATTTCGGGTGGTGCGGTTGCTGCGGCCGTTATAAGTTGGTTTGATATCAGTCTTATGGCAGAATATCTGGTGTTCATCGCTGTGACAGTAGGACTCTTTTTTCTCTTGAGGCGCTATGTTACTCGGATGAAAGATACCTTACATGCAACGAATGTCTACGCGGTGGTAGGCAAAAAGGGCATCGTGGTAGAAGAGCTCTCTGAATATAAAAAAGGATGGGTAAAGCTTGATGGGGAACTCTGGGCAGCCGTCCCATCAAAAGGTGAACGCATTGAGGTAGGAGTAAGTATTGAAGTAGTGAGTGCTGCTGGCTCACATGTAGTTGTACGGAAACTTACGTAGAAAGGAATATCATGATGGTATTTACGGTATTTGTAGTGCTTCTCATTGCATTGGCCTGTATAGTTTTACTCAAATCGGTCTATTTAGTGCAACAATCTGAAGCAATTATTATTGAACGATTAGGACGCTATGATCGTGTGCTCGGGCCCGGCCTGCACCTTGTGATGCCCTTCTTAGAGCGTCCGCGTGAAGTGGTCTGGAGCTTTTTCAGTATAGGTCCAGATAAGCGTTATTATCGGCATGCAAGAACTATGTATCGGCTTGATTTGCGTGAAACGGTGCATGACTTTCCAAAGCAGAATGTTATTACAAAAGATAACGTGACGATGGAAATTAATGCGTTAGTCTACTATCAAATTACCGATCCAAAACGGGCAATTTATGAAGTGGCTAATTTCCCAGAAGCGATTGAAAAGTTAACGCAGACAACGCTGCGTAACGTCATAGGATCATTAGATCTTGATGAATCATCCGTTTCAAGGGACGCCATCAACGAAAAGCTGCGCCATATTTTAGAGGAGGCTGCTGATAAGTGGGGCGTGAAAGTAAATCGAGTTGAGCTGCAGGAGGTCAATCCACCGCTCGATATTCGTATTGCGATGGAAAAGCAGATGCGTGCAGAACGGGATCGTCGTGCAATCATTCTCGAATCTGAAGGTGCAAAACAGGCGGCTATTTTGCAGGCTGAAGGGGAACGAGAGTCGAGCGTACTGCGTGCTCGTGGTGCCGCAGAATCTCGTGTTATTAATGCTCAAGGTGAAGCAGAGGCTCGGTTTAAGATTATCGAAGCGGAAGCCAAGGCGATAGGGCTTATTAAGACGGCAACTCCTGATCAAGATCCCTTGTCATATTTGGCTGCATTGCAGTACATAAAGACATTGCCGGTTCTTATGGAAGGCAAGGATAATAAGTTGATTATTCTTCCGTACGAAGCAAGCGGTCTTGGTGGTTCAGTCGCAGCGATCAAAAGATTGTTAAACGAAGCACAATAGCAACGGCGGGCTGTAAGCCCGCCCTCTTCTCATCGGTAAAAGCCTGGCATTAGAACCTAAGCCAGCAATTGAGCACAGTCAACGTGTCCGTGCTGAAGTGCGATGTCTCTGGCAGTTTGTCCCCAGCGATCCTTCAGGTCTTTGTTAGCTCCTCCATGCAATAGTACCACTATAGCATCTGTTTTGCCATACAATGCGGCAAAATGAAGTGCAGTCCGTTGTCCTATCGTATTTGCTAAATTTACTAGTGCTCCCTGGCTTAGTAATAAACCGACCATGCTAGGCCGACCTGCTGCTACAGCAAAATGCAAGGGGGCAAGTCCTAACCTCGCGTAAGGCTCGTGTTCTGGATTATCGTTTTTACTATCTTTTGCGCATAGACGTTGAAACCTGTCGATATATTCACTTTCTGGAAGACCATCATATTGACAGATTTGTTCATTTACCAGAGCTCCTCGTGCTAATAAGAGCGTAGCTATACCTGTATTGCCCGTATTTACGGCTATATTCAAGGACGTCATTTCGTAGGAATTTCTGAAGTCTACTTCAGCGCCTGCGCTCAATAATGCAACAACAACTTCGAAGTGACCGTGAATTGTAGCAAGGTGTAAGGCGGTGCAGTGATCCCAATTTGAGGGATCGACTGGCGCATCATTTTCTAATAATTTTTCAACAGCGTCTACATGACCACGCATGGCTGTAAGCATCAATGCAGTGCACCCCCTGTTTGCAGTTTTCTCTATATTGGCACCAGCAGCCAATAATTGTTCAATCGCTCGCGTATTACCAGCTATGGCTGCTAGATGTAATGGAGTATAGAGCTTGTCAGCTATAGGCCTATTTAAGTCTGTTTCTGCTCGTATAAGCTCTGTAAGGTCGTATCCTAAGTAGGCAGCAATATGCAGTTGCGTATAATGCTGACGATTAGCATCAGAGAAAAGAATATATGGAAGAACGCAAAGCTGGACTACCTCTTTAGGTAGATGGGAGAGGCGGCTATCGGGTGCATGACTCATGGACGCCAAAATGTCAGCGTTATCGAAAATATCTCTGCTGGTGGCTAATTTCATACATCGTACTGACCAACAACTCATCAGCAGGCCAAGTACTATGAATGGTGGTAATATTTTTAGCATTGTCCTTTCAGCCTTAGTATATATGAGAAAATTCTTGTTCTGGGTTGTATCATTATAGGGTGGTACCGGGTATTTACTGCTTTTTGGCTAAAACAAAGATTTTTAATGGATCGAATCGGCTAGTGGCGACCTCTGCAAGATATCCTTTAGCGACGAGCTCCTTCAATCGGGTGCTGGTAGTTTGCGCTGTTACATTCCAAATCTGTTGTGCCTCCTTGGCACTTATTTTCCGATGTTTTTTGGTATGAGTGAGAACCGGTTGTTCCCATTCTTCTTTCTTTGCGGGCAGCTCAGCGCGTGGAAAGAGAGTGACGCGAAAGAATGTTCCTAGATCTTCAAAGAGTGGTGGTTGAATATCCAATTCATGGCACATGTGTATCATCCGCCCTAAACCTGATCCCCATTGTTCTATGATATCTAATTCTCTAAAAACCCGTCCGATTATTTTATTTCTTAGTCGCGAAACCCCTGATAAAGCTGTTTCTAAGTTGAGCCCAAAAAGAAGGCCGCCGGGGTTGATGATCTCGATGCGGTTATCAAAAATTGAAACCTGTGTTGCACATCGGTGTTTTGAATAATCAGCATGAAGAAGAGCATTGACGAGCGCTTCTCGTACCACTTGCGGAGGATATTCTGGAATATCTTGCCGTTGAATTCCACCAAACTTTGCAGCCATTGCAGTATTTCGACGAATGAAAGAGATCATAGGTGTAAGCGCATCAATGAGAGGAACATCAATGTCCTGGTGATCAAGAACTTCGGATTTATCTCTTCCAAGAAAACGGACCAAGCGAATCGGTGCGCCCCCGCATTCGAGGGGATTGCGGCCAAATAGAAGAAGCCCAGCGTTTGAAGGAAAGAGTATTCCTTGATACCTCACTACCAGTCCAAGTGACTGAGCTGTCTTTTTGGTAAACTTTTTTTTATGTTTTGCAAAAATACCCTTAGCCTGAGTTAAGTCTATATCATCAATGGTACAGGAAACATTGGGTAACTCATCAAAATATTTTTTTTCACGCAAGCTTTCGATCTCTAAAATCGTCTCAGCATTAGCTATATAATTAGTACGTCCAATGCGTACGAATGTTCCTTCTTCTTTGCCGATCGACTTTAAGTAGAACGGGCCATAGTAATGAGGAACCTGGATAATAAGCACATCTTTGCTTCTATAGGTGATAAGCGCTAGAGCAGGAATGAGTAATGGCTCGATAGAATTCGAAATAGCATTAGCTATCTTGAGCTCTTCGACCAGGATGTTTTCAATACCTACTACTTCTTTCGAACCATCCTTGATTCCTATAAGAATCGTTCCGCCGGCAGTATTTGCAAATGCTAGTACTGTTTGAACGATTTTTTGAAGCGATTGAGTGTTTTCCTTGAATTCCAAATTCTTGCTTTCTTCCTTTGCAAGCAATTGTTCAAGCATTATTTTCCTTTCAGGGGTTATAATTTGATTTTAGCTGGAAGGAAAATTTTTTCAATACTTCCAGGTTAATTATTTGATTGATTCGTTGCTTGCATAGTTCTGATTTCTATTAACTCGAAGCCATGATGAAATAGGTAAAAGAGGCATCCAAAAATACTTCCAATCTAAGTTGATTATTCTTCCGAATGAAGCAAAATGGCTGAAGCGATCCAGGGACGAAGCATAATAAGAATGGCGGGCTTACAGCCCGCCTTCTTCTAGTTCAAGGTCTTCTGGCAGTTCATGAGCAAATATAAGTACTTGGGAGATCTTCTTTGCACTTGCTTGCTGAATCTTAAAGCGATAACCTTTGTAGATGAGCTTTTCACCTGGCTGAGGCATATGCTCAAGCTGTTCGATGAGAAATCCGCCAAGCGTTAACGCATCTTCTGCTTCAAATGTGATTTGAAGGAGTTCAGTGAGCTTATCAAGAGGGATAGATGCATCGACAAGATATCCTCCCGATTTAAGACTAATTACTTTTTCTGGTACTGCTTCATACTCATCAGAAATCTCTCCCACGATCTCTTCGATGACATCCTCAAGGGTAACAAGACCCGTGATGCTACCAAACTCATTCAGGACCATTGCGATGTGCATGCGTTGTTCACGAAACTCTTTGAGAACTCGTAATACTTTTGCACTTTCGGGGATGAACATGATCGGACGCACAATATCTCTCAGTGGCCGGTCCTCATTTTTAGAAAGGAGCTGAAAAAAGTCTTTCTGATGGAGCATGCCAATGATATTATCCGTACGCTCTTCATATACTGGTAGTCGAGTAAATTGATACTTCGAAAAGAGATCTAAGGTTTCCTTTTGGGTACTGTGCAAATTAATCGATATAATTGATGTTTCTGGTACCATAATCTCTTTAATAGGGGTAGTGCCCATCTGAAAGATACCTTTGAGCATCGCCGTTTTATGCCGTTCCATCAATCCTTTCTCATTAATATAGTTAATGAGAAACTCAATCTCTTTTTCAGAAGCAACTGAAGAGGATAAGTTGGGTGTTGTTGGTCCACCAATCCAGTGTGCTACCGTATTAGCGATTTTGGAAAGGACGGTCACAAAGGGATAAAACATATAATAGACAATGTTTGTTATCCAAAGCGTCGATTTAAAAAAACGATCTCCATGAATCGTTGCGATGTTTTTGGGTATCAAATCGGTTAACAGTATCGTTGTAGACGTTACAATAATACCGAGCGTAAAGCCCAGGCGATCAGAGAGGTTCAACGAACTAAAAACTGCCGACATTACCTTCGTACTAAAGACAGCAGCGAGTACGTTTGAAAGATTATACGCTATTAAAATACTAATTAAAATTTGATTAGGATTATGCTCAAATACGTGAAAGAGAGCTCGATATTTGGTAGTTCCTGAAGCAAGCTCTTTGAGCTTGAACAGTCTGAGCGCTGTTACACTCGTTTCTATGAAGCTAAACAGAGCACAGGATATCAATGAGATACCAAAGAAAATAAGACTATTTTGTAAGACGGGAGGTTCCATCTATGTCCTTTTTAGTACAGGGTTATTCGTCATCATCTCCATCATCTTCTATGGCTTCATCGTGAGCAAAGAAAAACTCCTTCTCGAAGAAGGTTTGTAATTTCTTGCTTCGTGATGGATGCCGCAATTTACGTAATGCTTTCACCTCAATTTGTCTAATGCGTTCGCGTGTTACTGAAAAATCTTTTCCTACCTCCTCGAGCGTATGTTCCGATGCAACATCGATACCAAAACGCATCTTAAGGACCTTCTCTTCCCGAGGAGTCAATGTCTTGAGTACTTCCCGAACCCGTTCTTTCAGGTCACTATTAGCCACCGTATCTGCTGGTGATGTATCATTCTCACTTTCGATAAAGTCTTTAATAAAGGCATCCTCACTGTCTCCCACTGGTGTTTCTAAAGAGATCGGTTCCTTGGAGATTTTTATTATATTTTTAATCTTTTTTTCGTCAATATTAAGCTCCTTAGAAAGCTCAAGATGTGTCGGTTCCCGACCATGCTCCTGAATGAAGGTTCGCTTAATCTTGTTAATCTTATTGAGTGTTTCAACCATATGGACCGGCACCCGAATGGTACGAGATTGGTCGGCGATTGCACGCGTAATTGCTTGGCGTATCCACCAGGTTGCATAGGTTGAGAACTTATAGCCTCTTTCAAACTCGAACTTTTCAACGGCCTTCATGAGACCAATGTTCCCCTCTTGAATGAGATCAAGAAAGTGGAGTCCTCGGTTGACATACTTTTTAGCAATATTGACGACTAATCTCAGATTCGCTCGTGCAAGGTCATCCTTTGCTCGTTTATCTTTTCTCTGTCCATCAGTGAGCTGCTTGTAATAGGCAAGTGTGACGGCTTGGGGGAGCCCCAATTCTTGGTCCGCTTTTTTAATGCTTTTATTTCCGCTTCGAATTGCTCGCTCAAACTCTTGCATTTCTTGCTGTTCAAGTTCGGTAAGCGAGCCTTTTTGGGCGTACTGGTTAAAGAGCATCTCACTTTGCCGAATCGTTTCGCTTCGTTCGCGAATCTTTTGAATAGTTTTTTCGATACGCTTTGCGAGTTTACGAATAAACTTATTTGAGAGCTTAATGGTTTGGATTGTCTTGCTGATCTCTTCTTTATTTGCTTTTACCGCATCGAGCATCTCTTTCTTTTTTTCTTCAGAATCGAGTTGATTTCGATAGCTTCGGTAAATAACCGATTCATTTTCAACAAGTGACTTAATATGAGCGATCGTTTTCAGGATAGCGCTTTTTTCTTCCTCATATTTGGGAAGATTTTCTTCATCGAACTCAGAAAACTGGATAATATCCTTAAGCTGAATCGTATTCTTTGCGAGTCGTTCACCAATAGCGATGATCTCTTTATGAATAAAAGGGAACTTAGAAATAGCTTCGATAGATTCTTTTTTACCCGATGCTATTTGATCCGCAATAACCGATTCGGTCTTTTTATTTAAAAGGGGGATTTTACCAATATCACGCAGATAGCATTTTACGCCATCAGCGATATGGGTAGCTTCACCAATCTCTTTGACCACTTCTCGTTCATCGACATCTTCGGCCACTCCAGCCTCTTCAGATTCATCCTCTTCTCCCACATAGTCTAAGGATGATTCAAGGTGTGATTTAATATGGAGCTGTTTTGGCTCTTCTTTCTCGAAGTCTTCAAGTCCGGTTTCGGCTTCGAGTTCTTCTTGCATAATAAGTTCTACATGTTCTTTCTCAAGCGTCTTTAAGAGCTCATTCATCTCAGGCTCTGACAGATGATTACGATCACAAAACTCCATAAGCTCTTCATAGCTTAGGACGCCTGTGCGCTTGCCTCGCTCGACAAATGCCTCGAGAAGCTCATGAGCAATCTCTTGCTCTTCTGGCTTGAGTTCCTTTATTTTCTGATCAGCCTTAGCTGGAGCTTTACCTTTTTTTGTCATGTAATATTCCTTCCAAGCATCTTTTTTTTCAATGTATCGAGATTGTTCAGCAGTAATTTTACCTGGACGATATTACCTTCCTGCTGTGCTTCATCTATTCTTAGTTTGACATTATGTACAGTTATTTTCCACTGTTTCTTATAAAACTGTGTCAGAAGTTCGTTAAGAGAATAGTCGGATGACTCTTTACCAGCTGCTTCTACCTCCATCATGAGCCTACTTACCCATTCTTTTTCTTCGGGGCTGAGAAGTTCAAAAAGACCATTGATATTAAGACCTTCTGCCGTTTTATGGTCCAGAATTCTGTCAAAGAGATCTTTGAGGGTATCGCTTAAAAAAAGTCGTAACAGGGTGGTGTCCTCTTCTTGTACTGTGCTCTTATGAAATAGTATAGCAGAAAAAAGCTTTTTTTCTAAGTGTGAGAGGTTTGAAAGTGCTGAGCTTTCCTTCCGTTCTTCTTCTTGCCGTGGTACCACCGGCCGTGTCTTCATAAGCTCCTCCTTGAGTGCCTCAAGAGGAAGTGAAAACACATCACTTGCCTGCCGGAGGAGCAGTTCACGTTTCAGAGGATCGGTAAGCTGGGCAACCATCGTCATGATTTTCTTGGTGACGGCAAGCCGGTCTTGCAGGCTTTTCGAGGCAAAGTCTCCTGCCATATGGGTGAGCACAAAGGAGAAGATATCCTGTGCATTATCTATCAGCTTTTGAAGATCGCCGCCACTGAGCAGAAATGAAGCAGGATCATGATCCTGAGGGAGCTTAACTACATAGGGATCGATTGCTACTTGCCAGCAGAGTTCTGCTACGCGTAAAATCGCATTTTGACCTGCAACATCGCCATCATACAACAAGTAGAGCCGCTGAGCATAGCGAGAGAGGCTTTTTAAGTGATCCTGCGTACATGCTGTGCCGAGAGTTGCTATGGTATTGGTAAAGCCATGCTGATTCATAATGATAAGATCGGTATAGCCTTCTACCAAGAATGCAGCTTCTTTTTGGGCGATAGCCTTTTTTGCCCGATCGAGTCCGTACAATACGGTACTCTTATTAAAAAAGGTGTGATCGTGGGAGTTAGAATATTTTACTCGGTCGTCACCCTGTTTATAAATACGCCCGCCAAAACCGATGCATCTGCCCAGATGATCTTTGATCGGGAACATAATCCGGTCTTCGAAAGGGATATAGAGGCCATGCTTGCCCTGTATGAGAATATGGGCATCAATAAAGTTATGAGCAAGAATATTCTGTTTCTGGCCGGAGGTAAGAAGGCTCTGTATATCTGCAGGACAATATCCAAGGTTGAATTCTTTTATGCTGCGCAGCTCAATCCCGCGTTTGGTAAGGTAACTTACAATCTCGGGATGGGCAGTGAGTTGCGATTCACACCATTGGGCAAAGAGGGCAGTTGTTCGATAGTAAGTTGCTCGTTCTTCTTGGGTATGTGAACTCTTTTCCAGAGTGATCTCTTTGGGCAACGTAAGATTGTAGCGCTCAATTAACTGCTTTGCGGCTTCAAGCGGTGTGCAATGCTCAACCTTAGCTACGAAAGAGATAACATCTCCCCCTGCATGGCAGCCAAAACAGTAAAAAATGTCTTTATGAGGGCTAACCGTAAAAGAGGCAGTTCGTTCATAGTGGAACGGACACGTTCCTTTAAAGTACATGCCCGCTTTCTTGAGGGTAGCATATTCACTTATTACGTCTAAAAGAGCAACATGTTGCTTAATAAAGCTAAAGAGATTCATGAGCAACTCGTGTTCGTAGGAGTCCTACTCCTAGCACTGCTCCTATGAGCAAGCTGAGTGCAATCCACTGCTGAAAGGAAAGAGCGCCTACCATCGTGCGATCTCCCCGGAAGAAGTCGATGAAAAACCGCTCGGATGCTAACCCGATTGCGTAGAAAAGAATGAGTGTGCCTGGGCGTGATTCAGTGCGTTTACTCAGCAAAAGGAGAGCTGCAAAGAGCGCCAGAAAGATGCCTGTGCTATAGAGCTGTGTTGGATGGAGTGGAATGTTGAGCGGAGCGAGGGCCTCCGGATTGGTATAGCATACTGCCCAGGGGACCTGTGTTGGTATGCCATAGCAGCATCCTACATTGAAACAGCCTATACGCGCAATGCTATGTAAAAGAGGGAAATATACGGCTCCCAGATCGAGGCACCTGCCGAGGGGGATCGACTTTCTCTGTAATGACCAGATACAATACCCCGCTGCTGCGATGGCTGCTCCTAAAATTGAGAGGCCGCCATTCCAGATGCTGACCATCTTCCAGAGTGAATCATAGTTCTTCCATTCACTGAGAATGTGAAGAATACGGGCTCCGACAATCCCTACAATGGCAGATTCGATTATAAGATTGCATAGATCGCTGCTATTTATAAGAAGCTTTCTTCGTCTATCATTGAGAATGAGCACAGTAAAGAGTATCAGTCCGATAAGAAGGCTTCCATTAAAACTATTAAGTTCAAAGGGTCCATAAAGTTGTATTACTGGCATGTATTCTCCCTTATAAACTGACGAACGCGAAAAATGAGCAATGAGATGGCTGCAGGAGTCATGCCTTGAATTAATTGTGCCTGGGCAATCGCACTCGGTTTGTATTTGGTAAGTTTTTGGATGAGCTCGGTTGATAAACCATCAATGCCAGCATACTCAAACTCAGCTGGTATTTCAAGCTCTTGGTAGGCGAGCATCTTCTCAACCTCTTTCTTTTCTCGTTCGATATAGGGGCCATATAAGAGTTCAGCATGGATGGAGTGGAGCGTTCGATCGGCAATTGGTCCGGTTATATTCCTGATCTGCTGATGCACCAGTTCGAGTTCCCCCTGAGCAAGGAGCTGAAGGATGCCCGTTTTTCCAGTTTTCAATTGAGTAACTGCACGGTCAATGATAGCCTGTTCTTGTTTAATTTCATCATATAATTCGCTGCTTATGAGGCCTAAGCTATGAGCTGTTTCCCCTAATCGGGTAAATACATTATCTTGACGCAGGAGTAGTCTCCGTTCCGCGCGGGAGGTAAACATGCGATAAGGTTCGTCAACTCCAAGGGTAACGAGATCATCGATCATAATCCCAATGTAGCCGTCCGTTCTGCTCATGCTATAGGGCGGCTTGCCTTGTACCTGCAAGCTTGCATTAATACCAGCAATTAGTCCCTGCCCAGCAGCCTCTTCGTACCCCGTTGTTCCGTTAATTTGGCCTGCTAAAAAGAGGCCGGGGATCGTTTTTACTTCAAGTGTATGCTTCAGCTGGTTAGGAAGCACACAATCGTATTCGACAGCATATCCTGGCCGCGTGAGCTCTGCCTTCTCAAACCCTTTGATAGTCCGAATAAACTCTTCTTGTACGTGAAGGGGCAGCGCTGTTGATAATCCGTTAGGATAAATCTCATCGCTTGAAGCACTTTCTGGTTCAACAAAGACATGATGAGATGTTTTATCTGCAAAGCGGAACAACTTATCTTCGATCGATGGGCAATAGCGAGGAGCTGTTCCTTTAATTTTACCGGTAAATATCGGAGAGAGATGAAAGTATTTTTTGATGATAGCATGCGTTTGCTCATTGGTATGCGTAATATAGCAGGCCATCTTATGCTCCACCTTGTGCGGGCTAAATTCGAACAGATAGTTGAGATCATCAGATCCCTGATATTCCATCTGACTAAAATCGAGACTCGATCGTAGCAAACGAGGAGGTGTTCCCGTTTTTAAGCGGCGCATCATGAGGCCAGCTTTCTGTAAAAACAGTGAAAGCGTCGTAACCGCTTCTTCTCCCTGTCTGCCTGCTGCATAATTTGTATGACCTTCGTGAATAAGGCCATTTAAAAATGTTCCGGTGGTGATAATGACCGCTGGTGAGCTATAGGTATCTCCCTCACGAGTACGGACTCCCTGTACTCTCTTGTTGTCATCAAGAAGAATCTCATCGACCATTCCGGCACGGATGGTAACTGATTGTTCAAGCATCTGCTTGCTCAGTTTGCTATATGCATGCTTATCGATCTGTAAGCGTAAGCCATGAACGGCTGGTCCCTTGCTTGTATTGAGCATGCGTGCTTGTAAATAGGTCTGTGTGCAGAGCTTTGGCATCAGGCCGCCAAGTGCACTTATTTCAAAAACGATATGGCCTTTGCCAATTCCACCAATTGCTGGATTGCAGGGCATAAGGCCAACTCGATCTACATGGAGTGTGAGCATAAGTGTTTTGGAGCCCATGCGCGCAGCTGCATAAGCAGCTTCTATTCCTGCATGGCCTCCTCCAACGACGATCACATCAAAATCATACGTGGTATTCATGTACTTTTTTTCTCTCTAGGGTATGTCCTAAGCATACCAAAAAAATGAACAGCTGACCACGATTTGGAGTTTAAGGAGCGAGTGCGACTCGTCGGGTCAATGAATCTTTTACGTTGGCTAATCCCTTACCAATAATGAACTGGCGAAGTGGCGCTGGAAACAGTCCTTGGTAGGTAAGAAAAATGCGCAGGATGCTATTTGCATCGCGGTGACGTACTTGTAATGCAAGTTCCTTAATAAACGGTTTAAGTTTTGGCTCATGATTGAAAAGGAAGAATACTTGCTTTACCCAGTAGGTAAGAGGTTCATGGGGCTTTTGGGTGATATCGAGAAAGTCGCTCATGAATGTTATAGGGTCCGTATAGTCTTGTTTGCTTGATGGCTGGTGGGAAGGAGTTTCCTGGGTGTTTGCACTCAGAGTTGAGCAGAGTGCGAATGTTAATAATGATGATGCATAAAGAGATTTCATAGTTATTCCTCAAATACATGGGGTTTAGGTACAGAAGCCAAAAGCTTCCACATCACTTACTAGTTTAAAAGAGTTCTTTCAGATGTCAAAAGGGGGGATAAAAATGCTCTGCCAGAGGGGGCTGAATATCTAAGATGGAAGGTATAGTCGATCAAGGCGCTTCTTTTGGGTTTTGAGTTGTTGAATGTGTCGCTGCTCTGGCAGAACATTCACAAGGGGCTAAAAAGCCCCTTGTGAAGTGTGAATTACTGCTGAACTCGTTTGATGAGTGCTTTTTTTACGAAGTTCAAATCTCTGCTCTTTATGAAATTGCGTAGCGCAGGACTGAACGCGCCTTGGTACTGAAGAAAGAGAAGTGCAATGCGATTTGCATCTTTCTGTGGCACCAGTTTCGCGATATCTTGAATGAATGGTTTGAGCTTTGGATCATTCTTGAAAAGATGCCACATCTGCTTTACCCAGTAGGTAAGAGGTTCATGGGGCTTTTTGGTAATATCGAGAAAGTCGCTCATGAATACTATTGGATCTGCATAATCTGGTGTGGATGATTGCGCTGGGGGCGCTTGTTCTATTTTCTTTGAAGATTGAGGGGCAGTGGGAACTTCTGTGCCTACTGGATCTTGCTGAATTTGATGGTTTGCAGCGCACAATGCAAGGGCAAAGAATGAAGGTACCAATGCAGCAGGTATCTGACTTTCATGGAGATACGTAATGATGCGAAGGGTCACGCGAGGTGTATCTTTCAGAGCCAATGCTTGAGTGAGATCCTTCGTCAGTTCCTGTAACTTTGGATCCTTTTGCAAGAGGTGTCTCAGTTGATCTACAAAGAAAGAGAAGGGTTTATGAGGTTTCTTGGTAAAGTCTGTGAGACAGGTGTTAAGATCTGTATACTCTGCTGTGGCTTGGCAAGAGGTAGCCTGTGCGGTGCACAACGAGAATGCAAAGAAGTGGGTTAGTGTGTCAAGATTCGTTTCTTTTGCATAGGAAAGAACGATATGATCAGCCTGATCACGTTGAGCTCCTCCCAGATCTTTAACGAGAGTTTGTAACTTGGGATCATGCGCGACGGTTGTCTGCTCAATCAAGCTGATTGCTATGCAATCTGCGCGGTCTGCCAACAAATGGCAGGAGTAAAGAAGTGTAATAAAAAGTGTTAATTTCATGATAAATTCCTTAATTTGGGTTAATGAGAGAATCTTCCTCTCTCTTTCTAGTTTGAAGAAGTTCGCTCAGATGTCAAAAGGTGAGGAATCATGGTATGCTAGAAAGGTCGGAGTAATTCTTACCGGGGGTATGCATGATCTATCATCTTTCTTTATTGATAAAGCCGTATATCGGGGGTTTCAATGTTATCCATTATGTGAGTTTTCGTGTCATGGCATCCTTGTTAACCGCTCTGGTTCTTTCATTTATTTTTGGATCCTGGTTTATTGGCCAATCTGCCCGTTTTCGTGCAAAGGTACGTGAATTTACCCCAGAGTCACATCAAGCCAAAAATGATACTCCTACCATGGGCGGTCTTTTTATATTATTGACGACATTCATTACCGCCTTGCTCTGGTGTAATTTGACGAAACCAGAAGTCTGGATTTTCTTGGGGTGCTTACTGGGTTTTGCAGTAATCGGTTTTTGGGATGATTGGTGTAAGATTCGCTTTCGCAAAGGTATTCTGGAATCCCATAAGTTTCGTGCACAGCTTGCGGTAGCCCTCCTTGTTGCTCTCTCATGGTATTTTTTAGTAGAGCCGCCAACTGAGATCTGCATCCCCTTTGTAAAATGTTCATTTTCATTAGGCCTCTTCCTTATTCCGTGGGCAGCTTTTATTTTAATTGGTACCAGTAATGCGGTTAATCTGACTGATGGACTCGATGGTCTTGCAATCGGCTCTTTGCTCTTTAATTTTGGAACGTTTACTATTATCTGCTTTCTTGCTGGTAACTATGCACTTGCCCATTATTTACATATTCCCTTTGCTCAGACAAGTGAGATCGCCATCATTGGCGGAACCTTGGTAGGAGCATCTCTTGGCTTTCTCTGGTACAATACCTATCCTGCACAATTGTTTATGGGAGATGTAGGATCTCTTGCTTTGGGAAGCGGTCTTGCGTTAATGGCAGTTATGGCCCGGCAAGAGCTTCTTCTCGTGATAACGGGCGGATTATTTGTCGCAGAAACGCTTTCCGTTATAGCTCAGGTCTTATCCTACAAATATCTAGGCAAGCGCTTCCTTAAAATGGCTCCCTTGCATCATCATTTTGAATTGATGGGATGGCAAGAAGCAAAGATTACCACCCGATTTGGGATTATCACCTTTATTCTCTGTTTGCTTGCCTTAATGACGTTAAAACTTCGTTAGAGCTCTTCAAAGATATCAAGGGGTGTTTCATGTTTTTTATAAAACATGAAACTGCCTGCTCCCAAAAGTGCGAGAAACAGGAGCAACATGAGTGTTGGGCCTTGTACTTTGATCGACCAGATAAATGAGCTGATAAAGAGAAGGCAGCTTGCTAATCCTAAGAGAGGAATAGTGAGCGACTTTCGCTTGCCGTAATGGATAAACAGCAATGCGATAGCGCTGAACGTGTAAGCAATAGTTCCACCTAGGGCAGATACTTGCTGGAGAGGTATTTGATTGCCTTGGGTAAGTAACAGATAGACGATGATGAATACTCCTTCTGCGATAATACAGGCACGAGGAACGCCATGTTCATTTAAAGTCGAAAAGAATCTGCTGCCAAAGATATGGTTATTCCGAGCAAGAGTATAGAGATTCCATCCATTGCTGTACATAATACCATAGGCAGATCCAAGAGAAGATGAAGCAATAGCTAAATATAAAATAGTTTGAATCGTTGATCCTCGTATATTCAGCTGAGCAAGATATGCAGGAAACGCGTCTAAATAGCTTGAGAGCTTTCCTAATGAGCTACCAAGGCTTCCATAGAAAAGCCCTTGGAACAGAAATAGTATGGTAACCACCAATCCAAATGAGATAAAAATAGCTAAAGGGCCATTACGTTTAGCATTGCGGATGCAGCTACTTAATGAGCAGCTTGCCTCAAATCCACTAAAGGCATACAGTACCAATGGCAATGCAAGAGGAACTCCTGAGAAAAGAGCAGTTTCCGAAGTAAAATTCGTACCCGAAATTAAAAAGAGTCCGGTAAGGATAACAAAGAGTATCGGTATGAGCTTAAGAATGATGAATGAGGCCTGGATGGTTTTCCCTATTCTTATATGTAAGAGATTGAGAAATACAAACAGTACCGCTATTAAGCAATCAAATAATACCAAAGGAATGACCTTCAGTACTGGAATCATCTGTTGCAAAAATGATAAGCAGACATGAATTGCCAGTGCGGAAGAACAGAGTTTTGCTGTGAAGTAGCTCCAACTGCTTATGAACCCAAAATAAGGACTGATTGTGCGACCAAAATCATAAAACGTACCTGATGTTGGATGGTAATCTAATAACTGGCCAATGGTCAAAATAAGGGGAAGCAATAAGAGTGCAACGAGCAGATAGACTACCGCTCCGAGGCTTCCTGCTTGTTTTGTTAAAATTACCGTATTAATGAAAATGCCTGATCCAAGCATAATATTAACATTAATCAGAATAGCTGAAAGCAATGAGAGCTTTTGTGATTGTGGCATCGATTCTTTCTTCAGTAGAGGGTACCTTTTCCTTCAGTGTACTATCTCTTGAAAAATTGTGTAGAGCAAACCTTCAGTTTCGTCAGATGCCTAAACAGAAGCCTGTCGCAAAACTTAAACAGAAAATGTCCGAGCTTTGAGCAAAGCAGTTGCCCTTGTGTTATTGAGCAATCACCATGGAAAGGAAGCGCTGGTAGTTCCTTCGATTGGTGAGTCCATAATTCTCTTGAAAATGTATTGATTTGTTAACCCCAGTTTGTTTAGACTGATACTTGAGAACAGTACTACATGCGAAAGAGGGGGGCCAGTACTAAGTGAATAAGCACAGTGCTTAATGATGTTTTAAATCGATCAAACCATTTTACGCCAACACATCAATTATAAGGAGAACTATGTATAAAGCAAGTATAACTATTCTAAGCTTACTAAGCTTAATAAATTTTTCTGGATATGCTCAGACTTTCGCACCAGTAACAGATGGGCAATCAAACACATTTTCTCTAGTTGGGCAGGATCCTACCCTTACTTCGATATGTAGTAGTGACGGTTCTGTTGCCATAGACTTAATGGAAGTTTTAAGCCAACCATTCAGTGGCGGGACAGCTTTCTTCTATCTTACCAACGCGAATTCTACGCTTATTACTACCATTACACTTCCTGCCGAACCATTGGGCGCTTATACGTATCGGACACAATTTTCTTCGCTTACCGCGGGTACCTATACCCTTCAGCTCGTAGTTGCAGATTCGTCTAATACGTGTATTTTTATTTCCGACTGCATTCCTGTTTCCGTTATGCCTGCAGATGATACCTGTTGTCCAATAACAATTACTGCAACTGATAGTGGATTGTTAAGTCCAGTTTTCATGAGCTTCGTAAGTCTTGCTGCGTATCCTTCTTCAATGAAAGCACATACTCCTTATAAGCTTCATTATGACTGGACAAATCCTTGTATTGCTGGATTAGGAGCAGTCATAAAAGCATTTCAACCAGCTACGTATACCGTACAAGCACGGGGAGTGAATGCTATCGATTGTACAACGCCTCTTTGTTGTACGTCAGGCAGCATTTCTGTTAATTCCGTTGGTAGTGGCTCAAACTCTGTATGCCTATCAGCTCCGTTCACCTACTCGCTTACCAAGGCTTCGTCGCCCTGTGCTTGCGATGGTTCGATAACACTAATGCTGGAATCTGATGAGGAGGTCATTTTTTTCTTAACCGATTTGAACTCTACCACAACTATAGAGGTACCGGCACCAGCCAGCAGTACAGTGGGTGCAAGTGCGACATTTAGTAATCTTACCCCAGGTACGTATTATGCCTATTATCTCACCACAACAAGCACCAGCATTGGAGATTGTCTCGTAGTGCAATTAACTGCCAATTCAGAGAGCTCCTGTAGTCTAAGTGTATGCTCACAAAGCAGCACATGTGGTAACGTAGTAACTCTTGTTGCTCTCCCTACGGGGACGCCAACGAAGTGCACCAACCTAAGCTTTGTCTGGGAGAGCACTGATAGTCAAGGAAATAATCCCTGCATTATTGGGTCAGGGCCAACTGTTCAGGTTGCTACTACCGGTTATTATCGAGTCATTGGGCGTTGTGCCGCTAATGGTATTGATTGCTCGATACCTTGCTGTATCTCTTCCGATCCGATTCTCGTAACGATTTCCAATGCTGCCATAGATTGTTCTGCGCCAACGGTTACTATTGATTCAGTATGTCTCTGCGCGGGTCAACCACTTTCTCTTACCGTAAGAGGTACTACCACATCTCAAACAGCTTGTTGTACAATAAATGGGTATCCGCAAGTTATTGTAACCGGTCCTGGATGCTTCAGCTTCAGTGGCCCTATAACGCTCGATAATACACCAATTGCGATACCAGTGACAGACTTTGCGACCATAGCAAATGCTGGTTGTTACTTTGCAACTGTCGTTGATGCAAGCGGCTGTATTGGAACTAATATAACTCAACCAGGAAAGGTTGTTGTTACAACGTGTCCATGCCCATAAGTACGTACGCATATCTCGGAGGGCCGCTCGAAAGAGTGGTCCTTTCTGCGATCGGCATGGCTCACTGTCTGAAGTTGGAACGAGGGATGCCTCAAGCAGAGGTATAGAGCTGTCGAATGATTTTTTGGTTCAAGTCTTGATTTCTCGTAGTTGCTTTGTTTACACTTTTACAAAGAGAGAATGTAAGAAGAAATGCTCTCTACTACTTTTTTTTTAAAGAGGAACCAGTATGTTTAAGCTCGTTATTTTGATGATAAGTTTTTCAGGGATCCTAGCCAGTGATTCCACCAGTAATGAAGTGATGCAAGGAGCTTCGATAGCTACCCCCTGTCTCACGTTAACTCCCTTTCATATAACACCAGCGACTTCTCCTTGTTGCCAAGATGGTTCTTTTTTCCTGATTGCGGCTGGCGACTCTTCTTTTGTAGGAGATCTTCTTATTTTATATCTGAGTGATGGTACATCTACGAAAAGACTTAGCATTTCTTTTGTGGAAAACCTTGTACTCGATTTTAGCGTTCTTTTTCCCGGAACCTATACGCTGCAGGGATTTATAGTAGATGCAGCGAATACTCTTGTGTGTAGCTCCGATTGTTATTCGATTGTTATACCTTCCAAGTCTTCAGATTGCTGCCCGCTTACAGTTTGTGCAAATAGCGGTCCCTATATCGATGCAAGTCGGGGGTTTGTAAGTCTCGCGATTTCACCAGAGAGTATTACAACTACTACTCACGGAATACCTTATACCTTTGCCTCCGACTGGACTTTTACTACCGATCCTTCGGATCCTTCGAGTGCCTGTTTAGTAGGCTCGGGTGGTATCTTTAATGCCTACCGAGCAGGCACATATACTGCTTCCATTAAAACGTTTAGTGGGACGGATTGCTCTTCAACCTGCTGTTCACAAAGTATTGAGATATTTGACGACAATGGGACGGGTGTTGCAACATGTGGTGCTTTGCCTACGTATACTGCTTCACTTCCTTCAGCTGCCTGTGCGAGCGATGGATTTGTTTCGATAACAGCTCCCCCGTCTGTTGAAAATGCGAGCCATTATCTTTACTATTTAACGGATCGTAACTCTACAACAGTTCAATTGGGTGATAGAAATGGTTTAGTTGGGTTTGGTTTTCTCACTTCTGGCATATATTATCTTTATGCTGTAGTGGTAAAAACGGATTCGACATGCTGTATCACTGATTGTATACCCTTAGACTTAACGGTAACTGGAACCTGTGATGTAACTATTTATGCACGTGAATGTGGGAACTATGTTGACCTTGTGGCGCTCGTATCACCTTCAATATTTTCTATACGAAATAGCGAATTTGTGTGGCAGTTTGATGATGGTTCTGGGCCTTGTATTGTCGGCTATGGTCCTACTCTGCGCGCTTATAACTCAGGTGATTATACGGTTACTGCTCGAATACCAAGTAATTCAAATAGCTGTTTTGCAACAAATTTTTGTCAAACCTCAAATCCTTTTACCGTAACGATAACACAGCCAGCAGTGAGTATCTGCGGTACTCTTACTGGTTGTTTTAACCCTGAGTCAACGACTCAGCAGCCTTTACATCTGTGTGCGGTTCCTGATACCTTTAGTTCCTATGCGTGGACTATTAATGGAAGTCCGCTTTCTGATACTTCTTCGTCCATTTCGATTACCCCACAGGCGCCCGGTAGTTTTCAAGTCTGTGTACAGCCCGCTGACGCAATTGGCTGCATAGCAAGTTCGTGTGTAATTTGTACGGTGAACGAACCTGCTGAGATATCGGCTCCAGATCGATGTGTTTGCACTGGTGCTGAGCTGGTGCTTGAAGTTGCTGCGAAAGCTCAAACGACTAGTTGTTGTGCGACCAATCCGGCACAAGTATTGGTAACCGGCCCAGGATGTTTTACCTATCAAAGTTCAATAACCTTAGATGGTACCCCTGTTCAGGTCCCTGTTGCAACCTTTGCGACTATGACAAATGCTGGCTGCTATTATGTTACTGTTATTGACGCCAATGGCTGTATCGGCACAAATTTTAATCAGCCTAGCAGAGTCACCGTGTTTCCGTGCTGCTCACCAGGCTGAGATAGATAATTGAAGAATTGTCCTCATCCGACAAAGGTCAGATAGAGAGCAATCGATCCAGCTACCGCTGCGTTAAGACTTTCTGTTTTTCCCGGCATTTCGAGAGTGACGCGTTTTTCGCAGCTAGCAAGCCTTTCAGCGGGGATTCCCGTAGCTTCATTACCTACTACGATAAGATCGTTCTGAGGATTGAGAGTGTTGCATGGTGCGCCTCCTTCAACGACAAGAGCTGCAAGATTAAGTGTCCCTTTCTTTTGAAGAAGGGCTTGCCAGTCCCACTGGAAGATGGTCACAAGACCGATGGTTCCTGCACTTGCTTGGATGGCTTTTGGTGACCAGGGATCAGTTCCTTCTACAATAACGACTGAGCGAATGCCACAAGCTGCAGCTGTTCGTATAAGAGTTCCCATATTGCCCGGATCGCTGATCTTAGCAAGAACCAGGCCTGGAGTAAGTTCAGTTTGGACTGAAGGGATATGAACGATACCCAAAAGGCCGCTTGGAGTTGTGGCAGCACTTATTTTTTTCATGAGCAGTGGTGGAACAACAATAATTTTTGAAGAAGGTGCGAGTCTTTCTGCTGCGGGAATGTGCTGTTCAGTACAGTACAATGTTTCGAGCTTCAGCCCCTGAAGCGCGGTTTCTAAAGCTCGTTGACCTTCTACAATGCAGAGTCCCGTTTCTTTACGCCCTTTGCTTTCATGGAGTGAGACTACCAGTTTGATTAATGGATTTGCTGCTGAGGTGAGTGCTTTAAGCATATTAAATCTTTCCTGCGAGGATAGCGGTTTGATAGTCTTTCATCAGTCTGATCATAAAATGGAGATTATGGGTTGAAGCCAGCATGAGGCCAGTCATCTCTTTTGCCTTAAACAAATGGTGAATGTAGGCAGCAGAGTAGGAAATGCAGGTTGGACATTCGCAGGTGCGGTCGATAGGTTCATGAAGGTTTTTGTATCGTGTTTGCAGGATCTTCACATTGCCCGTAGCGGTAAACAGGAGCCCATGGCGAGCGCAGCGCGTCGGATGAGAGCTGTCAAAAGTATCAATACCGAGACGGATACAAGAATCAACTGATTCCAGATCGCCAATACCGAGTAGATGATTAGGTGCGTGCGGTGGAAGTTGTGGTACTGTATAGGCTAACATCTCGGTCATTTCTTGACGATTTTTTCCGATACTCCCCCCAATAGCAAAGCCATCAAATGGTAACTGAGTTAGTGTTTTACAGCTGAGGGTACGAAGGTTTCGATCTATGCCTCCATGAATGACAGCATAGATTGCTTGCTGTTGTTTGTTTTTTAAATGTTCACGGAGTGATCGTTCTTCCCAGCGGTGTGTTCTGTCAAGAGATACGCGCAATTTCTTCGGATCTATATGATAGGGTGGCAGTTCATCAAACGGGATAATGATATCTGCACCTAAGGCTTTTTGGGCTTGGATTGACGACTCTGGGGTCAATAAGATGGGACTGCCATCACGATAGGAGCGAAAAAGTACTCCTTCTTCACTAATCTTTACCACCGCTTCTGTATGTCGTTTAAGCCCCTTGCTTTTCAGTTCTTCTTTGACCGTTCCATAGGCTAAGCTAAATACTTGAAAGCCGCCTGAGTCAGTAATAATTGGTCCTGGTCGATTCATAAATCGATGAAGCCCGCCAGCTGATTTAATAATTTCAGTTCCAGGATGAACAAGAAGGTGGTACGTATTACAGAACATAAGTTGCAGGCCAAGAGCATTCGTTGTGATGCTGTCTATAGCTTTGAGCGTAGCATTGGTTCCTACTGCAACAAAGTTCGGCGTATCAATCATGCCATGGGGTGTATGAATGCGACCGACGCGGGCTGCAGACTTGGTAGATTGATAGAGAAGTTCAAAACGGAAGGAGCTCATAAGCGGATTCTCCCTTTGATGTTTTTTGCATAGGTCACAAAAGGAACGGCAATAGCTATCACAAGTAGTTTAATACTAAAGCTGACGAGAATAATGTCAAAAAGAGTACTCACCTTACTAAAGCTTTCATTGATACCCCACAGGCCTAAGAAAGTGAAAAGTACGGTATCAACAAATTGGGTAAGAGTTAAAGAAGCATAGTTCCTCAGTACAAAGTAGCGATTTTGAAACCGCTCTCTAAGAAATCCATAGATGAAGGCATCAAGTTGTAAAACGAGCACATAAGAAGTTAATGAGGCAATAACAATGCGAGGCATGGGGGTGAGTAATGCTGCAAAGAATGCAGATGAGGTATCGGTTGGTGCTGGAATATAGGCGAGATGGAGAAGCGCTATGCCAGTATAAAAAAGCGAGCAAAAAAAACTGATCCATATGGCTCGCTGCGCAGCTGACTTTTGATAATATTCTTGCAGAAGATTTAAAGAGAGGGTTGTGCCAACAGCAAGTGCATCAGAAGCAGTAGCAGTCAAGCCAAATAAAGTAATCTGTTTTACGACAAAGAGATTCATAAGAACAGCTTGCACACAGATAAGACCGACTAAAGCATCTTTGCCCCATTTTGAAGCGATAATGGCGGCTATACTTACGACCAAGCTATATGCGATAAATATGAGTTCATTCATAGTACTTACTAGTGTAGCCCATTTTAGAGTAGATTCATATCTTGCTAAACTGGAAAAGGATTTGTACGAGCAATTGCGAGGTAGATTAATTAGATTACCAAAAGTGACTGTATCTAGAGGCCCTGGTTATTGTCCTCAGTCCTCCCAGGGAGCTGACTTGATGTTGAAGCGTGGAGTAGTACAGAAATAATTTCTTACTCTCACTGCAAAAAGGGTTCAGGAAGGTAGCATAAATCTACCTTCCTACTAATTTATCTTTCAAAAATAATATTGTCACCTACTTGTACATCTAGTTTCTGAGCAGCAGATCCTTGATTTACTGCTATCTCAAGGGTGTTGTTGCTTCCGCGATAGCATAAGAGATCTCCAATAGCAACATCTTTGAACGTGTGGACGAAGGGGAGATTGTATACCTTTCCTTTGATCCGTACTGAGAGATCTTTCGATGCTATAAAAGATTCCAACGATCTACTGGTCTTGATATTTCCAAAGCTATCAATGTAGGTAATAACGGCCTGATTGTCTGGCAGGGGGATGTGGCAAATTTTAGCTTTATCAAACAAGGTAAAATGCTGCATATTCTTCTTAAAGAAATCTACAGCAGCGGGAGCAAACAGGTCTCTGCCATGAAAGGTGTTGGGTTTGCCTCTGAGATATGATGCGCTTATTTGATAAATACGATGATCAGGATTCTCTTTCAGAATTGTTTCGAAAAGGCCATTGTTCGGTCCTATAAAAGCATAGTGTGCCGTTACTATGCACAGTGGTTCGCGTTCTGTTCCGACTCCCGGATCGACGACGCATATGAAAATAGTCCCCTTAGGAAAATACCTATAGGACTTTGACAGCACAAAGCTGCCACTAACAACATTAAACTTCGCAATTGAATGATCAAGATCTACGATCGTTGATCCGGGAAGATGGCTTAAAATCACACCTTTCATCGATCCAACGGCAAAGTCATACCCGAAATCAGTCATGAGGACAAAACAAGGTCTTTGTGTATCTTTACGCAGCCAAAAGCTGGAGAACAAAATAGCACAACAGAAGAGTAAGCATGTAAAAACATACCTGAACTGGTTTAAAACAGTTTTAAGATTCATGATAAAACTCCAAACATATACGCGCATCTGAAGGCTCTCTAGGCTTCCTTCGATGGCACGAAAAACTGACAAATAAGTTACAAAAAAAGTTGGTAGAATATAAGAAAGAATGGGCTGGCCGTTAGGCCATCATAGAGAAAGAAGCAAGAGTAGTCATAGAGTAAGCGAGAGTAATGGGTTTCTTGCGGTCTCCCAGGAAAGCAAAACAGATAATTCTTAAGACGGAGTAAAAAAAGTTTAAAGAACGTTTAATATTCATAATCAAAACTCCAAACACAGTGTGCCCTGATGGCCAAAATGGCGAAAAATTAACGAATGAGTGGGTAAATGTAAGAAAAGATAAACTGGCCGTTAGGCCATCATAGAATGGGAAGAGAGCATCATCATAGCACGCAAGGTTTCGTGCCAGACAGTGGGATGAGTATTTGAAATGAGGGTGAAGAGTTTCTTCATCTATGACTCCATGTAGAGAACAAATATATTTTAAATTATATACGAACTTTACAAAAGATCAATGAAAGTGTTAAGAGGCCACTTAAATGCCCTGCCTATAGGTGCTTCTGGTGATCTTGTTAAAAGCTTGTTCCCTCAAGGGACGACCAAAGGCTTTTTTTGTCGCCATGCATTCGTGGAATGGCCTGCTGGTCTGCTGAGAAGAGAGAAGGTTGCGCGAAAATGACAAATGCATTTTCATGAAAATACAAAAGTGACTGAAAGTCCATCTGTTCGCATCAAATCCTCAAGTTGCGCGAAAATGACAATTGCAGTTTTGGCGCAACTTGAGGAGAATGAGGAGTGAAAAGATAAGCTCAATTTATCCTTATCTGGGACGCACAGATCTGCTCTTGTAAGAGGAACGAATAGTTTTTCAATCCAGTACATCGATAAGATCTAGACAAGCAAGATGACTTTGGCTATTCTGATCGTTAGTTTGTTATTTAAGTAGGAGGCATCATGAAAAGATCCTTTAACATTCCTCCCGCCAAAAGCTTTTGTATAGCTGGCCCTATTGTTCCCTCTATACATTACTTCTTGCCTGAACGCTTAAATCAAGATCAATTGATAGGGCTTATACAGGGTATGAATTACTTCGGTCTGCATGCACCTCGTCAGAGCGGCAAGACCACCGCTATTAACGAATTTGTAAAGTTTTTGCAAGGCACTGCTGGCATTAAAGCATTATATATTAACATTGAAGATGCCCAAGCGGCTCGTGAAAATGTCGAGAAAGCGCTTATTGCAATTGTCAGCATCTTAAGAGATGCTATAGAGGAAGATTTTCCCGAGGATCAGGCAGTTGTTTTAGCATTAGATAAACTTATAGACAGAAAACGAGTTAGTATCACTCTCTTTCGACAAGCATTGACCATGTGGGCTAAACTTTCCGATAAGCCCATTGCGCTCTTTATCGATGAAATAGATTCGCTTATTGGAGATTCATTGCTTTCAGTTTTACGGCAAATTCGAGCCGGCTTTATCAAACGACCTAAGCGCTTTCTACAATCTATCTGCCTCATTGGATTACGAGATGTACGGGACTATAGAATTTGGTCGAAAGAAGAAGGTGCTTATGTTTCAACGGCTAGCCTTTTTAATATCAAAGCAGTTTCGCTTCTTCTATCAAACTTTTCTGAGGATGAGGTAAGGCTTTTATATCAGCAACATACAGCTGCCACAGGCCAACTGTTTACTGATGCAGCAATCGAACATGCCTATTATTTAACGCAAGGGCAACCATGGCTTGTCAATGCTCTCGCACAAGAAGCTTGTTTTGCGCTCGTACTTGATCGAACTCAGCCTATTACAGAAGAAATTATAAATCAGGCGAAAGATGTTTTGATTTTGCGCCGAGATACTCACATTGATTCCTTGATGGACAAGCTCAACGAACCTAGGATTAGTAACATTATCGATGCGGTTATAAGTGGTGGCACGGTTCAAGAGTTTAGGGATGATGATGTACAATACTGTAAGGATCTCGGTTTGTTATCTACAACTGATCAAACTCTGGAAATTGCGAATCCCATCTATAAACAAATCATTCCAGCGGCACTTTGTACGAAGTTTCAGAGAGCAATTGTTCTTAATTAAAGATCATATTTCGGGAAAACTGGTTCTTTAGATATGACTTTACTATTAGAACGCTTTACACAGTTTTATCGAGAAAATGCTCAGATATGGCTACAGGGATATCAATACAAAGAATCGGGACCTCATCTATTACTTCTCGCTTTTTTGCAACGTATTGTTAATGGTGGCGGATATATTTGCAGAGAATATGCCTTGGGCACTAAGCGGGTTGATCTTTTTGTGCGTTGGAAGCACCAAACATTTGTTCTGGAATTAAAGATCAAACGTAGCGAATCGGTACTAGCTCAGGGATTAGAGCAAACAGCTGCGTATATGGATAGCGCAGGAGGAGAAGGTCATCTTATTATTTTTGATCCCGATGCTAATAAATCATGGGATGAGAAAATTTCTCATGAAGTCGTGGGCATTGGATCAAAGAAAATTCATGTGTGGACTTTGTGATTGAGCACGGTTAATTAGAAGCTCTGTCCACCACAAAAAATAGGGTCAGGAGTGGTGATGTCGGGTACTTTTACCTTTGACTTTATTGAATATACTAAGGAGTTGTATATACAAAATGAGCTGATAGAGTGTTTATGGTAGTGAGGTCTTTCTGAAAATAGTTACCTATTTAGCGCAAGGTCCGGCCGAATATGGTGATATTTCTCGTGCAATAGCTTATTCAAGCGGTGGTGTGTTGAGTGACTACTTGCAAGAGCTTGTTTTTTCGGGATACGTTGCTCGAGATTATTCATGGTCATTGATAACGGGTAAAGAAAAGAAAGTCTTTCGTTATAGATTGAGTGACAATTATCTACGGTTTTATCTAAAATATATCGAACCAAACTATAACAAAATCCAAAGAGATCAATTTGTATTGACCAGCTTAACGAGTCTTCCCGGTTTCAATACCATTATGGGATATCAGGTTGAAAACATGGTTCTTAACAATCGTGCGAGCATCTACCGACTCCTTCATATCAATCCACAAGATATTGTATATGATAATCCCTATTACCAACGGAAAACTGAGCGAATGCCAGGTTGTCAAATAGATTATTTGATACAGACGCGATTTCGCACACTCTATGTGTGTGAAGTCAAATTCACCTATCAGGAAGTTTTTGCTTCAGTCATTGAAGAGATGAAGCACAAATTGAGCTGCTTTCGATATCCACGGGGATTTGCATGCCTGCCTGTCCTCATTCATGTTGGTGAGATCAGCAACTCGATTGAAACTGCAGACTATTTTGTTCAGTCAATAGACTTTGGCTTGTTATTTACATGAGTTGGTAAGAACTCAATCTTCTTCTCTTAGTGCATCGTGCTTTGTCTTGTGAACTGTGCCGGGCTTATGTTCTGCAGGAGCATAGATAGTTATAAGCTTGAGGGGGATCTTGCCTGTATTTATGAAATTGTGTTTTGTGCCAGCTGGGACAACAACGAGATGATTGGGGGCTACTGGTGATCTAAGATCATTGAGTACTGCTTGACCTTCGCCCTGCACAAAGAAGAGGATCTGATCTACCGTATGTATTTCTTCTCCAATATCCTCATCGACAGCGACGCTCATCAGCACTACTTGGGAGTGTTCAGTTGTTACAAGTACCTGTCTAAAGTAGGTATTGTCTCGTGCCAGTTCAATGATATTTTTGTTGAAAACCATACGTCTCCTTTTTACTCTCAGTATAAGGGAGCCGATAGATAAAATTCAAGAGTCGGGTGGTTTTTAAGAAGCTGGAGGAGAGAGAGGGATTCGAACCCTCGATCTCGATCACTCGAGATAACGGTTTTCAAGACCGCCGCTTTCGACCGCTCAGCCATCTCTCCATATCTAGTTACTATATGACATTTTTCCCAAAAAAGCAAGCAGGCTTTACATGCTGAATTATTTTAATTATTGAAAACTGCAATTGGTTTCTTATATAATAAAGATAGAAGGTTTAGTTGATTGTGGGTGGAGGCAAAGTTTGAAGAACTACCATTCTTCAAATCCTCTTACATGGAGTGTCTATAACACTCAAAAAAGGAGCGGATATCCGCTCCTGCAATTTTTTGGTGCGCCTAGGAGGAGTCGAACCCCCAACCTTCAGATCCGTAGTCTGACGCTCTATCCAGTTGAGCTATAGGCGCATATTCTGGTGGAGAAGGAGGGATTCGAACCCTCGCGCCCCGTTACCAGGACTCTTGCTTAGCAGGCAAGCGCTTTAGACCACTCAGCCACCTCTCCAAACAATTAGAATAAACTATAGTTTAGTATATAGTATTGTGATGTATATGACAAATCTTGGAAAGGGACGGAATGTCGGTCATTCTCGAAATCAAAGTTACTCCTTCTTCCGGTAGACAACAGATAGTTGTAGATCCAAGTGGTATCCGTATCAAGATCTACCTTAAAAGTCCCGCCGAGGATGGGAAGGCAAATCGAGAGCTCATAGCGTTCCTTGCAAAGAGTCTTGGATGTCCCTTAGCGCAGCTAGACATTCTCTCTGGCGCTACAAGTCGTACAAAACGAGTAAAAATTGATCTGCCCTTGACGCGTGAAGAAGTTCTGTCTAAACTTGGCTTTGCTTTACAAACAACTCTTATTGGGTGACACTATGCCACTATTTATATGGAAGGGCGTAGATGAGGAGGGGCTCATGCATAACGGGACGGCATGGGCAGCTTCTGTTCCTGAACTTGAGCGAGGTCTTTTACAAAAAAGCATCGCAGTAGTTCAGTCGCGAGTGGCATTTGTTTGGCCGGTATCTCGCTCTCAAAAACGACAGTTTTTCTTTCAAGTAGCTGAATTATTAGAAGCTCATATTCCATTATATCAGTCACTACTCATCGTAGCTGCAAATCATAAAGGCCTTATGAGAATTGAGGTTGAGGATATTGCCCAACGCATTTCACAAGGAACTTCATTTAGTGCTGCTTTGGAGGAACATGCATTTACAGATACTCTAAGTAGTGCTCTTGTTCGCATGGGAGAGGCAACGGGTGCCTTAGGAGCTCCTCTTAAGAAGCTTGTCGACTACTGGTCAATTACGGCCTCATTTGTTTCGCGTGCTCGGGCGGCTCTTTTTGTGCCCTGTATCACCTTTGTTTTTTTCCTTATTCTCCTTATGGGTATGCTGATCTGTATAATTCCGCGGTTTGAACAGTATTTCTGTGCATCGGGGGCGAAACTTCCTTGGATTACTCAATTGCTCGTAAATTTGAGTAATGGGATGCGCACACAAGGTTACTTATGGGCAGTTTTCCTCGGGAGTGGTATTTGCGCACTTATTTTTTTAAAAAAGCATTTTGGTGGGATTCTTTTTCAAATCCCCGGTGTTGCAGGAGTTGTGAAGCATTGGTGGTTGGTGAGATTTTTGCAGGCGCTTGAGCTATTGCTTAAAAATAATATTCCTCTTTCAGATTCGCTTGAAATTTGTGCGATAACGATGAGACAAGAAATTATTTCGCACGAACTGGTCTTGTGTAAGCAGCTTATTGACTCAGGAAGGCCGCTCTCCAATGCTCTTCAACTTACATTTTTTGCATCACCTGAGCTTGAATCCTATATAATCATTGGAGAAACATCTGGTGAGCTTGGGCACATGATAGGATTTGCTGCTCGTACCTATCAACAGCGGATGTTTAGCAAGCTGCAAAGGTGCGTTATTCTTATTAATCCACTCCTCCTACTGGTGTTAGGAGGATGTATCGCTGGTCTTATTGTCGCCCTCTATATGCCGCTCCTTCTTCTTTCGGATACTTTGTTTTAGGATTCAAGAGAAACTTCTGCGAAAAATAAAAAATAGTAATCGACAAATGTCTGTAGCTAAGATAAGCTATAATTATAAAGACTGTCATTTTTCTTTGAAGAACTATGATGGAATGTGCAGTATGTGTTACGTTACCATTGAAGGGTGAGAACCATGTTTAGGCTTGTATGCGCATGCGCAGCTTTGAGTGATGGAAAAAATTTGCATCGACAAATGAGGAAAGATGCAATAAACTTAAAACAAGATAGGTGCCACTTTTTATTGCAAGGAGAAATATCATGAAGTATGCAATGGGTATCATGCTCTCGCTTACAGGAACTACGCTCTTGGCGATGCAGAAAGAACAGGTACGATCAAATACATCTTCGCCAGCAAGGCTTCCAGCATTGGCTATGCGATCAGAAATTCCGGCAGAGCAGAAACAACAGATGCGATCTAATATGCCTTCGCCAGCCAAGGGTCCAGCTTTGCATTCGCAAAGAGCTCAGGCGGAGCAGAGAGAACAGGTAAGGGCAAATGCAGCTTCTTCAGCTAAAACCCCTGCAGATGCTGCTCAGCCAGAAATTGAGGCTACAAAATCAGTGTCGTCAGGTACGAGTCCCGATGATGTACAAAGCGCTCCCACGTCTGGTAGAGGCTCGAAAGATCGACGACCTCGCGCAATTAGTGAACTTGATAAGATAAATCTCGCTGGAATACTAAAAGCAGAAAGGCCTGAAGCGCCAACAGTCCTGACAAATGTATTGTATACCAGGCAATTTTCAACTGACGGAGTTCCTAGTAGGGGAGTGTCCACGGAAAGATTTCAACGTGCCGCTGCTACATCGCAGCCAGGCACAAGTCGTTGTGATTCGCCATCGAGGTCTATTCTGCAACCAGTCTTATTGCAGCCGGCAGAACCTGAAACCGTAGCTGTAAGTAGGGAGCGACAGACTTTTATAGAGACTCATCAATTAGATCTTCAGTCTTCAGCACTTGAGAACCCTGCTATATGTCCGGTAGATACATACGTTCTCGTTCAAGGAGGAACCAAGATATCTGATACTCTTTGTTGTTTAAGTAAGAACGGTAAACGTGTTGTAGTAATAAATGATGGTCAGATAACAGCTATGCTTGATGAATCGACACCAGGCGTACATAAAAAGGTTCGGCTCACACCTTCTAAGTCTAATGCGCCTATAACTGCAGCGGCTTGTGATAGTTGTATGCTTCTTGCTGGATCTGCTAATGGCACGATCGAAGCATGGGAGGTATCGTCTACTAATCTAGCTGACGTAAGATACAAATTATTGCCAAAGCAGGCTGGGGCCATAACATCAATTGCGCTGCAAGCTGTGAATATTATAGATGGCATAAGAGGCTACTGTGCTGTAGTGGGGATGAATGATGGAACCCTCAAGTATTTTATGTTTGACACAGTAAAAGGGCTTAAAGGTCAAGGAGAGCAAGCTCTTGCGCCTCTCGTAAAAACCCATTTAGGTGAACTTTCTGCTGAAGGACGAATAGCTAGTCTCACAGTATCACAAGATGGGACCGTCATCTATTGGGAATCGAGAGATGAGCCGCTTGAGGAGGATCCGTTCAGTTTAAAAAATTTTAAAAAGACATTTACGAGTGCGAGTAAGATCTGGAATATTTCATCGTGCGGGATTGCTCTTGATGGAATGACCGGATCTATGGGAGAATATAGGGAAATGGAAAAATCGGTGCAGAAGGTTCTCGTGGCCGGTAATCCTAAGTTAACTAAGATAGTAACTGCAGTAGGGGATAAACTCAGACTCTTTATACCACATACAGGAGCTGAGCTTCTGCAAATAGGAAAGGGCGAGATAACAGCAGTTGGTATCAATGATGAAAAGGCTCTTGTGGGAACGGGAGACCTGGTTCGACTCTATGACTTTGCTACAAAATGCGAATCCGAACCTTTCAAACTAGACGGTAAGACGTTATGTACGGCACTTTCAAACGATGGTAATTGGGGGGTAGTTGCTACGGGCGAACAGGTCTATCTTTGTAGTTTGATTGATCCGAAATCACCACTAATCCAGCCACTCCTAAGTGGTCAACGAAGGCCTCTAACCTCGGTAAAGGTGAATCTTGACTGTTCGCGTATTCTGGTAGCTGATGCATATGGAAGGGTGACCCTGTTCAGTTTTAAATAGAACAAGAATACCTGATTTGCTTAAAGGAGAATTATCATGAAATATGCAGTGGGTATCATGCTCTCGTTTGCAGGAGTGCTCTTAGCAATGAATGAGGTGAAGAGTAAGCAGGTTGGCTCTCAGATAGCTGGTGCCAGAGTTCCTGCGCTTACTCTGGTAACGCATTCTCCAGCAGATGCTGCGCGTCCAGACGTTGAGATTGGTATTGCAAGATCAGCATCTTCTGGGACAAGCCCCGATGATATCAGTAGTTCCCCTTATCAGATCGTTCCCAAGAAAAGCGTTCTTCCAAAGATAATCGAAAAGCTCGAGCTCCAACGGACAGAGACAGAGTAGAGCTTTATGAAAGCTCAGGCTTATTGGGGACAACAGCGTCGGCTCAGCAGTTTCTGATGGAGCACGTCTCCAGGGTAGTGCAAAGGTAGAAGGTCGATATGATTCGCCTGCCTGATCACTTTTTAATCAAGCATCGTGTAGGAAGGAGGCTCGTTGAGGATTCCGAACGAAAGTATCTATTGGAAGATCTTGGGGATCCACGCCATCAAACTATTGGTAAGGTTGAAAGTTATGTTCTCATGCATGGTGAATGCAGTCAATCTGAAACTCTTTGTTGTTTGGGTAAGAGGGGTCTAGTAGCAATAATAAGTGGTCACGAGATAAGTATTTTTGATGTCAAGGCTTCGAAAAGGATACAGCTAGCAAGACCTTCCAAGGACCGCATAATATCAGCTTATTTTGGTGGCGGTTTGCTTATCACTGGATCGGAAGCTGGTGCTGTCGAAGCGTTGGAGCTGGACGATGACTTATTCAGCACATACAAATTGCTATTGAAGTTGAAGCATCCAAAGCGCATAACATCAGTTGTGGTCAGGCGTGTAAATAATCATGGTGGAGTACCTGGCTATTGTGCTGGAGTAGGTGTCGAGGATGGGACCTTGATGTATTTGATGTTTCGAATAAAGGAAGGCATTATCGCACTTGGAGAACGACACGTACTTCCCCTTGTGAAAAATTATTTAACACAAGACTGTGGCCATGGGAAGATAAATGGTCTAACGGTCTCTCAAGATGGTACTGTTACCCATTGGGAATTGGGTATTGATCCGAAGGAAGAGGACAAGTATAGCATTATAGGTCTATTCGCCCACAAGATGCGCGAAGTTCGTACATCTGGCTTGATCTTCGATGGGATGACTGGAAGCTCCACTGAGCATAAGGAGCCAGAAAGAAGGGCGCTCAACAAGAACACCGGTGTTCAGCTAGAGACTGTTCTCACGGACTGTAGCCCTCTTGCAGATCAGGTACTCACTGTAGTAAATAATGATAAGCTTAGACGTTTTATTATCCATGGTGCGGAAGAGGTCCTCCAGATAGGAGAAGGCCACATAACCGCTATTGCTATGAATGACAAAAAGGCTCTTGTGGGTACGGAAAAATCAGTTCGATTATACGATTTTGATAGAAAATACCTGGCATATCGTCTTTTTGAATTTGATGACGAGGTAACTCATCTAGCACTTTCAAAAGACGGTAATTACGCAGGAATAGCCACCTCTCGGGAACTGTATCTCTGTGAACTTAAGAATCTTGAAAAGCCACTAAAGCAGTTACTGCCACTGCCTGCTCCTGTCATACCGTTAACCACATTACAAATGACGGCAGATGGTAAACATATTTTAACAGGCGATGACTATGGCAGAGTGGTTCTTCATGTCTTTAAAGGCTAGACAGGGATATTCTCTTAAACCAGCTTCAATGTGCTATTTGCCTGTGAGTAAGTTGACGAATCTCTGGTTTTAAGTAGACTGTATAAAGATTTTTCTGCGCCGGGGTGGCGAAATTGGCAGACGCACGGGACTCAAAATCCCGCGGTAGCGATACCATGTCGGTTCGAGTCCGACCCCCGGCACCATCTTAGAGGAGCTCATGGATTGTATTTTTTGTAAGATCATTGCTGGTCAGGTTGCCGCTGATATTGTAGCGCAGACTGACGATGTTCTCGTCATTAAAGATATTTTTCCCAAAGCGGCGATTCATTATTTAATTATTCCCAAACATCATTATAGGGACTTGCAGGAGGTCGAAGATTGCTGTGTAGGATCACGACTCCTTCAAATGGCTCGGTATCTTTCTGCGACAATTCCTGAAGCGAAAGATTTTAGGCTTCTTGTCAATAATGGGGCGGGGGTAGGGCAAAGAGTATTCCATCTTCACATGCATTTTCTGGCAGGCTCGAAACTTTCAGACTTTTAAATCTTGATTTTCTATCTGGCAATTTGTTAGGCTAAAGATAGAGTAGATTACTATAAAAAGGAATCATCATGATTAAAAGCTCTGTATTTCTTATCTTGATTTTTGGGCTGACCGGCTCCATGAGTGCCTCAAAGGAGGTCAAGTGCGTCTGTGCGAATAAAGTACGACAATCTCCTAATTGTGGCATCTGTGGCACGCTTGCGGGAAGCATGACGCAAACTGAAACAGGAGCGCTGTGTAATTGCCCGAATATTGATTTACATAGACAGATTCATACCGGTGAGGCTTCATGTCATGATGCCTGTAAAGATGATGGGGGCTGGTCCGGGGAATTCGAATCTTAAGTATCTATTATCTCTACCACATACGCTGCAAAAGGCGTTAGTTCCTCTTTTTTAAGTTGAGTACTCGTGTACCACCCTGCACCAGATACATCTTCCTTAATCTTGTCATACGCAATTTTAGAAGCATCATATGAATCAATAACATGAAGTATGCCGATATGGTTCAATGTTCGGCGGACCTGGTTTTCTGTATATGCTATTATTACTTCTTTTTTGGTAAGCAGATGGTGTGAGTGAGCGATAATTCCGGTTTCCTCTGTCAATTCTCTCAGGAGAGCATCGCTGTCCGATTCGCCAGGCTCCGGTTTGCCTCCAGGTAAATCGAGAAGTCCTGTGTACGGTCCTCGTGCTTTACGAACAAGGAGAAGCTGGTTGTCTCGTACCAGAATGCCGTAGATGCCGCGATGTATAAACATAAAAAAAGTCCTTCCCCTGAGTATAACTCAGAGGAAGGACTTTGTGAACTTTGCTATTGAAGATTCAAATCAGCTTATGATTCTCTGCAATCTGCTGGGCATTCCCAACGGATGAGATCAGGTTGTGGTATCTGACGGATTTGATCAGGCACACACTTGTACTCGATAATATCCGGTTGAGGTATTGGTGGTTGAGGTATTCTTACTTCAATTGGTGGTTGAGGGATATGCTCAACCAAGCAAGGTTGTGGTATCACAATTTTGCGAGCAGGAACTTCAATTACCTTCTCTACCTGAATTGTTTGAGGGACCATAATAGTTTTGCAGCATCTTGGAGCTACTGGCTCGCAAGGTTGTGCACAAGATACAGGTCTTGCACAGCTTGTTGCACAGGTTGTTCGACGATCGCATCGTCGGGTTCCGCAACGACGTGCATCAGCTAAGCTAGCACTCAGCAAAACTATGGAGGCAAATAACATCTTCTTCATATCTTCTCCTTTGTGAAAAGATTAAATGGTTGTTGTATATGTGTACATCGATAAGCGCTTATTCATTTTCATTATGTCATATTAGAAAAGAAAAAAGCAACAATTTCAAAAAGAAATTATAAAATTGTCAGTTTTTGCTTTTTATCAAAGTTCAGCTTTACCTTTCTATCAGCGTAGTTTAGAGTAATAGTGTGAGGAAACCTATGACTTTAATAAATATTGTTTTGGCCTGTGTGCTTTCATTTTTTTCGACAGCAATAATGAGCTATATAGCTATGGCGACTGCCATAGGTCCGTGGATAGAAACGACGCTTATACTCGCCGGGATGCTTATTTTGTATCTGCTTAGACGGTGGTATACTGCTAAAGAGAAGGGCGAAGCGCTTGGATTGACGGCTGCTGCAGGGGGTATCTGTGGTATCCTTGCAACGGCATGTGGTTTTAGTTTTCCTACCTTATTCTTTGTCGACAAGCCACTTTTTTGTTCATTGATGGCTGCACCACTCACGTTTGCAACAGTATTGACCTTACTTGCGTGCGCAGCTGGTTCTTGGGGGCTTTTGCTCGCTCATGTGTTTGAACATACGCTTATTGACAAACAGGAGTTGCCGTTTCCCCTGGGTGAGCTTATGTATAAGATGATTGCTGCTGCGGATGATATGCGCAATGCAGTTATGCTTGCAGTGGGGTTTGTCAGTACCCAGCTTTTATTGTTTGTCAGGTCCGGAGTACAGGTTCTTTCTCAGCCCATCATTCTCCTGCAAAAATATTCCTTTGGGGCTCTTACCCTCCCCCCTATTTCTTTGCAAACGGATACGATTGCTCTGTTTTGGGCGATTGGATTTGTGACAGGCCATGTGATTGCACTTCCCCTTTTTTTAGGGATCCTGGTGAATGTTTTCTGTATTGAGCCATTGTATTATATCTATCCTTCTCTTTCGAGCTTTATTACCTCTGCTGCACCACTGGGTTCCCTTGAAAATTTTAGGACTGCATTTAGTGGGGGTATGGTAATCTATGGAGCTTTATTTGGTTTTTTTGAACTGCCCAAGGTGTTAAAGTCAACCTTTACTCACCTCTATACTAATAAAGAGGGCTCTTCTCTTCCTTGGCTTTTAGGTATAGCGATTCTTATAGTAAACAGTCTGGTACTTTCCTATTTTGAGTTTTCGTTTCTTGGTCAGTTCTACCTCCTTATATTTACTTTACTATGTGGGTATCAAATGATGCTTATTGCTGGAAAGTTAGGATTAGCTCTCTTAGGCAGGTTTGCTACCTTTGTTATGGTACCGGGCATGTTTCTTTTTAGCTATACGCCCTTTCAAATAACCTTAGTTGCCACCTATGTAGAAATTGCAACTGGGATAGCCTGTGATGCTCTCTTTGGAAGAAAAATGGGACGTTTAGCTCAGATAAATGGAAACCACTTGGCACGGTATCAATGGTTGGGCCTGCTTGTGGGTAGCCTTTGTCTTGGAGGTATAGTGTGGTTGCTGAGCAACCAGTTTGAGTTAGGTTCACAGGGGGGAGCTTTGCCTGTTACTCGTGCTTATTCGAGGTCGCTCCTTATTAATTTTATTATGGTGAAGAGTTTTGATCCTTGGGTTGTTGTACTTGGGGCCCTCTTTGGATATCTACTTAAATTTGCAAAGATAAATGCAACCTTGCTCCTTGGAGGTATCTTTATGTCTATTGACTATTCCTTGCCTCTTATTCTTGGTGGCCTGTCAGCTTCGCTCGCAAAAAATAAAGAAGACTATTTTCCTTTTTGGTCGGGTGTGTTTGCATCAAATTCATTGTGGATGGTATTGAGGGTGTTTTTTTAACGATCTGGAGGTGGTATGATAGAGTAACCAGTCAGAGTGGCTGGGGGTTCATAAAGAATGTTTGTATAACCTGACAAATCATGCTTGTGGAGGAATTTAAATGAAGTATGTAGGTATTGTTCTTCTGTGTCTCGGGAGTGCTAGCCTCAGAGCGATGCAACAATGTGCAATGATACATGAAAGAAGACAACAGCTTGTAGATCAAGGTAAAGCTCCTCAAAACTATTTTGATTTGTTGGCCGAAGATACTAAAGAGGGTATTAAAAAACTGGTTATATCATCAGAGAGAGAATATCTCGTACGTCTCGTGCCACCATGTCTGTATCGTGGCGACTTCGAAAGCTATCCAAGATTGATTTCTTCAGCATCGCTTGCTGCTGATAGAATTGTCCTTGGATCTGGTGAAAATCAGATCACCTTTGCTGATTCTGACACGAGTAGATGTACGTATCTTTTTCAAAAAAAGGGAGATACAAGCACTGCTCGGGCCTTAACTCCTCGTGGGGCCTGTTGCGAACTTGATAGCTTCACAGTTCAGCGATTGAAATGTCTTCCAGAAGATACGAAGGCTGGAGCTCATGCATTTCTCAGTGAGAATGGTAAAATAGCTTTGACTTCTGGGCCCATTGATAAGACACCGATATTTTGGGACGTGTCAACTATGACTCGCTATGCACTTGAAGGCTATAGCTTTGACCCAAGAATAGTGCTTAGTTCTGATTGCAAAAGATCTGCCCAATTTACACAGTTTCTAACATCTGAGGGTGATGCAAGTGCAGTCATCCAAGGTATGACACCCGATGGGAAATGGTTGCTACGGTTTGAAGACAGTACCATCATACTCGAAAATTCTGAAGATCCGAAATTGTTTTACCGGCTCATTGGGCACAGTTTACCACCAAATGCTCTATCCATAAGCCCTGACGGAGACTGGCTACTTTCTCACCGTGCAACAAAGGTTTTGTTATGGGACCTACGTAATAAAGAGGGAAGAGAAGGTGAACTTTTCTTTCCCTGTGCTTGCCTTCAGGGGCATGGACAAGAGGTAAAGAAGCTCCATATTACATCTGACTGGGCAATAAGTTCATCTGCTGATGAAACTTTGATTTGGGATCTCTTCTCATATAAGGAAGCGCCTCTGAAAGCTCCTAGATGTGAAATTTATACCTCACCAGACGAAAAATTTGGTTCAGAGATCTCGAGCCAAAAATATGCAGCTCTTTTACCCTATTGTTCTTTACCAGACAATCTCACTCTTGCTAAATCGATACAAATAACAGGTGATGGCCGATTTGCGATGATTTTGTCCGACTGCGCAAGGATTTGGGATATAGCGCCGTACAAAGATTTATCTCTTTGGCAGTTATATCTAATATTCACTATGAAGAACACTTCCTTAAATGATCGAGATAAGGAATTCTATAGAGAACAGTTTCGGTACATCTCTGATGAGTACGTAAGAAATGCAGTTTTTGTACCTCTTGAAGGCTGGGTTTCTTTGGCTGCTGTATCTAATACGCAGTATAAAGGACTGCAGATAAAGAATTCTCTCGGGCACTCTCTTTGAAAAGATCTAATGGTGTGTAAGAAATGTTTTTCTCGCTCGTCTTGTCATTCAGCCTTAATCCTAAACCAAAGGAATAGTGGCAGTTAGATCCTTTTTTAATGGATTAATGAGCTCATTTTGAATCTCATAATTCGATACTGTTATTGACCAGTGCTAGTGCAATAGAACCGTTTTTTCTTTGGTATTCATTGAAAGTAGATCTGCATTACATTCATGCCAATAGTCATATTATCATCAGTAGCTACTGAGAAGGCTCTTCCTTCTGGGGAAAGAAGAGCTTGATCGTTTCGAGTTTTAAACATTCTTTCTGAGATAAGATTGCTACAGCATTACTGAATCTATTTGCGAAAAAAAGGAACACTCGGGCTTTTTTTTACTCATATTGGCTATCTTGAGCAAGCAGAAGAGCGCAACTGGTGAAAAGATTTTGATGTAGGTGTAACTATTCGCAATCTCCTACAAGAAGAGTTAACTGGCGGAGAAAGAGTTGTGCTTTATCAAAACTCGAGAAGCAGGTAACCAGTCTCCTTTGGTTAGCTGCCTCTTCTAGAATTGTCAGCGAGGGTTCTCTTGAGAATTCTCTGTGTTTACAACTTCTTGACGTCTAAGCTTTTCTTTGTTTGCTATGCTGCTCAAAGAGTCGCGGATCATTTGATCTGGGGCATTAAACTTTTGCGTTATTGTTACAAAGAGATGATCAACTTCGTTTGCATAGTGATCTTGATCAAAAGAAGAAGTAATGGATGAAAAGAGCTCGCAGACTCTTTTATACACAAGATTGAGCACAGTATCTAAAGCATCTGTATTTGCAATCACCTCATATGAATCCGAAATGAGAGCTTTTCTTTTGCACTCTAATTCCTCATATTCTTGTGCAGCAGCTAGACGTTCTGGAGTTGGGGCGATATCATACATCGGTTGTCCTTTTGTATACATGGACATACTGTTTTCGTAGATACTGAGCACTCCTATGAAAAAGAGTACTTTTGTTATGTTTGTTTTCATTTTCTGTTCCTTTTATATTAGAGTTTAATAGTTTGTTAGATAGTACCAAAAATTTGTCCGTTTGTCAATTTTTCAAATTGAAATGGCGCTTTCCCGTGTGGCCTGGTGTTGCCTCTTCCCCCCGAGAGTTTAGAGGTCATTTATAGTTAAGGCTCTTTGTCTACTTGTAGGTTCGCCCGTGTCTGCGTTAAGGATAGTACCCCTTTCATTGGATTACAGATGGTAGCAATTTTCTGTGCATTAAGGTACTGATGGCCACCATATTCGCTTGAAAGGGTGCCTAATCGATTACCAGTTAAAAAATGCTAATGGCAGCCCTAACCTGTTCTGCAACGAGAAATGTTTGAATAGGTAAATGAAGAAAATACAAGAATCTAGCACAAATAGCAACAGTTGATTGTCGAACTTCTTCGGGAAGCGTCTGGTCGCTATGGAAAATTTGAGAAATCTGCAAAATGGGGTACGAGAGCGGGACTTTGGGTGATCCAAGTGATGGATACAAATAATACGACTAATTCGTTTAATTTTGGGCCATTGAATCAGTTTCTTAATGGTAATAGAGGACAGCGACAGGGGGACTTACCATCCTTAGCTCCTGCTCCAAGCAATGATCTTGCTATTTGGAGTACGGGTAAGTGGGCAGCAGCGCAAAAGCTATGGATTTCAAGCGACCCCATAAGGGTCTGAACTATACGCTTATAATAGGTATTGTCTCTGATTATTTATTGGCATGCATTTGAATGAGATTTGCTTCAATAAATGGCATCAGATCTCCATCGAGTACCAACTCTGGTTGTTGGGATTCGAGCTCAGTGCGATGATCTTTTACGAGTTTATAAGGATGGAGGATATAAGATCGTATTTGAGATCCCCATTCAATTTTCTTTTTTTCTACGCTCGCTTTTTTTGCTTCCTGCTCTTCTTCTTCCTTTTGCACCAATTTTGCCATGAGCATCTTCATCGCGGTTTCTTTATTTTGGGTCTGAGAGCGCTCATTTTGACATTGTGCGACTATCCCAGTAGGGATGTGTGTTATACGGACCGCTGAATCGGTTTTATTAACGTGCTGGCCTCCAGCTCCTCCTGCACGGTAGGTATCTATCCTTAAGTCTTTTGGATCGATGGTGATCTCAGCTGCGGGAATTTCTGGTAATACGGTGACTGCAGCAAAAGAGGTATGTCTTCGTTTATTTGCGTCATAGGGTGAAATCCGCACTAAGCGATGGACACCAGCTTCTCCTTTTAAGAGTCCATAGGCATTTTTGCCTTTAATAAAGAGAGTAGCAGATTTTATGCCAGCACCTTCACCTGGTTGATAATCTAATATTATAGCATTCATATGTTCTCGTTCGCAAAAGCGTACGTACATACGAAGTAAAATCTCAGCCCAGTCTTGAGATTCAGTGCCACCCGCACCCGAGTTAATATTGAAGAAGCAGTTCGAATGATCATGTTCTCCGTCAAGCAGGAGTGTGATCTTGAAACGCATGACAGAGCGGGCCCAGATATAAATCTCATCTTTGAGTTTTTCAAGCTCCTTCTCATCAGACTCAAACAGGTCTATAAGTTCAGGTAACTCTTGATAGGATTTCATCATTTCTAAATACTGATCTCGAGTTAGTCGAACTTTTGTGAGTCGCTTTAATATCTCGGCTTGTTGTGGGTTTTGCCAAAAGTTCTCTTCGTTGCTTTGGGCAGTAAGGTTCTTGAACTCTTCATCAAGGGACGAGTTCTCCCAAAAGGTTTGAATAACCTTTATATCTGGTTCGACGCTTTTAATCTTTTCTCTTAATTCATCAACGAGCATAGTTGGATCCTCTTATATACTTCTAAGTATAGCGGAAAATTTAAAGTATGCCTCGTTGTTTAAGAGAGGCCACTATTGTGCTCAGAGACTGTGGAGAGAATTGGATCCCTTCTATGCCATATGCCTTAGCAGCTTCGAGATTTTCCGGCTGGTCATCTATGAAAAAGAAAGAATGAGGGTTACTTTGATATTTGTCGAGAAAATAATCATAGATCCCCGCTTGCGGTTTGACATAGCCTGTTTCACCCGAGATAACAATATGGTCTTTTTTAAAATAAGAGAAGACCGATGATTCATATTTTTCATAGAGCAGTCTAAAAGAATCGGTATCCCAATTTGAGAGTATATATAAGGAATGAGATGCTGTTAACTCGAGCAATTCTACTCCTTCTGGCACAGGCTCCATGCAAGTAAGATAGCTCTGAGGATCGAAAAAGGTTCTCAGTTTTCGCTTGATCTGTTCCAGATCTGAGACTGACACCTTGTTTTTTTGCCCCCAGCTATCTGCCCCTCCTATTACTACATCTCGTGCTTGCGAGGAAGAGAGTCGGCCTGCCAAAAACTCGACAACAATAAGGGGAACAGGATCGCCGGTATGAAGACGAGCAATCTGGTCTTTACTTCCTGTTTGATGGCCAAACTGATCTAAGAGTGCAAGGGCTTGTGCATCGAGTGGAGATAGATGATCTGTTCCGGACCACATATAAAACACGAATGAATAGTCTTCTTTTTCTTGCTCCGTAAGCCCGAGTGCACACGGCCTAAAGAGAGTCCCACTTAAATCCCAGAGTATGCTTTTTGAGCTAGACATTATGTTCCTTATGTAAAGTAGAGTTGTTAGTATCTTAGCAGGTTTTAGGGGGCGGAATCAATGGTTGATACTCCAAGACAGGGACAAACCTCTTTAGAAGAATGGCAACTAGGCATAGAGGGAGCGAGCCGCTTACGCGTAATTGTGCAGAAATTTTTATTATAAAGACTGAAGGTCAGAAATTATCTTACCTTTAGTCTTTATAGTTTGAGATTGATCATAATGCTATGCTTATTGGATCGTCGTCTCCTTTTTAAATGTTTTTTTGTAAGATAGATTGATTGGCAATTTACGAATTTAGGGTATAATATAAACTAAAGGTAAGAGTAACTCTTTCCTCTAGTTTGAATAAGGAGTTTTGGTGAAAAAAGGTTTTCTTAAAGATTTATTGCGTTCGAATAAGACGGTTTTTTCCTTCAGTTATCTCCGGCTACTTTGGGGTAATAAGATATCCACGGATGCACTCAAATCACGCATTAATTATTATGTGAAACGAGGTGATCTCTATCATATTAGAAGAGGGTTGTATGCTAAGGATCAAAACTATGATCGACTTGAAGTGGCCACTAAGATTTATCGACCTTCATATATTAGCTTCGAGTCAGTTCTTATTCCGGCGGGCATTGTATTTCAATATTATACTGAAATTTTTGTAGCTTCTTATCTATCCAGAAGTGTTACTTGTGATGGACAAACCTATACCTTCAAAGCTCTTAAGGAATCAATTTTGTTGAATGTTAAGGGTATTGAATTAAAAGAACACTACACTATCGCTTCTCCTGAGAGAGCATTTCTTGATACCATCTATTTGCATGTAAATTACCATTTTGATAACCTAGATCCATTAAACTGGGATAAAGTATATGAGATATTGCCAATTTATGGTGGTAATAAGCGTATGTCGCAGATGCTAGAAAGCTATTATCAGGCTTATAAAGAGGATAGGTTATGACTTTGAATGTAGTTGAGCACAATGCGATACTGATTCGCCTTCTTACGGCCCTGTTTGAAGACGCCATGGTAGGGCCGCTGCTTGGATTTAAGGGTGGAACCGCAGCGGTTTTTTTCTATGGGTTAAGCCGTTTCTCAGTTGATCTAGACTTTGATCTTTTGGCAGTCGACCAGGCAGATGGGGTTTTTGATCGCATCAAAATGATTTTAGAGATGCATGGAACTGTAAAGCAAGCGCAGAAAAAAAGATATACTCTCTTTTTCTTGCTTTCCTATCACGACAAAGTAAAAGATGGGCAGAATGTCAAAGTTGAGATTAGCACGCGTAATCTGGAGGCACACTATCAAGAGCTTGAATTCTTTGGGATTCCTCTTAAGGTGATGGTTGAAGAAGATATGTTTGCTTGTAAGCTTATTGCTCTCCATCAAAGAATAGGCAAAGCAAATAGAGATATTTTCGATGTATGGTATTTTCTGGAAAACAAGTGGCCGATTAACAAGCAATTGCTTGAACGTAGAACTGGGTATCGCTTTACCGAGTTCCTAGATCTGTGCATTCAAGATCTGGAGAAGATGACCGATCGAGATATTCTTGCTGGATTAGGAGAGCTTCTTACCGTTAAGCAAAAAAAATGGGCAAAGGCGGAGCTACGCAGAAAGACTATCTTACTTTTGAAGCTGGCACGTATGAGCTAAATAGCAATGTTTCAATTTTGCTGAGCTGCCTTGTGTCAGTTGACTTGCTTAAGAATGCAGCAGGGTTAATCAAGATGAGTTGCCTACCTTTGATGATTATAGTCTAGTGAGTCCATAATAGTCCTTCTTTCTGAGAGGTTCCATAATACACTTCCTGTATGATTTTTTTTTAGCGTACTTCACTTTTAATAAAACGACAAGAGATCATCTTTGTGTTTGACGGCCTACTCGTGATTACTATGCGAAGTCCGAAGTAAAAAGGGCTTGGTGGTATACCTCTAACAAGGCTTGTATAAAAATGATGCTCTTTTTTTGGTATAATAATAGTACTACGAAAATGAAAAGGAATAGCATGAAAGGTATATTATTTGTCATATCAGCTCCTTCGGGTGCAGGCAAAACTACACTCGTCCGAGAAGTGTTAGATCGCTTGCGCGCAGAGCTCGGATTGGTGCGGGTTATTACGCATACGTCTAAACAACCAAGGCCTGGTGAGCAGCATGGAGTTGATTATCACTTTCTCAGCGAAGAAGAGTTTAAGCAGAAGATTGAAGAAGATTTTTTTATAGAGCATAGTACCGTTTACGGTGCTTATTATGGTGTTGCAAAAACGTTATTTAAGAAGCTGGCTGAGGGCATTCATCATATAGCTATTGTTGATAGAGCAGGGGCAGCTGCATTAAAAGCAAAGGTGACTGATGCAGTTCTTATTTGGATTCATCCGCCTGCGAAGGAAGTTCTTGAACAGCGACTTTCTGCTCGCGCTCAAGATAGTCAGGAAACGATCTCCTTCCGTCTCAAGATTGCCGAGCGGGAATTAGAAGTCGCCAAAGAAGAGACACTTTTCGAGCATGTTATTGTCAATGATGATCTCCAGGAAGCTATTAGTCAGTTAGAAAACCTTATTAGAGCAAAGGTGGTTCCATGAAACGTTGTATTCTCGTGCTAAGCCTCGTCTTTTCGATACAAGGAAATTGCCCAGAGCCTTTTGAAATGCAGGCTGGCAAGGTCGAACTGTCGCTTGATTCTGTAAGTGAAATCGACTGTTTCATTGTCCTTCGTTCGGTTGTGAAGCAGCCAGTTACCGTTTTTTTCTATTACAAAAAAGATAGGATAGGTTCCGGTCAAGATATGGTGACGATACAGGCATCGGAATCATTTTCGACTCTTGCCTGCCAGAAGGGAACCTGTTTTGTCGTGCCCCGCTACAGATGGTGTGAAAAAGTGGCAACAGGTGGTCTCAAGCCTGCGAAAGTTCACCTGGTAGATGCTTTGAAAGGTGCACCTATTGAAGGCATTTCTGTGACCGAGATAGGACAAGCTCCTCCGAAGCTACCGATGGCGAGACTGGTCAAGAGAGGGAAGCAAGTCTATTATTTTGAGGTATCTCAATCCAAGACAGGTATATTGCGCATCCAGCCGTGCGCTTCTTTTAAAAAGCTTTAATTAAGGATTACCTGGGGCTCAAATGCGTTACATTCTTACGCAAAAATGTCATTTTCCTTTTTTACGTAAATATTTTGAAGCATAAAAACTTACGCAAAAAAGCAGTTTTCCAATGGCGCGTAAGTGGTTATTCGAGAAGCTTACCCAAATCAATAGTATGAGCGAAATAGTCGCTTTCTTTGAGAGCGCTACTGATGCCGTTTGCATAATTTAATATCGGCAGAGCAGCCTTTAGGGGATGAGAATCGAGCAAGCTTTTCTTGCATCTCGGCTATGATGCTTGCAGGAAACTCATGTTGGGAGAACTTTACTTCGCAGACAGAGAGGGTTTTAAAACGAGTTTGAATGAGATAGTCGATCTGACATCCTGGTTGTTTTATTGTTTTTCGTTGATAGTAGGGGATTGTCTTTTGCAATATCATGGGGATTAATGCCCAGACTCCTGGATTGGGGACCGATTCTGAAGAACAAGGTTCTCAATTTGAAATCCCTTCATAGAGTTGAAAGCAGGAAGGCTGCATAGGATCGTAAGGGCAAACTGGCCTCGTTGTATCTTCTGATAGTGCTTTTGTAAGTATACATATCCATATTTTTATGAAAGAGATCATTTTTGCTTTCTTGCATAAGAGAGAGTTTGTTTTTTTCATCAACCCCGCGAGAGGTATACTGTATTTTCATGCTTTTTTGATTAGGTCTCCTAAGATTCTTATCAGCTCGTTCTCGTCAGTTCTGCTCAAGCTTCCAAAAAATACTGCATCTAGTTTCTCTACGATCGGAACCAGCTCTTGTGCCAGGGCTCTTCCTTTTTCTGTCAAGGTTACCTGTTTTGCACGAGTATCTGCTGCATGCTCAATTCGCTCAATAAGACCTTTAGCGCTCAATTTTTTAAGAGCAATCGATATAGTCATCTTGTCGAGCTTTGACCAACGAGCAAGTGCTACTTGTGTAGCTTTGTCGCCTTGTTCTTCAAACCACAAAAGAATGGCGAGAATTACGTGTTGAGTGTGCGAGACCTGATATGGTTTAAGTGCTTTTTTAATCAGACGTTCCCACGTAGTAGTAGTTTGCCACAACAAAAAGCCAGGGCTTTCTTCAGCTGTGGTAAACCCAAATGCCGATTTAATGTCCATGTATTCTTGCTCGTTCAATTAATGCGTCCGTTTGTTCTGCCATTTTAGCAGCAATCTTTTTACCGACTAAGTTCCGCCATACAAATCCTAAGGGGCCGGTAACGGTGATCGTTGTGGTAAGAGTGACGCCTTGCTCGGTTTTTGCAATCTCGTGCATGCCATACATTTTTGCTCCCAAAAAGAAAGTGCAGTCGGTAAACATGCGTTGGTGGTCAATTGCCACAAGTTTGACTTGAACTGCTGGTGATCCTAGTGGTTTTAAGATGAAGCTGCTGCCAATGGAAAATGGCTCATTAAGCGTGCAATATTCTATGCCAGGGTTCCAAGCAGACCAATTATTGATATCGGTCCACACACTCCAGATTGCTGTCGGTTTGATATCTTGAAATTCTTTGCTATAAGTCCGTTGCCACATGATTCCTCCGTTTGGTAAAAAATGATACTGTATATATATTTACAAAGTCGAGAGGTAATGTCAAGTGATGAAAATTTCATCAGTTGCTGAAGGATTTTCAGTCATTGGTTGCTTTTTTCCGAGCAACGGCGGAAGGTGGCGATGTTCTGGCTATGCTACCTGATATCGAAGTACGATGGTTGATGAGAAAGTATTAGTCTCGAAGTTGATTTATATGTGTTTGGCGAAAAAGTTTTAATACTATGATTTAAAACATGGTGGGAGCTACGGGGTTTAATGTATCCTGATTGGGGAGATCAATGCATGAATTTGTATTGAGGGCTTAGGGTCTCCAAAGCGGGTTGCTGATGCGTTGTGAAGTATCTCAACTCATTAGGTAAGAGCCTAATAATCTCTTGCCCGCCGTCATAATAATTGAAAACTGCACTTAGGCGCTGCAGCAGCCGGCGACTGTAATACAGCATGGACCTGATCTTTTAGGTTGGGAAATCGAGTCTCGTCGTGCTCATTGCCAAGTAGTTTGTCGCCATTTCCAGTACATTCATAAAGCGTCGTACCACCTGAAGTTTTTCTTCTAAGTACTCTGTAAAGAGGAGCCGCTCCCAGTAGGATTGTTGGCCGGAAGCATGGGCTATTCCAAATATTCTAGAGTATTTGGGTCAATCTCTTGCCATGCCCTTGTGAAATGCCTGTTCTGCTAGGATTCATAGACGGTCTTTGTCCAGCGACCGTACGGCTATAGGGAGTTACACGCGGTCTTGATGAGTGACGTATCATTGCTTGAAGTGCGCCAAAACTAGCTAGTACAGTTAGTGTAAGGGCTAAACATATGCGTTTCATACTTACTCCTTAGTTTAAATCGAGTAATTACCGCATAGTCTTAGCTTATTATACAGCTTGAATGAAAGTCAATATTTTTATTAAAGGATTTGCCTTTTTAGCTTTCTTGTGCTATGTTTACCGTATACATAATTAGAAAATAAACTAGTTAAAGGAGTTTATTATGTCAATGCGTAAGTTAATGACTGTCTTTCTTCTGCTAGTCACTCCAAAATTGAGCGCATATATAATTGGATATCATAGGCTTTTTGAGCCAGAGACTCAGAGAACTGTCGATATAGTATGTGATGCCCATGTTCTTCGCCCAGAAGCGGAAGCATTTTCCACCGAGGTTAAGCTCTATGAGATTTTTGAAGAGCTTAATAAAACAGATGAAATTGACCTAGTGTGGGAGTCTGCTCCTGCAGTGCCGGATGTTTATATTGATGGTAAAACTCAGTTTATGTCAGAATGTCGTCAACGCATTGAAAAGACCATGAAGAATCTCAACATTATCCATGCAGATACTTGTCGTGCGAGCTATATTAGTCTTTTTGATTATCTGGATCGCTGGCTTTCCTTTAAGAATGTGGCTGGATCAACACTTGAAGAACCGGTGCCTTTTTGCCCAAGGAAGAGAGCTCGCATGAGAGAGAATGCTGGTCAGGGAACTCTGGATGCCTATCTTGCATTATATGCTAAAACCGTAGCAGGTCTTAAAAGTTCTTTGTGCAAGGCCTATGAGAGCGGGTTTCCAGTTTATTACATGCAAGATATGTTTAGTAATCCAGCTTGGTATGAGATTGCTGATTTGGAATTATTGTATCATATATTAACATCTACAAAAAAGAGAGTTGTCGTTTGTTGTGGTGCAATGCATGGAGAGAAAATTGCTTCATTTTTACTGCATAATGGCTATGATCGGTTAGCGTATAAGAGTTTTGATGTTAGCCGTTTTATCAGCCGCACTCAAGCTCAATCGGAAACTCACTTCGATAAAGGCTTTCTGGATTCTTTGATACAAGAAGTGGCAGTTGACGAGCTAGATTTCTTATATAATGTTGGTACTGGAGGTTTCTCTGATAAAGATTCTCTAGCTGAATCCGCTGCAACCACTAAACAAATCGGGGACGTTTCTGTGAAAGTTGAAAGAAAGGTGCAGTCTTTTAATCTCAGCTTTGAAATCAATCTTGCCGATCCTTTAGCTTTGTTTTCTGTCTATGAAGCGAACAAAGCGAACTTTTTACCTTACACAATAGAAAGGGATTATAGTCCTAGCAGCTATACCATCACGGTTGGAGCCTTTAGGGTTAATATTGGAGAAGACTCAAAATTGAGTAAGGATTACATCACCTCAGAGCTAGCAGATGTCATCGCAAAATCTGTGAATGAGATTTTGAGAGAAAGAAAAACTCCTGTAAGTTTAGCATTTAGCCATTTTGATGTTAATGGCCAAACGGTAAGCGCCATATATGAACCTTCTGAGGAATTAACAAAGGTAGTTTCTCAGATCATATTCGTAGTGTGCAAGCGAGTTCAAAGATTTATTCAGGACGGAGTGATCATAACTCCTGAGATTCAATTAGATAGGATGCTTCCATTTGTACGTCTTGGCCGCCTAAAAGAGAGATGTTCTTCCGGTCTGGTTATGCGCGCCGATGTAGTGCCAAGTATTCTTGCGCCGAAGAAATCTTATGAATTATTAAAGTAGCTCTATGAGGAAAAAGATGATTACGGCGGAACAAGCAACCGGCAGTACCTCTAGAGAAAAGTGTTCAAAAAATTCACGCTCGTTCGATCTTATAAATTGGCATAAACAACAGTCTTTTTGGTCTGCATGTTGATTTCAGTAATGAAAGGCCATAGTCGATCAGTACACTTTTTGTGTTGCTGGCATGTCAATGAAAGAGTTCTGTTCAAAGTTATCTCCCTGAGCGATCCTTAATGATGCTTAATCTAGATGTTCAATCAGAGAGGTGTGTTTTCTCACGAGGAAATTTTGCCCATCATTGAGCAAGCTACCATGCAAAAGATTGGTAGCATGCGAAAGACCTTGGTATTGATTGGCGAAGCTCAAAGGTCTCTAAGCTCTCGTCCAAACAAAACGCTAGAGTAAATTTGCAGGTTCTGCTCATCTTTTCTACAAACTCTTGTTTTTTGCTTACGTTTTTTTTAGAATAGAGCATGCTAGGTTAATGACGTGAAGATCAATTAAAAGGAGGATGGTAATATCGGTAGAATCAACTAAAGCGCGGCCAATGTTAATGATCTTTATCAAGGGCTTCGTTCAACACCATTGCAGCTTCCCTCGGGAGCCAAGGGCACTGCTGCTAGCGCGATTTTAGATGGTTTCAACAATATTGGAGCAACAACTCAAGTTTTTGATTCAACCAAGCCGTATGATCCTGTAACAACAGTAGCTGTTATGGTAATTTGTGAATTCGCTTATCAGGAAAAAGATGGCGAAATCGACTCCTTTGCTTTTTGATATTACGAGAACAGATGACGCCACCTGCAACCCAATGCAAGGGGTGAAACTTTCAGTTCTTACCTATGACAACTTGAAAGCTGCTTACAAGCAAGCCATTCAAATTGTCACGGTAATTTTGGGCAGTCGCGATCAAACCTCGTGGAACTATACAGCTCCTCTTTATGCTGCTGATAGTGATCCTTTCGGGCAGTTGTCTATTACCGATGTAAATAGTGCGATAGTATATTCACTCTTACCAGGAACTTCGGGCGGCGATGCGATTGTGCAATTTTTATATAACACACCAATTAAGCTTGGTAAAAACCAGAGCTGGATTTTTAATAAAACAAATTTTGTTGCCTTCCAACCTGGTACTGATCCTGTTACTGAGTTTTGTGGAGGCCCCCTAATTCCGGGAAATAAACAACAGAATAAGGATTTCAAAAAGAGAAAAAATCTATTGCGGAACGAGGGCCGATAAAGAATAGTAAATTTACGTATAAAAGCAAAAGAACGGGGCTTTTCCTTGGCCAGGGAAAGCCCCCTTTCTTGATGATTTACCACTGGTATCAAGATGATACGAGGGTGAGACAATTCAAAATCCTAAAACCTTACCCCTTGGGTATATCAATAGCGTTTCGGTTTGATTCTCCTTATGGTTTTATGGTAGAATGTGTCAGCAAGAGGGAGCAATCGCAGTCAAGGTACAAAATTTTCAGTCCAATAACTTTACATTAGGTGTCCTATGAAAAAAGAAATACTCCAGAAAAGTGAAATCAAGCTTGTTGGTCTAACTGCTCGTACAAATAATTCAAACGAGATGAACCCTCAAGCAGCCAAGATTGGTGCGTTAGCTGGTAGCTATTGGAGTCAAAATGTTGCTTCACAAATAGCTCATAGAAAAAATCCCGGTGTGACGTTATCTGTTTATACAGAGTATGAAGGCGATGAGCATGGTGACTATACCTATTTCATTGGGGAAGAAGTGACTTCATTTGACGATACCCCCTCGGGATTGCGGGAGTTAATAATACCTGCAGCTAAATATCAAAAATTTACAACACCAGAAGGAACGATGCCGGAAGTTGTAATTGCTGCATGGCAACAGATTTGGAAGATGTCACTAGATGATTTTGGTGGGAAAAGAGCATATCGTGCAGATTTTGAACTCTATGATCAACGTGCAAGCAATCCTGCCAGCACAAGTTTGGATATCTATATCGGCATCGAATAGTTTTGCATAAAATAGTACTCAGCAGGTTAGTCATTCTTGTTTCTTAGCATGTGCTAATTTTGAAGCTTTTATGAGGGAAGCGAACATGGATGGTCTTCGTTCTTGCTCGTGCTTTGAATGTTTGAGAACTGGAACGCCTTTGAGCTGGGTAGATTTTCTTTGTTTTTTTCTGATAGAATTTCCATCAGTTGGTGACAGAATTTCCGTCAGTTAATGGTGAAATTTCACTCAGAGGTGATAAGAATGAGATTTGTAAGAAACATTCGCAAGAGGCTGGAAGAGGCGCTTTCAACTAGTCCTGCAGTTTTGATTGAAGGGGCTAGGCAGGTCGGAAAGTCAACCTTAGTTGAGGAATTCGCAAAGGGTCGTGGATACCACTCGATAACATTCGATGTGGTGACTATTTTGGGTGCGGCCCAAAAAGACCCTCAAGGCTTTATAGAGGCTCTGCCAAAGCCGGTTGTTATTGATGAAGTTCAGCGAGTGCCTGAAATTTTTTTGCCGATAAAACGGGATATAGATCTCAACCGGGAGCCCGGTAGATATATTCTTACAGGCTCAGCACATCCTCTTCATATTAAGCAGGTGGGCGAGTCGCTTGCAGGGCGCCTTGAAACGCTTCTGCTGCTTCCTCTCTCGCAAGGGGAGGTTCGGGGGGTGCAAGAAGATTTTATCACAGCAGTTTTTAAAGAATCTACTTTTCTTTCGCCTAAAGAACGTCTCTCGAAAGAGCAGCTCTATCGATTGATAACAAAAGGAGGATATCCGATTGTTCAAGATATGCTTGAAGCTCGAAGCCTAGCTTGGTTCCGTTCGTATGTTAATGACATCCTTTTGAAAGATGTGCGTGATCTTGTAAATATTGAAAGGCTGACAGAGTTACCCGATCTCTTAAAATTGGTAGCTTACCGTGCAGGCCATGTACTTAATGTAAGTGACCTTTCGAGAATTATGGGAATGTCTGCTTCGACAGTGCAAAGGTACTTAGTTTTGCTTGAGGCAATTCATGTACTCTATATGTGTAGGCCATGGCGAGCAAGTGCGGAAAAACGACTCGTGAAATCGCCCAAGCCATACATTGTTGATACAGGTCTTTTGGCGAGCCTTCAGGGTATTACCGTTGAAAGAATGCTTGCTGAGCCGACACTTACTGGGCATATTCTTGAAAATTTCGTCTGGGCCGAGCTTGTTAAACAATCGACCTGGAGTGCTACGTGCGTCAATATCTATCATTTTAGGACTTCTTCTGGCGAAGCAGTTGATATCGTATTAGAGGACTCTATGGGGAGGGTTGTGGGTATTGAGATGAAAAATACAGATACCATCAGGTCTCACGATTTTAAAGGGTTAAGCTATCTACAGCAGCATCTGGGCGATAAATTTGTCAGAGGGATCGTGTTCTACACCGGAGATGAGTCTGTTCCGTTTGGAAAGAAGTTGTGGGCTTTGCCTTATTCGACCTTGTGGCAATCGTCTGTAGGGCTGGTTTGAAAGTCCGTGATTGGCTGGATTAAGTGCTATTTTGCTTGCGGATTCGGATTCAGATGAGGGCTATCGTGGGAATTGACTGAAGAGCCATAAGCGAACGATGCTAGTCTGCTAATCTAACTGTCAATTATGATCTTACATGAGAAGCTTAAAGGCGATCTTAATGAAGCTAGATGATTGAATCAAAGCGAATCATTGCACCAAGAATTAAGAGTTGTTATTTTGTTGCAAGTCTGTCCGTTTGGCTGATAGCTGCTCGATAGAAAATTCCCAAAACTAATTCTTCGATGTCCAAGAAGCGGATTGAATTATTTTATATGATTAGATCGTGCAGAATGAACTCTTATAACGCCTCGCCATGGTTAAAGGCTGGAGCAGACATTTTTGCCAAGAGGTTCTGTTTAATGTGCTTGCAATCGGTTGCGAAGGAGCTTCTTTAGAGCGAGCATCGAGATGATTTATAAGAATGAAGCATGCCAGATGGTCCGCGCAGATCTGAAGATCAGAAAAGTGATGCGATCTTCCAATCGAACGAAAGAGAGGGCTTATTTGCAGGCACAAGAGAAATAGTTGACAATAGATGCTGAGAAGGTTTGCGAAATGGCAATTTCGTCAGGATCTTGACACTTTTGCTAGGTAAAAGTGAACCAAAGCGTTGGATTTCATATGCGAGCCTTGGATAGTTTGTGCTAGCCCAACTGTCTATCGTAGAGAATCTTAAATGCTCTGAGGATCATCATAAAGAGTAGTGGCGAGGTTGAGCGAACTTAATCGCGCCTTGCTGTAGGCCTGACGGTGTGATTAGTCCCGCTAGAAGGCCTCATTGGGGTGTGGACAGGGAGAATTTCGCTCTTTGTTAAAAAAGTGTTGACATTGCCGGGTAATGGGTTATAATTTTCTTCATGAACTGAGTATTCGGAAAATCCCAGTAAACTTAAGAACTATTGAAATAATCCTAGAAAGAAAAAAACTTGCTATAGTTTGTTTTTTAGGGTAAACTTATACGTACTTGTTTCAAAAAAGTGTGATTGATTTTTTTAGCTTCATACTTGACTCAAAGAAACATTGCTGTATAATTATCATATTGCTTTGAAAATTTTCGAGAAATCGACTTAAAAATTATTCTTTGAAATATACGAAAAATCCTAAAAACCTTTGATCTTGTAGATCAACGCTTCATTTACAATTTTTGTGATGGAGAGTTTGATCCTGGCTCAGAATAAACGTTGGCGGCGTGCTTAACACATGCAAGTCGAGCGAGAAAGGCCTTCGGGCTGAGTAAAGCGGCAAACGGGTGAGTAACACGTAGGAATCTGCCTTTCAGTGAGGAATACCCTCGAGAAATCGAGGTTAATACTGCATACGTCTTGAAAAAGAGAAAGATGGCCTCTTTGCTGTCGCTGAAAGATGAGCCTGCGTACTATTAGCTAGTTGGTGGGGTAAAGGCCTACCAAGGCGATGATGGTTAGCCGGCCTGAGAGGGTGTACGGCCACACTGGAACTTAGACACGGTCCAGACTCCTACGGGAGGCAGCAGTGAGGAATATTGCGCAATGGGCGAAAGCCTGACGCAGCGACGCCGCGTGGAGGATGAAGGTCTTCGGATTGTAAACTTCTGTTAAGCGGGAAGAAAAGAGGCGCTCTAATACAGCGTCGAAATGACGGTACCGCTAGAGAAAGCACCGGCTAACTTCGTGCCAGCAGCCGCGGTAATACGAAGGGTGCGAACGTTATTCGGATTTATTGGGCGTAAAGGGTGCGCAGGCGGTGCACTAAGTCAACTGTTAAAGCCCCCAGCCTAACTGGGGATCAGCGGTAGATACTGGTGTGCTAGAGGGTGGAAGAGAGAAGTGGAATTCTTGGAGTAGCGGTAAAATGCGTAGATCTCAAGAGGAACACCGATGGCGAAGGCAGCTTCTTGGTCCACATCTGACGCTCATGCACGAAAGCGTGGGGAGCAAACAGGATTAGATACCCTGGTAGTCCACGCTGTAAACGATGATCACTAGACGTTAGTTCTGCTCTGCAGAATTAGTGTCGTAGCTAACGCGATAAGTGATCCGCCTGGGGACTACGGTCGCAAGATTAAAACTCAAAGGAATTGACGGGGGTCCGCACAAGCGGTGGAACATGTGGTTTAATTCGACACTACGCGAGGAACCTTACCTAGGTTTGACATGTATATGACACCCCTAGAAACAGGGTCTTCCAAGGGAAACCTTGGACATATACACAGGTGCTGCATGGCTGTCGTCAGCTCGTGTCGTGAGATGTTGGGTTAAGTCCTTTAACGAGCGCAACCCCTACTGTCAGTTGCTACCTCGCAAGAGGGCACTCTGATGGGACTGCCTGGGAAACCAGGAGGAAGGTGGGGATGATGTCAAGTCCGCATGGTCCTTATGCCTAGGGCGACACACGTGTTACAATGGCCAATACAAAGGGCTGCAAACTCGCAAGAGGGAGCCAATCCCAGAAAGTTGGTCTAAGTTCAGATTGAGGTCTGCAACTCGACCTCATGAAGTTGAAATCGCTAGTAATCGCATATCAGAACGATGCGGTGAATACGTTCTCGGACCTTGTACACACCGCCCGTCACGCCATGAAAGCTGCTTGTACCCGAAATCATCTTAGCTAACTCGTAAGAGAGGCGGATGCTGAAGGTATGGGGAGTGATTGGGGCGAAGTCGTAACAAGGTAGCTGTAGGAGAACCTGCGGCTGGATCACCTCCTTTCGAAGGAGATAAAGATTCTTAAAATATCTTAAGGTGTGCTGTTGATTGCAAGATCAAAGGTTTTTGGAAATTCTGGGCCTATAGCTCAGTTGGTTAGAGCACCCCGCTGATAACGGGGAGGTCAGTCGTTCGAGTCGACTTAGGCCCACCATAGGGCCAAGTCGGCAGAAGACGACTATATCAACCACAAATTGTTGGGGATGTAGCTCAGCTGGTAGAGCACCTGCTTTGCACGCAGGGGGTCAGCGGTTCGAATCCGCTCATCTCCACCAGATATTGGATTTTTCGTGTATGATAAAAAATTTCTTGTGTTCTTTGAAATATTTGTAGAATGATATCCGAATTAAATAAAGTTGCTCAAATTTTCTGAGTTATTCAAAGTTTGTGATTAATTGAAAAGGGCATTTGGTGGATGCCTTGGTATCAGGAGGCGATGAAGGAGGCGGAAGGCTGCCATAAGCTTCGGGGAGCTGTCAATCGAGCTATGATCCGGAGATATCCGAATGGGGAAACCCACTATGGCAAACCCATAGTATTCATATCTGAATTCATAGGGTATGAAGGCGAACGGCCCGAACTGAAACATCTAAGTAGGGCTAGGAAGAGAAAACAAAGTGATTCCCTCAGTAGTGGTGAGCGAAAGGGGAAAAGTCCAAACCTCTAGTATGTGATAGCCTGCGTGCGTTGTACTAGAGGGGTAGCGGGATGTTCATGTTTAAAGAATGCAGTCTTTAACGTAATAGTCATGTTTCTTAGCTGAATTGTCCTGGAAAGGTCAGCCAAAGAAAGTGATAGCCTTGTAAGTGAAAAGCTACATGACGTACGAATGTATATTCCCAAGTACCGTAGAGCACGTGAAATTCTGCGGGAATCTGTCCAGACCATCGGATAAGACTAAATACTACCTGATGACCGATAGTGCACAAGTACCGTGAGGGAAAGGTGAAAAGAACCCCGGGAGGGGAGTGAAATAGAATCTGAAACCACTTGTCTACAATCGGTGGAAGCGATGTATACGTACGCGCGACCACGTACCTTTTGCATAATGAGCCAACGAGTTGTCCTATAGTGCAAGGTTAAGCTTAGAAAGAGCGGAGCCGGAGCGAAAGCGAGTCTGAATAGGGCGACTAGTACTATGGGATAGACCCGAAACCTAGTGAGCTACCCATGTCCAGGGTGAAGTCTCAGTTAAATGAGATGGAGGCCCGAACCGGTGTAGGTTGAAAACTGCTCGGATGAGGTGTGGGTAGGAGTGAAAGGCTAATCAAACTGGGAAATAGCTGGTTCTCCCCGAAATATATTTAGGTATAGCCTTGTTGGATTAACGTCGGAGGTAAAGCACAGTTTAAACTTTGGGGGCGTAAGCTTACCGGGTTTTTGCTAACTCTGAATGCCGGCGTTTTAGAAGACAGGAGACAGACTGTGGGGGATAAGCTTCATAGTCGAGAGGGAAAGAGCCCAGACCATCAGCTAAGGTCCCAAAATATTCGTTAAGTTGTAAAAGAAGTGACGATACACAGACAGCCAGGAGGTTGGCTTAGAAGCAGCCATCCTTTAAAGAAAGCGTAATAGCTCACTGGTCAAGTGTTTTTGCGCTTAAAAACGAGCGGGGATAAACGAATTACCGAAGCTATGGCTTTTATCAAGATGCGTCTTGATAAAGGGGTAGGGGAGCGTTCTTAGATAGATACAAGCTTGACCGTGAGGACAGGTGACGTTGATCTAAGAAGTGAATATGTTGGTATAAGTAACGAAAAAATAGGTGAGATTCCTGTTCGCCGTAAGTCTAAGGTTTCCGAGAGATCGGTTCATCCACTCAGGGTTAGTCGACCCCTAAGCCGAGGCCAATTGGAGTAGGCGATGGAAAACAGGTTAAATATTCCTGTACCACTTGTAAGCGTTTGAGTGATGGGGTGACGCAGGAGGGTAGGTCAACTTGGACTTTGGATTGCCAAGCTAAGCACAAAGAGGGGCATTATTGGAAAATCCGTTTTGCCATTAACCTTGAAGTGTTATGAGCATGTACGTTCCTTGTGGATGTATGTGTTTGATTGATCCCACGCTGACTAGAAAAACCTCTAGCGAGCTTTACGAGTGATCGTACCGCAAACTGACACAGGTAGACGGGCTGAGAATGCTCAGGCGTTGAGATAACTATCATTAAGGAACTCGGCAAAATGACCCCGTAACTTCGGGAGAAGGGGTGCCTGCTATGTAATGAAAAAAGCATGGGCAGGTTACAACAAAGAGGCCCAACCGACTGTTTAACAAAAACACAGGGCTCTGCTAACTCGTAAGAGGATGTATAGAGTCTGACGCCTGCCCAGTGCCGGAAGGTTAATAGGAGAGGTCAGCCGCAAGGCGAAGCTTTGAATTGAAGCCCCGGTAAACGGCGGCCGTAACTATAACGGTTGAGAGTTGCTACTAACTAGTGGCCGTTGTTAAATTTGGCTATATGCTGGAACATCTCATGTATCTTGCACTACTCGCGTAAGCAGTGAAAATGTGTCAAGTGGAGACAATCAGCAGGAAAGGCCTTTCGTAAGAAAAGAATCCTCAGAGACTACACGCCAAACATACAGTAATGTATGAAGATATAGTCCGATCTCTATGGCGACATAGAGCTAACACAAATGCCTAAGGTAGCGAAGTCCCTTGTCGGGTAAGGAATTTGCCCCTTTATCTCGTGAGAGATATTGAAACACCAGCTCATATCGGTGAAGCCCTCCTGAATACATATTCAAAGGGTAATACCGAGGGAAGTCCGTCCATGTAAATGGTATGACCCCGTAACGACTGATCCGAAAGGAGAGGCATGCATGTGCGTGCAACACGCTGGTTACTTGTATAAAAAACAGGGCCTATGGAGAGATTATGATCTCCTAAGGGACTTGACAAGTAAAAGGTATAGTCTACGCATCTCGAAATAGATGATTGAAGTGAAGTTCCGACCTGCATGAATGGCGTAACGAGTTGGGCGCTGTCTTAATGATAGACTCAGTGAATTTGTAGTGCCGGTGAAAATGCCGGCTACCCGCAACTGGACGGAAAGACCCCGTGCACCTTTACTGTAACTTGACATTGATTTTTGGACTGCTATGTGTAGGATAGGTGGGAGACGTTGAAGTTGAGGCGCTAGCCTTGATGGAGTCAACCGTTGAAATACCACCCTTGTTCAGTTTGAAGATCTAACTTAGACCCGTTATCCGGGCTGAGGACCGTGTCTGGTGGGCAGTTTGACTGGGGTGGTCGCCTCCTAAATTGTAACGGAGGCATACAAAGGTTCCCTCAAGACGAATAGAAATCGTCGGTAGAGCGTAAAGGCATAAGGGAGCTTAACTGCGAGACCTACAAGTCGAGCAGATGCGAAAGCAGGTCTTAGTGATCCAGTGGTTCCGAATGGAAGGGCCATTGCTAAATGGATAAAAGGTACGCCGGGGATAACAGGCTGATCTCCTCTGAGAGTCCATATCGACGAGGAGGTTTGGCACCTCGATGTCGGCTCATCGCATCCTGGGGCTGGAGAAGGTCCCAAGGGTTTGGCTGTTCGCCAATTAAAGCGGTACGTGAGCTGGGTTCAGAACGTCGTAAGACAGTTCGGTCCTTATCCGTTGTGGGCGTAGGGTATTTGAGAGAGCTTGTTCCTAGTACGAGAGGACCGGAATGAGTGAGCCTCTGGTGTTCCAGTTGTTTACCAAAAGCACGCTGGGTAGCTAAGCTCATTAGAGATAACCGCTGAAAGCATCTAAGTGGGAAACTCGTCTCAAGATAAGATACCCCGTGTAGCGCAAGCTACACATTAAGATCCCTTGAAGACTACGAGGTTGATAGGCTGGGTGTGTAAGCACAGTAATGTGTTCAGCTAACCAGTACTAATAGATCGAATGTTTTACATCACATTAAAAGCTTTTTATAGCCGTTAATGAGATCAATCTTATTGGATATATACTACGAATATTTCAACGCCGCAAGAATTAATTTTTGACATTATTGTCATAACAAATTCCCTGGTGGGTATAGTTGTAAGGTCACACCCGTTCCCATTCCGAATACGGAAGTTAAGCTTACAACGCTGATGATACTCGGCTGGTTACGGCCCGGAAAAGTAAGTACTGCCAGGGTTTAAATTAGGAAACCTCAGCTCGAAAGAGCTGGGGTTTTCTTGTTTTGATAGAGGAATATGCCGAAATTCGGCATCAAAACCTCTCAGCCCTTTTGTGCTCCTTGATCAGATGTGTGATGAATCAGCGATGAAAAAGAATCAATGATTTTTTCATTCTTGACCTGAGTATGGTATACTGGCTTGAGGTAAATGATAGTGTGATAGTAACTGGGAGGTTTCAGATGAACTCAGAAGATTGTTTTTTAGCTTTTACAGAACAGCTTACTCATTTCATTGATGTGCTTGCGGCTGAACGAGCGGAAACTGATGTCACTTTGTTTGCTAAACGGCAGGAAGATTCTCTGAAGAGCTTTTTAAGTACAACCAAGTGCTTCAGGCTTTTTCTGGCTGAACTGGTAGAGGATAAGCGACTACTAGAAGACGATGAGGAAGGCATTAATGAGCTGGAAGATACAATGTCGGCATTTAAAGAGAACGGCTTATTAACAGAAGATCAGTTTCGAGATTTTGGTTTGCTATTTTACGCGTCGATACTTTTAGGTGGCGAAATTGATAAAGAAGATGAGATTTACAAAGAAACCATTAAATACCTTCCTCTGTTTTGTGGCTCATTTGTCGTATTATGTCAGGCACTGGCAGACCAACAATGGCGAGTAGAGCGCGAATCGTAAGTGTCGCGAGTAGCTAGATGATTGAAAGATATATTGGCATAGTTTTTTCTAAGGTGACATTATGGAGACCGATATTCGGCAGAAGGAAATCTTAGATCCTTGGTATGTAACGGGGTGGTTTGATGGCGAAGGATGCTTTAGTGTGAGTGTTCACCCGCATCCTAATTCTAAATATAAGTGGTTGGTCGATCCCGCCGTGCAAACATATCAGCATAAGGATTCAGTAGTTGTATTAAAGGAACTTCAGGATTATTTTGGTTGCGGTGCAATTCGGTCAAAGGGGAAAAATAGTAATGTTTTGACTTTCTCCATAGAGTCCCGCCGTAATATTATTGGCAAAGTATTCCCACATTTTCAGAAGTATCCACTTCGAACACGCAAGGCACATGATTTTCTTTTGTTTATGCAAATTGTAGAAGCATTGGAGCGAAAAGAGCAGCAAACAGTAAATGGTCTTATACAAATTATTACTCTTGCATTTGAGATGAATCCGCATGGTAAGAACAGAAAATATGATCTCGCAGACATCATCAGAAGTTTGAGGGACAGTTAGATAGCAACGTCGCTCAGTTACAGGCGTAAATTGTTTGCATTTATCTCCATAAATTGCTTTGAGGTATGAACCTCCATCGTCTAGAAGCCCACAGATATCTATTTACGATTCTATGTATTTACTTTGGCCTTCGAGGTGAATTGCTTCTTCATCTTCGTGATTGGTGCTACATGGTTGGCAATAGGTCTCCATCATCTCATCTGCGCGATAACTGTGCTTCTTTTAGGCAGAGAGGGCATCCTATTGACCGTTTTTGATTCTTTCAGCTGGGTATCTTCTTGTTTTTTTAAATATGAGTATTTATCGATTACTCTCAAGTCCAATTCAGTTTTCTTTTTTCGATCCTAGGCGTACGGAAACGTTAAATCCGGAAACAAAGGCCGGTAACGCTTGTCTATCGTAGAGCGAACTCTATAGGTAGGAGCTAATAGTGATTGGAAACAACGCTCCAGTCAAATATCTCGTAAGAAATTGTCATGATCTTCGAGTGGATGAGGTGCTGTTGCTTAGAACCAGTAGTGTCCTGGACCATAAAGTGGAGTAGATGGCTTCTATCACGAAGTAGGGCGAGATGAGTGGGGGCTCTGGCGAGAAAAAGACAGATTTCAAGATATTGTATAATTGATTGTTGAACGATAAAGCTACCACAATAAGTACATTATTTGTCACCTCAAGCTTGTTTGTATGCAGGAAGATCTCTTCATGAAAATAGGCTGCCTTTACCAGCATAACAGAATTGGTTTGATTGCCTGATTGAAGCAACTCTGAGCTCAAACTCGATCAGTTTCTTAAACAGTCTTGTGATATACCCTTGCTTTGGTATACTGTGCTCTTGAATTCATTGCCTAGTATTAACGATGATTCATTATTCTAAAAAACTTACTGTGAGGCCTGGTATGCAGGAAATCTTTTTTACAAAACTTGTTGGTTGGCTTTCCAATTTGTTCGAGGTGCTTTCACAAGAGCCGGAGGAGGCAGATGAATTTTTAATAAGCCTCTGGAGAGATGCGGCGGTATTCTGTTTTTTAAAGGCTAGTTGTGCTTTCAAGTGCTTTCTTGTTGAGGTCTTTGATGATCCCACTCTTCTTCAGTACGATAAAGAGGGGCTTGATCGTTTGGAGGACGCTGTGGCCTTTTTTGTGGAGAGAGGTTTTCTGTCGGAGGATCAGTTTTGGCAAATGGGTTCGCTTATTGGTACTTCGATGGTTTTATTAAGGGATAGAAACAACATACCAGCAGATGTTTATGAACAAAAGGTAAAAGAGCTTTTTGTGCATTGCGAATTGCTGGCCGACTTCTGTGAAAAAATCTCAATTCATTCTGAGGAGGAACATGCAATCGGAAGGTCCTGATATATTCGATGTATTTGAGGCGCTTGCTAACTATGTTATCGCTGCTGATGAGGTATTCGATTGCGAGCTTGAGGCAGGAACCTCCATTGTCATGCGCAATGCCCTATTTTATCGGTGCCGCTTCATAGATGTGTATCTATGGAATTATCTGCGCCTGCTCAGTGGCTTACAAGAAGAGGATTCAAATAATCTGAAGGTCTTGGAAAAGCTTATTTCGATCGGGTATATTCGCAAGAAAGACAAAGAATGCTTCTTATACCAGATAAAAATAGCTGCAGAAATGGAGGAGTACAGCTATAACGAATCTGAGGCGGCTTCTAAGTTGTTGCTGCACCGTATCGATGTATTGTTAGGCAAGCTTATTGACTTTTGTAGGATAGAATCTAAAAAGTACTGCCGGCTGGTGATTAAAAAGATTCCTTATCGGAAATAGTCGTACCGAGTCGGAGTGTGGATTGCGAGTAATGGCAAGCGAGTCCTTCGCTGGTATAGTGTAAACATATTCTGGCCTGCGATAGTCGTCAATTTCATTTTGGATTAAGCTCTGCCTTTGCTCGGATGCGTGCGAACCATTGACAAGACTTCCTGTTCCTGTAGAGTATTGAAAGATAGCTTCTTTTTGCAGTAGCTTTGTAATAATGCAAAAATCTTACGGTTACAAGATAGGTTTGTAATCCAGGCCAAGAGAGGCGAAGCTGCGCGGATAGCTTCGCGACGTGAAAGGAGATTGTCGAATGTTATTATGACTACGATTGCTCAATACATCCCAGCTTTCAAGCCGAGCTTGTGAAATGCGGTGATGGATGAGTGGCTCTTGAGAACAGGTAACAATTATTCGTTTTGAGTGCAAAAGTGAGTTATGAAGAATGCTATTAAGTGAGACGAGACATTATTGAACTACAAGATAATTAGTTATGTGTTGTGTGGTTCACTCATTTTGGGTGGTTTTTGGTATCTTTTGCCGCCGATAGTGGGATCTGCCCGTCCAATCGTAGTAATTGGAGCTTCGGCAGCTGGGGTTGCGGCGATTAAAGAATTTGTGAAGGAAGGACATCCTGGTCCTCTTGTCTGGATAGCTCAGCAGAAGGAACTACCGTATAACCGTGTAAAGATTGGCGGTATTATAGCTGGATCCAAGACGAAAGAGCAGATACAAATCTGTCAACTCGAGCATCTGCCTTCATCAATTCAGGTTATGTTTGGTACAAAGGTTGAATCGGTCGATCCTATAAAAAAGCACATACGACTTGCTGATGGGAAGACCATTGCCTATGAAAAAGCTTTGATAGCTACGGGTACGCGAGAGCAGACCCCACCTTACGGACCTGGTCAGTTTCGCTTAAGTCGAGTGGAAGATAGTGAACGCATTAAAGAGTATCTAAATACTCATACAGTTAGGAAAGCAGTCGTTGTTGGTCTAGGCTTAAATGGATTAGAATTGATCGATATCTTAATTAAGCAAGGCATTGCCGTTCAGGGTATTGATATCCATGATCGAGTTCTCCATCGCATTTTGCCTCACGACGCTGCCAAGGTTATACAAGATCGCATGAAACAACTGCATATAGGCCTCCATTTGAACTGTTCTGTTAATGAAGTTAAGGAATATGGTGAGCTTGAAGTAATCTTATCAACGGGAGAAAAACTTCTGAGTGATATCGTTGTCTTTGCAGTAGGTGGCTCTCCTGAGACTTCCTTTCTTACAGGAACTGACGTCCGCATTCTCGAAGACGGTGCTCTGTGGACCGATGAGCAGATGAGGACTTCACATGTTTCTCTATATGCAGCCGGTGATGTTGCTGCGATACGTGATCGAGTAACGGGTGTACAAAGAAGGAGTCTCAAGTGGGGTGATGCTCAGAAGCAGGGGATCATTGCTGCACGGAGCATGATGGGTAAAGATGCTCACTATGATGGATCTCTGTTCCTGCAGTCATCGCACTTTTTTGGGTTGTCGCTCGTTGTATGTGGGGCTTTTGTACAGCTGCCAGAACAGTATCGGCGTATAGTCATTACTCGTGACAGTCTCTATGCATCTTTTCTTTTAGAGGAGGACCATCTTAAAGGTTTTCTGCTCATTTCAAAGGGTAAGCTTTCTTGTAGATCGCATCTGAAAGAATACCTACTAACTGAATCTCCTGTTACTGAGGAAATTCTGAAGGACTGTGTTACAAGTAAGTTGTAGCCCAGTTGCAGATCTAGTTGTTCTTCGTATCTCCTATGGTATACTGTTCGTTGGAAAGGGTTTTATTATGAAACAAACGATTATATTCGATTTACATGGAGTTCTTTTTAAGCATGCTCATTCGTCTCATCCCGGTTCATTTTTGCCGATAGAAGCAGGGATGAAGCTCCTTGAGGAGTGTTTACATCTTGAGCTGCTTGCTTGTACGAACTGGCCGCGAACTCATATTGATACATTGAAGGAAGAATATCCGACAGTTATGAACCGATTTAAGGGGATAGTGACATCAACTGATGCTCAGGCTAAAAAGCCGAGCCATGATATTTTTCTGTATGCTCTCACTACCTATGGTTTAGATCCTGAGAAGACTATTTTTATTGATGATCAGGCGGATAACGTTCTTTCCGCTCAAGAAGTAGGTATGGTGGGGATTCATGCGCATGATTTTGGGCATGTGCGTAAAGAGCTTATTACTTTGGGGATACTTCACGATTGAGGATTTGTATATGTGGTGTCTATTTGTTTTGTGTATACCTTTTAGTTTGTTAGGTGCTTCAGGAGCAGCAGATCCTGTGATGCAGGTCATTCAAACCTTTAAACGGCCGATCACGGTATTAGAGATTGGTCGTACAGCACTTCCGTATAGTACTGCGCTTTCTGGTACGAGTAGGGCAATTTTTGTGGGGATACTTACAGATGCCGATCCTACCGATCTCATTAGAAAGTTTGTGGCTGAGAAGATCCATACTGTGACTATTCTGCATCCCACTACCTTGTCTCATAATGACATTGAAACGCTTGGACGTTGTGAACATTTTGATGTGGTAATCGTCCATGATATGCCTGGGGTACCATTTCAAAGTTCCCGCTTGGTTGAAGCTCTGATTAGGTTGGGTGACTATGTATTTCTACAAAAAGTACATCCGTTTGTGCTTGAATGTCGGAATCACCATATTCCCGAGGTTTCTCAGGATTATTTCTTGTCTCATATACCTAAGCGAAAGTTAGATCTTGCGCGATTTACGCAGCGACTTGTACGAGGAAGTACGGGTACTTATAGAATTAAAAGCAGCTTAACGGAGAAATTCTTTGTAAAGAATGGGAAATCAGTTCCCTGGATAGAGGGGATTAATCTGGTTACCTTTACGATGCTTAAAGGAGTTTATCCTGCCGATCCCTCTATTAGAGGTCAGCTTATCGAATTAGTCAAAAAGTATCCGGAGCATAATGATTTTGTATTAGGAAATGTTATTGTGCAAGGAGATAAACTCATTCCGATAGATCTGAAAGATAAGCGGCGCAACGCGGACATACAGCATTGTTTAAAACGAGCTTTGAAGGCATTTTATCCGTGCAATAGTCGGTTACAGAACCCGGAGAAATGGATTCGGAGCTATTACGCTACCTTGTAGCTTCTTGCGCGAACAAAATGAACCAGTTTGCTTTGTAAGGCTCTTGAGAGCTTCTATTTCTTCAAGGGGTACCGGATCGATCAAGGCAAAGCTGAGCTGAGGAATAAGAAGAAGAATGAGTAGCTTCATAGATGTTCCTTTCTTCCTTTAGTCTAGAGAAAATCAATCCCTTTAGTCAAGAATATTGCAATAAGATAACGGCACCTTCTCCTTGTTGAAATTGTCGACTTGTGCTATACTCAAGAAAGGTTTATACGAACAGGTTGTGCTATGATTTTTATTGAAAATGGATCTCTTTCCTATGGCAGTCAGACGGTCTTTGATGGGATACGTCTTAGTTTTCTGCAGAATCAGCGGATTGGTGTTCTTGGCAGAAATGGGATGGGTAAGTCTACACTCTTGCGGGTGATAGTTGGGGATGTAAAGCTGGACGAAGGTTCGGTATCTCGTGAGAAGCATAAGAAAATTGGATACATGCCCCAGGAAATGGTGCTTCTTTCTACCAAATCGGTGCGAGAAGAGGCCTTGTCAGTATTTGAAGCTTATAGACTTTTAGAAACTGAAATGGCTCAGCTTGAGTCGCAATTGGAATCGGGAGATCTTGATATTTTAGAACGGTATAGCGAATTACATGAAAAGTGTACGGCCTATGATGCAGCTCTTGCTCAAGAACGCACTGAAAAAATCTTAAAAGGGCTCGGGTTTACCAAAGAAATGTTTGAGCAAGAAGTAAGTCAGCTCAGCGTCGGCTGGAAGATGCGGCTCGTGCTTGCAAAACTACTTCTTGAGGATGCTGACTTTTATCTATTTGATGAGCCTACCAATCATCTTGATTTGCCGACAAAGGAATGGTTTTTTGACTTTTTAAAACAGGGCCGCTTTGGCTTTCTTTTAGTAAGTCACGATAGATACTACTTAGACAAGGCATGTGATTACATTCTTTCCCTCGAGCGGGGCAAAGCAAAGTTCTTTCGTGGGAATTTTACTTCGTTTGTTGCTGAGCAGGAACGCCAAAGAGAGGTCTTAGAATCGGCCTATGCTCGCCAGCAAAAGGAGATAGCCCGGAAAGAAGATATTATTGATCGCTTTAAGGCGAAGGCTAACAAGGCAAGAATGGCCCAAAGTATGATGAAGCAGCTAGATAAGTTAGAACGCATCGAGCTCGATCCTCTTCTGCCAACTATCTCACTGAGCTTTCCGCAGGGCATCCGTCCGGGAGCCGTCGTATTAAGTCTCTCTGGTGTAAAGCATGGCTTTGAAGGAAAGACCTTATTTCGTTCAGTTTCCGCCCAGATGCAGCGGGGTGAACGTATTGCACTGGTTGCTCCTAATGGTACAGGAAAAACTACCCTATTTAATTTGATAACGGGTACCTATCCTCTCCAAGATGGATCGATTTCATTTGGCCATAACGTACAATATGCCGTGTTTGAACAAGATCAGATGAGGGCTTTGAGTCCGCAGAAGACTGTTCTTGAAGAGGTCTTAGATAGAATCAAGGATGTTCCTGAAGCAACGATACGAACGTTTTTGGGCTCATTTCTTTTTAGCGGAGATTCCGTTTACAAAAAAGTGTCTGTGCTCAGTGGTGGTGAGCGAAATAGAGTTGCTATGGTCAAAGTACTGCTGCAAAAGGCGAATGTCTTACTCCTTGATGAGCCGACGAATCACCTTGATCTCTATGCAAAGGAAGTACTTCTTCAAGCACTTAAGCAGTATGAAGGTACTATCCTATTTGTATCCCATGACCACAGCTTTTTAGAGGCATTGGCGACTCGTATTTGGGAACTCACTCCTACGGGTCTTCATGACTATCCGGGTACCTATGAAGGCTTTCTTGCTCATAAGAAGCAGCAAGATACTCCAGTGGTCTCCTGCGCAGCGCCAGCTCCTCAAAAGGCTAAACAATCGATGATTCAAAAAAAAGAGCTCTCTTCACTTGAATCAAAAATAGAAAAGCTCGAACGCTCCCTTGAGAAGCTTCGTAATTCGTTTTGTACTCTCGAGTATGGATCAGCTGCCTATGCACAGGCCGCGGCGGAGTTGAAAAAAACGGAACATAAGCTTGAAGAGTTAGTTGCCCAATGGGAAGCGAAGCTCACCGAGAATTGAGCAATCAAAATTCTTTCGAATCTAGTACCATCGTCTTTGCAAGCTTTCGTTTGCGTTTTGTTTCATCGAAATAATAGATAAAGAGACCCAAAAACACACAGAGAAACGAAACAATGTATTGTGGGCAGAGCGTTTCGTTGAGCAAGAGCCATCCATAAAATGCAGCACAGAGTGGAGTAAGAAACCCAGCAAATGCCATAAAGGTTGGGCTATAGTGTTTGAGGAGATTAGCTTGAAGATTGGAACAAATAAGATTGCTGATTATGATCTGTAAAGCCAAAATACCGCTAAAAATGAAGACGTTACCACGAATCCAGGTAGTTTCTACCAGAAGTGCAGCATTTAATGAGAGAAAGCCTCCCAGAATCATCGTTATCCCATTAGCGAGCACTGCAGGGCACCCACGGTGCTTTACGAGTCTTTGCATGGCAATGAGGGTATAGGCAAATGATGCAACTGCGCCGAGCATCGCAAGCTCAGGCCATGATATACAGCCAAATGCAGAAAGGAGATTCTCGGTGGATGAACTGGTAAGAAGTGTTGGCATCATCCCCAAAAAGCCTATCATCAGACCAACTGCCTTATGCACATTAAGTTTTTCCTGATGAAAAAAGTAAGAAAAGAGAGCCGTAAAAAAAGGCATTAAGGTAAAGATAAAGGCTGATTTGGTTGAAGAAAGATATTGAAGGCCCCAGGCACGGAGGCAATAGGGTACAAAGATTCCAAAAAGGGCAATTTGAACATAATGAGGCCAATCTTCCTTTTGTAAGTTACATCGTATATGCTTGGTGCTATAAACATAGGCAAGAAGACCGCCGCCCCCAAAGAGCATGCGGCATGCTACAAAAAAAAAGGGAGCAGCATACATGAGGGCAATTTTGCCCAAGGTAAAGGTAAATCCAAAAAGAGCATACAAGAGAAACACTAAAAACATGGTAACCTATCAATTTAAAAACCTCGATATTAAGTATACCAGAAGCCCACTTAAATGGCAGCTCTTTGCGCTTATATCTTTAAGCGTTATTGAAGCACCCATTATCTCAGAGAGCTGGAATGTATTACTCTATATTCAAGCTGATGACTTCCTCGCTACTGCAGCCTATCGGGCACTCAAAGATGTCTGCATAGGTGCTAGGCCTGAGGTGTCGCTTTGTGTACAACTGCAATCAGATCAGGTTGCTTCACGTTACATAATTGATGCAGAGGGGCCGCAATTGGTTTCGGTTGAACAAGTCACCGATCAAAAGGATGCTTTGAGGAATGCTCTTTCTTGGGCTTTTTCAGATGTCGGATTGAATAAGACAATGCTGATCTTCTCAGGCCATGGAACAGGGAGTTTGGAGCCTACTTGGAATGATGAACTAAAACGATGGGTCTATGAACCTGATGAGGGAGATTCACCCTTTTTTCGTTTTTGTCAGCAGCAGAATGAGGAACTCTGCGAACGTATTCTTGAGAGCTGGGGTTGTAAATCAGTCTTTCTCACCCGACAGGGTTCTCTTTCGCGCAACGATTTGATTGAATGTATGCATCATGCCACCAACCTCGTAGGAAGAAAAATCGATTGTATAGGATTTGATGCATGCAATATGGCGATGCTTGAGATTGCTCAGGATTTAGCTCCGTATGGGCAGTATCTCATTGCCTCACAAGAATGCGAAGAGAAGGAAGGATGGGATTATAGTTCCCTCTGTGGGTTGTTGAGCTCGCAGCGTTCGGTAGAACAAGTAGTGCGGGCTTTGGTGTATTACTATGATTCTGCCCAACGACTAAAAGATCATACACTTTATTGTCTCTCTGCTCTCGATCTCTCACGAGTAGAGAGAGTGCTTGAAACATTGGATGATTTGATTCGTGCTTATGGGGAGTGCCTCTGTCGGGAGCCGTCTCAGTCGATTCGACCGACTATCCTTGCAGCTCGACAAAAAAATCAGCGATTTTGTTTTGTGCCGATGTATGCAGATCTCATGAGTTTCTATGAACAGTGGTATGACGAACTTGATATGCTTGCCAGAACTGATGCGCTTGAGCTGGTAAAGGAGAAACTCCTTTGCGCACTTGAAGCCCTGAGGGAAGCAGTGATTGCTTCTTGCGCCGGAACGTCCTGTGCTTTGGCACGAGGGTGTTCATTATACTTTCCGAAAGCTCATATAGATCGTTCATATGCTTTTGACCATTCATGGCAAAAGTTTTTGCACTGGTTTACGTGCCAACAGAGTGATCTCCATACGTAGCATATGGTTGTGTGTTTCTGATATTTGCATCGATACAGTTTTCGTATCTGCGAAGTGGGCCATACAGCTTTGCCATATTTGGATTTGTCATCAGCCGCTCAAAGTCGCCGAGTTTAAATGCAAGGTCAGTATGCTGCTTGAGCATCACAAGATAGGAAAGATAGTCATGTAAGACGCTCGGTTTAAGCAGCTGCTTATGATTATGAATGAGTGTTTGCGTTTCTGCAGCGTAAGTCTGATCGCAGCGGGATAAAATTGTTTTTGGAAGACTTTGCTGAATAAAAGTTCTATCATAGGCAGATGTATAGGATGTTCTACAATCATTATAATGTTGAAGCGGAGTTCTCCATAGTGCTCGCACATCCGAAGTAAGCTCATTTTCAAAATGCCTGATTTTATACCCAAGATCAACATGCTGCTTTGCCATAAGTATAAAGTCCTGATACTTCTTCAATTCTGCAGGCTTCGTAAACCCCGAAAATTGCTTCAGTGTTGACTTCATATCGGAAGTATATTGTCCATGGCACAATACTCGAAAGTTTCCTTGAGGACGCTGGGCAGAAAGAGAGAGACTAAAAAGGCATATGGTCAGCACTCGTTTCATAAGTTCCACTCCTGTAATGATTATTACTTTTATTGTAACAAATAAATACAAGGAGGGTAAAGAGATTGCTCAGGGAGAATTAGTACGAGGTTAAGTCCCCTCTGATTTGAATGATCTTCTCGAACAATGGATCGATCTTTTCAGAACGTACATAAGTGGTAAGAGAGGCGCAAACGTAATTCAATACGCTCAGTTGTTGCAGAGCCTGATCGATTGGCAGATTGCTTTTTTCTAACTCACTGATTCCCTTTTGCAGTTTTGAGATAAATGCCTCAAGCAGGAGATCTTGCTGTGGCATCGGCAGATCATAAGTGTTCATGAGCTTATCAATCGCTATTTTGCATGAGAGGCATGATTTGTACGATTCACTCTTAAAAATCTCCGATGCCATGAGCTTTTCTATCTCATACTCTGTAGCTGCAGAGCTTGCAGAGGGGTTCTGATAAAACAAATTGTTGGCTGATCGGTGAGGAAACTCTGCCCGAAACGAGCGAAGCTTCTGTTCAATGTGCTTTTTTACGTAATCAGGGACATCAGTTCGTTTAACTATGATACTTTGAAAGATTCCAAAGAGCCTTGAGTGCCATAGTCTGAAGGAGGTCAACTTATCTGGATAGGCCTTCATTTGGGTTTTAAAGATATCTATAGCTTTTATGAATAACTGATAGTTGCTTGAGTTGATCAGACAAATGAGTTCCTCGGTATACTCTGAAAGCGAGCGAAGGTTCGGATTAGAGAGGTCGATACGAGGAAGCAATGAGTTATACGTTTGGATGTGCTTTGCTGTTTCTTCCCATAGCTTAGCGTGATCTAAGCTGTGGTTGTTGAGATCCACAATTTGATTTTGTAGCTCTAGTAACTGTTGAGAGAGTTCCTGCTCGAGGGATTGCTCGGGGGTGGTTGATTCAGGATGGCTAAGTGTCAGCTCTGCTGCTTCAAGTGCCATCGTTCCCATGAGGATTAAGACAAAAAATGTTTTCATAAATATTCTCCAGGCTAGGTATGAAGAGGGTTTTTTCTAGTAGTAATCTTATCATAAATAAATTATTTTACAAGTAACATAAAGTTTGAGAAATAAATCGCAATTTGCCATTTCTGTGCAAAAAGGAAAAGCGCCCGAAGGCGCTTGCTTTTTCAATTAGGAGCCAGGATTGATGGATCATTTTCCTGATCGTTTGATGTGATCATGGTGGAGAGTGCCGGATTATATCGAAGGTAATCCTTTGCTGCAGAAATAAGCCGTCGTGATTCAGCTTCTTTTGCTATGAGATCGAGAAGTTGATCGTCAGAGAGAGTAGTTTCTGCTTTGATCAAGGATAGACCGAATTGATAGAGCTCGTGGTGTTTAAAGAGAAGCATTTCTAGGTCTTGGTCAGTTGCATATACTTCTAATTCTTTTAGTTTTGCATCGAACTTTCTGATAATCAGCGCATTAATTTCATTAATCATCAGTTTGATATCACCGAGAACTCCCATTATATGGATGTTGTTGTCGTACTCAATTGTGCTTAAAGGCAGTACATAGTCCGTTTTTAATCGCAGGCTCTCGCGATGAAGTTCTTCCATTGGGAGTTCATTTCGGAATTTCATTGACCGGAGGCCATGATAAACTTTCGTTAGTAAAGAGAGTGCTGAGCGAATGGCTTCCATTTTTAAGCTGTTAAGCTCCATTCCTATGTTCTTTTTTATAGGAGTTGGGTTTTCATTTTCATAATTAATCAGAGCCGTCAAGTCTTTGTGAGTCTTGAGGATCAGAAAAATATTTGCCAACGTTTTATTATTTCGCAATCCCTTTTTGGTTTTTTTGATAGAGTCGAAGATGAAGGAGTCCGTATTGTTGAATTCAGCGCGAACTTCTGAGCAGAGATCCCCAACTGATGAAGGAAGGTCTATTTGTTGTTGTAATTGACGGAGTTGTGTCACAACTAGATCATAACGAGTAACAGCCTGAGAGCGATTCCGCCATATGGCTTCAAGGCTGAGGCTGTCGTTCTGCAGACCGATGAGGTCGCTTTTTAGGCTCCGCAGGTCGTTTTTAGCTGCCATGAGCGATCGCATTTGGTTATTGGTGAGTGTTGTTTCGAATTCTAATGGTTGTGCGATAACTTGACATTCAGAAGCTCTTGCAGCTGGTGGTGTTGTGCTGAGAGACTCTGGTTGTGAGATGAGTATGCTTTCTTCAATCGCCTGAGCGGTTGAGAGTGCGAGAATAGGGAGTAATATGAGCTTCTTCATGTGAGTCCTCTGGGTATGGGATTATTTTTGGTTCCATTTGCGGCATTACTATTTGTAATTATAGCACACTTGAGGCTTTTTTCAAGGGGATTTTTTAAAATCTAAAATATTGTCTGGTGTCGCGGAGCGATCCCAACCTTGAGTTGTGTGGAGTCTTTTCTTGTTAAAAAAAAGCGCCCGGAGGCGCTTTCTGTTAGCTGTTTGTCAACTGAGTATTCAAGGTACTCAGCTTATCGTGAATGGGCCCTGAAATGCAATATGGCGAGAGCACTGTTTCGAAGAATTGGTTGTATGGTTGTAGCACATTCAGCTTGCTTGCAGGGATTAAGTTGCAAGACTCGATCTTTTTAATGGCAGCAAGATATGTTGCAAAATAGTCGGTGTAGAGCTGCATAAGTGAATCGATGAGCTCTGCTGAGCTTGAAGTCTGCTCATTTTCAAATGCAAGGATCTCATTCCATACATGTGCAAGTTGGTAGAAGCAATATTGGATTTCGCTCACAGGAACACTCCGTAGTAACTGAGTAAGCCGGGCTATCTCTCGCTTCTGTTGAGGAGTAATGCCAGTTGCTTTACTTTTAGCTTTTGGCGATAGAAGTATACGGTGTGCTGCTGTATGGGGCACCATCGCGCGCACTTCAGTTAGCTTTGTAGTAATATGACTACTTATCACCTCAGGAAATACTTCTGTATCGATGATCTTGCCTTCGGAGTATTTCCTACCAAGTACTACCGTATACACGAACACCGAGAAATGAAAGTGATCAACCATACACGCGATAAAATTTCCATGTCTTGCTAAGTTCTTCATGTAGTCTATTCTCTCATCGAATTTTTGCATTAAAAGTTTGGTAGCCGCAACCATCTGATCATAGATTACTTGTTGATTTGATTGATCTGGCTCATCGCAGAAGAATATATAATCCGTCATTAATGGCCCGTAGAGGTTATAGAATTCCTCAAACGAGAGACCCTGGCTGTCTAATAAGTTATTGAGTTCTGTATAAAGAGAACTCAAAACTTGCGGTGGAGAGACCTGTGCTGTTGTTAAGAGGCTTTCAATTTCAATTTGTATGGCGCTACTTAATACTTCAGGAACTTCGGGCCTTAGGTTGATCCGCCTTCTCAAGTATTCATAGAAATTGCGGCAATTCTTAATGCCATTAAAGGTTATACAGTCATTTTTGTACTGTGCGACGCCTTGCTTGAGCAGTTCTAGAAATTGGGTATTGAGCTTGTTAAATCGATCTTCGATCTGGTTGCGCAATTGAGTGGTGGCCTTCGTCTTTACGCTTTGCGTAAGAAGATCAGTAAGTTTTTCATATTCATCGATCAACATGCATCTTGTGTCCCAAATAGTTCCAAGGGTACTTTTGCGATTTTCTATAGCAAGCAGTAGTTCTTGGATTTTGTTATTTAATCTTCTTACTTGCATTGGCGCTTGAGCGGCCGTAATGCTGACCTGTTTTTGCATCGCTTGAACACTTGAAATGGCTAAGCAACTAATGAGTATGAGCTTTTTCATGGTATCCTCTCTTTGTAGATTGAGTATCTTTGAGCAGAGCTTCCCCGCTTTCGGGTTTTGCTATTTGTAATAATAGCATGTTTAGCGCCTTTTTCAAGGCGCTTATTTAAGTCTGCGCGAATTTCTTAGAGTGTGAATTGAGTATATGGTCTGTGCTGCTCGTTCTATCTTTGTTTTTCTAGTGTTCCCTGATGTTATATTATATCGATAAGAAGTGCCTTCTGGCTTCAACATGAAGCCAGAAGGCGTATTTTTATTGAGCGCCTGTAAGGATTTGTGAATAGGCCTCAACGTCTGACAGAAAATCCGCAGCCAAGCTACGATAGTTTTCATTTGCCCAGACAGAGCTCAAATTTACATAGGTGTCGCATATGCCTCTTAAGGCAGAATAGATCTGTACATGAGAGTTTATTACGCGGTTTAAGACGCAGTGCTTGATTACCTTGAGCTGCTGATGAAGTAAGTGGATGGAGGCCTCGCATAAGAATTCTTTTTCTTGTGATGGCTCCAGCTGAATGAGTGCCTGCACATTAGCTTCGAATGTACTAAGGATATGCTTCTGTAGTGTAAAAAGCTGTTCAGATGTGATCCCCTGGGTATACAAATACAGTGTGAGGCTTAAGAGGGTATAATGACAGAATTTCACTTTGTAAAGAGCTGATATATGCCGTTCATTCGATGACTCCTCTTCTTCTGATGCTGGAGAAGAAGGTAGCGAGGGTGAGCTTGAGAGGGGCATTAAGAGAGAGTTTGGGTCGTACTCTCTTTCTAACAATTCGCCTAAGATATCAGCATTGTCCCAGTTGTCTGGAGTCCAAGCTGGCAGTGCTTCTTGAAAGGGCTGATTTGCAAAGAGCTCAAAGTTTTCTGGTATTGTTGTTGGTATTGTTGTTGGTATTGCTGTTGTTGCTGCTGCTGCTGCTGAATAAGATGTCTGAGGATGTTGCATCCGAGCTACGGCCCGGTCGAATTCTTCCCAAATTTTAGGGTCATCTAGGGTAGGTACGTGAGATGCACAGAGTGAACTTGCATACGATAATATAATAAGTTTCAAAAAATTATTCATAGTTTTCTCCAGTTAGTTGAATGATTATTGTCTATTAGTAATTATAGCAGGCGGCCTAAAAATTGCAAGTGTATATAAGGATTAATTTACAAGTGAGTCTGAGTCGGCCTTTTATGAGATATGCAGTTTTCTCATTGCCGAGAAAATCATGTGCCGTTTGGACGGCTCAAATGGTTATATGTTTCAGCCCTCGTTATCTAGCAGTGAGTGCTTCAAGGCAGCAGGTAAAATTCTCCCAGAAGAAGATTTTTAAGTTCTCATGCAGAGGGTGAGATGGAATTGCGCTGCAGTTTCTGTATGTTTGTGCGAGCTTTTCCAGGACATCCTTTAGGAGATCACTTTCGCCGAGAGTTGTAATGCTTTGACTCCTCTGTAAAAGGGCTTCCATTAGTTTGTTGAGAACCCGCAGGCTGAATTCTAGAAGAGGGTTACTCAGCCGATTGAGTCGCATGAGCTGATTCTCAATACTTCTTGAGACAGAGATAAGATTCTGAGAAAAATACTCAAATGGAACCAGCGGATTTAAAGCCAAGAAGGTGGCAGTGTCCATTAGATTGGCATTATATGAGCAAATTGCTTTGGTAAGTCTTGATCGCCGGTCCATGCTAGGAGGGTTGCTTGCCCTTGCAGCAGCATTTTGATCGTATTCACCTTGAGAGGCTTCACTTTGAAAGCTGTAGACTATAAGGAACGAGCTATTTACTGGTTGAGCAGTTGTGGCTTGAACTGGCACCGCTGAAAGGTCTGAAGCGGGATCAGGTTCGAAAAATGAGGCTGGTAGTGCTGAGTCTGGCCATACTTTAAGAGCATCAGTAAACCAGGTATGTGAGTATTCTTCAGTTTCGTGCTCGAGCGCATAAGCTGAGATGATAATTATGTGCGAAAAAAACAAAATCTTAAAAATAGTATGCATCGGCGGTCCCAATTAAAATATTTTTTAAAAGTTTATTTCATATTAGAAATTTTGTCAAGTAGTGCAGAGTATAACTCAATTAGGTATTTCGCACAAACTACTGGCCTATTAGCGTGTATCTGAGTATCTGCAAGCAATTTTTACATGATTTATAGAGAATGAGCTGCATGGCCTCGTTTTTCGATAAGTCTGATCCACGCGTAGGTAAAGAGACCTATGCTGCAAAGTGCTCCTGCAATGCCAAGGCTTACTCCCGGAAACGCAACTTGGTAGGCTTGACGTATGAGATCGAGAGTTGTTATTGTGGCCGCCATGATCGGTATAAGTAACGGTTCGTGTTGCAAAATTATGTTATAGAGTGCGACAAGGACGCTGAGAATAATAAGACAAGCTATGACCCAGGTGCTGAATGAACTCACTTGTATGGGGGTAAGCAGAACGGCGCTGACAAGAAGAGCGATACATTTCCTTGATAGTGTTCCCTGAGCTGCGAACATAATGAGGAACTGTCCTATTGCCATTTGAGTGATGAAGGTGACCAAGGTCCGGATCATAAAAACGAACCAAGGAGCTAAGGAGTCAGCTCCGGCAAGTGAGGGTATCCAGGGTGCCGAGGGGAGTATCCAGGCACTAACAAGTGCGACTGTTCCTGCCAGTGCGCATCCCGCCGCTATACCGGCACCTACTTTTTGAGGAGATCGCAGGCCACTTTGAATTCGGGTATTGTAGATGAAGCCGAGAACAAAACCGATTATGAGAGTTTCGAGAATAAGCCTCAGATACTTAAAGAGGAGCGTAGTTGTTATCTGGAGGCCAAATGATTTTGTGGTTACGAAGGTGGCTATGTTTTGAGGAAGTGTTAAAAGGGGAAGAGGACTTAATAAAAGAGTTAGAAAGCCACTTGCAATGAGCAGATATTTAAGATGGAGTTGCTTGCGATGCCACGCAATGCCAATTGCCAGGGCAATCAGGACCCCTAAGATATACTCTGCAATGCGAAAGAGTGTTTCAAGGCTTTCTTGTACGGTCCTAACACTAAGGTATGCCCGGGACCAGGTTTCGGGTATATGGATCGAGCGGGACGCATCAACAACCTTGTCGCCGGCTATGTGTATTTGTATGCGAGCTTGTGCTCCGGCAAGAGGAATCTTGTTTTTTTCTGCAAAGATAAAAGTCCAATCAGTTCTGTTATCGAGAGATTCTGACTGAGCGGACACTTCTTGGATCTGCTGTACAGTCAGGCCATACTGTTTTTCTAGTTGAGCTACAGCAATGTTCCGAGCCGCTTCTTCGCTGAGTCGTTTTCCTACCGCTGATTGAGGAAGGATCTCGGTTGAACGAATGATCGATCCTTTGCCATTGGTATTAATCAGATATTCATGAGCCCGATCGATTTGGTTGCCAGTATAGGTTGCAAAACGGGTGCGCCAATGAGGGACATCTAGGTAGTTCCCCGCAAGAGTTGCATAGAGGTGAGGTCCTCCTTCTTGCCAAATATAAGTTTGTTCATCGCTTTCTGCTGGGTGTTCAAGGTTGGTGACAGTATACCACTCTGGTACCAACTGTTCCTGAAGGTACGATCGAGCTTGTTCTTGAGCAGCATGCTTGGTAATTGTCAGTGGAGGAATCGCCGATTGAAACGAGGAGGCCATCGACCACAGGATAAGGCCAAGAAACCCAAGAGCAGCTAGAAAGGAAAAGGTGGTAGTGCTCAGGCGAGATCCTCTGAGAGTCAGACTCGTTTGATCTTCAAACGGTATTGCGTGAGTGACCGGTTCCCAGGCTCCGTTAAGAAGGCTGTGTGGCAGCTCTGCCCATTTTTGATGGCGTAGTCGAGCAAACAGTATGAAGAGGAGTGGCAGGCCTATAAAGAAGAGAAAGAGTGCCTGTTGTATCCAGATTCCTGGTGCTCTTGAGATAAAGAGAGGAATGGCGTGGAGTGTTGCATTATAAAGGGTATGGCTCAGTATGCCGGGAATGAGGCCAAATACAATATAGATTGCGCCGAAAGCAAATGAAGGAATGATAAGTTCGACGATACGTACATAAAAAGGTATTGCTGGATAATTTGCATGGGCAGCGCCAAAGATGATTGCTTGAAGAATAAAGCCAATAGCGAGCCCCCAAGACCGGGATCCTAGTTTCTTGCCGATAAGGGCGCACGAAGCTATCGGTACAGCCCTAAAGAGGCACTCTTCCCAGAATCCTGCCATGAGTGAAGTAGCAATAGCATTAAATGCTGGAACGTACATGCTCAATATCGTTGGATCGAAAAGAGATGAGCTTGGTTGCCACCAGCCCCAATAATTGATGCCAGTCATATAAAAAAGCACAGCAAAAGCTATATCCAGTCCAATAATAAGGTAGCTTGCTCCTATAATGCCGAGCATAGTATATGAACTGGCAGAAGGCAGCTTCCAGGCGTTCCAGAGTTGTATATGACTTCCAAAAGCACGCCGCGTTAATCCTTCGGCTGCAAGGAAGGTGGTGGTATAGACAGCACTCCAGATAAGAAAAGACATGAGTAGATCCAGAGCAGTTTTGAGAATAAATGCTTCTTTTGAGAGAGCAGTATCATAACCGAACCAAAAAAGTGGCCACTGATTAACGTTTGAAAGGAGGGAGATCAGACCGAGGCCTATGCCTGCAATCAATGCTTGCTTTGGCAAGAGCCAATTTTCTTTAAGAAGTATCAATATGCCGATGAGGCAGCCACCGAGGAGATAGAGTAAATAGACGATGACGAGGGTAAAGCTATGTACCGACTCATTATATGCCCGTATGCTTGCAAAAGAACGGGTGAATGATTCAGGTAGTTCGATAGTATGCCTGAGGCTACTGACGGTGTCTCCGGTGACCTTAATTTTTACTCGATAGTGTGCCGTGCCCAAATTGTTCAAGGGTTTCTCGTAGATGAACGTGTGATCGACTCGCCCTGAAGGTTGTACTTCTTGACTTGAGTCGACAAGGGTATAGGGAGAGAGGTCGAGGTTCCATTGAGAGCTGGCCGTGGTCTGAGCAATTTTTTGGGCAGAGGATTTTTCTAATGAAGCTCTCGGTTCTGTCTCTGAAAGTATTTCAGTAAAGCCGTAGGGCTCGCCCGTGGGAGTGAACCTGATATAGAGTTCGCGTGTTTCGCCTTCGTTAAAGTGACGAACGAGCCAGGTATAGGGATGATACTGTTGATCTTTGATAAACGTATTCCATGCAGCAGCTCCACCTCGTTCTCGTTCTATATAATTTTGAAGGTTGGTATCTGACGAAAAAGTAGCTACGCTCTTATAAACCTGAGGACCAAGATTATACTGTGTAGCAAGGTCTCGAGCCTTATCGAGAGCTTGCTGCATGCTCATCGTGATTGGTATCGTTACGATCGGTTGAGATTCAGAAAAATAAGCGTAACTGAAGATTCCTCCTGCAAGTGAGCAGAGAATAAATGCTGTCCAGAAAAATGGATGGCGGAAAAAATAGTTTTGAGTGGGTTGCATTGCTCACCAGTTTTGAATTTTGTGATACTCAGTATACTTGTAGATAAAACTTCTTTAAGTGTGATAGGGGTAACCGAATATGTCAACTGAACATGTTATTATTGAGACTTCACCAGCGCTCTGTGGCACGCTTGAATTGACAGGTGCAAAGAATGCTGTTCTTGTAATTATGGCTTCGCTCATTCTTACCAATGGAAAAAGTAAATTGACGAATGTTCCTTTTTCTACTGATGTACTTCATATGATGAGTCTTTTAACCGCATTAGGGGCCCGGGTTATTGCAGATGAAAAAGCTCAGACTCTTGAGATTGATACCTCTTCACTTAATTCCTATCGAGTATCTCCAGAAATTATGGACAAAATGCGTGCCTCAATTTTGGTGCTCGGCCCCTTACTTGCGCGATTTAAAGCGGCAGATGTAGCAATGCCCGGCGGCTGTACCTTGGGAGCCCGTCCTATTGATTATCATATCCAGGCCTTTGAGAAAATGTCGGTAGCGTTTGTAAGAGAGGGGGACTATCTCTGTGGCAGTGTAGCTCAGTTGAAACCGATTCGATTTGTTCTTGAATATCCAAGTGTTGGTGCTACGGAAAACTGTATTATGGCTGCAGCTCTTACGCGGGGTACGACAAAAATTATCAATGCCTCTCTTGAGCCTGAAGTATTGGACTTAATAGATGTGCTCACCAAGATGGGAGCTCATATACGTATTACTCCTCCAGCAACGATAGAGATTGAAGGTGTTTCATCCCTCAGTCCGGTAACGCACCACATTATGTACGATCGCTTAGAAGCAGGATCCTTGATCCTCGCAGCTGCTATTACCGGTGGTGAGCTCTCATTGCCGACAGCACCATTTGATCTTATGGATACTTTTCTCGAAAAACTTGAAGAGATGGGTCATTCTGTTATTCGTGGAGTAGATGGAATTGGTATTTGGTTTAAAGCAACAGACAGACCTCGTGCTGTTTCATTTAGGACGATGCCGTATCCTGGATTTCCTACAGATTTACAGGCTCCTATGATGGCAGCTCAATGCTTAGCTTCTGGCAAAAGTACTATCCAAGAAACAGTGTGGGAAAATAGACTCGTGCATGTGCGAGAACTTCAGAAAATGGGTGCCCAGATCTCGCTCGATGGACAAACGGCTACGATCGTTGGGGTTGATGAGCTCTATGGAGCTTCAGTGATAGCCCCCGATATTCGAGCTTCTTATGCACTCGTACTAGCAGGACTTGCTGCCCAGGGGCAAACGAGTATGTCGGGAACGCATCATCTCAAACGAGGCTATCATAATCTCATTCCAAAACTTACCCAGCTGGGTGCTCGGATACGCTTTGAGTCTTAACCGAAGTTTCTCAGCCAGTGAGTGATATTTTTGAAGGTTTCGGTCATTGTGAGTACAGCTTTGCCGGAACGATCTAAGTGCTTGTCATAAAGAAGGCCCTTTAAGGGCCATTAATTAAAATTGTAGTACAGTTTTCTGTTGAGTAATCCTGCCTTATTCGCGGTTCCCCTCGTCAGCTTTTATCTGTCTGAGACGGCTTATGAGTATTTGAACTATTTCGGCGTAACCATTACAGTGCGCGGCATTTAAGGGCATCCTTCCTTCTTTGTTAGCCTTGCGTGGATCAGCACCAGCTTGCAAAAGCATTTCTACTATATCACGATTGCCACTTAACTCAGCTACAGCAAATAAGGGTGTACATCCATCATCGTCAGCCAAATGTACATCAGCACCAGCTTTCAAAAGCTCATTAACAGTCGATACGTGACCAAACCTTGCTGCAACATTTAAGGGTGTCCGTCCCCGTCCATCAACTAGGTCTAGATTTACGCCCGCATTTATTAGACGCAGTGTAAGAGTAAGATTACCAGTCCCAGCTGCTCTATGCAGAAGCGTTTCACCTTGGCTTGATTGACTCAGTGTTCTAGATTCTTCTTTTTGCATTCCTTCAACTGATGTATAAGCCAGTACATGGGCTAGAGTATAGAGGATTATTTTTTTATTCATGAGGAAATCCTTTCTTGATTTGATTTTATTAATCTATTGTGTGAATCAAGATAAAGTTTATCTTGAAAATGCTCATATGTCAATTTTTGCATCCAAATAATCTATACCATTGTATTACAATTGCGCGAAATTGTGACTTTATAGCAGGGCTTCCTGCCCAGGGGCAAATGAATAGGTTAGGAACGCATCGTATCAAACGAGGCTACCATAATCTCATTACAAAGCTTACCCAATTAGGTGCGCAGATACGCTTGACCTTGATCTCCCTCAGTGATCTTACAATCGCCTCGCGGGAGATCTTTGTGTGAAAAGGCCTTCAATGTATCATGAAATTGGTTAAGGAGCTACATTATGCCAGAAAGGGAGGCAATGGTTGGCCCGTTATATTCTTCTACTCATCAGTTTTAGGGCGCTGTCCATCGGGATTTTGTAGATCGGCGTCATCCTGATCTCGCTTACCTTTAAGCATGGCCTTGCCAGATTCTTCAGCGCTGGTTGATGCAGGAGCGATCGTGCGAGTGTCTATTGAACGGCTGACCGATGCAGGGGCGATCGTGCGAGTGCCTACTGAGCTAGCCGCTCCTTTTGAAATAGTTTGCTTTAAAGAGTCGCTCATAGAGAGCACTTCTCTGATTTCCTCATATTTGTTCATCGATCTAGAGCTATTTAATCCCCTAATAATCTCTGTTACGCAGTTTAATGGGGTTCGCCCCGGTGACACGGTGCCTCTGTGAACTCTCGTAATATGGCCGCCTTGAAAATTATAGACGAATTGATCAGGGTTACCCCCTGCATCAAGAAGTACTTTCAATGATCTTAGGCTACCATGCTCGGCTGCACTATACAGAGCTGTCAATCCTGTGTCTGTTGCATGATCGATATGAGCACCAGCCTGCAATAGTCGTTGAACTATCTGAGAATAGTCACCAAAAGTTGCAGCGATTAAGGGCGTTAGCCCGGCTCCAGCGAACAAGAGCTCCTTCACTTGAGTTTTTTTAAGGCTTGAACAATCGCTACAATAAATTGTTACATTTACATCTGCTGGTGTTTCATCGATAGCCGGCCAAAGCTGCTCCCTCTTTTGCGCGGAGAGGCATATGTCGCGATAATGTGAGGTAGTCACTCCATTTGTGGCTCTATTTACACTCGCTCCACCATCTATAAGCAAGTTGACTATGAGAGCATCGCCGGTAAGAGCAGCGATAAGCAAAGGTGTCCATCCTTCTTTAGTAGAAGCATTTACGTCGGCGTGAGCAGCCAAGAGCAATTCGACAAGATTAGGATCGTGTTTTGCCACTGCGCTGATCAAAGGTGTTAAGCCGCTTGTAGTGGTTAAGAGTCTTTCGATGTCCCAAGCGATGTTCCAAGATGCAAATACTGGTAATTGATTTTTATTGGTAGCTTTATTTACGTCTGCACCAACGGCTAAAAGCCGCTGAACAACGTCGATCTGCCCTTTCTGAGTTGCAAGCAGCAATGGTGTGCTTCCATCGTCTGTACACGTGCTTACATCTGACCCAGCGGTCGCGAGCATTCTCGTTATTTTATCAAGGCCATCTCTCAGTGGATAAATTAAAGGTACTCGACTTGCATCTGCACCGGCCTCAAGAAGCATTTGTACAATTGTATCGTTGCTTCTTCTGATTGCTTCGAGTAAGAGTCCCTTTTGATTTGCGTCTGCACCTGCCCTCAGAAGCATTTGTACAATTGTATCGTTGCCTCCTCGCACTGCTTCGAATAAGGGCGCTTTACGTTTTGTACTTGCACCAGCCTGCAGAAGGGCTGGAACTATTTCGGTAATACTCTTTCGAACAGCACCAAGCAAAGCCTTATTTTTATCTACCACAGGAATGAGCATTTGTACGATTGCCTCATGTCCATGTGTGGCTGCTGCAAGCAGGGGTGTCCATTTTTCTTTGGTTTCAAGATTTGCATCCGCTTTAGCGACCAACAACTTTTGAACAACTGCATCATGCCCATAGTTGGCTGCTATAAACAAGGGTGTGGTACCGTTATGGGTAGCTTTATTCTCTATGGCCTGAAAACCCCGTTCCTTTTAAGGACGGGGATGAAAGGTCATCCATCCGTGCATTGTTTGATCTACAAGCAAAACCTCAAGCTTTTGCTTGTAGATCAAACGTAGAAACATTCATAAATTGCGTTACTGGAGAGCATGAACCATCGTATTTTCAAGGCACGTGAGTCTGTCATAGCTGGAGCATCGGATGGATATTCCGAACATGCTAAGAACTTATATACGTTTCACGCAATTCAGGTAAATAATGCAAATATGGCATTTTTTTGAATAGCCTAGCATTTAAGCCTTATAAAAGGCCGGATCGGATTTTCTGTATGTCAATGTCATCATGAGATCAATCATAGTCAAAACTGAGTGTTGACATTGGTCTCATAAGGTGATAGTTTATCGCATATAAGAAAATTTCAGCAAAAAGAACAATGGCAAAGACGCTTGTAATAACATTTAAATATCGTTTAAAGCTCACCAAAGATCAGCTTGAAAAAATTGCTCAAGCAGTTGGTTGCAGTCGATTTGTTTTTAACCATATGCTCAATCGAGCAAAAGAAGCGGCGAGCGATGGAAACTATCTAACATATGTTGACATGGCAAATGAGCTTCCTGAGCTGAAGATTCTTTTTGAATGGTTGGCTGATGCACCCTCCCAAGCACTTCAACAGGCTATTAAAGATCTTGATCGTGGTATTAAGAGTTTCTATCGTGAACGAAAAAAGAGAAGAGACCACGGCTTTCCCGGCTATAGAAAAAAATACGTTAATGATTCTATCAAATTTCCTCAACATATAAAGCTTGATAATAATCATGTTTTGCTACCCAAAATAGGTTGGGTACGTTTTATAAAATCTCGAGAAATTGAAGGGACAATCAAACAGGCTGTAGTTAAACGACAAAACAATCATTGGTATGTTAATTTAACCTGTCAGATAGAAAAAGAAGTCCCTGAGGTAGAAATCAGAGAATCGCATGTAATTGGACTCGATGTTGGGCTCCTCACCTTTGCTACTCTTTCTTCAGGTGAGCTGATCCCTAATCCTAAATTTTTGAAAACCCAACTTTCTAAAGTTAAGTATCTGCAAAAGCAATTTTCAAAAACCAAGAAAGGTAGCAAAAACAGACTGTGCGACACGAAGCGGTATTCAGAGCTATTACACGAAAAGGAGTATGATGTAATCTATTGTTCTGCCAATAGTACCCTACCGAGATGGGCGCACGGGGCAACCTGTCGGTCCAAAGCTCTCGGTACAATGCAGCCTCGCGAAAGCGAATACCGGCCTGTAAGGAAAGGTGTTGACTGCTAGCATCAAGGCGGTCGGGATCTAGGGTTGATCAGTAAGGTTAACGTATGTGAACTTCTGACTAAGCGTCGTTATTTGCAACAAGCAAAAGATGCTGTTATGCTTGGACCAAAAAAGGTGAACGGCTCGGAGGTTGGGCTAGTCTGTCCCCCCTCGCAGACATAATGGCCGTCGGCGCAAAGGAAGAACCTAACCTGGTCTGGTCTGAATACTGAACGTGGTAAGCCTGTAGGCAAGCAATTAGCTGCAGGTAGAGGAGCGCGAAAGAAAGCGAATGACGGCCTGTAATGGACTGGATAAGGATTGAAACATCATCCTGCGCGAAAGCGAGCAGACTTTTCGTATGGTCCAGATTACGAGATAACTTGGGTAATCGACTAAGGAGGCAATAGCAAATGATGGTATCTAGCGGTACTGGTGCAGCTTTCCATAAAACGACGGGCTGGAAGTCTATTGATAAGAATAAGGCCGAACGGATTGTGAATCGAATCCAAGCGCGTATCGTAAAGGCAGTGGAGGAAGGAAAGTGGAACAAAGTGAAAGCTTTGCAACGCCTCCTTACAACCTCGTACAGCGGCAAGGTATTAGCCGTCGAACGTGTAACTGGCAACTCGGGAAGTAAAACTCCTGGTGTTGATAGAGAGGTCTGGGTAACCCCATTTCAAATGTGCATGGCTATAAAGCAACTGCGTAGCAGAGGGTATAAACCCCAACCGCTACGACGTGTGTACATTCCCAAAGCCAATGGTAAAATGCGACCATTGGGAATCCCGACGATGCATGACAGAGCAATGCAAGCGCTCTATCTCCTGGCGCTCGACCCTGTGGTTGAAACACTGTCAGATCCGAGCTCATACGGGTTCAGGAAATACAGATCAACAGCAGATGCAATGGATAGGTGCCACCTACTACTCGCAAGCAGGCACGGGCCCGTGTATCTAATGGAGGCTGACATTCGAGGTTGCTTTGACAACATCAGCCACGAATGGCTACTTAAACATGCACCAATGGACAGGGTAGTGCTCCGAAAATGGCTCAAGGCGGGATACATGGAGAAGAACGTCTTTTACCACGCAAACGCGGGAACGCCCCAGGGCGGAGTCATATCCCCCACCCTTGCAAACTTTGTTCTCAATGGATTAGAGGCCCTGCTAAGGAAGCTGTTTCCTTCGCGGACGCCACGTCCGAAGGTCCATTTAGTGCGGTACTGTGATGACTTTATAATCACAGGTATCTCTAAGGAACTGCTTGAGAATCAAGTCATGCCAGTGGTGGCGGATTTCCTGCGAGAACGTGGGTTGGTATTCTCTCCCGAGAAGACCTTCATAACGCACATCTCCGATGGGTTTGACTTTCTTGGGCAGAACCTTCGAAGGTATAAGGGAGGAAAAACTCTCACAAAGCCTTCCAAGAGGAATATCTTAACGTTCCTGCGCAATATTCAAGAACTCATCAACCAACATCGGCAATCAGAACAAGCTACGCTGATAAGGTTGCTCAACCAGGCTATCCGGGGATGGGCAAACTATCACAGGCATGTCTGTAGCAAAAGAACATTCGCATATGTGGATTATCGAATATTCGAAATGGTGTGGAGGTGGTGTCTTCGAAGACATCCTAATAAATCAAAAGGATGGATTAAAAAGAAATACTTTGGAAGCATGGGAAGTCGAAACTGGGTGTTTCAAACTACCTACGTGACGCGAGCAATCGAGAAGACAATAAGGTTGTTCCAAGCCTCAGATGTGCCGATCAAGCGGCATAGACTGATAAAAGGCGAAGCCAACCCCTATGACCCCTCTTGGAAATCGTATCTCGAAGGCAGGAAGACCTCGAACCAGAAGCTGCCGCGTCACGAAGGAAATGACGTTACAAGGGCTTGAGCCGTATGAATCGAAAGCTTCACGTACGGTTCTTAGAGGGTTGGGAATCGTCAGCTCGAGCCGACGATTCCCGACTACTCGACTAAGATTAGAAAGAAGTTCAGCAGACTTCATGAGCATATAAGAAATCAAAGAGATGATTTTCTGCACAAGTTAACAACTCATCTCGTGCAAAACTACGATGCTATCGTAGTTGAAAATTTGAATGTGCGAGGTATGGTGAAAAATCGGTGCCTCTCCTTTGCTATATCGGACGTCTCCTGGAGTCGGTTTTTTTCTCTTCTTTCTTATAAGTGCGAGTGGTATGGAAAAAAACTGATAGTGGTAGATAGATTTTTTCCGTCCAGCAAAATGTGCTCGTCATGTGGAGCATTGCAGGATATGCCGCTTAAGGAAAGGACATATAAATGTTCACAGTGTGATTCGGTCATGGATCGTGACCTGAATGCCGCACTCAACATAAGGAAGGCGGGAATATCCTTCCTGCAGGCTTGACCTGCAAAAGCTTGTGGAGGGATGAATGTTGATTCACCCGATGAAGCAGGAATCTCTGGCTTTTAAGCCAGAGAGTTTCAATGAGACTACATAATCCTATCTTGAAAGCGCATTTCTTTCAACTTTTTGATAGTTACTGTAGACTACTATTTGCTTGGAGGAAGTAGGGCTTTGCAGAATAAAATCCGTAACGGACGAACGAACTGAGAAGCAGTGAAATTATTATACGGTGCAAGCATTACTTTAGTATGCTCGTTAAAGTAATTAATTGTGTAGCCATTAATGGCTATACTATGCTGATTCTAGACTAGTTGTTCTCGCTCGAAGTATCTAAAGAGCATGCTATTAAATGTTTCGCAAAGCCCCTTTTGGAAAGCTACAAAATAATAAGATCTCCTTGTTGTAGTATAGTGAGACGAGATGCTTAGCTCGGGAAAAAGCACTTTTCCAGGTTTCTACGTGTACCTTACTTCGCGGAGCAATCGTAGGGAGACATAAACTAGGTTAGGTAGCTATCACATTTTGAGTTGGTTGAGATAGTACTGCTATGATTTGTTTATAGGCAGAGAGTTTGCTCTTATAATCATCGTAATGTGGACTTGCTGGCTCTACACTACTAAGAAATGCTTCTAATTGCCGACAAATTTCCATTGCGCAATCTAGCGGTTTTAACCTAGATAATGAAGTATCGGTAGAATCGGGTATTATTGAGGGGCATACAAGGCCGTGATTTACTGTAAGCTTATATTTGAGAGTGAAATCTTCTTTGGTGGTGATCTCTCGATTAGCACCAGCTGCAAGGAGATCTCTCACTGCTTCTACGTGGCAATTCCCTGCCGCATAATGCAGGGGTGTCATTCCATCGGCGTCAGATTTATTTATGTCTGCACCTGATGATAAAAGCATTCGGGCTATTGTAACATAGTTGTATTTTACTGCAGCGCTTAATGGTGTCCTGAAATCATTAGCAGTGCCGTTTGGGTCTATGTGCGGTGCGGATAGAAGCATTTGAACTGTCGAAGGGTCTCCGTTGGCGACTGCGCATTCCAAGGGAGACCGTCCAGAATTGCTCGTGTCATTCACATCTGCACCAGCTGCCAAAAGTATCGGAACAAGCTGAGAATTGCCAAACTGAGCTACGCATTGCAATGGTGTGCATCCATTAATTCCATAGTTAGCTTGATTTGCATCTGCTCCCTTCGCCAAAAGCGCTTGCACTATAGCGAGGTTTCTTGCGGTATTTTCGGGCTTTTCTGGTTGTGGAATGAAGCTGCATGCTGCTATCAGGGGTGTCTTGCCACGGATAGGCATATTTACATCTGCATGGTTTTCCAAGAGTATTTTAACTATTTCGTCAGTGTTTTTGGTTACTGCAGCCAGCAAGGGGGTCCACGCTTGCGTAGCCTTGTTTACATTTGCTTTTGCTCTCAAGAGTATTTGGGTTACCTCAAGGTGCCCCGCAAGGACTGCAGCAATGAGGGGTGTTAGCCGTGTTTCATCCTCTTCATCAACCTTTGCGCCTGCTGCTAGAAGTGCATTAACTATCTCAAGATGACCCGCGCTAGAGGCGATTCTCAATGGTCTCCAATCTTTGCCCAACTGGTTTACGTCTGCTCCAGCGCGCAAGAGTATCTCAACAATCTCTAGATGTCCATTGTCGCAGGCAATATCTAATGCGGTACATCCTTGACTGTTAGCCAAGTCTATATTCGCGCCAGCTTCTGTTGCTAGGCATCTAGCGAGCTCGGTAAGTCCGCCCTTAACGACAAAATGCAGGGGGGTCTCTTTTGGTTCGAATGTAACGGATTGGAGGACGTAAGAAAGAACAAGCGAGTTCTGTATATCTTGAGGAATTAAAGCAAGCCGGCTGCTTGTGTCACTGTAAGTAGCCATGTGGTTTATAAAGCATCGCTTTTGCATTGCTTCAATTGATGCATGGGTTAATACTTGTGTTACTGAAAATAATAACAGCATTGTTTTTTTGTTCATTGTGGAAAAGCCTCTTTGGTTATTATCTTCATATCAACAGCATTGAGTGTATCATTGAAAGTGCTTTTTGTCAATTGATTTTTGAAAATATTTCCTAATAGTGCATTTTTGTACCCATTGCGAGTATCTCTGGAATGCAGACTTCACGTAGTTATCTTATTCTAAGGCTGACTCAGCACGGTCCGATACACTTTGAGTCCTAACGGAAGTTTGTAGCAAGCTCAGTGAGCTCTCGTGTAATTCCTGCTTGGCGCGTTTTATTATATTCGAGCTTCATTTCAATAAGCAGATTGTCAGCATTGCGCGTCGATGAATCCATCGAAAGAAAGCGAGCTGCTTGTTCTGCAAGCAAAGAATCAAAGAGGAGCTCTTCAAGCGTTACGGTGAGCATGAGTTGATGAATCGTTTTGCTCAGCTCTTCGGGAGATTGCTCTAGCAGATAGTCTACAGGCTCTTGAGTGCCGGTAGGTTGTTCTTCAATGACGTGAGAAATGCAGGTCTTCTTAGGTCGTTGAACAAAAAAGTTCTTTTGGTAGTTGCTATAGGCTACTATTTGCTTATATTCTATTGGGCTTTGCAGAATAAGATCTGTAACGGACTGAGCAATAGTGACAAACTGGGAGGCAGAGAAATTGTTATACGAGGCAAGCATGACTTTATTATGCTCGTTAAAATAATTAATTGCATGGCCACCGATTGCTATAATATGTTGATTATCAAGAGGTTGTTCATGCTCAAAATATCTAAAGAGCATACTGTTAAAAGTGCCGCAAAGCCCCTTTTGGGAAGCTACAAGAATAATAAGGTCAGGTTGACTGCAGTCTGCCTGAGGTGGTGTGGAGGGCATCAGATGCTTAACGCGGGACCATAATGCTTGAAAAGCATTTTTGTAGGTTTCTAAGTGTACCTTTTTATGCCTGAGCCGCGAATGAGTTGACATAGAGATAAGACGCATTGCATGAGTAATTTTTTTTATTGTTTCAACTGCTTTAATGCGTTGACGCATAGTAATAAGTTGTGCCATGAAATGCCTAGTGTTTGGTGGAACATGTATGCTATTATAACAAGAGTGTAGGGGGGAGTTGGATCTTTTGCAAGAGTTCAGTCAAAACCAGTGAGACAATGATTATAGTAATTGATGCTTACAATCTTTTAAAGCAGCTGTTTCGTAAGCAGATTACTCAGAAAGAACGTGGTTGGTTTGAGTCTTTAGCCGCGGAATATGCTCGAAAAAAACAGCATACGCTCTATCTCGTGTTCGACGGAGGATCTTTTACTCGTCCTACAGCAGAACGAAAAGGTTCCCTCGTAATCGTTTATTCGGGGACCAAGGAAACTGCTGACGATGTTATCAAAGCATACATCGATGAAAAGGAAAGTAAGGAGATACTTTTAGTGTCGACGGATAGGCAGCTGAATCGCTACGCAAATCAACAAGGAATTCCATCTCTCGATTCTCTTGACTTTTATACCCTGATGAAAGAAACTACAGAAAAAGGAGTGGGTCTCAAAAAAGCTCACGGCAAAGTCCATAAAGTAAGTGAGCGCGAATCGCCAGAACTGGATCTTTTAATGGAACAAGCTGCTTCAATGTCCTACTACAAAGAAGAAGAGCTGGTGGACGAGAAGATGCACAAGACTCCTGCTAAAACGGAAAGAAGAATGCTAGCACTTTTAAAGAAATTGTGAGGTTACCATGGAGATGATATATTCGCTTGATACTATCGATACTGCCGCTGAAGTGCTCTATAAGCTCAAAAATCAGTGTTCAATCTATACATTTACTGGCTCTTTGGGAGCGGGCAAAACGACATTAGTAGATCGGCTTCTAAAGAAATTTAATGTAGAAGGAGCGGTTACGAGCCCAACTTTTACTTATTTGATAGAATACAAAAATGATAAGGGAGAAAAGCTCTATCATTTTGATCTCTATCGGCTTGAAGAGTTTTCAAAGTTTGTTGATGCTGGATTTGACGAATATTTATATCGCCCTGAGAGTTGGGCATTCATAGAATGGCCTGATATTGCAAAATCTCTTCTTATCAAAAGGGTATGTGATGTCTCTATTGAGTATGAGGGCGAATCGGAACGGTTGTTAACTTATACCCTGAGATAGGCGCTTTCAGCCACTTTTATACTTTGCTCAGTAAGTTTGACACGTAGCTTTTATACTGTTCTTTTTTGGTTCTTGCTCTTTCTAAGGCGGAAGATGAGACAAGTGTTGGTATGAGTGACGCATTGATCACATTTTTGGTATTGAGGCGTTCTTAATTCAAATAATTGAGGTATCTCAATTATCTGCAGTTTTCTTGCTGCCACTATCACTCCACACCCTCTGAGTTTTGATGAGAGTGGTATTCCTGTCTAATAGGGCACTCCAACTTCTAGCGAAGTGATTTTGTCAGCGCTCTTTAGGTAATGCATGCAAGCCCATGAATCATATCAAGGAGTTTAAATGATAGAGGATTGATCATCAGCTTTTATACGTTTTCCATGGGGATCCTCTAACTCGGCTGCTTCTTGGTCCCGTTTCTCGGCATTATCCCCAGATTCTAAGTAATCTGGTTTGTCGGGACTACAAACTGAGGGACTTTGCATGGCGATCAGCTTTTCGAGATCGTGAAGAGATAACAATACTATGATTTCCTTATACATATTGAGTTGGCTTTCATAAGCTTGTAAATGAGGGTTTGTTGATTCTACCTCACTGAGGAGCTTCGCTAATTGCCTATACACTTCTGTTGCGCAGTTTATTGGTTTTAAACCTCTAAGTCTGTTGCCAGAGCTTGTAGTGCTTACGAGTACCTGGCCTTCCCTGAGCCTTAGTGCATAGCCCTCTGGGTGGTCTTCACTCGTGGTAAGGTGTGGATTGGCGCCAGCCGTAAGGAGGATTCTCACCGTATCTAGTTCACCATAGAGGCTGGCACAATGTAAAGGTGTGCTACCATTATTGCGGGCACTATTTACGTCCACGCCAGTGGCTAAAAGAACTCTGACGAGAGCGGCATGACCATACTCGGCAGCAGTATGTAAGGCTGTGCTTCCCAGGTTGGTAACCGCAAGCGGATCTGAATGAGCCCGCAAAAGAATTTGAACTATATCGAGATGTCCTCGCCTTGATGCAACAAATAGAGGTGTACACCCCTTCGAATCGGCCTTTTTTACATCGGCACGTGCATCTAAAAGTGCTTTAACGATTACATTTTCGCCGTATTCAGCGGCGATATGCAAGGGTGTTCTTCCGCCATGATCAGCTTGATTCACGTCTGCCTGAGCTTTCAAAAGGATTTGAACTATATCAAGGTGGCCCGAACTGGCTGCAGCAAATAGTGGCGTACATCCATTTTGAGAGGCCTTGCTTAGATCTGAGCCGGCTGATTGAAGTTTATGAACTGCGACGCGATCGTTCTCATCACGTATTCCCAATTTATTTTCAGCAGCTTGATCTACCGCGGCTTTATGTTGTAAGAGCATTTCAACTATCTTAGCATGACCTGAGCGGGCTGCACCAATCAGGGGTGTGCAACCGGTATTTTCTAATAGCATTTGCATGTCCTCCTGCTGGGCCACGATCTCCGAGTATGTGAGTCCAGTGGTACGTTTATTTGCGTCTGCACCCGCTTTTAAGAGCATGTTGACTATTTGGCGGTGACCGTTAAGGGCAGCAGCAAATAAAGGGCCCCATCCATTGTTGTCAACTGCGTTTACATCTATTGTGCCCTTAGCGCTGAGTAATAGCAATTGAACTATCTGTTTTTGGTTGTTTCTTGCTGCGATGAGCAAGGGAGTTTCTCTCTGAGGCCCAGCGACATTTGCACTTGCGCCATCATATAAAAGTTGAATAACACGATCCAAATCACCTTTTTCTACAGCCAAAAGTAACTTAGCTGTATCCTGCGAGCTTGCGCTGGAAGTTTTGATCATTGCTTGGATTGTCGCCTGACTGAGAAGTTCGATAAGGAGAATGCCAAGTGCGATTGTTTTATGCATGGGTTGAAATCCTTCTAGTATTATGTTATTAGAGTAATTCTTATTTTTTTTCCGTCAACTATGAGTGAATAGCCAAAGTGAGGCCGCATGCTTCCTTCCAAAAACTTCACTCATGTGATAGTTTGAGCTTTCACTGTATTTTTTGGCAAACTACTTTGACTCAACAGATTGATCTATTAAGAATATCGTCGTGGTGCATGGCAAAGTTCTGATCATTTCTGATAGAGTTAATTTTCTGTTGCTAAATGAAGGGTCGATCAACACGTAGGGGCGCCCGAGGGCGCCATCTGACTTATTGTGGTGGATAAAAGTATCGATAAATTTCGGTGAGTTTTCCATGCAGCGTACGTATATGGTCGTTATCTATCAACCGTGCAGGTCCATCTTCGAATATTAAAATGTACCAATAGAGTTCGCTTTTAGCATTAAGATGTAAAGGGTCTGTGAGGGTCGACACTTCCTGATCAAACTTTATCAAAAATTGTTCGATGAGTTGTTTTAATTGTTCATCGAATTGTGATTCTTTCATAGAGCGAAGCTTGGTTGCCGTCCAAGAAATCTCCCACCAGAGGCTATCGGTTGATTCCAGAGTACGGAGGCTAAAAAGCTCCGACTGCCTTACTGTTTCTATTTCTGCTTGTATTTGTGCGACGAATTGAATGTAGAAAAACCCTAGCCGATCTTCAAGATATCGTATATTTTCTGGAAGGAGACTCGGTGCCACGAAAGCGAGATCATTAACAAATTTTCTGTAACGTGCTGAGAATTCGATGTCCTTCTTTTCAGAGAGCAGAGTGCCCAGTGTTCCCATATCATTATAGAAGAACTGTGTATAGCTATTGATAATTGCTGTAATATGCCCCAAGATCATCCCGCACTGCAGATAGAGTCCCGGATTTGAAAGGTTGATTTCAGAAGCTAAGTAGTTATACTCTTCTTTTATGCTAAGGGCGCCTTGCAGCAGCATCATGGCATCTTGGGATGGATTAGCTAGTAATGCTAAAAGTCGTATCTCTTTGCTTTGCAGGTGCATGAGCAGCTGATTATCCAAGCTCGCTCTGAGGGGAAGGAGTATGGCTGTAAGTAATGAGGTCATCTCGTTCAGTGGATAGGTAAGACCAGCTTCCAAGGCCCGGAGTTTTTTGCTGGCTGCTACAAACTCCGCGTCTCCACGATGTGAAGACATGATCAATGCATTTCCTTCCTTAACGAGATCCTCAGTGAGTTTTCTACAATAGTCCGTAAAATGATCAAAGAGTTCTTTTGAGATCCTCTCTGTGTGGGGGCTGTTTGCTTTTTCTTCTGCCGAGGAAAATAAGTTTGCGTAGTAATTGAGATTTTTCCACATAACAAGAAGTGGTTCGGGTGTTCGGAGCTTTTTTAGTAGTTCGCGTTTGGACACTTGGAGCTGAACAAGAAGTGAATTTGCTTGATTGCTAAATGGTGTAGTTCTTTCTACCAATCCCTCAGGTACTGGTAGAGTTTGAAAGTTTGTCTCGTTGTGATGCTCAGTAGGTATTTCCAGGGTGAGTTCCTGACACAGAACTGATGTGCATACAAAAAGAGAGATGAGTACTAGTTTTTTCACTGATAGTCCTTTGTTTTAATTATATTTTTTTTATTGGGGACCAAAGATGAAGGCTTGCCTGTTATAATAGAAATAATACCAAAAAAATAAATTTATCGCAAGTGCGGCTTCTTTTGCGGCTTGACTTCAGTTTGCAGCTTTAATTTTTCATGGAAACGTAAGTTGATGGTAGTGTCGTCTGCTCTGAGTGGAAAATGCAATTACTGTTGACTCAGCTTAAAAAGAGAGTAGCCTACCAAGTAATCTTAGGACGCGTTAGTAGTAGCATAGTTTTGAAGCTTTAATGGCTTATCTTACAGGGCGTGATTGCTGTGGTAAAAAAGTTTGCTGTAGTATTTATAGTAGTTCAATTTTTAAATTATGCCCTCTTGAGAGGGATGGAGCGTGCAGTTGTACTTCCAAATATGTTTATAAGAGAAGCGGTTGTTAAGCATATTCTTCTACAACGAGAGACTGCCAGTTATTTTAATAGCCCAGCAAGTGGATGCGATCTTTGCATGCCCCTAGATATTAAGGATATCATTCGTAATTACGTACTATTCTCAGCTGAGCTTGATCGCGCTTGGCATGGGGAGAGGGATGATCACATTGCTATCGTATTAAAATCCTCTAGGCCCTATGCGCAAAAGTATTCTTTATTAAAGATTTATCTTGCTTGCTCATATGACTTGAATAAGTTAAGAGGACCATATGGAATTCCATTAGTTACTGAGATGGTTCTCGAAAACAACTTTGAAGCACTTGAGCTTCTGATTGCTTTCAATGTAGACGTTAACAAAGAATCATCTGCTGGAGAAACGCCATTACATGTCGCATGCCGCTTGGGCAATGCTCGTATACTTGGGTTATTAGTGAGTGCGGGTGCAGATATACATAAGCCTACGAGGAAAGGGGTAAAGGCATTAGATATAGCGATCGAAGCCGGTTATCTGGAAATTCAATCGGTATTGAAGCAGGGTGGGAGGAAATCAGTATGGGGCATGCTTAAGCCATTAGCATCAATTCCGAACATTCTTAATTATATATCTCTTAAAAAGGCAAGGGTACCAGTATTGCCCGTGGGGTTTATCAGAGAAAAGTTTCTTGAGCGAATTTTCTCGCAAAAAGACAGTTACTTTACACTGCCTCAATTCTCTTCATCGGCACGGCGTACACCAATAGCTATGATAAAAGACTACGTGCTTTTCTCATGTGAGCTTGAACGAGCTTTGCATGGCGAACGGGATGATCATGTTTCCGCCCTTTTACGATCGTCTAGGTCAAATAGTCAAAAGTATGCATTGCTTAAAATATATATGGATGCTTCGTACGATTTAAATAGATTATGGCCTCCCTATAATTTTCCATTAATCACAAAAATGGTGGATGAAAATAATGAAGATGCTATCAAGCTTTTGAGCTGTTTTCTGGTAGATGTTAATCGAGCGGGTGGTGTTCATTTGGTTACACCATTGGCAAGAGCTAGCGTTTTAGGCTATTGCACTATGGTTGAGCTCTTGTTAATTGCTGGCGCTGATAAAGAGCAGGCTTGTATTGATGAGGTAACTCCTTTGTTGATCGCGGCTTCTAGGGGAGAGGCTGAAGTGGTCCAGCTATTAGTTAATGCGGGTGCTGATATAAATAGGCCTACAAGAAGTGGAAGCAGTCCACTCCATCTGGCGGCTCAAAATGGGCATGCTCAAGTAGTTAAGTTATTATTAAAAGAAGGTGCAGATATTGATAAAGTTCGTAACAATGGTGCGACGCCCCTGCTCGATGCAGCGCTTAATGGACATTCCCTGATAATTCGATTGTTGCTCGAACGTGGCGTGGATCCAAACCAGTCTGGGGAAACAGGAACGCCTTTATTCGTAGCGGCAGAACGAGGTCATTTGGAAGTCGTTGAGCTATTACTGCGAGCAGGTGCTGATATAGAGAAGCCGAGCAGAGATGGGTTTACGGCCTTATTTATTGCTGCTCAGAATGGCTATGCTCGGGTGGTTGAATTATTGCTAAGAGCTGGTGCTAATCGAGAGGTTTCAACAACAGATGAGATGACCCCCTTATATATCGCTGCTAAAAAAGAACATTTTGAAGTCGTACAAATACTAGCATCAGCGGGTCATGATGAAAGAGCGGATATCATCAATAATTTTGGCCACTGGCATAGGGCAATTCGCAAACGGGATTATAATGCGATTAATATGTTGTTATCAGCGGTTGATATTCAAGCAGCTGCGGAAGATGGTCTTACGGCATTATTAATTGCTGTGCAGTATGGTAACGTTCGTATAGTTGAGCTGTTATTGAATGCGGGTGCTGATGTAGATGGGGCCGATAGAAGTGGGCGAACTCCTTTGTATATTGCAATACTTCATGGTGAAACTCGAAAGGCAGACCGATTATTGGCTGCTGGAGCTGATAGAGACAAGGCCGATGTTGACGGTGCAACTCCTTTACATATCGCAACGAATATGCATAACGCTGGGTTAGTTGAATTATTGTTGAGAAAGGGTGCTGATGTCGATAAGGCTAATAATAGTGGAGAAAGCTCATTAATGATAGCTGCTTTTGGCGGGCATACAGAGATAGTTCAACTATTGCTATGGGCAGGTGCTGATAGAGAAAGGGTTAATACAAAGGGTGAAACTTCTTTATATTTTGCAGTGAGTCAAGATCATGTGCAGGTCGTGCGGTTATTATTGAGCGCTTCTGCTGATAAAGACAAGGCAAATAATAATGGGTCAACGCCTCTTTGTAGGGCAACTGCTAATGGTAATGTTGAATTAGTTCGGCTATTATTGAAAGCCCGAGCAGACACAAACAAGGCTAATGTAAATGGGATAGCGCCTTTATTCATCGCAGCTGCGAAAGGTAATTTGGAGTTGGTGCAGCTGTTATTAAATTCGGGTGCCGACAAAGATAAAGCTACAATCGATGGGGTGACTCCTTTGGGTATCGCTGCGCTGAAAGGTCATGCTCAAGTGGTCAAACTGTTGTTGGGTTTGGGTGCTGATAAAAACAAGGCTAATAGAAATGGGGTAACGCCTCTGATTATGGCGGCGCATAATGGTAATGAAGCGGTTATGCATGAGTTGCTAACTGCTCATGCAGACACAGATTTAAGACAGAGTAATGGCGGAACGGCATTGTTTGTAGCTGCACATGAAGGAAAAATTGGAGTTGCTCGGCAATTATTGAATGCGGGTGCTGATATGAATGCGGCCAGAAATGATGGAATAACACCTCTATGCATTGCGGTCTTACATGGGCATACTGAGCTCGTCGAATTGTTGTTAGATTACAATGCAAATTTTGAGCAGCTTACTAATAACGGAGAAACTCCATTATTAATAGCAGTTGGCAATGGTTACACGGCAATTGTAAAGATGCTCTTGGCAAAGGGGGCAAACAGAGAAGCAATTGATAGTGATGGTAATAACCTGGAGGCTATTGCTTTAGCGAAAGGGCATAACGATATCGTTGCCTTGTTAGATAGCTATAAGTCAATGACTCCATCCTAAAGGATGGCGCTTGTCGTGCACGTAGACCAGCTTCAGCCAAGGCGATGCTACCATCGAGAGAACCAGAAATTCAATTCCCCACTGAAATTGCAATGTGTATTGCGAGCCGAATAGCTGCCTACTAATGTAAGGCCGATGTCAATGATTTGAGGAGCAAGCGGGTCCTTTGCTATTGCTTTAGCTGATTATCAAGCTCGTACCGATTTCAATGGTAAAAAAATAAGACCATGTTGTAATTATTATGTCTTTGAGTACACTATATAGATATTTGGCGAGATTCCCGAGCGGCCAAAGGGGACGGACTGTAAATCCGTTGGCTAATGCCTTCGTAGGTTCGAATCCTACTCTCGCCACCATTGTGAAAATTGAAAAAGGGCTGTATACTAGAAAAAATTACTCGTGCGGGAATAGCTCAATTGGTAGAGCGGCAGCCTTCCAAGCTGTAGGTTGCGGGTTCGAGTCCCGTTTCCCGCTCCAGAAGCGTGTGCTGGCGTAGCTCAGTTGGTAGAGCAACTGATTTGTAATCAGTAGGTCGCTGGTTCAAATCCAGTCGCCAGCTCCAATTTTCATCTTGTAAAGTGTTTGAAAATTGGTTATAATGAAAATAATTTTTTACGTGTTGCGCCCACGTAGCTCAGTTGGTTAGAGCACTTCCTTGGTAAGGGAGAGGTCACCGGTTCAAATCCGGTTGTGGGCTCCATATTACAAAGGTATACGATGGCGAAAAACAGAGTTACGACACATTTGGCATGTGAAGTGTGCAAAGAAAGAAATTACACCCAAGTTCTTACGAAAAAGAGAACTATGGGTTCTTTGAAATTAAACAAGTTTTGTTGGCGATGCCGTAAGCATAATGCGCATAAAGAAACTAAATAAAGCGTAGGCCAGTAGCTCTAACGGCAGAGCGGCAGACTCCAAATCTGCGGGTTGGGGGTTCGAATCCCTCCTGGCCTGCCAAAAAGGTGAACAATGAAAGTGGTACAATTTTTAAAAGAAGTACGAGCCGAAATGGCTCGAGTCGAGTGGCCTAAAACTGATGAGTTTATTGGGGCTACAATCGTTACGCTTATGCTTGTGGTTTTTTTTACAATTTATCTTGGGCTTGTTGATAAAGCAAACAAATGGATAATATATGACCAGATTTTTAGTCATGTAAGAAAGTAAGCATGAAAAAATGGTATGTTGTCCAGGTGTTGGCTGGATACGAAAATATTATTAAAGCTGATATGCTAAAGCGCATAGAGGAAAAGGGTCTCCAAGAGAAATTTGGTGAGATTCTTATTCCTTCTGCTAAGACCAAGCAGTATTTTAGTGCGGAAGATGATATTAAAGACCAATACCTCTTTCCCGGGTATATGCTCATTGAAATGGAATCTGGCGTTGATACGATACGCCTTGTTACCCAGACCCCGCGGGTTTCACGCTTTTTAGGTGGAAAAGAGCCAGTGCCATTGTCTGACAAGGAGATGACACGGATCACCGCACAAATGCGTGGAGAAGTAGTTGTTTCTACTGAGAAGCATGCATTTGAGGTAGGCAAAGAGGTTGAGATCCAAGAAGGTCCATTTGCTGGATTTATGGGAATTATTGATAGTATTCAAGAAGAACATGAAAAATTGACCGTAATGGTAAGCATTTTCGGTCGAATGACACCGGTTGAGTTAACTTTTGAACAAGTCAAACGATAAGGATTGATATATGGCAAAAGAAATAAAAGCGACACTTCGCATGCTCATTCCGGGAGGCGCGGCGACGCCGGCACCACCAGTGGGTGCGGCCTTAGGGCAACAAGGGGTTAATATTATGGAGTTTTGTAAGCAGTTTAATGCTAAAACTGCTGATAAGAAAGGCCAGACTATTCCCGTTGTTGTGACCGTCTATACAGACAAAAAGTTCGATTTTGTCATAAAAACGCCTCCTGCTTCTGAGCTGATCAAGAAGAAAACCAACATTGAAAAAGGTGCTACGAAGCCCGGTTCTGATAGAGTTGGAACGATTTCGATGAAGGACGTGGAAGATATTGCAAAAATTAAAATGGCTGACTTAAATGCGCATACTATTGAACAGGCAAGAAAGATTATTGCTGGTAGTGCAAAAAGTATGGGCATCGAAGTAGTTGAATGAGGCGAGTATGGCAGGGCATGGTAAAAAGTATCTCCAAGCTCGAGAGAAGTTGCCTGCGGGTAAACTATTCTCGATGGCTGATGGAGTTAAAAAAGTAAAAGAGCTGTCCTATGTTAAGTTTGATGAGTCAGTCGATACACATGTGAATGTGGGAATTGATCCATCAAAAGGGGACCAGGTTGTACGAGGCTCAGTAGTCTTACCTCATGGAACAGGCAAGAAAATCAAAATTGCCGTGTTTGCTAAGGGTGAATATGCTGATGCTGCACGCAAGGCCGGTGCCGATTATGTAGGTGCAGAAGATTTGATTGAGAAGATAGAGGGTGGATGGTTCGATTTTAATAATGCTATCGCTACTCCAGATTTGATGGGGCTGGTTGGTAAGGTTGCTAAGATTTTAGGGCCACGTGGGTTAGTACCAAATAAGAAGACTGGTACGGTAACATTTGATGTTGCTTCTGTTGTTGAAGATCTTAAAAAGGGACGTCTCTTCTTTAAGAATGACAAGAACGGTATTGTACATTTTTCAATAGGACGAGTTTCGTTCGATGCTGATAAACTGTATGATAATCTAGTCGCTTTTATACGTGCGCTCGCTGCTTCAAAGCCGCCGACATCTAAAGGAAAGTTTATTAAGAAAGTGACCGTCTCATCGACAATGGGTGTTGGCGTTCCTTTAAATCCCGATGAAGTCATTTGAGGTATATATGAATCGTAAAGAAAAAGCACAGATCATAGATGCTATCAAGCATGACTTTCAATCGAGTCAGGCATCATTCGTTATTACGGTGAAAGGTATGACGGTTGGTGCTGTTCAGAAGTTGCGCAGTGAGCTCTATGCAAAGAAAGGAAAAATCAAGGTAACTAAAAATACCTTGTTAAAGCGAGCTACAAGTGATCTTTCAGGTATCAATGATTTGGCACCGTATTTTAAAGATCAAATAGCTGTAGTATTTGCAGGCCAAGAAGGTCCTGCTATTGCAAAGATATTGTATGCGATATCAAAGGAACAAGAAGCACTGAAGTTTAAGGCGGGATCACTGGATGCCCGACTTATAACTCCGGAGCAGATTGTCTACCTTGCTACGCTGCCTCCGAAGGAACAACTTCTTGCGCAGCTCCTGGGAACACTCCAGGCCCCAATGTCGAATTTTGTGAGTATTCTGTACCAGCTTTTAGCGCGTTTGGTATGGGTGCTTAAAGAGATAGAGAAAAAAAAACAATAACTTTTTGAGGAGAATGCTATGGCATCTAAACAATCACAATTAATTCAAGAAATCGGTAAACTTACCGTAATTGAGCTTGCTGAACTTATTAAGGACTTGGAAACAGAGTTTGGCGTTTCAGCAGCTATGCCTATGGCAGCAGCTGGCCCAGCTCCAGCAGGCGCAGCAGCAGCGGCACCTGCGGAAGAAAAATCCGAATATAAGGTTGAGCTCAGTGATGGTGGTCCAGATAAGATTAAGACGATCAAAGCACTACGCAGCGTAACAACTCTCGGCTTAACTGAAGCTAAGAAGGCTGTAGAAGAAGCTCCAACAGTGATCGCTGAAGCTGCATCAAAAGAAGATGCACAAAAGATGAAAGATGCGCTTGAAGGCGCTGGTGCGAAAGTAAAACTTTCATAACTGCTTGAGAAATTTTAGTAGTTTCTCAGAAATGATTTAAGGTGAGGCCCCGACTCGAGGGGGCCTCACCGAGACTTTGTTAAAGTCTCACAATGCGCGCACGAAAAGTTACTTAAGAACTTCACGTGAAATTTGAAACATCAATGGAGGACATGAATGAGTCTGAGCATAGGCAGAGAACCGATTCGTCGGTCATTTGGTAAGAATAAAGATATAGTTCGTGTTCCTAATTTAATAGAGATACAATCTCGATCATTTAATGAATTTGCACAGTTAGATTGTTTGCCTGCAGAGCGTGAGCTTATGGGGCTTGAAAAGGTATTTAAGGATATATTTCCGATCGATTATAATGATCGGATGTCTTTAGAATATGTCAGCTATGAACTGGGTGCATGGGCATGTACCTGCGGAAAAGTAACCGGTATAGTAAATCGCTATGCATGGAGCTGTTCCTCATGTAAGAAGTCTGATTGCTCTCGTCTGAATGCTGACCTTGAATGCACCTTTTGTCATGCCCATACTGCACGGTATAAAACCTGCTCTAACTGTTTAGCTCGTGTAACGGTGCAGTTGCCGATGACCCTTGACGAATGTCGTTCGAGTGGTCAATCGTTTGCGATGCCTTTAAAAGTTAAATTACAGCTTATTACTTGGGATGTAGAAGCTGAAGGTGGGAAAAAAGTACTGCGAGATATTAAAGAGCAAGATATCTTTTTTGCTGATGTTCCTGTTATGGCAGATTTATATGAAGAACAGGGGCAATTTAAGCTCGGAAATCTTGGAACGTTTTTAATTAATGGCGTTGACCGAGTTATTGTAAGTCAGCTCCATAGATCTCCTGGTGTTGTCTTCTCTCAAAGTAAAAAGGTTAAGGATGTGCGAGGACGACCATTTTATGTTGCTCGTATTATTCCTATGCGTGGTTCTTGGATCGATTTCGAATTTGATACGAATGATTTCTTGCAAGTGCGTATTGATAAAAAGAAAAAGATGCTTGTTACCACCTTCCTGCAAGCTTTAGGGGTGCCTCGCGATCAAATTATTCCTTACTTCTATCGGTTTGATAGTGTGGTAGCAGAACGGGGTGAATTTTATCAAAAGCTTGATGAATCTCTCTTTGGAGTACGTGTTGAAAAGGGTATGCTTCCGACCTATGCAGAGGAAGACAAGCTTGTGGGTAAACGTATTACGAAAGAGACCTATGATAAGCTTAAAAAAGCGGGTATCGATCGAATTATCTTAAAAGATTCAAATTTGCTTGGCCGCGTATTTGGAAGTGATGTTATCGATACCGATACAGGTGAACTTGTTATAGAGCAGGGTGTGACGTTAACTGATGAAACGTTTGCACAGCTCAAGCGGTTTCCCAAAGTTGAGTTTACGCTTATTAGTTCATCTGGCTATGTATTTCAGCCAACGATAGCACTAACGTTAGCTCAGGACCGTTCCTATACAGAAGAGGAAGCGTTAAAGGATGTTCATTCTAAGATGTGGCCTGGTGACAGTGCGACGATTGAAGAAATGAGAGAGCGCCTGTATGGGAGCTTTTTCAATAGCCGATTGTATGATCTGACCAAGGTTGGGCGAATTCGTATGAATCGTAAGCTCAACATTGCTATTGATGAAGATACAACGACGCTTACTAAAGAGGATATTCTAGCAACCTTAAAATATCTGGTAAACCTGCGTGAACGGGGTGAAGGTGAACTCGATGATATCGATCATTTGGGAAATCGGCGGGTTCGTTTGCTTGGAGAATTATTAAATAATCAGATCTATTTAGGATTATTGCGTATTGAGCGTATTGTACGTGAACGCTTTAGAATTCAAGAAACCCATGGGGCTTTAATGCCACAGGACTTTTTGAATGTAAAGCCGTTAAATGCAGTGCTGAGAGAATTCTTTGGAACGGGTCAATTATCCCAATTTATGGATCAGACGAATCCTCTATCGGAAATTGCTCATAAGCGACGTTTGTCAGCTCTCGGCCCTGGCGGTGTGATGAAAGATCGTGCTACCTATGAAATTCGAGACGTTCATACCTCTCACTATGGAAGAATATGTCCGATTGAGACTCCTGAAGGTCAAACGGTTGGTTTGATTTCTTCGCTCTCGACCTATGCCTTTGTGAATGATCTTGGGTTTATTGAGACAGCCTACCGGCCTGTTAATAAAGGCAAGATGCTTGATGAAGTGGTCTTTTTAGATGCTTTTGAAGAGGCTGATAAATGGATTGCACAGGCAAGTTCCGTAGATGAGGATACTAAAGAGTTAAAGGGTGATCTGATCTTTGCACGACATGAAGGAAACTTCTTGTATGCCGATGCTCAAAAGATCCATTATGTTGATCTTTCACCAAAACAGATGGTATCTGTATCGACCGCTTTAATTCCATTCTTGGAGCATGATGACGCGAGTCGTGCGCTTATGGGATCGAATATGCAGCGGCAAGCAGTGCCACTTATTAAATTACAAGCTCCCCTTGTGGGAACTGGGATGGAAACAGAGATTGCTCGTGCATCTGGTGCTATGATCTTAGCGAAGCATGCGGGAGTTGTTGAATATGTTTCTTCAGAGAAAATAGTCGTTCGCGTTGAAGAAGCGAACTTTAGAAATGTAGATGATTGGATTGCGCAGGGAGTAGATACCTATTACCTGCGTAAGTTCCAACGTTCAAGTTATTATACTTGGATTCATCAGTCTCCGATTGTAAAACCGGGTGATCGAGTTCAAGCTGGTGATATTTTGAGTAACGGTACTTCAGTTTTGCAAGGAGAACTATCCTTAGGTGCAAACCTCTTAGTAGCATTCATGCCATGGCATGGCTATAACTTTGAGGATGCTATTGTCTTAAGTAAACGGCTTGTAGCAAATGATGTGTTAACATCAGTGCATATCGATGAGTATGTGGTCGAAGCTCGGGATACGAAGCTCGGACCTGAAGAAATTACTCGAGATATACCTAATGTGAGTGAAGTTGCTCTCACGGGCTTGGATGAAGATGGCATTGTGCGTATTGGAACGCGGGTACGTCCGGGTGATATCCTTGTAGGGAAAGTGACCTTAAAAGGTGATATTCAATACTCTCCTGAAGAAAAACTTCTACGAGCTATCTTTGGTGAGAAGTCACGAGAGGTTCGTGATACCTCGCTGCGAGTACCGCCAGGGGTGGAAGGAACGGTTATCGATGTAAAAGTCTTCTCGCGCAGTGGTATGCGTAAGGATAAGCGCTATAAGGAAGTGGTAGCTCAAGAAACTGCCCGCCTTGAAGGTGACTTTGCTATGCATGTAGCTACCCTCGAGAAAATGATGATCTCTAAAATAAAGGAACTTGTTCAGGGCAAAACGCCATCCAAGGGAAGTAAGATTGTAAGCTTCGAGCCTGTTAAGATTGATCAACTGACCTTTGCTGAACTGAGTCAGATAAAAACCTCTTCTGCTGATGTTAATAAGCAGATTGAACATTTGAGAACCTCTCTTGAAAATCAAGTGAGAATCTTGCAAGGACTCAAGGAAGAACGTATTAATAAGCTCAAAAAGGGAGATCCGCTTCCTTCTGGGGTTATTAAGATGGTTAAAGTCTACATTGGCATGAAGCGGCATGTGTCGGTGGGTGATAAAGTTGCAGGACGCCATGGTAATAAAGGTGTTGTTTCGATTATTGTCCCTCGAGAAGATATGCCGTATATGGATGATGGAACGCCAGTAGATATTGTGCTTAATCCACTTGGTGTACCTTCTCGTATGAACGTAGGTCAGATCTTAGAAACGATTATCGGATTTGCGGGTAAGGAACTAGGAGATAAACTTGGTGAGGCTTTGAAAACAGAAGGCTTAAAATCCATACGTAAACCTCTTGAACTCGCCTATGGCAAAGAGATGATCGCAAGCTATGAAGCATCCTATGGCGAAGAAGGTCTTCTTGAACTTGCTCGCAGATCTGCAAAGACGGGTGTTTGTTATTCGACGCCAGTATTTGAAGGTCCTGATTTTGAAAATGATATACAGCCTCTATTGAAGGAGCTTGGTCTTTCAGAAAATGGAGCCTATAAAATACGAGATGGCAGAACGGGTGATTACTTTGATCAACCAGTGACTGTGGGAAGTATTTATATTATGAAATTGAACCATATGGTCGATGATAAATTGCACGCACGGTCGGTTGGACCATACTCGCTTGTGACGCAACAGCCATTAGGCGGTAAAGCACAAATGGGAGGTCAACGATTTGGGGAAATGGAAGTCTGGGCATTGAAGGCTCACGGTGCAGCCTATTGCTTGCAAGAAATGCTTACCTATAAATCGGATGATGTGAGTGGCAGACATAAGGTGTACGAAGCGCTCGTACGCAATGAGGATGTTCCAGAACCGGGACTTCCAGAATCATTTAATGTGCTTATTAAAGAGCTACAGAGTTTAGGATTGCGCATAGATCTCTTTAAGAGTGGCAAGGAGGAAATCAGTGAGTAATCAGCTTCTTGAGCGGTTTCGCGAGTATATCAATACGGCGCAATTTAATGCGTTTAAAATTGGGTTGGCCTCACCTGAAAAGATACGCTCTCTTTCTTATGGTGAAGTCAAAAAGATAGAAACGATTAACTATCGTACCTTGAAGCCGGAACGGGATGGGCTCTTTTGCGCCCGTATCTTTGGACCGGTGAAGGACTGGGAATGTAACTGCGGTAAATACAAGCGTATGAAACATCGTGGTATCACCTGCGAAAAATGTGGCGTTGAAGTTATTCAAGCCCGTGTTCGGCGTGAGCGTATGGGCCATATTGATCTTGTTGCTCCCGTATGTCATATCTGGTATCTGAAAGGGATTCCAAGTTATCTAGGATTGATTCTTGATATGGCTATTAAGGATCTTGAGCGGGTAATCTATTTTGATGCCTACTTGGTAGTGCATCAGGGCAGATCGCCGTATCCTCGTAAGTTCCTGTTAACAACGAACGAGTATGAAAGCTACCAGGATGCTCATCCGGAAGACACTGAGTTTGCTGGTGAAACAGGAGCTGAAGCGGTACGACAGCTGTTGAGTCTATTAGATCTTCATCAGGAAATACGAGCACTGGAAGATAGTTACGAGAAGGTAACTTCGGTTGCATCCCGTCATAAGCTCTTACGACGTATCAAAGTATTTAAGAGTTTGATACAGGGTAATTTGCGTCCAGAATGGATGGTACTGAGCGTTCTTCCTGTATTACCACCCGATTTACGACCGCTTGTTCCTCTGGAAGGTGGCAGGTTTGCAAGCTCCGATTTGAATGAACTCTATCGACGTGTTCTTAATAGAAATATACGGTTACAACGGCTGCGAGAAATTGAAGCACCGTCAGTGATCATTAAAAATGAAAAGCGTATGCTCCAAGAATCGGTCGATGCTTTAATCGATAATGGCCGTCGCGGCCAGCCGGTACGGGGTCCTAATAAACGTCCTCTTAAATCTCTCAGTGAAATGCTTCGAGGGAAACAAGGTCGCTTTAGGCAGAACCTGCTTGGAAAACGGGTTGACTATTCAGGCCGTTCTGTGATCGTGGTCGATCCTGAACTTCGCCTGGACCAATGCGGACTTCCTAAAATTATGGCCTTAGAGCTCTTTAAATCTCACGTATTTGCTGCGCTGCTTGAGCGTGAATTAGCGCCGAACTTGCGAGTTGCAAAACGGATGGTTGAGGAATCCTTGCCAGAAGTATGGGATGTACTTGAAGATATTGTACGGGGCTATCCAGTACTACTCAATCGTGCTCCAACATTACATAGATTAGGGATCCAAGCTTTCTATCCGATTTTAGTTGATGGAAAGGCTATTAAAATTCATCCTCTCGTGTGCGGCGCGTATAATGCTGACTTTGATGGTGACCAGATGGCTGTGCACGTTCCTTTAAGCAAGGCTGCTCGGGATGAATGTGAAGATCTCATTTTATCGACAAAGAATATCCTTTCTGCAGCTAATGGAAGACCGGTTACGGTGCCAACGCAAGACATGGTCTTGGGCTTGCACTATATTACGAAGGTCCGTTGCAATGAAAAGGGTGAAGGTATTATTTTTGCAAGCATCGCTGAAGTAGTAACTGCCTATCAAATGAAACAGGCACATCTGCATGCTCGGGTGAAAGTACGGCTCTCGACTGGTATCGTTGATACGAGCGTAGGGCGTGTACTCTTATTTGAAGCATTGCCTGAAGGGTCTGATTTTGCATGGGTTAATAAGGTTATGACCAAAAGCGATTTAACTAAGCTTGTTGAGCGGGTCTATTCCCGCTTTGGTAGTGAAGCGACAGTACGCTGCTTAGATAGAATTAAGAAGCTCGGTTTCTCAAATTCGACCATGGCCGGTATTAGCTTTGCTATCGATAACTTAATCGTTCCAGAAAGAAAAGATGCTATCATAGCTAAAGCTGAAAAAGAGGTGCAGTCTATTGAGCAGCTCTATATGGATGGGGTGATAACCAATGGAGAGCGCTATAATAAGGTGCTGAGCATTTGGTCTAATGCAACCTCTGAGGTAGCTCAACAGGTATCGAAAGATCTTGAAGCGGTTGACGTTGAAGCCTATTTTAATAAGGATCATGCATTAAAACCGTTCAATCCCATCTTTATGATGCTCGACTCAGGAGCTCGTGGATCGAAAGAACAGATTCGTCAGTTGGTGGGCATGAGAGGCTTGATGGCAAAACCATCAGGTGAAATTATGGAAACACCTGTTAAAACGAACTTTAGGCAGGGACTGAGTGTATTTGAATATTTCATTTCTACCCATGGTGCTCGTAAAGGTCAGGCTGATACTGCATTGAAGACAGCAAACTCTGGATATCTGACGCGACGATTAGTCGACGTGGCTCAGGATGTCGTCGTTTCGATGGCCGATTGTAGAACGCTTGGCCAAGTAGAAGTTGAAGACCTGAAAGAGGGTGGCGACGTACTCTACACCTTGGGTCAACGCTGTTTTGGCCGTATTGTAGCTCAAGACATTAAGGATCCGATATCGGGCCAGTTGATTCTAAAACAGGGTGATCCTGTGATGCGGGATGATGTTGAACGTATTACCGATTCTGCAGTTACTCGAGTGCCGATTCGATGTGCATTAGTATGCCAGGCAAAACGAGGTGTTTGTGCTGTATGCTATGGCATCGATTTGTCCAAGGGAGAACTGGTTGATGTAGGAACGACGGTTGGTATCATTGCTGCGCAATCGATTGGAGAACCAGGAACTCAGCTTACTATGAGAACCTTCCACGTAGGGGGTATCGCAAGCGTTGCTGAGCAATCATCCTATGTTGCTAAGCTGCCAGGAGTAGTTCAGATTCGAGATGGACGAACCGTGACAAACCGTGAAGGTAATACGATCGTCTTAAGTAGAAAAGCAAAGTTGATTGTGCTGTCGCTCGATGGTCGTGAATTACAACGACATGATTTAGAGTATGGAACTCAGCTAGATGTTACCGATGGACAACAAGTGGAAGCGGGAACCAAGCTGGCTCAGTGGGATGCCCACAATAAGGTGCTCTTAACTGAACAGGCTGGAAAGATTCGCTATGTTGACCTGATAGATAATGTAACGGTCCAAGATCGTTTCGATGAAACGACAGGTCGTTCTACGAAGATGATTTTAGAATCGAAGGGTGACCTTCAACCTGCAATAAGTGTCGTTAATGATCAAGGCGAAGAACTTGCTCAGTACTATCTGCCAACCCATGCCTATTTAGTTGTTGAAGATGGCCAAAAGGTGACGGTAGGTGATGTGCTCGTAAAAGTACCTCGTGAAGCGACAAAGACGAAGGATATTACCGGAGGTTTACCTCGGATTGCTGAACTCTTTGAAGCTCGTATGCCTAAGGATCCTGCAATACTTGCAGATATCGATGGGGAAGTCGTCTTTGGAGGGCTTGTTCGTGGTCTGCGTAAGATAAGTATTGTCAGTAGCGATCAGAGCTTTGATTATGCGATTCCGCGTGGTAAACAGCTGAATGTGATGAATGGTGATAAGATTAGTGCTGGAGATCAAGTGACCTCTGGAACACCGGTGTTACATGATATCTTACGTATTCTGGGGCCTGAAATATTGCAGAAGTATTTAGTAAATCAGATTCAACAGATCTATCGCCTACAAGGTATTGATATTAACGATAGGCATATTGAACTGATCGTCAGACAGATGCTCCGCAAGGTTCGCATTACGGATATAGGGGATACTGATTTCCTCATTGGAGATCGTGTTGACCGTATTCATTTTAAGACCGTAAATGGTGCATTACAAGGTGAAGGTAAGCGAGTTGCTGCGGCAAAGCCTGTACTTATGGGTATTACCCTTGCATCGCTCGGAACAGAAAGCTTCCTTTCTGCAGCCTCATTCCAGGAAACAACCCGTATCTTGGCTGAAGCAGCAATTTCTGGGCAGGTTGATTATCTTTACGGATTGAAAGAAAACGTTATTATTGGTAAACTTATTCCTGCGGGTACGGGAATTAAGTCGTTTAGGAAGAAATATATAGGACACTAAGGCGTATAGCTCAGCGGTAGAGCACTGCTTTGACGTAGCAGGGGTCAGCGGTTCAAATCCGCTTGCGCCTACCAAATGAATGCAGCGAGGCTGCGAAGGAGTTTATTACATGGCACGATTAGATAAATCGTCAGTTATTAATGAGTATAAAAAGCACGCGAATGACACCGGTTCTATGGAGGTGCAAATTGCTCTCCTGACCAAACGTATTAAGGGCTTAGCAGATCATTTTAGTAAGAATGCGAAGGACTTTGCCTCAAAGCGTGGGTTGTTGATTATGGTGGGGCAGCGACGTCGCTATTTAGATTACTTAAAACGTACGGATGAAGCACAATATAAAAAATTACTAGAGCGACTAGAGTTGCGCAAATAAAGGTTGTTATGGAAAAAAAGTTTTACTTGCCCGATTTTGACTATGAAGTTGTCATCGGCAAATATGCGCAGCAGGCTGATGGCGCTGTCTGGCTGCAGCAAAAAGGTACGGTTGTTCTTTCAACGGTGGTTTGCGCTCCTTCAAAAGAATTCCCTGGCTTTTTGCCACTGACATGCGATTATCGAGAGTTGTTTGCTGCAGCAGGAAAGATTCCTGGTGGTTATTATAAGAGAGAAGGTAAGTTCAGTGATAAGGAAGTCCTTGTAGGACGTCTTATCGATAGAGCACTTCGTCCTCTCTTTCCAGAGAATTTCTTCGATCAGTTACAAATTTTGTCGACGGTCTATTCGGTCGATAAGGAACATACGCCCTATACGCTTGCCCTGGTGGCTACGTCGTTAGCGCTTACTATCTCAAGAATACCTTTTCTTGGGCCTGTAGGTGCTGCTGAAGTTGCTCGCGTTGGAGGTAGTTGGGTCGTCAATCCTACCTATAGTCAAGGACAAGAGTCTGATGTGAAAATTACCGTAGCAGGAACCGAGGCTGGTGTCTGCATGGTTGAAGGAAGTTGCAGTCAACTCTCTGAGAGTGAATTTATCGATGCACTCTTCCTCGCTCATGATGCAATTAAAAAGCAGGTTGCCTGGCAAAAGCAGATACAGCAAGAACTTGGTAAGCCTAAGGATGAGATAGTTGATGCCTTTGATTGGAGTTTGTGGAAAACTCGTGCACGAGACTATTTAACTCCACCAGTCCTGGCTACCGTCTACAAAGAAGATAAGCAGGAGCGGGATGCTGTTATTAAAGAGATTAAAAATGCATTCTTCACCCTCTATGAAAAAGAGACTGAAGAGCTCGGTGTCTCTCGTACCTTTCTTGAATATGTGTTTAATGAGGTATTTGAGGAAGTGCTTACCGCTGATACCTTTAGGCGTAATAAGCGTATAGATAATCGAGATTTCGATACCGTTCGAACTATTAAGACAGAAGTAGGGCTACTTCCCTTTAATCATGGATCTGCACTCTTTCAACGGGGCAGAACGCAGGCACTTGTCAGCGTTACCCTTGGTGGTGGCCAAGATGAGCAGCGTATTGAAGATATCATGGGTGAACCTTCAGAGAGTTCATTTATGCTTCATTATAACTTTCCTCCCTTTTCAGTAGGGGAAGTTCGTAGTATGCGTGCTCCAGGTCGTCGTGAAATCGGCCATGGCTTCTTAGCAGCTTCTGCTATTCGCCAAGTTCTTCCAAGTAAGGATCTCTTTCCGTATACGATTCGTATCGTTGCCGATATGTTAGAATCGGATGGCTCGACGTCGATGGCTACCGTCTGCGGTTCAACCATGGCATTGATGAATGCCGGTGTTCCTATTAGTTCGATGGTCAGTGGTGTTGCCATGGGCCTTCTCTATAATAAGAGTGAAAATCGGTTCCAAGTACTTACCGATATAGCAGGTATCGAAGATGCCTTTGGTCTGATGGACTTTAAGGTAACAGGTACTGATAAAGGTATTACTGCAATTCAGATGGATATTAAGCATAAGGAAGGACTCGCACGCGAAGTCTTTGAGATGGCTCTTGCTCAAGCGAAAAAGGGCAGGTTGCACATTCTTGGAGAAATGCGTAAAGTGATGTCTCAGCCAAATGCTAAACTCTCTGACTTAGTACCACAGATCGTATCATTTAAAGTTCCTACCGATAAGATCGGAGCTATCATTGGTACCGGTGGTAAAGTGATCCGCGATATTATCGATAAAACGGGTACCGAGATTGATATTGAAAATGATGGTACCGTCAGAATCTTTGGGCATCCAGGACCGAAGCTTGATGCTGCTGTTGGGTGGGTAAAAACACTTGGCGGACAGATTGAGCGGGGTACGATATACCAAGGAAAAGTGAAAAAAATAGCAGAGTTTGGTATCTTTGTTGAAATTGCCCCGGGCGTCGATGGCCTTGTGCATGTTTCACTCATGCCAAAACAGCGAGCATCTGACTTCATGAAAACCATGAAGCCAGAGGATCCAGTCACGGTGGAAGTTGTTGACTATGATCCAAGTACAGGTAGAATACGTTTAAAACTAATTGAATAGGTAGTATGATGAGCAAATTTGTTCGAGCCGGTCAACGATCTAATGATCAATTGCGTCCGTTACGTGTAACATATGATGTTTTTAAGTATGCATCAGCTTCAACATTGTTTGAAATGGGCAATACTAAGGTGTTAACTTCGGTAACACTTCAGCAAGGAGTACCTCACTTTTTGCGTGGTAAGAAAACAGGGTGGCTGACAGCTGAGTATTCCTTATTACCAGCGTCGACCCCTATTCGTACCGTGCGGGAAGTTACTGCTAATAAACGAAGTGGTCGTACCATTGAAATATCCCGACTTATTGGTCGGTCACTGCGTTCAGTCGTCAATCTTGATGCGCTGGGTGAGCAGACGATATTTATGGATTGCGATGTTCTTCAAGCAGATGGTGGGACAAGAACTGCCTGTATAACGAGCGCTTACTTAGCGCTTCGTGCAGCACAAGCTAACTGGGCTCAAGATGGACTCTTGCACGGCAAGCTGTTAATTGATGAGCTTGCGGCAGTCTCTGTGGGGATAACGGAAGGTCTCCCGTTGCTTGATTTAGATTTTGTGGAAGATAGTGCTACCGAAGCTGATTTCAACTTTGTGTTAACACGGTCAGGCAAACTTATTGAGATTCAAGGTTCTGCAGAGCGTTTTCCACTTACCTGGACTCAGTATGATGAGATGAAGGTTCTCGCACTGAAAGGTGTTGCTGAGCTGTTCGCTTTTTATGATCGGAGTGTTTATACGGCACCTGAGCATAAGCTTGTAAGTTCGCCCGCTCAACCGGTAGCGTTTTCGCTGTTTGAATAATGCAGCTGATCGAATTTCTTCAAAAGAGTTCTACAGATCCTTTCGAAGGAAAGTATGTAGTACTCTTTCATCGAAAGAAGGAAGCGAAAGGTCTAGTTCCCACTGTATTTTTAGCAACACTATTTTCTCGTATTAAAGAGCAGTATCCAGGTTCTTCACTCGATGTGGAGGACCGATCTCTGCCTGAGAGCATGGTCCATCTGCGTATGAGTTTTTTAGGCAACAGGCTCCTCTATTTCGTGAAAAATACTCATTCGCTCAGTATTACCGAGAAGCGTATGTGGAATCAATACTTGAGTACCTACGAAGGACCTCATTGCCTTCTTGTCTCTGATTCCCCACGCAGTACTACTGAAACAATGCTTGCCATTGAGGTGCCCGAAAAGGTGGACAGTGTTCTCTATAGCTCATTGTTTCGATTCTTCTATCCTGAGACTGCTCTTGATACTGGATTTGTTCGTAAACTCTTTATGCAGCAACCAATGATCACACTTGAAGCAGCTATGACGCTTATGACGTACCAAACGGTTATTGGAAAGAATGCAGATCTCTTTTTTAAGAACTGGTTTGCACGCATACATACTCCCCAAAAGTCTCTCTTTCAGTTAAGTCAGTATTTCTTTGCGCAGCAGCCTCAGCAGTTTTTTAACTATTGGAGGGGATGTAAGGAGGACTATCCAGAAGAATTCTGGATCAGCTATTGGTCAGAACAACTGTGGCATGCAACTCTCTTTATTAGCCGTGCTTCTACCGAGGGTATAGATTCTGCACAAGCGCAGGCTTATCGTCTTCCCTTTTCTTTTATCGAGAGAGATTGGAAACGATATACTCCTCAAGTGCTCGTCAAAGCTCATCAGTTTCTCTATCAATTCGATTATACGCTCAAAAATAGCATAGCGTCTCATGGTCTTGAGCTTATGTACCATCTATTCTTACAGAAGAAATTCAACTAGATCTGACGTCGCCATTCTTGGACTGACGAAAATTGCTTGCCTGGATGACGACTAGGCTCGGATATAAACTGATCCAATTAAATTATTGACTAATAGAATTAATTTATGATACGATTAATTTGTATATATTCTGCTTGGGGTTTTTGCCTGCGTGTAGATAACCTTCGTGCTATTGCATCAGAGCAGCATGTACAGACATAATTGAATCGTTGGAAGGTATGATGACAATATTATTACAATCTTTCTTAAAAGGAGAAACAAAATGAATAGACTATCAATGGCTTTGCTGTTTGTTGGTACGATGAGTTCCGCATCGGCGTTACTGGCAATGGACGCAGGTTTTTCGATTGCTAACTTAGATGGAACTCTTTATGCTGCCCTCTATAGGGGCGGAGCTGCGGCGGGTGAACCTGTACCTCAAGCTGAAGTTGAATTTGGCCGTAATATGCCTGTCTGGATTAATACAAATACGGAGAATGTTTTGGGTATTTGGAAAAATGTCCCTAAGAAGTCGGTGACCTTTGATACGAAAACCCAGACGTTTAGTCCGAAGGCTAATCAGATCTATACCTTTGATAAAGGAAAAACGATCTTCGTCTATTGGGATGGGAAAAAGGTTGTTCCACAATCTATTAAGCCTGCCGATAAAACGATGGCACATTTCTTAGAACGAGCTGGCGTAACAGAGGATCGCATGAAGAATAATGTTACCAACGTCTATCTGAAAATGTAATGATTAGAGTGGAAGAAAAAATTGAATGCGAATGCATTAACAATCTTTTTTAAAAGGAGAAGAATATGAAGAAGATAGGTTTAACTCTTATTGCGTTATTGAGTTTTGGTGCTGTGAAGGCAGCAGAAGTGTTGCGGGCTCCAGCAGGAGAACAGGAGTTTAAGATTAAGGTAGAGCGGGTAAAGACAGGAAGAAATCCGATATATCTTACGAAAGAGGGCTATAGTCGGGGAACCGTTGAGGCTAACGAGACTACTACCCTATGGCATGAGAATATCGGTAATTTTGAGATCTATGGAAGATGGACTCATCCAAAGCTAACTCCGTTATCTTCACTTGCAAAGCATGCACTCAACACTGTGGAATGCGTAAAAGAAGATCTGCCTGAAGGAAAGCGATATGAATGCGTTCCGAGTAGCAAAAACAGTGTCCAGCAGTTCGAGCAGCTAGCTCGGGAGTTTGAAAGAGCTGCTTCAATAACCCCTCCAACAACGAAGTCAGCATTCCCTCATTTTACAGAAATGACTCATCTGTCTTAATGAGTTCCTGATTGGAAAATATTGTGGGTAAGCTTAAAAGCTTACCCATACTCATGGTTTTTTTCAATTTTGAGATCTCAAGCTCTTTTAAAACAAAGTTTGTTATAAGGTGCCAGCCCTTATTGTGCTGAAGGATAAGATGCTCGATCGCCGATCTCTTTGGATGAAACTGTTTATCGTTTACCGAATATCTCTTCAAAATGCTCTTGAGTCACTGCTGGCGCTCCTTCGTGGCGCAAATGGCAGCCTGGTTTACGAGATTTTGTATATCTGCGGTACCCATACCATCAGTTTTATTTGCTAGCTCATTAAAGTCGAGTGGTTCATGCTTGATTTTCTGAGCGAAAAGGCGAAGAATCGAACTTCGAGTTTCTTTGTCTGGATTTTCCATATCTACAATGTGATTGAACCGACCTGCTTCAGTGGTTAAATGATGAAGGCCTTCAAGAGTTTTTTAGCCGTTGTTGGGAAAGGATAGCAATATTCTTGAGCGGCGAGAACTGAAAATTGGAATGTAAGTTTGATACGATGCTTATACGATGTGCTGAGCTTATCAGAGGTGTTTAAGCGGAAAGTGTAGGGTGGTGTGAATGGGATATGATAATCAAGTTCTGATATCTTAGAAGAAAAGTGATGGGCAGGCTCAAACCTGCCCATCGTGATAGATGTTTACCGAGTGAACACTCTAAAATTATGAAGTGCTTGTTCAAAATGACGTTGAGTAACAACTGGGGCATCTTCGCGTACTGCATAGATTGCAGCTTGGTTGACCAGATTTTTTAAGTCTGCGGCGCTCTTACCATCAGTTTCCCGTACTAACCGATCAAGGTCGAGTATTTCATGTTTTATTTTCTGAGCATAAAAACTGAGTATGGACTTGCGACCCTCAGCGTCAGGATTTCCGATGTATACGATGCGATCGAATCGTCCAGATCTTATAAGTGCAGGATCAAGATCTTCAACTCTGTTAGTTGCTGCGATAACAAAAACTGAAGAATCTTGGGTAAAGCCATCGATTTGATTTAAGAGCTCATTAAGTGTATTTGAATACTCGCGAGAACCAGCATCAACATGTCCTGCGCGCTTTATGCCAACAGCGTCAAGTTCATCAATGAAGATGATCGACTTTGTAGCTTTACCGCTTTCTTTACTCGATTTCTGAGCGTTTTTTCGAGCAGTATCAAAGAGCTCACGTATACGTTGACAACCCACTCCTATGTATGATTCTATAAAATGCGTTGCAGATGCAGCGAAGAAGTTTGCTCCCACTTCTCCAGCAATGGCGCGAGCGATAGACGTTTTACCCGTTCCTGGAGGGCCAACCAACAAGATTCCTCGTGGCATAACAGCTCCTATCTCGTTGTACTTTTCGGAGTTTTTGATGAAGTCTATTATTTCTGTTACATCTTGGGGAAAGGCTCCTGCAAGATTTCTAAAGGTAAATGTTTCGGACTCGAGTTTTTTGTTAGCCAATGCTACTTTCTCAGCTGTATCCTTCTGAATTTGTTCACCTTTAGATACTAAGTAACAGTAAGTACAATACAATGCTGCAACGCCCAAGACAACAGAGACACCAAAATAATTAGTTGGAGGACGAATAGTCGCTCCTGCTGGTGGAGTTTCTGCTACTAGAGGTTTTACCAGTAGACTGGTGCATAAGAAAAAAAGTAATACGCGTGTTGTTAATTTCATAATGTCCTTTCAAATTTCAGTTATATAAATAACGTAACATAGTATTTGTTGAAGTGCGAATGGTCACGAATCAGTAGAACCCTGGGCTAGAGTATGGTCGTGGTGCTCTTCATAGGATTTTAACAGTAGCTCTGGGCCTAGCTTAGGAGTTTTTCCATGCGATAATTAGTTAGTTCAACATCCCTGCATACTACTGTCTGTTTTGTAACAACCACAAATCCTCGTCGTTTTGCCAGGAGCATTGCCATAGTACTTGCATCGGTGGTAATTTTTGTAAGGCCTAGTTCCCGTGCCTTCTGCTCAAGCTTTTTCAGCAGTGCAAGACTTGCCCCAGACCCTTGATAGTCTTTATGCACGTAGAGGTGATCGAGATGTCCAGCGGAGCTTATATCGCCAAATCCAATGAGGATGCCGTCTTTTTCTGCCACAAAGGCATGCGAGGTTTCAAGTTTCGTTTGCCAACTGTTGAATACGATGTCTCTATCGGCCGTCGGCTCATCGAGGGGTGCCCAGGCTGCAACTTGTTCCGGAGAGTAATATCGAGCGCCTATAGTGTGTACGGTTTCCCTAAACAGGCTAACAATAGCGTTTGTGTCAGAAGATTTAAAGGGACGTATTGTGAGAGCGGCACTCATGTTTATTGTTCTTTCAGGTGTTTGTTGGGATCAAGGATTTTTTTCAAAAATAACTTTGTCCCATATGTTGTATTGGTTCAGAGAAAGAGCGTGCTTGTGGTAGACTTTACATTCGTGGTTAAAAATTTACCAGCCGATGGTAAAAATGTCAAAACTTGCAAATCAGCTCACTTACAATTGCATTGTGATGCGTTGCTATGGAAATACTTTATTTAAATGACACTTCTGGCTTATTGCCTCTTATAATATCAATTAAAAAAGCGAATTTTTTAAGCTGCTGCCTGATGTTTTGATTGAATAAGCATTTGACATTGCTGTTGAGGCTTTATTCCCAACTTAGAACTTTTGGTGTTCAATAATTGAACTTTAAAAGTTAGTTTCTGATTCGAGGTCGTGGCATTTTTTACACAGGTGGTTGAAAAACTACCACATCATGGTGGAATTGTCACCGATACCAATTTGCTGCGATTATAAGCTTGTTTAAATTGAGGGCAACTTGCTCAGATTCCTTCTCGAAAGGGGTGAGACTTTATTTTTTCTGCCAAAAGGCATTCAGAGAAACCTCATTGCGTGATGGACGTCATTTCTTGAGCTTTGCACGCTAACTGTGTTCTAAATTGCATAACTAGAGACACATGAGCTTGAAAGAGACCTTCTGGCTGGAAGAAGGGAAGAAATTTGGAATTGTGCTAGTGCTACTATCATCTTTCTATGGAAAATGCTTAGTAGCGATTTCATAATTCGAAGGCATCTTTTGCAAACTATCTCCTTTCAGCTGTGTTCTTGAACACATATCTGCTTAAAACTTCTTATACTAGCGAAACAATAAAAAAATCAACCTCAATAAGGTGCAAATCAGCCTTGTTTTGTTTTTTTGCGATTTAGGAAATTAGATTAGTCATACTATCATTTTTACATGGAAAACTCTTATTATGTTTAAAAGAATCCTTAATTTGCCTCTTGATGGAACTAGTAATATATTTCCTTTTGGGCCCACTGGAGGTCGTGAAAACAGCCTGGTTTAAGGAGCTCTCGCCTCAGGCTACCCATATTGATTTGTTGGATTATTCAGCCTATGTTTAGGCTTTGGCCGAGCTTGTCGATATAGTTAGCTAATCCTCAATGTTAAAATGAGTGATGGTATATCTTTCAGAGTTTACCGGGCAAGTATTATACAGGATACATTTGAGGGAGCGCACAACGACACCCGTATCAAACTCTTTGGAAGCAAAGTACCTTGTTTTACTAAACTTCCTCTGTTCAAGATACTCTATGTAATCCGAGAGTACAGGGGTGCCGGCTATTTGGAGATATTCAAACAGAGTAGATGCTATTATGTCGTTAAAGCTTGTAGTGAGTTCTCGCGTGATACCTATGTTACGATAGGTAGGGCAAAAGGTAGGCGCAGGGAGGAGGTGTTCTAAAAATGACTGAAGATAATCTATCACCTCATCAAGAGCAGAACGAGTAATCCATATACAGAGGGTATCGAGGCGATCTTTGTACATAACCTTGTAGCAGAAGCGATTCTTGAGTGAGAATAAATAATCGAAGATGGCACGTGCCTTATGGTGTAGATCCTTATATTCTAAGGGGATATACAGCTTAACTAAGTCCTGGTAGCCGACGTAGGTACTTTCAAAGCGAGCTTCTGCATGGATCCAATGAGGCCCACTGATAGCGGAAAAATAACGACTCTCAGTTTGATTCTTACGCTGCTGTTCCTGTATAAGTAAGAGGTAGTTTCTCAGTTCAAACAGTGATCTTTTGTGCTTGCTCGTCAGCGTGACCGATTCAGCAAGTGGGCAGCCGACAAGATAGGTATAAATGTCTTCTTCGGTACGAAAGTGTCCTTTTTTCAGTAACGATTGCAGTGTATGTAGAGTTTGGTCGAGGTATTCAAGTTTTGTAAGCGCCATAGCTGACCTTTCAGAGGGTTTATTATTTTTATCAGCAAACACTGTATACCCTTTTAAGTTGAAATACAATACCTTCTTTTGAAGGAGCAGGATTGAAACGAAGGAATGAGCAAAAATGTGCTTTGTTTAAGGGGTCATTTCTTGTTTTAAAGAAAGTTTGTCATTTTTTATCTGATTGGTTGCTTGATGTATGATTACCAGTGGAGGTACTAAGAGTATATTTATTTTTTTGCAGAGTGTGCTCTCACTTATACTCACCTTGCATGATTGGGTGTCTATTGCACCATTAACAGATATCGAGGCACTGAGTAAGCGTCATAGTATTAAGCAACGTCTGGTTTCCACAATTGTTAGTTCCAGTCTGGTTCTCATTCCCATGGGATTTTCGGTCTTCTACTACCCTGGGCCATTTCCTTTTGCCGTAGCAGTTTGTAATGTAATACTGTACGCCTTCTTAACCTATGGTGCCCGGTGGATAGCATATTTCTTTGGAAGCTCAGCTGAGCATAAGGATCGATTTGCCTATACGATCATATACACCGATTTCTGCCGAGACGCGGTGACAATGTCATTCCTAATATCTTGCATTGTAATGCATATAGTAGCTTGGTCCTGCTTCGTTCTTTCTCTCTCGTATCTTTTTTTTGCCGATAAGGGAGATCCTAGAAGAGCTTACACTTTGTGGCCATGCGTATGAGTGATTGCTCTCTCGAATAGAGTTCTATCTTATCAAGATCTACCCAAGCAAGTGCATGGGACTCATCGCTTACGGTAAACTCTTCTGACTCTGCTTGCAGGAGAAATCTAATATCATAATGGTAGTCACACGCTCCAGGGATCGGATGAATGTCGATATCAAAAATGCCTTCGTGCAGAAACTTTAAAGATTCAAGTCCTGATTCTTCTTGTGCTTCTTTGAGTGCTACTCGTTTAATATCTGGGTCGCCATCTGCATGCCCACCAAGTTGGAGCCACTGAGAGAGTTTTTTGTGATGGGTGAGAAGTGCCTTTGTAGCAGTTGCATTTATTATCCATGCGGAGCCGGTAATGTGCCCTTTGTTTGACCTCTCAAAACAGTTTAGATGGGCAGTTATAAACTCAGTGCATCTCTTTTTATATTCTCGTTCTATCGGTTGTATGAATGAACTGATGTCATAAAGTTCGAGTGCCGCGAGTAAGCTTGTTCTGTGCATATAAGCTATCCTTGGTAGTTTTGTAAGTTTTACTCTCCTTGACTGTAAGCGGAAGTGCGCTTCCTGTCAATGCACGAAAATAGATTGAACTTTCGAGGTAATTTGGTACTCTTATCTGAGGTTCAAAAAAAACTTTAACTCATAAGGGGAGATTTTATGGTATACACACATTCTAAAAAACGTTCCTTGGGTGTACTTGCGGCAGCTATTTTTGTCGGCAGTTTGTTTGCGCAAGAGACAACGTTTCAAGATAGGTTAGCGCAGACTCTGCAAGAGAGTGCACGAAGAAAGCATTATATTCTTCAACAGCTGAGTGGATTTCCTATTCTTGAGAAAAAGCAACGGAATGATCTAGCTCTTATTTCAAAGTTGTTGGTTGGCAAGTGCGACAAGCTCGTCCAAATTGATACTGATGAAGATATAAGCGCTCAGCTAGGAGCTATACATGACCAGTTTGGCGAAATCGTAAAATTAATTAACAGCATTGATACGAAGCCTGCGGTGGCTTTAGCCGAGCAACTCAAGAGTCTTATTGAACAGGATAAGGAGCTTGATGCTGCTGAAAGAACAGCTCTTAGTGAGCAGGCTCAAAAAGAATTGGCTGAATTAGCAAAACGTTTAGAAAAAACACAGGATCCAAATGCACTGTATAAGAAAATGGGTTTCGGTGCTCTGAGTTTGGCGGCTGGGTATGCAATAGCTCTTCATTTCAAATTCGAACAGAAACTCGATCCTTTACATAGGGGTCTGTTTGCGATTGCCTACGCCGCTCTCGTGTATCACGGGCTTGGAGGAGTTGTGAAGTTCGCATTTGATAAGTTTAGCGAAGAAGAAGAAAAGTAATATTGATTGATCCCAGGGGCTCATCGAAAAAAGATGAGCCCTTTTTCTAAACTTTCAGTTGCTTTTTTCGCCGAGTGATAGTAGAATTGAGGAAATTTCACCTATTGCTGCGGAGTCCGCGTCATGAAAACCAGTTTCTAATAACGAGTCCAATCGGATCAGTTTTTCCCCACAAAGTACAGCTTACGGCTGTGAGTTTTAATATTTTTTAGTTATTTTTGTAAGGAGCCGCAATGGCCAATCTTTTGTTGCGTATTCATGATATTAAAAAGGTATATCATGATAGTTCTACCACTATCGAGGCTCTTAAAGGGGTAAGTCTTGACCTCTATCGGGGTGAGATCTTTGGATTGTTAGGTGTCAATGGTGCGGGAAAGACAACGCTTTCCTCAATTATAGCGACGTTACATCCACCAACTGCAGGTGACATTATTTGGGAAGGAAAGTCGATCTATGAAGATGTGCTTTCGTATCGCCGATTACTGGGCTTTTGTCCACAGAAGCCTAATTTTGAACGTAGTTTAACGGTCGAAGAAAACCTTATTTTTGCAGGACGCTATTACTTAATGGCTCCAGCGGAAATTAAACGTCGTGTTTCTGAGTTACTTGAACAGTTTGAGCTTACACCTTATGCTTCTTCGTCGCCTTCAATACTTTCAGGGGGATATAAGCAGCGCTTACTTATAGCTCGTTCGCTTATGCATAAGCCGATGTTGGTGATATTAGATGAACCAACGGTGGGATTAGATCCTCATATTAGAAGGCAACTTTGGGATATTATTCTTAAGTTGAAAGAAGAAGGCGTTACCGTGATATTGACGACTCATTATTTAGATGAGGCTGAATATCTGTCTTCAAGAGTCTGTATTTTAGATAAGGGCATTGTCCGCGCAATCGACAAGCCTGAGAATTTAAAAACGAGTTATGCTCAAAAGTCTCTGGAAGATGTCTTTTTAAATCTGATGAGCGAAGAAAAGGAGTCTGTATGAATAGTTCAGTTTTAAAAATCTTTGGATGGCTTGTATGGCGTGACTTACGAGTACTGAAAGAGGACTTTCTTAATAATTTGATCGACGCAATGGTTATGCCTGCGACCTTTATTATTATAGGGGGATATATCTTGCCTTATTTAGGGATGCCTGCTGATTATGGAGCTTTCATGATTGTCAGTTCGCTTGTTATGATGTGCTACTCTACGACGAACTGGCGTGATGGTATTGAACTCGTATCTGATATTCAAGGTGACAGATCGGTATCCTATGAGCTGACGCTACCGATACCCTCATGGCTTATTTTTGTGAAGTATTCGGTTGCGTATGCATTGGATGCCTTTTTTCTTAATATATTAACATTGCCCCTTGGTAAGCTTATTTTGGGAGACAGATTTAGCTTAGCTCATCTTCATATTCCAAAGTTTATTCTCATATATTTGCTGATGAATCTCTTCTTTGGAGCATTTACGGTATTTTTAGTGAGCTGGACTAAAGGGCATGAAGGGTTTTCACGATTCTTTTTACGCTATGGATCGCAGTTAATCTTTTTCAGTGGCTTCCAGTTCCCCTGGGCGGTGCTTCACAAAGCATTTCCGTTTTGGTCATATGTAAGCTTACTCAATCCCTTTGTCTATGCTTTTGAAGGAAATAGAGCAGCCATTTTAGGCCAAGCGAACACCTTAAATTATTGGGTGTGTGCCGGAATGCTTTCAGCTTCGATCGTTATTTTTGCGATACTTTCGGTCAGAGGCTTTAAGAAGCGCCTCGATTATGTATAAGGATTGCTATGAATGTTAATAGATCATAGTTCCATTGGAAGCCTGGTGAACTGGGCTTCCAATGCTGATATAAAATCGCTGATGCGGGGAAACTCTTTATGAACATGTCGGTCTTAAAAATCTTTGGTTGGTTGGTATGGCGTGACTTGCGGGTACTGAAAGAAGATTTCTTTAATAATTTGATTGATGCAATGATTGTACCAACAATATTTATTATTATAGGAGGATACATCCTACCCTTTTTAGGCGCGCCTACCGATTATGGAGCTTTCATGATCGTTAGTTCGCTTGTTCTGATGTGTTATTCTACGACAAATTGGCGAGATGGTATGGCATTGGTATCAGATATTCAAGGAGATCGTTCAGTATCGTATGAGCTGACGTTGCCCATACCCTCATGGCTTATCTTTGTGAAGTACTTAGTTACTTATGCACTGGACGCTTTCTTTCTAAATATACTAACATTGCCCCTTGGCAAGCTTATTTTGGGAGACAGGTTTAGTTTGGCACATCTTCATATCCCTAAGTTCATTCTTATCTATCTACTGATGAATCTCTTCTTTGGAGCATTTACTGTATATTTAGTGAGCTGGACTAAGGGGCATAAGGGGTTTTCGCGATTTCATTTACGCTTTGGGTCTCAATTGATAATTTTTAGTGGCTTTCAGTTTCCTTGGGTGGTGCTTCATAAAGCATCTGAGTTCTGGAGTTATGTAAGCTTACTCAATCCCTTGGTCTATGCGTATGAAGGCAATAGAGCAGCTGTTCTTGGCCAAGCAAATACCTTATCATATTGGGTGTGTGTCGGGATGCTTTCTGTCTCGATTGTTATCTTTGCTCTCCTCTCTATCAGAGGTTTTAAGAGGCGCCTTGATTATGTATAAGGAATGCAGAGGTCATGAGAAAAGAAGAGTGCAGTACATCCGTTTGAAGTCCTGGTGAACTAACCATGGCTCATCATGTTGGTAAAGAAAGTTCAAATGGCAGAGAGAGAAAGGAGAATACCCATGAACATGTCGGTCTTAAAAGTCTTCGGATGGTTGGTATGGCGTGATTTACGCGTACTGAAAAAGGACTTTCTTAATAATTTGGTTAATGCAATGGTTATGCCGGCAACCTTTATCATTATAGGGGGATATATCTTGCCTTATTTAGGGATGCCGGCCGATTATGGAGCTTTCATGATCGTCGGTTCGTATGTCAGGATGTGCTATTTTACTACAAACTGGCGAGATGGTATGTCATTGGTATCAGATCTTCAAGGAGATAGGTCAGTATCTTATGAACTGACGTTACCGATCCACTCGTGGCTTATTTTTGTGAAGTATTCCGTTGCTTTTGGATTGGACGCCTTTTTTCTCAATATATTGACATTGCCCCTTGGTAAACTTATTTTGGGAGACAAGTTTAGCTTGGGTCATCTGCATATTCCTAAGTTTATTCTGATTTATCTGCTGATGAATCTCTTTCTTGGAGCGTTTACTCTCTATTTAATCAGCTGGACTAAAGGGAATAAAGGGTTTTCACGATTCCATTTACGCTTTGGATCCCAACTGCTCTTTTTTGGTGGGTTTCAGTTTCCTTGGGTGGCGCTTCATGAAGCATCGCCATTCTGGAGCTATGTCAACTTATTAAATCCTTTGGTCTATGCTTATGAAGGTAATAGAGCGGCCGTCCTTGGCCAAGCAAACACGTTACCGTATTGGGTATGTGTTGGTATGCTTTCAGTTTCGATTGTTATTTTTGCAGTGCTTGCTATTAGAGGCTTTAAGAATCGCCTCGACTATGTTTAAGGAGTCCTATGCAGATACCATTACGAGTAGATCGCTTATATAAAGCATTTCAAACATCCTCATTCTTTCAAGAAAAGAAGACGTTTGTGGCAGTAGATCATATTTCTTTTGAACTGAAACCTGGTGAAATACTGGGGCTTCTCGGTTCAAATGGTGCTGGTAAAACCACCACCATTCAGATGTTGTTAGGAACTTTGACTCCAACTTCGGGTCATATTACCTACTTTGGCAGAGACTTTGCAAAAGAGCGCTCTGCGCTCTTGCAGTACGTATCCTTTGCAAGCACCTATGTTCGTTTGCCTGGAAGGCTGACGGTGTATGAAAATTTAGATTTTTATGCAAAGCTCTATCTTCTCACTTCTCAACAACGTAAGGAGAGAATCGAACGCTGTCTAAAACAGTTCGATCTCTGGCATTTGAAAGATAGGCAAGCGGGTGCTCTTTCAGCAGGGGAAACAACGCGTGCTATTGTGGCAAAAGCTTTTTTGTCAGATCCCAAAGTGGTGTTACTTGATGAGCCAACAGCATCTTTGGATCCTGATATTGCTCATGAAGTGAGGCGCTTTGTTATTGAACAAAGAAAGGAACGAGGAATATCGATTCTCTTTACCTCGCATAATATGGATGAAGTAACTGCGGTTTGCGATCGAGTGCTTATTATGAAACAAGGAACAATTGTTGCTCACGATACCCCTGCTCAACTTGCAGCACGTGTTTCGAAGACTCGTATTGAGTTTGTAAGTGAAAACTGTCCAGCAATAGGGTCTTTAGCAGCTATGCACAATCTTACTTTCAGGATGACAGATCGATCGATTATGGTTGATATTGATGAGCATCAGATTGCTCAATTCCTTACTGGAGTAAGTAAGCAGAATATAGAGTATAGCCAGATAGCAATAGAAAAGCCGACTCTTGAGGATTATTTCCTTCAGGTGGCTCAAAGGAGTGCACGATGAATGTCCAGCGTATAAGCGCATTAGTTTCCAGAAATCTTCAGCTTGTTTTTAGGGGGATTGATCCCTTGATCGATCTTTTTTACTGGCCTTTTTTCGACCTGATTGTATGGGGCTTTACCAGTCGTTTTGTACAATCGACTGGGCAAGAAGTAATGTTGATGTGGTTGACTGGCCTTGTACTCTGGCAGGCCTGCTATCGAGCAAATCTCGATGTGAGTTTTAATTTGCTTAGTGAGCTGTGGTCACGCAATGTAGTGAATCTGTTTGCAACGCCTTTAGAATTGCAGGAATGGATTGCTTCAGCATTGATTGTTGGTACTGTTAATACGGTTATTACCGTCCTCTATGGTGGTCTTCTTGCGAATCTTCTCTATAGCGTAAATATATTTTCTGTAGGCTGGTTCTTAGTGCCTCTTTTTTTTCTCCTTCTGCTGAACGGATGGTCTATAGGATTTGTGGCTGCAGGATGCCTCCTCTATTGGGGACAGAAGGTTCAGAAAATTGTGTGGGTACTTGGTTGGTTCTTTGTTCCCTTTAGTGCCATTTTCTTTCCACTGAGTTTCTTGCCTTCCTGGGCTGCTGCTTTCGCTAAGATCCTTCCACTCTGTTATACCTTTGACAGTCTTCGAAGCTATATAACGCAGGGCACCATTTCATGGTCTACTTTAGCCGTGAGCCTTGGATTGACCGTTCTGTACAGTATCTTGTCATTTCTGTTTTTCACGGTCATGTTTCATGAAAGTAGGTCGAAAGGGCTTGCGCGATTGGAAACTGAGTAATAGATATACTTGTTCCGATCTGTTGAAAAGTCTGATCAAAGGTCTTTCTAGACAGAGCTTCGATTGTAATAACTATTAGAAGCCTGTCTGGAAGTGATTCTGCCATATTCGATAGATCGATTGAAGCTGGCCGTAGATAAGATGATAAGAAGAGTCGATGCTGGTTGTTTGCTATTGCCATGTTATTTGAGAGATTGATAGAAGGACGCATTCGAGTTGCACATAGTAAGAAACGGCTGCTGAATCTTTCGCCATAGCGGGTAGTTTGGCTCAGAGGTGAAAAGTGGATTGTCGGTGGCTCATTGATGTGTCAGAGAGCTTGGAGATATTGAAATTGTTTTTGTACTGTGTTAGTTGAGAGTTTGCCAAGTTTTCTAGTAGAATTTGAGCGGAAAGATGAATTATTGAAAATTGACAAAATCATTTCCGTGAAGTATAATGTTTCTAAGTGTTCTCCGCTACAATACAAACAACAACAGGATATGACTATGAACAGAAAATTATTATTATTATGTGCGGTAGTATTAGGTTACAAATCAATCGAAGGAATGCAGGAAAAAACACTTTGTAGATATATGGAAGTTTCCTGTGATCCTACGAGTCGTCTCTCTTTGCTGCCGCGTGATGTTAGAGATGTTTGTATTCTTCCTTACTTGCTCGGTGTCGATGATATTGGCATAGTGCAAGGACCAACGCGATTGCATGTTGCGGCATATCTAGGACTTGAGTCTCTGGTTTCCTTGCTGCTAACACAAGGTATAAATGTAGATGTGCTTGATGAAGTGAGCATGACGCCATTGATAGTAGCATCCCATTATGGGCATGATGTTGTGGTTGAGAAGCTTTTAGCACAAGGTGCGAACGTAAATCATCAAGATATGTTTGGCTACACGGCCTTACAGTTTGCAGCAGAAAAGGGATTTTGTAGCATTGTGGAGAAGTTGTTAGCGAAGGTTGCAGATATCGATCTAGGCGACAATGATGGAAATACTCCCTTGTTAAATGCGATTGAGAATAATCATGTTCCGGTAGTTGAAAAACTATTAGCATCGGGGGCAGATACATCAAAAAAAGACATAAGAGGAATTACAGCATTGCAGCGCGCAGCTCAGCTCGGTAATGATGCTTGTGTTGAGAAATTATTAGCAGCAGGAGCAGAAGTTGATGCTTCTAGGCATGGTGAGACTGCGTTGTATTTTGCTGCATCCCAAGGGCGTAGTAGTGTTGTTGCGAAATTGCTAAAAGCTGGAGCGAATAAAGACGCATTATCCACGCTGTTCGACGATACAGTCTTGATCGCAGCCGTTAGGTCGAGAAAGCTAGCTATCGTTGAAAGTCTACTAGCAGTTAATGTAGCTATTGATATGGCTGATAGAATGGGACGAACTGCATTGACAATGGCCGCTGAGTATGGTCTTCCTGATATCGTAAGAGTATTATTAGCAGCAGGTGCAGATAAAAATAAAGTGGATCGTTGGGGTAAATCACCCTTGGATTATGCCTTGGATCAATTGAGATCGAGCGGTGGTCAGAAAAAATGGTATGATATAGCCATATTGTTAGGTGTTGATGAGGCACAATTGCCCAAATTCGCGATCTAAAAGCTGAGTAGACCTAAACTTCATAGTACGATGTAAAAAAGATGAAGGTTGGTACGGTGGTTCTGTGAATAGATGTCTGAGAAAGTAGCCTTTACTGCTCGATAAGTTGTCATGCATCAACAAAAAAATTATGCCCAAAAAGAAATGACGCCCTTGCATGAGTCTGTAGGGTTTGATGATTGTCTATGAAAACGCTTTGTAAGGATTGAGATGAACGGGAAAATGCTACTACTTGCATTAATCTGGCTATTAAATTGCAAATCACTCGAAGCAATGCAAGAAGGGAAGATTCTCTCTCGACAGATGGCAATTTTTAGGGAAGCAAGCAGCCGCCTTTCGCTGTTGCCTCGAGATATAGCGGATTTGTGCATTCTGCCCTATTTATTCAACGTTATTACATTTGATAGAAACTATACGCCCTTGCATCTTGCCGCTAGAATAGGGTGTACCTCGCTGGTTTGCCAGCTTATAGCTGCAGGTGCGGGTGTGGGTAAAGAAACTTCTGATTTCAAAGGCAGAACGCCCTTGATGGTGGCTGCGCAGAAGGGTCACTTACCTATAGTTGAGAAACTATTAGCAATAGGTGCATATATAGATAGCTGGGATAGCCGTGGGAGGATGCCTTTGTTTCACGCAGCTGAGCGTGGTTATGATTCAGTAGTTGAGAAGCTATTGGCAGCGGGCGCAGACATAAATACAGCCGATTTTGCAGGATGGACGCCTTTGCGGGTCGCTGCATGGAAGGGCCATGCTTCCATCGTAGAGAAACTATTGACAGCAGGTGCAGATGCAGAACAAACAGACTATACAACCCCCCTGAATTGTACTGTTTTCGATGGACATAATTGTATAGTTGAGAAACTACATGCGGCAGGCTCAGATAGCGGTGAAAAAAGGGAGAATGCCCTTGAAGCTGTCCACATTCCAGGACGGAGATCAAATTCGTGAATTGTTTTCAAAACAGATTTTGCAAGGAAATACAGCCTTGTTGAAAGCAATTCGGCATAATCAGGTTGCAGTAGTTGAGAAGCTATTGGCAGCACGAGCCCAGGTAGATGCTTCTTTGAGTGGCCAGACTGCTTTGTATTTTGCTGCAAGCAAAGGGCATAGTGGTGTCGTTGAGAAATTGCTAGCAGCAGGCGCAAATAAAGATGCAGCAGATACGCTGCTAGGCTCTACAGTCATGCATGCAGCAGTCGAGGGTTATCATCGCGCTATTTTTGAAATGCTATTAGCTGTAAGCGCAACTATCTATGCAGATATCGAGGGAAGAACACCAATGCAGCGAGCTGTGAAGCTTGGTTATGTTGATATATTGAAAGTATTTCAGCTGGCACAGGAAAGAGTGTGGGGAAAAAATATTCGTAATCTAAGTAAGGATTCTTTCTGTTATACGTCCGAGAGCAGATCTCTATTGAAAAAGGGATGATTATTGGTTGCCGGATTCGACTGGGAGCTTTGGATCGAGTGTTAGGTTTCAGAAGAGTAGGTCGAAGGGTCTTACCGCGATTAGAGACAAAGTAGTTAAGTTTGTTTCGAGTAATCATGCCCAGGGCGTTCGGAATAGCTAAGACTGATGGTTGTGAGCTTCAATTCTAGGAATTATCAGAAAAGTTGAGATGGATTTAAGGAAGAGCGCTTACGTTAGCTGTGCCCGTCATTTTATATCTGCACACTAACGTGAAATTGAATAAATAAAAATTGACAAAATATTTCTGGCGGGTTAATCTATTTTCTAGTGTTAATAATACGATAAGCAACTAACAAGATATGGCCGTGAACAGAAAATTAATAATACTATTTGTAGTAATTCAACTCCTAGGTTGTAAATCAATGGGAGCAATGCAGGAGGAAGTGTTTTACCAGCACTTAGCAATTTTTCGCGAAGCTACGAGTCGCCTTGCTATGATTCCTCCTGATCTTAGAGTTTCCGTCATTGTGCCTTATTTGCTCTATGGCATTCAATTGGAGAGAGGAGAAACGCCATTGCACCTTGTAGCGAGAAATGGGGGAAGAGGGGCTGAGGAGCTGGCTTGCCAACTAATAATCGCAGGGGCAGATAAAGATACAAGAACCTCAGGTCATACGAACGGAATAACGCCATTGATTTGTGCTGCTCATAATGGAAATATAGCCATAATTGAGAAACTATTACAATTAGGCGCGGATGTAAATAAGCCTGATCGTCAGGGAGCGACTCCTCTACTGTGGGCAGCTATATACGGTCATGACGTCGTAATTGATAAATTATTAGCATCAGGTGCGGATGTAAATCTCCCTGATTATGTGGGACGGACCCCTCTACTGGGGGCAGCTACATACGGTCATGCCGTCGTAATTGATAAATTGTTAGCAGCAGGCGCAGATATGGATAAGAATAAGGATGGACTGACGCCTTTGGGGCGTGCAGCTGAGCGGGGAGATGTGTTAATAGTTGAGAAATTATTAGCAGCAGGGGCGGGTTTTGACCTGCCTGATGTGTACGGAGCTAGGCCCTTGAATTATGCAATCAGAAAGGGCCATGTTGCTTTAGTCGAAAAATTTATAGCATTAGGCGCAGATCTGGAGAGAAGAGATCTTGCTTGCGATACACCCTTGATCAATGCGGTCCGGAGGGGTCAATGTGCCATAGTTGAGAGATTATTGGCGGCGGGCGCAGCTGTAGATGCTTGTGATGCCGAGGGAGAAACGCCCTTGATGCATGCGGTCAGGAGGGATCAATGTGCCATAGTTACGAGATTATTGGAAGCAGGCGCAGATAAGCATAGGTCTGATCGAAGTGGACAAACTGCCCTTTCTTGGGCAATTAGAGCTTCGCTTGAAATGCGTGAATTATTCGTTGACAGCCACTCTGCATCAACGCCTTGCTGGCCGATCTGATTATTAAAGGACTTGAATTTGGCTGGGTATCACCAAAATGAAGAAGAGGGGCTTGTGTGTTTCTGAATGCTCGTCAAGCTGGCTCTTTGAAGCAGCGATCGTTGAAATTTCGCATTCTAGAAGGTCAGACTCGAGAGCTTGCATTCAAATAATTTAATAGGAGCAGGTGAACTGCTTTTGACAAGACTGTAAAAATATGCGATACTAACTTATGAATCTGAGAAGATATCCTTCTTAAAAATTAAGCTTGTCGTTTATTACTGGTTAGCGAGGACTCACATGTTTGTTCGCATGGTTCGGTATTTCTTTCCAAATATTGAAGATCATGAAATTCCAAAGTTCACGCTGCTTGCGATGACCTTTTTTCTCATCATTGGTACTTACTGGTTGTTGAGACTGTTAAAGTATACGATTTTCATGAAAGTCGCATTTCCAGAAGAACTTGGTTGGGTGGTTCAGCAGGGAAGATTATTTCAACCAACAGCAAAATTTTGGTCTCCATTTTTTGTACTTGCTATGGTACTTATCTACTCAAAATTAGTAGATCTCTTTAAAAAACATCAACTTTTTTATATTATCTGTTCGTTCTATGCGATAGTGTTCGCTGGATTGGCTGCAGGACTCTTCTATAAAGATTATTATGGGTTACACTGCATTGGGTGTTACCCTTTGGCAGCTATAGGCTGGATAAGTTATTTTGCTGTCGAAAGCTTCGGTTCTTTGGTGCCAGCACTGTTCTGGTCATTTACCAATAGTGTCAGTGATTCAGAATCGGCAAAGCATGGCTTCCCTTTCATTATTTCTATGGCTCAGATCGGCGCTGTTGTCGGATCAGGAACGCTCTTTTTTTCAGATAAGATTGGTGCATTATGGCCTATTTTGGTGCTCGCAAGTATCTTAGTTGCAGCCGTTATCCCAATGATCAGATATTTCGTGAAGATTGTTCCGCCTCAAGAGCTTGTCGGTTACAAGGCCGCCGCTGTCACTGAAACACGGAAAGAAGGCTTCTTCGAAGGGTTTATCTCAGGCTTTACATTGTTAGTTACTCGCCGGTATTTACTCGGCATCCTCGTTGTCTCAACGTTCTATGAGGCAGTATCACAGATTGTTGAATATCAGATGCAATCCCAAGCTTCGATGTCTCCAGCGTATGCCTCAGATCTAGCCTTTGCTAAATTTATGGCTACCTATGGTATTGCTATTAATGTGGCGTCATTCTTACTGGCTCTGTTAGGAACGAGCTATATTATTCGTCGGTTTGGTACTCGTAAGAGCTTACTTATCTATCCTGTTGCCTTTGCGATAACTTTATTGGTTCTCTTCTGCTATTTCTACTTCTGGTCACCATCAACAACGGCACTCATGTGGGCAACCTTTGGATCGATGGTTGTGATTAAGAGTATGGGGTATGCGGTAAATAATCCTACCAAAGAAATGATGTATATTCCAACAAGTAAGGATGCTAAATTTAAATCTAAAGGGTGGATCGATACTTTTGGGAGCAGATTTGCCAAGGCTGGCGGCGCTCAGGTATCGAATGCCTTTAAGCATACCTTACAAGATCTTATGTTTTTTGGCACCTTTTTTGGATTTGGACTCATCGGTTTGTGGTTCTTTGTTGCTCTTTATGTAGGCAAGAAGAATGCTCAGTTGATTCGCGATAATGAAGTGGTTGAGTAGTATGCAATTTGGAATAGTAAGCATGGCAACTCGGCTGCTTTGATAATGGCTGAGCTGGGTAGGTTATGCATATGACAAGAGCTGAGGCTCGTGGTGCAAACAAGCCTCTGATTACAAGTATCTGAGAGGAAAATTCTGTGAAAAAGATCATTGTAATTTTCTTAGCTTGCTTGTTGGTACTCAGAATCACCTATAGGCAGATTATTCCTATTATGAAGCCGTATCCTCGTCGAACGGGAAGCTATGCTATTGGAACGACGGCACTTGAGTTAAAAGACCTGTCGAGAAGAGAGCTCTATTCAAAGAATTCGAATGATACCAGAAATCTAATGATTCGCCTCTGGTATCCAAAAGATAGTTCATCGCCCAGTTCAATCTATTCTTCTTTTGGTGATGACGTATTTCCGATTGCCTCTCAATTCTCTCATAAGTATGGTTTTCCGCAGTGGCTAAGTGTTCTTATGCTCAGTGACATTAAAACACATGCAGATATTAATGCGTCAGTTTCTCAGGCCAAAAAATCATATCCAGTTATACTTTTTTCGCATGGACTTTTCGGTTCGACGCGTGATCTGCATGTGTCAATCATCGAAGATCTCGTAAGCCATGGCTTTATTGTCGTTTCTGTTGGCCATCCTTATTTTGAAATGGCCACTGTGTATCCTGATGGAAGGGTTGTAACAGACGAAGAGCTGAGCGCTCAGTTTGATATGATGGCACCACACGAAGAACAACCTCTATTTTTAACTGAAGCAATTGGCGTTTACAAGGCTGATCTACGCTTTGTGCTTGATCAACTAGAGCTCATTAATAAGGATGCAAAAAGTATATTTTATACGCGTTTTGACTTTGATCGCGTTGGCATTATGGGCCATTCTGCTGGTGGCACTGCGGCCATTGAGACATGTAGAGTAGACAATCGTTGTAAAGCAGCTATTAATCTTGATGGATGGTATGACCATGTTATCGGATGGGAACCGCTCAAAGTTCCTCTTCTGATGTTATTTGCCGGAGCAGAAGCTACCGAAATTACTGAACCGACAGAAGAATATCTGAAGCGCAAGCAACTGACACGTGAACAGTATTTTGATCGTGAGCGTACCATTGCTCAGCATAAGCGGCATCTGTGTTCTGCTGCTTCAGGATGCCAAACGCACTACATGCCAGGCTTAAATCATGGCGACTTTACCGATGCAAATCTCTTAAAGTGGCCTCTGAGAAGGTGGGGTGCTCCTAATCCCTACGAAATTCACAGGAAAATTAATGATTATATCCTCGATTTTTTAAGTAACGCCAGTTCGATGAAAAATTAAAAAAAATCCAGTAGCATACTTTTTTAAAAAAAACTATATTAAAGGCGATACAGTGAAGCCATTGATTAGTTTTAATCTAAAAAGGAGATGCTAATGGATCTAACTACTATTTTCTGTCATGTTGATGATTTTTGCAAGGAATTTTCGAAAAAGCTCAACGAACGCTCGTTAACAGATGGCAATAATATGTCGCTTGAATTGATCAATTCAAAATTAACATTAAGCGAGGTGATGACAATACAGATATATTTTCACTTCTCAAGTTACCGAACATTTAAACATTATTACAAAAAGCATATCGAAACATTCGAGAAATCTGCATTTCCTAATCTTGTGAGTTACAATAGATTCGTAGAGCTAATGCAGTTAACTTTATTTCCTCTTACAACATTTATGACTGTGGCACGTGCGGGAAAGATTACTGGCATTAGCTATATAGACAGTACAAAACTTCAGGTCTGTCATAATGCACGGATAAGGAGCCACAAATTATTTAAAGGGCTTGCACAAAGGGGAAAGACTTCTACCGGCTGGTTTTATGGATTTAAATTGCATATTATTGTAAATGATTATGGAGAAATTATTTCATTCTTATTATGTGAGTGATAGCAAGTTAGATGTAGTGTTAAAGCTTGCACAGAAGCTTTATGGAAAGCTCTTTGGAGATAGAGGATATATTTCTAGCGGTCTCTTTGAAACACTCTACAATAAGGGGATAAAATTAGTAACACGTATTAAGAAAAATATGAAAAATAAGCTCATGGAGTTTGAAGATAAAGTTTTGCTTAATATGCGTGGAATGATAGAATCGGTAATCAATTTATTAAAGCAGAAAGCACAAGTTGAGCATACAAGGCATCGAAGTGCAAAAAATTTTCTAACCAATATTGCTGCGGCAATAGTCGCATATACCTTCTTCGAAAAAAAGCCATCTATTCGTCATAATCTAGAGACACCGCTTCCATGCTTTTAATGTCGAACTCACGTTAAGTAAGCATTTAGAGTGGGATCTACAGCCACGTTTGCTGAAGACCAGATCGAAATCTTACTACACTAAGCTACTAGAGAGACTGCAATCTTGGCATTAGATCGTTATTAGGTAAAATTGAGGAGCCGCATGACCAAACACATTGCTTTTTCCCCTTACAACCCCGCCTGGCCAAAGATGTTTGAAGCTCAGGCCTTGCTCATTCAAAATGCTCTTGGAGCTCATTGTGTCGCGTTACATCACGTCGGGTCAACCTCGGTGCCCGGCTTGGCGGCTAAGCCTACGATTGATATCTGTGCTGTGGTTAAGAGTGGCCCTGGTACTATCAAGCCCCTGGAGAATGCAGGTTTTACCTATAAAGGCGAGTGGAATGTACCTTTTAAATATGGCTTTACCAAGAGGGGTGAGCTGTCTGTGAATCTCCATGTTCATGAGGAGGGACATCCTGAGATTGCCGTCGCCCTCGCATTTCGAGACTATCTTCGTACCCACCCTGATGAACGTGATGCCTATGCTGCTCTCAAGAAAGAACTCCTGCAAGACGAGCGTAACTACACAAAGCAGGGGACCTTTTTTGCAGGCTATACCCTCAAGAAAGATGCATTTATTCGACGTGTTCTTAAAGCCACTGGCTTTCAGGGACTGAGGTTTACACGCTGTGAGCATCTCATCGAATGGGAGACTGCCCAAAAACTTGGAGCCGTTATGACCGATCCCTCTGACCAAAGGCATGTTCACTTTGTGCTACAACAGGGGATAGAGGTGATTGGCTATGCGCATATAGAGGATGGTGCTTTGAAGTTGTTGGCGATTGAAGAGAACAAGAAGTCGAGTGAGCTGGAAGCGATTTTTGAGGGATATATCGAGAGGTGGCTCAAACAAAAGTGATCTACGCCCCAGGCTAAACCTTCCTTCATCGAGTGCCTACCTATCCTTGGTAGGGGAGTCGAATGATACTAACCTTAGCGTTATAATCGCAGACGCATTTTTAACAGATGCGAAGTTAATCGAGCAATCGCGTGAGCTCGCCTATTAAATAAAAGGGCAGCGAAAGTAACGTATAGTCATAAGTGCTGTCGCCATCTTTTATCTGGATATTCGTACGTTGTGGTGGCCCTGAATTAATTCGTACAGCTGTGCCTAACTGTTTTAACTTCATAAAAAGATGGAGTGACTTGAGTGTTCCTGTGCTGCCTGCTTTTACCTCAATAGGAATGATGGTAGTCTTATGGTCAATGAGGTAGTCAACTTCTGCGGATGCTCCTTTTTCAGTTCTGTTCCAATAATATAATGATGGCTCTACGTAGACTGGTGCTCTTGTTCTGAGTAGCTGACCTACAACTTGCTCGGCAATCCCCCCTTTGTTGATGAGATTAAGCTCATGAATCATAACTAACTGATCTAAAGAAAGACCAAGGGCCTTTGAACATAATCCTACATCTAGATGAATTACCTTTGAGTATCGCTCTTGCAGTTCAGCGCCGAGTGGTAATCCATTCGCTACGGTACTTCGCACTCGATGACAAAGACGGGCTTTGCAAAGTAGGTCTAAGGCATGTTTTATGCTTTGTCCCGAAGGATTAACTCTACTGTAGAAAAGCTTTTGCCCGAGAAAGCGAGGAACCGCCATGAGAGTTTCATCGAGCCGCTGGGTTGCGATTCTGCCGCTGTACTTTGAGAAGTCATCTCGATACGTTGCAAGTAGATCGTGATGTATTTGGTGGATTGCTTTCAAAGAGCGATTTTGTGCCCAATGAGAGACAGCAGCGGGCATTCCTCCTACGATGAGATATTCTTTAAAAAGTGCCATCGCCTTCTCATGAATAACGAGAGGTACCTCGCTGTCCCACCTATATGAACCGAAATACTCAAGTAACTGTTTTTTATTCTGCGCCTGCAAAAACTCAACAAAAGATAGAGGTTCCAGATGCATATACTGTATGCGGCCTACAGGCATGCTGAAAGTATGATCTTCTAATGCAAATTCAAGTAGAGAGCCAGCTGCGATAATGGCTAAGTGCGGCATATCTTCAGCAAACCATCTCAGCTTTGCGAGCAATTCTGGTGCTGCTTGGATTTCGTCGAAAAAGAGTATGCAGTTTTGCGGATCGATGTCTTGTTCAAATACAGCGCTCAGGTTTAAAAGCATTTGGTCGGGATTATTTGATTGTAAAAGAAGAGCAAGCTGTGTCTCTTTTTCTAGGTTAACCTCGAATAAAGTGCGCTGTTGATCTTTAGCAAATTGGCGAACGAGATAGGTCTTTCCAACTTGCCGTGCACCTCGTATTACCAAGGGTTTGCGTGTGGGTGAATCAAGCCATTCTTTCAGAAAAGAGATACAGGTGCGTTTCATCTAAAGCTCCTTATTAATAAATACATTAAATCATATCGTGTAAAAATTGTCAAAAAACAGCCCCCTCTTTTTAAAGGCTACTCTTAAAAAGAGGGGGCTGTTTTTCAGTGCTGCTCTTAAAAAGACGGGGGTGTTCGCATGACAACAAGAGACAAAAGAGAAGTGCGCTATGATTCAGAGGCTCTGTTTCTTAAGGCGGAGATTTTTTGTGTAGTTGAAGCGCATAGTTCTGCTAAATAATGCTCTCCAATTACGGAGTCTAGAGGAATTAGCGAGAGTAATTCAAAAATAATAGTAATGCTGTATGGTAGCTGTTGATTGTGAGGGACTTGAACCGATTGCTCGAGGTAGTATAAACGGTCAATTATCTTTAACGGTGATGGTCAATTATCTTTAGCGCTTTTAAATTAAAAAGTATGATGGCATGAGCAAGCCAACGAAGTTTGTAACTCAACTACAAAATCCAAGGGAAACTCATGCCAGGAAAAAGAATAACTGACAAACAGGTAAATGACTATATGGAAAATATTGAAAACGGTATGCCTAAAAGAATGGCAGCACTGAAAGCTGGGATCGCGGAAAGCAGTGGTCGTAATATTGCACATGCAAGGAGAAACAAAAAGAGAAAGCAACGTGAAGGAAAGCCGACGCGAGAAGATAGATTTGAAACGGTTATGCAATCTTTTGTGATACCTCTTCTTGAAAGAGGAATCACCATAGCCTCACATATTTTTGAGATGCTGCAGGAGGAATATCCGGGCGAATTTAATGAGGTACAGATGCGTACATTCCGGCGAAGGATTGCAAAGTACAAACTACTCGAAGGAAAAGGCAAAGAGATAATGTTTCCTCAAACCAAACCTCAGCCAGGCAAATCTGGAATATCTGATTTCACCTTGATTAAGTTTAAAGATCGAAAAATGAAAGTGACTATAGCTGGTGAACCTTTTGAACATAAGATCTTTCATTATAGATTGCAGTTTTCTGGGTATCGCTTTGTAGATGTTTCTAGGGGTACAGGAGAACGGTTTGTGGTTATGTCTAAAGGGCTTCAGGATGCCTGGCATGATCTTGGGGGAGTTCCGGAAGAGCATAGGACTGACAATCTTTCATTGGTGTTTAAAAATCGGGTGGATGGTGCACAAGAGGATCTTACACTAAGAATGAATGCACTTTATGCCCATTATAGCGTAAGGCCAACACGTAATAATGTAGGAAAAGGTCATGAAAATGGAGCTATTGAGTCATCTCATAGACACTTTAAAGACCGGTTAAAGAGTGAGCTCATAAAAAGAGATAGTATTAACTTTGATTCATATGAGCAGTACCGGGCATTTGTTAAAGGTGTGGCAGCAAAGCTCAATCTTAAGAATGCAAGCAAAATTGCTATTGAACGAGCTCATTTGAGACCTTTGCCTGAAGGTCGAGCAATTGAGTATGATGATGTCACTGCGGTAGTAGCATCGTCAAGTGTGATTGTTGTTAGGAGAGTGATTTATTCTGTTCCTAACAAGCTGATTGGTAAGGTGCTCCATATCAAGCTGTATGATGATAAGCTTGAATGCTACCTTGGCGCTACACATGTTATTACTCTGACGCGTATGCCTATTCCTCAAAAAGGGAAGCGGGCTCACAATATAGATTATAGACATGTTATTGAGTGGCTAGCAAAAAAACCAGGAGCATTCCCTGGATACGCATATCGCGACTATCTTTTGCCTACAGAGAGCTATAAGAAGATTTGGGAGCATATTAAAAGTACGATGAATCTGCGAGAAGCTGCGCGATTCATCGTTGGGATACTGCATCTAGCCTATATTCAAAATTGCCAAGAGGAGCTTTCGATTGAGATTCTTGATCGCATAAAACATGGGACAGAACTTAAACTGAGCAGCCTGCAAAGCATGTTCAAATCTCAAGCAACAAAAGTACCTGATATCGTTATTCCTGAAATTCACATTAATCGATTCAATGAGCTAATTCCTGGCTTTAAAGGACAAGAATGATTACCAAAGAAACTGTTCCACTATTACTAAAAAAACTGCGCTTAAACACTATGAACTCCTGTTGGCAAGATGTCTCAAAACAAGCTGTGAAAGAACGTTGGGGTTACCCTCAATACTTAGGCACGCTCTGCGACATGGAGCTCGCAACACGAGATTCAAAGCGAATAGAAAGACATCTAGTCGAGGCGAAGATGCCACTAAACAAGACTCTTGATACCTTCAGCTTTGCAAATCTTACCTCAATAACTGGCGCTCAGATAAGCTCTTTTGCAGAAGACACTCAATGGGTTACCCAAGCTCGCAATCTCATGCTCTTTGGACCAAGCGGAACTGGCAAGACTCATCTAGCAGCAGCAATTGGCAGAAGGCTTATTGAGCTTGGCAAACGTGTCTTCTTTATTCGAACTACAGCTCTTGTTCAAAAGCTGCAATTGGCGTACCTTGAAAACAAGCTCTCGGACGCTTTAGAAAAGCTAGAAAAGTTTGATCTGATCATTCTTGATGACTTTGGCTATGTGAAGAAAAATGAAGCAGAAACAAGTGTCTTGTTTGAACTAATTGGAGATCGATATGAGTCGAAGAGCATTCTCATAACATCGAACCAAGCCTTTGGAACTTGGGATACGATCTTTCCCGACAGTACAATGGCAGTTGCTGCTATAGACAGACTTGTACATCATGCATCAATTATAAATATAAATGAACCGAGCTTCAGAAGCGCAGCAAAGATAAGTAAGGTGAAGCCATAAGCTACGCTGATTAAGGCTAAAAGAAAAAGACTTAGTGAAATTAATAGTATTATGACTGAAAACATATTAAAATAACCAGGAGCAATTGATGAACTCTGATTCTTCATAAAAGCGCTAAACTTAATTGACCGCGACCGTTAAAGTTAATTGACCACCTATAAGGTAGTAGCGCAACACTTAGATAAAAATACTCATCATCGAGCAGACGTAGCGGTTGGGTTATAAATGTGCACTTGAAAAACGATTTCGAAAGATCATCCTTGTTCCTAGACTCCTTTGCGGAAACAATTTGCATACCTATGGCCACTTTTCATGAATACTTTAATCAAGAGGACGTCACTTCAAATGACATTTCTTTCACCGGTTAGCGATCGGATGTATTCGGTACTAGATGACTTGCTGCTTGCTTTAAAATAGCGGGTATTTCTTCTTATTCAACAACTGCAATAAAAAAATATAGACACAAAGTGATTTTTGTGGCAAGCTGCTTTTGGCAGTTATCTGTAAATTATTCACCAGGAAATTATGTTCAATATCACTCTCTCAATCACTTTATTTGTTGGAATATTGTCAACAACTACGATATATTCTGCTGAATTAGTCGATAGCGAAATTGAGACTCGGGAACTGCAACAGTTGCAACAGCTGCAAAGAGAATTGCTTGCTTTAGAAGCTGAAGCAAGTTTGTACATTATGAAAGCGGAGATTGCACAGCTAGAAACAGAAGTTAGAGAGGAACAGGCAACCTTTCTTGAAAACGTACATTCTACAATCATTCCAAAATCCCCCGAAGTTCGAGTATCAAAAGCTCAGCGACTTGCGGGTGTAGAGAGGGAACTTACAACATTTGAAGCTGAAACTAGACGCTTGCGAAATTTAGCATCTCCTCATCAAAGTTTGGTCCCTGCTGATGCAGCAGCAATAATAGCAGATTCGGGTCACTTTAGGCATCTAACAGCAAGTCTTATACAAAATCTAGCCAATTCAATAGATTTAAAAGAAACACAAAGTGCCACTGTTGAAACTCATGTACTAATCAATGGAGCAGCGGCCGATCCCATATTAGAAGATCCTCTGAAGTCAGTAGATGAGACAGATACGCAAATTAAACTAGATGAAGCCCTCCGAATATTCCATATAATCAAAGAAGCCCAAGCGAAAAAGGTACAAGGTATTTTGAGTAAAGTTTATAAACATAACCCCTTAAGCTCAAGATTGCTTGCTTTGATTTTTCCAAAGAACAAAGATAGCGTTGCGCAAGTAATAGACGAAGATAGTTTCGAGTTAGCAGAAATCAACGCTGACCTTCAAGAGGCGGTTGTACTAATACAACAATTGCAAGCCAAACGAGCAGAACAAGATAGTCTAAATCGGGCAAGACGAGAAAGGCGAGCTGAGATATCAAGAGCTGAAGAAGCAAGAGCCAGAGAAACGCAAGAACGAGATAGGCAGGCTAGAGAAGCAGCTCAAAGACAAGCTGAAGAAGCAAGAGCCAGAGAAACAGAAGAACGAGATAGGCAAGCTAGAGAAGCAGCTCAAAGACAGGCTGAAGAAGCAAAAGCCAGAGAAACGCAAGAACGAGATAGGCAAGCTAGAGAAGCAGCTCAAAGACAGGCTGAAGAAGCAAGAGCCAGAGAAACGCAAGAACGAGATAGGCAGGCTAGAGAAGCAGCTCAAAGACAAGCTGAAGAAGCAAGAGCCAGAGAAACAGAAGAACGAGATAGGCAAGCTAGAGAAGCAGCTCAAAGACAGGCTGAAGAAGCAAAAGCCAGAGAAACGCAAGAACGAGACAGGCAGGCTAGAGAAGCAGCTCAAAGACAGGCTGAAGAAGCAAAAGCCAGAGAAACGCAAGAACGAGATAGGCAAGCTAGAGAAGCAGCTCAAAGACAGGCTGAAGAAGCAAAAGCCAGAGAAACGCAAGAACGAGACAGGCAGGTTCGAGAAGCAGCTCAAAGACAGGCTGAAGAAGCAAAAGCCAGAGAAACGCAAGAACGAGATAGGCAGGCTAGAGAAGCAGCTCAAAGACAGGCTGAAGAAGCAAAAGCCAGAGAAACGCAAGAACGAGATAGGCAAGCTAGAGAAGCAGCTCAAAGACAGGCTGAAGAAGCAAAAGCCAGAGAAACGCAAGAACGAGACAGGCAGGTTCGAGAAGCAGCTCAAAGACAGGCTGAGGAAGCAAGAGCCAGAGAAACAGAAGAACGAGATAGGCAGGCTCGAGAAGCAGCTCAAAGAGAAGCTGAGGAAGCAAGAGCCAGAGAAACAGAAGAACAAGATAGGCAGGCTAGAGAAGCAGCTCAAAGACAGGCTGAAGAAGCAAGAGCCAGAGAAACGCAAGAACGAGATAGGCAGGCTAGAGAAGCAGCTCAAAGACAGGCTGAAGAAGCAAAAGCCAGAGAAACGCAAGAACGAGACAGGCAGGCTCGAGAAGCAGCTCAAAGACAGGCTGAAGAAGCAAAAGCCAGAGAAACGCAAGAACGAGACAGGCAGGCTCGAGAAGCAGCCCAAAGACAGGCTGAAGAAGCAAAAGCCAGAGAAACGCAAGAACGAGATAGGCAGGCTCGAGAAGCAGCTCAAAGACAGGCTGAAGAAGCAAAAGCCAGAGAAACGCAAGAACGAGATAGGCAGGCTCGAGAAGCAGCTCAAGGAGAAGCTGAGGAAGCAAGAGCCAGAGAAACAGAAGAACGAGATAGGCAGGCTCGAGAAGCAGCTCAAAGACAAGCTGAAGAAGCAAGAGCCAGAGAAACAGAAGAACGAGATAGGCAGGCTCGAGAAGCAGCTCAAAGAGAAGCTGAGGAAGCAAGAGCCAGAGAAACAGAAGAACGAGATAGGCAGGCTCGAGAAGCAGCTCAAAGAGAAGCTAGCGTTGCTGGCATAGAAAAAGGCCGACCAAGAGTTGAAGAACTAGGAGAAGCTAAGAAAAAAGTGAAAGCTGGAGCCTTCTCTCTCACTACAAAAAATAAGGTTATTGCTGGCGCAACTCTACTACTGACGGCAGGAGGGCTTGTAGTCTTCGCTAATAAGATTTTTGGCGAAGGGGACAAACAAATTTTCAGAAGCATTCAGAATCTTAAAACAACTTACGAAGTTAATCCACAAATCGTAGATGAGCTTAATGCATTGCATGAAGCACTAGATTCAGTGTTACAAAATGGCACGCTCTCTGATGTGAGCGGGCAAGCCAATACTCTGAAGAAGTTATTTGAGGTATCAAACTTGAAGACTTTCACGCAGAATTTGCAAGCTATTGCTAATCTAGCAGATGATCTTAAGAATGAGTGGATTAATGCTTCTGCAGAATATGATCACTTTATGAAGGCTTGGCAAAAGATTCAGAAAGTTTTGAATCAGATGAACGGACTGCTTAAGGCAAATCAAAGAAATCTAAAAGCAGATAAAGCAGGAATTGATCTCGCTCAGATTGGCGCTACTCTCAATGAAATGAGTCTGTATTTGGGTCGAATTAATGAGGCACGCACATTGCCTACTCTTCAGTAATTCATTCATTAAACAAGGGGAGCTTGCTAAGGGGAGAACCCCGTTAGATAGAGCAGGGCTGAAGGATGTTTTGAAACGGCAGGCATTCTCATGTACTCTACATCTTCGAATCTCTTGGAAACATCACACATTTAAGAATCTTTTCATCGAGTTTTATGCTCATCAAGGATGAACTGCCCTTGGAGATACTCATCAAAATTCTGTTTTGCAAGATCATCGTACAATATCCCGTTTTGAGGGGGCCGAGGGGCCGTACGGCTCTATACTTGTTCAAGCTCCTCAGTCGTTTGAGCCATGAGTTCGATTTCGAGAAATTTGCCAAGACGTGCAACTTCGTTTAGGGCATAAATTCATCGAAGTGTACTCGGCTCGTATATTACCGACGATGCAATGAGTGATCAGCTTATTAATTCCATGCGCTGCTCGAGTGTGGTACGTGGTTTGAGCCTGATCGTAGTTACAATGTCAGAAAGGGAAGCAAGATCGGTGGCCTTGAGCGGCAGTCTGTATGAATATTCCTCACAAGAGGTTGTCTAGTAGTTTTAGGATTGAGCATACACGCCCTGTTAAATTTAACACCAACCTTTTTTGAGAAGGTTACTAGTGGGGTAATACACATCCACTATCCGTTTTAGTAAAAGTTTGGCAAGACGGACTATGAAATCAGGCGTCTGCTTCGTTGAGCACTTTGTATCGAAGTTCGATTTCGATTGTGTTTATGAATTTTTTCCCTTAAATAATGAGTGTGCAAGTTCAAGCAAGAGAAAGCTAAGCAGGATACCGGCTGCTAACGAGAGATAGATACTGCCGCTTAACCCGAAGAAGGTGAGAGTGCTGCCATTGAGGATATAGGCGACAGCCGTCGCTATGCCAATGGGGACTACGTACCAGGCCATCGTTTTAACGTGTTCAACGTGAGAGGCCCCTGTACTTGCGGAGGACATAATAGGATTATCGGAAAGAAGTGACACCTGAGTGCCAATAACGCAGCCAGAGAGGGTTGCTCCTATGATAGGGATGAGCAAAGGAACAGCTTCTAAAGGGCTATTGAGTGGTACCAGAAGAAGCTTTTGAAGCATGCCAATAACGAGGGGAAACATAAGAGCTATAGTAGCCCAAGCAGAGCCGATCATCCAGGCAATCAGTCCTGCAAAAAGAAAGCAGACGACTGGAAAGAGCTCAAGCGTGATAAAGGATGAAACAATGGTTGCAAGGTAACTACCGGTCTGAAGATCATTTTTCAATATGTTGCCAAGTGCCCATGCACAGACGAGTACGAGGAGTGAGGGAAACATCAAATTGAAGCCTTGCTTGGCGCATGTTTTAATCTCGGGTAGACGAATCAATCCTTTGAGGTAAAAATAGAGCGTGCTGATAAATAAACTGCTTACGCCCCCTATAAAGAGTGCTTGGTGAACAGATCCTGCTTTTAATGCTCCAGCAATAGTTGCGCTTCCTCCAAAAAGAACACAGTTTCCCGTATAGAGGAGTGTGAGGACCGTGTTAAGAATAAGAAGGATAAGAGGAAACAGAAAATCAAAAAATGATGCGTCTGTGCTCATAAGTGGTTTTGGAGTTAAGGAGATAGCTTCTTTGTCATAGTGAGTCATGGGGCCATACGATATGCCCCTTAATACGATATACCAGGCACTTATGATCATAAGGATTGCATAGAACATTGCAGGAATGGATTGGAGAAAGAGTGAGTAGGGGTCAATAGCAATGATAGTACTACTGCTCGCTGGACCAATTCCTACCTGCTTCAGTTGGAGTACGATTTCTCCTACCCAACTTGAGATGGGAGAGATAAGAGTAATCGGTGTAGCCATTGCTGTTGTAAGAAAAGCAAGTTTCACGGGATGAACTTTATAGTGCTGTGCAAGCGGGCGCATGACCGAGCCAACAGTAAGTGCTGAAAAATAATCATCGATGAAAAATACTAATGAAAGTATAAGAGACGCAAGTTCGGCACCTTTCTTTGTATGTACTTTCTTTTGCACGAGTGATGCATATGCCTGAGCAGCCCCTGTTTGCGAGAGAAGCGCAATTAACATGCCCATTGAGATCAAAAATAAGAAAATAAGAAGGTTCCAACTTGAGAGAAAGCTTTCAAGGCTTGTGAGCTTATCAAGTCCGGTGCTTACCCATAGCTTATTGCAAGTAAGAGTGAGTGCTTGTACGATATTGCCTCTTGTTGCAATAAGTGCAGCACTTACAATTCCTGCAATGAACGAAGGAATCATTCGCTTTGTTAGCAAAACACCAGTTACAACGAGTAAAGGTGGGAAAACTACAATCCAATCGGGGAGCATTTTGTACCTCAGTAAGTACTTAGAGTGACAGATTCAGCATGCAAAATCAATGAGAACTTTTGTGTTATATTTAAAAACTCACCAGGTAAGATGAGCAAGCAAGCCTTGCCGGCAAATACTATACTTTTCTTACAATCTGCTTTCTGTTTGACAGTTTCAAAGGCGTATAGCTTAAAATGAAGTCTCGAAGCAACCTGAAGCATTGAGGTGTACTATAAGCATAACAAGATCGGTGTGCTTGTTGAGAATTTCGTCAGCACCAAGCGTGCCAGGAGTCAAATCACCTACGGAGGTTAACAAAGCGCTTTCGCCCGTTGCATTTGTCCCCGCTTCTAATAAGAGCTCAATGAGTGCCTTAGGGCCATTCTGTACTTTACACACTTCATTTGCGAGCACTACTCGAATTGCCTCTCCATGTTCACGAGAGGATGCAGCGAGAAGAGGCGATTCCACCTCTGTAGTGTACCCAGCTCTTGCTTCTAGGTGAAGCAGGGCGTTGAGAGGTTCTGTTCGTTTAGAGCTCTTACTGTCTCTTAGAAGATCTCGGTTGTCACGAGATTCTTGGTCAGGATCTATCGCTAACGCCATCGGCAGTGCTGGCCTGAACGTAAGAACTATGAGTGCTAGGACTGTTTTTCTTATCATATTCTTTCCTTTTGCAGTTTACTCTTGCACTGTACAAGAATCCTACTTATGAAGTAAAGAGTTTGAGCAAAAAAATCAGGAAAGAAGTTCTTTAAGTTCTTGTGCAAGGTGAGAAGCAACCTGTTTCATGCGTTCGCTATCAGCATCTTCAGCCATAACACGTACAATCGATTCTGTTCCTGAATATCTGACGACAATGCGGCCTGTTTTAAGTTGTTTTTGTGCTGCAGCGATGCGATCTGAGAGTGGTGGTCTATCTAAATCCCTTTTTATCTGTATAGGGACGTTAATGAGTATCTGAGGATATTTGGTGAACGTTGTGAAGCTGAGATTGTTAGTAAGCAGCATCGTTTCTGCAATTCTGAGAGCAACAATGATTCCATCGCCTGTTGTCGTTAAATCTTTGACGATACTGTGACCAGAAGGTTCGCCACCTAATAAGGCGCTATGGTCACTCATTGCTTGTAAGACGTGCCTATCCCCAACTGAAGTGCGTATAAGCTTTTTTCCTTGATGTGCAAGGAAGACCTCAAAGCCTTGATTTGCCATGACTGTGCTGACAATCGTTGATTCGTGTGTATAGGCAGGATGCTGGGAGAGGAGTGCAAGAATATCATCGCCATCTTTGACGACGCCGGAGCTAGTTACCGCTATGACCCGATCCCCATCGCCATCAAATGCAAATCCAAGAGTAGCTTTATGCTGTACGACTGCTTCTTGTAAACTTTCAGGATGAACTGCACCACAATCCTTATTAATATTGTATCCATCGGGTGACGCGTGAATGACTATCGTTTCAGCGCCGCAGGCTCTGAAGATCTCTGGAGCAAGGCGATAGGTTGCTCCGTTTGCACAGTCAAGAACGATTCGTAATCCTTTGAGGAAGTTTGGAGGAAACTTTTCGAGCACAAGGCTCGTATAGGTAGCGTCACCAGAAGCATGAGAGGTGATACCATTAAATGATGTTGCTTCTGGCTGATTCATCAGAGCTGTAATACGCCTTTCATCTGAAATCGTTAATTTACCATGAGAGCTTATGAGCTTAATGCCATTGTCTCCTGCTGGATTATGTGAAGCTGATATGATAATGCCAACCGTAGGGAGTTCCTGTTGCGCTACGAGAAGAAAAGCTGCTGGTGTAGGAAGAACGCCAAGATCTGTGATGAGTGCTTTCTGTTCAGTTATGCCTACTGTAAGGGCAGCTTTTACCCAGGAAGCTGAATATCGAGTATCGCTTGCAAGTATAAAATGGAGCTTACCCGTGGTTTCTAAAGACCAGTATGCTAGAGCTCTACCAAGGCGTATCAAGCCTTCTTGTGTAAATGGATAGATGCCAACATGATTTCGGATGCCATCGGTGCCAAAGAGATTCATGCAGGTACGTTCCTTCGTATAGTAAAGTTATGAGGAATGATTTCGCCAAGGGTAATTGTGGCAGGCAGAGAAAGCTGGTCAGGAGTAAGCTGAACAGTGGTTGTTCCTGGTTTGAGTGTCTGTGCATCGATATGGAGTGCAAGCGTTTGTACCTGTAGATGGCGCAGATGTGAGCGTCTTCCTCGTAGTTCGACTTTGATAGTTTCTGGTGCCTCAATAGTTTCTGAGGCTCTGTTGTAAAAACAGACAGGAATGGTAACCCATCTACTCGTGGTAAATGAGTCGCTCATAAGAGTCCAAAAGAGAAGGCCGATAATAAGAGAGATTGCTTTTAAAAAGAGTGTACTTTTGAATGCGTTTCGTACTTGCATGTGTTCCTTGTGTGTAGGTAATGAGAGTAAGTATACCACATGCTCTGCTTTATCGCTACAAATATGTGCGTGCAGATGCGCGCGTGTGAGTTTCTTCTTGCGGTGTATTTGTTTATATATCCCTCTAGGAAGTAATCGCGAAGCGCGCGCTCTCGATAATGTCATTGTTGTGGGGTTGCTGCGCTGATTGATCGAAAATGGTCTTATTTGGAAATGATAGTGGAATGTCCTTGAGTCGAGAATGACTTTTCCTGCTTTACTCAATCGATAAAAATAGGTATGCTGGATTTTTGAGTCCATTAAAACGCTCTTATCGAAAGGTTATAGATTGTTATGAAGCATCACAAAATTTCTCTTATGACAGCGATCTTGATGAATATTAATATCATGGTCGGTTCTGGTATCTTAATCGGTCCAGGCATTATGGCAGGTATCGCTGGCAATGCCAGCTTTTTAGGGTGGCCAGTTGTCGCTCTGCTCTTTTTACCGATTGTATTAAGCACGGTGCAGATGAGCCGTATGTGTCCGGGAGCAGGCGGATTTTACGCATATGCTAAGGAAGGTTTATCGAAGACTGCTGGTTTCTGGGCAGGATGCTTGTATGTAACAGGGTATACCTTTTCAGTTGCCGTCGAATTACTTGCTTTGAAAGAACCATTGATCGGTGTCTTTGGAGAACATTGGTTGGTTGCTCATCCGATCTTGTATGATCTCGTACTCGTAGGAAGTTGCATGGCATTGAATATTTTAGGGATGCGTATCTTTAGCAGGATACTTAATTCTCTGACTATCTTCAAAGTCATTCCCTTATTCGTTTTGATATTGTTGTTACCCTTCATTATCAATCCTTCATTTACCATAACAGCACAAGAATTTAGTTCAGTTCCTTATGCGCTTTCTATGGCTATATTTGGGTTCTTTGGATTTGAGTATTGTTGCTCCATTAGTCACCTTGTAGAAGACAGTGAAAAGAATGCTCCTCGTGCTATTCTCATAGGATTCTTTGCAACAGCTCTTATTTATACGCTCTTCCATTTTGGATTGCTCAATCTGATGGGTGCTAAGGATCTCAATGTGTTTACTGCATCTCGCTATTCCGAATTTATTACATTGCCCATCCCGTATTTGAAGACGCTCTTAAATTTTATTATACCTCTTGCTTCAGCAATTACTTTGTTTGCTGCAGCTAATGGCTTGATGAATGCTAATGCAGTGATGCTTCATGCTATGGGCGAAGAGCGGTTGTTTCATTTCTCTGATCTGCTTACGAAGATGACGAGCTGGTATCGTCCATGGTTTACCATTCTCTTACAAGGGGTCTTGGTATTCCTTCTCATTACCTTCTTGCCAAGTATTAAGATTATTAGTGGATTATCTATTTTGGGAGTGTTCCTCTCCTTCATATTACCATTTATTTCGCTGCTCATGGTGCAGCGTAGGACAGGAAAGACGTCTAAGATACCATTAACAGTGCTTGCTCTTGCTCTTACTATTGGGCTGTCGTTCTATGCCGTTTATGTGCTTGCGCCTGATAATGCAACGAGAGGCCTCTACTTGTTGCCAATGTTGGCACTCTTGGGTCTAGCAGGTCTTCTTGCTCGAAGAGATACCTTGCGGGCTTAAAAGAAAGAGGCAGGTATGAAGGGGCATAAAATTTCGCTGATGACCGCGATATTAATGAATATTAATATTATGGTTGGTTCTGGTATCTTGATTGGTCCAGGGATTATGGCAGGCATTGCTGGAAATGCCAGTTTCCTAGGATGGCCACTCGTAGCACTGTTCTTTTTGCCTATGGTACTTTGTACCGTGCAGATGAGCCGTATGTGCCCTGGGGCTGGCGGGTTTTACGCCTATGCGAAAGAAGGTCTTTCAAAGACTGCAGGCTTCTGGTCAGGTTGTTTGTATGTTATAGGATATACATTTTCCGTCGCGGTAGAGCTCTTGGCATTAAAGCAGCCATTGCTTGCCGTATTTGGTAGCCATTGGTTGGTTGCTCATCCCTTCTTGTATAATATCGTATTGGTAGGAAGCTGTATGGCGCTTAATATTCTCGGGATGCGTATTTTTAGCCGAATTCTCAATTCCCTTACGATTTTCAAGGTAATTCCCCTATTTGTCTTAATACTCTTGATACCGTTCATTATCAATCCAACATTTACCATTACCGGACAAGAACTCAGCTTAGTGCCTTTTTCTCTTTCTATAACCATTTTTGGCTATTTAGGTTTCGAATATTGCTGTTCTATTAGCCACCTTGTGGAAGATAGTGAGAAGAATGCTCCTCTGGCTATTCTCATAGGGTTCTTTGCAACCGCTCTTATTTATACCCTCTTCCATTTTGGATTGCTCAATCTGATGGGTGCTAAGGATCTTAATGCGTTTACCGCATCTCGCTATGCAGAGTTTATCACCTTGCCTATCCCTTACTTGAAGACACTTTTAAACTTTATTATTCCCTTAGCCTCAGCGATTACTTTATTTGCTGCTGCCAATGGACTGATGAATGCCAATGCTGTTATGCTTCATACGATGGGAACGGAGCAGTTGTTACATTTTTCCAATCTGTTCACGAAGATGACGAGCTGGTATCGTCCCTGGTTTAACATCGTGGTACAAGGTACTCTCGTACTCCTTTTGATTACCTTTCTGCCGAGTATTAAAATGATAAGTGGGTTATCTATTTTTGGAATTCTTCTCTCGTTTATACTCCCGTTTGTTTCGCTGCTCTTGATACAGCGCAGAACAGGTAAAACTTCTAAGATACCATTAACGGTACTTGCTCTTATCGTAACTATCGGACTGGCCGCCTATGCTCTGTATGATCTTGCTCCCGACACTATAACGAGGTTAATCAGCTTGTTGCCAATGCTGGTGCTTTTGGGGCTTGCTGGCTGTCTAGCTCGACGAGATACGTTGCGGGCTTAATGGCTACATCAAGGATACATTCTTTCAATAGCTCTTGGTCTTGTTAAAGTCAGTTCGGCACAAGTGTTTATTTTTCGTTGTGGCTAACTAACTTCTCGACAAGGGTTCCTGCGGAGCGCCAGCTTAGAAGTCTTCCTTGATTTCTTTGTTGATTTTCTGAGCCGCCATATACTACATAGCTTGTTTCTGGATTTCCACCAATGAGTGAATTTATGTACTCAATTCCTTTGAAGAATTCTGAATTATAAGTTTCAGCTGACTTAATCTCTACAGGATAGATTTTTGCATCGTTTTCGAGAAAGCAATCGACTTCGTGTGTTCCGCCATAATCGCGCCAGTAGGATAGAGCTGGTTGCTTGCCCCTATTACAAAATTGCTTATAGAAGTCTCCGATAATGAGGTTTTCAAAGAGCTGCCCTCTAAATGGTGAAAAAATAAGATCTTTAAGTGAGTCGATTCGTAACAGTGCGCAGGCAAGACCAGTGTCATGAAAAAAGAGCTTTGGAGTTTTGACGAGCCTCTTTTTAAAATTATTATGATGTGGCTCAACCAAGAAAATAATATAGCTCGCTTCTAGGAGGGAAAGCCAATGACGCGCAGTTGCAAAGGCTACTCCTGAGTCACTGCATAGTGCTTCTAGGTTGAGCTGCAAACCGATCCGCCCTGCACACAGTGATACAAAGCGTTTGAAAAGCGAAAGATTGTCGAATTTAATGTGGTGAAGAATATCCCGTTCCAAGTACCTAAGAATAGATAGATAGATTTCGTCGGGAGAAAGTTCCCTATCATATAACCCAGGATAGCTACCATTAATTATAACTTCATCGACGGAGCCGAGTACACCATTTAAAGCAAGTTCATGCAATGAAAGCGGCAATAGGGTAAGGATGCCGACGCGGCCTGCAAGCGTTTCGGTAATCGTTTGAAGTGCAAGAAAGTTTTGCGATGCAGTGAGGATGAAGTATCCAGCTCGTTTGTTGTGATCAACACTGTATTTAATGTAGGAAACTAGTCGGGGCACGTACTGAAATTCATCGATAATCAAACCATGCTCATTATCATACATTCGCAAAAATCTCTCTGGATCTTCTTCTGCGAGAGTTCGGGTTGTTTCTTGATCGAGAGACAGAAATATATGGTCTGGAAAGGTCTCTTTAACAAGGGTTGTCTTGCCCGATTGGCGGGGGCCAAGGACAGCTACGACGGGAAACTTAGCGTACCGCTTTAGTGTAGCTGAGGCAGTTCGTTCAAACATCTGATCCTTATGTAGCAAATTGAAGATTCTGCTATATTATAACACGAACTGAGGATTTCGCAAGAAATGCTCCATAATGATGGTTGGGCAATGGAAAGGAGGTTGTTGATTTTGTGTTGTGGTAAAGTCATTTATTCTGGGCTGGTTTTGAGCGAAATTGAGTTGTCAGCAACTGAAATAGATGGAATAGGTGTTTGGGCTCCATAGAATAGCGGACATGTGAGGAAATCGATGAATGTTGTTGGGCAAGCAATCTAAGCTAACTGTAACAGGAAGCCTAGGTTGCTTGCAGCAAAAGTTTCTAACTTGGTTATTGAATTATTTCTCAAGTTCAACTAGATTTTGTTCCATCGATCACATAATCAAAAGAAAGATCTGGAATAGTGCCTTTAATTTTTGCCATAGTTGCCAATGTTGGATTAGTACGGCCCTTCTCAAGTCGTTGATAGCTATAAAGAGATTCAAAGCCCAATTGATTTGCCATCTCTTGTTGGGTGAAGCCTTGCTTGATTCTGTGGGATCTTACGAGAAACGCGAGTGCAATTTTGGGATCTAAGGAAACCTTAACGACGTCTTTTGTACATACAATTGATTCATCTGGAAAGGGTGCGAGCTCTTTCGAATCTTCTGGTTCTTCAATAGCAAGATTTATTACTTCTTGCATTGCTAGCATAAGTTCCTCTAGTGTGTCTGCTTGAGTGAAGCAACCGGGCAATTCAATGCATTGGGCCCAAAACCCGTCGGGATCATCGTGGATTTTGAAATGATATTTCATGTGAAAATTCCTTTCTATCTATATGTTGATTTTGTATCTTTGCTAACTCAAGTGTTCATGCATAAAGCCGTTCAGTAACGGCGTTACAATCTTCTTTCTTTCGTTATCTAATTTTTTTCGAAGACTGTGTTCCATACCTTTTGTTAATTCTTTGTGATAAGGGATTATGATCATCGGACTTCCTTGTTTTATTAATTTCATGTGACTTCCCTTTCCTCCTCCTTTAACAATCTTATAACCAATTTCTTCAAATAACTTTCGCATTTGCTTTCCACTGATAGCCATAATTTCCCTTTGATTTTACCAATTATAATTTGTAATGTAAAGTACAAGGTCAAAAAAGTATGTGATCAATTTTTGCAGATTCTTTTGATCAGTGAGAGCCTGCTTACAAAAAAGTTTAAGCAGATGGCCCATTAAAAGGTTTAATTTTTAAGAACAGATAAGTCCTTAGCATTCTTTGACTCCTTAAGGCTTTGCCTTTCGGAATGATAGCAGCGTGTATGTTCATGTTATCTTCCTGTGAGTATATTAGATTTGTTAATATTATGAATAGAACATGATTAGAATATTTTAGTGAGCACCTCCGCTTATTTTGTTTACTTTTTCTTGGCCAGTATTTTACTTCGAGAGTCTCATTATTGTCAAGCTTATTGGAATGGTTTTTGGAAGGGAAATCGGATTTTTTAAGTGAGTGGGAAATTAAACTTTCGATGTTCTTTCTCAACATTCTTGGTCAAAGCTGCTACGGACGCAAAATGTATTCATCTGCCAGAGAATGGGGCCCGCATCTTTATGCCTTCTCGATTGAATGAATTACGAACCTATCTCATTGGATGAGCATCCCAGAAGTGATCGCAATGACTTGATTGGCTTGATTTTTTGCGTACTGCATGTCCCTTTCCCAAGCTGCCTAATCAGGCACCCCGTTCAATCTGCTGTTCAGGCTTGTGTGCATTCTGTGGAGCTTTAGCAACGAGATTCTTTTTCATGAATGCTGAAGCTTGTTCAGCGTTCATCGTTTCAATGATTCTGCCTTGAGTTGCCAGATCAAAACTTCGGGTGAGGGGATTTACCTTAAACATAAGCGCATCAGTCTTAGCGGTAATAAAGATGCCATGTTGCTTCCAAACATGCATATGCTCGGCTTCTTTGCTTATCCAGGTATCATCTATTTGGCTACGCCATGAAGCATTAATCGCGACAAGCTTCCCTTGTTGATTAATCCAGATCATATACTCAGTGCCGGCAATGTGCTTATCAAGAAGGATATCAAAAACATCTTTTTTAAGTTCTGCGTAAATATAATAAGGTGCATGAATGAGACTTTTGAGCGCATCATTTCTCTCTATGACGAGAACAATCTCTTTGTGCCTGTTAAGTGCCATAAGGCAGCATTTGAGGAGCTCGTCAACCCAGTGGCTTGTTTCATAGGTGGAGAGGGGGGCCTTAGAGAGCTTAATGAAATTCTTTTGTAAGGTTTCCTGATGAATAATGATAAACAGGAGTGCAACAATAGGCGCAGTAAGCAGGAATACAAAGCGTATGACCGGAAGATCGGCATAATGAGCGGTGAAAAAGAGTCCTGTGTAGGCGTAGAAGTAGAAGATGAGATTGCGTTCAGTATCTTTCTTAAGCCAGATGAGGATATAATAACAGATTGTTGAAAAAAAGAGGACCTCAACTATATCTTTATAGGGGAGAGTCTTGATGGCGAACAGAAGAGAAGAAAAAAAAGAAGCTAACATACGTGGCCTTTCATTGGGATAGTTATCTAAGGATACCATTTTGGACAAGGACGTGAAGTTTGTATATCTTTGAGATATACAACAGAGGAACAAAGATGCCAAAAAAAATTGTAGCATTAACAGGTGATCGACCGACTGGACCGTTACATTTAGGTCATTATGTCGGGTCATTAGCGAATAGACTGATCTTACAAGAAACGCATACACAGTATGTCATGATAGCAGATGTACAAGCCTTGACAGACAATTATGAGAATCCAGAAAAGGTGAGGGAAAATGTATTTCAGGTTGCTTGTGATTATCTTGCCGTAGGTATTGATCCTCAGCGGACGACTATTTTTATACAATCCTGTATTCCTGAGATTGCTGAGCTGACTGTCTATTACTTAAACCTAGTAACTGTTAATAGGCTGCGCAGAAATCCAACGGTAAAGCAGGAAATAGAACAAAAGGGGTTTAAGGAACATCTTACAGCAGGGTTTCTTTGCTATCCCGTAAGTCAGGCTGCCGATGTTACCTTTTTAAAAGCACAGGTAGTACCGGTGGGGGAAGATCAACTTCCTATGATAGAACAAACGAATGAACTCGTGCGCTCATTTAATCGCATTTACCATACCGACGTACTCGTAGAAGCTCATGCTCTCATACCTCCAATGGCCCGTTTGCCCGGTATTGATGGCCAAGCGAAAATGAGTAAGTCTCTCGGTAATGCTATTTATTTATCAGATCCTGCTGATATCGTTGCTAAAAAGGTGATGAGTATGTATACTGACCCCACTCATCTGAAGGTAACTGATCCAGGGAAGGTTGAAGGTAATACCGTATTTGCCTATCTTGATATCTTTGATAACCGTAAAGAAGAGATTGAAGCTCTTAAAGAGCACTACCGTAAGGGTGGCCTTGGCGATGTAGTGCTAAAAAAGCGGCTTATTGAGGTGCTTGAAGCATTTTTAAAACCGATACGGGGGCGGCGACTAGAGATAGCAGCTGATAAGGAAGCTGTGATGAAAATGTTACAAGAAGGTAGTGAGAGAACGAAGCATGTGGCAGCGAACACGATGCAAGAGGTTCGCCACGCTATGAAATTAGATTATTTTTAAGGAGAGTAATGGAAAAAACAAGAAGGAAGTATACCTATGCTATTATTATAGCAGCTCTATTTATTGCTGGTATGGTCGTCGTAACAGTTAAGTATTTGCATCAAATTAATTGGGTGAATGATGAATCTATTGCTGAGCATATTGAAAAGCTGGGTAGTATATTTAAACAGATTAATGAGCAGTGTAAGATTATTGGCTTTAGGCACCAGAAAGACTATATAGATTTTCTGAATGTAAAGGCTTTTGAAGGGTCGATTGTCGGCTCTATGAGTCTTGAAGAGCCACATAATTGGAAGGGTCCGTATCTTACCGAAAGCTATACGAGTGCGGGTAAAGAATACCAAATTGTGCGAACTAAGAAGGGCTATTATATTGTACCCGGTGATGGAGTTAAACTTGCTAATGGTAAGGTTATCGGTAAAACTCTCCTTATCGGACCAGATTCTGATATAGAGAGGATGATGATTGACCCGCAAGCGCTTTTGAGTAAGGGAAAACCGCTTGCAGCACGGATACCAACGGTTCGTGATCAAAACAAGGGGTACAAAGAGATTGATGCAACTGATACGGAATATTAGAGCATTACTTGTCCCTAGGGGTCAAGCTGCTTGAGATGCAATACCAAGCAGCTTGTACGAAAGATTTATTAATGGGCGGCACTAATAGGTCTTCTGACCCTTTCAGCAAGAGATTTCAAGATCTGAACATTTTGCTTTTGTTCTGCAAGCTTCTGAGCAGTTTCCCCTCTCAAGTTTACTGCGGTTTTGTCTGCTCCTTGGTCTAGCAAGATATTGACAAGCCTAAGATCATTTAAATCTTGTATTACACGCATGAGAGGAGTGTTTCCAGCCTGATCTTTAATGGTATTTAAGATATGAGCATCGAGCGAACCCTCAGCAGTATAACTTAAGAAATTCATCACGTAATCAAACTCGTCAATTTTATCTTGATGGAGGTTCATAGCATATTTTAAGAGAATGTGTGCTATGTTTGAGTCGATGGGCTGCATATTCCACCAATGAGAAAACTCTCCAAGGAATTTATTTATCCCATAAATTTGTGCAATTGCGGTAATAATAGCTTCAGAGTCAGGTCGGTAATGATACAAAACAGTTTCAATAGGCCGGATTGCAGTTCCCTGGTAATAGTCGAGAAAGAGAGGCCTCATTGCTGGATTTTGCAATAACGATTTAAGATCATTAATTGGAGCATATTTAAGTGCTTCTTCAATAAATCCTGGCGAAAGCTTAATATTCATTTTCAGTAATTCACCGAGTATACTCAGTAGAGCTGCATGAATGGTTTCTGTGACTTTATTGGCAGGTGTGGCGATATGATATAACTGTTCACTTATACGAGCTACGCCTTGAATTACGTTTGTTACAAAATCATGTGCAAATCTAAAGGTATCAGGTGCCGACTCAAATTGCTGTCTCATATGAGGAATCAATGATGGCAAAAACTCACTAGCCTCATCTACATTTTTATGCAGCGAGATTAAAAGTCCTACGATACCTTGTACATCTTGGGGACTTGTGATAGATGCAGCCAAATAAGGTAAAATCACGAACTGTATGATGTCCTGTGGTAATTGCTGCCTACCTAAACGGCTTTCAGCTTCTGAGCTGAGCAATCGGGGTGAAATAGCATTTAATGCGCAAGCTAGAAATACTAATGGGTATATTCTCTTACTATTGAGTAGGGTTCTATTCTTTTTCATAATCTTCCTCTTATTATTAATGACATAGTGTCAAGTTTACTATTTGCTTCAATTATACTTAACTTTTTATAAATAATACAATGGCTCTATTTGAAACATTAGTTGCTCTAAACTTGAACCGAAACCTAGCTTCTTGTGGCCAATGACAATTTCTGATTTAAAAAGCCGGAGTGAATCCTTTAGAGGCGAGAACTCCAAAAATCTCTTTCTTCAACGCTTCATCTTGAATAGTATCTAATTGTGTTGCATAAAACAGTCTTTCATCATCACTTAACGTCGATGTCTTGCTCAGAGCAATAAGTAAACTAAGAATCCAAGGAGATAAGTTATACTCACTGTTTGTAGCGGGAGACAGATCCCAGATGTGAATAGAGCAATCATCTTGTAAGAGAGCCCATTGGCAATTCGAGGTTACTGCTAGTTGTACCTCATAGATACTATCTAGGTAACAAGAGGTGCGTATGGGATTTGTAAGATTCCAAAAGTAAATATCACTCGAGTAAGCAGCGATAATACATCTACCATTGAGCGACATGCACAACTGGGATATATATTTCTTATCCGTCAAAGACTCGGGAGGCAGAATAGTTTCTTTTTTATGCAGGCAACAGGCATCTGTTTTTTCTAAATTCCAGAGCCTGATCTCTTTAAATTCCCCACCTATGATTTGTTTGTCATTTGATGCCATAGACGCTAAGCCTGAGTCAATTGCGTATTGTCTTTTATAAACTTCCGCAACATGCCAAGCCGAACTTGATTTGTGCGTACTGACGGTAACCCATCGTCCATCCTTTAATGTGTCCATACTGGCTGTAACCCATCGCCCATCGGAGGTAATAAATACGTCCTCTATCGCCTTTCTAAGTTGAGGGCGAAGTCGAGAGGATTTAATTCCCCCTGTTGTTAGATCCCAAAGAATAACTGAGCCATCAGAAGCACCACTTACGCCCCAAAGCGCATTAGGCGTCATAGCCAGTGCAGTTATACTATTCCCATTGTGCCTGTCCAAGGTAGCGTGCGGATGAAGAACGTCGCCCACATTTTTCCGAAGATCCCAGAGTAAGACTTTGCCATCGCTCCCCCCAGCTAAGGCCCAGTCAGCACATTCTGATATAATTACTTTATTTACAGGACAATTATGACCTGTAAGTGTAACAAAGGGTATATTTTCTAGATTTGTGTTTCGAAGATCCCAGATCTTAACCGTTTCAACAAAATGACTTCCATTAGCTTGCTTAGTTTCTTGCCATTCACTTGCTACTATAATGGCATGTGTGCCCGAAGCACTAATAGCAGCTGATTTCATATAGTATCCAGGACCTTGGAGTGTGCAGATAGTTCTGTGAGTTACTAGATCATGGATTTGAGCGGTTCCGTTCAGTCCGAATAAAAAATACCTACCTTCATGAGATGATACTACTAAGGGTGATACATGCCTTGATATTCCCATTTCGCTGAAAAATTGCTCATTTATTATCTTAGAGCGGCTATCATGAGATCCATGTAATAAAGAATGCCGCCGTGGAGGCAGAATCCTATTGAGGTCGGGATCTGCTGCTAAAAATGGTTTTACTAGATCCTGAATATCATTAGGAATAGTGGTTAAGTGGTTCCGTTGCTCTATCAATTTTGGCTCTAGCTTCGTTTGAACCATACAGTGTAAAATATTAGTTGACAAGCAGATCAAGAGAAAGAACGAATAAGAAACCACGTTTTGCTCACACTTCGCTATAAATATTATTATCAGAAATAATGAACGTTATCATAAGTCTATTGCATTTCATCCTTATCTGCAACCGACTGAGTAAACGTAATTAGTTAAACTATTCGGTTGCCTGTGAAAGGAGTTCGAGAGTTCGTTTTCAATCGAAGCGCCGATAAAGTAGATCTGAAAAAGATTGAGAGTCATTGTGGGAGTTTTGCAGTAAAATATTGCGGTATTGGAAATCTACCCTTTATGGCCACTCTCAGATTCACCATAGGTTTAAACTTTCTTGCCCATTCAGATACCCGAGACATAACTCGAATCAAGTTTCTTGATGCCCGTTTTAAATCGAATGGTAAGATAGGTTTTGGAGTTTTTTTCTTCAATTCGCTCGATGACTCCTCGGCCGAAGTTCTTATGCATGACCGACTGAGATTTCTCCCACTGTTGCGGCTCATCGTAGAATGCTTCCTCAGGCAGTTCTGTATCGAGGTGCTCTTTACGAGCTACAGGTGCTGGTGCCTTGCCTCCGAGCCATGCAGCAAAATAGTTTGCAAAGTCCCGTTCATTAAAGTGAGAGCAGTCTAGTTCATGGATATGTTCTTGCGGAAGTTCTCCAAGAAAGCGTGATGGTTGCTGATCGGTAATCTGACCATAGGCATATCGATACTTTGTGTGCATAAGCAGAACTCGTTCACGTGCGCGTGTGAGGCCTACATAGAGAAGGCGTCGTTCTTCTTCAAGAGATTCAGGATAATAGAGTGAGTGAGTACTTGGTATAATACCTTCTTCTATACCCGCAAGAATAATCGTATCAAACTCAAGACCTTTAGCAGCATGGAAAGTCATAAGACCTACATAGTCAGAGGTATCTTCTTTTGAGTTCATCTGTTCTTGTAATAGTGAGACTTCTTGTAAGAATGAATCGAGTGTTGGTTCGTTCCGGTCCTCGAAAAAGAGTACACCGTTCAGTAATTCTTTGAGGTTATCCTTTTTGGTTTCAGCCTCACTCTTTTCAAAGGAGTTTATAAGGTAGGTATAATACTGTGTCTTATCAATAAAGGTAGTTAATACTTTACTTGGCCTTGTTTCTGGTGTTAATCCATCAAATATGCTCATGAATGCTGTAAGAGCTTCTACTTTGGATTTTGTAAGCTGCTTGCTTTCAATAAGCTTGGCAGCGACCTCATGCCATTGATCGAAGGGCATCATATCCCAAGTTTCAAAAAAGAGTTCCTCAAACTTGTCCCCCAGGCCACGGCTTGGAGTATTGATTGCTCGCGAGAAGGCTATTCTATCAAACGGATTAATGAGGAGTTTCATGTAGGAAAGCATGTCTTTGATTTCTAAGCGATCATAAAACTGGATACCCCCTAAAATTTTATAAGGAATCGAGTGGCGTATGAGTGCTTCTTCAAGTGATCGCGATTGAAAGTGAGATCGATATAAGACGGCATGAGAGCTGAGTGCATTCTGCTTGCGAGATTCCCTTAAGAATTGAGCAAGTGCTTCACCTTCTTGATAGCCAGAAGCACAGGCAAGTATGCGTATTCGATCTGCGGCTTGTTTTTCTGAATAGAGTTTCTTGGGGTTTCGCAGTGCATTGTTTTGTATGACTTCATTTGCAGCATGCAAAATAGGTTGCACTGATCTATAATTGCGCTCAATGGTAATAGCTGTAGCTGCAGGAAAGTCTTTGGTAAAATTAATGATATTAGTGACCGTTGCTCCACGCCAGGAGTAGATAGATTGATCTTCATCTCCCACAACACAAAGTGAATCTAACGTAAACTCAGCCTTCTCATCTTTGGTCATCGCTTTTAAAAGTGCGTGTTGTACCTTATTTGTATCTTGGTATTCATCAACGAGTACGTGCTTAATAAGGCTTTGATAGTTCGTTTTAAATTCTTCATTTTTTTGAAAGAGTGTTAATGTTTGCAATAACAAATCGTCAAAATCGAAGCAGTGAGCAGCACATTTTGCCTTTTCATAGAGCTCAAACACTTCTTTGAGCACAAGGTCATATCCCCATAATGCAGCTCGTTCTGCCTCATTTGTCGCTTCATTTTTTATCTTTGAGATATAGCCGAGAACTTGCTTGGGTGTCGTTTTCTTAGAGAGTCCCTTTTGAAGAATGATTGCACGAACGAGCTTCTCTTGATCACTTGCATCAATAAGAGAGAATGGAGCAAAGGGGATAAGCTGCGAGTTGCTTTTTAACAGACGTAAACAGTAAGAGTGAAAGGTTCCTACAAAAGGAAGTGCTCGATCTTTGCCTAAAAATCGGACGATGCGCTCTTTCATTTCTCGTGCTGCTTTGTTCGTAAAGGTCAGTGCAACGATTTCGTGTGCCTTCGCCGAGTGGTTAAGAATAAGGTTGGCCATGCGAGCAGTAATGACGCGCGTTTTACCTGATCCTGCGCCTGCGCATACAAGGAGGACTCCTTTTTCAGGTGCTACTACAAGTTGTTGTTCTGGATTTAGGTCATTCTCGAAAAAGTCTGCAAACTGCTTGTTCATGGGGAAAAGTTTCGTTTAGGATTTAAAGTATCTTCTTCTTTAAGGATACTATAGAGCTTACGTTTAGGCAAATCGTCTGTGTGTTCTGGACTTATTCAGCGCCCTTGCTTAAGCTAGTGATAAGGAAACTTTGAGAAGGTGCAAGAGTGGCTAAAAAAACTTTTTGTATTGCAGGCCCCATTCGGGAGGAAATTCATTATTTTCTGCCACAGAGGCTTGACAGAAAGATGCTGCTCACTTTTGTAGATCGGATGTATTACTTTGTATTGCACGCTCCGCGGCAGAGTGGAAAAACTACCGCAATCAATCAATTTGTTAGATACCTTCAAGAGCAAAATACCTATAATGCACTCTTTATTACTGTTGAAGATGCATCTGTTGTGAGAGATGACGTCAAAGAAACCCTCTTAACTATCGTTGGGATCTTCAGAGGTGCACTGGCAAGAAGATTTGGTGCAGAACATGAGTTGTTACAAAAGTTAGATGGCTTACTTAAATCACAGCGGGTTTCTGTTAATGTGTTTCGCGAAGCTTTAGAATATTGGGCCCAGCTGTCACCTCTCCCGGTCGTTCTGTTTATCGATGAGATAGATTCATTGGTTGGAGATGCGTTACTTTCTGTATTGAATCAAATTCGTGCTGGCTTTGATGGAAGGCCTGGGAACTTTCCCCAGTCCCTTTGTCTCATTGGATTGCGTGATCTGCGGGACTACAGGGTGTGGTCGAAGTCGGCGCATCACTATGTTTCTACTAGTAGCCCCTTCAACATAAAGGCGGTATCACTCACACTCTCTAATTTTACACTCAAAGAAGTTTCAGAGCTTTATCTGCAGCATACCCATGAAACGGGACAGATATTTACTGAGGAAGCCCTTGCCTATGCGAATTGTGTTACTCAGGGCCAGCCCTGGCTGGTCAACGCATTGGCTCAAGAAGCCTGTTTTTCGTTGGTTCTCGATAGATCTAAGCCTATTACCAAAGAGGTTATTGAGCAGGCTAAAGCTATCCTTATCAGACGACGAGATACACATATTGATTCACTGGTTGAAAAACTTCAAGAGCCGCGCGTGCGTGAAGTTATCGATTCCATTATTCATGGATCGGTCATAAAGCCAGAATTTATCCCAGATGACATACAATATGTCATCGACTTAGGGTTGATTTCTGCAACTTCTGAAAATTTCCAAATAGCAAATCCTATTTACAAAGAGATAATACCAGTTGTTTTGGGTACCCCATTTCAAAAAAGTATCACAGAAAGCGCTCCTACCTATCAGCGTGCTGATGGTTCGATCGATATGTCGAAGCTTCTTATGGCTTTTACGCAGTTCTTTCGGGAAAACTCCCAAGTCTGGTTGCAAGATTTTAGCTACAAAGACTCAGGGCCTCACATTCTGATGATGGCTTTTTTGCAACGAGTGATTAATGCTGGTGGAACTATTCATCGGGAATATGCCCTAGGTAAAAAGCGGGTTGATTTGCTTATTGCATGGAAACAGCAGAAGATTGTCATCGAACTTAAGATGAAATATGGGGAAGATACCTTAGCTAAAGGTCTGGAGCAAACTGCCTGCTATATGGACTCATCAGGAGCAACAGAAGGCCATCTTGTCATTTTTGATAGAGATGCGACAAAGTCATGGGATGAGAAAATTTCCCATGAGCGGCTGACTTACGAATCTAAAGAGATTTCTGTGTGGACGTTGTAGATGAGAACCGATTTATGGCAGATCCTTTTTGAGCCAGAGAACAAGATCATCGTCCAATGGATAGGATGCACCGGCCACAACGGGTAGATACTTGTAGGTTACTCCCTTCCCATCCGGTATGTATCCCAACTGAACATAGAGCTTTTGGGCTCGCCCATAATCGTGATACAATCCTACGCCGATGCCAATCTGCTGGTAGTGCTCTCGGCGAGCCATTGCTTCAAGATATTGAATTATCTTTTTACCAAATCCCTTGCCTCGCTGCTCGAGCGAAATCCATACATCGTTTATCTCAGGAATACTGTTGTTCTTAAACTCAGAGTAGTGTGAATTTCTTACTAAGCTGCCATAACCAATGAGTTCTTCATCAATCTTAGCAACGCAGACGGTCCGCACCTTTGTTTGTTGTTCAGCATAGTAGCTTTGCCATTTTGATTGTGTTTCCTCTGGCGATGTCCAGGGAAAAGCGAACGTCTGGATAATTTCTGGCAGATCGTCTTTTTGAAGAATTTCCAGAGTCAGGTTACCTTTATGAGTCATTTGGACTCCTTTGCGGAATTAAGCATATGGTTGTTTTTCAATAGCTAGTCCATAGATGTTCTGTATAAACTACTTCTGTACAAGCTTGCGGTAGTTTTATTGTGAGCAGTTCTCGGCTTTAGCTAAAAGGTTAGAGTGTAGTTAGCGTGCTGACAATGACTTTTATTTTTTCTCGTATTTTGGGATCTTCAATATATAAGCTTTCATTGCCAGGCCTAATATTAAGAAAAGTTGTATGCTCAATCCAACTTTCATCGGGGTATTTTTCTGGGTAGAGGTTAATACACCAGAGGTCTTCGGCTTAGATTCGTGCTCTTCTAGTAGTAATTCCTCTTGATCTGCACGCAGCATAGCATCTACAACCATAATTGCCTGCTCGATATCCACAACAGCTTTCACAAAAGGTTGTTCCATTTTTTGGGACATTTCTCTCAGTTCAGCCATAGAAATTTTGGTGCGTACAAGTTTCATGTGATTCCTCCGTGCCATATTTTTTTTCTCTAAAAGAGAGTGTACCAAAAAACTGGAGAAAAAAATTGGTTAAAATAAAGGGGTTCTTCCAGATTCCAATGAGGTATATCTGGTGCGAGCTGAAGAAAGTGGCTATGCCAAAGACCTTTGTTAATGCATAGATTTGAATCTTAGAGTGACTTTATCGGCGGATGCTTCTTTGCAGTAAGTCGGAGCTTATGTTCAATAGCATTGCTAAGATCAATATCGAGCGTAGAACAAAAGTTTAAGAGAGCAAAAGCTATATCTGCTACCTCGTTTTCTATCTCTTGGCGATGAGCTTGTACTTTTTGTGCGAGCTCTTGTTCCGGTGTATAGAGAAACAGATCCATAAGTTCAGCTGCTTCTGATACGATATCCATACTCAAATCTTTGGGTGAACTGAGCTTGTCCCAGTTTCGCTCTGCGGAGAAGTTTCTAAAGACCTCTTTAAGCTGTGCGATAGTAACTTTACTGTCCATAATGATTTCCTATCCATTGTGCAAACGATGCTACTGCTTTACGTCTATGATGGCAAGAGCGCTCGAATTCAGTTCCTTGAAGCTGAGTAAGCGTCTGCGTAGCTCCCTGTGGAATGAAAATATCGCCGAAAGGCAACTGTTTTCGCGTTGTTATTCCCGTTGGTTGTATAATAGTACCTGAGCACGTACCTTCAAAATAGGTATAGATATCAGGAGCATAATAATAGACGAGGCAGCTTAAGAAAGTAGCTCGTGGATCATCCTTTGCCAAGAGCCAAAATCCTTCGAGACCGATGCCCTGTAATACGTATTTGATGAGGGGACCTGGAAAGTTGTTATACCGATCAAGATAGATACCACCATCGTCTATAAGTACAGGCTTTTGCAAGAGGCGCCAGGCTTCTTCTGCTTTTGCGAGTGCGATGGCATGAATATCAAGACTTTGATATTCAGGAAGATCGAGAGCTACCTGTTCGAGAATAATAGTTGGTGCGACCTCAGTAAGGTAACGCTTTACCTCGGTGAACTTGTCGGTATTGCCGGTGACAAAAGTGATTGTCAAGGCTGCTGACTTTTCGTTGAGCTTATATTTCATCGTGATTCCTTAGCCAGTGGGCAAAACATGCTACTGCTTTACGCCGTGGATTGATGGTACGTTCGAACTCAGTTCCTTGTAGTTGCGAGAAAGATTGAGAGCTGCCTTCAGGGATGAATAGGGAGGTTGTATCACCAAAGGGCATCCGTTTAGTTTTTTTGTTTTCTGTCGCTTGTATAATAGTACCGGAGCAGGTTCCCTCAAAAAGTTTGTAGGTATGGGGAGCATAGTAATAAGCGAGACAACTTAAGTAGGTAGCACGCGGATCGTCTTTGGCTAAGAGCCAAAATCCTTCGAGGCCGATGCCCTGTAATACGTTCTTTATAAGGGGGCCTGGAAAGTTATGGTAACGTTCAAGATAGAGGCCACTGTCGTCTATAAGTACGGGTTTTTGTAAGAGGCGCCATGTTTCTTCTGCTTTTGCGAGGGCGATGCTACGAATATCAAGGGTCTGATATTCAGGAAGGTCTACAGTTGCCTGTTCTACAACAAGGGTCGGGTCAAATTCAGATAGATAGCGCCGTACCTCTTCGTATTTATAACTATTTCCTGAGACAAAAGTGATTGTAGTAGGAGTATCAAGAGGCATCGGTTTCCTTAGGCTGTTTGATATATCGTTGCGTCCATGAGTTTTTTGTTAGCAGCATCTAAGGCCAGGATTGCTAGCTGGACCTAATTATTTTACCTAACGCATCCCTTCTTGGAAAAGTTTTACATTAAAAGTTGAATTTGTCGAGTAGCGATAAGCTTTTAATGATTCTCAGATTTATGTACAACAATCATTAGAATTTTGATGTTCTAGCGGGCCGCTTTGTAACTCTTTTTTCCACTTATCATGCTGCCATATCCAGCGAGCAAGAGAATCGAAGCATAATGCTGCTGAGGCTCTATCTTCTTGATCAACCGGGCCACAGGTTTCGAGGGTAAAGCGAGAATCTAGAGCTGTACGCAGCGTTAAATCTTGATAGGGGATGTAGGGATTTGTAGATAGTGCGATACAAGCGCCTGGCAAGGGCTGGGTAGCAATCCAGTCTCGTACCGTATTAATTGTGCGAGGTCGGCTATCTCCGGCTTCTGCTTGCGAATCTATGAGAGCGATGGGGAGTTCTTTTAATCGTGGGAATGAAGAAGTATTTTTAAGTAATGCTGAGAGAGCATCGGCTTCTGTTTTGCAGTCTTGCGTATTAGTTATGACTTGTTCAAGATACTCGTAGTCTTCGGTCCAGAGTTCTCGTGCTCCAGCAAGTAGGACTAATTTTTCAACAATCATTGCCTCGCTTGCTATGAGCTTTTCAAGAAAGTCTAAGCGTTCAGCCATCTGTTTTGCCGTTGAACCAAGGACTAAGCCATATTTAAAGTTTCTGCTTCGTGGGTATACGTCGTTGCAAAGCCCAAGGAGGTTAAACAATTCCATACATTCTTCAAGCTTGTCAGTAAAAATAGGTGCCAATTCAGATCGTTCTGAGCCTTGAGGTCTACACCAGATTTGTTGAGTGGCCGATATGAGATCGTTCCAATCGGTTGCTTCAATTCCGGTAAGTATTGCAAGTTTGAGTACAGCCTCAGTGGGGGTATTATCGCCCGTTTCGATTCTCTCGGTAAATGGATTTGAATGAAAATAGGTTGGCATTAATAATAATCCATTTAGATTGTCTGTCCTCGAAATTTTTCTTGTGTTTCCGTAATCAATCTCGCAAGCAGTTTCGTGAAGAGCTCATCGCCTTTCTCCTCATCCAAGCTTGCCGCGAGTGTTCGTCTAAACTCTGTTAAGTCTGCTTCTGTAATAAGGGGAGGTAAATAACCATTGCGTAAGAGTATCCAACTAGCCAGTGCTTTGCCAGTTCTTTTATGTCCAGCATCCCATGGATGTATGCGAACAATACGAAGCCAAATATGCGCCGCTGCTTGTATAGGGTGCATGTTATTCTTGTTTATGTTATCGAGGGCATCTTGTAGAGAAATTTCAATAATACTTGATTCATAAAAATAATGAATTCTTCGTTTTAGCCAAGTATTCCAATCAATAAAGCCCTTTTGATAATTTGGATATTCTTGGGCTTCACGCTCCCACATATCAACTTCTTCGCTATCGAATATGATAGGCTTCTTGGTACTTTGATCACGTATTTTCAAATCGGTTGCTGTCCGAAGTAGTTCTTTAATTGAATTAACATCGATGAAGTTTTTATCCTTAACTCTTAGATACTGGTCTTTGTTATTTCTTATGCCTTCGCTTGATTTACAAAACTTTCTTGAATGGGGCATGCTGCGGAAAATTGTGATATAGTTCTTCTTTGTGTTTCTCTCGATATAGTCTAGAAAGAAATGTTCTCCATCACTCAACTCTTTGAACGACCAGAAAATTGGATCAGCTCGAAATTGTCCTTCTGTTCGATTTGTTAAACGCGTTAATCGTGCATTGACCTGTTTTACTTGATCAAGAGATAATTGATTACACCCTAAATACTCTTCAATCAATCTCATCGCATGTATCCAATCATATGTTTCTCGCAATCTAGTACACTCGGTACTATAATCTTCGGTCATGCCTTTCCATTGCTCTTCTTGCAGCTTCTTAACCATCATCTCTATGTTATCTGCTTGCTGCGCAAATATGACAGCACCTTGTTTTAACGTTCTCACGTCTGCGTCGCTCCACCAATGTAATTTGTAGAGGGAATTTGCATATACAATGTTTGGTACGTGATCAAAAGGGGTTGGCGAGATAGGCTGAACCTCGGTATAGAGGATGCGTTCTTCAGGTGAGGGGAGTACATCAGCCAATTGTGCAGCCTTTATTAAGGAGGCGCTACTAAGGAAGTACGTAAGGGTTAAATTGATACAAAAACGAATAACTGTGTTCATGGCTTCCTTTTAGAGCGTGCGGCCTTGATACATTTCTTGTGTTTCATTAATTAACCGAGCAATATAATTGGTAAAGAGCTCATCTCCGTTTTCTGGATTCAAACTATCAATGAGAATCTTGTCATAGTTCGCTATATCTTTTTCTTGAATAAGGGGTGGTAAGTAGCCATTTTGTAAAAGTACCCAACTGGCTATGGCTTTTCCGGTTCTTTTATGTGCACCGCTCCAGGGATGAATGCGGACGATTTGAAGCCAAATATAAGCGGCTGCTTTAATTGGATGCATTCTCGTGTTCTGCAAGGTTTCTAATCCATGTAGTAAGCTAGATGCGATATTTTCTGGCCGAGTAAAAAGATGGACTCTCCTGAAAAACCAAGCTTTTAAATCAATATAGCCTTTTTCGTAGGAGGGATCGTCCATCGCTTCACGTTCCCATTGATCAACTTCTTTGATATCAAAATTTTGAGAACCCTCCTCATAGTTGCATATCGTAAAGAAGTCTTTCATCCCAGAAGTCCCTATATGATGACCGTTCTTAACTTTAAAGAATGTTTTGAAACGTACTAAGCCCTCATAGGTTGTATTGTTGACTTTCCAAAAATGAAACATTGCAAATGTTTTTAGGCGATTTTCTGCCTTAGTTAGTGGCCTGAGATTCCAAGTATTAGGACTATCGCGAAAAGCGCCATTTGTTTTATCTGTTAATCGGTTTAACCTTCCATTGACTGCTTTGAGTTGTTCAATAGATAATTGATTATAGCACAAGTATTCTTCAATTAGGCCTATTGAATGGATCCAGTCATAAGCTTCCCGCAATCTGGTACACTCAGTATTATAGTCTTTACGCATACCTTCCCAATTTTCTTGCTGCAGTTTTTTAACCATTATTTCTATGCTGTTTGCTTGCAAAGCAAATGTCGTTGTACCCCCTTTTAGGGTTCTCAAATCTGCATTACTCCACGTGTGTAATTTGTATGGTGGATTTGCATAGACAAAGTTAGGTACATGATCAAAAGGGGTTGGTGAGAAAGGGTGAATCTCCGTATAGAGGATGCTTTCTTCAGATAGGGGCTGAGCTTCTACTAATTCAGCAGCCATCGTTATGGTGCTATTAAGGCTGTAGATGGCCATGAGAATGAGATAATACCTAATAACTTTCTGCATAACGCCATTTCCTTTTTTTAGTGACTGTTTTTTGCACCAACAAGTTTCTCTTCAATGCTCCATTGATTAACTCGTGTGATCTCCCTCATCACTTCTAGCTTCGGGGCTCCAATTTCGTATAAATTCAATAAGTGGCTCAAGTCCTTCTTTTGAGAGTGCAGATACAAAGATTTGAGGTTGATACTTTTGAAACGCTGTATCTAACGGTTGTGCTTCTTCCAGTTTATCAGCTTTGTTAAATACGTAGAGCGTTTGCTTATCAACATCGAGCTCTTTCAGTATTTCTAAAACAACGTGGATATGAGATTCCCAATTGAGGTCTGAGCAATCAACGACGTGCAATAAGAGGTCCGCATGTTGAAGCTCAGTAAGCGTTGATTTAAATGCTTCGATTAAATTGTGGGGTAGCTGCTGTATAAATCCTACCGTATCAGAAATGACCCCTTTTTTCTTGCCATCGATAAAGAGTTCCCGTGTTGTGGTATCTAAGGTGGCAAAGAGTCTGTTCTCAGCGAGTACATGACTATGGGTAAGCGCATTTAATATGGTCGATTTGCCGGCGTTAGTGTATCCAATAATGCAAATGTGAGGAATCTTGGCAGTGAGCCTTTTCTTTCGTTGAGTTTCTCTGGTTTTTGCAAGTTGAACGAGCTCTCGTTTGAGTTTGTTCATGCTGCGTTCAATATGTTGTAACTCCTTTTCTTTTTGCGTCTCACCAGGACCACGGGTTCCGATACGGCCAGCTTGCTGAGCCATATGAATACCACGGCCAGCAAGGCGCGACTTGCGATGTTGAAGCATTGCAAGCTCTACTTGTGTTTTACCTTCTGCCGATTGTGCACCTTTTTCGAAGATTTCGAGAATGAGCTGGGTCCGATCAAATATTTTGCAGTGAAGCATTTCGGAGAGGTTACGTTCTTGCTGGGGGCTTAACGGCTCAGAGAAGATAACTTCTTCGATGTCATGTTTTTTAACAAGATCGATCAGTTCTTCAAGCTTGCCTTTTGACAGAAAATAGCCAGGATCTATGCCTCGTAATTTGGCAAAATAGACTTCATCATATTCAATGCCATTCGACTTTACTAAATTGAGAAACTCGTCATAGTAGGATTGAATATTTTTAAGCGGGTTGTACGGAGTATGAAGTCCTACAAGCAATGTTTTAGGGTGAGTTTGTGTGGGAGTTTCTACTGGTTTTATCATTTTTTTCCAAACCGGTGTTTTTATGTTAAGCTTATAGCAAAAGTCTACACAAGTCATTAAAAAAGATTGCAATGTTTGATTTCCTGGCACACAAATTTTCGTCAATTTTTTCAAGGGTAACAGGCAAGCTGACTGAGGAAACTATTAAGCAGACTGTCCAAGAGGTGCAGGATGCTCTCCTTGAGGCGGATGTTCCTTATGAGGTCATTCAGCCTTTTATCGAAGAAGTAAAGAAAGAGGCATTAAGCTCGAAACTGACCGCTTCTCTTCGTCCTTCTGAGCTGCTTCTCAAGATTGTACATGATCGGCTCGTTCACTTTCTAGGAGGAACGGCTGATAGTGGATTTGCTTTTCAGATGCCTTCAACTATTATGGTTATGGGGCTGCAAGGTTCAGGTAAGACTACTACAATTGCAAAACTTGCTCATCTCTTGAAAGAACAAGCCCAAAGTCGAGGTAAAACTCGCCGTATCATGGTAGCTTCAGTCGACTTTTATCGACCTGCTGCAATCGATCAGCTTGAACTCTTAGCTCAAAAAGCGGGAGTGATCTTTTATAGATCGCCCTTGACCGACCCGGTGCTTGCAGCCCAGGATATTTTGAAGAAAGCACAGCAGGAGTATTGTGATATTCTCTTTTTAGATACCGCCGGTCGTTTACATGTTGATACGCAGATGCTTGATGAGCTTAAAGCTATCGACGCGCGTATTAAACCGAAATATAAGCTGTTAGTGATCGATGCGATGACTGGGCAAGAATCCTTACACGTTGCCAAATCTTTTGATGAAAAGGTAGGCTTTATGGGAGCGATTCTGACAAAGATGGATAGTGATACACGAGGTGGGGTTGCTTTTGCATTTAGGTATGCCCTTAAGAAGCCAATATTGTATGTGGCTACCGGAGAAAAGCTGGGAGATCTTGAACTCTTTAGGCCAGAGAGGATGGCAAGTCGCATCATAGGGATGGGTGATATGCAGACCCTCCTTGAGAAAGCACAGGAGAAGATTAAGCAGAGTGAACATGATGCCCTTGAACAATCGATGTCTCGCGGCAAATTGACCCTTGATGACTTTGCTCAGCAAATTGCTATGATGGGAAAGCTTGGTTCCTTAAGTTCGGTCATTAAATATATTCCAGGAATGGGATCGGTATCTCCTGACATGATAGAAAAAGGTGAAGTTGAGTTGAAAAAATTTCAAGCGATCATTCGGTCGATGACACCGAAAGAGCGTATGTATCCTAAGATCCTTGATGGTTCAAGGAAAAAAAGGGTGGCAACTGGTGCCGGTGTTTTGGTAACAGATGTGAATACTTTGCTGACTCGATTTGAAGAAAGTCAGCAATTTGTTAAAGTATTTAAGAAGATGGGAAAAAGATAAGGTATTTTTAAGAGAGGTTTTTCTATGGCAGTCAAAATTAGACTTTCACGTATTGGTAAGATTCATGCTCCAATCTATCGTATTGTAGCAATCGATTCACGCAAAAAAAGAGATGGCGAAGCTCTTGATATTCTTGGCACGTATAATCCTGTTACCGATGAAATTGTACAATTTCATGGTGATAAGATTAATGAATGGGTAGCAAAAGGTGCTATTGTGACAGATGCAGTTAAAAAGATTCAAAAAAAGCATAGTTCGCTTGCAAAGTAAAATCAGATGGAAATACAAAAATTACTTCACTTCTGCGTATCAAAACTTGTAGAGAATCCAGACGTTGTGACGGTGTCTCAAGTAGAGGCTCAAGAAAAAACAGTATACGAAGTGCGTGTAGCTCCTCAGGATCTTGCGCGAGTTATCGGTAAAGAAGGCAGAACATTTAAGACGCTTCGTGCTCTTATAAATGTCGTTGAGCCTGATGTACAACATGATCTTGTAGTTGATGCCCTGTAAATGCGCATTTCTATTATTACGTTATTTCCTGACCTCTATGAACCCTTTTTGGGTACGAGCCTTGTTGAACGTGCTGTAGAGGCAGGAATAGTCGAGTTCTCTCTCGAAAATCTCTTTGCTCAGTGTGCGCCAAAAGAACGCATAGATAGTCCTACATTTGGACATAGTGCTGGTATGCTTATCAAACCAGAAGCGGTGGAAAAGGCTGTCAATGCACAGGAGAATCAGTTTGGCCCTGCATACAAGATTTTTTTCTCTCCTCATGGCAAAAAACTTGACCAGACCCACTTAAAAAAGCTTGCACAGACTTTTCAAGAAAAAAAGCATATTATGCTCTTACCTGCCCGGTACGAAGGTATGGATGCTCGTGTAGAATCTTACTATGCAGATGAGATCATTTCCATCGGTGATTATGTCCTCATGGGAGGGGATCTTCCCGCTATGGTCTTGATAGAGGGTCTTTTGCGCTTACAGCCTGGCGTCGTAGGTAAGCAAGAGTCGGTGCTCGAAGATTCCTTTTCAGGCCCCTTTGTAGATCATCCTGAATATACTGCTCCGGTTGAATGGAAAGGGTATCACGTGCCGGAAGTAATTCGTTCTGGTGATCATGCACGTATTGCAGCCTGGCGCAAGAAACAAGCAGTAGAGCGGACGCTATTTCATCACTTTGCCTGGCTGAGGAGCCACGTTGTTACCAAAGAGGATAAAGCGCTTACAGCCTCTTGTATGCTCTCACACTATGCTATCTTAATGCATGATCAGGTCCTCCTTGAAGGCGGGCGTGAAGGAACGAGTTCCGTTACTTCACTTGATATTCATGATATTGCACGCTCTGCCTGTACCTATGGGATAAAAAAGTATTTTATTGTGACTCCGTTAGTCGATCAGCAGAAGATAACTCGTAAGTTGCTCGAGTTCTGGCAAACGGACATAGGCCAGGACTATAATCCTCAGCGGTATGTTGCCCTCGCAGCAGTTACATTGGTCTCAAGTCTTGATGAGGCGATAGCAGAAATAGTAGCTTTAGAGGATAAAGAGCCCGTTCTACTTGCAACCTCTGCCCAGCCCTATGAAGGGATTCCTTCTGTCACTTATTTTGATCAAGAAAAGGTTTGGTCTCATAAACAACCCGTAGCATTCCTGTTTGGAACAGCACGTGGTCTTGCTCCTTCGGTACTCAATCGCTGTACCTATATGCTTGGCCCCATTGAGGGGTTTTCTACGTTTAATCATCTTTCAGTTCGTTCAGCTGCAGCTATTGTATTTGATCGCTGGTTTGGTATTAATCTGGTATAGACGAGCGTGATCGTCGGTACCTTAGATAAGTTAAGCGCTGATAAGATAGACACTACTCAACAGGCAAATATAGAAAAGCTTGAAAATCAAAGGCAATGATTTGAAAAAGGTGAGGAAAAGTTTTTACCGGGAAGCTTTCTATCTGTGCCTAGCTGATTATCTTTTCCCATGCTATGATCATGGGCAATTGTTGCTTATGAAATATGCAAATAATAATTGAACTGAGATTGAACTGAGGGGGAAGAATTTATGAAAAAGACGGTATTTGTGTACACAACGTGTCCAAATAAAGAAGATGCAAAAAAAATTGCTCATTCATTATTGAAAAATGGTGTTATTGCTTGTGCAAATGTTGTGCCTATCGCGAGTATTTATCGTTGGGAAGGCGATTTGGTACACGAAGAAGAGTATGGAATTTATTTTAAAACCTATCATGATCTGTATGAGCGAGTGGTTAAAGAAATTGAAGCAATTCACCCGTATGCTGTACCTTGCATTGCAAAAATAGATGTTGAATTTAATAGAAGATATTATGATTGGTTGGCTAAAGAGATAGAAGCGTAGTCAAATTTAACTGTGAGATGGCAAGTATGAAGCACGTGCTATTTTTTGAAAAAAAACAGGTAAAATTACTCAGGATTTTCTGGGTTGTGCAGGGTTTGTTTTTTTGCCTGGGCTCATCGCTCAGTGCAACTGGTGCTACAGGAGCAACTGGTTTAAGTATTACTGGTGCTACTGGTTCGCCGGGTCTGAGCATTGCTGGAGTAACTGGCGCTATGGGTCCAGCTAGAAGTGCAACTGGGATTCTAAGTCCTAATAAAGAAGCATATGAGCTGACATATCTGATAGATGCAGCTTCTCGCGGCCATAGAGGAATGATTCAAATGCTTCTGGGAGCTGGAGCAGACGTAAATATAGTCGATAGTTATGGGCACACACCTTTGTTCGTGGCAAGCGAAAATGGCCACACAGCAGTAGTTCGGATGCTTTTGTTGGCGGGTGCTCAGATAAATGCAGTTGATAGTTCTGGGCGTACACCGTTGTTTGCAGCGAGCAAGAAAGGTCATGCAGAAGTAGTTCAGCTGCTTTTGTCAGAGGGGGCCGAGGTAGATAGTGCTGATGATGACGGGGCGACGCCGTTGTTTATAGCAAGCAGAAAGGGTCATGCAGAAGTAGTAAAAATGCTTTTGTTAGCTGGTGCAGATCCTAACGAGGCTCATAATCGTGAAGATACCCCCCTGAATGTGGCAGCCCATATTGGTCACGCTGAGATAATTCAAATGCTTTTGTTAGCCGGTGCAGATGTAAACAAGACTTACGGTGATGGATGGACACCGTTGATTTCTATGCTTGCTTACGGCCATGCAACACCCGATTTGGTTCAAATGCTCTTGGCGTCAGGTGCAGACGTAAATAAGGGGAAAGGGCTATTGTGTACGGCCGCTTGGTATTGCGCTGCTGAGATATTTCGAATACTTTTACAGGCTGGCGTAGATTTAAAGAGTGGTGATGCCGATGAGGCGTTATACACCGCGGCAATGAGAAACAATCTTGGTGTTGTTGAAGTGCTTATTTCGGCTGGTGTGAATGTAGATATGTTTGATTATCGCGGATTTACAGTCTTGCATAGACTCGTCTCTCGTTGTGATTATTATGTTGAAGAACTAGTTCCAACGCTTCTGCGAGCTGGTGCAGATGTAAATAGGGTGAGTACTAATGGGTATACACCCTTGCTTTGTTCAGCTTTTTACGGTTCTACGAAATTCTTTGAATTGCTTTTGGAAGCTGGTGCAGAGGTAGATAAGGCTGATATGTATGGGCATACCCCCTTGTACCTAGCGGCCAATCTTGGAAATCTTAGAGGCGTTGAAATTCTTTTATCGGCTGGAGCAGATTTAAACAAGGCTGATAATAATGGATGCACGCCTTTATTTACGGCTGCTTGTAATGGTCATGTTGAGATAATTAAAATGCTTTTAGAAGCCGGCGGAGATGTAAATAAAGGTGATAACAATGGTTGTACACCCGTGCTCGCTGCATTTCAGCAGGGCCACCTATCAACGGTGAGAGCGCTCCTTGCTGCTGGAGCTGATGCAGAGTCTATTGTTAAAGAAGAGTACAAGTTTGGCTATACGGTTACTTTGCCACGGGACCTAATTTTCGGTTAAGCGAGGAGATCTGTACAGGCGTGAGTCCTGTTGAACGAGAATCGCAGTGCGTTATTTCTTAACGAGGCATAGTGAGTTTCTGTAGAGTTGCTGGGGGCAAACGAAGCTGAGTATCTAATAGGGAGTCGGTGTGGAGCAATTTTCATCTCCATTGTGACAAAGAAGAAAAAGTAGGCTATACTAGTTTATTATTAATGATTTTGCTCAAGGAAAGACCATGAAGGCGAAAAAATATACACGAGAAACTATTCTTACTATGGGTATTACTGATCGTAACTTTGATAAGTTTTCGGTGGGTGACGCAGTGCGTATCAGCCAAAAGATCAAAGAAGGCGATAAAGAACGTATCCAACAGTTTGAAGGCGATGTCATAGCGATGCATAATAAAGGCATATCTTCGACTTTTACTGTTCGTAAGATCGGCGCTAATTCTGTTTCGGTGGAACGAATCTTTACCTATTATTCTCCCTTGATAGAAAAGGTAGAATTTTTACGTAAAGGTAAAGTTCGCCGTGCGAAGCTCTATTACATGAGAAATCGTATTGGTAAGGCGTCACGCGTTGCAGAAAAAATTCTTACCAAAGAACAGAAAGAGCGGGATCGCGCTTCTTAAAGATGTCTCGACTGTTACTTAGTTTTTTAATGATTATGCTGGTTGGGTGCGGGCCGAAAAGGTTTTCTGTCTCCCAACCAGTTCGACCTGTCTATCCAGTGTTGACCGAGGAAGAACGTGCTCGGTTGCACGATATTCCCTTTCCCTTATCCTCAACAGTGCATAAGCTGTCATTGGAAGCTCATCAAGCAATTGTTACGCTGTCTACTATTCAATCTCGTATTGAGCTTATCGATTTTTTTAAAGCCCATATGGACTATGCAGGGTGGCGAGAAGGGAGCCTGATTGAGGCTGAAGAAACCTGTCTGGTCTTTCATAAGCCCTCGAAGGACTGTATTATCACCCTCAGGCCGGAACAATCCCAGATCTGTGTAGTTATCTTTGTAGTAAAGCGTGATTGCTAGGGTTGAGCGGCGAGATTTGGCGGTCAGCAAATTGAATTGTGCTATCTCTAGAACTCAAGCTGCGAAGAAGATAATAAAAAAGGCTCCCGAAGGAGCCTTAGTGAGCCGAATCTCTTACGCTTGTGCTACTGAAACAGTTTTAGTGACTGTTTTTTCTTGAGTGGCAGCGAGCTCTTTTTGCTTTATTTCTGCTTCTATAAGAGCTTTTTTCTCTTTTATAAGCTCGAGCTGGATCTTCTGTTCTTCTAAAGCGAGTTGTCGCTTTTTAAGTTCGAGATCGTCTGTTGTTGTCTTTGTTTCTGTAATCGTTTTCTCAACGACTTGTGGTTGAGCTTTGCGACGCGTTCGCCGACAAACTGGTGCTTGTTCAACATACACCGGTGTTTCTACAACGCGGTAACACGGTTGCTCAACGACATAGGTTGGCCGTTCATACACTACTACTCTTCGTGGGCGACAGCAATTTTGGGCTGCTGCGCTCGCAATAAGACCAGTAGCAATTCCAGCGATTCCGCCAACAGCAAAGCCCTCAGCAAAGCGCGCTTGAAGCGGCATGCTGCATGCTATGAGAGCAAGTGCAAGTATCAGTCTTTTCATGGATTCTCCTCAAAATGTGTTATAAGTGTTTAGTTTTCAATAGTATGGCTGTCGATGACTTTTGCTTAATCTTTTTGAGACAGCCACGTTGCGTAGTGGTAGTAGATTATTTCATGCTTTATCACTTTTAAGGATAACGACATTACTAAGAACCTCAAAAGCCCCCCCAAACACCCCTCTGGCAGCAGTAAAAAAGGGCATCCCTAAGGATGCCCTTCATCGTATGCCTACCATTAATAGGCGTAATAAAACCCTGGATATAAATAACGTGGTGGCGTCCTATATGCATACATCGGATCATAGACGTATGTTGGATAGTCGTAGGCATATATCGGCGCTCCTGGATAGACTGGTCCATATACTGGTGCATAATCATCATAACAACCAGTCGATGCTATTGCTGCGCCGGTAATGGCACCTGCGAAAAATCCTGCCGCTACGCTGCTACGATTGCAACGTCCACAATTTTTACGTGCTTCTAGTTCCGTCGCACTTGCGATAATAAGCAGCAGCGCTGCTCCGATAGTATGGGCGATCATCTGTAATTTCATACTCTATCCTCTCTTGCAGAGAAAGCCTGGTAGCCCCTTTTGCTTGATGTATTATTATTCTAAAATAAATCTTCTTGTCTGTCAATTGGCTCATTAACTTCTTTGACTTCCTCTGATTGGGAGGGAGCTTCGACGACTATTACCCTTCGTTTTCGCGGTTCGAAAATACCTGTCGCATCATGTGCTATGTCTCGTGCTGTGTCGGTAGCTCCATGAACTACATCTGCTGCAGTATCAAGTACATCGTTGACGATTCCCTTAAGGGTGAAACTGCCGGCAAGCAGGAGTACAACTAAACGTGTCTTCATAAGAATTCCTTTCGTTTTACTCTTTTAGTGTACGGAACTCAAAAGCTAATTGTCAATATTTTTTATATCGACTTTAAAATTATTGTATATTTTGAAATAAAGAAGGGGCATGAAGGGTCTCGATGAGAGGTCTCAATTAGAGATTTTGGAGGTAATCTGCAAGTTTATTGACTTTGCCTGCTCCAAGAAGGAGTATAAGATCGTTGGGGGCTGTGTAGCCTTTGAGATGCTGAATAATGCGAGTAAAGTCACTATCGTACGGTACATAGGTTACCGGACAGGAGACCTGCTTTTCCTGGATTTCGTGTACGAGACGCTCGCTGGTGATAGTATCGATAGGAGCTTCGCCTGCAGGGTAGATGTCAGTAATAATCAACTGATCTATTTGGCTATAGGCTAGAAGATGGACAAAGTCGTCCCATAATGCTTCGGTACGAGAGAACCGATGGGGTTGAAATACAACAATGAGCTTTCGTTCGGTTCGCCTGCGGGCAACAAGTAGCGTATTAAATATTTCGGTAGGATGGTGACCATAATCTTCGAAAAGTTCTGCTCCTTTAAAGGTGCCTCGATAACTAAAGCGTCGTTCTATACCCTTAAAGCTTTGTAATGCTTCTGCGCAGGCTTGAAATGATACTCCCAGATCGAGTGAGGTTGCTACTGCTGCCAATGCATTGAGAATATTATGCTTTCCTGGCATGGTAAGGGTAAGAGTACCGAGGGGTTCAGGATGATTTTTGAGGTAGACACTGCAGGTTGAGTGATCTTTTTCGAGCACAACATCTTTTGCAAAAATATCCGCATGATGTTCATCAAGCCCATACTTAATCGTTTTAATATGTGAAAGAGGTAGCAATGAACGAATGTGTGGGTCATCAATGCAGACGATCGCCTTGCCGTAAAAGGGTACGTTTGAAAGAAACTGCGCAAAGCATGCTTTGATATCATCAAGATCTTTATAGGTATCTAAATGCTCTCGGTCTATATTGGTGACCACTGCTATTGTAGGGTACAGGCGCAAGAAGGATCGATCACTTTCATCTGCTTCGGCAACTAAGAAGTCTCCGGAACCCCATCGTGCATTTGAGGAGATATTTTTTAGATGGCCACCGATAATGACGGTGGGATCTCGGTGCGCTTCGATGAGAATCTGAGAAATAAATGACGTCGTTGTCGTTTTGCCATGGGCACCGCTAATTGCGATGCTATATTTTGTTCTCATAATCTCTGCAAGCATTAATGCTCGAGGAATAGTAGGAATGCCTCGTTCCTGAGCAGACGTAATTTCGGGATGCTCGGATGCTATGCCTGAGGAGTAGACAAGGACATCGATCGATTGATCATGGCACTGAGGAGTATTGTTACCCTTATAAATGTGACAGCCAAGACTTACGAGATCATCAATGCTTTTTTGTTCAAGATCGATATCGCATCCTGAAATTGTATACCCTTGATATGTTAAAATCTTAGCGATACCGCTCATGCCAATACCACCGATCCCCACGAAATGAATATGTCCTTTTTTATACATGGTCAGTTCCTCATCTACCAGCGGTAAAGGTGTATTGAATATAATAAGATGGCTAAAGTACAGGTGATGAGAGGGTTACTCGAGGGTAAGAGCTCTGCAATTGTGTACAAAGGTATGCTTTCAAGGTGGTAACGTGTTCGACTATTTCTTTGCGGCTCCAATACCGCTGTATCTAGATTAAAAGGTTATCGTATCTCTGTCAAAGGGGGCGGTGTCAACGAAAGCCAAAAACTTCGGATTTTTATAGCATTTCATCCTATTAACTTTAATTAATGTGAGCTCCTTTCCAAAAGATTACATAACGATTTAAACCGGATGAAGATAAGAAAAGTGTTTGACATTTTTGAGAATTTTTTTATTTTGACATAATCGTTCACTTCACCTTTTATTAAAGGTGCTAATTTTTTAAGAAGGGGTTTTAGATGGAAAATACCGCGTGCATTTCTGCATTGATTCGTTTTGGCAACTCGAATTGGATGATTAACGGAAAAGCTGCAGTTCTAGCCGTATTAGTCGCTTTTTCTGCGCTATTATCTATGATTATCACTGGATCTGAGTGGCATGGAAAAGTGCATCAGTGTCGTGAAAAAATACATGAAGCTATTCGAAAGAGCCAGGCTGTAAGGTTTGCAGTGAAGGGTTTTAGTGAAGCTGTAGAATGCTTGCTCTTAATACTTATTCGTACCAATGAGCCTAATGTTTTTAGTAAAACAGCTATGCATTTTGCTGTAAATAGAGGGGTTGTAAAAATGCTCCCGATTGCAGGTACAATATGAAGTGCTATCTAGATAGGGTGCGAGCTTTATTCTTAGTTATTTGCTTTTGTTATATGCAGATTCAGTGTGTACATTGTGAGTTTCCTGCTTTAAAGGGAATGTTTAATGTCGGTACACTATTCAGATATTGTATTGATGAACATAGGGAGGATCCCCACAATCCACTATGTAAACGAGAGTTGATGATTCGTTTATGGTATCCCTCTTATGTCCATAACCAAAGATCATCGTATGTTCAATTAGATGGCGATCTTTTTAAAGCATTATTGCATAAGTTTGGGTATTCACAAGATTTTTTTGATGGGCTGTGCTCCTTGAGTGCGCAAGTAAATTTAGATGCACCTGCTATAATGGAACATGCTCCATTTCCAATTATTATTTTCTCACACGGATTTATTAATTCATGTCCGACAATGTACTCAGTTTTTTGTCAGGAATTGGCTAGCCACGGATATGTTGTGGCGGCAATTGCACACACATATTATGCCGGGGCCGTTACCTTTCCAGATGGTCGTCGAATTGGTGCTGCCCCAGAAAAACTAGCAAGTTTTAGAAGGGGTTTACCGGGACCGCCAGAGCAAAAAATTTGGATGGATGATGTTGCGGCTGTTATCAACTACCTAGCTGTTGTTAATGACGACAGTCAAGACCCTCTTTTTTCTGTATTCGATTTCAAGCGAATTGGTATGTTTGGTCATTCGTTTGGAGGTGCGATAGCTTTTAAAATGTGCTTAGAAGATGAAAAGTTTAAAGCGGGTATAAGTTTGGACGGATTATTGTTTGGTGATTCTCAGGTAAATTCTATGTGTAAGCCGTTTCGGTTTCTTTTAGCGCAGGAAACTATCGAAACTAGCGCAACTGCGGATGAAGAAGTTGCAAGGAGAGAAGGGCGTCCTGTTGGTTTGATAAAGGAAAAACGTGAAGAATTTGAAAAATTGAGAGATGCAGCTTCATCATTTATTACTAGTATTACTATTAATAATCTTAAACATGCTGGATTTACTGATTTTCTTTTTTTGAAGGAAACATCTCTTTTTAGAGATAATCGGCATATATTCGATTTTGATCAGAAGGTTGGGCGTGTTGATGGTATTAAAACTCTAGAAAGAATTAATGGTCATATAGTGAGCTTTTTCAATCAATATGTTAAAGACGAGTGCGATCAAATTGCTAGCTAAGATTGACCTTAGCTGCTCGGCCGGTGGGACTCAATGTCATCAATTTAAGAAAAAAAGGTTAGCATTTATTAATCTTTTCCATGCAGATTATATCAAGGGCTTGGCTGTTATCAAATTGACTGAAAACAAGAAAACAATCTCTGGAGTATAAGCCAAAGGTCGGATGCATATATACGACTAATGATACTGAGTAATCAAGTATGCTCACATAAAAGGGCATCAAGTTCTGGATCAAGAACAACGGCTTTATCATGGGCGGAGAGCCCCCACTGATCCTTTGCTTGAACATCAATTCCTTTCTTGTTAAGAAGGGTACGTACGGCATGTTGGACAAACCTTTTTCTAGATTCGGTGTAGTCGTCCGTTTCGAGCAGGCTAAAGACCAGAAGAAGCGGGGTGAGGCCATTTGTTGTGCGTAGATTAGGATCAAACTCATTTTTTGAAGATACGATCTGAAAGAGTTGCCGATCAAAGCTCCTTATGGCTCTGTGTATTAATTTTGCTTGGTTAACATTAAGACATTCGACAATTGCTGCAATTGAGAGATACTGAGGATAGCTTTTATTCAGTTCCTGCTCCAGAGCGGTGAGCAACGCGCTTGGTGCAAGAGTAGCTTCATCAGTAAGAGCTTTCGTATAGATATCTTCCAGCTGGGCGAGATATAACAGGTGTCTACGCGCTGCTTGTTCTCGTAATCCTGAAAGAGCAGCTCTATAACTAGCTCCATGGAGTATTAAATATTTGATGAGCTTTTCATGATTTCCGAGCACAGCGAGAGCGAGAGGTGTGAGGCCTTCACTATCGGTAAGATTTATTGGCGCATTGAGATTTTCAACGAGGTAGCATACCAGATCTAGATTGGGGTTTGAGCAGCTGCAAGCAAGATGAAGGAGGGTTTTTGACCCTTGAAAGCGTACAGTAATACAGAGCTGAGGGGCTTGAGACCACTCTTGAGTAAAGAGGGACAGGTTGCCTGTGCTTGAGTGCGTAGCAAGGTTGAAATAACGTGTAAGTAGTTCTTTTACCTCGCTATTTCCAATCTCCACGATCTCGTGTGTTTCCACTTCAAAATCAGTGAGACAGGTATCTTGCTGCTGTGTGATTGTTGTTATGGGAGAGGTGCAGAAGAATCGTGTATAGGCAGATTGCAAAGGATATCCAAAGGCTATTAAGAGTTCTATTATATCGAGCCTCGAGTGAGCAACCGCATAGAAGAAGGCATCCCACCCTACATGTTCAACGCAGGGAGCAGTGATATCAGCATCGTCGGGCATGCATGTTTTGATAGCTGCAATGTCCTCGCTTCGTCGAATTGCATTTATGAACGTTTGATGTGGATCGCTGAGCATTTCTTCTTTGAGGGCTATGCTGCCAATCAGGCAGATTGCTCTGGCGCTTGTTGGATTTGTTTTAAGTAGTTCTACTACGTCTCGAGCTTTCATTAGCTGGTCTGATATCTCTAATAAAGGTAGCAGATCGACTGGAGCATTGAGGGTGGTTTCTTTTATTTGTCTGAAATGCTTATTGAAGTTATCGAATACGCTGAGTAGTCTTCCCTCTTCTAGTCGTTGCCGTAAAGCAGTTGCACCTTTCTCGACGAGTTTGCCTATGATAGCTGGCTCGCAGAACGGTAGTGCTTGCAAGGGAGTATAGCCAGTTGATGTTGACCAGTTTACCTGTAGAGAGCGTTTGAGAAACTCTTCTACTATATGAGCATTGAGGCTCGTTGGATGTTTTCCAAATGCAGAACACGCATGTAAAAAGGGTGTCCAACCGGTTTCATCAGGGCTATCTATGCCGGACTTCTGATCAGCGAGGATCTCATACACAAGTCCAATATTCTTAGCCTGTAATGCCGCAATAAGTTCTGGTGATCTGTCACTCTTTCGTTTGGTGAGAATTTCCTGTATATCGTTTCTTTTCAGGAGGAGCGCATAGTCAAAAGCCGTATATTCGGGATGCTCAATACACTTCTTTGTTACATCATATTTGTGGGTGAAGAGCTTCTCTATGTCAGTGGCCGATGAACCACGTCGTATTTCATTGATAACTTGTTGATCGAGATCACCGTTCATCTCAGCTTGCCAAGCAGCGTGGCCAATAATCTTAATAATTCTTGGATCACGAGGCATTTCTTCCGCGAGTTTTCTTATATCTCTGGCTTGCATTAAGAGTGAGCTTACCGTGAGAGCCGTCGATGGATCGATAGTGCGATTTCTCCACTCTTCAGTCAGCTCGTCAAAGATGGTTGTGTTGTCTGCCATGGGGGTTAAGGCTTCAGCACCTCGTTCAATGAGTATTTGCAGTAATCGAAGGTCATCGAAGCCCACTGCGCGTAAAGGGGTTAAGCCGTCTTTTGCCTGCGCGCCGTTAATATGTATATCATTGCGGTTTAAAAAGACTGTTATTACATCTCTCGTACAACTAATGGCGACATGGCTACAGGCATGCAAGAAGGCAGTCCAGCCATTTTCGTCAGGGGTATCGATGAGCGCATCCCCTTCTTGGAGTAGAGTGAGCGCTTCGCTATATTTGCGCAGGTTCAATGCTGCTATAAGTTCTTGAGATCGGTCTGTTCTTGGCAGTTCGGGAAATGATTCAGCGGTGAAACTGCGAAGTCTTTCAAGATGAACTTGAGTTTGAGGACTAGCGGGGTATGCTGCTGAAAGCTCATCAATAGCTGGTGAATCTTCAAGAGCTCCAGTGCCTGTGTATCGTGTGAGAGCAGCTGGAGCTAGCGAATCAGTTCTGATCTGGATTGCATCTGAATGGTGTACCGATGTGCTTACTGAATGAGCTAATGATTTCAGGAATGCTTCATCAGGTTTCGTGAGCGTGAGATCCATACAACTGATAGGTATTCGCCAGGACAGCAGAATAATGAGATTTATGCGATAGTTCATAATGGCACAGTTGTTTGATTATCTCTGCTGCCTTCGCTCGCTGAGACTGCGGCGCTTATTGGTTTGCACTGCGCGCCATGAGCTTCTGACCAAGCAGCGGCTGTCACGCACAGGGGGTTACAATGATATACGCTGTTACATGAACTGCATACTGTATCACATTTTTTCATGAAGCAGCCTACGCACGTTTTGTCTTGGTACAGTTTCTTAAGAAAGTTTTGGTACAGCTCTGGTGCATATTTTTGTGCAAGCTTGATTGTTATTTCGGTAATAGGAGGAGCGAGCTGGAGTAACAGCATGGCTAATTGAAGGTCTTGCACGAGAGCTCTATCAAAAACGGTACGGCCCCATCGATCTCGTGTTTGAAGGTCTAATTTTCGCTTAAATCGCAGAAGAACGCTGAGTGCTTGATATACAAGCTTTCTTTTATAGTCAGTATAGTCATGATTTGCTGCCACTGCAAACAGTAAGTGTAAAGGAGTAAGACCTTGTTTTGTGAGAAGGTTAGGATTGAACTCCTTTTTCTTCGCTAAGATCCTGAGGAGCCTGATATCTAACAGCCGTATGGCATGGTGCAGAAGATATTCTTGGGTTGTTGGCAGTGGGGTATTAACATCGAAACATTCAACGAGTGCCGCAATCAAAGGATATTGTGGTGGATCGACCAGAAGGGCTTGTTCAAGTGAAGTAAGGAGTGCATTGTAGTCTCTGCTTTCTTGAGAGTCCTCGCCAGCCAGGGCAGCTCGAGCCTCTTCAGTCTGTAATTGTGAAAGGTTGAGAAGCCGATTTCGATCTGCTTTCTCACGTAAACCGACCAAAGCCTTTTCGAAGCTTGCTCCTTCGGAAATTAAGTAGTCTGCAAGATCTTTGTGGTTTTTAGCTATTGCATCTGCGAGTGGTGTCATCTTTCTGCTGTCTTGTAAATCGATAGATGCATGAAGAGCTTCGATAAGATGTCGTGCAATATCGAGCTTATTATTTCTGCATGCGATGTGGAGAAGGGTTGCTTGGTCTTCAAATCGTGCGTCGACAAACAAAGGTGAGTGAGGTAGATAGCTCTCCCACACAGCTTTAAATAAAGCGTAATATCCATTGCAAGCATAGTCACTGAGTTTCAAATAGGAGGTAAGGAGCTGCTTGATGGTTTTATCGGTTGTTAGCTTTTCGGTGCTACACGGCGCAAACTCGAAGAATACGCTCTCTCTTCCCGTGTCTTCAACCTCTTCTTGGGGTATGCTTTCTGCTCTCTGGTTCTCACTTGCCTTGAGAGCTGTTGGCACATCTTCGCAGTTGACACCTCTCACCTCTGCTTCTATAACGCAGCCATGTTCAATAAGTAATCGAATGATATCAAGATTGCCGTTGACGATTGCATAGAGAAGAGCATTCCATCCAATTCTTTCCCTACAAGGTGCATTGATATCGAGATCCGGAGTGATGAGTGACCTGATATGCTCATAGTCTTGACCCCTTCTAATTGCATTGATAAATGTTTGTTCTTTATTGCCTTCAATTTCAGCACTTACAGCAGATGGCCCGAGGAGCTTGATTGCTTCGAGGCTTGTAGGATTCGAAATAATGAGGTCTTTGACGTCTGGCGCTTGCATGAGGAGAGTCCGTATAGCGAGTTTATCAGGATCTGATAGCGTTGATGTTTCTAAATCATCGAAGATAGTTGTAGCATCATTTTTGCATTTCAATGCGTGAGCTCCTCTCTTGATGAGCCGGCTTAAAATTTCCGGAAACATAAATCCTGCAGCACGCAATGGTGTCATGCCTTCAGCAGATACGTTAATGTTGAGATTTTTCCTGTATTTCAGGAACTTTTCGACTATCGTGCTTCCGAGGTACGAATTGCATCTTGCGCAGGCGTGTAAGAAGGGTGTCCAGCCCTTTTCATCGGGTGAGTCTACTTCCCAGATTTCATTGTTGAGTAGCTTGCAAATCTGATTGAAGTTTGCATCTACTGGTATGAGCTTGATAAGTTCTGCAGATTTGTCTCGGTTACGAGCTTCCAGCATTTTTGTCAGATCAGCCCGACCGAGTGCTAAAGCATAGTCGGTTGCTGTCCAAGAGCGATCAAGGCAGTGTGCTAATAGATCTACGGAATGAGTCAAAAGGGGTTGTATGAGTTCACTTGCAGTGCCACGCCTTATCTCATTGATGAGCCGTTGATTACAATCGCCGGCCATTTCAGCCTCGAGGGCCCGTGCGCTTATAATCTTAAGCGCTTCGGCAGTAGTGGGGCTTTCAGCCAAAAGCTTTTTGACATCCTCAGCTTGGAATAAGAACCGCATACTTTCAATGAGTGTCTCACGGGGTATGGTTTGGTCGTTCCATTCCTGGTTGAACAGATCAAAAATGTTCGGATGGGTATGATCCATGGTGACAAGGGCTTGCGCTCCTCTCTCAATTAAGATGCCAAGAATCTTTGGATGCTTTAAACCGAGAGCGCGCAAAGGGGTAAGGTTTTGTGCAGTTTTCTGCTTTACATCGATATCAGGACGTTGGAGAAAGAGTTGTACAATTTCGGTTGTATCGGTGAGGGATGCTTGGCGGCAGGCATACATGAAGGGGGTAAGACCACTCGTGTTCGGCATGTCGATTTCTGCTGACTCGATCTCAAGGAGTAGTTGAGACGTTTCAGCGGCGTTCCCCTCTTCTATTGCTGCAATGAGGCGTGCTGCATTGCTGGCCTGCATGCGAGGACTAGTTTCTTGAGTTTCAGACCGAGTGAGTTTGTTATCAGGAACATCTTGTTTGTGACGATATGAGTGTACATCCTCTGCTTGGTTGAAGAGCCTGAGTAAGCGGTCATGCTGCACCGTATCGATTGTTCCTTCGGTAAATAGTCTATCGAGGTCATCAAAGATCGTTGGACGATCGGAATCTTGTAGGCTTGTAAGTGCATGTGCGCCTCGGGCGAGCAGGGCGCTAATGAGTTTTTCGTTATCAAAACCGAGTGCACGTAATGGAGTAAGACCAAGAGGGCTCGTAAAATTAATGCGCAGAGTAGTGCCTCGGTTTAAAAAAGCTTGGATTACTTCTACATTTTGATTTGTACGAAAGCGGTGGCAGGCATGCAAAAAGGGAGTAAAGCCCTCTATGTCAGTGTCGACTTGCTTGCTTGTATCTGCAAGTATCATCAAGATTTCTGGCGTATCATCCGCTTTGAGAGCCGCTATCAGATTTGCAGAAAAATCTTCCTTTGATGCATATCTAGTGAGAGCCTGGTGATCGAGAGAACTGCTCCTGCTCCTCGAGACTTGAGCAAGGAAAGACGCTTTGCTGTCAGGTGTTACCGAATGCGAGAGCTGGGCAAGCAGTTCCAATCGGTCAGGACTACTTGTAAGCAGTGGTTCCTGCTCTTGTTCATCGTCTGAGAGTGCATTCATTACGCAACCCATAGTCTCCGATATCCCTAAGAGACTGAACATGAGCCCTATGATTTTGAGATTCATAATTGATCCTTTTTTATGGATTAGGTCTTTGTAGACTATCTTACTGTGCTGTTGAATCAGTACCTAGAAGGCGCTGAGGAGTTGCGCTTACCCAGGCGCTGGAGTTTTGTCCCCATTGTCTAAGCAAGCTCTGTAGTTTCAGATCTATCTCGTCGGCTATCGCTGGCGTAAGAAGCTCCTTGAGTTTATTTGAAAAGAATTCCTGATAAGGTGCGATTTCTCTCTTCTTGTCCTCAGCTGTTGTGCGCTTGTTTTCTATGGTTTCGAAAGCACCTATGAACATTTCACAAAAAAATGATTTGAGTGCTTCAAGAGGTTCATAAACCTCATTGGCAAGACTTTTTTCAAATGCACTGATAGTATCCCAAATTCCTGATAGATCATTAAGTAGGTTGTTACGATGGGATACAGCATCAAGAATTGATTGACGGAGCTCATCTATTCTCTTTAATTGCATCGAAGTTAGAACTGTTGTGCTTGCACTTACTGGTTCAGAACTTGTGCTTACTTGGCTGGATGCGCTCACCTGAGTTCTTGCACTTGCAATTCTTTTGAAGTCGGCGCAGTCTTGACCGTGAAGCTTGCCCCAATTTGATAAAAGGCATGCTTGCTCGCAATAATAGACGCTGCCGCAACTCATACAAAGATTTGTACACTCTGCTTTTAAGCAGCCAATGCATCTATTTTCTTGGTGCATCCATCCTAGAAGCTTTTGATAAATTTCAGGTGCATAGGTGCGCGAAAGAGCAAGTGTATTGAGAGTTACCAGAATATCATGCTGGAATAACGTTTCGGCAAGTTTCGTATCGATACCTAGTGCTAAGTCAAACGCAGAATTCCCCCATGGGTCCTTTTGTTTAAGATCGAGATTTTTACATTTTAATAAAATATCGAGAGCAATTTGAGCAAACTTTTGAGAGTACGTTCCATAATCGGAGGTTGCTAATACCGAGAAGAGTAAAAGTAGCGGTGTTTGATTGAATTTGGTTTTTATGTTTGGATCGAATTCACTTTTCTTGGCGATGATTTTCAGCAGAAGAGGGTCTTGAAAGCGCAGAGCGAGGTGTATTAGATGAGTGCCTGTGCCAGGTAAAGGTTTATTTATGTCAACTAATTCTGCACATGCTGCAATCAGTGAATAATCTGGCTTCTCTGTTGTCATTGCTACATCAATCTGTGTTAAGAGATTGTTAATTTGACTCTCTTCGATTGAATTTTCAGCTGATAGCAGTGTGCCTGCTTTATTGAGATTGGTAAGTTGTAACAAGCGATTGCGATGTGCTTGCTCATGTAGGGCAGCGAGGGCTGTTCTAATGCATGCTCCATGAGAGATCAAATACCGAGCGAGATCTGTATGTGAGTCGTCACCTTGTGAGAAAAAGCTTGTATGCTTATTGAAAATAGCTTCAGCAAGTGGTGTTCTTCCATAAGAGTCTTGAAGGTCAATTTCTGCGCCAAGCGTTTCGACAAGAAGCCGTGCAAGTTTTAAAGAACCATGAGCGCAGGCAAGATGAAGAAATGTTTTTTTATTCTTAAAACGAGCATTTACAAATAATTTATGGCGCATCGATTCTTGCTTAAACATATCTATTTCACTATCGAGTGAGCAATGTGCTGCGAGCTCAGAAAGCGTGAGATATGCGTTGAGATGGGCCTTAATAGCGTCATCGCTTGTAAGGTCAGTAAGGTTGAACGTGTCTACATCAAAGAGGATGCTAGGGTTTTGCAATTCTTCTTCGGGCTCTGGATCTACTTTTTCGATATAGCATACACCCATTGTCGCTTCTATGGGGAAGCCAGCATGTATAAGTAATTTAACGATATCAAATCTGTTAAGTGAAACGGCATAGAGAAAAGCATTCATTCCAGGATTATCTTCGCAGCTGGCCGTGATAAGTACCTCAGGCTGGAGGAGTCTTGTGATGGTTTCAATTGATTCATTACGCCTGATAGCATTAATAAAACGTTGATGCGAATTGTTTTCTAGCTCCGCTTTAAAAGCCGCTTTTCTAATAATTTTAATTGCTTCAGGGCTTCGTGGCTTCGAGGCGATGAGGCTTTTGACATCTTGTGCTTCCAAAAGAATATCTAATAAGGCAAGTTTTTCATCATTTGATTGTTCGGTCTTTTTAAAATGCTCATATAAATCATCGATCACGGTAGCCTGACTGTCATGCATTTTGGCTAGTGCATTCGCTTCTCGCTTTATCAGCTTTTTAAGGATATCGTTGGTTCCGTCAAATCCCACAGCTCGCAGGGCAGTGAGACCATTATGAGCGGAAGCATTGACGTCTAAGTCCTTTCGATTCTTTAAGAATGCTAGGACAAGCTGTTTTCTCGTAGGAGTGCTGCAGGTTGCGCAGGCATGTAAGAATGGTCGCCAGCCACTTTTGTCGGGCTCGTCTACAAGATAATCACGGTTTTCTAGTATTCTGAGGACTACGTCATTATTAAGGGTGTTTGTGAGCGCTTCAATAAGGTGTGGTGAGCGATTGCGTTGATGTTTTTCCAAAAGTTCTACCACATCACTTCTGCCGAGTGCTTTTGCATAGTCTAGTGCTGTCCATGTTGGTCGTTCTAAGCAAGGGGTTGTCACTAACACATCACGGGTGAGGAGATCTTGTATGTCGCTAACACTTTCGTTTTGGCGTACTGCATTTATGATTTTTTGATTGGGATTTATTAGGCTGTCCATCCAACAATCTGTGCTAATAAGCTTGAGTAGTTCCGGGCTATCTGGATTTTCACTTTTAAGTTTTTGAACGTCCTGAGCTTGTAACAAAATTTCATATAAGCCGAGTAGATCACTCAGGGGTTTTATCTTCTGTTTCGACAGGGCAATGAGTTTATCAAAGATCGTTGTATTGCTTATACTCTTGGCTAACGCATGAGCACCCCGTTCGATGAGGGCATTAAGAACCGGTTGATAGTTAAACCCGAGAGCGAGCAGAGGAGTAAGACCATTCGTTGGAGCCTGCCAATTAACATTTATTTCCTTTCGCTCGAGAAATGTAAGTACTCTGTCGGGTTTGTCATCTGTTTCGCAACGCGAGCAAACATGGAGGAAAGCGGTATAACCAAAGGCATCTGGTGTTTCAACGACTGCTTCTAGATCTGAAATTATTGCGTCAATGCGCTCATTATTCTTTGCATGGAGAGCTACGATAAGATCTGCAGAAAGGTCTTTTTGAATTTTGCTGGGGCTTGTCAGAAGAGAAGAAGTTGAGCTAAGGAGACGTTCGACTTGGGAAAGGTTAGTTTCTCTAAGTGGGTCTGCGATCGAGTTTCCGTCCTGAAATTGATCGTCCGATATGCGGCGGCTACTTACTAGTCTCATCAGGCTGTCGAGGCGAGCCGTATCTTCGGGAGATGACTCATCGTGCATACTGCTCGATTCAACTCTACTCGATGCAGTATCGTGGTTAGTGCTAGAGCTGCGAGGAGCACTCGATGAACTGCAATCCTGATCGGTACGAGGGCTGAGCTGATCACGGTTGTCTTCGTGATGTACGTTTAATGCTGCAGCTGCTAAGGTAGTTTCGGTGGTGCCAACTAATAGAGATGCGCTTAATCGCGTATACATGTCCTCTTCAACTGCTTGTTGACTTCTGCTTTGCGCTGGAATACTGAGGATGAAAAGTAACACTGCTTGTTTGAGATTCATACTGCTCCTTTTTTTGTAAAACACTTCAAAATCCCTTATGAGTATAGCATAGTTTGCTCATCTTTTTACTTATGTGTAAACATTTTTATGAAACTCTTTTGAAGAAGCTAGACTTTGAGGTATTATCTTTAGAGAGATTAGAGTAATTTTATTGAAAGGTTTTTGAATGAATAAGTGGATACTCATCGCTATCGCCTCATTACATATAGCTATCCAAGCAGACACCACCTCTAGTTTGGCCCATGCGATCATGAACTTACATGTTGACCAAGTAAGAATGCTTCTGAGTTCAGCGCATCTTTCACCGGAGCAAACTGAGATGCTTCTAAAGTTTGCGGAGAAACGCATGAAAGCAAAATCGAAGACAGCTACTCTTGTAGATATCTTCCAGCTTTTGGGTGGAGCAGCATTGTGTGCTTACTGTGGGTATAAGGCGCATGAGGTAGGTGCGACTCTTACTCCTTCATCTGCCTATACGAAGTCGGATTTTTGGGGTAGCGATGCAACAAGTCCACATTACGGTGAAAGAAATAATCTTCTCAAGACACTTGGCTGGGGGGTGGGGTCATTGTGCGGGGTTCATTATGCGCTTGCAGGCCTCAATTGTTCATCTTCAGCTCAGGTGCAGTTACAAGGGCAACAAATTGTCTTGATGTTACTGGGAAAAGCGCAGCCATGAGTAGCATTTGGCCTAATACATCGCTATAAAAGATTGCGCAGTTTGATAAGCTGATGTTGAATTGCCAGCAATTCTTGAGTGAGAGGCGGAGATTTCCTTGTGTTTTCAAATAAGAGGGGTGAAGCTTGGGTAATGACTTCGCCGGTGTTCATGAGCTGCTTTTTTGCAGCTTCTAGCGTGAGACCCTTATCATAAATGAGATTTTTGATTGAGCGAAGCTTTTGAAGGTCAGTTGAAGAATAGAACGATTGACCATTCTCTATGACAGCTTCGATGCCAAATTGTTTTTCCCAAAGAGCCATTATATACGGTTGGATGCCGAGTTCCTTGGTAATTTCAGTCTTCGTGTAATACTGTTTGTCGTTCATGGCCCACACAAGTTAGAAAGTAATTTAATACTGTTAGAATGCCCTTTTTTTGCCATTATGTAAAGATTGAAGTTCAGAGTTTGGTCGTGATTGTTGATAGGAATCTAGTGCCTGGTTGAATGCACTCTTAGGAGTAACCGAGCCAGATCTCATTCTACTGAGCATTGCGACCAGTAAAACTGCGTTTTCTCATTCACTGGCAGATCTCTTTATAGTTAGAGATCTATTGGCAGTGAAGAAGAGGAATGCAAGAAGGGTAAGTAATGAGTGGGAAACTCGTTTGGGTTGTTTCCATTTTCAACGCTATTAAAAGGAATCGCCTGTATCAAGAGACAGGCGACTATGAAAAATTAATTTGTCTTTATAGGCTTTCTCATTTCGCCTTTGTCTCTTTCGGCTAATTCGTCTTCAAGAAACTGAAGTTTGGTATGGGCATTTTCGAGTTCTTGGGGAGTGGCTGCTGCTCCCTTTTCAATAAGAGCTTCAACCTTGGCAATTATGCGAAGGTCGCCGCTCGCTAATCCATTTTTAAGAAAGTGGAGTACTCGCTTATATTCTTCTTGTGTTTTGGGCGGAACTTCCTTTCCCATAGTAGCAAGAGTAGCTTGAAGAGTAGCAAGATTAGCTTGAAGTGCGGCAATTATCGCTGCTTCATTCTTCAGGGCGTCGGTTAATCCATATTTAAGAATCAAGAGTCCAGCCTTAGCATTTTCTAGTAATTGGGGACTGACTTGCTTTCCAAGAACTGCGCGAACTGCTGCGATTATCGCTGGTTTATTATTGAGAGCTGCGAAAAGGTAGACAACGTCATTTCTTCCTGCTGCATTGATCATGTCTTGACGGACTCTTTGCTGAGTAAGGGTTCCTGCTTTTAATTCTTGAATTATATTCCCTGCATTTTCTAGCCATGTCAGCAGCTGAATATCTTCTTTGCTAAGCAGAGGAGGTGCAGGATCATGGCAGTTCAGATGTGCTACGAAAAGAGAAACCAGTAACAATATGCGTTTCATAAGAGAGACTCCTTTTATTAAGTATTAATAGTATATTAATTATAGTATACAGGAAAATTGTTTCTATTTGCAATGATTTTCTGAAAAAATGAGGCTTTTGATGGATTGCCACATTCGGCAGGTGTGTTCGAATATAACTTTTCGAGAACAAAGCTAGATCTGCCTGGGTACGTGTTGCAAGGGGCAATTTTTCGGACCTTCGCGATTGAACTGAATCCAGTCGGCTCCCTCACCTGAGGTAAGATTTTGCTCTAGCTTTAGGGCCATTTATTTGGTAATCTACAATGAGCATGTTTTCTGATGTAAACAAATTCTTCAACCGTTTGGGCAACCGACCAACATCTTTTTCAAGGATACAGTGTATGAATTTTAAGGATCTCTTAATTCCTTTATCGTTAGCTTTAATTGCAACATGGGCAATTCAGTATTTCTTTTTTAGACCAGCAGCCGATAATCGAGCAGAAATTGTGACGGACAGAAGCTTTATAGCTCCTACATCTTTGCAGGTAGCAGAGCCGTTAGATCTGGATATTGCATTTTCTGATGCAAAGCCAACGAGGCCGAAAGAAATTACTTCTGTTGAGCTTCCGTATGGTACTATCCATATCTCAAATGATGGTGCAGTTATAGATTTGATGACCTATAAGCGCATGCTTGCAGGAAAAGAAAGTCTTATTGAGACAGTTGCGCCTTCTCAAAGTAGGGAACGAGGGGCATTCTTAGTCGCCTTAAATGGTTTGGGTGCTACGCCTTATTATTATACATTGGTAGATAAGAAAGAAGAACAGAATAGCACCGTCCTTACCTATAAGGGGGAATCGCCTACTGCAACCATAACTAAGCAGTTTGTATTGCATCATGATAGATATTTAATCGACGTAAAACTCACCATCGATCCTCATGATAAAGCAGCTGGTGTCAGGCCACGTTTATTCTTTCCAGCACCGTTATCGCCAGATGGCGTAGCAGGCCTGAAGGCTGTGTTCTATAGTGATAAAAAGAGCATAGAAAAGAAATCGATTAAGGACTTGGTTCAGTTTGGTAAGGAACAGCCGAGCTTATTTGGGCTTGAAGATCACTACTTCTTAAACGCGCTCATTAAAGATCCACAGCAGTTTGCTCAGAGAGCTTATTTTAAGGTAGAAGGGGATACTGTACAGGGAATACTACAAGCTCCAACGGTTCGTGAGACGACGACCTGGGAACTTTCGTTTTATGCTGGTCCAAAGGAGATGACGTCCTTGTCGAAAGTAGATGAGCGGTTAGAGGGTGTTCTTGATTATGGCTGGTTTGCTCCTATCTCTAAGTTATTGCTCTTTTTGCTGAATTTCTTTTATAACATCTTTAAGAACTACGGCATTGCCATTATTATGGTAACACTCCTTGCACGTCTTATAATGGTGCCGTTTACTCTCAAAGGAGAGCAGTCGAGAAAACACCATATGGAAGCTCAAAAGAAGCTTCAGTATCTTGAGCAGAAGTATAAGCATGATCCTGCTCTTCTTGCACGGGAAAAAGCTGAGTTTGCACGAAAGCATGGTATGCCAGGGCTCTTGGGCTGTTTACCTCTACTACTTCAGATTCCGATATTTATAGGTTTGCAGCGGGTGCTGACCAATGCTATAGAGCTTTATAAAGCTCCGTTCTTATGGATACCGGATTTATCTGCACGAGATCCTTATTATATTTTGCCAGCGCTCGTTGGTGTTGGTATGGCAGTGCAAATGGCACAAACGGGAGATGCACGTCAGCGAGTAGCTAATATCTTAATTGCTATTGTTGTTGCTGCCGTTACCGCTAATCTGTCTGCAGGTCTTACACTCTTTATCTGTGTAAGTACCTTTTTAGGTCTTGCACAGACATATATACAGAAAGCTTTTAAACTATGATAGAGCAAAGTCCAAGTCTGCTTGCGTTGCTTCGCCAATTACAGCGGGTACCCTATCTTGCGTCGAAGAATCTCTATGTGGTTGCTCAATATTTCTTAGATCTTGATGAGCAAGCTACTGAGCAGTTTTGTCGAACCTTGACGAACCTTAAGCAGAGTCTTGAAAAATGTATTGAATGTTGGTCTTGGAAAGAAAAAGATAAGGGCTGCTTCTTTTGTACAGGACCAAAACGAGATAAAACCGTTATTTGTGTTGTTGAAAGTTGGCGTGATCTTATCACCATCGAAAAAACGGGTGGCTATCTTGGGATGTATCATGTCCTGGGAGGTGCCTTGTGCCCTTTAGATGGTATTGGGCCAGATGATTTAACAATTAAACAGTTATTACTCCGCATCGATGGCTGTAAAGAGCTTATCTTTGCTTTTAATCAGACGCCAGAAGGAGAGGCAACTGCAGCCTATATAGCACATAAGATAAAAGATAAGCCGATAAAGCTCTCCTGCCTCGCTCGAGGCCTTCCCGTTGGCTCCTCTTTAGAAGCGATGGATCGCTTAACAGTGTATAAAGCATTATCAGAACGACGACCATTTTAAGAGATAGTATGCAAAAAACCTATGCACCTTTTATACAACGACGTACCAAACTCTACGAGTCACTTAAAAAGAAGGATGCGAGAAAACCACTCTTGTTTCTCTTTGCTGGCTTTGAATCTGAACGTACTGCATTTCGGCAAGATAGTTCATTTTATTACCTTACCGGACTGGAAGAGCCTGCCACAGTTCTGCTTATGAATGAGGCGGGAACAACTCTGTTTGTTCCTCAGTATGGCACTCCACGTGCAAAATGGGCCATTACCCTTGTTGAGGCGGATGCGGCCAGCCTTGCTCAGCGTGGAATAGATCGGAAAGAATTACTTGGGCAAGCATGCAGAGGGTATTCCTTAACATCAAGTTGCGTCACCGCTCAGTATGAACAACTGCTTACTACCCTTGAACGGCATGTTGATGCAGGTGGGGTACTCTATACGGTCTATCAACCGGAGATACTCTGTGAGCACACTCTTATTTTAGATAGGCTGTTTCAATCGAAACCAAAGTTGAAGCAAGCAATTGTTGATATATCGGCTGCTCTTGCACAACTACGTCGCACGAAATCACAGGGAGAGCTTGAATCTATCTATGAAGCAATAGATTGCACCATGCAAGCTCATGAAGCAGCAGCGATGCGCATTGAACCGGATGTGTATGAGTATCAGATACAAGCGGGCATAGAATTTGTATTTAAAGAATCTGGGGGTTCTGCTGCATTTCCATCAGTTGTTGGTAGTGGCAAAAATAGCACCGTGCTTCATTATGGACACAATAATAGCTTAATGAAGAAGGGCGATCTTGTCGTCGTAGACGTTGGTGCTGAACTAAACTATTACTGCGCAGATATTACGAGAACCTATCCTGTCTCTGGAACGTTTTCTGATCGTCAACGAGAAGTCTATACGACTGTTCTTGAAGCACAAGAGTATATTGCAAGTCTCGCAGCGCCTGGCTATTGGTTGTGTAATAATGATCATCCAGCTAAGTCATTGCAGCATCTTACGGTAGCATTCTTGAAAGAGCGAGGCTATGAGAAATACTTTCCTCATGGGATTGGTCATTTTCTGGGTCTTGATGTGCATGATGTTGGTGATCGCTCAGAGCCCCTAAAAGAGGGTGATGTGATTACGATCGAGCCAGGTATCTATATACCCCAAGAGCGTCTTGGTGTTCGTATTGAAGATAATTACTGGATTACCGCTAAAGGTGCAGTTTGCATGTCAGATGAATTGCCACGTGATTCCTATGAAATCGAAGAGATGATGAAAGGTGAATTGGACGAGGAGTAGCTCTTGGTGTTACTTTCGACAATTTACAAACTGCAGCTTGCTGTAGGGGTTTGTTTTTTGTTGGCATTACTTTCATTGTTGTTCCCAACCAATGCGTGCTGTCATAGAGTTTAAAAAGGTATCTCTCACATCTGGTGAAAGCATGTCCGACGCCGCTCGGAGAGCACTTGATCAAATTAACGAGAAAGGTTATGCAGCGGAGCTTGTTCAGCATGGGATACAAAAGAGTATCGCTTTTGGTGTTGCCTGTGAAGGCAAAAAGATTCTCGTTAAGAGCCTCAGTTTATAGGCAGTTTTGTCCGCACATAAGGATGGAGTTGTTAAGAAAAGTTTGATTTCCTTGTTACTTGAGAGTATCGTTATCTCGTTTATTTTTTGTAACAAAAGATATTGCGGGCACTCATGACGTTGAGCTATACTTGCCTTAAATTTGGCGTTCTCAATAATTCTAACTCAAGGAGTTTCATGAAAAAGTATATTCTCGGTGTGCTACTTGCTTCAACATTGTTCACTCGATCGGGCCTGTGTGGTTATACCAAATTTGAGCGGTTGCGTGCTGATATTAATTCGCAAAATCTTCTACAGTTAAAAACGGATCTGCGTGATAGCGAGCATCTTTCTCAAGAACTCTATGCAGTATTGATTGATGAAGCTCAGCAGATGCATGCAAATCTTGCTAAAGAGCTTTCTTTCTTTGACTATCTCATGTTATATGGTGGTGGTCTTTTGACTCCGTTGATGTTAGCAATGGCCTTTGAGTCGTTTGATACCTATAACAAAAAAATTGGTGAGCACTCACTGCTTCTTCAAGCTGAAATTACAAAAGATAACCAAGCAGATGCATTGGGAATTATGTGGATTACTGGCATCTTAGGGTGTTGGTGTGCTTGCGTAGCTAAAAGGGGTTATGATCTTACTCATGGAAGTTTTGCACGCGCAGTTGCCAATGCAGATGCTATTGTATGGGCTCTCGAGAATGCGAAAGATTTTTATAGTGATGATATCTAGGAGTATGCATTCCTTTTACTGATACTCTGCTAGCTCTTAGTGAGCCGGGAAAAGCTTGGCTTATGCTTTGAGTTTGTTTTGGATTTGACGATTTTGTTATTTTTGCCTACTCTAGGATATATATTTGTTTTGCTTCTGGAAAATTATAGTAAAGGTTTCTTTTATGGATATGAATAAAACGTTCTTCTTGCGTAAGGAAGATGAAAAGCCTCGTTGGCGGCTTATTGATGCCAACGGGCAGGTAGTTGGTCGTCTAGCCACATTTATTACTAACGCACTTCGTGGTAAAGATCGTGCTGAGTTTACGCCTCATTCTGATGCTGGCGATTATATTGTGGTTATTAATGCTGATAAAATTGTTTTTACTGGCAAGAAAATGACCGATAAAATCTATGAGCGCTATTCAGGATATATAGGTAATAAAAAGTTTTTGACCCCTGTTCAAATTATGGAAAAGCATCCTGAGCGTATTCTTGAATTAGCAGTGAAGGGCATGCTTCCTAAAAACAGACTTTCACGGCAGCTTTTAAGAAAGCTTCGTGTCTATGCTGGCACAGAGCATCCTCACAAAGCACAAATTGCTGGCTTTGCAGAAGCTGCATAACTCGTTTTGATCTATCGAAAGGGCAGGAAATCTGCCCTTTTTTCGCGTATTAGAGCCATGCCTCGACGTTTCTCTTTGCGATGATTGCTTCAATCTTTCTAATCTCTGTATCGGTTAACAAGGAAAAGAATTTCTTGCGTTTACTGCTGGCGAGTACTCCCTTGTTTTGGATGACCAGCTTAATTATGAGGTCGATTTGTTTATCGGGCATATCAACGAGCTCTCGTATCGTTTGTCTAATCTTGTCATAATCTTTAATGAGGTCGAGTTCTTTCTTCAAGTCTGTTGTGACAGTTTGCTCTATACAATCAAAGAGATATTCTGCATGGGATGTGTAGTCAAGGTAAGCATACAAAGAGCTCTCGTTTCCTTTGACGGCGAGGTCTCCCGAGGTGTCCTCGGTATAGGTAAGAAGATCCATTAAGGGGCGTGACACATTTTCAAGTATTTGATTGTATTTTTTTCGGTTTGCTAGCATAATTGCCGATACAGGAAAAATAATCCCTGAAGGAGTAAAAGAAGTTCCTGCTAGCACATAATGAATCAGAAATCTATGGAGGCGACCATTACCATCTTCAAAGGGATGGATATATACGAAACCGAAAGAAGTTGCAGCGATGATGACGGGATTGACTGCAGAATCGATCATTCTTTCAAGCGACAAAAGAAGATCCTGCATAAGCAGTGGTACATCTTCTGGCCTAGGTGAAATGTAATGTATGAGTGAATAGCCGATTCGAGCTGTTTCTGCGACATAGTTTTGGGTATGACGGTAATCGGATTCTACAAATCGAGGCTCTACGATGGCATCTTGTGCTTTAATGAGTTCTTTTTTGCTCAGTTTTGGAAGCTCCTCATCTTTGCAGTTCGCAAAGTTGACAGCACGCATTCTTGTAGGCTCTTCGTGCTCAATGTGCCATGACGAGATTGTCTCCCGGGTGTATAGATATGATGCAGCTCGCTGGATTATGAATGGCTCATAGTCAGCAAGGAGTTCTTTGGCTTTCTTATCCAGATGTTTCTTTTCGTCTGTAGCAAGTTCTGGCGTAGGTCTTACAAGAGGACAAAAGTGGGAAAAGCCCAAAAGGTTATCGTTAATGCGTTGTCGTTTGATTTTAAGTGTTTTTGCTGTGTAGTAGAGAGTTGGGTCTAGAAGATCGATATAATTGCCCGTGTTCAGATCTTCAAGAGGAAGGTGTTGATGCATAAGAAGTTCGAACAGGTACCAGATCTTTCGCTGAGCCTTTCCATGAGGCCGTGCGCTGATATACCCCAGAATCGTATTTTCAGAGAGCTGTTTAAATACTGATAAAATGATTAAAAGGTTCATCCCTTCATGTTTTAATGCAAACTCGAGGTTAAACAATGGATCCGTGGGCTTGCTAAGTTGGTAGCTCTTAGGATATATGTGCTGTCCTGGCCATGTTTTGTGTATACTCTTTTGCCTCCCGTCAAGGATATATATGAGGCACGGTAATGGGGGATCACCTAAAGATTGAAATCAGTAATAAGTGCTTGATACCCGGTCGGTTGAAGTATATTCGATTTCATATATGTTTCCTAAGTTTTCTCCAAAAAGTGTTATATTTCTGCGAAAACGTATATATTTCTTGTCTAGTCTACAGAATGTAGTATGAAGCAAAGATTCCATAATCGCAATCGTTTTGTGAAGAGGCTTCCTCTTTTTTAAGAGGTTCGTATTTCTGAACTGACGACTGAATGATGTAAATCGTTTGCGAGCATTATTAATAGAAAAGAATAATCTAAATATTTGTCAAAATATTGACAAATGCGACATGATATTGCTATTATTTACCTATAATCCTAGATATAAGGACCATCATAATTACAAAAGGAGTTTCACATGAAAAGAATAGTAGGAAAATCATTATTTCTCGTTGTAGCGCTTGCTTGCTCGGGGGCCCTCTTTGGAAAAAATGGAGCCGAGGAACCTTTTGGAGGCAAGCCAGACTTTTCCCAAATTTTCGAAGCAATAGACAGGGGTGAAGATCCAAATCTTGCTAATGAATTTGGTGTGACGGCCTTGCATAAGGCTGTATATTACGGAGATTCTGATGCTGTCAGAAAACTATTAGCCATCTCTACTGTAAATAGAAATCCGGTGATGGGTACTGGACTGACACCCTTAATGATTGCTTCAGGTAATGGCCGATGGAGGATTGTTAAGCAATTATTGGCAGCTGGTGCAAATCCAAACCTTGCCACTAGTGGAGGATTAACCGCATTGCTTCTTGCTGCAAAAGGAGGCTTTCTTGGCATCGTTAGGCAGTTATTATCTGCTGGTGCTAATGCGAATGCGGCCACTGAAAATGGCCTAACCGCCTTACATCTTGCTGCGCGTAAGGGTTATATTCAGATTGTTGAAAAGCTATTAGCTTCAGGTGCTGACAAAAATGCCTTATTTAATGGGAAGACACCGTTAGATGAGGCACGAGCCCATAAACATATGCATGTGGCAGAGCTTTTAGAAACTGGACCCCTTATGCTAGCAGCGGCTCCTGCTGCTGCGGTTGAAGCGCCAGAGACTCCGAGCTCGGCTCCTCTATTAGTTCAAGAAATGGTCCCTCCTGCAATGGCGCGAGTTCGAGAGATCTCTCCTGAAAAGATGGTACAACTCTGGAATATAGCTCTTGAAGTTGAACTTGACGGACTTCGCCCCCGCTTGCCGCTGATTATGAAGGCGATTGAAAGTGGTGCCAATCCAGCCATTTCAGGACGTAAGTCCGGCTTAACTGCGTTACACATTGCAGCAGGAGCAGGCGCTTCTGATCTTGTTGAGAAATTGTTAGCCCTGCCCGGCGTAAATAAAAATGCAGCGATGGTCGACGGGGTTACTCCTTTGATGATTGCTTCGAGTCTTGGGCGCAAGCACGTAGTTAAGCAGTTGTTAGATGCGGGTGCAAACCCAAATGCAGCTGCAGTCGAGGGAGGAACGGCCTTGTATTTCGCCTCACTTGGTGGTTTTTCTGAGATTGTTACCTTATTGTTACGAGCTGGTGCTAATCCCAACGCGACATTTCAGGGTCATACTCCACTAGATGCTGCAATGGTAAATAAGCATGCCAATGTAGAGTTTCTTTTGCGGTCCGCAGGTGGCAAAAAGGGTTCAGAATTACATCCTAGGGTTTCGGCTGCTCTTCCTAGTGCAGCGGTAGATGAAAGAGATGCAAATGGACAAACACCTCTTATAAGGGCAGTGATAGCTGGAGACTCAGACCTTGTGCAGGTATTGCTTGATCAAGGGGCAGATCCTTTTATAGAAGACTCAGCGGGATTGTCTGCTAGGGACTATGCGCTTGATAATCCTGAAATGCTTACTTATATAGAATCAGTCATAGAGCGCAAGCCAGCTGCAGAGGTTTATGTGCCAGCCGTTGTTCCAACTTCAGTTCTTTCCGCACCGCCATCTGCGGCAGTTGCCATTTTTCCTAGCGCAGCTGTAGTGCCTGTGGATGAGAGAGACGCTCATGGACAAACAGCCCTTATGCGGGCGGTTATAGCAGGGGACAGAGATCTTGTTGAAGCATTACTTGACCAAGGGGCCGATCCTTTGATAGAAGACTCAGCGCGATTGTCTGCTAGGGACTATGCTCAGGAATATCCAGAGATATTGCGCTATATTGATGCTTTTATAGAAAGTAAGTATCAGTAAATAGTTCTAGCCGATAGATAGAAGAGAGGCTTTTCTGGCCTCTCTTTACATAAATTCCATTTTTATAAGATGATTTGGATTTTTAGTATCGTCAACGATCTTGTCAGGCTGACAATAATTGTCCGCTATTTTTTTAAAATATTGACAAAGGATGCTAGGCATTGTTACGATTAGATTAGAAGGCATTTTGGTACTATACAATAAAAGGAGTTTTCATGAACAAAATGATGCAAAAATTAATTGTAGTCTCTGGAGTTATTGCATGCTCAGTAGGCAATACTTTTAGCATGGAGCCTAAGCCGGTAAAAAAGGCTCAATTTGTAAAACCAGGCGCGGCGGGTAGGCGTGCGGCTACCACAGGTACAACGGTAGGAGAGGCTTCAGCTAATAAAACTATACTTGATGAACTTAATAAAGAAAAGCCAGACTTGTCCCTCATAATGACAGCAATTAGAAATGGGGGTAATCCTAATCTTGCGAGTAAAATACAAGGAGTTACACCCTTGATTCTTGCATTGAGAAACGATGTTGCGGTAGCTCGGGAACTATTGGCGAGCGCGGATGTCGATAAGGAAAAGGCAACGAATAGTGGGATTACGCCTTTAATGGTGGCTGTAAATAAAAATTATGAAGACATTGTCATACAGCTGTTGGCTGCTCGCGTAAAGGTTGATGCGGCAGATGAACATGGAAGAACGGCGCTCGCCCGTGCCGCAAAAGGTAATTGCGGAATGCCTATTGCTGCAGCTGCTGCTGAGCCTAGTGCCGCCAGTGCAGCTCTGCCTAGTGCTGCCAGTGCAGCAGAACCTAGTGCTGGTGTGGCTAAACTTAGTCCTCATAGAGCACCAAAGCCTAGTGGTCCAGACGTAGTTATAGAGCCTTCAAGCCCGAATATAGCACCGAATTGCTCTCTTGCTGTCGTGGAGTTGTTACTAGCAGCTGGTGCGAATCCGAATACAGAATCAAGTGTTCCATCTGGTGGCCAGAGACGGAAAGTTGCTCCACTGAATTTGGCAGTTAATCGTGGTAATGATCTAGTGGCTGAGAAGTTGCTAGCGGCTGGGGCCAAGCCGGAGGGTGCGCTCAGCTATGAGCCTACTCCACTTTATGTAGCAGCTGAGAAGGGTTTTGCTACATTAGTTGAGAAACTGTTAAATGCTGGCGCAAAACCAACAACCAGCTACAGGGGCATGACACCGCTTGATATTGCGAAAAAGAATAAGCATGATGCGGTTGTAGCTCTCTTAAGCTCCAAAACAACCAAGTGATTTAAATTAGGAGAGGCTCTTTAAGCCTCTCCTTACCTTTACCAGAACTCGATATTTCCTGCAATTCAATATCCATAAAAAGGCTGTAGCCGAGAAACCCTTTCTTTAAATCGTAATTTTTTTTCTGCTCTAAATCTTGTGCTTTGCATGGACATTGTTCTTTTTTGTATATAAGTAGCGTGTTCCCATTCTTCTTCCGTTGAGCGAAAAAAATGTACAAGTCTTCCTATTGTCACATAGTCAATTGAGAAATTTATTATACGATTGACTGCCAAAAAAGAGAATGTTATACTGTAAGAATTGAACAGTAGAACGAAATATCCAACATAGTTTCTATAGGAGCTTTTTCTCATGAAAAGAATTGTACAAAAAACAGTATTCCTCGCAGTTGTGCTTTTATGCTCCGGGGAGTACCTTTTTAGCATGAATGCAGAAAAAACCATGCAGCCTGCTACTGCTACGTTGCAAATGGAGCGAGAACTTAATAGTGAGCAGCCAGACTTTGAAATAATAGTAGATGCTATTAAAAACGGAGCTAATCCAAACCTTACCAACATACGTGGTGTGACGGCCTTAGTTATGGCTGTTCGTCAGGGAAACTCTGATGCTGTTGAAAAGTTATTAGCTCTGCCGGGGATGGAAAAAAATGCGCTATCTTCAGGATTAATGACGCCTTTGATGATGGCTGTAGAATTGTGTAAGGTCACAATTTTAAAGCAATTATTGAGTGCTCATGCAGATCCAAATGTATGCGCTACTGATGATGGGCTAAGTGCTTTACACATTGCTGCAAGTAAAGGATTTTCTCAGTTTGTTACGGCATTGTTAAATGCTGGTGCAAATGTAAATGCTTTGTATGTTGGTTGCAAGACCCCTTTGGATTGTGCATTAAGCGATAAGCATGCATATGTAGCAAGTCAATTGCGCTCTGCAGGTGGAAAAGAGTTTAAAGAAATACTGGCCACAGCTACTGAAACTCATCCAAGTGAAGCAGCTTCTGCGGCTCAATAACTGAAATCAGAATGGACGAACAGCAGTCGTAAATTGCACGATTGCTGAGGATCCCATAATAGAAGATTGAGCTGGAATTTGCTAGAGAGCGCGCTCTAAGATATCCCGAAATGCGGAGGTACGTGGAGGCGTCTTGCGAGAACCAGTAAGGATTTTCGAAATAGGTAAGATTAAGAGAGGCTTCGTGGCCTCTCTTTTCATATGCAAGTTTCTGAAACTTCAATGTATCTTATGGAAGCAAATATCTCGAGATAGGTAGGTCAGGCCGCTATCAAAGTTTTCTGAAATTCTGTGACTCCTTAGTTGATGTGCCTGAAACACTAACCAGTTACTATTTTTTGTTAAGACGAAAACTTTTAAAAGATCCAATGTGCTTGTTACAATCTCAGCAAGATATCCTCTGCTAACCATCTCTTTTAATCGTGTGCTGGTATTTCGTGAGCAAGTACTTGTCGGTTTCAGGGAAACGAACTAAGCGTATCAGCGGATCAACATAATCTGGTTCTCTGTCAAAAAGAAGAGCCTTCCCTGGTCGCTTACAACGTGGCCTAATGATTGTGCTGTCTTTTCAGTGAACTTTTTCTTTTGTTTTGTGAACAGCTTTTTGCTTCGATTAAGTTACTATCACCAGTGCTAGGGACATATGCTCCTTTAGAAAAACCATAAGAGCTTTTTCTAAATTGATTTGAAACAATCTAAAATGGTCATATCATGCGAGGAGTTGAACCCTTCTGGCTTGCTTTGAGCCTCCCCATGGACGCTTTTTGAGGAAGTGTGTTTTTTCGTATTTTAATTTAAAATAAACACCAAACGTGAGGAAACCATGATAGAGAGAAGAGGCTTATCTCAAGCTATGCTAAATTGCCTTTTGTAGCGCTGCTAGTTTTGCTGATCTTTTTAAAAAAACTCGAGGATGAAGATATCTCCATCCCCGAGTTTCTGAATATTCTTGGTGGTTAGAACCACTTGCTGATGCTAATTACATCTTTAAAGGTCAGATAGATGACCAAGGCTATTACAAAGAGCCATGTATAATAGTGTATGGATGCTCGTGCTTCGTCTGATAATGGTCTTCTGATTAATGCTTCAATGGTAAAGAAGAGTACCTGACCTCCGTCAAAAATGGGAAGAGGTAATACATTAAATACGGCAAGATTAATACTAATGAAGGCAAGCATAAAGAGGAACATCTTAAAGCCCATGCCAGCAAATTGAGTAACTTGGCAAATGAGCATAAGAGGGCCACCGATTCCTTCGCGACTTTTGGTGAGATTCTTAATGGCACCCGCAGTTTGAGTAATAAGCCCCCATGTTGCATGCCAGCCAGTAGTAAAGGCTTGTGCTAGTGACATCTTTTTGAGCTGCCAGGCAACGCCAAGAATGGGTCTGAGTTGAGGGCCTGAACCTTGGGACTCTACAGTGATATCCACATCTCGTTGAATGCCTGCATTCTCAAGCTTGAGAGTAGCTGGTTTTCCTATCAAAGGTTTTAGGGCGGTTACTACGCTGCCTATCGTAGGAGTAGCAACGTCATTAACCGAAACGATTGTGTCATTTGCATGTATTTGCGCTCGTTCTGCAGGGCTATTTTTATTAACAGCTCCTATAAAAGCTGGCTGTTCATCACACCAGGCTCCTCCAGTGCAGGGTGCTCCTCCAGCGGCGAAGAGAAAGCTCATGGCGAGATACGCAAAGATAACATTAAAAAGAATTCCACCGATCATAATAAGAAGTTTTTGCCAGTAAGGCAGAGCATTGAAGGATCGATCCTTTGCATGAGCGTGGAGTTGTTCTCCCTGCCCAATTTCAGGTGAACCTGCAAGTTCAACATAGCCTCCTAAAGGAATTGCTGAGAGGGCGAACGTAGTTTCTCCTATTTTTTTTTCGAAAATGCGAGGTCCCATGCCAATCGAAAAGGAGGGTACATACACATTAAAGAGCTTAGCAAAGATGAGATGGCCAAATTCATGAAACATAATAAGGAACCCGATGCCAAGGATTGCTAGCACAATGAGTGGTAGGTTGCACCAAACAGTTGATAGTAGTGTGCTTAGTCTCGCAAATAGTTCCATAGAAATCTCCTTTAAAAATTGACAAATGTAAAAAATGTGATACTCTCAGTACCTCTAGCTTACTCGTTTTGTGGCAGGAGGCAAATTGTTTTTCTGCTTGATCTTGAAAAAAACGTTAAAACCGCTATACTTGTGATAATCTCTTTTTTTCAAAAGCATGAAGAGGTTCTGAGAATCCTCATGTAATGCTTTTAAACAAAGTTTATGAAGTAAACATAACCACATGGAAGTTATACTATGCCAACGATAAATCAATTGGCGCGACATGAGCGCACGAAGACACATGAAAAAACGAAGAGCCCTGCGTTAAAGGGTGCACCTCAAGTGCGAGGTGTCTGTACACGTGTATTTACACAAACACCGAAAAAACCAAACTCTGCGTTACGTAAAGTTGCGCGTGTGAAGCTTTCTACAGGTATGGAAGTTACCGCTTACATTGGTGGTGAAGGACATAATCTGCAAGAACATAGCGTGGTACTCGTTCGCGGTGGTAAGGTAAAGGATTTACCTGGTGTTAAATATCACATAGTTCGAGGGGCGCTAGACGCTGCAGGTGTGGAGAAGAGAAGACAAGGACGTTCATTGTATGGTGCTAAACGTCCAAAAAAATAAGGTGAGTTATGCCAAGACGTAAATCGGTAAATTTTATTCGAACAATTGCTCCAGATGCCCGTTATGGGTCGGAGACAGTGCAAAAGTTAATTAATGTCGTTATGTGGCGTGGCAAGAAAAATGCTGCCCGTAAGATTGTATATGATGCACTTGATATTTTGACGAAGAAAGCGGGTAATGATAAGGAACGGGGTCTTGCTTTGTTTGCCAAAGCACTTGACCAAATAATTCCTTCCATTGAGGTCCGTCCACGTCGTGTAGGTGGTAGTGTATACCAAATACCGATGGAAGTAGCATTTGGGCGTGCGCGTGCGCTTGCTCTGCGATGGCTTATTGCAGCAGCGAAAACGCGTCCTGATAAAACGATGGGTATTCGATTAGCTCATGAGCTTCTTGATGCTGCAGAAGGTCGTGGAACCGCGGTTAAGAGAAGAATGGATGTACATAAAATGGCGGAAGCAAATCGTGCATTTTCACATTATGCATGGTAATTAGGTGGGCATATGAGTTATTTAAGTAAATATCGGAATATAGGAATCGCAGCTCACATTGATGCTGGTAAAACAACTGTTACTGAGCGTATTCTTTTTTATACTGGCACAATACATAAAACGGGTGAAGTCCATGAAGGCGAAACAACGACCGACTGGATGGAGCAAGAGCGTGAGCGTGGAATTACGATTACATCAGCTGCGATAAGTTGTACCTGGAAAGATTATGACGTCAATATTATTGATACTCCGGGGCACGTTGATTTTACGATCGAAGTAGGTCGTTCGCTTCGGGTGTTAGATGGTGTGATTGCTGTCTTTTGTGGCGTGGGTGGAGTGCAACCTCAATCTGAGACGGTGTGGCGTCAAGCAAATCGGTATAAGGTTCCAAGAATTATCTTTGTAAACAAACTAGATCGTACTGGTGCAGATTACTTTAAAGTCATCGGTGATGTGAATCATAAATTGAATGGTCATGCGTTAGCAATGCAGATTCCGGTTGGTCAATCCGAAGATTTTTATGGGATTATTGATCTCCTTACGAGAAAGATGGCTACCTTTAGTGAAGGTGAAAAAGGAACGAGTGGAGAAAAGGGAAGCGTTGTTACCTGGGGTGATATTCCTGAAGAATATAAAGCTAAGACTGAAGAGTTGAGACATAAAATTGTCGAAAAGGCTGCAGACTTAGATGATAGTCTTGCTGAGCGATTCTTAAATGAAGAAGAAATTTCGATTGAAGAGATTAAAAAGGCATTACGTAAGGGAACGCTTGAGCGTAAGGTAACGCCAGCATTTGCAGGAACTGCATTTAAAAATAAGGGTGTTCAGCTGCTTCTTGATGCGGTGATCGATTACTTACCATCGCCACTTGATATACCTCCAGTGGAGGGACTCGTTCCAGGAACCGATACGAAGGAAGTGCGCAAGCCAGATCCGAATGAACCATTTTCTGGTCTTATCTTTAAATTGATGACCGATCCGTTTGTGGGTATTTTGAGCTTTGTGCGTGTCTACTCGGGTACTTTAAAGTCTGGTTCTTATGTATATAACGTAACACGTGGTACGAAAGAGCGCATTAGCCGTTTGGTGAAAATGCATGCAAATAAGAAAGAAGAAATTCAAGAGCTCAGGGCTGGTGATATTGGTGCTATTGTCGGAGTAAAGGAAGCGAATACGGGAGATACGTTGTGCGATGAAGCACATCCAGTATTGCTCGAAAAAATCGATATTCCAGCACCAGTTATTTCAACGTCCGTTGAACCGAAGAATAAGGCTGATTATGAAAAGATGACCTTGGCATTGAAGAAGATGTCCCAAGAAGATCCTTCATTTCAGTTCTCATTTAATCCTGAGACGAACCAAACGGTCATTCGAGGAATGGGTGAGCTTCATTTAGAAATTATTGTTGATCGTATCAGACGAGAGCAAAAAGTTGAACTTGTGCAAGGCAAGCTGCAAGTGGCATTTAAAGAAACGATTACCAAACCGGTTGATATTGAAGGTAAATATATCAAGCAATCGGGCGGTCGGGGTCAGTATGGCCATGTATGGTTAAAGATGATGCCCCTTGAACGTGGTAAAGGATATGAATTTAAGAATGAAGTTGTAGGTGGTTCGATTCCTCGTGAATTTATCCCTGCAATTGAAAAGGGTCTTGATGAGGCAAAAAATACTGGTGTATTAGGTGGATATCCTGTTGTCGATTTTAGAGTGAGCGTCTATGATGGGTCCTACCATGATGTAGACTCTTCAGAGTTAGCCTTTAAAATGGCAGCCAGTATGGCATTTAAAGCGGGGATGACAAAAGCTGATCCTGTGTTATTAGAGCCAATCGTTAAGGTTGAGGTGGAAACGCCAGAAGAATATATGGGCGATGTGATGGGTGATCTCAATTCACGTCGTGGGCGTATTTTAGGTATGGAATCTAAAGTAGGCAACAGTGTTATTCTTGCTGAAGTTCCTCTTGCTGAAATGTTTGGGTATGCAACCCAGTTGCGTTCTATGACAAAGGGCCGAGCAAGTTATTCTATGGAGTTTGAATGTTACCGTGAGGTACCTAAGCATGCCCAAGAATTAATTCTTAAAGGTGCTTAGAAGAGTGAGTATAATATTAATTTACGTTGTCCGGGAGATAACAGATGGCAAAAGGTGTTTTTGAGCGCAAAAAGCCTCATATAAATACAGGTACTATTGGTCACGTTGACCATGGTAAGACTACATTAACGGCAGCTATTACTTCGGTATTAGCAAAAAAAGGGTTAGCTGAAGCGAGAAAGTTTGATCAGATCGATAATGCACCTGAAGAAAAGGCACGCGGTATTACCATTGCAATTTCTCACGTGGAATATGAAACTGACAAGCGTCACTATGCTCACGTTGACTGCCCTGGTCACGCTGACTATGTGAAGAACATGATCACCGGTGCGGCGCAGATGGATGGTGCTATCCTTGTGGTATCAGCAGCAGATGGTGCGATGCCTCAAACGAGAGAGCATATTCTTCTTGCGAAAAACGTAGGGGTGCCAACAATTGTGGTGTTCTTAAATAAGGTCGACATGGTTGATGATCCTGATATGACCGACATGGTTGAAGAAGAAATTCGTGATCTTCTTACAAAATATGGGTATCCAGGTAATCAGATACCGGTAATTCGCGGATCTGCATTAAAAGCATTAAATGGTGATGATAGTGAAATCGGTTCTCAAGCAATCATGAAATTAATGGATGCGCTTGATTCCTATATCCCAGAGCCAGTTCGTGAAGTCGATAAACCATTCCTTATGGCGATTGAAGGCGTCTTCTCTATTCCAGGGCGTGGTACCGTAGCTACCGGAAGAATTGAACGAGGCAAAATCAAAGTGGGTGAAGAAGTTGAACTCATAGGATTTGGCGCGAGTCAAAAAACGGTTGTGACCGGTGTTGAAATGTTTAGAAAAGAACTCAATGAGGGTCAAGCGGGTGATAACGTTGGTCTCTTACTTCGCGGTATCAAGAAGGAAGAAATTGAACGTGGCCAAGTACTTGCAAAAGTCGGAAGCGTTACCCCTCACAGAAAGTTCAAGTGTGAAATTTATGTGTTAAGCAAAGATGAAGGTGGCCGTCATAGTCCTTTCTTCAAAGGCTACAGACCGCAGTTTTACTTCAGAACAACGGACGTAACTGGTATCGTTGAATTGCCTGCAGGACGAGAAATGGTTATGCCTGGCGATCACGTTTCGGTTGATGTTGAATTGATTGCTCCGATTGCTATGGAGAAGGATCAACGATTCGCAATCCGTGAAGGTGGCAGAACTGTCGGATCTGGTATTGTAACGCAGATTTTAGATTAAGGTAACAGAATGAAAAAACAAAAAATTCGTTTGACACTTAAATCATACGATCATCAGTTACTCGATAAAGCTGTTAAACAAATTGTTTTGACTGTTAAGCGAACAGGGTCCCACGTCGTGGGACCTGTTCCTATGCCTAACAAAAGACGTTGTTTTACCGTATTGCGTTCGCCACACATTGATAAAAAATCTCGAGAGCAATTTGAGTTGACAACTCATAGACGTATTCTTGATATAGTTGCACCATCTGATGCTACTATGGATGCGCTTATGAAGCTCAGTATTTCCTCAGGGGTAGACGTAGAAATTAAGTAGAAAGGGTACACATATGGTGAGCGGACTCTGGGGTAAGAAAATAGGTATGACCCAAGTATTTATAAATGATAATAAAGTAGTTCCGGTGACTGTTATTGATGTGGCTAACTGGTATGTAACTCAGATCAAGACAAAAGAAAAAGATGGCTATGAAGCGGTGAAGCTCGGTTGTGTAAAAACAAAGTATGCTGATCAATCTTTTTCAGCTGAGTGGCTATCGGAGCCTCGTAAATATTTTAGTGCATTTAAAGAAGTTCCGGTGGATGACCTGACCGGCCTCGACATTGGTCAGCCAGCAGAAGCGCAAAGCTTCTTAGCTCTTGGAGATACTGTGGACGTCTTTGGTGTTACCAAAGGTGCCGGATTCCAAGGTGTTGTTAAAAGGCACGGATTTGCTGGAGGTCGTGCGAGTCATGGTGCAACATTTGGTCGTTTTCCTGGCGGTCTGAGCTTTATGAGAAGCCGAGGTCGTGTTATTAAAGGAAAGAAAATGCCTGGACACATGGGTGCAGAACGACGTGTTATGAAGAATCTTAAGGTTGTACGAATAGAGCCAGAAGCACGTGTGGTGCTCGTAAAAGGTTCGGTTCCTGGTAAGTCAGGGTCTTTGGTCTTTGTAAGAAAGTGTAGGTAAGGCGAAATGGCTACTACAAAAAAGGCAGCTGTGAAAACTAGCTCAGAAATAAGCGCTCAGTTCATTACTCCCGGTGATGTTGGACTGTCGCAAGAGCATCGTGCGGAAATACGTAAAGAAGGGTACTCCCAATGCGTACGTGCTCTATTACAAAACTGGCGTCAAGGAACCGTTGCCTGTAAAGGACGATCCGATGTTGCCTTTTCAAATAAAAAACCGTGGAAGCAAAAAGGTACGGGACGAGCTCGTGCTGGATCTGCTCGATCGCCCCTGTGGCGTTCTGGTGGTGTCATATTTGGCCCACAACCACGAACTCGAACGTTGACGATTACTAAAAATCTGAAGCGGGGTGTATGTAATATGCTTCTCTGGGATTATTTAGATAATAAGAAAATTGTCGCTCTCGATTGGTCAGCACCTGAAAGTGCGCCAAAGACAGCACATGCATATAAGGCTCTTGTGCAAGCAGGGCTTCATGATAAAGATATTATTCTTTTTGTTTCGCCAGCAGACAGGTTTGCGCATGCATCCTTTGCTAACTTGCCGAACGTAAGGATGCTTCTTTTTGATCAATGGAACGCATATGATCTTTCCAATGGCCAAATGTGGGTCTTCCTTAAAAAAGATACAGACGCCTTTAAAGAAATGGTGAGCAGATGGACTTAACACTCTATGATATTATAAAAGGGCCTCGATTTACGCCAAAAGCATATAGCTTAAATCAAAAATCGGGAAAGCTTGTTATTGAGGTTCATCCTAAAGCAAATAAGCCCTTGATTGCAGAAGCATTAAAGAAGCTCTTTAATGTTGAAGCTGAAAAGATAGGAATAATCGTAGTTAAAGGCAAAAAACGACGTGCTGGACGCTTTATTACCGAAGGTAAAATGCGTAAGAAGGCTGTCGTTACCCTTAAGAAAGGTCAATCGATCGATCTGATGGGGTTAGGTGGCGCTCAGACGCAAGTCCAGGGTATGCCTACGCCTGAAGCGGCTTGACAGTGAGGAATTAGTATGACAATAAGAGCTAGAAAACCGCGTAACGCATCGCTTCGCTTTCAGACCTATTTAGATAATAGTGATATAACAAAAAAGGCTCCTGAAAAAAGCTTGACTGTTGGCTTATCTAAGAAGGGTGGAAGAAACGCCTATGGACGTATTACTACGCGTCACCATGGTGGAGGAGCACCTCGCAAATATCGTATTATCGATTTTAAGCGAGAGCATCGTGATGTACCGGGTAAGATTGCTACGATTGAATATGATCCAAATCGCAATGTGCGTATTGCGCTCATCGTTTATGGTAACGGAGCTAAAGCGTATATGCTTTTGCCCGAAGGCTTAAAAGTTGGTGATACGGTGCATGCAGGAAAAGAGGTCGAAGCTAAGGTGGGTAACTGCTTGCCGATTCGTTCTATTCCTGTAGGATTTACTCTGCATAACGTAGAAATAACTCCCAACTCAGGTGGGAAGTTTGCGCGAAGTGCAGGAACATCAGTCCAGCTCGTTGCAAAAGGGGAAACCCATGCGACACTCAAAATGCCTTCTAATGAAATGAGAATGGTGCATTTAGATTGCTGGGCAACGGTGGGCACATTAGGAAATGCTGATTATAAGAACTTAACGATAGGTAAAGCGGGTCGTACACGGAACATGGGTATTCGCCCAACGGTACGTGGTATGGCTATGAACCCTGTGGATCACCCTCATGGTGGTGGTGAAGGCCGATCAAAATCTGGTTCTCACCCGGTGAGTCCACATGGTAAGGGTGCCAAAGGTACGCGAACGAGAAAACGTACTAATCCGCTTATTATTAAACGAAGAAGACCATAGGAAGGAAAAAGATATGGCTCGTTCTGCTAAAAAGGGACCATTTGTTGATGACCATCTTTTGAAAAAAGTGGATCGTGTAAAAGCGAGCCCTAAAAGAGAGGTTATAAAGACATGGTCACGAAGAAGTATGGTAACGCCAGATTTTGTGGGACTAACTATTGCAGTGCATGACGGACGAAAGTTTGTTTCGGTATTTGTTACTGAGAACATGGTAGGACATCGCCTTGGCGAGTTTGCACCTACCAGGACATTTAGATTGCATAGCGGTCAACGCAAGGCTGGAGCTGCACCGGGTAAATAATATAACGAGGTTTTAAGCGATGAAGAACGCAACAGCAACACGAAAAAAAACACCAGTGGAGACCACTGCGGTGGAAACACCAGATCAGTTTATTGCTAAAGCAAAGTTTGTACGGTACTCCCCGTATAAATTGAGACCGATTGTGAATGTCGTGCGTGGTAAAAATGTTGATTATGCATTACAATGGTTAACTACCTACCGTACACAACGGGCTGAGCCGATTATGAAGGTACTCAAGTCTGCGGTAGCTAATGCAATGGACTTAAAGTCGGTGGCGCCAAGTGAGCTTATGGTGAAAGATATTCGTGTGGACGGTGGTCCGATTCAACGCTATTTTAAACCGGGAGCGCAGGGGCGTGCACAGATTCAACGTAAGCGAATGTGTCATATTAGGGTAATTTTACAAACAAAAGTATAGAAGGTGATGTGTGGGACAGAAGGTTAACCCGAAGGGGTTTAGAGTAGGTATATACCGTGACTGGGATTCCCAGTGGTTTGCACGACGCGGTAATTATGCCAAGCTTCTCCTTGAAGATTTTCAGATACGACGGTATTTAGAAAGAAAGCTGGTCGGTGCTGAAATTTCTTCTATAAAGATTGCTAAGGCAGGCGATACTATCCGCGTGGATATTTATTCAGCCAGGCCAGGGGTGGTTATCGGAAAGCAAGGCAAAGAAATTGAAACAGTACGCAGAGATTTAGGTCAACTCCTCGGACGGTCAACGGTAGACGTTTCGGTCAAAGAAGTTGAAAATCCTGATCTTGATGCGGTGGTAGTCGCAAAGAGTATTGCCGAACAACTTGAAAAACGTGCAAGTTTTAAAAAAGTGATGAAAAAAGCAGCAACGACAACTATGAGAGCTGGAGCAGCCGGAATAAAAATTCGCTGTTCAGGACGATTGGGTGGCGCGGAAATTGCTCGTGATGAGTGGATTCGCGTTGGGTCAACACCATTACATACTTTGCGTTCAGACATTGATTATGCGCTTATCGAAGCTCATACAACGTATGGCGTTATTGGGGTAAAAGTGTGGATCTGTCGTGGTGAATACAAATTAGCCAAGAGTTAACTATGTTAATGCCCAAAAAAATCAAGTATCGTAAAGTCCAGAAAGGACGCAAAAGTGGACGCTCAAAAGGTGCCCGTGAGGTTACCTTTGGAGAGTATGGCTTGCAAGCTGTTGAGGCTGCCTGGGTGACAGCGCAGCAAATCGAGTCATGCCGTGTGACCATGTCCCGTAAGCTGAAAAAAGTTGGGAGATTGTATTTGAGAATTTTCCCTGACAAACCGGTTACCAAAAAGCCTGCTGAAACTCGTATGGGTAAGGGTAAAGGTAACGTAGAGTTTTGGGTCGCTGTGGTGAAGAGAGAACGCGTTATGTTTGAAGTAAGCGGTCTTGATGAAGCTACAGCAAAGAAAGTACTCAACTCAGCTGCCTACAAGCTTCCTTTAAAGACGAGATTTGTGAAGAAAGAGATCGCTAGCGTAGAGGAGCTGCCATGAACAAACGAGCTAAAGAGGAACTAAAGAACTTGTCAGTTGATGAATTGACTGCTAAGGTAGAAGTGCTACGAAGAGATCTTTTCAGTACTCGTCTTCACAGTGCGACGACACCGATTAAGGATAATACGAGCTTTAAGAAGTTGCGACGTGCGATTGCATGTGCGTTGACATTTCTCAACCAGAAAAAGGAAGGAATAAGCCATGGAACAAAGTAAGAAAGCCACGGTGAAAACAGCAGCTACGAAAGCGACTGGGGAACATAAGCATCGGATGCTGACAGGCGAAGTAGTTTCTGATAAAATGGATAAGACGGTTGTGGTTCTTGTTGAGCGTAGCTATATTCATCCTCGTGTTAAGAAGGTGATGCGCACAACGAAGAAGTATAAGGTACATGACGAATCTGAAAGTGCATCAACGGGAGACATAGTAGAATTCTACGAAGGTCGACCACTTTCGAAAACGAAGTATATGTACCTTGCACGTATAATTAAAGCTCATTCATAAGAGCGCGAGGGTAGAAACATGCTTCAAAAAGAATCGTTTTTGGAAGTAGCTGATAATTCAGGAGCACAGCTTTTGCAAATTATCCACTTAGTAGGGAGTACCAGAAAGCGGTTTGCCTACACAGCGGATATGGTAAAGTGTGCCGTGAAAAAAGCTATACCTGGTGGCCAGGTAAAGAAGGGTGATGTAGTAACGGTAGTTATTGTCAGAACACGAAAAGAACAACGACGCCCTGATGGGAGTTATATTCGTTTTGGTGACAATGCAGGAGTTATTATTAAATCCGTTGAGGACTATAATTCGTTAGTGGGAACACGTATTTTTGGTCCCGTTGCTCGTGAACTGCGAGGCAAGGATTTTACGAAGATAGTATCATTAGCACCAGAGGTTTTATAATATGTTACGCATTAAGAAAAACGATACTGTTGTTGTCCTGACTGGACGAGATAAGGGCAAACGAGGGGCGGTACTTGAAGTTGACGTTGATAAGGATCTCGTTAAGGTTGCAGGGATTCAGATGCTTACTAAGCATGTGAAGCCTCGTCGTCAAGGGGAAACGGGGGGAATAAGGAAAATGGAAGGCTATATTCATCTTTCCAATGTTATGCTTGTTTCGCCACATGATTCCAAACCCTGCCGAGTGAACTTTAAGGTGCTGGAAAATGGCACGAAGGTTCGTGTGTGTAACCGTACTAAACAAGAAATTTGAGAGAAGAACTATGAATAAGCGTACAAAAGAGACACAGGTACCATTGGCTGGTTCAAAATCTCGTTATGAAGAGTTATATACTCAGAAATTGAGACCTGCATTAAAGGAATCCTTGGGGTATTCTAATATTATGCAAGTTCCCCGTATCGAAAAGATTGTCATTAACATTGGTGTTAAAGAAGCTGTTGCTGATAGCAGAATATTAAATACGGTTGTTCAAACCCTTGATACTATTGCTGGCCAAAAGACAGTACGAACAATAGCTCATAAATCTATCGCAGGATTTAAGATCCGGGAAGGAATGCCATTAGGCGTCCGAGTGACCCTGCGTAAGAAAAAAATGTATGACTTTTTAGATAAACTCATCAACTTAGCGTTGCCGAAGGTGCGCGATTTTCAGGGTGTTCCCACAAAGCTTGATGGGCGTGGTAATTATAATCTCGGTATTAAGGAGTGGTCGATATTCCCTGAAGCGGATACGGCTGCAGAAAAAGTATTTGGCATGAATGTGACGATCCATACCTCAGCGAAAAAAGATGCTCCTGCTTTCGAGCTTCTTAAGAGTTTTGGTATGCCATTTCGTCGTAAGTAATAAAGGAACAAGATGGCGCGTAAAGCATTGATTGAAAAATCCCTGCGACCTCCTAAATTTGAAGTAAGACAACGTAACCGCTGTACTCTCTGTGGTAGACCACGAGGGTTTATGCGTATGTTTGCGCTCTGTCGTCTCTGTTTTAGAGAACTTGCATTAAAAGGGGTGTTGCCTGGGGTAAAGAAAACAAGTTGGTAAAGGACCGAATATGTCAATTGATTCAATTGGAGATTTTTTGACGATCATTCGTAATGGTGTACTTTCATCAAAGCGAAGCATCGTAGCTCCCTATTCTCGACTAAAGTTTGAGATTGCTCAGATTTTGAAGGATGAAGGATTTATTAAGGATGCGATTGTTGAAGAAGAAGATAACAAGAAATATGTAAAAGTGCTCCTTAAATATGTGCGGGGAGAATCGGTTATACACGAAATTACCCGTAAGAGTACTCCTGGATTGAGAAAATATGTTGGTCATGATGCAATTAAACCGGTAATTGGTGGCCTTGGTATTTCAATAGTAACAACGAACCAGGGTGTTATGACAAACAAGCAAGCTCGTGCACGTAATGTGGGCGGTGAATTGCTCTGTACGGTTTGGTAAGGCACAGGAGATAGCATGTCAAAGATTGGAAGAAGACCTATTGAAATCGGCGGAGTGACTGTCGATATTAAAGGCAAAGAAGTACATTATAAAGGTAAGCGATCATCAGGGGTGTATGTTCTTGATGAGAGTTTGCTTGCAGAGCTTAAAGGAAAAGAATTATACGTAAAGCCTGCGATTGTGACCGATGATACAAATCGTTTATGGGGACTTCATCGTGCTCTTTTAAATAATCGAATTAAGGGTGCGGATGTTGGCTTTAAGAAGCAACTACGTATTGTAGGCTTAGGATATAAGGCGGTACTTACGGGTTCTAACATTCAGTTTTCTCTCGGGTATAGCCATAAGATCGATGTTGAATTGCCAAAAAACGTAACGGTTGAAATTGATAAAACGGGCCAGGTGCTTACCTTTGATTCTTTTGATAAGGATCTGTTAGGGCAAATATGCAGTGATGTCCGAGCCTTACGACCACCTGAACCGTATAAAGGTACGGGCATTCAGTATTCTGATGAAAAGATTTTACGTAAAGCAGGAAAAGCTAAAGCATAAGAGGACAACGTGTCAGTAGAAAAGAAAATAGTCAACGGTCGTCTTAGACGGACCGAGCGAGTAAGACAAAAGACAAGACATACTGATTTACCGCGAGTATCAGTGTTTAGAAGTTCTTCGCATATCTATGCGCAGCTGATCGACGACGCTCAGCACAAGACACTTGTTAGTTGCTCAACGGTTGAGCTTAAAGAGCTCAAGGGGAGCAAAAAAGAGGTTGCTCAAGCAGTAGGAAAAGAGCTGGCAGCACGTGCACGCAAAGCGGGAATTGAAAGGGCGGTTTTTGATCGTGGGCCTTTTCTGTACCATGGACGCGTTGCAGCCTTAGCTGAGGGCCTTAGAGAAGGTGGATTACAGATTTAATTGAGCCTGAAAGGTAGATTATGGCAACAGAACAAAAAGAGTTTGTAGATAGCGTCGTAAGCGTTAATCGCGTGACGAAAGTTACCAAAGGTGGAAAACGGTTTTCCTTTTCAGCCTTTGTAGTGACAGGTGACCAAAATGGTCGTATTGGAATTGGAATAGGTAAGAGTCGTGAAGTATCTTCAGCAATTGCTAAGGCTACGCAGCGAGCTCGTAAGAGCATGATTACGATACCTCTTCGTGCGACGACGATTCCTTATAATGTGCAAGGTAAGCATGGAGCAACCCGCGTACACATTAATTCAGCAAGTAGAGGTACCGGAGTGATTGCAGGTGGTGCAGTCCGTGCGGTGATGGAAGTGCTTGGAGTAAAGGACGTTCTTGCTAAATCTATTGGATCATCAAGTTGTGGTCAAAATGTGGTGAAAGCAACGCTTAATGCTCTTGCAAAGTGCAGATCTGCTCAGCATATAGCGGACCTTCGGGGTAAAACGATTACGCAAGTAATAAAAGGATAACATGGTTAGATTGAATGAGCTTGACTCTGCAGGTAAGAGAAGAAAAAGAGTTGGACGGGGTGGATCTCGTGGAGGAACGTCTGGAAAAGGTAATAAGGGGCAAAAAGCTCGTTCAGGGCCACATCTTGGAGTGATCTTTGAAGGTGGTCAAATGCCGTTAACGCGTCGTTTGCCAAAGCGTGGGTTTACCAATGCTCCGTTTAAGACAAGCTACGAAGTTATTAATATTAAGCTTCTTAATGGCTTTGAGGCGGGTGCTACGGTTACGAAGGAAGCGCTTGTTGAAAAAGGGATTATTAAGCGAGCTGATAGGTTGCTGAAAATTCTCGGTGATGGAGCGCTTGATAGAAAATTAGTAGTGTATGCAGATGCTTTTAGTAAGTCAGCTGCGGCGGCTATCACGAGCGGTGGTGGTCAAGTACACTTAGTTCGAGAGGAGAAGTAGGAACGTGGTCCTCTTAAAAAATTTCGGGAACATCTTTAAGATTCCTGAGCTTACCCGTAAAATACTGTTTACCCTCGGGGTATTAATTATCTTCAGAATAGGTTCGTTTATTCCTGCTATTGGGATAAATGTTACTCAGCTTGCAGAGTATATGGCATCAGCCTCAGCTTTCAAAGGGTTTTTAAGTTATTTTGATACCTTTTCAGGCGGATCGCTTACCTATTGTACGATCTTTGCCTTGGGAGTGAGTCCTTATATTTCTGCCTCTATTATGATGCAGATGCTGAGTATGACTGTTCCGTCGCTTGAAGCTCTTATGAAGGAGGGTGACTATGGGCGAAAGCTGATTAATCAGTACACCCGCTATGTGACACTGCTCTTAAGTATTGGGTATAGTTTTTCCTATGCGATGTACTTAGCAAATGCAAATGCGACAACGAGTCCGGGACTGTTAGTTCATTCTGGATGGGGGTTCATAGTGCTCTTCACGCTTTCATTAACGGTCGGTTCAATGATTGTCATGTGGCTCGGTGAGCAGATCTCCTTGTTTGGGATTGGTAACGGAAGCTCTATGCTTATTTTTGCAGGGATCGTTGCGCGTTTTCCGCAAATGGTAGCTCAACTGCTTACAATGCATCCACTGAAAGCATTGCTCGTCTTAGTAGTATTTATTATTATATCTGGCTGTATAGTCTATTTAGAAAAAGGGGATCGAAAAATTCCCGTGCAGTATGCCAGGCGTATTATCGGTCAACGGGTCTATGGTGGACAAAGTACGTACATTCCCTTTAAGATTAACACAGCGGGGGTGATGCCAGTTATTTTTGCTACTTCCTTGATAAATATTCCGATGTTTGGCTTAGGGCTCCTTGCTGAGCGGTTTTCTTTTTTGAAGCCATTGGCATCTGCTCTGGCGTATAATGGAGCTTTGTATAATGCGCTCGAGTTTGCGCTTATTATATTCTTTACCTTCTTTTATACGGCGTTGGTATTTAATCCGACAGAGTTAGCAGACAATATTAAAAAGAGTGGCGGCTTTATTCCCGGTATTCGACCAGGCAAGCAAACAGCTGACTTTTTCGAATATATTCTCACCCGTATTGGGTTGGTAGGTGCTATCTACTTAGGTGTGTTAGCAGTTGCTCCAAATATAGCAGGAAGCATATTAAATCTTCCCTTTGCATTTAGTGGGACCTCGTTATTGATTATGGTGGGTGTCGCTCTTGAAACAGCATCGCAGGTCGAGTCCTACTTAATAGAATATAAATATGGTTCGTTCTTATCATCAGGTAAAATGAAAAGCAGGGTTGGACGTTGAAAAGGCGGAAAGATATAGTTATTTTTTTAGGACCTCCTGGCTCAGGAAAAGGCTCTCTTTCGCAGTTATGCGTAAAGCGTCTTGGCTGGCACCAGTTATCTACAGGGAATCTCTGTAGGGAGCATATTGCTCGAGGAACTCATATTGGAACGCAGATAGATTTTGCTATAAAATCTGGTAAACTTATTGCAGATAGTCTCATTCTTGAAATGGTCCATGACTGGTTAGAGAGGATGGCTCCTGAAACTGATTCAGAGCCGGTGAGTGTGATATTTGATGGGTTTCCCAGGACGGTACCACAAGCGCAAGCATTGCATGACCTTGTTGAATCTCATGAGCAAGTGCAATTGAAATTGATACGGTTACAGTTATCAGACGAGGAAGTATTGAATCGTTTGGTTGCTCGTTCAATTTGTAAGAATGATAAGTGTCAGAGAGTGTATTCACTCCATACGCATTCAACGCTACAACCGGTGAAACCGATGGTATGTAATGAGTGTGAAAGTCCTTTAGTGAGACGAACTGATGATGAAGAGAAGTCGATTTATGAGCGTTTACGTATTTATTATCAGCATGAGCAAGATCTGATGGCATTTTTCACAGAGGTGGAAAAACCAGTCCAAACGATTGAAGCTCATATGCCATTAGAAGATGTGTATGCTCAATTTCTATCAGTAGTAGGGTGTACAAAGGTATGATTACGATCAAGAATACGTACGCACAAGAAAAGATGGCTACAGCGGGGCAGTTACTTGCTCAGTTGTTTGTTACATTGCGTCAGTGGATTGAGCCTGGTATGAGCACGCTTGCGATAGATAGTTTTATAGAGAGTTATTTGAAAGATAATAAGTTGATTTCAACAACCAAAGGGTACCTAACTTATAAGCACTCAAGCTGTATCTCTATTAATGATGAGGTGGTACATGGAGTACCTAGAGAGACTATGAAAGTGCGTGAGAGTGATTTGGTCAAAATTGACGTGTGTGCTTCCTATGACGGGTATTGTGCTGATATGGCTCGTAGCTTTGTGATAGGATCATCATCACCTGAGGTGACTCAGTTTATTAACGTTGCTCAATCGGCTCTTGATGCAGGAATAGCTCAGGTGCAGGTGGGAGCTCGACTTTCGAATGTATCGGCGGCTATTCAGAAAGAGTCTGAGTCGCATGGGTATGGAGTAGTACGGGAATTTGCGGGACATGGTATTGGAAAAAAGATGCATGAAGATCCGGAAATCGTGAATTTTGGAACACCTGGTTCGGGACCGGTTATGCGTGCAGGAATGACCTTTGCTATTGAGCCTATGATTACCATGGGTGATTTTCGTGTGTATGTCCTTGAAGATGGCTGGACGGTGAAAACGGTCGATAGCAGTTTGGCTGCACATGTTGAGGATACAGTGTTGGTAACAGATCATGGTCCAAAGATTTTAACGAGATTGTAGGTATATGAAAACAAATGACGTAATACGAGTTGATGGAATAGTAAAAGAGACATTACCGAATGCTATGTTTCGCGTGGAGATAGAAGGCGGACATATCGTACTGGGACATGTTTCAGGCAAAATGCGTATGAACTATATTCGCATCTTGCCAGGTGATAAAGTTGCGTTAGAACTTTCACCGTATGATTTAACTCGGGGTCGTATAGTATTAAGGTATAAAGCATAAGGAATTTCATGAAAGTAAGAACATCTGTAAAGAAAATTTGTAGAGACTGCGTCGTGGTAAATCGCGAAGGTGTAGTACGAATTTTATGTAAAAAAAATCCGCGGCATAAACAACGTCAAGGATAACTATAAGAGGATAGAATGGCACGAATTGAAGGAGTTAATCTTCCAAACAATAAGCGTATTGAGTATGCTTTACCCTACGTCTTTGGTCTTGGATTAAAAACGTCACGCGATATTCTGAATAAATTAAAGATTGATTTTGATAAGCGCGTTCGCGAGTTATCAGATGATGATATTGCTTCTATACAGCGAGAAGTAACCGCAAATTATCTGACAGAAGGTGACCTGCGTAAAGAAATTAGGCAAAACATTAAGCGCCTCCAGGATATTGGCAGCTATCGTGGAGCTCGTCATAAAAAGTCTTTGCCTGTACGAGGACAACGAACAAAAACCAATGCGCGTACGCGTAAGGGGCCTCGTAAAGCTGGATCAGCTGTAGCATTAAAGCGTAAGGTAACCAAGAAATAACCGTAACTGAGGAAGATAGGATGGCTTACAAAAAGAAGTCAAAGAAAACGAAGCGTCAGATTGATTCTGCTATTGCGCATATTAAATCGACCTTTAATAATACCCTTGTTGCTATAACAACCCTCGAAGGCGATGTGCTTTTGCGGGGAAGTTCAGGAAGATTAGGATTTAAGGGTGCACGTAAGGGAACGCCTTTTGCAGCAACGCAAATAGGCTCTACTCTTGCAAAAGAAATGTATACTTTAGGCATTAAAAATCTTGAAATTAACCTTCAAGGACCTGGGGCTGCACGTGATTCGGTCGTCAGAGCATTCCAGTCATCGGGATTAAATATTTCTGTCTTAAGGGATGTGACTCCGTTGCCTCATAATGGGACACGGGCACCGAAAAAGCGTCGAGTATAACTTTTAAGGAAAGATTGTTATGGAAAAGAGACCAGGTACTCAAGAACGTGCCTCAAAATTAGACCGTGCAAAGACTGAAAAAACGCAGCAGCAAACAAAGCGTATGCGAAAAATGACTGAGTATGGTCGGCAATTGCAAGAAAAGCAAAAAGTGAAGCAACTGTACGGAATGAAAGAAGCTCAGTTTAAACGGTTCTTTGCCGATGCAGTGCGCAGTAAGCAAGCGACCGGCGAAAGTCTTCTGAGTATGCTTGAACGTCGCCTTGATAATGTACTCTTTCGTACAAAGCTCACGAGTACTCGTAAACAGGCACGTCAAATAGTTGTTCATGGTCATATATTAGTAAATGGCAAAAAAGTGTATTCACCTTCTTACTTAGTAGACGTGAGCGATGAAATAACGCTTGCTCCTCAAGTGCTTGGTAAAGCAACATTCCTTGAGCAGGTTATTGATAAGCGTTTAGCGAGTCAAGGTAAGGCTCCTGAGTGGATTGAAGTAAATAAGCAGGAACGTAAAGGACGTATATTACGGTTACCAGTACGTGCCGATATTACGACGCCAATCGAAGAACATCTCATTGTTGAGTTGTATTCCAAATAAGTAGATATTGTGGTTCATAGCAAGGAGCAAGTATGTCTAAAAAAAAGTATCAGCCCTTAACAATTCCACGATTAAGCTGGAACAAGGAAGTCTTAAGTCCAACCTATGCTGAACTCTCAGCCCAGCCACTTGAGCCGGGTTTTGGTATCACCTTAGGAAATGCCTTACGACGTATATTACTAGGAGGAGTTGAAGGGTCAGCAGTGACGTCAGTAGTCATAGCTGGTGTGAATAATGAGTTTGCACCACTTCCTGGCATTGTTGAAGATACGATGCAAGTGGCACTTAACATTAAGCAACTTGTGGTAAGCAATAAAACGGGAGAGCCTGGAAAGATGACGCTCAAGCTTCAAGGTGAGGCAACAGCGAAGGCATCTGATATTATTGCTGATGAACACCTTGAGGTTATTAATAAGGATCACGTTATTGCACACGTAGCAGAAGGTGGTCTGTTAGATATTGAATTCTATGTTGAGTCTGGCCGAGGATATCTCCCTGCGAAGTGGCCAATTGGACAAGCGCTGCAAGAAGATAACCGTATTTATTTAGATGCGATGTTTTCTCCGGTGACAAAGGTTACATTCGATGTTGAAAAAACTCGTGTTGGACGTGAAATTGATTATGATAAATTGAATATGACCATTGCAACTGATGGCTCAGAAACACCTATTGATGTACTTCATTATTCGGTGTCTGTGTTGCGTACGCAGCTCGAGCACTTTCTTGCAGAGGTTGAAATTCCGTTTAATGATATTTCAGAAAAACCGGTAGTTGAGCAGGAAGAACGCGCAGTTACTCTTGATGATTCAGCACTTAAGGGTGTACCGATTGAACTTTTATTAAGACCGATCGATGAACTTGAGTTGTCTGTCCGTGCTCATAACTGCTTGATAAATGCAGGCATTAAGCGTATTATAGACCTGGTTAACTTATCTGAAGATGATGGTCTGAAAATTAAAAACTTTGGCCGTAAATCATTGAATGAAGTGAAAGAGGCGATGAAGTCGTTTGGCCTATCATTTGGTATGAATATAAAGGAATCGGATATTAAAAAGCTCCTAGAAGGTAAGGAAGGTGTGTCGTGAAACATCAAATTGGTAGAAAAAAATTAAACAGAGCGCCCGCCCACAGGCGTGCTATGCTCCGCAATCAGGTGATGTGCCTGATTGAGAATGGTCACCTCGTGACTACAAAAGTACGTGCTCAAGAGGTACGCAAGATTGCAGAAAAGCTCGTAACGCTTGCTCGTGAAGGTAATACTTTTAATGCACGCCGCCGTGCAAAACAGATCCTTCCTTATAAGGATGAAGTCTTAGTAAAACTGTTCACTGAAATTGCACCTCGTTATGTGAGTCGCCCAGGGGGCTATACTCGGATTATACCACTTGGTAAACGAGTAAGCGATACTGCGACGATCGCAAAACTTGAGTGGGTTGTTTAAGCATGACCAACGAGCAGGTTATACAGAAGATAGAGGATGTCTTACAAGAAGTGCGTCCTAACATTCAAATGGATGGAGGAGATATAGAATTTGTTTCGTATACTGACGGGGTTGTTTCGGTACGTCTTCAAGGGGCATGTACAAGTTGTCCACTTTCACTTTATACATTGAAGTTGGGGATTGAAGAGCGTTTAAAGGAACAGATACCTGAAGTAGTTGAAGTGATAGCGGTCGAATAATTTGACATCTTTGTGAGTCATGGTAGATTCATAATAACAAGAAAGAAAAACTATGCTTACTCAGGAAATTTGGAACGAGTAAGCAGAAAAAGTAGGAAACTCTTGTAAATTACTTTGAAATTGAGTATAAAAAAGAAAAGTAGGGTGTTTGACCCGAAAAAAGATTGACAAAACGATGGCACTAAAAATGAGCAGTTTTATCGATTATATCGTTAAAAATTACTACTGAAGGAGGGGGGTTTGCTTAATAAAATGTGAATGTTATACTTAGGTTAATAGGTTTAAATTACTTACACCAAAAAACAGTTGACATTAATTTAAACAAATAGCCCAAGCTATTGACAGCAGAGCTAGACTCTGCAAAGATACAAATAGAGATGTATAGGTTTAACCAAAAAAGTGAATTATTTTATAACACGCTTACATATTATCCGGAGGATACAATGACTTATGTAAACAAACTCACGTTATCAGTTGCTCTTTTACTCTGTTCAGCGTCTGCATTGCAGGCACAGACGGGTGGTGCAACGCCTGATGCGAACGATCCAGCAGCACTAGCTGCAGCAGCGGCAGCGGCAGCAACTCCTGCAGCAGCGGCAGCAACTCCTGCAGCAGCACCAGCAGCTCCTGTAGCAGCGCCAGCGGCTCCTGTAGCAGCACCAGCGGCTCCTGCAGCAGCACCAGCGGCTCCTGTAACGCCAGCGGCTCCTGCAGCGCCAGCAGCTCCTGCAGCGCCAGCAGCTCCTGCAGCGCCAGCGGCTCCTGTAGCAGCACCAGCGGCTCCTGTAGCAGCGCCAGCGGCTCCTGTAGCAGCACCAGCGGCTCCTGTAGCAGCGCCAGCGGCTCCTGTAGCAGCGCCAAACGCTCCTGTAGTAGCGCCAGCTCCTGCAGATCAAGCAGCACCAGCAGCTGATGGCTATTGGAAAACGTATGGTCCAAAAGCATACAAGAAGACTTGGATTTCTGGATCAGTACTTGCGCTACTAGCAGGTTGGTTCATAGCTGACAAAAAGTTTCCAAAGTTTCATGAGAATGTAACTAAGCCAGTTAAGAACGTCTTAGCTGCATACTTTGAAAAACTAAGAACAAACACTTCTTATCAAATTGGTACAGCAGTTGGAGCAGCAGCTCTTGGAGCAGCTATCTGGAAAAGAGAAGCGCTTTTAAACCTGGTTTGCAAGAGTGAAACACCAGCACCTACACCTGCACCTGCACCTGCACCTGCGCCTGCACCTGCACCTGTAGTCTAAGAATTAATTAATACATCAGTATTAGTGACGGAGCCCCCTGAAAAGGGGGCTCTTTGTATTTCATTATATATGTACCTTGGTTACCTATGCTATTGAGTTTCGGTTCTCTACAGGCATTTGTATCGATTCCGGCACCGTGCGACTTTTCTTGTAGGTAGCTTTGCTAGCCTTCGGTTATGAGGCATGAGCTGGTGCTAGCTAGTGCTGGCTGATTTTAATAAGCCTCTCTTGTAGATTCTTTCCATTTTTAATGAGTGCTATACAGGTGATACGAAAAGGTTACGCGTTCATTAGACTTTTTCATCTAGCCTCTTTTAAGTAAGCGCTGAATGTCCAGGAACTTGGCTCCTCTTAGATATCTATACAGAATGAAGTGACACAAAGGCGTTGTTTGAATGTTTTGGGACATACGAATCCAAGAGCTATCCACAAACAATATGTCAGATAAGTTTTTCCAATAGTGCATTTGCAGCTCTCATATAGACGTTTTATACATGATGCGTCAATTATAGACATACATGAGTCAAGCTTCAGAAGTGCATTAAAGCTAGCAAACGCTCAGCCATCAGCGATTGAAGCTTGACAATGTGCTTAATGAAATTAGTGTTCCGACTGCAAATGTGTTAAGAGAGCGGGGAAAAGTTATGTACTCATCTTTTCTTGAAAGCGGTGACTGATCGGATACAGTAAGGAAAATTCGCCATCTATCATTGGCAAACACCGTATTAAACTCGCGTTAGGTCAACAAATAGCCCGAGTTGTTGACAGTAGCAGTAAATTCTGTAAAGATACAAATAGAGATGCATATATTTAACGAAAAGTGAAACATTAACTTACGGAGATATCATGGCGTATGTGAACAAACTCGCATTATCAGTTACTCTTTTACTTTGCTCGGCTTCAGCTGTGCAGGCTATCCGTTTTGATTTTATGGATCATGATGTAACATCTGCGACTGCAGCTCCAGCTGGCAGTGCCGTCGTAGACACAAGTCAGCCGGTGTTAGCGGCATCCAGTTTACCTGCAAATGCTGCGGGATCCATTGCGCCTGCACCATCAGCAGTAGTGGCTGCAACTGGCAGTGGCGCCGTAAGTAGCAGTCAGTCGGTGTTATCCAGCACGCCTGCAATTGCTGCAGGCTCCATCGCGCCTGCACCTTTGGCAGTAGTTGTTCCAACTGGCAGTAGCACCGTAAGTAGCAGTCAGCCGTTGTCAGCACCATCTAGCGCACCAGCAGCCGATGGGGTATCTGCTAGATCAACAGCATCTGAAGCTGAAATTAATGCAACTCAAACTGCTGATGCTATGGCTTGGGGTGCTGGTGCTTTAGCACTGGCCGCATGTTGGTTCATGGCTGATAAAAATCAAAAGTTCCGTGCGAATGTAACCAAGCCAGTAAAAAAAAGTATAGAGAATTTGTTAAAAAAATTAAGAGAAAAGACTTCTTATCAAATAGCTACAGTGGGAGCGGTAGCCCTTGCAGTAGTTGTCTGGTACAGAGAAGCGCTTTCAAAGTTCGTTCGGGGTAAAGGTGAATCACCTTTACCTGAAACACCTGCAGCTGCGACACCTGTATTACCACCAGCACCTGCAGCAGATCTAGTAGCACCTGTACTGCCTGTAGGGCCTGGGTTATATGGGACACCTGTACCTGCTTAGTATCCTCACCCTGCATAGTAAAGCAATGACTGTGTCGGATGCTAGGAATTAACTAATATATCAGTAGCAGAACGGAGCTCCCTGAAATCGGGAGCTCCATTTGCGTTCATCTTCTTGATTATCATTGAGCTTTGGCCTTTGTGGCGACATTCGTATCAATCTCGGCGCCATGCTACTTCTCTTGTAGAAAGCTTTGCTAGCCTTCGGTTATATAAGCATGAGCTTGCTTGTATCTAATGCTGGCCAACGAGTTTTATAACCCCTTCTCATAGGTCTTTTCGCTTTGACTAAGTTAGACTTTGATATACCGTCTTTTAAGTAAGCGCTGAATGATGAACATAGCTTCTCGAACATCCAGCCAGAATATTGTCGTTTAAATGTAAGCAATCTGCATTGATGCTGGGTTGAGGCTCAAGCTAAGAAACTTACTGCCTAAAATGTTTGCTGCAAATGAAATTCGTATTGTTTTGTTTCTGATGTTTGAAACTGCCACCGTTTCTCTAGAAGTGTTAGCGGTTTTGCAGTTAGGAAGCCTTGTACTTTTATGCAGCAGATCAGAACTTTTCATGTTAGCCAAAGAGGAGTGCTCAATCTTGGTACCGATAGCGAAACATAGATTTGTGTGCGATCTGGATTGGAAACTGTGATCTTTCACGATGGGGAAGAAATCTACGATCAGGCGCCATCGTTGTTCTCATTTTCTGGTAAACGACGTATTCGAATTGCACCCTTCCTGTGTGTGTTCTCAATTGTGCAAGTTTCTCTCGAGCAATGAGATGCACAGCTTTTGTGAGTACTTTAAAAGTGGGGAAGAGTTCTCTGCTTTACTAGCACGGAAGGTTTTTGACTGGTGAAGTGCTCCCTTTTGCAGGCTGCCACGGCTCTGAGTCTATCTAGTCAGTGGCTTGATGAGGATGCAGCCATCGATTTTTTGCTAACGGTGTCCAATGAACATCTTCTAATAATTAGTGGACAGTGTTAACGTGCGCACAATCAATAGGGCTTGGGGAAGTAGAAATAGAGAGATAGCGCCTACAATTTGTTAGTGTGCAGTCGTTAAAAACGTAAGTGCTGGCGTAGTCAAATCTATGCAGAAAGTTTGGCGATCTCGACATAACGCAAAGCTATCTGAGAGCTGCTTTTGCAGCATGAGCTGGGGGGGATTTGACGAATACTGGTAAAAGCGTATAATTATTACTAATGGTATGTAATAATTTAATTAATGGAATAAATATATTTTTGGAGGTTTATTATGAATTTAAATAAATTTGCGTGTGTAGCGCTTTTACTCTCAGTAGCTGGATCACAAGTGCTGATTGCTATGGCTCCTGCCGCTGTGCCTGCTGCACCTGCAGCTGTGCCTGCGCCTGCGGATGCCGCTGCTCCTGCTGCTGCACCTGCTGCAAACGGTTCTAAGTCATTGCTTGGCGATGCAACAGAGTATGCGTCTGCTGCTGCTAGCAGTGCAGTAGAGTATGCAAAGGCTCATCCTGGTCAGGTAGCTTTGGGAGTGGGAGCTGTTGCGGCTGCGGCTCTTTTTTATAAATGGTTAGCTGGTGCTGCTGAAGAAGAAGAGGAAGCTATAGTAGTGAACGATGAGTTCTATGCATTTATGCTTAATCTTACCGGTGATGATACATTGTCACTCGAAATAAGCAGAAAAGTAGGCGAAGATCCTTATCAGGCGCTCGTAGTTGACGGATTTATGGAGCTTCTTTCTGAACGTGGTAACACGAAGATGTTTGTTGATTTCCTTCTGAACTATACAACAGGCGTTGTGAAAAATCAATTGAAGGACATCTTCCCTCGTAATCATAACCAGCTTGCTAAAAGCTACGCTCTAACGAGTGGTGGTCTTAAAGCAATGCAGAGGAATGATCGTACAATAACAGATGGCCAAAAGCTTCAGCTTACTGTGCTCATCGAATGGCTTGAAGCGCATGAAGTAGTGATGACCGCGTTGCAGCACTATAACTCTAAGACTGCTGACATGGCTGTAGCACGGTAACATCAAGACCACATACCAGAATATGAGAGAAGGGACGCATGAGCGTCCCTTCTATGCTGTTGACATGAAATGCCTTCTGTAGCATCCTAGTAAGGGTAGACAGTTAAGATTCATATATTATGAGGCATTGATGCAGATATATAGGAATGCATTTTTACTTATTTCTTTGCTCGGCGGTACGGTTGTACTTGCAGAAGAGCCTTCGATGACCGATCGAGTAAAGGCTGTATTTACCGAACAGATCGCTAAGGCGTATCTTAAACTTGATGATTTGAAGGAGCACGGTCCGTCAGGATCCGATCTACTGAATGCGTCTGCATTTACTGTTGGCATGTATGTTCTGTATAAGACTGCATGCCTTTTTTATGCTGGTGATACACGTAAGGCCACATTTACAGGGACTGGCTTGCTGGCAGGATACCTGCTGTGGAAATATACCAATAAGGAATCAGATTCATCTGAGAAGCATGCAGCATTTACCAATCAATTTCTAGCGACCTTAAACTCTGAGCAACATGCTAAGATTGGAGCTTCGGAATCGCTTACCTTAGTAGTGCAAGAAGCACTTCAAGATCCCCTGTATCTTATAACGCCAGAGTTTATGGATCTGCTTGATGCAAAACAACAACAGGAATTAGAACAAGCATTAGACAACCACATTCTTGCACATGAAGGCAATCATGAATAAAGTAATACTTTGTGCACTGTTAACGGTTAGCACGGTGATCTATACGAAAGATCTAAAGAAACGAATAGAAGATGATCCGCTTATTGTTCCCATGTTGATAATAGGTTCAGGACCTGCTGGATATTCCGCGGGTATCTATACTCGATTAGCAGGAATTCCTACGCGCATTATAGCGGGTCCCTTATGGGGCGGCCAATTAACGAAAACGACCGCCGTTGAAAACTATCCTGGCGTAAAGAATGCACAAGGAAGTACTATTCCTGAAACAATGCATGAGCAAGCGATAGAGCTTGGCGTAGAAATGCAGGAAGATATAGTAACCGAAGTAGATCTTACAACCTGGCCGTTTGTCGTTCGTTTAGCAAGTGGTGCTGAGGTACATCCGCTTTGTCTTATTATAGCAACGGGTGCTACACCTCGCTTGTTAGGTGTTCCAGGAGAAGATACCTATTGGGGTGGAGGAGTAAGTTCTTGCGCTCTCTGCGATTGTCAGTTTTTTAAGAAGAAGAACGTCTATGTTGTAGGTGGAGGAGATGCTGCCATTGAGGAAGCAATTCAATTATCGGCTTATGCATCTTCGGTTACTATCCTTGTGAGAAAAGATCGCATGAGAGCCGTTCATAGAATGCAAGATAAACTGCAGGGCTATCCTACCATTCGAGTGCAGTTTAACAAAGAGGTTAAACTGATTCGCGGTGATGGTCAATCGGTAACCGGCCTTACCATCTACGATACGCAAACGGGTAAAACAAAAGATGTACAAGCAGATGGATTATTTCTAGCTATTGGTCACACTCCAAATACCGAGCTCTTTAAAGATCAGCTTGCATTAACGCATGAAGGATATATAGCCCTTGAGGGGCGGACTCAAGCGACATCAGTACCATTAGTGTATGCGGCTGGCGATGTTGAGGATGCAGAGTATAGGCAAGCGATCGTAGCTGCAGGGCATGGATGCCAAGCTGCGATTGAGGCTGTTAGTAAGCTCAAGACAGGCATTGGCCTTACCGATGATGTTATTGCTACGTATACTGAGCTACGAGCTCAAAGTCGTCCTGCTGGCGCGTGATGGTAATCGTATCAGCTTCACCGTCGACAGCATCTTCCCAGTCTTCAATGAGGTCGAGAAGTGTCTCCAGAGCGATATCTGTTTCATAGACTCGGTATGGCTCATCCTTCTCAGTGAGTGTTAGGAAAAGCTCTGTTTTGGTTGAAGGACTGAGCTTGAGACTGAACTCCTCAGTTTCTAGGTCATGGTGCCGTTCAAGGCCGACGTCGAGCGTTTCATCGAGAGCTTTTTTCACGGCAGTTCGTAGATGATCATTGATGAGAATCTGGCCTATACAAAAGAGGCGTTCGTCATTTGCGTCAGAGACATCATAGATGCCAGGTTCACGTTCACTACAGGTAATATTTTTCATAGGGTACTCCTTTTATGTGAGTATACTCTAGGTGGGGGTGAAAAGAAAAGGTTCTTTCGCTCTTTTTAACAAGATGGTATGATGAAGAAATACTTACAAGGGGCGCTATGCTATACATTTCTAACCTATGCGTAAGCTTAGAAGAGACACTAATTTTGAAGGATGTATCTCTTGCTTTTGAGGCAGGAACAATCCATGCCGTTATGGGTCCTAACGGCTCAGGTAAGAGTACTCTTGCAGCAACGCTGATGGGATATCCCCAGTATCAGGTGCTCAGCGGCTCAGTACAATTTAATGGGGAAGATTTGCTTGCTGTACCAATAGAAAAACGGGCACGCTCAGGTCTGTTTCTTGCCAGTCAGCATACACCATGTATTCCGGGTGTTCCGGTATTTACTTTTTTAAAAGAAGCTCATCGGATGCTTACGGGTGAAGAGGTATCGGTAGCTGCATTTAAAGATCGGGTATATGCTGCTTTTGATGCAGTTCATCTTGATCATAGTTTTGTGTATCGGTTCCTCAATGAGGGCTTTAGTGGTGGTGAGAAGAAACGATTTGAGATTGCTCAGCTTCTGCTCTTTAAGCCTCGGCTTGCAGTCCTCGACGAAATAGATTCTGGGCTCGATATTGATGCATTGAATCTGATTACCCAAGTGTTACTTGAAGAAAAAAAGAGAAATCCTCTGCTCACATTGGTTATTATCACCCATTATAATCGTATGCTTCAAGCTCTTGAGCCTGATCAGGTACATATCCTTGCTCGGGGGAAAATTCGCGTTTCTCAAGGGAAGGAGCTTGCGCATATGATCGAAGAACGAGGCTATGATGAATGGTGCCTCTGACTATTGCTTCGCTACCCAAAAGGGACTGACGAAAGAGATAGTAATTCAGATTTCTCAGCAAAAAGGTGAACCCGTTTGGATGACCGACTTTAGACTGGCGGCACTTGAGCTGTTTTTTTCTATGCCTCGCCCTACCTGGGGACCCGATTTGTCAGCGCTTGATAGTTCCAATATTTATTATTATATTAAACCGCTCGCAAGTCAGAAAAGAGATTGGAATGATGTTCCTGAAACTATAAAAGATACCTTCGTAAAGCTTGGTATACCCCAAGCGGAGCAGAACCTTCTTGCCGGTGTAGGTGCTCAGTATGAATCTGAAGTCATCTATAAAAGTTTAAAACAAAAGTGGGTTGATCAAGGGGTGCTCTTTTGCGATATGAATACAGGCCTTGCAGAGCATCCTGAACTGTTTAAGAAGTATTTTGCAACGCTTATACCTCCACATGATAATCCCTTTGCAGCTCTTAATTCAGCAGTCTGGAGTGGCGGCAGCTTTGTGTATGTTCCTCAAGATGTACATATAGATCTTCCTCTACAAGCTTATTTTCGAATTAATGCTGACCGTATGGGGCAATTTGAGCGGACACTGATTATAGCTGAGAAAGGATCATCGGTACATTATATAGAAGGTTGCAGTGCTCCTGTCTATTCACAAGCCTCACTGCATAGCGCCGTAGTAGAAATTTTTGCTCATGGAGGATCTCAGGTAAAATATACCACGATCCAAAATTGGGCTCCTCAGGTGTACAACTTGGTAACAAAACGGGCAATGGCCTATCGCAATGCTTCGGTGTCTTGGGTTGATGGAAACTTTGGTAGTAAGGTAACCATGAAGTATCCTTCTATTATTTTAAAGGAGGAGGGTGCTCGGGGGGATATCTTATCGATCGCCGTCGCATCGACCGGGCAACATCAAGATTCTGGTGGCAAGATTATCCATCTTGCTCCCCATACGAGTTCGACTATTATTGCTAAATCGATTAGTAAAGGGGGAGGCAGGTCAACCTATAGAGGACTCCTTAAGGTGGTGAAAGGGGCGCACCACGTACGCTCAAAGGTCCAGTGTGATGCACTCTTGCTCGATGCAGAGTCGAAGACTGATACGTATCCCACTATGCTTATACAAGAATCGAATGTTGATGTTGGCCATGAAGCTTCCGTTGCCAAAGTGCAAGATGACCAGCTGCTCTATTTAAGTTCTCGTGGTATCACAAAAGCTGCAGCGAGCGCAATGATCGTTAATGGGTTCATAGAACCCTTCATTAAAACCTTACCCCTTGAATATGCCGTTGAACTTAACAGGCTTATCGAAGCCGAAATGGAAGGATCAATTGGTTAATATACCTCAGGATCTTTTGAAACGGTTTCATCACTTAGGCGTTTGGGGTAGCTCTGCTAACGAGTTACGCGCTACTGCCTTGACCACCGTTTCTGCTCCTCTGGATAAGGAGCTCACCCGGTTTATGGCACCAACAATGGATTGGTCTGAGTTCTCCTGGATACAAGGGAAAAAAGGCATGACTCAGTTTGGATCTGCCTGGTGTGCGGATCTTGATTCCCTGCCATTCAGACCCTCATTGCTTGAACAGATTACTGTAGAATCACTTCATCCCTTGGGAAAAACTCTTATTGCCCTTTGTACTGAGCTGCGTGTCCTGTATGTTCCACCGGGAATCAAACTGGAAACAACCCTTGATAACTTACAGACAGACTCAGGAGCTCCCGTGCTCTTCTGTCTTGTTGATGAGGGCGCAGAGCTTATTCTCTCAGCACATCAGCGAATACAAGGCATTCAATTGCAAGCGCTTATGGGACGCCTCGCAAAGGGGGCACAGGTAACCTTGGTCCATGATAGAGAGCTTGCTTCTGACGCTTACTCTCTCGACTATGAACAGTGGGTCTGCGCAGATAATGCCTATCTAACTGTTCTTTCAGCTCTCTCTGGTGGCAAGCAAAGTTGGGCCCATAAAGAATATCAGCTTGGCCGCTCTGCGCAGCTCGAGAGTAGTTTTTATAGTGCTCTTGGAGGGAATGAGCAAGCTGCATTGACGACTACTCAGCGCCATACAGGCCCTGGTAGTTCGAGTGCTGTACTGGTAAAAACCGTGCTGTTTGGTGCAGCGCAGTCATTTTATCGCGGTACGATACAGATCGAAGAGCAGGCACCACAGTCTTGCGCTGACCAACAACAAAAAGCTCTAATTTTAGGAGAGCGAGCACGGACCTGCGCGATTCCTTCTCTTGAAGTTGCAACTCATGAAGTGCAGTGTAAGCATGGGAGTGCTGCAGGGCGCTGTAATATTGATGAGTTACGTTATCTACTTACACGCGGTTTTGATGAGCAAGCCGCTCAAAACCTGTTAATTGAAGGGTTCTATACTGTTTCTTCCCCTGTTATTGAGCGGTTGCAAGCACGGTGCAGGGCTCATTCAGAGTGACTCGCCCCGTTTTAAAAAGTTCTGTTGTGTGAGGTTCTTTCTGTATCTGTAAAAGAAGGGTGTCTATCAAGCGAGCAAACACAGGATTATGAAGATTGGTATCGAGAAGTGCTAGCAGCTTTTGCTGCTTATCAGGGGGATTGGTATGCATAATGGTGAGCAGAGTTTCAGGGGTAAACAGTAAAGCTGTTTTAAGGATATAATATTCGGCAGCAGCAGTTGTTTCACGGATGCGCTTTGTTGTTTTATCAGGAGCTAAGAACTCGGCTAAAGAATCAAATCCACTTACGGCGAGCATTTTAGCACTTTGGTAGAAAGCGAAGCTCTTTTCAAGGGCCCACAATCTTCCACATTCTTTCAAAAAGTCTTTCGAACTCTCTGCTGCTACAAGCATCGTATGAATAATTGTTGTGGCGGCTTCGACGTAGGCTTCTGCCAAGATAAGAGCATCAGGCTTTTCGATAGCATAACGTTGTTTTAAAATACTACTTGTTGCTAGGTCTATGCCATCTTCAAGTCGTATGCCATGAAAAAACTCATGTACGGTATTTTTTAAGAGTTCTTCATCTCTAAAGTAGACTGTCCCCTCGTTCAGTACCTCTGCTGAATTAAGATGCTCAATGGTGAACGTACCTCCCTGCTTGGGGAAATATTTGTTACTCCTGAGTGGCAGGAAATACCAGCTGACAAATCGTTGTGTTTCTAATCCAGGACTTTTAAACCAGTTACGGAGCGGGTAGAGAGTGCTCATACGCCGTGCAGCTTGCTCAATGACCTTGGATGGTATAGCGTGGGGAAACCACCAGTGAAGAGTTCTATCGTCGAGATGTAACAAATGTAATTGAACAGAATGGTAATGGTGTGCTATCTCTTTAAGAAGAGCCAATGGGGCGAGTGTAAGATGAGCCCGAGTGAGGTCGTTCAGAATACCTTTATTTAGAGTGAATCCCTTTTGAGTTCGAGTGAAGAATAGCTCCATCTGAGCAGGATGGCGTGCGTACACAGTGTTCAAATATGATTGATCGGTAAGTGACTGTAGTGAGTTTAAAAAAGATTTTGTTGGATCGTCAGCGTTCTGCATCAATGCCTCTTTTATCACCTCGGGATTCGTTTCCAGAAGCGTTTTCATGGCAGCGTCGTAGCGCTCCAATTTGTCTTTGGGGGAGAGAGTATCCCAGGCATGATTTTTGTTGATGAGAGGAAGAATATGCTTGAGGATAAATGGAGTATTGATGGGTTCAGCGACTAGCCTGGTGCTGTGTGCTTTGCACCAGGCTTTTTGTATCTTACAGGCTACTTCTTTCATCAAGGGAGTTTGGACCTCATCTGCTAAGGTCCTTTGTAAATCATGCAACCCTGCTCGTTCGATCGTTTTCAAAAGCTGATCTTCAAGACTGATAATCGTTAGGTTTTTCATGTAGGCTCTCCTCTCTTAGAGCCTACCATTATTATTCGTGGCGACGCAACATATACTGGCGAAGCGCTGCTATTGATTCACGAGCATCACTATCGCTTAGAGATGCTGAAACGAGCGTTTCTTCAGTAGCCGCGGCCTGCTGATAATCCTCAGCCGATCTTGGACTTGGTGAAACTTGGTTTTCTAGAGAGTTATTAATAGTGGCATCAAGTACGAGGATTTCTTCAAATGAGAGGTTCTCTGAGGGACACAAATTCCAGAGCAATACCTCATTGGTACATGTTACCGCACGTTTACCGTCAGAGCTGATAATTGCGCAATGCTTTTGAACTCGAAGGCGTTTAATGATATTTGTGTCCTCGATCCTTTCTTCCTCGATCCCTTCTTGTAATTTATAGGAATGACGATTAAGTAGATCGACAAGATAAACTTCGCCAGTATTAGTGCTCAGGAATATTCCCCATCGATTATTAGCAGTAAGCGAGCACGAATTTGCATTTGGTGCACCATAGTGACTATTGAAACGAGACACGCGTGGAAGAGTTTCTAAGTTGTAGAAAATAGTTTGCGTGGAAGTATTAACTAATGATGATGCGCCGACAATAGGTAATGTTGTCACCGATTCAATAGGCAGGAACCGCCCTGTCAGACCAGTCCCTTTTGGGGCTCGATCGTTTACTCGATAACCCGTATGAGGAGTTCGCAGGTCCCAAAGAATTGCCGATTGATTCGAAGCAGTGAAGCCAAAGTCGCCGTTTGTAGTAAGTGCTGAGCTCTTTATTGGGAGGGCCACATGTCCTTCAAGTTCATCTGTTTTAATATCTGAAAGATTTGAAAGATCACAAAATCTCACTACCCCATCTTCATAACCTAATAAGAGCTTTGTACCATCCGGTGATAAGGTAAGAGAAGAAACTGATGATAAGCCATCAGAATCGAGTCCAAGCCCATCGAGTCCAAGCCTAAGTAGCGTCGACACCGTTGTATGCCCAGGCAGAGGAAAACATAATGGGTTGCCTGGAATGCTTAAATCCCAAACTTTTGATGTCCCATCAACTGAGCAGGTTACCGCACGTTTGCCATCTGAAGACATTTTTAGGATATGTACCCCTGTATGTCCCATGAGCACTTGCCTTGTCCACCAATCTGCAGATGCTGCATTTTCTGGCAATGCTGAGCGTTTACGTAGATCCCACAATATTGCAGGACCGGGCGCACTCTCATCATATTCTTGAGTTCCCATTAAAACCCAGTTACCATCTGATGAAATTGCAGCGCAGCAAACCATTTTTGTAAATGCAGGGAACTGACGTGTTCTTCCAGTAGCGAGATCAAAGAGAGTTGCGCCTTTATTGTATCCCATAAAAATTCTGTCGCACTTAGGCGTTGCGGTTATTACCTGTGCCTGAGAACCAATCTGCTGAAATGTTGGCGGATGTAGCTGTTTAAAGTGATGGGAATGAGCATCAATAATATTCTTCTTAAGTATTTCTCTTATTTCGTCTGGTAGACATGTAAGGTAGGTTGTTTCACCGGGTTTAATTTCTACATCTCTTTGGGCTGCAAATCTTAGCACAGTTTGGAGTGGAGTGGCAACGGTTTCTTCTTTTACCATGCCCAAAAGAAAAGGGCTGAAGGCTGAGGTTAAAAGGAGTATAATGGAAAATTTCATGATGACTAGTTCTTTCGTACGTATATGGTTAAAATCTATTTACTAATAGTATGTTGTAAAATTTTTATTTGCCAAATATGCTGCTGTTATGATAGCCATTCTGCTTTTTCTGTGCTTCGTTAACCAGATTTTGAGGAGTCTTATGCCTGTTTTCTTTTCGGGATGAGCTACTTATGTGGCTCCTAATTACGCACTAAGTTTGACGACGCAGAGACTTCTTGTAAGCCGCCATTTCTTCCTTAAGTGAGGTAAGTAGTAAGGTTTCATTATGCGTTCCAAGTTCTCTAACTGGACTCACTGGAACAACTTTTTGTCCGTTGAGGTGCAGTACTTCATTGAAAGAAAGAGAATCCGATGGGCAAAGATCCAAGAAAAATACTTGTCCCTGCCAAGCCATTATCGCCCGCTTACCATCAATGCAACTATATCCAGATGGATCGCCGTTACGAGATATTCTTGCGTCTAGCTTTAGTTGATAAGTATGGCGATTTAGCTGATCGATAAGTAGTGAATTATGATCTATTGCCCATCTCCTACTTGGAGAGCGCAAGCAAATGTTGTCGAATACTGACAACTGGGGAACTGATTCTAAGTTACATATATCGCTGATTAAATGTGGTGATTGGTTAAAGTCGTGTTGATTGCTGAATCTATATGCCTTAATCTCATCAAGAGATCGGAGATCCCAAATTATTTTGTGTGGCTTTATTTCTGGACAGAATGGTAATGGCAAAACCACACTGAATGCATAGTGGCAATCTGTTGAGAGAGCTAGTTCCATAAATTGTCCAATAGGATGACCGACAAGTTCAGTTTCTCTAATATGATCGAGATCTGTAATAGTACAGATCTTCAATGTTCCATCTATATAACCCAATAGGAGCGTGGTATTGTCTTGGGATAGAGTAACTTTAAGGACAGGGGGGTGCTTGAGGCGCGCATCATTGTTATCCTTGTAAGGAGGATACACTTCTACATCGTTAAGTGTTTGTAACCTTTCGAAGGCCATATGCTTCGGGAGATTATAGGGAATCGGCTTTTCGGGGTTACTTAAATCCCAAACGAGGGATGTGCCATCAATTGAGCAGGTTATTACACGTTTTCCATTAGATGAAATTGCAACAGTTGCTATGCTTTTATGATTTTCAAGTTCATGCCGAGAAATACTCTTTACAAGATCTGCAGCTGATGTCCCCCTCGGCTGCCTTAAGAATAGGCGAAGATCCCAAAGTGTAGCTGTGCTCGTATTGCCGGTAGGCTTGAGGATACTTTCTGATCCAGTGATTAGCCATTCGCCATTTGCGCAGATGGCGGCGCATCTAAAAGAGTTGCTGATCGGATAGTCTGCGCGATTTGAAGTTCTGACATCGTAAATTGTGATTTTATCATCGTAGGCCATAAAAACTATTTGACAATCGGGCGTTGATGTTACTAGATTTACACCCGTCCCAATAAGCCTACTTGTTGGAGGGTGGGCTAACATGAATCTATCAGAATTTGCGTCTATAATGCTTTTTTTAATTACATCTTTAATTTCGGTTGGCAGGCATTTAAGGTAGGTGGTTTTACCGGGTTTAATTTCTACATCTCTTTGGGCTGCAAATCTTAGCACAGTTTGGAGCGGAGTGGCGACGGTTTCTTCTTTTACCATGCCCAAAAGAAAAGGGCTGAAGATTGAGATTAAGATGAGAATAACTGAAAATTTCATGCGGACCTTTTTTAGTATAAATAAGCCTATTAATAGTTATAGTATGGTGCATGATTTTCATTTGTCAATTGCTTTGAGCCTACTGGTATGATTTTTGGGTGTTTTCGTTCTACGGTTTCGCTAACTAGATTTTAATGGTCTTATGAGCTTGGCGCACACGGTGGTGTTCGACCTTTGGCAGAGAGGTTTGCTCACATCTTCAACTTAAAGTATCAGCGATACTTTTGGAGTGCCCTCTGTGCAATCTCATCGCTTAATGAGGCAGGAACTGCAGGTATTTCTCTGAAAGTATCTTGATAGTCTGTATCTCCACGCGCAGCTGAAATTTGAGGTTCCAGAGAGTTACCAAAACTGCTTGCGAGTCCTAAGACCTCCTCAAAAGGGAGGTTCTGTGAAGGACATAGATCCCAAAACTCGACATTATTGAGAGATGTTACTGCATATCTACCATCGGAGCTAATCTTTGCGAAAATATTGAAGCCTCGATCACGGCCAGTATTTTCGACGTGTTCCTTTAACGTGTAGGTGTTTAGATTCAGTAGATCGACAAGAAGCACTTTACCATCATCGGTATTAACGAATAACCCCCATCTATTGCTTGCAGATAGTGAGGCGGATTGTGCGCTTGGTGGGTGATAATTGCTTTTGAAAACAGATATGCGAGGTGTATCTTCTAAGTTATATATAATCGTCTGATAGCAAGGATTTAGGAGTAATGCTGTATCTACTAGGGGTAACGCCCTTGGCGTGGCGGGGGTTTGATCGTTCACTCTATACCCCTTAATCTGTGGGAGATTTCTAAGATCCCAAAGGATCGTTGATTCTTTTAAAACAACCGTTAAGCCGAAATGGCAATCTGGAGTGAGAGATGCGCCTAGTACGGTCTCGAGTATATGTCCCTCAAGCTCAGAGACTTGGATATCTGAAAGATCTGAAAGATCGCAGAAGTTTACTGTTCCGTCAGCATAGCCCATCAAGAGTTTAGTTCCATGCTGGGAGAGGGCAATTGAAGTAACACGTACTAAGCTGACGAGATCAATATGGGGAATGTTATTACTGTTAACTTGATGCTTTCTGAGTGTTGGTATCACTGTATGTGCAGGAAGTGGAAATGAAGCAGGGTGTGTTGGATCACTCAGATCCCAAACTTTCGACGTTCCATCGATTGAGCAAGTTACGACGCGCTGAGCATTGGAAGAAATCTTTACGAGATGCACGCTCTGATGATCTAAAATAGAAACAACGGCTTTTTGGCGATCGCTATCTGTCTCCTCTTTTGGCATCTTTGATAGATTCCAGAATAGTGTTGTTCCTTTTTCAGGACTGCGCGCCAGCAGATTTAAAGGTCCAGTCACAGCCCCTGTACCATCAGAGGAAATGTCTGCACAGCCAACTTTTCCTATAAAGTTCGCAAATACAGTACTCCTACCCTTGCTCTGATCGAAGAGTTTTACCCCATTGTCGTATCCCATGAGAACAATTCTGCAGTCTGGTGTTGTAACTACTACACTTGCACGAGAACCAATCTCCTTACATGTTGGTGGGTGGAGACGTTTAAATTGATCAGAATGTGCCTCTATTATCTTCCTCTTAAGAATCTCTAGGAGCCCGTCTGGAAGGTGACCGAGGTGAGTTTGAGATATTTTACCTGCAGAATTAATCGAGCTTTCAGGAGGAATGCTCTGCTGATCTGCCCTGGGATCGGATTCCATGAGAGCAGTTTCGATGTCGTGTGTTGCCATTACTCCATTTGCAGGGTAATCACTCTGCTTAGAGGTTGGTGGGTGAGGATCAGAGTGATCTTCTCTGATCTTTATCTTGTGGGTCTGCGTGAGGATCTCTATGAGCCCTTCTGGAAGGTAAGTGAGATGAGTCTGAGCTCTTTTACGTGTATGATTAATCGTACTCATTGTCTGTTGATCTACCATGCCCAGAAGGAAAGTGCTGAAGGCTGAAATTAATAGGAGCATGCTAGATACGTTCATACGTGTGCCTCGTTTAAATCATTCATATTCTTTTTAGCATAAAAGGAAGCTCTTGGCTTGTCAAAAGGGGATACAATGAGGATTTTTTTTACGTTGCTAGGCTGGTGGAGGTTTGTTATCTTCTTTGCAACTTTCCATTATGTACCCGTACACCTGCTTGCTTCCCGTCTCGCTTTTCTCCACTTGAACCAGATGATCCGAATTTTGCGATTGAGCTTGTGGGAGAAAAGGGTAAGGCTTGCCTTCTTACTGTAGCAGCTCTTAGAGTAGCTGGTTCAGTTGTTGGTGGCATGCTTCTTCCTGATGGCTTGGATGCTATGCGTTGTGAGTCTCCTTTAAAGCGGAAAGACCCTATAAAGGATTTAAGTGTAGGCTGTTGAAGCGGTCCTTTTGCCTCAGGCTTGGCGGCCTGCAGAGAGGTGTGTAAAAGACTCGTGATATCTGGATGAATTCGCGCCAGATCGAAGGCAGAGAGTCCACCCTTCACTGTTGCATTGAAGTTTGCGCCAGCTTTCAGAAGGAGTTCGACTGACATTGTATGGCCATTCTTTATAGCTATCAGTAATGGTGTAAATCCGTCTTCCGTTGCTGCTTCGAGCAGTGGATTACATGCTAATAAGAGCCTAAGAATAGCAATTGAGCCGCGTTCTGCTGCTATGTATAAAGGAGTTTTACCACTACTTTCCGCGATATCTGTTCTTGCGCCTGCCCTTAAGAGGAGATGTACTATAGTAATATGCTCTCGTTCAGTTGCTGCAAGGAGTGCTGTCTCATTACCTATCGCTGTTGTTGCATCGAGAGGGGCTCCCCTTTGTACGAGTAAAGTGGCAAGGCGAAGATTACCTTTCATCGCTGCTATATATAAAGGACTAGCATCTGCATCTGAACTGTGGGCTTCGGCTGCTCCAGCGTCAAGAAGAAGTTTGACTATAGTAGCATGCTCGGCTTCCAGCGCGATAGATAATGGGGTTTCTCCCATGAAGATGACAGGTTGCTTCGCGCCTGCGTTAAGGAGAATGTTAACAGTTTCTGTGGAGCCTTTTCTCACTGCGTAAATTAATGCTGTTTCGCCACACGCATTTAATGGGCAATTAAGTTCGGCACCCGCAGCAAGAAGAAGGGTGACAATTTCGTGATAGCCTTGAGTCGCTGCCATGCTTAAGGGTGTTACAATTGCGGTTCCATCAGGATCGAGGGCTACTGGTTTGTTTACATCGGCGCCAGCTTCTATAAGCATTTGCACGAAAGTGGAATCGGCGATCTGAACAGCTTCATACAATGGACTATATCCTCGAACAGATGGTTGATTTGGATTGGCACCATTTTTTAAGAGAAGGATCATTGCATCTTCCTTTCCCGCTAGAATCATCTCTGTCAGAGGTGGGATCCCATAGCGGCCTTGCAATGCATTGGGATTATACCCTTGCTGGAGGTGGTGCTTGAGTAATGCTTCTTTGAGTGTGAGTGATTTTGAAGATTTTAAGAGAGAGGAAACGGTAGCAGAGAGTGCTCGTTCTAATTCGAGGGAGAACAGTACATAGTTTGAAATCAAATGCTTTATCTTGTCAGAACTTGGATCCTTAAGGTACTCAAAGTAGCTTCTGGGAAGAGCAAATAGTTCGGTAACGAAGGGTTCTTGTAGATGAAAGGTTCTAAGTTCTTTTACCGCGCAATGCATTCCACAGATCTCTGATAGACTGAATAGTAAGGAAAGCGCCAGTCCTGTTTTAATTGTTGTCATCATGGTTAAGTTTATAGTAGTGCGTTTCCTTTTGAGCTTTGCACGGTAGAAGAGGCTTTGCATGATACCTCTAAGCATAGAACACTGGTCTTTTGAGTCAAGTATATTCATTCCCAAAGAGATCATTGCCAAGATCGTAATGATGTTCACTAATTTAAAAAGCTCGAGCTTTTGATTATTCCCGCTTGAGTGTCGAAATTTACTACCCCCATAGTTATCAAGCTCATAGGACAGTACTTACTACTAGAGTCATGAACTCTGCTCTCTACCTAAGGGGCAATGTGCCTTTAGCCCATTTACGATTTCTAATCGTGGAGCACGATAGTGTCTTACCTTCTTGAACAATCCATGCAGCGACGATTTGTAATGCTCATTTTGAATAGCAGTGCTATTCATGAGTGTTTTGATAGCACCTTGCACGCCAGTGAAATTTGCTTACGCCTTTAAATTCTTGTACACTTACTTATGTATTCACTTATCAGGAGTTTCATAAAACAATGCCAAAGAAAATTCCCATAGATGTCAGTTCTTTCAGAAAGTTAAGAAACAAAAACTATATCTATGTCGACAAAACACAGCTTATTTACGATTTGATTACGGGTGGAATACTCTATTTTCTTTCAAGGCCGCGCCGCTTTGGCAAGTCTTTGCTTGTTTCAACACTGCTCGAGCTTTTTGAAGGTAACCGCGAGCTTTTTAAAGATCTTTGGATTGATACACATACTACCTATAGCTGGCCGGTGCACCCAGTTATTCATCTTGACTTCTCTACGATGTCTACCAACAGTGGGGCTGATCTTGAAAAGGATTTATCCTGGAAAATGGAAGTGGTAGCAAATAATCATGGTTTTTCAGTCCTTAAGGCACCCAACCTGGGGTCGCAACTGGAGGTATTACTGTCAACCCTCTCGAAGAAGAATGGAGTTGTCATTCTTATTGATGAATACGATTATCCACTTATTAATAACATTGAAAATAAAGAAATTGCCTTAGAAAATCACGCAGTATTGCGGTCATTCTATAGCGCGATAAAAGGGTTAGACGCTCATATTGAGTTTCTCTTCATTACCGGGGTTACAAAATTTTCTAAGACATCTATTTTTTCTGGGATGAATAATTTGAACGATATTTCCCTAGATGAGCGGGCTGCATGCATTCTTGGTTATACCCAAGAAGAAATTCAGACCTACTTTACTAGTGAGATACAGAACCTTGCTCGCAAAGAACAACTGTCGCATGATACAGTAAACCAGCGACTCAAAGAGTGGTATGATGGGTACCGATTCTCAGAAAAGCCTGTGTATGTATATAATCCTCTCTCGGTTCTCTATTGTTTGCATAAGCAGAGATTTGCTAACTACTGGATTGAAACCGGTGCATCATCGTTCCTCATTTCGCTCCTCAAAAAACATTACGAAAAGTTAGAAGATTTTAAAGATGTGGAATTAACATTGATCTCACTCGGACCCTTTGAAATAGGCGAGGAACCCCTCATTCCGATTTTGTTCCAAGCTGGTTATCTTACGATAGCACACCATCGCCGCGTCAGCGAAAATAGCCAAAGTATCGATCTTTTCACTCTGCGCTATCCAAATCTCGAGGTCGCTGAGGCGTTCAAAAAATTCATGCTCGCTGCTCTTGCTCGTACTTCCTACCAAGAGGTTGATACTCTTATCTTACAGTTTGTTAGCGCTCTGAGAAGGCATGATGTCCCAGCGTTTTGTTCAACTTTATCAACCGTATTTGCCAATATACCCCACCATTTGCATATTCCGCAAGAGAGATATTATCATTCGCTCTTTCAGCAAATTTGTACCCTTTTAAAGATTGAAGCTCAATCGGAAGTATCAACCGACAAGGGCCGAATCGATATGGTTCTTCAGACCAAAACTCACATCTTCATTTTTGAATTGAAATTTAACGCAAGCGCTGAAGCGGCTCTATTGCAGATCGAAGAGCGTAAATACTACGAAAAGTACCTCTTGACGGGCAAAAAGATAACTCTCGTTGGCCTAGCAATTCAACGAGCAAACCAACACCTTACAGTTGACTATCAGACAAAAGAACTATAACAGTATAAATCCTCTCTATACTCCTCTACTCCTGAAGGGCGTGCATAAATGGTAGAACTTGGGTATAGTAATAAGAAAGTATAAGGATTTGTATGAGCGATTTTCCTTTTTTGGACTCTACCTCTCTCATCTATTTAGATAATGCCGCTACCACGCAGAAGCTTCAGGTTGTTCTCGATGCGATGAATGCTTTTTACGTGCATTCAAATGCTCCGGTGCATAGAGGCGTATATAGCCTTGCGGAACGGGCTACTGAAAAGTATGAGCATGCTCGTTCTACGATTGCTCGATTCATTGGAGCCTTTGATGATGAAATTGTATTTACTAAGGGAACGACTGAGGGTATTAATTTTATAGCCTCAAGTTGGGCAGATCGCATGCAGCCGGGTGATGAGATTATCATAACCGAACTGGAGCATCATTCGAATATCCTCCCTTGGATGCGCTTAGAAAAGCGTGGAATTATCCTGAAGTATATACCTATACTGAATGATGGAATGCTTGATTATGAAGCATATCGTGCATTGCTCTCTCCTCGAACAAAATTAGTTGCCTGTACCCATACTTCAAATGTGTTAAGTACGCACGTAGATCTTCCGTTTATTATCAGTCATGCTCATGCCCAGGGTGCACGAGTGTTAGTTGATGCTGCCCAGGCGGTAGGGCGAAGCGCTCTTGCAGTTCACGATCTTAACGTAGATTTTCTGGTGTTTTCTGCTCATAAGATGGGAGGTCCAACTGGTTGTGGTGTCCTTTATATTGCACGTCATATGCAGCCCGAGGTGGAACCGTATCAGGTTGGTGGGGGCATGGTCTATTCGGTAGACTACCATGAAGCGAGGTGGCTTGAGGCTCCTCGTAGATTTGAAGCAGGAACTCCTGCCGTAGCTCAGGTGCTCGGTCTTGAAGCGGCCGTGCAGTACATTCAAAAGCATAACTCATTTGAAGAGCTTAAAAAGCATGAAGCAGCCTTATGTGCCCAGCTTATCGAAGGTTTAAGGAAACTCCCCATCAGAATTTTAGGAAATGAAGCTGAGCTGAAAGTATCGGGTCATATGGTGAGTTTTGTTCATGAAACAGTCCATGCGCATGATATTGCTGCCTATCTTGATAGCAAAGGGATCTGTGTTCGAGCCGGAAATCATTGTGCCCAAATTCTTCATAAAAAGCTGGGTATAGAGAGCTCTGTCCGTGCAAGCTTTGCCTCCTATACCACTCATTCGGATATCGCTGCACTCTGTAAGGCACTGACTTCTCTTCGCTCGTGGTAAAGTTTCAGCTTGAACTCTTTTGAAAATTTGTTACACTCAACAATACAGTATAATAAATCATAGAAAAGAGGGTTGATCGTGATTGATTGTTCATTTATGACGTTGAATATGATTTTGTCGTTGGTGTTAGCTATTCTTTCTGTTACCATACCATGTTTGCAGATCTGTGTCGAAGGTGGAACCTTTCGGCAGTTGCCTGAAATGATGTTAAAGTATGCTCTCTTTTTTAATGTTGGCTGCTTGTTCCTTTTGGGAGGAGCTGGTCAGTTTCTCTACGGACCCGAGATCTCAACCTGTATAGGCTGGGGATGGAGTCCATTTCAATATGAGCTTGCATTTTCGGAGCTCGGCTTATCGGTCCTTGGTCTTATCTGTCCGCTCTTTCATAAAGAGTTCTGGCTTGCCACAATTATTGCTGGATCAGTATGGCTCGTAGGAGGTTCAGCAGTTCACCTCTATTATCTTGCTCTGGGAAACATGGCACTTCTTAATGCAAGTTTTGTTATTGTGTGGAATCTTGTTCTCGTTCTCATGTTGAGTGCACTCTATGGAGCGACTGTCTGCTCAAAGAAAGTATCAGCTGATAACCTTTAATCTCTCTAATCGTTCAGTGACAGCGGTATAATTTCGGTGCTCAAGAAGTATGCCTGTCATGCCGAACTCCTCGGCAGGGCGGAGATTTTCTGGTTGATCATCGATCATAATACAGTATTCTGGATTGAGATTGAACTGATCTAAAAACTGCGTATAAATCTGACGTTGTGGTTTTATGCACCCAACTGCACCAGATATCATAATATGCTCGGGGTTGAAGTAGGTAAAGACCTCCGTCGAAAGTGAAGAGCTTACCATCTGCTTAAACGAAAACTCATCCCAGTTTGAGAGAATATACAGTTCATTGCGCCTACTTCCGTCCGGGTTCGTTTGACTGGCACATGACTTAAGAAGCTCAATCCCTTTTTTAATCGGCTTTATACACTGCGCAAATAGCACAGGATTGAACATAACCTCAAGTACTCTACGCATTAACTGCTCATGCCGTTTGTTCTTAAAATACCCTTCACGTGCTAAGCGACGGACACAGCTCTCTACGGTGTCCTTGATTCCTTCAGGATCAATTTTTCCGGCGAGCCAGTTGCACATAAGTCCAGGTAAGGGTGTTCCTCGTGCTGTTGCGCCAGGATGCGGTTCTTCAAAATCAATATCGAGATGGCGAAGCAGTGCAAATGCATCCTCGTACATTTTGAAAGGATTCTTCCAATCGATTAAAGCATACAGCATGAAATCGGTTAATCCGACTTCGCGGGCAAATGTCCATGCATCTGCGCTAATAAGTGTGTTTCCAAGGTCCCAAACGAGAGCTCGCCGATTCATGCCTACCTAGCTAAATTTTCAGATTTATGTATACTAGTAGAGTATCTTAAGCACGAAATAGTTCAAGAGCTGTAATCATGGAATTATATCAAGAAGAGTTACTCGACCATTACAAATATCCTCGCAATTATGGCACTTTGCCTCAACCAGATGTTTGCACGGAGATTTTAAATCCCTCTTGTGGAGATCAGATTTCTTTGCAAGCGTGCTTTGACAATGATTCTCTCGCCCAAGTCCGTTTTCAAGGCAAAGGCTGTGTTATTAGCCAAGCAGCTGCATCTCTTTTGACCCAAGCTGCGGTGGGTGTCTCTCTCTCTGTTCTCGAGCAGTATACAAAGGATGATATGCTCGCATTGCTCAACATTCCTCTTGGTCCCACCAGGCTGCGCTGTGCCTTGCTTGCACTTGAAGCATTGCATACGGTTGTGAGGTTGCACAAGGCGAACTCGTACTTCACCAAAAATTAATTCCCTCATATATTGACTATCCGAAACGGTGCGTAGTAGTATAAAACTATGTACGCAGAGGACCTGATCTAAACATTCTTACATCGGGGTAGAAGGAGGTTGATTAGTATGAAAAAGATGGTGGCAGTCAGTGCAGCGTTTTTAGCTCTGAGCCTACAAGCTGATCACGAATTTGAGATATACAACAAGTCTTCGAAGCCTATTTGGTATGTTTTGAAGAACGGTTCGAAGACGGTAATGTACACCGTGCCTACTTCTGATCTTCCTATACAACTACACGACGTTTCTGCTGGACACAAGTCTATTCAGAAACTCGATTTGACAAAGGAGACAGTTTTAGAGATTTTTACTATGCATCCAAACTATTGGAACGAAGGAGATAAACGTTGGGACTATACTTTTACTCCTAAAAAAACAATCTATGTTACCTGGGATGATAAAGAAAAACTGAGACCACAAACCGGACCACTCAAGGGATTGTTAGGGAAAACTGCAATAACTGGGTTCAGTCTGAAAAACAATGTGGCACAAAAAGATATAATTCCTAGCAACCAGAAACTATTAGACGTCGAGAGCCTGAAGAAGAGATACTGGGGGAAGTCAACTGCTGTGCCTGGCCCAGTTTCAAAAGCAAAAAAGATTGTTTCCTAGGTGACGTCCTCTTCCTGAAATCTCATGAATGGATAAACTCTAATCCAATGACCCTCAAACTAGTGGCTCAAAGACTCTATCCTTAACTTTTGAACCATGCTGAGAGTTCTTGCACCACTACACCCAATTTTTCTGCAAACGCCTGCTCCATTTCAGGATTACCGCGAGCATAGTCAAGTGCAGTTTTTTTGTTTGTGTCTTCCATAAATGGGTCAGCATCCAGGGCAAGTAAGGACTTGACAACGGCAACATCACCACGCTTGGTTGCTGCTATAAGAGCTGTCTCTCCTTGCTCATTTCTCACATTTATATCAAATTCCTGCGGGGGAAAGAGATTTTGTACGGTTTGATGTAATGCTTGAGCAAACAGTTTCTCAAGTGCTGAATTACCTCGAGCATAATTGAGTGCAGTTTTTTTAGTAGCATCTTGGATAAATGGATCAGCTCCTTGGGATAATAGTGAGGCAACACCTCGGCTATCACGATGCTTAGTCGCTGCTATAAGGGCTGTTTCCCCACGCTCATCTTGGGAATTTACACCCATCTGTCTAGGAGGAAAGAGATCTCGTACCGCTACTTTAAGTTTATCCGCAAAGAGATGCTCCATCGCGGGATTACCGCGGGCATATACAAACGCTGTTGCACCTGTGCTATCTTCAATAAAGGGATCAGCATCGAGGGCAAGTAATGACCCTACGGCATCAACGTCCCCACGTTTTGTTGCTGCAATAAGAAGCGTTTCTCCCCGCACATCTCGTGCATTTACATCTCCTCGAGGCTTTCCTATAGTTCGCCATAATTTGTACACAAAAAATTCTTCAATCTCAGGCTTACCTCGCGAATAATCGAATGCACTCTTTCCACTTGTATCCTTATGGAAAATATGAGCTCCACGATCAAGCAAGAGTTTAATATCTGAAAGATCACTTTTCTTGGTTGCTTTGATAAGCGCAGTTTCACCCCGGTCATCCGCAGCATTTACGTCACTGTTTGCAACAAGGTACCTTAAAAGATTAGCCGCTACAGTCGCATCAAAGATGCCTGCGGAATCTACGTACAGGTCTCTATATTCGATTAATTTCATGAGGAGTGTTTCTCCCGCTTGATTACGTAAGTCTCTGTGAGCTCCAAGTTGGGAATCACCATAAATCGCTTTTAAAAGCTTAAGTAGCTTTTTAGGATTATCGAAGACTTTCAGTAGTTTTATTCTATCTTTCTCTCGTTGCTTCAAAACATCATCAGTAATTTTTTTTTGAACCTCTTCAAGAGGCATCCGAGGGATTAAATCCCAGAACTGCGCAATCACATCGTCTATAGTTAAGGCCCCCTTGCCATCAGGCGTGAGTGCTACTGACGAGACATTCTCAGTTCTGCCCGAAAGAATCCGCGTTCTAATCCTCGCTAGATTTCCCAAATCCCAGAGTCGCACTCTTCCATTCGCCGCCCCAGTTAAAGCTACCTTGCCATCTTGTGCAAGGGCTACCGACCATACCGACGAATCCTCTGAAAGGACAGTTAGCAGCTTGGGACTTGACGGATTACTCAGATCCCAGAGACGTGCAGTTCCATCTAGAGACCCAGTGAGGGCCAGCTTGCCATCTTGCGCAAAAGCTATGGAGCTTATCGCATCGGTATGCCCAGAAAGTACGCCTTGCAGCTTGGGACTTGACGGATTACTCAGATCCCAGAGACGTGCAGTTTCATCTAGAGACCCAGTCAAGGCTATCTTGCCATCTTGCGTAAAAGCTATGGAGCTTATCGCATCGGTATGCCCAGAAAGTACGCCTTGCTGCTTGGGACTTGTCAAATTACTCAGATCCCAAAGGCTCACAGTCCCATCCCAAGATCCAATTAAGGCTCCCTTGCCATCTGCCGTTAGAGCTACTACTGAACTTACCGCACCAGCATGACTAGAAAGGACAGTTAACTGCTTAGGACTTGCCGGATTACTCAGATCCCAGAGCCGAGCAGGTCTATTAATAGATGCTGTTAAGGCTACCTTGCCATCTTGTGTTAATGCTACTGATCGTATCGCATGGGTATGCCCAGAGAGCACGCCCTGCTGCTTGGGACTTACTGGATCACTCAGATCCCAAAGGCGTGCAGTTCCATCGAAATATCCAATTAAGGCCATTTTACCATCTGAGGTCAGAGCACTCGAGTATATTTCGCCGAGATTTGGAAGCGCATAATTGACTGGCTCGATGAGAGTTGGATGTTCGTGAATAAGCTTCTGTGCGACCATACCCTTAATGTCCCCAGGCAGGACGCGAAATGGAGAAGGGCGAACTGTTCCGCTTGGTGCAAGTTGGGCTATCGTAGAGGGTAGCTCTTGCACTCCAAAAAGAGCACTGCTGAGCATGCAGACGATCACAATTAAATAGTAGTTCATGGTTGTCCTTTAGAATGTATTCTTAATTATCTCTCTCTAATTATAATATTATCATTATATGATTCTAATAGTAAATATTTAAGGAATAATTTTTATCTATTTTTAAGCTCTTAGAAGGGATTGTTTCCTAGGTGACGTCCTCTTCCTGAAATCTCATGAATGGATAAACTCTAATCCAATGACCCTCAAACTAGTGGCTCAAAGGCTCTATCCTAAACTTTTGAACCATGCTGAGAGTTCTTGCACCCCTACACCCAATTTCTCTGCAAACGCCTGCTCCATTTCAGGATTACCGCGAGCATAGTCAAGTGCAGTTTTTTTGTTCTTGTCTTCCATAAATGGGTCAGCATCCAGGGCAAGTAAGGACTTGACAACGGCAACATTACCACGCTTGGTTGCTGCTATAAGAGCTGTCTCTCCTTGCTCATTTCTCACATTTATATCGAATTCCTGCGGGGGAAAGAGATTTTGTACAGTTTGATGTAATGCTTGAGCAAACAGTTTCTCAAGTGCTGAATTACCTCGAGCATAATCGAGTGCAGTTTTTTTAGTAGTATCTTGGATGAATGGGTCAGCTCCTTGGGCTAATAGTGAGGCAACACCTCGGCTATCACGACGCTTAGTCGCTGCTATAAGGGCTGTTTCCCCACGCTCATCTTGGGCATTTACACCCATCTGTTTAGGAGGAAAGAGATCTCGTACCGCTACTTTAAGTTTATCCGCAAAGAGATGCTCCATCGCGGGATTACCGCGGGCATATACAAACGCTGTTGCACCTGTGCTATCTTCAATAAAGGGATCAGCATCGAGGGCAAGTAATGACCCTACGGCATCAACGTCCCCACGTTTTGTTGCTGCAATAAGAAGCGTTTCTCCACGCACATCTCGTGCATTTACATCTCCTCGAGGCTTTCCTATAGTTCGCCATAATTTGTACACAAAAAATTCTTCAATCTCAGGCTTACCTCGCGAATAATCGAATGCACTCTTTCCACTTGTATCCTTATGGAAAATATGAGCTCCACGATCAAGCAAGAGTTTAATATCTGAAAGATCACTTTTCTTGGTTGCTTTGATAAGCGCAGTTTCACCCCGGTCATCCGCAGCATTTACGTCACTGTTTGCAACAAGGTACCTTAAAAGATTAGCCGCTACAGTCGCATCAAAGATGCCTGCGGAATCTACGTACAGGTCTCTATATTCGATTAATTTCATGAGGAGTGTTTCTCCCGCTTGATTACGTAAGTCTCTGTGAGCTGCAAGTTGGGAATCACCATAAATCGCTTTTAAAAGCTTAAGTAGCTCTTGAGGATTATCGAAGACTTTCAGTAGTTCTATTCTATCTTCTTCTCGTTGCCTCAAAACATCATCAGTAATGATTGTTTGAACCTTTTCAAGAGGCATCGGGGGGATTAAATCCCAGAACTGCGCAATCCCATTATTGTCTCCAGTGAAGGCGATCCTACCATCAGGAGTGAGAGCTAATGACGTTACAGTCCCCGTTTGGCCCGAAAGAACACGCGATCTAATCCTCGCGAGATTTCTCAAATCCCAGAGTCGTACCCTTCCGTGCTCTCCAGTTAAAGCTACCTTGCCATCTGCCGTCAGGCCTACCGACCATACCGACGAATCCTCTGAAAGGAGACCTGCAAGCTTGGGACTTGACGGCTTACTCAGATCCCAGAGACGTGCAGTTCCATCTAAAGCCCCAGTGAGGGCCAGCTTGCCATCTTGTGCTAGGGCTACCGACCGTACCATTTCGGTGTGCCCGTAGAGCACACCAAGCTGTCTTGGATTGCTTGGAGCACTCAGATCCCAGAGCCTCGCAGTTCCATTGGCAAATCCAGTTAAAGCTACCTTGCCATCTGCCGTCAGGCCTACCGACCATATCGACCTCTCTGAAAGGAGACCTGCCAGCTTGGGACTTGCCGGCTTACTCAGATCCCAAAGGCGTGCAGTTGTGTCGGTAGATCCAGTTAAAGCTATCTTGCCATCTGCTGTCAGAGCTACTGAAGTTACCTCACCAGCATGCCCCGAAAGAACACTTCGCAGTTTGGGACTTGCCGGATCACTCAGATCCCAGAGCCTCGCAGTTCCATCCTCAGATCCGGTTAAAGCCACTTTGCCATCTTCAGACAGAGCTGCTGACCATATCATATCGGTATGCCCCAAAAGAATGCCGAACTGCTTAGGACTGGCTGGATCGCTCAGATCCCAGAAACGTGCAGTTCCATCAGAATATCCAATTATGGCCATTTTACCATCTGACGTCAGAGCACTCGAGTATATTTTGCCGAGATTTGGAAGTGCATAATTGACTGGCTCGATGAGAGTTGGATGTTCGTGAATAAGCTTCTGTGCTACCATACCCTTAATGTCCCCAGGCAGGACGCGAAATGGAGAAGGGCGAACTGTTCCGCTTGGTGCAAGTTGGGTTATCGTAGAGGGTCGCTCTTGTACTCCGAAAAGAGCACTGCTGAGCATGCAGACGATTACAATTAAATAGTAGTTCATGGTTACCCTTTAGAATGTGTATTTTTAATTATCTCTCTCTAATTATAATATTATCATTGTATAATTCTAATAGTAAATATTTAAGGAAATAATTTTCATCTATCTTTAAGCTCTTAGAAGCGTAACTTCCCACAAACAATCCCAATCTATTGACTATATGAAACAATAAGTAGTAATATAAAATTATAGATGTTTATAATTGAAAGGGATGGATCATGAAAAAAATGCTTTTTTTAGTGCTCGGTTTTAGTATTGCTTCACTTCAGGCTGCTGTTGATTTTGAACTAATTAATAAAGCACCTGAGCGAATCTGGGTGAGGGTTACCAATGGAACGGTGATAAAGAATGGTGATTTTGACTATTTTTCTTCTGATCCAGGCACTGCTGTACAACTTCCTCTTAATAGAAATAAAACAACTAAGCTGGAAATTTGGAAGGGAAGTCTTCCAACCAAATTGACGTATGAAAAATACCAAAAGGGTGTAGAGACGGCTACCCGAAATGTTGCCGGTAGACCGGCTGATCTTACGTATAGTTTCCCGGCAGGGAGAATGATTTATGTCACCTTAGATAAGACAGGTATTCGTCCACAAACTGGTGGTCACTGGCTTGGTGCTTTGTGGTTGAGTTTAAAAAATAATATTACTATGAACGAGATCAAAAAGGGTTAGGACAGAATGAAGCAGATTTTATTCCTCCTTCAATGAGCTTGATGCAGGCAAACAATGAATTTGAGATATACAATACGGCTTCTCAGCCATCTGCTATGGATCAAGGAGAGGTCAGTTTGAATTTCGGGTAAAACGAATCCTTTTGAAATAGTTGAAATAAGGTCGGGAGAGCAGCGAATTCGTGATCTTGATCCCAATCGTGTAACAAAATTGGAGATTTTTGAGAGAGATGCAAGAGTGCTTCTTGCCACAGGGAAGGAGGTTGGTAAGGAATATACCTTTGCACTCGGAAAAATATCTATGTTACCTGGGATGATGCAGGGATTTTAAACCACAAATGGTTTCATTCCTTGGGTGGCCGTGGAGTGCAAAAAGTGGTCAGAGTCTGAGGTGCAACGTTGCGACACACGATATTCGGCTGGCAGAATCGGCGTTCTCGTGATAGCTCAAGAAGTGATTCTTGAGCACATTATTAAAAAGTAAGAGAGCAAAAACCATAGAAAAAAAGGAGATAGCTATGAAGAAGATGAGTTTACTAACACTTGGCGTCACGATTCTTACCGTGAGCTTGGCAAGTGCTGCTAAAGAAAAGGAAAAAGCTAAGGAATTTGAGTTGTTTAATAAGACGGGAAATCCTGTCTGGTTTACGGTGAAAAATCGTGCTACAGATTCCAGCAAAGTATATGAAACAGCAGATAAAAAGCAACAGCAAGTGGATATTGATACAAATGATCAAACAATATTGAGTATTTATTTTAAAAATCCGGCTCAGCCTGCTGGGGCTACTGGCGTGGAAGGCTCTAAGGGTAGTTGGGGTGAAACACTTACAAAATTTGTTAAAGGCGTAGCTCAGACCGCTAAGAGAGCAGTTGGCGCTATTAATCCTGATAAGCAGTATACCTTTACTAAAGGAAAAACGATTTACGTTACCCTTCGCCCAAATGGATTGACCCCGCAAACTGGTAAATGGGATGGATTGAGGAGCGTGACTGAAAGTGGCTTGAGTCGAAAGAACAATGTAAAGCAGGTGGGTATTACTGAGATTGCATGACGAAGAAGCATGGGGGAGTATAATCCTCCACATTGTATGCGCAAGGAGATCGTAATGAATAAGATAGTGTCATTAGTGATGGTGAGCATAGCAGCTTTTGTTGAGACAGGCTGCTTCGAGCGCCCTAATTTTGAGCTGTACAATAAAAGCAAAGATACAGTCTGGGTTACGCTGAAAAAAGGAAGCCACGCAGCGGCTGTGATTGTTGGACGTTTCCAGAGCAAGCCGGGAGACCAAACACAATTGAGTATTGATACAAGTACGCCAACTCGTTTGGAAATCTGCTCTGAGGCTGAGGAGAGCTTTGATGAAATGTTTAAACGTGCACAACAGAGTGGGGCTCTTCAACGAGCTGAAGAGAGCAAGCAAGCCTTTGTATTTGAGCCTAAATGCCCGGATAGAGAGTACGAGCTTCCCGCAAAGAAAACCCTGTATCTGAGCTTGGGTTCTGAGTGGCAAGTTTATCCTGAAACGGGTCCTCTGCGGGGGTGGAGAGGCGTGACAGAGAGTAATCTGCCTCTTAAAAATAATCTGCGTTCAAGTGAAGTTACCTTAATAAGTAGTTCAGTAAAAGTGAAGGAACGTTTTGCAAGTAAGAAGCAGCCTTCTAAAAAGGAACGCGGCTGGCAGAAATTGGCGTAAGTCGATAAAGGAGAGACGATGAAGAAGATAGGTTTGATGATGAGCATCGTAGCGGGTTCACTGCAGGCCGGGGTACCTACGTTTGAGTTATACAACAAGGCTAAGGAAAAAGTCTGGGTTCGACTAAAAAATGGTGGTTCGGTTGTTAAAGATCAAGGGTTCGATTTTTTCGAGAGTAAGCCTGGAGATCACAAGCAGTTCAATATTGATCTATCTAAGCCGTCTCAGGTGGATATTTGGTTTCACCCCCCTTTTTCTTACAAAGTTTGGGCGTTTACCTCAGTTTTTGATCCGAAGATGCCTCTGAGAGAGCCACCTGATGTGGAATATAAGCTTCCGGCAGGGAAAACTCTCTATCTTACTCTTGGTCCTGAGAAATGGACACTTCGTCCTCAAACCGGCCGTTGGCGGGGCTTTAGAGGCGAGACAGAGAGTCATTTGCCCCAGAAGAATAATGTGAGCTCAAAAGAGATTAAGTTAGAAAACTCATCAGTGCGAGCTCAATTGCTTTGGTCGGGCAGGTCAGAGCCTCGTCTTGATTGAAGAAAAAAACAAGAACGTTTGCCTTCTAGTCAGCGAAAGGAGAGATGATGAAGATACTTATGAAACCTTGGATATTTATCCTCAGAAGGTCCGTGGAAAAGTGTGAACCGTAAAACAAAGAGTGGGTTAAGTCTTTAAAGATACTATGCTTAATTACAAGTGAGGCCTGGTCAAAACAGTACAAAGCGGTGTGTTCTGGCAAACGTGGCACACAGAAAGATGATGAAGATTAGTAGAAACGAGAGACAGGTAATTGTAAATCATAAGGAAAAAGGAGATACCATGAAGAAAATGAGTTTATTGGCACTTGCTGTCATGATTCTTTCGCTAAACCTGAGCCAGGCAAAGAAGGCTGAGGATTTTGAAATCTATAACAAATCTGAGAGCACAATCACGTTTGATGTAAAGTACAGCCCAACTTCTGTGCATGCAGGATGGACTAGTGGTCCTATGAGTGTTAACTCTGGCAAAGCCCAAAAGGTCGATATTCCAAGTGTAAGCAGAGAAGAAACGCTTTGGGTGGATGTGACAATCCCGGGCGGGAAACAATATAAGTATGTTATTAATCCAAATAGAAAGACGGTGTATGTGACCTTTGATGACAAATATACGTTGCGACCTGAATCGGGCCCTTGGAGGGGGTTCTGGAAGGTAACGGAGAGTAATTTGAGTCTTAAAAATAACGTCGAGCGAGAAGATATAGGCATAAGGCCAAGCTAACTCATGGCATAAAAACTGCTCCTCTGGTAGAATGGAGAGGAACCCTTTTCAATAGGTAGTTGTATGCTCGACAAATTGAAACTCATAGCTGAATTACAAAAAAGTATTCCTGGACTCTTCCAGGATACGGGCCTCGAACTCGGTGCTGCAAAACGCATTTTTGAGTGGCTATGTGATCACCCCCACGCACTTGAGGTTATTAAGAAAGTGCAAGCGCCCTATCCTGTTCCCCTATGGCAAGGAGCTTTGAATACACTCTATCTTGAGGATCCTCAAAAGTACCCCTATGTGGTAGTTGCTACTGATGGGTCTCAGATATACCCTGATAAGCATCAGGGTGTTTCCTGTTATCTTATTAATACGGGAGTGGTAAAGTTTGTCTATGGTCAGATGAGTTCTGTACAGCTTTTTTCAGAGCCAGTTGTGGGTACCTCTCTTGATGATCCAGATATGACTGAAGATATGGTTAACTGTCGTCGTGGTGAGCTTGAGTTTGAAAAAGGTTTGCTTGAAAGTAGTAATGTCCGTAGAGTGCAGCCTGCTATACCTCATCTGTATCTCTGTGATGGCTCTCTTATCTTTTGGCACCTTGAGAGTAAAAGTCCTCAGATTAAAGAGCGATTTCTCAAGCGGTATATTGAGCTTTTAGATGGTTTTTATCAAGAACGACTCTTAATTGCAGGTTATATTAGTTTGCCTAAAAGCAAAGAGCTTGTAGCTCTGCTGAGAAATTGCATTTCTCATAAATTTGTGAAGGAAGATACTCCTTTAGATACGATCATCGATACGCACCTTGTTTCCTTCTTCTTGCCTGTCAATCATCGAACAACCGTGTTTACCCATAATTCAGCCCTTGCTGGAAGCTATCCACATCATTTAGTTCCTTGTTTTGTCTATCTTCATTTACCTGGTGAGATTGCGCGCATAGAAATTCCTCGTTGGATTGCTGAAGATTCCGATGCGCTGTCAATGGTAATTGCTATTGTGAAGGATCAAGTTGGCAAGGGTAATGGCTATCCCGTGGCTCTGTCAGAGGCTCATGAGCAAGCTGTCGTCAAAGGTCCTGATCGGGAGTTTTTCTTTGATATGGTCTACAAGCTTGGCATCACCCACAATCATCGCTTGCATCCTTCGCAGAAAAGTCTCAAGAAACGCTTCGTTTCTGTATAAAAAACCTGTCAGTCTTTCATAGCTATGATTGCTCTCCAAGGGCTTGTGTGAATTATATATTGACTATCTGAATCGAAAATTGGTAAAATTAAAATATATACTTCCGCAGGAAAGGGTTGAAGACGAAGACGATACTTCGGGGGGATCCGACCACAGGTTGGTCGTATGTTGGGATTGAAAGCTAAGACCCAGGGCGATCTTAAATTGAAAATGTGATTAGCGTAATCAAATTACGGTACAAGGTACACCAGTAGAAAAGGAAACGTTGTAGCTGGATAACTTAAAGGAATGAGTGTCAAAAATTATATCTTTTACAAAGGAGTTTTATCATGAAAAACAATACAATGCGAGTATTACTCGTTGCAGCTGGTATATTATTTACTGGGAAAGTGTCTTGTCTTTTACTAGAAAGTAGCTCAGATGTTTTGCAAAGGTTGATACAAAAGGAAGATTCTTGGGCTGCAGCCCAGAATGTTGCAGCATACCTTAACAAGCTTAGCGATGCAGAAGCTGAGCGTTCTCTCAATCTGATTGTACCTCTTATTATCCGTAAATTTAATATCAAACAACTTGGGGATCAGATAAAGGTAATGTTCTACTTGGCAGCAGCAAATGCCAAAGCTGCAAAGCAGTGGTTGATAAACCATATGACCGAGATATTGAGTGAATCAAATTTTCCTGCTCTGCTTAATTTTTATGGGCAGCAGTCAGCAGATTATGATCCTCATTTTTTAAGAACTCTGCTTACCCATCGTGATGATCAAGGGAGAACTGTTCTGATCGAAGCTGTTCAGGAGCTTCACAGACATCCTAGTCGTCGAGCTAACATTTTACCTCTCATTTCTCGCATGATTGCTCAAGGAGCTGATGTTAATGCACAAGATAATTCTGGGTATACGGCACTCATGTATGCAGCTGAGCTGAGTGACCTTGGTGTGGCAGAAGCACTCCTTACACAGGGTGCTGATCCTCGCATTACTGGTATTCAAATTAGTGCAGCGCCTTCAGCTGAGTCTGCAGCACTTGCATATGGTCCAAAAAGTATTTCTGCCATAACTCTGGCGCGAGGCAATCCCAAGATGGAAGAGCTCTTTGCAAAACATCTAGGCAAGCCTCTTGCAGAGATCTTTACATTTCATGGAGGCAGAAAAGAGAAGAATTATTAATAAGGCGATAGGGGCTTCTGGCCCCTATCAATAATTCTTCTTTCAAACCCCTTTTTTACGTAGCGAGAAACGATTATATACACTGTCATACTCAAAAGTGCCGCAAAGAAGCACCAGACAGATATGAAGAATGCATACCAACAGAGATAGCTTATAATGTACGAGTACGTTACCAGAACGCCAAAGAGTTTTAATGATCGGTTCTGAGCAATGAAAAAGGGCAAGAGTGTCAAGCAGCCATAGAGGCCGATAGCTTGATCGGTCGTTAGTGGTGTCCAGCTATTCAAAGTATAAGAGATATGGCATGAGTGGATGAGTGTTGTTGCTGAGCGAATGCTTTCGAGTGCAAAAACTCCCCAGATAACACCGGTACTGACGAGCAGATAAAGAACTGCTTTTCGTACAGGGGAAGTCTCAACTTGTGCAATCGATAAAGGTATCCAGATAGGCCATACAATGAGGGCTATAGTGAGAAAGAGAGTTTGAGCTGCAAAAAGCAGACTCTCGGTGCCGCCGATCCAGATGACCCCTTCAGCAGCTTGCTGAAGAGCAAAAAGCAAGGGAATGAGTGAAAAGCATCGAAGTGATGGTGTCGAACGTGCTTTATAAATCGTAGCGATTCCGATACTCACCAAGAGTGCTGCTGAAAAAAAACTTGCTTGAGCTGAAAAGCACATATCTCCTCCATTTCTCACAACCATATCCCACGGACGTGAGGGTTGTCAATGGAAGATTATCGCAAAAACTTCTTAAAGAAACTTTTGATACTGCTCTCATGAGAATTGGTATTTGTTCCAATAATCTCTGAGTATTTTTTCAAGAGCTCTTCCGCTTCAGCAGGTAGTTTCTTAGGGATATCACATTTGGTGATGACTACTAAATTGCCTCGTCCTTTGCCTCTAATTTTTGCAAAGCCTTTCCCTGAAACAATAATCCGTTCAGAAATAGGACAGCCCTTAGGAATCTTTATGGTTTCAATACTTCCGTCTATGTTTTCAACATCGACTTGGCAGCCAAATACCAGTTGAGGATAGGTAAGGACAATGAAGCATTCAAGATCATCTTCAACCCGGGTAAACTTCTTATGTGGCATGACTTGTATGTGGATAAAGAGGTCTCCCGCTTCGCCCCCAAAGACCCCAGCATCTCCTTTGCCAGGTATACGCAAATCTGCGCCATCATAGATTCCCTTCGGTACATTGATGCTTACTGTTTCATACTGTTGGACCCGACTTTGACCCTTACAGGTACTGCAAGGATTAGCTATGATATAGCCATCACCGTGGCACGTAGGGCAGCCTTGGGTATACATGAAGATCCCATGCCGATATGCTACTTGGCCATTGCCTTGGCATTCAGAGCAGGTCGTTGCTGTTTCTCCAGCAGGCATCCCCTTCCCTTCACAGGTCTTGCAGATGACGAAGTGATACAACTTGATATCTTTAGCTACGCCTAAAAATGCTTCTTCTAAACTTAAGGTGAGCTCTTTCCTCAGATCATGGCCGCGCTTTGGAAGAGGACCGGCCTTTCTATGACGACGACGCTGTTGAGTTTGTCCGCCAAAAATATCCCCAAAAATATCTTCAAAGTTCCTGAAGATATCATCCATATTCATATCTTGTGAGCCATAGCCACCCATAGGCCCAGCATGACCAAACTGATCATACTGCTTCCGCTTTTCTGGATTTGAAAGGGTTTCATATGCTTCAGCAGCTTCTTTGAATTTGTCTTCAGCTTCCTTATTGTCTGGATTACGATCAGGGTGATACTTCATCGCAAGCTTGCGATAAGCAGCTTTAATTTCATCCTGCGAAGCAGTTTTTGGAACGCCTAGTATTTCGTAGAAATCTCGTTTATTTGCCATGGTCTTCTTAGGTAAAGTTTAGTGTAGTTCTATAAGATTTTCTGAGTATAGTATACCAAAAAAGTTAAGCGAGCGATAGTGCACTATGAGTACGTGATTTAGTGAGGCTTCTTTCTCTTGGTCAGCGGAACCACTCGAGCAACTATTTAGATTTTTTTAAGATATTTTTACTTTTTCGATTTGTAGTATCATTCAGTTAGAAATACATTATTGACAAAATACTGTTTCTTGGTATTCTATTACAACCCAACAGGCCTTGCAAATGAGAGAGAAACGATGCAGGGCGGTCCTGTCTTCCTGTTTTCTCTAGACTATTATTTAAGAGGATACGATGAACGTATACACAAAAAATATTCATATGGTGTTGAGTGGGCTCTTGCTTTTGTCTGCTCCTGCATTGTTCGCAGCTCAGATAGCCGATACGATGGAAGAGTACTCCATTAAGAAGGAGCTGCTGCAAGCAGCAAGAGTAAATCAAGCTCCTAGTGACGAAATCAGCTGTTTGACGAATTTTATCATCCTCAACTGCGATAACCCTCTACGCCATGCTGAGGTTGCAGCTGCAAAAGTGCAGGTGGCACGTCTCACTCTTTTAAGCCTAGAGCTGTGTCGAGAAGGCCATATTTTTGAAGAAGTTGATGAAGACCAAGTAAGTCAAAATGCTGAACAAGATAAATCCCGAACTTCGGTTGTTGGTGATCAACATCTAGAGCATCTAAAGCAAATGGTGGAAAAGCTAGCAGGCTATTCTTTGCCAGCAGCAGGCAATTCTTTGAATGAGGTTGATGATCGAAGTAAAATTATCACATATCTTATTAAAAACCCAGATAAGTTGTGCTATAAATAAATTAGATGAACGGTCTGCAATCATCTTGTAGGCCGTTCATCACATATAAGTGAGTGAAAAATTAATTTCAAAGTGGTTCTGAATCAATTTTTCTGTACAGTATAGCATTTGAGGAAATAACATGAACGTATTTAGAAAAGAGTTATTATGTGGATTACTGCTTTTGACAGTTATTGGATCGCAGGCAGCAGAGATCCCTATCTCTTTAGAAAGTGATGTGTCCCTAATGGAGCGCGCAGCTGCGGCAGTCTTTTCGACAGAGATCCCTATCTCTTTAGAGAGTGATGCGTCCCTAATGCAACGCGCAGCTGCGGCGGTCTTTTCGATTTCCAGATGGATAGTTCCCCAGCCACATCAATATGATGCAGTGGAACGAGAGCTAATGGAATTCTGGGGCATTACAGATAATGACCTGGCTACAAATGTTGAAGCAAGAAGGAGATTAGCGCTTCTTCTTGAGTTAAAGGCTTGGGAAAAAGATTATTATAGGGATGATGAGCGTTGTTTAAGCAGATGCGCAAGCGCATCACAAGAGTTAGAAGCTGTCCTCGATCCAACTCTTGAAAAACGAATACAGGATATTTCTCAATCATTAGGACGTGCTGTGCAAGCTGATTCTGCGTTGCCTAATCTATTATTTTGTGGCCCGTTGCATCAGCATAAGATGAGGGTTGCAAGGAGAATAGCACAAAGCAGTGGTCTTCATTTCATTTACTGCCCGGCTACAGTGTTCACAGATTGCCCAATTGATGAGGCAGCTGCTAAGCTGTATGACCTTTTTATTCTTGCTGAAAGCTGTCCGAAGAAAGTGATGATTTGCTTTGAAAGGGCTGAAGTGCTGCTCGAGAATAACTCAGCAAATTTGAAAGCTTGTGCCCTAACCATACAGTGGCTCATAAAAAGTGGTGCAAGCAGCAATAATTACATGAAGGTCCTTTTGACTGGTTTTCCAGAAACTTTAAACCAGCAAGTTCGTCGCAGCTGTAGCGAGTCCTTGGGATTTGTAGGAGCCAATCGATCCGAAACATACTAGTCTGCTAAATGAGCAGAAAGTTCACCACTAGAGTTAAAGATTCTTAGTTAGATTTGAGAGCGGTCTGCATTTGCAGGCCGTTTTTTTGCTTGATCGTCAGAGGGAAGCGTATTTCTATTAATCTTACTTCCCTTTATATCAAAACATTGTATGCAGGTGGCTGTCTTAGATCGTAGATCTTTGCTGCTTCGAGCCCTTTTCTTGAGTCTCAGATTTGTCGAAATGTTGACCATTTTATGATCAATTCTAGTGACACCTTTTTTACTCTTGAACCCATGCAATCCTTCTTTCAAATGACAGAGCCCTTGATAACTGGTGCTTAAAAGTTGATCAATCGCTGTATCCCTTGCGCTATCCTGATTCCCTCCCATACCTTCTTGGTTTCTACAGCCAACGTGAGTCCCATTCCTGGCTCATCTCTAGACTTATTTAAGTGAGTCACTGCATGAGCACATCGTCTACTAACTTTATGACTACTGCGACTTTGTTTGCAGTTCCTGTGTCAGCGTCGATAGCATCTCGGCCTGCAGGTGTTGCTGAAGCCCTAAGCAAACTGTTCTTTACCGCATAAGATCGATACCTGTCTCTCCGCTCACCTGCTTTCGCTACAATGGTTTCATTCCTAAACGCCAAATAAAAACATTTCTAGTGGCTTTCAATGTCTACGATTAGCTTAAATTTCTATCCTTTCAACCCGAGAGCTCCGATCAATTGAAGCTGAGGTAAATTCCCCCCCAAATCAATGCTAAAAAAAGTGGTGATACAAGACGAAACTCTCACAGCGCTTATTTTTGGAAAAACTCTTGATTTTCCGCGTATGAGTTTGTTATCGTGCAAAAAATGTTGAACCGAGGAGTGGTAATGAACAAAGAGTTGATAGCTTTCCTGAATAGTTTATGTATGACTTTTGCGAGGGCGCACCTCAGTTGCGAAGGGGCGCCTATGTAATGACGCAGATTTTCATCGCTTACGTACTCAAACAAAAGTTTGAGTAGAACATTCAATCAAAAATTTTACTTTTTTAAGGAATATATACCATGAAACGATTTTTTGCTTCTCAAGCGTGGCTCGCTTTTACTATAGGCTCTCTGCTTTCCGGAGTTTGTCTGGGCAAAGAAGATAAAGTACACGAGCCTAAGATAGGGCACTGTGAACGTAAATGTTTGAAGCACAACATTCAACTGCAGCTTACCGATTCAAATGGTAACCCAGTTGCTGGAACAGAATTTTGGGTAACGCTTACTATCACAAAGGATGGTCCTGACGTAACAATTCAGCTTCCTCTTATTAATTTTCAAACTGGTCCCTCTAACCCTGGAACATTTCTGCCAGGGGGATACTTGTATACCTCTGATGGCTTTTTGCCGGAAGAATTTCGGCCGAATGATATAGTGTGGCGCTCCATTGTTGCCGCATCGAACAATGGCTTAAGTTTACCCTTTTCGTTTAGTCAGCCGATCAATACTTTGCCGCTGCCGCCAGCTGGTTACCTAGTTCAAGTAACGAATGGTGGGGGGCTTGTTATACAGTGTGCAGGAACCTTTGGTAATATTATTCCAGTGGGAGCACAGATCCTCTTACCTTGTGAGATTGGTTATAGTGTATGTCCTAAGGAGACGCTTTGTGAGAACTTTATAATAAGCAAGGGGTTTACCAACATAACTCAATTTAATCCAAGTTCTATTTCTGAGGGCCTCAGGCCTTTCCATATGAATGCTGCACATAAGGGGGTAATGGTTTGGGCTTGGACAGATAATTCAAACATTGCAGATAAAGCAAATGGTACACTGAATCTGATGGTTGCCGTCGGTAAGGTTGACAAAGAGGGTAACGTGAAAGTTCGTAAGCCTATTCAGTTGACTAATTTTCCTGCTAACATCCAAGCTTGGACTACAGCAGTCGCAATCAATCCGCGTGATCCCAAGAACATTGTGGTATCCTACGGTATAACCGACAACGTAAATTTTCAATATCCGTGCTGTCGAGCAGTATCGTTTGATGGTGGCAAAACATGGCCCGATCCTTACGAATATATAGCTTTTAACGGAAGCATTTCGGGTAATATTTTAACGGTATTTCCTGATGAAATATTCAATGGTACACTGGCAGTCGGTCAAAATATTTATGCATACACATTGCCTGTAGGACAAGCAGGAATAGTTCCTGGAACCATTATTACCAAGCAACTATCAGGAACCCCTGGGGGTGCAGGCACCTATCAAGTATCTCCTGGAAATCAATCGATTCCAGCGACCTTTATCATAGCGAGCCCAAAGCTTAACGGTCAGATACCAATTTTGAATCCACAGTCAGATGGTTTTGATGATAATAGAGGTGTCGCAGCTGATAACTGTGGTAACATTTGGTACGTTACAAATACCTTCTTTGATGAAAGAGGCATTTTTACAGGTCAGCCGATCTTTACGGTGAGCGTAGATAAAGGTGTTACCTTTCAGAATGTGTTTACTCTGCCTGCTCCGGCTAACACCTCTGATTCTTATGATTTCCCTCAATATTGTTTTGGTACAGATGATACAGGTCAGTATGGGCTTTATTTTGGCGTTGATTTTGTTACTAATAATGACACTATTCCAATCATTGGCTTTATACCGATTTTTGGTTTTAACAAATTCGGATCGCCATCAACGGTAGAATTGACAAACTTCTCGAATGCTATTCGTCTGTTCGGTGGACTGGCGTCTTCTACTGATGGAAGGTTTTGGTTTCTGGGAAGATCTGTCCCTGGTGCATTTACGAATCGTCATCTGAGCGAGGTGGTATTCAAATCTCCAGGAGCGCTTGATATGAATTATGCTGGAGCATGGAATGTGGCTATAATTAATGAAAACTCGCACCGTATTTCCGCGCCTATTTATGCCCTTACCAATGCGCAAGCACTACTCTATGATGATAAGCGGCAAGCTCTCTACGCTCTTTCAGCGGCTTCAGTCCCCGATACTTCACAAAACATGAGGATTTACTTTGTTATATCGCGTGATAACGGACAAACGTGGTCAAATGCAATCGATATAGCTACGAGTTATTTTGCAAATCGTGGTTTCCAATCGATGGCACTTGATAGCAAAACGGGAGATCTCATTTTTGGTTGGTACGATGGACGTAATGATCCAACATTCGAAGGTTTGCAATATTTTGGTGCACGAATTCCTGCCAAAAAACTTGATAAACTAGTTGAGTCAATTCCGCTTTCCAATCCCCTTTATACAGTTCCACCTGCAAATGGGGCATCTGAAAAATCAGCTGAATTGCTTCCACAGGTGCGTACTGAAAAGCCCCAGGAGTCGATAAAAAAGTCGCTTCAGCCGCGTCTTGAAAGGTTTGCTAAACCAAAAGCATAGGAGTATATACGTACTATAAGAGGGGGAGGTCTCAAGATCTCCCCCTTTGTGATAGAAGTCGATGGAATATGCGTTCTTTTGGTAAAACTCTTGATTGTGTAAAGTCGCTTTTGTTATTTTATGAAAAATGATGTCTTCACCTCAGGAGTGAAAATGAACAAAAGAGTTTTTGCTTTCAATGCATTACCCGAGCTCTTGGCTGGGCGATCCTTCTATGAAGGAGACCCCATGTAATGATAGACATTCTCATTGCTTACCATCTATTTCAAACAAGATTCGCGTAAAAACAACTCTACAAAATTAATTTTAAGGAAAGAAACCATGAAGCATTTTTTTATCACTCACGCATGGCTTGCATGTATTGCTCTCAGCTGCATGCTCCCGGGATTTTGCCAGGGCAAAGAAGACAAGAAGCCAAAGCACTCGCTAGAGAGTAAATGTGGTCACTTTAAACACAATATTCAACTACAGCTTGCCGATACAAACGGGAGCCCCGTTGCAGGAACAGAATTTTGGGTAACACTTGATATCATCAAGGATGGTTCCGAAGTAACTGTTCTTCTTCCTCTCATTAACTTTCAGACTGGTCCCTCAAATCCAGGAGCACCATTACCTGGCGGGTACTTATATACCACTGATGGCTTTTTGCCAGAAGAACTGCGGCCTAATGATGTAGTGTGGCGTTCCATTGTTGCTGCATCGAACAATGGCCTAAGTTTACCATTCTCATTTGCTCAGCCTATAGATACATTGCCCGTTCCTCCTGTCGGGTACATTGTTCAAGTGACGAATTTTGGTGGGCTCGTTGTCCAATGTGCTGGAACGTTTGGCAATATTATTCCAAATGGTCCTCAGAACCTTTTACCTTGTGCGATTACGTTCAGCACAAAACCTCGAAAGAAACTCTCCGAGAACTTTGTAATAAGCAACGGATTTACCGACACAACTCAATTTACTAACGGAGGCTCAGCAAACAATGGTTTCCGGCCTACACATATCAATGCAGCTCATGGCGGGGTAATGGCTTGGGCTTGGTCTGATAACTCAACGGTGCAAGATAAAACAAATGGTACGTTAAATCTGATGGTTGCTGTTGGTAAGGTAGATAAGCATGGTAACGTAAAGATTTGCGAGCCTATTCAGTTGACTAACTTTCCCGCTAACGTCCAAGCGTGGAGCACTTCAATAGCAATCAACCCGCGTGATCCTAAAAACATTGTAGTATCCTATGGTATATCTGACAATGTAAACTTTCAATTTCCGGCCTGTCGAGCAGTATCATTTGATGGTGGCAAAACTTGGCCTGCTCCTTATGAATATATAGCTTTTAACGGCAGTCTTTCGGGTGATATTTTAACGGTATTTCCTGATGAGATATTCAATGGTACACTAGCCGTTGGTCAAAATATTTATGCATACACATTGCCTGTCGGGCAAGCGGGAATTGTTCCTGGAACCACAATTACTGCGCAACTATCGGGAACACCTGGAGGTGCGGGTACCTACCAAGTATCTCCTGGAAATCAATCGGTTCCAGCAACCTTTATCATAGCAAGCCCTCCGCTTAATGGTCAGATACCGATCTTTAATCCACAGTCTGATGGTTGGATTTTCAATACGGGGGTTCAAATTGATAAGTGTGGCAATGTCTGGTACGGTTCATCTGAGTTTGCTGATACTTTAGGGAATTTTACTGGTCAACCGATCTTTGCTGCAAGTGCAGATAAAGGCGTTACCTTTCAAAATATTCTTACGCTGCCTGTTCCGGCTAGTACATCGGAGTTTTATGATTATCCTCAATATTGTTTTGGTAACGATGATACAGGTCAGTATGGTCTTTACTTTTCGGCTAATTTTGCTGTTGGGCCTGATCAATTCCCAATTGTCGGGTTTATGCCGATTTTCGGCTTTAACAATTTTGGTACGGCATCATCGACACAATTGACGAACTTTTTAAATGATAACACTCGTAAACTGGGTATTACAGCTTCGAATGATGGAAGAGTGTGGCTTCAAGGAAGAGAGCCTGAGCCGAGTAGATATAGCCAACGTTTCCCTATTGGGGTGGTATTCAAATCTCCTGGAGCAATTGACGTGAATTATGCTGGACCATGGAACACAGTCATAGTTAATGCTTTAGCACACCAGGATTCTCAGCCAGTGGTTGGATATAATTTGCCTCACAGCATACAATCCATACTATATGATGATAAGCGTCAGGCTCTCTATGCGCTGACCGCGGTTCCATTCCCAGACTTTTCACAGAATATGAGGATTTATTTCATCATTTCACGTGATAACGGGCAAACATGGTCAAATCCAATTGATATCTCCACGACCGATTTTGCAAATCGTGGATTCCAGTCGATGGCACTCGATAGTTGCACAGGAGATCTCGTGTTAGGTTGGTATGATGGCCGCAATGATTCAACATTCAAGAGTGTGCAATATTTTGGTGCACGAATTCCGGCCAAAAAACTTGATACATTGGTCAAAGCAATTCCGCTGTCCAATCCACTGTTCTCAATTCCGTCGCAAGCGGGAACGCTTCCACAAGTTGACTCTGAGAAAGTAGCTGAATTGCTTCCACTGGTGCCAGTTATGCCTCAGAAGCCGGCAAATGAGTCGCTTCAAGAATGGTTTAAAAAACTCTCGAATGCTACAGCGTAAGGAGACTATAAGCAAAGTACGAGGGGAGGTCTGTAACATGATCTCCCCTCATTGCCGCAGTGTAACCGTGATTAGTTCTGCTGTTTGACTGTCCCCGGCCCTCCTGCTAAGCTCTAAATACGCTATAAGCTGGAGGAGACTTCATGAACTATTGGTTGTTACTATGCTTGAATTTGTTAGTTAGTCCTCTGTGCGGCCTTTTTGAAGAGATTGGCCAGGAACATAGCAAATCTTTTTCTTTCGAGTTACCTCCTACAATGCCTGAAGGTATGAAGTATTATTCCGATTATTTGAAGTGGAGTAAACAGGTCCAGCGTAATCTCGGGAGATCTGAGCGTAAGCGGATTGTCTTTAAGCTATTTTCTCAGTATGAAACTGAAGAGAGTATTCCGCGGGGGACTGTACTTGACGTAACGACCTGGCAGGATCTTCACTTACTCTCGGGACCAGTGAGCGAGAGATCTGCGTTTCTCTCCGCAAAGATTCTTACAGCAACAGTTTTAGGTGAGGCTACGATCTTACGTATGGTTGCTGATCCACTTGATGAGCTAATAGAGCTAAAGAAGCGACAATCGTTAGTCGCTGAGTTTGTAAAGAATGCTGCTCTCTTTGAACTGTGTGATGCTGCATTAACACATATCAAACAATCTGAGCACCACCTCTATTCTTTGTGGCTTGAAGAGGACACATTTAAACAGAATTCTCAAGAGAAGTACCTTCGGTTTCGCTGGAATTTTTCGCTCATAGATGCATTTAATAAGAACTCCCTCTGTCTGGAGGCAATGGAGCGTTTTGAAGAAGTGAATCAAGTTCTCCAATGTGGCTCTCTGGTTTGCACGGCAATTGCCGTGCCGCTCGCTGCAGCACTTTGGCTCTTTGCTCCTGAAGCGGGTAAGAAATTTAAGGATTTCATCCATGATAAACTAGGGATTGCTACAACCATCGGATATTTTTCTATGCTTGGTCTTATTAATCATTTCCTGAAAGATACCGCAAAATCGAAGATTGTAGAGGGTGTAAATTTTCTTACCAATGGGGTATATAGTGCATTTAATTGTTTCTATCCCTATGACAACGCAGTTTCTAATGCTCTTATTCTTTCAGCGATTCAAGAACGTTTGATCGCTATTGCTGATTGCGTTCGGCTGCTTAAAAACCTTCATCAGAATGAGCAGTTAAAAGGGCTTGGAACGATACACAGTCGTTTGGACCATTTCTTTACCGTGCGTCCACAGGAGTCTTCAGATTTTAAGGAGCTGCTTGAACACCTTGAAAGTTCGACATTTCAAGGTGAGCCGTCTTTCTTTTCAAGAGCAGGGCGTATTCTGACCACGTTCAAGTTGCTCAATGAGCAGAAAGATGCATTCATAGAAGCATTTGTTGTGTTTGGTGAGCTGGATGCGTATTGCTCAATTGCGCGTTTGTATAAGCACGCTCCCCAGGCATGGAGCTTTGCTCACTATGAACAAGAAGGTCCTCATATTGAATTAGAGAATTTTTGGAATCCTTTTTTAGATCCTCATGAAGCCGTGAGGAATTCCCTGTCTCTTGGAAAAGAGAACCCTCGGATGATTATATTCACCGGACCAAATGCAGGAGGTAAGTCCACCACGATGAAAGCGATGATGCTAACTCTGATCTTAGCGCAAAGTATCACTCTCGTGCCTGCACAAAAATATGTATGTACCGTCTTTAAAAAACTGAGAACCTATCTGACTATTACCGATGATATCGCTGCAGGTAATTCTCATTTTAAAGCAGGAGTTTTGCGTGCACAAGAGCTTATCGACGTAGCAAAAACTCTTTCTGATGCTCAGTATGGATGCTTTGCTTTGGATGAAGTATTTAATGGGACAAGTTATCATGAAGGTCAAGCTGCTGCTTATAGTTTGATCGAGACATTTGGCAAAAATCCCTTTCTTGTCGGGACAACGGCTACTCATTTTCCTCTGGTTACGGAGCTTGAGGACCTTGATCCTGCAGTTTTTAAAAACTATAAGGTATCTGTTACGTATGATAATCACGGTAAGATACAATATCCCTTTACTTTGCAGCCAGGGATTGCTCATCAACATGTAGCGCTGGATATTCTTCGAGAAGAAGGATTTGAATCTGAATTTCTACAAAGGGCGAATCAGATGCTCAGCAGATCGAGTGATTGCGTACCAGCCCTGTAAATGGCGGGTGATTGCAGATCTTTCAAGAGCTGCTATGCTTAAAACTAAGAGATATCATTTTAGAGAAATGCACCCTATGGCTACCACCAAAAGAAAACCAGATTTTAAGAAAAATACCTATGAACTCGAGGCATGGCAACGAGCAGAGCTCGTCTGTGGTATCGATGAAGTAGGGCGTAGTTGTTTTGCCGGGCCTGTTGTAGCTGCAGCAGCAATCTTACGACCGAAGGCTCAGCATAAGCTGCTTAAAGATTCTAAGCTGTTAACTGCCGAAGAGCGGGATGAGGCTTACAAGTGGCTCCTTAAAAATTGTACCTTTGGTGTTGGCATTGTGCATCATCGTAGTATCGATTCTAAAAATATTTATCAAGCTACCTTGATGGCTATGAAACGGGCAGTCGTACAGCTCATGTCCTGGACTCCTCAGCAGCCTTCAACTATACTCGTAGATGCTATGCCGGTATCCTTACAGCATAGTGATATACCCGTTATTCATTTTTGCTATGGAGAACGAAAATCTTCGTCTATTGCTGCAGCTTCAATCATTGCTAAAGTGACACGAGATGCTCTTATGGCCCGAATGGACCAAGTAATTCCCGGCTATCTCTTTTCGACTAATAAGGGATATGGCACAAAGGCTCACCGTCAGGCGATCGATGATGGTGGGGTAAGCCTGTTGCATCGTATGAGTTTTATTCACGAAAAAGTGGATAATAATGAATTGGATGAGATAGGCCTGCTTTTTGAAGAGCAAGCACCATAATAGTAAGAATGTGCATTTAGCCTATTTAGAGAGCAATGAGATGGCTGGTATGTAGAATCTTCTTTATAGGTAGCCTTCCGTATTTTAATTATCGGTGGTTTTAATCAAGATGGATGACTATACAGTCTAAAAGAGATCTGAATGCGTTCCTGTCCTAATAAGAATTACTGCCAAAGACGTCTTTTTATAGATAAGAAGCCAATCCGGTTCTATATGACACTCATAATAGCTTTGATACTTACCTTTAAGTTTATGGGTGCGATGTTTGGAATCTAATATCTTGTTTTCTGTCAAGATTGATATGATGGTGTGAAGCTTGTGTAGCTTCACACCGCGTTTTTTCATTCTGTTTAAATCATTTATAAATTTGCCTTCATAAAATATTTTCAACATCTAGACATCCAGTTTTTTGAAGAATTCGTCAAGATTTTCGATTTCTATTAAATTCTTTCCTTGTTCTACATTTTCGATAGCTCGAATTGTTTCTGCATTTGGATAATTTGTTTTTAATGTTTCTTTGATCGACTCAAGAATAATTTCACGCATACTTTTTCCTTCCAAGGCGGCTATGGCCTTTAATTTCATGTGGTCCACTTTTGGGATGTCCAGCGTTATTCTGGATAATATATTTTTTGTACTCATGGTGTGCCTCTTTTGTTAAAATATATACCCATATTATCATAAATGCAGAAATAAAGAAATCTTTTTTTACTTAAATAAGGAAGGTTTACATAAAGATTGAGTGCTCGTCCTGTTAGTGTTTTTTATCCCTGTATTCAGCGGCTATAAAGAAACAGTACCTTTGGTGTTGGCATTGTGCACCATCGTAGTATTGATTCTAAAGATATTTATCAAGGTACGTTGATGGCTGTGAAGCGTGCGGTTGTAAAACTAATGTCCTCGACCACTCAGCAACCTTGAATTATTCTCATAGATGCTATGCCCGTATCGTTATCTCACAGTGATATACCCGTGGTTCATTTTTGCTGGGGAGAAAGCAAATTGCTTCAATTATTGCTAAAGTGACGTGGGATGCTCTCATGACCCGAATGGGTCAAGTAATTCCCGGCTATCTCTTTTCGACTAATAAGGGATATGGCACAAAGGATCATCGTCAAGCTATCGATGCTACTGGGGTAAGCCTCTTGCATCGTATGAGCTTTATTCACGAAAAAGCTGATACTTCTCAATTGGAAGAGATGAGCCTGCTTTTTGAAGAGCAAGCACTCTAGTGGACTTTTAGAGAATCGAATGGGTAGTTCATCTCTCGTTATAGACCTGTCTCTCAAAGAATTCTAGAGATTGCTTGGTGAAACGAGAAAAATACTGATTCTTAACTTGCCATTGCTATAAGAGGTATCAATCTTGGCTCGATAGATTGGGGGGTACTTGAGAAGATTAAATTTGAGATCATCTAAAAGCCTCTTGATAATTTCCAGCAGGGAGCAAGTTTCTTCAATCATCGTCTAGTTCTGTTACCGAAGAACTACAGAATGAAGAAGATAGACTTGTCGCTGCTGAAATAGAAAAAAGCTCTATCAATCTTAAGCAGCTGTCGAATTTATGAATAATTCCACCACTTCTAGATTATTATTCAAGGCTGCGTACTGGAGCGGTGTTCTTCCCTTTTTATCCTTAATTCCTTGATTTGCGCCAAAAAATAGTAATAACTTAACTGCCTCAAGTTGTCCACTGATCGCACCCAAATGAAGAGCAGTTCTTCCTTTGTTATCAGTTACATCTTTATATGCTGACAAATAAGCTGACAACTGCGCAATTTGAGCTAAATTGCCATTGTAAGCCGCAATATGTAAAGGTGTACAACCTTCTTGCAAAAGAACCTCTTGCATTCCTTCAACAGATTTATAACTTAAGAGCTGCGTAATTCCTGCAAGCAATATTAATTTTCTATACATAGAATATCCTTTAGCTAAAATTGTACCTCATATAACAAAATTATAATTAGTTTAGGTGCCTGAATTAGTTTGTCAATTTTTCGGTGCGGATCAAGGAGGAATCTTTTTTTAACTCATCGCTCAATAAAGGTTCTGCTGAAGCTTTTACGCGCTTATAATAGCAATAGTATTCTTTTTGGGGTAATAAGCGATATGGTACTCATGTTATTGATGCTGATGATGCGAGCCATCTGTAGGAGTTTATATTCAACGAAAAACATGCAAGTGAAGACTTGGAAGAGATGGGCCTGCTTTTTTTGAAGGGCAGGCCCTTACATATTACTTATGTGCGGTCATGCGTAAAGCGAGATCCATAAAACTGGATGGATTTGCAGAATCTTTTTCACCGATAGTAATGACGCCTTCTGCATCCCAATCTAGCACGAGAATTGGTTCTGCAAGTAGTTCGCTTTTTCCGTCGCCTGTTTCTCGTGAGATCGACACTTGGGCAATAAATGTATGTTTGTTTTTAAGCATGTCGATCGTTACCGAGATAGTACCATCCGATGAGTCAACTTTTTCGGTCGAAATGTGAAGCTGTTTCGATTGAGTTATATCAAATGTACCTGAATACGTGTTCTGGGCAAGTTTTGACTTTAAGCTCAGCTGTACGTCAAGCGATTGGGCATTGCATGCGTTTGCGCAGAGTAATGAAAGAATGAGTGGAAACATACAAACCTCCTTGAAGGTAGTTAAGTTATACTTCTCTGACAACAACCTGTCAGCGCCACCAGTATAGACTATCAGTCTAAGATTTGTCAAAAGTGGCATTCTTCGCTAGTATTATGATAGATTGTAAAGGCCGCCATTTAAAAGGCCTAAGGAGAAAACTTTCCATGTACTATCTACTTTTTATACTTTTGGTTATTTCGAGCGTAACTCGGGCTCACGAGCTTGTAGAATCTGCTCTTCCTGCCTGGTATGAAGAGCTTGTAAGGAAACCGGATCTACTCCTTACTAGAAATGACGTGTCTCTGCTTCAATCACTTCTTTCAGAAGAATGTTATGCCAAACTGTGTACTAGTGCCCGAGCTTTCTTCTTGCCTCTGTTATATCAAGATCTTAATCTAAACCAATTTAATATTCCAACGTGCAGGAAACGAGCTGAGATTGGCAATAACGGGTGCATAAGGCGCATGTTACTTGTAAATAGTGAGATTGGATCATCTATTACCAATATAGCGAATGTTCCTATAGAAATGGGTCTTAGCCTTACTTTTCCTTTCTGTTGGCTCAGCCCGAGTGAGCAGTTTTACCTTGTTCAAACAGCTGAAGGATATATTACAAAAGCGGTTATTGAAACGATACAAGCGGGCAGACCATTTCGTCCGTTGTTTGTCGCAGAAGTCCCACACGCAGTTACGAAATGTAGTATAAGCAATGATGAGCAATCAGCTCTTTGTTCTACAGCAGAGGGAATATACGTTATTGATCTCAATAGAACAGTTGCTCATAAGCTTCCTCTGCCGATTGTATCACCGCATAGCCTTACCTTCCACCCGAGTAAATCAATCGCTCTCGTTGCTTCGGACACATGTCTTTCCTTAATTGATCTGCGCGATCCAGAGGATCCTCGAGTAAAAAGCTTTCCTGTAGTCCCTCTTAAGCAAGCAGCCTTCAGTGCTGATGGCTCTTCTATCCTCTCATATACCGAAGCAGGTATGGTTTTGGCGCAGAAGCTCAATCCAACTGATTGCTCTTTGGGCGAAGTGAAGAATCTCATTCAATTGAGCAGTGAGCTTAGATTTACACATGATAAACGCTTTGCTTATGTATTACTAACTCAAAGTGTCTATCTCTTTGATTTGTCCTCTTTTGATAAAGATGATCTCATAATTCCAATTGAACTGCGCGTCAAAAGCCCTGCGACCTGCCTTTCTGTAACGAACGATGGCAACTTTGTTATTATGGGATCGTCTAATGGTACGATAGAATTATGGTCGCTTGATTGGGCTGGTCAGTCAGAAGCTCAATTGAAGGTCATATTGGCTGTGCGCGATTGTTCTATCAGATCACTTGATTTGAGTGAAGATGATTCTCGTGTGGTGTTTACTACCCGTAATGATGATGTTAGTGTGCTAGCGCTTCCTCGCTTTGATACGTTAGTCCATCTCGTAGATGGGGCGAAAGAAATGATTAGGTTGCCAAGATGTGAGGGATGTGGTCTTACAGAGAGAGCTCTTGGCACAAAGCTGTTTACTTGTTCAGGTTGCAGAAGCGTTAAGTATTGTTCACGCGATTGTCAGAAGGATGATTGGAAAAAGCATAAAAGCATGTGTAAGAAGTCGAGCTGAGTGTGGAACTTTCACGATTCAAAATAAGCTAATTCTGCAAGAAAGTTCCTTTCAAGGCGTGAGCGGCGGCCATTTAGCGACTCAACCCCAAGGTGTAAGCAACCAGAGGGTCAAGGGTCAAAATAAAGACTGCTCCGATATGCGAATCTCGGTTGACATTAATTATTGTCAACACAATAGTGACAATAATTAATGTCAGATATTAAGTGGCAGTGATAGTTGTCAAGTTATTGTTTCCTTACACTCCTCTCTTGATAAAGCGCTTTAGATCGCTCTCTCCATCTGATCTTGCTAGTTCTATCAAATGGGACAGAGCGTGTTGTCTTTTTTGATCTTGCAGAGTTCCACCATTGAGTAGAAATAGATAAAGAGCAACTTCAGGAAAATGAACGATGATTTCGAGCCTTTTTAATAGATCTTTTCCAGAGCTTCTTTTTCGCTCTAATGCATTCAAAGCCGGCTGAGAAATTTCAAATATTTGAGCGAACTCTCGAGTCGTCAGTCCTAGGGACTGTCTAAATGCTATCACGTCTTCGACCGAGAAAGAACGTCGATAAACTGGGACGAATACGAATGAGGAAGGACCTTTACTTCCGATTGTCGATAGAAGAACGATTGGATTACGCTCTCCTGGGTCAATTCCCATGGCATAGCAGTATTCAGGGTATGCAGGATTTTTTTGTGAGGGAATTCGATCTTCGAGAGAAGGAAAAAGGGTATCTGCTTTAAACTGCCTTTTGGTAAGCGGAAATTCCGGTCCCAAAGGAAATGCATTTTTCATGCGCAGGTACTCTTCATCATAGGTAAAAATGAGTTGGCCACCTGCGCTCGTAAGTCGGCCTACGTGCACTCGTGTCTTTCGTCTCTCCAGAAAAACATCGAGAGATTCTATGATAAATTTTAATCCCATAGTTCGTTACTCCTTTTTTGTATTAGTCTGAAGAGAGCCTGTTGCCGTTTGTTTGTTAAGCAACTGCTTGCAATGAGAACAGCAATCTTGTCAATTGAGCATGCCTTGCGAAAGCTCTCAACGACATAATTGAAACCTAAGCGATCCCATTCTTTAACATAATCTGCCAAAGTCGGTTCAGATGAAGCTGCTGTTTCAATTTTACCAGAGGGCTGATGATCAGCTTCAAGAAGAGAATCGATCTCTGTCCCTACGTAGGAAACGTTATCATAAAAGGGCGCAAGTTGATGCCCTTGGGATGATTGGACGAAACCTAAATTTCGACCGTGCCGGTCATGGTTTCCGATTAAACTATCTGCTAACGTTAGATAGATGAAATCTTCTTGAGCAGAGAGCAGGCCGGTCTTGTCAGCAATTATTTGCACTAAAGTTTCGCAATCGTATCTTTCATGTGAGGCAAGCAGGTGGTACATGTGGACCAGGTTTGATTCCTGAAAATTACTCATAAAGTTTTCGGTTACAAAACAACTTACGTCTTCTTCAAGATTGATTAAAAAAAAGGGCGGGATATTTAAACCAAGCATCTTGTAGATTTGATTACAGAGATATTCTGTGGCTGGTAGCTCTCTAAATTCAGGTTCTTCAACCTTTAGAATATAGCTGATGTCGTTGAGGGTGCAAGAGTACTTACGGAACATGCCATGAAAAAAAGTGGAATTTTTTGTTCCTGCAATACTTGGTTGTTCTGTTTGGTACCGTGCAGCTAGGTTTTGGAGGCGGTCTAGTGAAGAGAGTTTGAACCATTCGATGAAGCAGTTTTCATGTAGCCCATACCAATGGTCGTTACGATTAATCTTTGATTTACATTTATAGCATATACTGTTCATAACAAACCTCTTGATTATTATTATACTGTTGACATTTATTATTGTCAATATATCGATGACAATAATAAATGTCAACTTTCTTATCGGCTGACATGCATGAGCCCGGGCCTCGGCTGAAGTTTCTGTGAGCATACTTTTAATTTTTTGAAAAAGAGCTATAATTAAAGGTATATATAAGGATATTGTCATGAATAAAGAGCTAGAAATTCCTCTTATTGAATCATCTGTTCCAGCTGGGTTTCCATCGATTGCTGAAGATTACGTTGAGAGAGCATTAGACCTGAATGAGTTGCTGATTAAACATCCAGCAGCCACCTTTTTTGTGCGGGTAAAAGGTACATCGATGATCGGTGCTGGTATTCATTCTCAGGATATTCTCATCGTAGATCGAGCATTGTCTGCCACGAACAATGCTATTGTTATTGCCCGTATTGATGGGGAATTAACAGTAAAGCGGTTGAAAATGGAAGCCACTAAGCTGTGGTTAATCGCAGAAAGTCCTGATTTTAAGCCTATAGAAATTACTGAGGCAATGGACTTTGAAGTGTGGGGCGTTGTAACATGCGTCATCCATCAAGTCTAAAGCACTTTTTTCTTCTCGATTGCAATAACTTTTTTGTTTCTTGTGAGCGTGTATTTAATCCTCGTCTAATAGGAAAGCCAGTCGTGGTGCTTTCAAATAATGATGGGTGCATTATTGCTCGCTCCAATGAAGCAAAAGCCTTAGGTATTGCTATGGGGGCTCCTTTTTTCGAATGTGAGTCGATTATCAAGAAGCATCAGGTAATTGTCTATTCGTCAAACTTTGCATTGTATGGAGATATGTCTGCCCGGGTGATGAGTACTGTGGCTGAACTCGCTTCAGATATTGAGATTTATTCGATAGACGAGGCATTTCTGTTTGTTGAAGGTCTACGAGATTATAGGGCATATGGCCAGCATATTCGCACGATTGTAAAGCAACGGACCGGTATTCCCGTTTCGCTTGGTATAGCATCCACGAAAACACTTTCTAAGGTTGCAAATGGCCTTGCGAAGAAAAGGCCAGAGTATGCTGGGGTCTGTGATATTACCGATCATCAAGATGTTGATACACTCTTAGCAGGAATTCCCGTTGGGGATGTCTGGGGAGTAGGGCGTCAATATACGAAGCTCTTAACGAGTGTAGGTATTAACACCGCGAAAGATTTAAAGTATGCTCCTGACGCCTGGATACGTAAGAAAATGACCGTAAACGGTTTAAGGACTGCTCTTGAATTGCGGGGAATCTCCTGTATCGATTTAATGACCGAGAGTGGACCTAAAAAATCGATTACTGTTTCACGTTCTTTTGGGCGAGTTGTTTCAACTAAGCAGGAATTGCAGGAGGCAGTATCTTCATATATGGTCCGTGCTGCTGAAAAGTTGCGCAAGGAAGAGCTGATTGCCTCGGTGGTGACCGTCTTTGTTGTTACGAGTAGCTACCATGATCAACGAAGGTATTATGACGCTCTGAGCTTTCACTGTGCTGTGCCTACGTCCTATACTCCGGTGCTCCTTGATGCAGCAACTGCTTGTCTTGATGGTTTGTATAGGCATGGTTCCTCCTATAAGAAAGCGGGAGTCTTGCTTAATGATCTTGTAGGAGCTCATCAGATGCAATTGAATCTCTTTGCTCCGATACCGGATTTGTCAAAAGAGAAAGCGCTGATGAAAGTATGTGATACCATAACTGCTCGATTTGGGCAGGTACTTTCTTATGCGTCTGCAGGTACACAACGAGGTTGGCAGGCTAAACGACTGAAGAAGTCGCCCCATTATACAACGAGTTGGCATGAGCTGTTTACTCTCGAGATTTAAGAAAAATCTTGCATAGTAGTCTCACTTTCTTCCATACTGAAAGAAAGGAGACTACTATGGCAGTACGTGCATTGTGGAAAGGTACTATTCATTTTGGGTTGGTTTCAATACCGATTGAGCTTTATAGTGCTGTTCAACCCCATGTTCTTGGTTTCAAGCTCTTGCATAGTGTTTGTCATACACCAATTTCCAATAAGCGGTGGTGTAATCACTGTAATCGAGAAATTGCCTGGGAAGAAACGGTAAAGGGCTTAAAGCTTCCTAATGGGGAGTACTTTGTCCTCACCTTAGAGGCTTTGAAAAAGCTTAAGCCTGAAAAAACTGATTCTGTTGATATTATCGAATTTGTTGATACGCCTACGATTCCTCCATTATATTATGACCAGCATTACTATGCACTTGCTCACAATGTGCATGATAAAGCTTATGCTTTGTTCGTTGCTGCGCTTGAGCGCTTTAATAAGACAGCGATTGGGCAGTTTGTCCTACGGGATAAGGAGTATGTCTGTTCGGTCCAGCCCTATGAAAAGGCACTCTTGCTCTCTACCTTGAATTATGCCTATGAAATTAAGCCACTCCCTCGCGAGGAGAAAAAAGAAATGCCGAAAATAACGAAAGACGAGCTTAAGTTGGCAGAGCTTCTTATGAGTAAATTGTACCAAAAGGAGTTCAACGTGAGTGAATTTAAAGATAGCTTTGCGACTAAGTTGGCCGAGGCTATTAAGCGCAAGGAGAAGGGTGAAGTCATCGCAATTGAAAAGCCCCAACCGAAAGCCGCTCCGACGGTCTCTCTTATGGATGCCTTGCGTGCTTCCTTAAGTGCCGCTGAGGAAAAGCCAGCGCGACGGGCTCGATGAAGCGTATTTCGCCTATGAAGGCTCAGATCGGTTCCTTAAAAGATCTTGATCGAACTGATGTTATATTTGAACCGAAATTGGATGGAATACGGGCCCTCTGTTATGTAGGGAAAGAGCTTACTTTTGTGTCCCGTAATGATCGGGATATTACCAAGGATTATCCAGAGTTTACCGTTCGTGACCTCATTCATGCACGCTCCGCCATCCTTGATGGGGAGATCGTCGTTCTTGATAAAGAACTCAGTCCCCGCTTTAGTTTGTGGCAAAAGGGCTATCCTGCTGTGTATGTTGTATTTGATATTCTGATGCTCAATGGTAAATTACTTCTCGATGTTCCCTTACTTGAACGAAAAAAGATACTTGAACAAACGGTTACCGATGGTCCTCCTCTTGAAAAGATCTTCTATACGATTAAGGGAAGGGCCCTGTGGGACGAGATCATCAAACGATCGATGGAAGGAGTAATGGCTAAAGTGACACAGAGTCTCTATTATCCCGGAGCTCGAAGTGCCGTTTGGCTCAAAGTTAAGGCATATAAAACACTCGAAGCGGTGATTATGGGCTATACTCGTGGTAAGCGAGGTCTTGCATCTCTTGCAGTTGGTATCTATGATGAAACTGGAACGCTCAACTATGTAGGAAAAGTAGGAACAGGATTTAGTGAAGCATTTTTGCGTGATCTTCTTGAGCTACTTAAGCCCCTTGAGCTTGATCAACCTCCAGTGAAAGGAATTAAGCCGGTGAAGCCTGAGTTTGTTTGTGAAATTAAATACCTTGAATTTACCCATGGAGGTATTATACGGTCGCCCGTATTTTTGCGGATGCGGCCAGATAAGAGTCCCAAGGAAGTAACATTTAAGGATCAGAGTTTGATCAGGTAAAAAAAGGAGGATCTTTTCAGATCCTCCGTCGTTTTCAAAGAGCGATTAATACAGGCTTTGCTCGTTTTGGAGCAGAAGTTCTGTAAGTAAAAGGGGGATTAAGTAACGATAGAGTTACTACTCGCGGGGTCGCTTTCTTAAGCACATATCGTTTCTTTAGGAGTGGTTGCTGCATCCTAAGGCCAATCTGTAACATCATGGTTTACTCCTTAGTAATAGTGTTTAAATAGATATAATCAAGTATAGTGTCTTTCTTGTAAATGTCAAGAAGCTGGGTGCCCTCCTTCTGACAATGCCCATCTGCAAGGTCTTTTCGAGTGCTTCACTTATTCTGCAAGTGCACGTAGTTGGAGTCGATGGCTTCCCTCTGATAAGGTAATCTGAATCGTTATGTTAAACTGAAATTCTTTTTTATTAAAGCGCTTGGGAAGAGGAGGATACTCCGTTTTTGTTAAGAATTCCTTCAAAAAATGATCGATTTCCTCATGCCCGGTAAATGGACCTTCAATTTTTGTAAGAAGGGTGCCATTTTCGTCTGTTACCAAGGTAAAAGGAATGCGGATATTAATGGGGATTGCCGTGTGTACAAAGGCACTATAAATACGTGTTGCTTTGATGAGCGCTCGATGCACTTTTCGATAATGATCGAATTGATTCCATTCATCGATCCGTTCTTGTACATGCTCAGGAATGTGTGGATTGCGCGCTTGTTTTTGTTCAGCGAGTTCTTCTCGGTAGCTTTGTACTGAACTGTGGAAGGCTCTCATAAACGTGGCGCCTGAAATTGAGGATGAACCTCCTGAGCTCGTAGCTTCTGTGGATAAGCCTGAGCCGGCTCTCCCTTCGACGGCGCCACTATCTAAGGTACCTCGGGCATCAGAGTGTCGTTCCTGGCTCTGTTGAGGATTCTCAGGGACCGACTGCGAAGGCAGCGAAGGGGCGATTTTCTTAGTAGGTTTTGTGTGGCTTTTTGCCTGTGCAGGAATGGGAAGAGCTTGAGCTGGTTGAGCGCTTGATGGTACGCCACTGACCTGTGTCCCCACCGATGGGCGAACTTGCATCGACACCCGTGCAGGAGTTCGACTGCCCAGCCCTTCAGGCAGTTCCTGCGGCATATGAACGGAAAGATAGACGCACAAAAAGAAGAGCAGACTATGGAGAATAAGAGAAATAATGAGTGACCGATAGGTGTGCCTACGGGATAACGACTTCATGGTGTGCCTTCTATTCGTTCGTTTGCTTTAGTATACTCTGCTCTGCCACCAAAAAGCTATATATTTGTAGTGAGACTTGACGAAGAGCGACATATAAGTTACAATTTGAATATAATGGTATAATTTATGAGGTTATTATGTATCGAATGCCTTCTCACTTTTTCGCTCGTGATACCGTGGATGTTGCACGCGAGCTTCTCGGAAAGCGCTTTGTTTCAACTCTTTCTGGTGAGCGTATAGTAGGTCTCTTTGCAGAGACTGAAGCCTATCAATCAGATGATCCTGCATGCCATGGGTTTCGGGGAAAGACAGAACGTACTACTGCTTTGTTTGGCCCGGTGGGTCGATTATACGTGTATCAGAGTTATGGTATCCATTTTTGTGTTAATATTGTCGCTCGATCGAGTTCCGTTTCTGCGGGAGGTGTTTTGGTGCGTGGATTCATTCCCTTAGAAGGAAAGGAATTTTTGGCACATCAGTCTACGAAACGACTCATCAGTGGTCCGGGAAATACAGCAAAAGCACTTTCTATTATGAAGGTTCATAATCATACTGACCTCCTTACTGATGATGCACAGTTTCGCATCTTTGAAGGGGTGTCTCTTAATGCGAACGACATTGCCGCATCTCCTCGTATAGGTATTAGCAAAGCTGTTGATAAGCTCTGGCGTTTCTACCTAACTCCAAAAACTGTAAAGACTATTCTTGAGAACTCTTCCCTTTAAGAAACTATCTATGGTACGCTACTTAAAACCATATGGCTAGAAAGGGAGGAAAACCATGATACCAAAAACATACAGTGAATTTTTTGAAGTATGTAACGAAACGATTGTTGCGTTAGAGGAGTGTATAAAAAAGGCTAATTCATGCGCACAAAATTGTGCCATCGACGGACGCTGTGCAGCAGAAGCTCAGGGATTCATCGCAACAGTTCATCAATGCATTGCTTCTTGCGAAAACTGTGTAAAAGCAGCTACGGCTTTGCTCGCAGAGTTTCATTTTGAAGGGCACGAAGAACATAAAGAAACGATTGATCATTGTGTAAAAGCGTTGGGTGAAGCTATCACTATTTGCAATGCAAGTATTGAGATTTGTGGTGACCTCAGTAAATGTAGAGTAGCTTGTCGCGAAGCCCTTGATGCCTGTGATAGAGCGCTCGAGGCATGTGATGAATGCTTCGAATCGTGTGAAAAGCACTCGGTGTTTTATGAGCAGCCAAAAAAGAGCTGATTACGTACTATAGGCGTGAGCTGCAAGGAGTCTACAGAGCTCATCTTCAAGCTGCCGTTTGTAGTGAACTGCGGACTGATTTTTGCGATTGACCATAATCACAAAGGCGAGAGGAATCTCGTTGGCTCGCAATGGGGTGATATAGCCTGAAAGGGAGGTTATCCCTGGAAGATTTCCGGTCTTTGCTTTTACCTTCGAGCGTGTAATTTTGTTTTTCATGCGATTACGCAAAGACCCGTCGACACCGGAGATAGGGAGCGAATCGATAAAGAGGTGTCTAAAGTGGGAAGAGGTATATACCCAACTTAAAAACTGAATCAGATTGTTAGGTGATATACGATTTGAATGAGAAAGACCACTTCCATCGTACAACGTAATAGTTTCAGGTGAGAGCTTTACTTGTTGAGTTAAAAAGGCCTCAACTGCTTTTTTCCCTTTTGCCCAGGTACCCGGAGCACCATATTTTAATTCCCCCATTTTTTTAAAGAAAGAATCTGCGTACAGGTTGTCCGATGATTTCATCATAAACTTAATAAGGCTGTTAAGTGGAGCTGAACGATGAACAGCTAAACGCTGCGCATCTTGAGGAACTCTTCCTGCTAAGAGTCTTCCTCGTACCACTATTTTATGCTTTTTTAAAAGACTTATAAGAAGTTTGGCTGCATAATGAGAAGGATTTTTTAGGGCAATACGATAGCATTTGGCCGAATCCTTGATCGAAATCGTTCCGTTGACAACTATACTGTCATCAGTGCAAGATACCCAGATATTCTGTTTCTTCGGCGTGCCGACAGTGAGAGCTTTGTTTTCAATCGGGAGAGCTGCTATATAGGGATCAAGAAATACAAGAGGCCTGCGTCGCAATGAACGGGCGGGTTTTACTCGAACACTAATACAGCTATGATTTACTGTAAATCCTGCTACAGGCGATTTATCAAAGATCGGTCCATCTCCTTTACTTGAGCCGGGAGCGAGCGGTACGTCATCAAAGATGGAAGCATCAAGAATAATATCTCCGCGTATTTCTCGAATATGGTTTCTTTTGAGCTGATGAACAAGAGATTCAAGATCTTCCGTGATGAGTGAAGGGTCTCCCGATCCTTTTATATAGAGATTATTGATACGGGTTGAGTTCAGCCGCAAATCGGTAGAGAGCTCAGTCTGGAAGCAAAAGTCTGCTCCTAAGAGTTGATAGGCAGCACCCGCGGTGAGTAACTTGGTATTGCTCGCAGGGATAAATACCGTATCAGCATCCTTTTCATAGATACAAGCGTTATTTTTTAAAGAGATTACCTTGATTCCCGTGGCTGCTTTTTTACCAGCCTGCTCAACAATAGCATGAATTGCTTTTGTCAGTAAAAAAGGTTTGCGCTTGAGAGGAGAAGATTTGACTGCAGGGCGTTCAACGACCGCTTTTTTTTGTACCCAGGATCGTCTGCTCGGTCGTGCGCTTGACGAAAAACAACAAAAGAGGGTGCACAGCAGAAGAAAATAGTTTCTTATCATGATTACTTAAGTAGTGGGGATTGTTTAGCTTAGTATAGCATAAAAAGAAGAGAGTGCCAGAGCCAGACGTATCTTCCTTGTTCCTCCATCGATAATTTATGAGAAATCTTTACCTTGATTTGCCTGGCTCTGTCAAAGAGGAAGAAGTCTATGTAATCTGCAAGTTCACTCGCTCCTTTTTCTCGAGTGCTTTCTTCGGCCTAATCTCGATGACTGAATTTTTGTATGGCCATTCGATATATGGATTAGTATGAATTCTTTGAGCATATTCGCGCATAAGCCGCCTTGTGGGATTGATTAAACAGTGCATAAAAGCAGGAATAAAACTAGGAGGCCCCGCTTCCTTGTCAGGCAAACTTTCATTTGGCAAGCTCCTCGGACCATGCTCTTTCCCTGTATGCTTCGAATGCAGTATTTGCAGATGAATTTGCAAGTTGAATAAAAATAATTTATAATTTATCTATCAAGCTTTTATATACCTACCTAACTAAAAGGAAGCAAATGAAAAAATATACCATTGTAGCACTCTCGCTGCTCAGTCACTCGCTCATAGGAATGAAACAGCCATTTGAGTTTCTGGAGGTGCCGATACAGACCGAAGAGGTCTTCGCAAATTTCCCCCCTTTATTTAAACCTACCGTTCGTACGCGCCTTCCTCAGGATGAAATATTTGATGTATCAATCACGTCTGATGGTAATTGGGCCTTAACTGGATCCAGTGACGTTAATGGGTTTGCAATTCTTTGGAATCTCAATGATACAAATAATAGTATACCGAAGATACTTCAAGGCCATAATGCGGCCGTAAATAAAGTCTCAATTACGCCGGATGGTAACCGGGCGGTAACTGGAGATGTGACTGGGATCATAATATTCTGGGATCTTACAAATAAGGATACTCCAATAATAATAGACAGATATGAAGCTCATTCTGACATTATTCGTCATCTTTCAATTACACCAGATGGTAACTATGCTTTAACTGCTTCTGATGATGATTATGCGATTTGTTGGAATCTTACAAATAAACTGCAAATTAGTTGGAGGGAGCTTCATCACGAAGGTTGGGCAATGGCCGCATCTCTGACACCAGATGGCAACTGGGCCTTAACTGGAACGAGCGATGGACAACTGATTCTGCGCAATCTGCAGAATTCCCCCGTTAGTTGGAGCTGGCGTCATGATTCGATCAATGGCTCCATAACTTCAGCATCACTTACACCCGATAGTAACTGGGCTCTAGCTGCATCTGGTAATACGGCAATTCTCTGTGATTTCACGGATAAGCATCTTATTAAGACCGAGATACTCCAAGGTCATGGGCTTGCCGTAACTTCGGTAGCTCTCACGCCAGATGGCATGTGGGCCTTAACCGGATCCGATGATAATACTGCAATTTTATGGGATCTTGTAAAGAGAAAAGCTTATATGTTGAGAGGCCATACGGGTCCAGTAAGATCTCTATTTCTTACGCCCGATGCTGACTGGGCCTTAACCGGATCTGAAGATGGTACGTCAATTCTCTGGAATCTTACAGAGAAAGAGTGTATTACTCGTGAGATACTTCAAGGCCATAGTCAGCCTGTATCTTCTGGTGTACTTACCTCAGGTGCTAACTGGGCCTTAACGGGATCATTTGATGGTTCAGCCATACTCTGGGCTCTTTTTCCACCAAGCAAATTGTTTGAGAGTAGTGCAAGTGTTGTTGCCACAGAAAATGACAGTGAAACAGATGCCGGAAAACTACGGTCCGATTGGGCAGCGGAAGAAGCTGAAAACATAGAACCGAAGCGCCAGAAGCCAGATGTCAGTGTCAGTGCGTTCTAATAGCTTATCAAAAGGCCTCTTCATGAGTTCGATCATGAAGAGGCCTTGTCTATCTTCACATCGCGTCTTTGTGGATACATTCGGCTTAGAAGCCAAGAGCTCGTTCCTCAGGAACGAGCGCGGAAAATCTGTACTGTCAAAACGAGAGTTCTCGAATGAAATCTGCGTTCTTAGCCCACATTGTTTGATTTCAAAATTTAGGCTAATTTTTTCAGACATTCTAACCTCAGATAACTCTCCTTGAACGAGAACCTCATTTGGTCCTTTCAGGGCGGTGTTAGTAGAATTGAGTTAATGCTCGTGTGCTTAAGCCTGTCCAAAGGAGATAGTTGTCTTACCAGTGTACAAAAAACGACTCCTTTGAGAAACTTACTCCCTGCCAATTCACGCGAGTAATGCTTAGATGCCAAAAGTTTACGAAAAGAAAATCATGAGACCCCGTCAATTAGTGGATTCTTTTGCTAGAGGGAATTGCTGATGTGGATCTGTTTTTAGACTATATAAATAGTTATGGGTTGCTCAGGATCTGTAGAAATGGGTGAGCGGGTTGCCCTTGTTACATTTCCCAGACGTGCACCTTCTTAGTTCCAACATCGATAATTTCATGAGAAATCTTTTCTTCCCATGATTTGTCTGGGGCTCGATCAAAGAGTATGAGATGTCCTTCTGCTCCTGTTTTGTCTATATAATCGGCGAGTTGCTCCGCTCCTTTTTTTCGGCTACTTTCTCGATGCTTTATCTTCAGCTCGATTACAAATGTTTGCTTATTCCATTTGATATATAGATCGACGTGTCGTCTTCCAAGTGCATATTCACGAATAATTTGCCCTTTACCGTTGATTAAACGTTGCATAAATGCAAGCATAATAATGTGAGGTCCTGCTTCCTTATAAGAAAGGCTTTTGAGCCAGGCCTCGGAATTTTCTCGGTAAAATTGAGTGAACTCTTCAAGGAGTTTTGTCATATCCAAGGAGCCATCTTTGTGTACATATGATCGTATATCTCGAGTAATAGCTTCTTGAAGCTTTGATGCAAGAACAGCTGGGATAATTTGCTTATAAATAGGATTGGCGATTTTAAAGCTTTCTGCTGTAGATGATAAGAGCCCCAAGTCCTTACAATACTGAATGTCATCTGATGTGTATTCCTGGGTTACCGGCTCTCCACTAATAATTGCATCCATTATTAGTGATACTCGTGGTTCGTTAAGCTTGTCTATTAATGAGTCAATATGTGTATCGCGTCTTACTATGAGAATATCTTTAGCTCGTTCAATAATTTCGGTGGTAATTGGTTGAGTTCGATCGAGCATGATTTCGAAGCAAGCTTCCTGTGCAAGAGCATTTATGAGCCAGGGTTGACCTTGCGTTAAAAAAAACGCATGTGCGATGGCCTCCTGGGTAAATTCTTGACCAGTTGCTTCAGTATGTTGTCCATAGAGGGCTTGTACCTCTTCTTGTGTAAAATTAGAGAGCACTAACGAAATTGCTTTTATATTAAAAGGGCTGCTTGTTGAGACATATTCTCCGTATTCTTTTGACCAGATTCTATAATCTCGAACGTCCCTTAATCCTATGAGGCAGAGTGATTGTGGAAAACTTGTTGGGCGCTCTTGAAAGCCAGACCGAATTTGGCGAAGTACTGAGAGGAGAGAATCGCCTATCAAAGAGTCTATTTCATCGATAAAAAGGACAATCGGCTTTTCGACTGATTCGCAGGTAAAACGAAGGGCTTCGAGGAGAAAAGCTAATGAAATAGGACTCTCTGTTGTGACCTTACGCAGATACATGGCAGTATCCTCATACTCGTTTTTAATGAGGGCATGAGCGAGTTCTCTTACAACCACAATAAGTGCTTCTTTAACATTGTCCCGTGCCGCTTGTGCTGGTTCAATGTTGATAGAAAGTGCTAAGTAGGTTCCTTCGTGATTAAGTCTTTTTGTAATCTCCTCAATTGCTGTTGTTTTGCCACTTTGTCGAGGAGCATGAAGAACGAAATACTTTGCATCGTCTATAAGTCTTTTTATCATAATCCAATCAAGCCTATTTGCAATGAAATAATGTCTCGAAGGAATAATTGGACCTGCCGTACAAAATTGTTTGTTTCTTGGAAGTTCTGGTGCACTTATTCTTTTTGCAGGCATTATGAAATCCTAGGTATGATGGCTAAGATGATACATTGTTAGTATAGAAAATAATGAATATATTGTCCAGCTCGAAATGGACCTGTTGCTGAGAACGAAAGATGTTCGTAAAGCAACCTGGGAAGAAGAATTCGCTCATATTTGTTTATCTCAATCCCTGCTCTTCTCAGTTTGGGAAAATTTTCCCTCACTAAGTATTTCTGCCTGCTAGATGCCATAGAGAATCTATGGGTAATGCAAAAAGGTCTTTGCCAAAGGGGATAGTTGTCTTGCCGGTGTATAAGACAACTCCTTTGAGAAACTTATCACCCGCCAATTCACGCAAGTAATGCAATCCTTTAAAATCAGATGAGGTTATTGAATCGTTGTATTTAACTTCTATACCTACGATAGTGCCCATCGTATCTTCAAGAACAATATCAACCTTGGCTCCTTTTTGTGACCTAAAGTGGAAGAGCCTTACTGACTGTTCGCTCCAAGTTGCTTGTTTTATGAGCTCAGAAACGACAAAGTTTTCAAAGATATTTCCCGTTTGCCGGGGATCCATTAGCATTTTTTTCTCATTTATATGGAGCAGATAGGTTAACAATCCAGAATCGACGAGATACACTTTTGGCGATCTGACAAGTCTATCAGTTAAATTTTTGCCCCAGGGGGGGAGAAAGTTTATGAGAAAAAGAGATTCAAGAAGAGCAATATATCGGGTGAGTGTTGTGTGAGGGAGGTTAGTACTTCTCGAGATATCAGATATATTATGAAGATTCGCAACGCGAATTGCCAGCAATTCAAGAATATTTTCTAATTCCCTAAATGCGACTATATTTGAGATATCTCGAACATCCCTCTCCAAAATGCTGGTAATATAAGAACCGAACATGTGTGCTCGACCTTTTTCACCTATGCCTTGCGCCATCGGATACCCGCCTGTTGCCAGCTTTGCACATAATTCTTCTCGTGAGATTCCTTCGCCTTCAAAAAAGAGAATGGGCTCGTTAAAAACTGCTGCTATGAAATCTTCTTTCTTATTAATGAGCTCACCCTGAGATAAAGGATAGAGGCTATAGAGTTCCATTCTACCTGCCAAGGAGTCTCCAATGCGTGCAAGAAGCAATGGATTTGCTGATCCAGTTAAACAATACCTGCCTGCGATTCTTTGCTCATCGACATCAGCTTTAATCGGCAAGAAAAATTCAATTGCTCTTTGGACCTCATCCAAGATCACTGGTTTCTTGAGACCTCCTATAAATCCTTCTGGATCTTCCTGCGCTGCCTGAATTGCTGCACTTTGGTCGAAGCTTACGTAATTATATCCTTTTTCTGTGCCAATCTCTTTCATAAGAGTTGTTTTGCCTGTTTGGCGTGCGCCAGTAAGGAGCAAGACTGGTGATCTTTTGAGCGCTTCTTCTAGTTTGCTTTTTAAGTTTCTTGAATACATACCTATCTCCCATGGCGATTTATCAAGAGTATACTGAGAAGGTCCATTCTTTGTCAATGGGGAATATTTCCCCACGTAACGGGGAAATATTCCCCAACCTTTGACATTGCTGAGCTCTTACCTTTTTTGATAGGATTACCCTGGTATAGTTAGATGCTCGTCCTTGAGGTCAAAACAGGCTTCAAAAGTTGGATGAGCGCGACCGGAGGCCTTATCTAAGAGTCAGAAATCATGCCGATTGACAAACTGTGTAGATTTCTGGTATTATAAAATTAATATTAATTTCATAAGTGAAAGGTCATTATGTTACACCTCTTTAAAAAATTATCTTTTACTGGATTAGCCTTGTTAGGCTCATTCAGTGCACAGGCATGGAAGGGGCGTGTGGTTCCGATGTCATATGATACAAGATCTGGAGAATGGAATGTTCTGCTGCATCTCGACTCTAACGGTCATTGGTCCGATTTTTGGGCTGAGGCTAAAAGTGGCGAACGAGGTGATAGTGCTGCTCAACGAGCCTTAGAATATGGAACGAAAAGCACGTACAATGCTAGTAATGCATCTTTAACTGGCGTGCCCTGGAAGGAAACCACCAGTCATGACTTTGTTCATTTTGTACCCGTCCGTTATGTCGCTGGACGGGACTTGTATCAGACCGCTTCGGCTGTTGGAAATGATTTTGTCTGGGTTCCCGTTTCGAGCATCCTCGCATCGACTGGCGACGTACAACTGGGAAGAAAGTCACAGACGGTCAGCCGTGGTGTCCTTGCTATGCTCAGAGCATATCTACCCACTGCTATTTCACAACTAGCGACGCCAGCGGCGGCTTCATCTGCTACTCCTTCTGCAGCAGCGGCAGCAGCGGGGCCAACTGTCTCAGCGGCGGCACCATCTGGGCATGTTAATTGGTTAACTATTCCGGGTGCAATTCTGTTTTATGGTAAAGGGCAACCTTACTATGAGTTTACAAACTTCCAAGAAGGATATCCACTGAACATAGACGGGAAAATCTGGCCAACTTCGGAGCATTATTTCCAGGCACAGAAATTTGTTGGAAACACCGCGTTGCAAGAGCGGATTAGAACTGCTTCATCTGCTCGCGCCGCATTTGACCTAGCACGTGCGAACAGTACTTCAGTGCGTAGCGATTGGGATACTGCGCGTTTCGATGCTATGATGAAGGCTTTGCGTGCAAAGTTTGAACAGCACCCAGCCCTTCGAAGGATGTTGCTTGCTACCGGCACTAAAAAACTCGTGGAAAATGCAGGAGCTAATGATAAGTTTTGGGGCGCTGGTGATGGGTCTGGTAATAATCTTCTCGGGCAGATGCTTGAGCATGTGCGTGAAGAACTATCTACTGGAGCTCGATCATCTTTTCTACCACTCTATCCAGTACAATAATAATCGTCTGACCCTTATTTTGTTAACTGTTCAGGGATCTCGATCAAAAGAGATCCCTTTCGTTTGAGCAAGTTCCAGGAAGAAGCAATCTGGTGACTGTGACCAGAAGTATGCATGAATCGCATAATCTCATCAAAGAATGCGGTTGAGGGAGTAAAAGGTACCTTGTTGGCTATGAGCCATGCGAGCAGGACTGGATGATGTAAGAAAGGATCGAGGGAGAAAAACTGTTCTAGATTGAGCTGTAGGTCCTCCGTACTATCCTGAAGTGCTTTTCGTACCGTGCGTTCAAGAAACTCCTCAGTTTCTCGCATATGGGCCAATGCTTTGGTGAGCGATGTCTCAAATCTGCCGTCACAGGAGCGCAAAGCGGGAAGTACATTGAGTCTAATGCCATTTCTCAGGAACGAATCATCTTCGTTGGTGCTGTCGTGCAAGAAGGACAGTCCTTCGGTCCTTAGATAGGTAAGTATTGATTCTTTTTTGCAGTCAAGAAGGGGCCTGATGTAGAGGCCATGGCGAGGTTTCATCCCAGCAAGTCCTGTTATACTTGCACCGCGAATAAGACGCAAGAAAAAGGTTTCCTGTTGATCATCTTGGTGATGCCCAAGTGCAATTGCGTCTGCGGAGTGTTCTTTTGCAATCTTTTCTAAGAATGTTCTACGGAGCCTGCGGCCTCTATCTTCTTGCGAACCTGTGTCCTTTGTAAGGGGGATATCGGCTGGGGTTGCTTGAATATACTGCAGAGCAAGAGAGTCTGCTACGTGTTTACAAAAGAGAGCATCTTCGTGAGAGGTAGGCCGCCACTGATGATCGAGATGTGCAGCAATGAGTTTGAGGTTATATGTTGGTTGAAGCTTTTTTAAAAGTGTAAGTAGACAGACAGAGTCAGGGCCTCCGGAGAGGCCCACAATAACTGTTGTATTCTGTTTGAGTAAAGCATGCTTTTGGATAAAGCGATGAACAGACTCGAGCACTAGATATCCAAGTTTTTAACAAAGCGACCGTTCTCTTCGATAAACTCACGACGTCCTCGAACATCACTGCCCATGAGCGTATCAAACCAGGAATCAGCTTCAAGGGCATCGCCAATTGAGACTTGAATGAGTGTCCGGGTTGAGATATCCATAGCTGTTTCCCAAAGTTGATCGGCGTTCATTTCACCAAGTCCTTTATAGCGTTGGATTGTCATATATGGCCTACTTATCTTAGGGATGGCCATAAGAAGATCGAAGCCGCTTTGACCGGCGAGAGTTTTATCTTTGTCCTTGATGCGCAGGATCCAGGGTTGCTCAAGAAGTGCGATAGCTTTCGTTTGTTCAAGAAGTACACGCGCTTCATTTGATGTGAAGAAGTCTGCGCTCACCATCCATTCATCATTGAGGAGCTTAAAGCTGATCATCGTTTTACTTATACGATCTTCAGTTGCTTCTGTATGTTTAATTTGGACGGTATAATGCTTAAAGTACTCTTGCAGTTCAACTACAAGTGCATCAAGTCCCTGATCTGGCTTCCAGTTAATTGCTTTCATCGCGGCAATAAGTTCGATCGTATTGTCGTAGGCGAGCTTAAACTTCTGAGCAGTTTCTTCAAGGCGTGCATTGTATACCAGGAGCGCTTCCAGCTCTTTTTGCCAGGTTTCTTCAATGACGTCGACTCCATCTATGCTCAATACCGCATGATCTTGTGCCCAATCTAAGAGGAACTTTTTGAATGATCGCTCATCTTTTAAGTATTCTTCTTTTTTACCAATCTTTGCTTTATACAAAGGTGGCTGTGCAATATAGAGATATCCCTTTTCGATAAGTGGTTTCATATACCTAAAGAAAAAGGTTAACAGAAGTGTTCTAATATGAGCACCGTCAACGTCAGCATCGGTCATTAAAATAATTTTATGATAGCGAGCCTTTTCAACATTGAACTCAGTATTACCAACTCCCGAACCGATTGCAGTTATGAGTGACCGTATTTCTTCATTCGAAAGAATTTTATCAAAGCGGGCCTTTTCTACGTTTAAGATTTTACCTCGAAGTGGCAGGATTGCCTGACTGTGCCGGTCCCGTCCACTCTTTGCTGAGCCACCTGCAGAGTCCCCCTCAACGATGAAGAGTTCACTATCTGCGGGAGATTCATTTGAGCAGTCGGCTAGTTTTCCGGGAAGGACGAGTGTGTCCAATGCACTTTTTCGGCGAGTCAGTTCACGCGCCTTGCGTGCAGCTTCACGTGCCTGGAGTGCCATTTGAGCTTTTTGCAAGATCTTCTTAGCGATATGAGGATGCTCTTCAAAAAATGCATCTAAAAAGCCAAATGCCCATGATTCTACAATGCCTTTTACTTCGCTATTGCCAAGTTTTGCTTTCGTTTGTCCTTCAAACTGTGCTTCAGCGATCTTTATATTCAATACACAAACGAGGCCTTCTCGAACATCTTCACTTGAAAAGCTTTCACCTTCTTTGAGAGCATGGTATTCCTGCGCTCGCTTATTACACGCTTTGGTAAGTGCACCTTTTAAGCCGGCAACGTGGGTACCACCTTCAATGGTGTTAATATTGTTTACAAAGGATATGAGTTGCTCTCCATAACCATCATTATATTGAAGAGCACATTCGAGAATATAGGTTTCTTCTTCTTTAAAGCCATAAATAATCTCTTCAAAAAGAGGAGTCTTCTTTGCATTGATATGTTGTACAAAGGAGACAATACCGCCTTCATAGAAGAAGTCATGACTTCTATTACTTCGTTCATCTTCGATAGTTATTCTCAGACCCTTATTTAAGAAGGCGAGCTCGCGAAACCGTGCAGAGAGGGTGTCAAAATTAAATTCAACCGTCTCTTTAAAGATTTCTGGATCGGGCATGAACTGAACTCGAGTTCCCCGTTTTTCGGTGGTACCAACGATATGTAAGCTATCGATTGGCTTGCCCCGCTCATAATGCTGCTCATAGATCTGGCCATTTTGAAAGATTCTCAGATCAAGGCTGGTAGAAAGAGCATTTACTACTGAGACACCCACACCATGCAGACCACCAGAGTACTTGTAGGATGCCTTATCAAATTTACCACCAGCATGAAGCTTAGTGAGTGCTACCTCAGCTGCAGAGATTCCTTCAGTAGGGTGCATGCCGGTAGGGATACCTCGCCCGTTGTCTTCTACGGAGCAAGATCCATCGTTGTGCAAAACCACAGAAACGGTATTGGCGTAGCCAGCTAAGGCTTCGTCGACTGAGTTATCTACAATTTCATAGACAAGATGATGCAATCCTTGAGGGCCTGTTGAGCCAATATACATGGCAGGCCGTTTTCGTACAGCTTCGAGTCCTTCGAGGACCTTAATAGACTGAGCGCCATATTCCTTTTGTTCGGATTCTGGGCTTTCAGGGGTAACTTTTTTTTCATCTGACATGGGGAGCTCCGTTTTCTAAGTTGATATCTTTAATTATACCTTAAAATAAGGGTTTTTCCAAGTTTGCATGCGAAGCCGAACTATCGCCATTGCTCTTGGGTGAATTAAAAGATATGCTATCGAGGAGCTTATTATTCTCCTCACGAGGAGATTTTTGTCATAGAGTATTTACTTATCGTACTGAAGTTAGGTACACTAAAAAAGTGTCCTGACCGGAAAGAGAGAGCGCCATGACAATTCCATTTATAACGCAAGAACAGATTATTAATTATTGCGGCCCTAACATGTATGAGTTTGGCAAGGACTTTTTAAGCCTTGATCCCTTTTTTGTGTATTATCGGGAATGGACCGTTATAAAGGGTATTTGCGAAGGATCGATGACTCCTAGTTATTGCGTTCGAATTTTATTTGATGAACATGGTATTGCTAATTCTTGCTGTACATGTTATACAAATCGAATTGTTCCGTGTAAGCATATTGCAGCATTACTTCTCATGTGGCATCAACAGCCCGGAGGGGTGCCCGATAGGCCACAATGGGGACGTATGTTGCAGACAAAGAATAAAGGGGAGCTTATTGAGCTTTTAGAAAAAATGGTAGACCTGTATCCAGAAAGTTTTATTGGGTGCGATCCCTGTATGATTCAACCTACAGGTGACCAATGACCGATAGCTACTTTATGAAAAAGGCGCTTGCGCTCGCACGTAAGGCAGCAGATCAGGACGAGGTTCCCATTGGGGCAGTTGTCGTATCGGCAGAAGGAGTTGTACTGGGAAGCGGTTATAATCAGACCGTAAAACGGCATACGCAAAGTCGGCATGCTGAAGTGTGTGCAATCGAACGTGCCGGCAAAAAGATGCAAGATTGGCGTCTTGATAATTGCACGGTTTATGTAACACTCCAGCCGTGTATTATGTGTATCGGGTTGATGTGCCTCAGTAGAATATCCCGTTTGGTATATGGGGCACAGTCGCCACTTTTTGGCTACGAGAGTGGATTTGATTCTTTGCCATGCTTTTATAAGAAGCATATAAAAGGAATAACGACAGGAGTATTGGCAGAAGAATCACAATCGTTATTAGAACAATTTTTTAAACAGAAGAGGAAATAAGGTGAGCAACTTAGAACAGATCAAGAGTCATTTACTTGAAAGAAAACAAGAACTAGAAACACAAATGGCGACGCTCTATAAAGAGAAGATTACCGATGACCAAGTGCAAGATACCGGCGATCAGGCCCTTTCATCATCGCTCGAAGAGATAAAGATATCACTTCATAATAATGAGCTTGATGAATATCAAATGATTATGCGTGCTCTTGAGATGATCGATAATGGGACGTATGGCGTTTGCTCCGAATGCAGCAATCCGATTTCAGAGAAACGGCTTATGCTCTTTCCCAATGCTACGCGCTGCCTTGCCTGTCAAGAAGCGCTTGAAGAGGGTAGAGTCTAACTTTAAAGGACTGAATGGCCAAGAGATTACCTGTTGATGTTAGCACCGTCTCTCTTTTGAGGAAAGATGACTACATCTATGTGGATAAAGCTGAACAGATCTACGATCTGGCAGCTCATGGTCGTCCTTATATGTCACTCCCACGATGATTTGGCAAGTCATTGCTTCCTTCGACTTTTTCTGAGCTGTTTGCAGGAAATAGAGAGCTTTTCAAAGGTCTTTGGATCGGGAAGAGTGATTGTCGATGGGATTCGCATCCTGTCTTTATCGAGTAGGTCATTCGAAATGCTGAGTCAAATTGAGATCGAGTTGTTGGCTCAATCCTAAGGCACATCGATGGAGCAATGATGGTGCCCATGCGAAAGTTGGGCACCATCCATAATCGCTACTTACAGAAACTATGTATTAACGTGTAAAAGAACTTTTGCCCAAGTTCAAGATCCTTTATCGTAATTGATTCATCCACACCGTGAAGGTTTTCTTTGCAGGTAAAAGGGGTTATGCCCAATCCCTCGATGCCTTGTGCGAGGTAATAGCGCACATCAGTTGTGGCTTCAAAATAGAAGTTCTCTGTTTTTAGACCATTTTTTTCAATGGCTTCGACAAGTGTTCGATAGAATAGAGTATCGTGCGATGTTGTGTGCTTTGGATCCTCTATGGTTGCAGCTACTTCATAAGTTATAGTGGGGAAATCAGAGAGCATTCTTTCTAGCTGTTCCCGTGCTTCTTGCATCGTCATGAGCGGCGGAACGCGAATGTCGACCGTTGCGGTTGCGGTATTAGGTACTACATTGAGTGCTATCTTCCCATTGCGTGAAGCACCGGATTGCAAAGATGTAATATTCATAGAAAGTAAAAGCCCTGGGTCTGTGGTGCGAGCTTTTTCTTTTTGTTGCTCTTGAAACTCAGCAATACGCGCTAAAAACTGTGCAAGGTTTGCGCTGGCGTTACAGCAATTGATTTTTGATCCATGGCCTTCATCACCTTTGCTGGTGATCCTTATCTGGATTGGCTTTCGTTCCCCAACCTTGATGAGTAATGTGTCAGGTTTTCCTGAAGATACTCCTTCATCAAGCACAAAGCCAATAGTAAGCGTGGGAAAGAACTCGGTCTTAACGAATTCATTTACGCCTTTAAAGCCACCAACTTCTTCATCAGGTACCATAAGCAAATGGACTGTTCTGGAGAGTTTAACTCCCTCGTCTTTGAGTTGCTTGAGCGCATAATACTGGGCAACACCAATTCCCTTCATATCTTGGGTTCCTCGACCATAGATGATATCGTTTTCGATGACACCACCAAATGGCTCATACTTCCAATCGGCTCTGTTGCCGATGGGTACAACGTCCATATGGTGATTAAGCGCAAGTGCAGGGAGTGACTTGTCCGTACCTGGGTAGGTTACAACAAGTACGGTATTACCTGAGGGTAGCGGTACTTCCTGTGCTAAAAAGCCATCGCTTTTTGCCTGTGCTTTGAAGAGTTTCCGTGCTTGTGCGTAGTCAGGCGTAGGCTGTGCTGTATTTACTCGTATGTACGCTTGCATGAACTCAATCATCGTTTTGGGCTGATTTTTAGTATATACGAAGAGGCCAAATCCTCCTCCAATTGTAAGTATAGTAGCGAGTACTTGTATGTTTCTTTTCACGATTACCTCTGGTTATTGTTGCGTAAGGGGCAGGTGAGTACACAGCCATGGCCACGTACAAGGTCAGTCGATGGAATACATGCTTGTGCATCTGGATCAAATGTCGGCTTGTACGCTACGAATGCATTAAGCTCACATTCGATAGTTGGGTCGATGAGGTTGTGCTCTACTAGTAGGCGTACAAATAATCGTATAATTGAATGCTTACGACGAAAGTTTGCCTCTGTCACGCCATAGAGTAAGACAATACTTCTTGAATTCTTTACCTTTATGCTTTCTGCTATCTCTTGAGAAAGCATTTCCATGCCCTTGATCATCAGGAGCGTGTTGATCCCGGATCCTCGAGCACTTGGCACTGTATAGTCTCCTCCCAAGTAGAGATAGGTACTGTGTTCATCATAGTCACTTTTCCTGATAGTCGTAAAGAGTTCTTGAAGCCTATTTTGTTGATAATTGTAGGAGATCGTTTGCTCAACTATCCCATCAATACAACAAATTTCTTGAGAAGCAATTTCGAGAAGCTCTTCTGAGTTAGATATAACAAAGAGCTTTTTGAAGCCAAGGATGGTACCCTCTGAGTCAATGGCAACAAAGAGCTTGTGCTGATCAATAGTCTTTCGTAAGATCTGTTCTCGAAATAACTTGGGAAAAACGACTAGATTATTGAGGTCGTCGCCGCCAATAGAATTGATCATGGCGAGCAACTGTTCAACGTGGCTTTGTTCAGCTTGTTGACAGGTATATGTTGGTTTTTCTTGAATAGCATTTAGTAATGCATACGTACTTGTTGGTGTTATGACTAACAAGCCATACAATACTTGTTTCATGGTGGATTCCTTTAGGGTAAAAAAATGCTAAAGAGGTGCATCGATAGAATACAACTATCGAACACACAAATAACGAGCTACGAAAACGTACCTTGTTATGACGCAAAAAATAGTTTGGGGTGGGGAATAAAAATTAGAAAGGCCAACGCCAAGAAAGCGCAGCTAGCGAAATGATGAGAGTCTGGCTATGTGCCAAGGTGTGGGAAAGAACTTGCAAGCGAGCAGATGAACGCTCATACGAGAGGAAAATTGGTATCATGAGATACCTCCTGGTTAAAATTAATACTACAATACTTATTTCAGATTGAACGAAAATATCTAATCTGTCAAGTGCTTATTGCTGCTTTGCTCGCACTCACCTTCAGCAAAGAGTTTCCTGGCTACTTTTTTGCCTTGCAGAAGGGTTCTGCTTGGTGCTAGAGACTCTTGGCCAGGATAGTAGGGCAGTGGTGATGTTTTCTTTCGATCAGAGGGGATGCCGAAGGAGCATGCATCCCCTCTGATCGATTCAATTAAACATAGTCTAACCAATCAAATACATCGTAGTGTCCTCTCGCATCGCCTCGCTGAATGCTTGAGAGCTCATTAAAGAGCTTTTGTGTTATCGGCCCCGTCTGATTGTCGTTGATAACATATGTCTGTCCTTTGTAGGACAGCTTTCCCACGGGAGAAATAGCAACCGCTGTGCCAGTTCCAAAGATTTCTGAGAGTGAGCCATCAGCAATTGCCGTGGTAACCTCATCAATGGATATACGACGTTCAACAACCGTCATATCCCAATGGCGACCCAGTTCAATGATCGATTTTCGGGTAATTCCGGGCAAGATAGTCCCTGTAAGCATCGGTGTAACAAGCTGATTGTCTATGACAAAGAAAATGTTCATCGAGCCCACTTCTTCGACATAAGTGCGCTCAACAGGGTCAAGCCAAAGGACCTGAGCATATCCCTGTTTTTTAGCCTCCTCCTGAGCCATGACACTTGCTGCATAATTTCCTGCAGTTTTAACATTGCCAACTCCGCCAACGGAAGCTCGCGTATACTGCTCACTTACCATAATAGAAGTAGGAGTGAACCCTGCATGGTAGAAGCTTCCTGCCGGTGAAAGAATAATGAAAAACAGAAACTTATTCGCTCGCTTTAAGCCCAGCGTCGTTTCAGTTGCTATCATGGTAGGCCTAATGTACAGGGAAGTGCCTCGTTCAGCAGGGACCCAGCGCTGATCGCATTTGATCAGCTGCTTAAGTGCCTTCAACACGAAGTCGCTATCAACTTCAGGCATGCACATACGGCTTGCAGATCTATTGAGCCGCTGTAAATGTTCATCAGGTCTGAATAGGGTGATACGATCTTCGAGGGTACGATATGCCTTCATCCCCTCGAAGATTGAGGGGCCGTAATGCATGCCGACAGAGGCAGGATCCATTATAAATCCCTGATAGGGCTTGATTTCGGCGTTTGTCCAACCTTCCGCTGCAGTCCACTCCATCATAAATAGATGATCGGTGAATAAAGAGCCAAAAGGGATCTTAGAGAAATTGTCAGGCAACTGTTTCAGTTTTTCTGCCAACGAAATATGTAGTGTCTGAGTTGTTCTCTTTTCATGTGTTTCCATTATTATCCTCTCTTTGTGAACCCAAATCCATCAATTGCGTAACCTTTTTTACGACAAAAGGGTTATGCCTCAAACTTATGACTTGATGCGCCGCATTTGCTGCAACAAACATGGTCAAGTACACCAGTTTTGCTCGTGGTGTTGAGGCAAAGAAAGGCATATTGTGTTTCCAAAATCCAAGTCCTCCAACAATAGCTATGGAGCAGAGAGTTGCCTGTGCTAGATGCAAGGCGTCGTCGCTTGCTTTCTGTGTCGTCTCCATAGCAAGCAAGCTTGTTGTCAACATGCTTGCGCATGTAACAAGAAAGAATTTCATAGTCATGATGTATCCTTAATTTCTTACGGTAAAAAACATACAACCAGCTGTACTTTGTAAGTAGCAAAAACTACGCAAAAATAGCAGCGGATTGAAATGATATACTAGCGATGGTACCTACCAAATGATGGTAGTTGTAATTATACTTGCTTGCATCTATTTGCAGGTAAGTACATCATCGTACAAAGCATATAGTATCTAGTTGAGATTAGAGGTTTACCAGCAGGTAGGTCACTGAAATCACAGATAAATAATTTTTAATGGAACCGAGAATAAGTGGAATGAGAATAAGAGAAGGGAGCAAGAGTTTGGCAGAAAAATGAGATGTGAAATTGTGAAAAAAAGACATGGTCGATGAGCGTTCTGAATGGAACAATCCACCCTCACGCAATTCTGTCCATGCCGATCTACAAAAAGTCATGATGACTCCTAAGTAAAATAAATTAAAATAATACCAACTGATTATTATTCTAACAGAATAACACTGTAAGTCAACCTAAAAGAGGAGTCTTCGTCGGTAACCAGTTTTGCGTGGGAGCATGTGATGATCTTAAACGATATCAGTGATCCGAAGCAACTGATCAATTGTTGATTTTGCTCATGCCTCATTTTACTCCGTTAAGACTTGTCTAATGAAGGAGTATCTCCTATACTTAATTATATATAATACAAGGAATTTTGTGATGAAAAAACTACTTCCCCTCGGTATCGCAGACTATAAAGAGCTTCGCGAGGGCAATTACTACTATGTAGACAAAACCCTTCTCATACAAGATATAAATGAAAGCGGCAAAGTAATTCTGGTACCTCGACCGCGGCGCTTTGGTAAAACCCTCAACCTCTCAATGCTCTATTACTTCTACAACAAAGTGGCCGCTAATAACGTACACCTATTTATTGATACTGAGATCTGGAAACTCAAAGAATACCAGGATTTACAAGGTGCTTTTCCCGTAATCTTTATTACTTTTCGAGAAATTACTCAGACTAATTTTGCTAGCATGCAAGCTTGGTTTCAATATGTTATTGCACGAGAATTTAAGAATCATGCATACCTTCTAGATGGGAAAACCTTAGATGCCGATGAAAAAGATCGGTTTGTAAGAATCAGCGGAGAAAGGGCTACCGAAGTTGATCTAGGAAGTTCACTTGAATTTCTTGTGAGAATACTTGCTCGCTACCATGAGAAAAAAGTTATCCTACTCATCGATGAGTATGATATTCCCGTTCAAATGGGGTATCTTCATGGCTTTTATGACGAAATTATCGCCCTTGTTAAAGAACTTTTAACTGGACCATTCAAAGATCAACGCTACCTTGAAAAAGGCGTAATAACAGGTAATCTCGCGATTGCAAAAGCAAGCATCTTTTCTGGCCTGAACAACCTGATTGTCCTTAATATAACTCAGACCAGAATGGCAGATAGATTTGGTTTCACTCAAAACGAAGTCGATGAGCTATTGCAGTATTATCAATTAGAATCTCAATGCGATGAGATTCGTGCCTGGTACAACGGTTATACGTTCGGTAAAACAGCGGGAATCTTCAATCCTTGGTCCGTACTACAATGCATCTTTCATAATGGCCTCTGTAGAAGCTATTGGTCTGGTACTAGTGATAATCTCCTCCTTAAAAAAATAATCGGCGGTGGTCCGTACTCTGTGAAAGCTGACCTTGAGCTTCTTCTGCAGAACAAGCCGGTTATTAAAACAATTGAAGATTCGATTGTATTTCCAGATTTGCATAAGGATTCAAACCTTATCTGGAGTCTACTCCTTTATTCTGGGTATGTAACCTATTCTCAATTTAGAATAGAAGCCGATATAGTCGAATGGTTCCTTGTTATTCCAAATAAAGAAATAGCGAGGATGCTCGCTGATTTAATTACCAAAATTTTTCGCGAATCTGTCCTGGCGGAAGATGCTCATAAACTACTTGTAGATCTTGTTCAGGGGAACGTTGAACCGTTTTCTCGTGTTCTTCAAAGTTTCATCGAAAATAGTATGAGCGCTTTTGATATTACAAACGATGAGCCTGAACGGGGGTATCATCTTTTTGTACTGGGTATTCTCGTTATGCTTAAGGACACCTATGATATCAAATCAAACAGAGAAAGCGGCCTTGGGCGGTATGATATAATGATCATTCCTAAAAATGTCCACTCGCCAGGTGTCATCATAGAGTTTAAAAAAGTTTGGTCTGATTCAAAGGAAACACTTGAAACTGCAGCGCAAAAAGCTCTTGATCAAATATTAGCGAAAAATTATCAACAAGAACTCACTCAACGAGGCGTTCAGACCATTATCGCTTATGGCATAGCATTTGAAAGACGATCAGTTTTCGTAAAATGTATGCGGATAGAAAAAGGAATTGAGCGAGCTTGTCAAATAGATTGATGTGTGAGTGCCACTTCATCTCTCACGGTTGAATTAGACGAGTACGACGATCGTAAAAAATTCAGAATATGATATCTCTAAATTAAAAGGATGAGCGCGAAGGTTAGCGCCAGCGTTTGATTGCTCTTTAAGAGGAACTACAAGATGAGAAAAGTTTTTTGGGATGATCCCTACCAGCAAGTCTTAATAACAAATGTTGCATCTGTCGATGGCAACGACATTGTGTTTGAGGCTACAATTGCCTTTTCTTTTGCTGGCGGTCAGGAGAGTGATAAAGCGACGGTAAACGGGATTCCCATATTAGACTCAAGAAGAGAGGGCAATCTGATTATCTATACGCTTGAAGAAGGACATGGACTTCGTCCAGGTGATCAAGTAATGATGAAAATTGACTGGACACGAAGATACAAGCTCATGCGCTTGCATTTTGCTGCTGAGTTAATTTTGGAACTTGTTACGAGAAAGCTTGGTCTTGAAAAAATTGGTGCTCATATTGCTGAAACAAAATCACGAATCGACTTTGTGTATGACCAGAATATTTCGCCCATTTTTGAAGATATTCTGGCCGAGTATAACCATATCATCGACCAGGATCTGGTCATTAGAAAAGGCTTCTCCGATATTGAAAATCAACGGCGTTTTTGGGAGATTGAAGGATTTTCTAAAGTGCCGTGTGGAGGTACGCATGTCAGATCAACTGCCGAAGTTGGATTTGTTACCTTGAAAAGAAAGAATATCGGCGGCGGCAAAGAGCGAATTGAGATTGCGCTTATAGAGCCCTAAATGACTCGCTTGCTCTGATTTAGTCAGGGGCGATAGCGAGCCGAACTGCCTAAGAATCCTTGTAATAGTCTTCTCTCAAATGTTCTGGTTCCTTTAGATAATTGTAGTCTATCAGAATTTCCTCTCCCGCTTTGATGTCTTTAATCGCATAGACGTTTTTTTAAAATGCATTTTCTCGTCCACCTCAGTAGTCGATACTTCAAGGCAGTGAAATCAGTCTCATTGGTACATGCAAAAAGAAGCGCTTGCCTAGTTGGTATATTTTGTTCGCTATGCTATACTAATTAAGTAATTTTTACAGGGCATAGTGCCGATGTAGCTCAGCTGGTAGAGCAACTGATTCGTAATCAGTAGGTCGTCGGTTCAAATCCGATCATCGGCTCCAGATAACATACATAAGGGTTGTATCTATGGTGGCAAAAAAGAATGAAACTAAAGCAGCATCTGCTTCTAGTGAAGTAAAGCAAAGTGCTAAGGCACCTCTTGCTCATGGGGTAGGGCGTCGTAAATCTGCGGTTGCTCGCGTTTGGTTGCGCAGAGGTAAGGGCGCACTTATCGTTAATGATAGAGCACATGTCGATTATTTTGATACTGAAATTACACGTCAAGAAGCTGCACTTCCATTTGCTGTGTATCCAAATACTACGAAGTATGACATTCAAGTAAATGTAAACGGCGGTGGCTTGTCAGCTCAGGCTGATGCTATTAAGTTAGGAATTGCGCGTGCTCTTCTTGAGGTTAATCCAGACATTCGTCCATTGCTCAAACAGCATGGCCTTTTAACGGTTGATGCTCGAGTGAAAGAACGTAAAAAATATGGGCAGAAAGGTGCTCGTCGTAAGTTTCAGTTTGTTAAGCGTTAAATCGGGACTCCACGATGTGCAGTGTTGTTGGGTATATAGGGAAACAGTTAAGTCGGTCTTTTGTTATGGAAGGATTGACCCGGCTTGAGTATCGTGGATACGATTCGGCCGGTTTTGCTTGCTTACATCCTAATGACCATCGTGTTATGTATACGAAATCGCAAGGGGGCGTTGCAAATTTACTTAAGAACTTTGATAAGTCTCCTATAGACGGCTATGTGGGGATGGGTCATACTCGGTGGTCAACTCATGGGGTAAGTTCTACAGAAAATGCGCATCCTCATTTTGATTGTGAGAAAACTATTTCGATTGTGCATAATGGCATTATCGAAAACCATCATGAGTTGAAGAAGCGCTTGGTGGCGGCTGGTCACATTTTTCAATCGCAAACGGATACTGAAACGATCGCTCATCTCTATGAATCACTCATCGCAAAGCATAAAGATCTCAAGACGGCTACCGTAGAACTGGTAAAAAGTCTTGAGGGTGCCTACGCATTTGCTATTTTACTTGCTCACTACCCCGATATGATGGTCGTTGCTCGTAAGCGATCTCCTTTGTGTATTGCAAGTGGAGAGGATGAGATGTTTGTGGCTTCCGATATGCTTGCATTTGCGGGCAAAACTAATAAAATGTTCTTTTTGCCAGATGAAAGCTTTGCCTTTATACGCAAAGAGGGGGCTGAGCTCTATGATTTTAGTGGGAAGAAACTTACTCCTGCATTCCAAATTATCGACATTCCTTGGACTGCTGATGTAAAACAGGGCTATGAACATTTTATGCTCAAAGAAATTTATGAGCAGAAGAAGGTGATCCAAGATACCGTCTTTAAATATCACTGCCAAGAAAGTACTATTTGGAAGCAGATGGGTATGACTGTTCAACAGGTGAAGGATCTTCAGAAAATACGCTTAGTAGGGTGTGGAACTTCTTATCATGCTGCACTTGTAGCGCAGTATTTTTTTGAAGGGATAGCCGGCATCGAAGTTGAAGTTGATCTTGCTTCTGAGTTACGCTCTCGTCGATTCTTTCCTCATAAGCATAGTATAGCGCTTGGTATTAGCCAATCGGGTGAGACTGCTGATACGCTTGAAGCAATTCGTTTTCTTAAAACCCTGGGCATGCATACGATTGCTCTGGTTAATGTTACTTCAAGTACCATGGTACGTGAGTCTGATGGTTCACTGCCGATTTATGCAGGAACTGAGGTAGCGGTAGCTTCTACGAAGGCATTTTCTGCTCAACTAGCAGCACTCTATTGGTTAGCACACAAGATAGCGTTAGAAAAAGGGCTGATCAAGGAACGAGGATTAAAGCAAGCAGAAGATGATCTCCTGATCGTTGCGGAAGTGCTTGAATCTGCTCTCGAGTTTAATAAGAAAGAGATTATTCAAAAACTTGCTCCCTATTATGCACAGTTTAAACATGCACTCTTTCTAGGGCGACAGATTAGCTATCCCTTTGCTCTTGAAGCTTCACTCAAATTAAAAGAAATATCTTACATATTTACTGATACCTATCCTGCAGCAGAACTGAAGCATGGGCCTTTAGCATTAGTAGATTCACAGATGCCTGTATTTGTTTTTTCTGTACTGGAACCTGTAGTCTATCAGAAACTCGTTTCTAACGTGCAGGAAGTAAAAGCTCGTTCTGGTCACGTCGTAGCCTTTGCCTTTGAAGGTCAGAAAGAGCTGATCGAACTTGCTGATTGTGTGTTCGTCATTCCCACAGTAACTCCCCTCTTAGGGCCTCTTGCGATGACCGGTTTAATGCAATTCTTTAACTACCAAATTGCCAAGGTCCTAGAACGACCTATCGATAAGCCTCGTAATCTTGCAAAATCGCTCACTGTTGAGTGAAAAAGTTCTGTAACTATTTGCACAGATCTGCATACTAGATATAGTCTCTATTTCCAGGAAAGGTTTTTCGATGAACAGCTTGTGTCATATCGTACTTCTTTTTTCTCTAACTTCTTTGTCCCTCGCTGCGCCAGCCAAACGGTTGACTATGCAAGAACGTAATTCAGAGTACCTGGTGCAATCGATTGCACGCGTGAAAAATGATTATGCTCACATACTCACAAGCTATAATCAGCTCGTTCAGGCTCCTCCTGCGGAGCATTCATTCTATCTCAATCGCTTAAAATGTGTGATTATTGAAACAATTGAGCAAAATCGGCTTCCCTTCTATGATAAGTCTTTGGTTACCAAATACGTAAATATTTTTTGTAAGCGAGTATATTTGGTGCCTCTTGAACAGTTTAAGAGGGAATATGTTGATGATGTCATTAATTCTTTAAGTTTTCCCGCAGCGAAGGCAAAAGGGCATCCGTTGGTTCCTGAGGCTGAAAGACTTATTGGTCAATTTAGTCAAATGAGAAGAATTCTCAGTTAAGGTTCTTCGAGAACAAGTTTTTGTATTGTAATAGAATGCTTCTTAATCCAGGCCTTTGTTTTCTGCGGTGTGTACCGCCTCAGGACATGCTGCCTGAGCCATTTTGAGGGGAGACAGTGGGATGGCAAGCACACCTCGCTCGTTGCCATACAGCTTATGAAGTCATCCTGTCATAAGGTTAGTCATGGCTTCCTTTTCTCTATTTATTGATAAAAATGCAATTTGATTTTCTCTAAAAAAATGCCAAAACTCTTGCATGCTTTAATTTCAATCTGTTATTAGTCAAGTAAGAGGCCTTAAAAAGAGCATTTATTATAAAAAATGCCCATAAAGACTCGTGAAGTTGATAATCCTTAAACAAAGGAGATTGCGATGGAATACATAAAAGGAAAGACGGACATGTTGGACAGACAACACACGAAAAGTTGTTGGTAAAGCCAGCTGGCAGACATGAAAAGAAAGCGGCCACGAAAGCTCACATGAGAGGCACGTAGAGGCTGGTAAAAAAGGTGCATAAGCTCGCTGGCACCGCAAAACTTATCGGTCGTCCAGCGCCCAACTACATAAGGAGGAAAGCAATGGCCAAAAAAAATATTTTTGAAGGATTAAGCGAAGCGATTCTTATAAAGAGAAAAAAAGTTAAAGAACCGTCATTTATACAACCTATGTTGGCAACCCTCACAAATAACTATTTCTCGAGTAAAGAGTGGATTTGGGAACACAAATTTGATGGTGAGCGCTGTCTGACCGTGAAAAAAAAAGGCGTTGTTGTGCTCAAGTCACGCAGCAACCATGATATGAATGTAGAATACCCTGAACTTGTTAAAGCATTACAAGCGCAAGATGCTGATGATTTTATCATCGATGGTGAAATTGTCGCCCTCGATGACAAAGGTATTTCGGATTTTCAACTTCTACAGTCACGCATTAATTTACAAAATGCTTCTAAGATTGCACTGAAGTCGAAGAACGTAGAGGTCCATTACCGCATTTTTGATGTTCTCTATGCGGAAGGCTATGATCTATGCGATCTTCCCCTGCTCGCCCGCAAATCGATTTTAAAAAAATTACTTAAATACACAAAGATTCTCAGTTATACAGAACACCGATCGCCTGATGGTCTTATCTATTTTAAGGAAGCTTGCCACAATCATTGGGAAGGCCTTATTGCAAAAAGGGCGGACAGTACCTACCAGAGTAATGTCAGATCCCTCGATTGGCTTAAATTCAAATGTGTTTTCGATCAGGAGCTTGTCATAGCGGGGTATACTGACCCAAAACGATCCCGTACAGATTTTGGAGCACTTCTCGTTGGCTATTATGAAGGAAACAAACTTATGTATGCAGGCAAGGTCGGCACCGGCTTTAGCCAGGAAGTGCTTGCAATGCTTGGCGAAAAAATGCGTGCCCGTGAAATCAAGAAATGTCCTTTTGCCAATTACACCGAATCGACGAAAGGGGTTCATTGGATCAGGCCTGAACTTGTTGGAGAATTTAAGTTTGCCGAATGGACAAAGGGGAATAAATTACGCGCGCCCCGTTATCAAGGGTTGCGCGATGATAAAGCTGCTAAAGATGTCGTCAAAGAAAGTCCTGAACCAAAATCCAAGTAGAGAGTTGAATCTCACCAGCTTTTAAGCTGGTGCCCACTCTCCGCTAGCTTTTACGGGTCTGAGCCTGAAGGACCTAATATTCAAAGCAGCATTTAGATCTCTGTCGATTTCTAAACCATACCTAGAACAATATAAATTCTTTCACTCATTGTTATAGAATATTTACATATTCTTGGCATGCTCAAAAATACACATTTAGCGTTAGCGATTTCAGATGTTGGTTGGGGAAAGTTCTTTGCTATGCTGAGATATAATGCCCTCAAAAGGACTCATTTTGAGGCACCACATTATTTTTAATTTGGACTGTTGGGAAGGTTGGGCATGAGTCCGCACGAGTTGATCTTACCATGCCAAAAGCTTTGTATATCTTGCTGGCATTGTTGGTTACGCTCCCAGGCATTCGATAGCGGCCACCCGTCGGAAACATAGATTGATGCCTGAACCGAAAGCAAACCCTTAAATATCATTTACAGAGAGCTTTTGTGTAAGCCAAACTTTATACTGAAGCAGTCTGAGTGCTGTGAAAGTCATATGGCACATGGCTATCTGCACTTCGATCCGTTTGGGCTGCCAGTGATAAATAGGCCTCATTTCAAGGTTGTGCTTATTTACTCGCAAGCTATCTTCAATAACGCCTGTAATGAACTATAATCGAACGAGAATCTAATTCGTTAGCAGTAATAGTGGTAATAACTGAGAAAAGGGCGTCCCAGAGCTTTCTTGCGATATATTTACTGTCGATCCAGGATGTAGTGAACTTTTTTATCGCTTTATTAGAAAACAAGAGCTTCTCGTGCTTTTTGCTTGTTGCAAGTTCTTCTCTTTACTTTCAATCAATGCTCAGCAGGTAAAGCGTCCCGGGTACAAAGTTTTTCGGTGACTGTGAGAAGCCACTGTTGCTTAGTATTGATGAGGCAGTAAATTCGAAACTCCGGAAAAGCAAAAGAGCCTAAAGGGTTCATTGGTCAACTACGTGAGCGTTCTTAGCTAAGCTCTTCTGGAACGAGCTTTTGCGATGCAATGAAATGTTTCTTAAGCCAGGCCTTTCTTTTCTGCGGTGATTGTACCTCCTCGGGGCATATTGTTTGAGCTGTTTTGAGGAGGGTAATGAGATGGCAGGCACACTGGACCTGGTGATCATTTTTTAATGCTGTGAGTTTGGCAGAGCGGCCTGTTTTTAATTTTCGCGCTTCTTTATCGGGCGCTTTCTTTTTTGTTCCCCGTTCTTTACCATACAGCTTATGAAGAAGCTTTATTTCTTTTGTAGGCGGATACGTTTGTTTGATTACAAAATCGGGAACTATTCCGTTCATCTGAAGGGAAGAATTATCTGGTAAGTAATACAATGCAGTTGTGAGCTTGAGTGCACAATCTCTCCCTACTGGCCGTATTTCCTGTACAGATCCCTTTCCGTGAGTCTTGGTACCTGCAATAATAATGCGAGGAGCGATAGTCCCTTGCGCTGAATAGTAAGCAAGTACTTGAGCAAGGATCTCGGCGGCGGAGACGGTATAGGTATTGACGAGCACGACTACAGGAATGGTACCTTTGATAAGGGGGTGGCTCTCCGTCTTACATTCTGCAAGTACTTTTCCATGGCGGTCTTTTGTTGAAACGACTAAGCTCCCTCTTGGTAAGAACAGCGCTGCACAATCTACCGCTGCTTTAACAGCTCCTCCGGCATTATCTCGTAGGTCGAGTATAATACCCTCAGGCTTTTTTGTAAGACCTGATTCAAGAGCTTTTTTTAAAGTACGTGCTCCTTCATGAGTACAGAGAGAGAGCGCACAGTAGAAAATCTTGGGTTCGGGTAAATAGCAACACCAGACATCTTCTTCCGGCAGTACATCACGTTTGAGTGTAAGAGAGAGTGCTCCCTTTTTATCACGTAGAATATCAAGTATGACTTCTGAATGTTGCGTATCTCCCTTAAGCTTTCGCACGCATTCTTCAGTGGAGAGTGATTCGACGGGTGAGCCATCGATGCCAATGATTTTATCATAGCGCTGCATGCCTGCTTTTTCTGCAGGACTACCACGTTTTACGTTGAGAATCATAACATACTCATCATCGGGTTTTTTAGGTCCCAGTTCCACTCCTATGCCAAAAAAGTTACCCCGTGTTGTTGCCATGAGATGTTTATAATCTTCTGGGCCCAAGAAATGAGAATGTTCGTCAACTTGCTGCACAAAGGCATCAAGCGCCTTAATCATTGCCGGTTTGAGAGACGGCTGAAAATAACCATCTGCTTGTACGGTATGAGCGACATCGGCCATGGTACGAGTCCAGTGTTCGATCGATTCTGCCTGGAGATATGAGGTTAGTACCATCAAGAAAATTGCATAATTCATAGATGCTCCTTATGTGGAGAAGCATAGCTTTTTTGATGTGCCCTTTTAAAGATATTGGTAAGATTTCTTTGTAGTTTGGGTAACTCTTGCATACCGGTGATAATTTTAATAGAGTAATCAGAAGAGATACATTGTTATAAAGGAAGAGTATGAAAGATACGAAACGCTTAGCATTACGTTTTTTTCTTGCAGCTGAGCTTGTAGTTGTGACGTTTTTTTATTTCTTCAGTAGCGGGGGATTACAAGCCTTACGGAGAGAAGATGCCCATAATAGGGAACTCCTTGCTGATATTGGGCGACTAGAAGAAGAAATAGGCCTGCTTTCGAAAGAGCTTGAGGAGCGTAAAAATCCTTACTATAAAGAAAGTATTGCGCGTAAGGAGCTTCAAATGGCATATGGCACTGAAACAATCTATTTACTTCCCAAAAAAGGATAATATGTACAAGTTACCACCTCTTGGCTATGCATACGATGCATTAGAGCCTTATATAGATGCTCGAACGATGGAAATTCATTATACCAAGCATCATCAAACATACATCGATAATTTAAATGCTGCGTTAAAAGATCATCCTCATTTACAAGCGCTTTCGCTCGAAGAACTCGTAAGTTCGATAGATTCTTTACCTGAATCGGTAAGGACAGCTATTCGTAATAATGGAGGGGGCCATTACAACCACTCACTCTTTTGGCAACTTCTCGATAAGAAGGGTGGTGCTCCCTCGGGTACCGTGCAAGCTGAGATTGTGAAAGTGTTTACGAGTTATGATGCGTTTAAGGAACAGTTTTCACAAGCAGCAAAATCAAGGTTTGGCAGCGGATGGGCATGGCTTTCAGCTAACAAGGCAGGAACGTTAGTCATACATTCTACTGCGAATCAAGATACCCCGTTAGCAGAGGGACTTACACCGGTACTAGGCCTCGATGTCTGGGAGCATGCATATTACCTCAAGTATCAAAATAGACGGGTTGATTATATTGACGCATGGTGGCATGTGATAAACTGGGAAAAAGTTGAAGAGTTATACCGTTCATTATAAAAGGAGAAAAAAATGAAGCTTTCAAAACACATAATTATCGCAGGTATGGTACTTTCCCTCTGGGGAGAGCTTAGTTCAACCGCACCTCTTAAGAATATATATACACTACCGCCTCTTCCTTATGCATATAATGCACTTGAGCCAGCTATCGATGAGAAAACAATGAGGCTGCACCATGATAAGCATCATGCTGCGTATGTTGCTAACCTCAATGAGGCAGTAAATTCTGTTCCTGAACTAAGGAAAATGACCCTTGAAAATATGCTGAGAAATCTATCAGCGGTGCCAGCAAGCGTACGCACTGCTATACAAAATAATGGCGGCGGACATTATAACCATTCATTTTTTTGGAATTGTATGAGTCCTGAAGGTGGCGAGCTGACAGCTCCTGTTAAGAAAGCACTAGAGAAACAATTTAAGTCCGTTGCTGCATTTCAAGAACAGTTTTCTGATGCGGCAAAGAAAGTATTTGGCAGTGGCTGGGCCTGGCTCTGTATGAAGCATTCTGGTGATCTGGTAATTATTACCACCGCCGATCAGGATACCCCTCTTTCAAAAGACTTATTGCCTCTTCTCGTCCTTGATGTATGGGAGCATGCCTACTATTTAAAATATTACAACGTGCGTCCTGACTATATTTCTGCTTGGTGGGATATAGTAAATTGGAAGCAGGTTGATCTCAATTATAAGAGCGCAATGAGGGTAGTAAGAGCCTTGAAAAACTTGTCTTGACAGTGGGCCGCGAAAGCGGCTCTTATTGTTGTGAGCTTTCGTTGGACATAGTGAGCAAAACTTTAAAGAGCCAATTTTGAGAGGGAAGGTCCAGACAAGGCTTTGACCAATAGGTTAGGTCTGATCAGAGTGCGGCAAAATTGATTGGGTCAGGAGTAGCTTGCATTGTCTGTTCCATCGCTATCAAAAACTAGAGAGTTTTGTGTTTTGACTTAACAGGGGATGAAATTAGACGACTTTTTTTGGGTAGCTGGTGCTTCAAGGCCGGAACAATATTAAGCCTTTGATAATTGCTATGGCTCACGGCAGAAGGCAAAGGTAGACCGTTACGAGTTTCCACGAACACGTGCTAAGCAGTCGGTAAAGAACTTTGGTTTCAAGATTAAGAGCTTGTGTGCCTAGGAGCAAGCACAAGGGCGCTCAGATTTTTTCGAAACTATTACACATTCTTTGGTGCAAACCAGGTTAAGCGTACCGAATTGAGTAAAATGAGAATATCGGTTATTGCGTGAAGGAGTGCTGCTTGTATTGGAGAAAGGAGCAGCATAAAAGTTAAAATAATCCCTACTATATGAGTAAATGCGAATCCAAAAAGAAGGTTTTGTTTAACAATGCGCATTGTTTTTCTTGAGAGATCGTAGAGGAACACTATTTGTTGTATGTTATCTGACATAAGCACAATATCAGCTGCTGCTATAGCAGGCTCCATTCCCATAGAGCCGATAGCTATCCCAACAGTAGCTTGTTTAAGAGCCGGTGCATCATTAATACCATCTCCTACCATGGTTACCCGGTGTCCCTGCTTTTGCAAGTCTCTAATGAGAGTAAGCTTTTCGTCAGGCATCACCTGTCCGTAGTATGTTGGAATGCCCAATTGCTCTGCCACAGAACGGGCAACTTCTCGTTTATCGCCACTGAGGAGTATCAGATTGGTAATGCCTCGAGCTTTGAGATCATCGAGTACTTGCCGTGCATCGTGCCGAATGGTGTCTGTTAAACAAATCTGACCAATTACTGCTTCTGCAGATGCAACATAAAAGGTCGTGTAACTTGCAATTTCTTGGCATTGAAATAGGGGAAGATTGCCATGTTCTTTCGCTTCAATGAAGTGACGATTGCCAACCATGTAGAGCTTCCCTTGGTAGGTGATAGTGATCCCATGACCGGTTATTGACATATACTTCTCAGGATCAGGAATCGATAGTCCCGTTTCGTGTGCTTTTTTTAAGATCCCTTTTGCTAAGATATGTCCCGATCTTTTTTCAGCTACTGCTGCAAGGAACAACACGTCCCTTTCACTGTAATGAGGATCAAGGCTTTTTATTGAGACGATCTCGGGTGAGCCGATTGTTAAGGTACCCGTCTTATCAAAAATCATCACATCCGTTGCAGCCAGCTGTTCTAGTGAGCCACTATTCTTAATTAAGATCCCTGTCTTTAAGGCTGCGGTGGTGCCCGCTAGTAAGGTAAGCGGAGTTACGAGAGCAAGTTCGAGTGGCGAGCCAAACACCAAGAGAGTAACGAGTAACCGTATATTGCCGGTAAAGAACCATACTGCAACAATAAACAATAAAAAGAGGGGAGTGAAGAATGCAGTTATGCGATCAGCAAGGAGAACTACCTTGGCTTTTGTCTGTTCTGCTTGTTTTAAAAGCTCTCTAATTTTTCCCAAATAGGTTGCTTCACCAACTTTCTGTGCTTGAATGATGATGCTTCCAGCTTCGAGATAGGTACCGGCAAATACTATCTGACCTTCCGTCTTTTGCACAGGGATACTTTCTCCCGTGATGAATGCTTCTTGTACACTTGCTTCGCCTTGAACAACTATTCCATCAACAGCAATGCGTTCGCCTGTTTTAATAACAAGAAGCATGCCTGGTTGTACTTGCTCGAGAGGGACTGTTATCTCTTCATCTCCTTTTTTAATGCGAGCATCCTGAGGAATGAGCTTAACCAGACTTTCAAGCGCACTGCTTGTTCGTTCTTTGATAAGGTCTTCCGCAAACTCAGCAATGAGCATAATAAAGAGTACAACGGTAATCGCCGTTGTTTCTCCGCCAATAATTCCGATACAAGCAGCAATGATGAGAAAGAACTCTGCACTGAGTTCGCGATGGATAATATGTAAAATTCCGTGCCAGAGTATGGGAAGAAACACCCCAAGTAAAGGTAGATAACTCCAGGGTGGACCGACGCCACTGGCGGAACAGATTATCCAAGTAGCGACGAGAGCCAGAATATAGGCGAGTCGTCCTTGTTGAGATGGGGAGAACATTCAGTTCTGCCCAAATGATCTTAATAACATAATCCTCCCGCATGCTGAGCTAAAAATTCTTCTGCTTTCTTAAAAAAGAGTAAGCGATTATCGGCGTTGGCAAGTCCATGTCCTTCATCTTCAAAGAGCATATACTCATGCGATATGTTTCGCTTAATAAGCTCAGCAACGATTTGTTCAGATTCTGCTTTCTTAACACGAGGATCTTTGCCTCCTTGAGCAATTAAGAGAGGTATTTCAATTGCATCGACCTTAAACAGTGGAGAGCGAGATTTTAAGAATTCTTCATCTTTTTCTGGATGGCCGAGGGTTATATACCGGCGAGCAAGAAAGACATTCCAATAGGGAGGATATGACTTAAGCATAGTAATAAGGTTGCTCACTCCGACCATATCGATAGCGCAGCAATAGAGATCGGGAGTAAAGGTTGCTCCACAGAGAGCTGCATAGCCACCGTAGGAGCCGCCAAAGATAGCAACTTTCTTAGGATCAGCGATGCCTTGATCTATTGCCCAGAGTGCCCCATCAGTAAGGTCGTTTTGCATTTTGCCACCCCATTCTCTATAGCCAGCTTCGAGGAATGCCTTACCGTAGCCAAGAGATCCTCGGTAATTGATTTGCAAGGCTGCGTAGCCTCTATTTGCAAGCCATTGTACGAGGCCATGGTAGCCCCATGAGTCACGCGATTCAGGTCCACCGTGCACTAAAACTACAAGCGGAACCTGCTTGGCGTCTAGATACGGGAGGGTGAGATAGCCGTGAATGGTAAGACCATCTGAGCTTGTAAACTGAACGGGATTCATAGGAACGAGTGCTTTTTCATCAAGATCGGGCCGTGCCTTAAACAGCTCTGTTAATGAGCGATCGGTATCGTTGTAGAGATAGTAGATACCCGGCGTTCTATCACTCGAGAGAGCAACTATCCAGTGTTCTCTTGAATGATCGTGACTGAGGATACTTACGGTCATGTTTTGCCCACATGCTTTGAGTATGCGAGAGCATACTCCCTCTTTTAGAACAGTAATGGAAGGTTTTTCACGATCGCACATTACCAGTTCTACATCTTCGGTGTCTGGATTAAGCCGGATACGTGATATATCATATTCACGATCTTGTGCAATGACCGTACTTTCTTGCGTATCGGGATTGAGGGCAATAATTCTTATAGTATTCTGCCCTTGGTAGTCACTGAAATACAGCAGGTTGTGCTGTGCCGAAAATCCGTGAATAAAGCTGTTAAAAGCGCTGTCTTCAAAATCATAGGTTTTTACCACAGTCCAGGGAGAAGCATCATCGCTTCGATAAAGAATCTCTTGTGTACCATCTTCTTTGATGGAAAGAGCTGCGCGGAGCTGAAGTGCTTTGTCAGCAACCCACTGCACTACTCTCCCTGGATTTTTGCAGATGAGTTTAAGTTCTTTTGTCTTAAGGTCAAGAGCATAGGCATCGTGCATAGCCGGGTCATCTTTGTTAATTCCTAACAAGAGAACTGATGTTTCGTCGTTGCTATGAGGGATGCTGCGAACTTGTATGTTATCAAACGGGGTGTAACAGGTTGTTTCTCCCGTTGAGAGCGAAATACCATACAAGCGGTAATTTTCGTCGCCCTGGGTATCCCTTATGAACAACAGTTCACTGCTATCATTGCTCCAGAAATATCCCTGTATTGAGCGATCGGTTACCTGTGTGAGAGGGCGATCATCCGTTTTGTCGATGCTTCGTATCCAAATATTGAGTTTACTTTTCTCATCATTCTGTATGAGTGGTGCGAGGTACGAAATATGTTTTGCATCGGGTGATATCTGTACACTTATTTTTTGAGGATTGCCAAAAAACAGTTCTCTTGGAATGAGCGGTTTCTGTTCATATGCTTGCAAAGTAGAACCGAGTATGAGAAGAATTCCGTAGATAGTCATAATCTTTCCTTGTTTTCGGTTTTTAGGCTAGAATAGAAGTAATACTACCATTAGGTTTCCATTGTGTGGTAGGTTTGTCAATAGTTTATATATTAGGTGGATTATGCATAATCGTGATGAAGAATTGCTCAATGTAGAGGGTGAAGACGAATCCTCTGAACATCGAATTCGTGTTGAAAAAGTAGAAGCATTACGAGCTCGTGGTATTGAGCCTTGGCCTGAGCTTCAGAAAGTACCAAACCGCTGTGCGCAAGTTATTGCTGAGTTTAACGAAGAGGAAAAGGCCTATACTGTTGCAGGCCGTATACTCGCAATACGAACTCATGGCAAAACAATCTTTGCGCATATTCAAGATGGAACGGGTAAGCTGCAACTCTATTTAAAAAGCGATATTTTGGGAGAAGAGGAATTTAAGCTTTTTGAACACTACATTGATATCGGTGATATTATTCTCGTTCATGGCGGCTCCTTCCGTACAAAGATGGGAGAAGTTACCCTCAGGGTTGATCGCTTTACCTTACTGAGCAAATGTCTCTTCCCCTTACCAGAAAAGTTTCATGGCCTCCAAGATATTGAGAAAAAGTACCGACAGCGCTATCTCGATTTAATGACGAATGAGGCGACTCGTGAGCGCTTTATAAAACGAAGTGCTATCATCCAAGAGCTGCGTAACTTCTTACATGAGAAGCACTATCTTGAAGTTGAAACACCGATGCTCCATCCAATTGCGGGAGGAGCAGCAGCTAAGCCATTCATTACTCATTACAATGCTCTGCATTCTGACTTCTTCTTGCGTATAGCGCCAGAATTATATCTCAAGCGACTACTTGTAGGCGGCTTTGAACGAGTCTATGAAATTAACCGAAACTTCCGTAATGAGGGGGTATCGACTCGGCATAATCCAGAATTTACGATGCTTGAATTTTATACCGCCTATGAAGATTATCAGTATGCGATGGACCTTGTTGAAGAGATGCTTCGTGCAGCTGCGATAAAGGCCTGCAAAACTCCCGTTGTGCCCTATGGAGATGCTCTGATACATTTCGATTCTGCATTTAGGCGAATGACGATTTATCAAGCAGTCCTCGAGTATTCTGGGCTTAATCTAGATGATCTTAGTCCCCAAGGAATTGATAAGACGCTGGCTGCAAACAACATAAAAATTGCTCCCAATGCTTCTCTTGGCGTAAAGATATATGCGCTCTTCGATAAGCTTGTTGAGCATCAGCTCATACAGCCTACATTTATCCATGGCTTTCCTATCGAAGTGTCTCCTCTTGCAAAACGTGATCCACAAGATCCTACAATTGCACCTCGGTATGAACTCTTTATAGCAGGTATGGAGATTGCAAATAGTTATAATGAGCTTAATGATCCGTTTGAGCAAGCACAGCGATTTCTTGATCAATTAAAAGCTCATGAAGCGGGTGATGAGGAAGCTCATCAGTTTGATGCTGATTATATACGAGCTCTTGAATATGGGTTGCCTCCAGCTGTCGGGGTAGGGATTGGTATTGATCGTCTTGTGATGATATTGACCAATACTCCTTCTATCAAAGAAGTGATATTATTTCCGACTCTCAAGAAGAAGTAGGGGTGCCTCTGGCACCCAGCTATTAGGTTTCGATTTGATGGCGCATCATATTGTATGATTCGATTCGCTTGAGCATTTTGAATGAGCAGTAGTTTGTTCTGGTGTTACTCATTCATTCACGAAGAAATTATTACTTTGCTACAACATTCACGAAGACGACCCTTGACTTCCTATAGCTTTTAAGCTACAATCGTTTTATGAAAGTCGTAGAAATAGAGATTTACAGAACAGCTTCCGGAAAGCAACCGTATTCAGATTGGTTAGATCGACTCGAAGTTGGTACAAGAGCGATTATAAGAACAAGACTCAATAGAATTAGAGTTGGAAATTTTGGGGCATGTAAGCCTATAAAAGGATGTTGGAGAATGTCAGAGATAATTATAGATTTCGGTCCTGGTTATAGAATATATTATGGAATGAGCAATGATGAGACTATTGTCATCTTATTGGGCGGTTTGAAACGTAGTCAGGAAAGAGACATCTTGAAGGCCCGTCAATATTGGTTAGATTATAAGGAGAAAAGAGATGACTAAACGATCAGTCCCTTACGAAGAAGTTTTGAATAAAGCATTACGGGACCCAGCAGAGGCACAAGCTTACATTAATGCAGCATTGGCGGATGGAGATATGAAAGTTTTCTTACTTGCCTTGCGTGATGTAATTGAGGCACAGTCTTCGGTATCAGATATAGCAAAAAAAACGAAACTCAATCGCGAAAATCTCTACCGTATCCTTTCAGAAAACGGTAATCCAACTTTTTCAAGCTTAATTCCCATACTCAGTGCTGTTGGCTTAGGACTTACCGTTCAGTCGATTGAAAAGAAATAAAAGGATTTCTCATTCATGGTAAAGCATAGCACAAAATTGCGCATGATACTCTGTTTCTTTATGAATGCTTTGCAATAAGAGCGTTTAAGCGCTCCCAGTTATCCGATCTTCCGCAGCAAAAATAATACGGCCAGAAAGCAGTACATTTTCTTTTCTGGCTTGAAATACGCTAAAAAAGAAGCAAAGACAGGGGTTTATTGCATGAAGCAATTTAGCGAAATCCTTTTTTCTCATAAGGAATTTCCCATCGTTAGATTTGGTTAAACAAGAGCCTGAACGATGCAGGCACAGATATCATCGATGAAGAATCTCGTAACGCTCCATTCATGCGGTGCTTAGCCTCAGATCTCTGGCGCCACTTGTTAGAGGCTCTTTGTATGCTTAGAACTGCTTACTTGAAGATCTTTGCAAATAATGATTTAAGCTGAGCTTCTCATTTACTCAATACGTTGCAGCTACCTCTGAGTATATCGTCCAAAACAAATGCCGCGTTTATAGCCTTCCTGCACAGTGAAATTGAATTGAGCAGAAAATCACTAAACTCTTGATCTTTTGAACATGAAACTTCTACTATCATTCTTAGTGAATGTAGTTTTTCGAGATCATTAACAAACAAAGGAGTGTGTGCTCTATGGTATGAGGTACAAACATGTGTTCTAAAGTTAAGTGAGTATAATGGTATAACGAACTGTAAACTATAACGGTCGTTATTAATGAGTTCCAATAAAGGATTAGTATGACTTTTTTTAAAATTAAACAAAACTTTCTATTTACGAGTGTTATTGCGATTAATCTCATTCCATCTGGATGTCTGGCAAAATGTGAATCATTGCAGCCGACTGAGGCCCTCAAGCGTCTTGACGAGTTTAAAGTAGCAAATAAGGATCTACCAGGGATTCACCATAAAATTGATCGCTGGAAATTCCATTATTTGCGCCAATTGCCCGGTTTTAAAGCAACAGTTCCCTGCTCACCAATTCAAGTTCCCTCTCGATGCGCAGTTCCTTTAGAGGAGAAGAAACATAAGAATTGTGATGGGAGCACAATAATTACTGAATGTGATTTTCGCGACAAGGGTAGAAACGGTATTATTATTGATAAGCCTGGTAAATATCGCTTGGGTGAAACTATCACATTTAGGCCAACTAAGCAGAATGTTCAAGCTATAACCATTACAGCTTCTAATGTTGTCTTAGACCTAGATGTTTATACATTACAGCAAGATTTGCAGAAACCACAAACCGGGGTATATGGTATTGCTATTGCTCGTGATGTTCATAATGTTAAGATTACCGGTTCTCGTGACATCGCTCAGATTCGTGATTTTACTCTAGCAGGAATCCGTGTACTTGGTCGCACTGACGCGATTACCCTTGAGAATGTTACGGTAACACAAACAGTAGCGCCTATTCTAACGAATGATCTGCTTCCTGCAGATTGCGCTGACATTGGCTGTGCATTGATAACTGGAGGGATCTATGTTGGTGAAGGGGAGCCAACAGGGTTGGCGTTCTTTGGAACGGATAAGAACAATCATGTTACCAATTTAGTTTTGAATCATGTCAACGCAAAACGATGCATTTTTGGCTCACAGATTGTAATGACCTTTGGAGTTCAAATCGACGATTGTTCTTTCGTTGAAAACACTTCAAATGGTCTTATCCTAGGATTTTTCTTGCCAATTCCGGGCGATTTACCCAACACTTTTGAGTTTCCCGTTGGATCCGATGGAACGGTCAGAAATTGCCATTTTGATCGCACTGTGGGCGATTATGAAAACCTATTAAATCCAACGGCGATTGTTGGTTTGTTCCAAATCGTGTCTGGAATTACTCTTAATGAGGTACAGAATTATGTTCTCGAAAGTTGCACTGTCGATGACAATTTTAATTCAGCAGGCGTGTTAGGTGCCGATCATGATGGTGCCCATAATATCACGTGGCGCAACTGTACGTTTTGTCGAAATATAAGTACTGCACACATTTGTGATGGCCTTCATTTTAGTGGTAGTATTCCAGAAACAGCTGGGGTATGTGTAGGAATTGGTCCTCAGCCCTTTTACCAAGATTTAGATGTCGTTGTCGAAAATTGCAATAGTCTAAATAATCAGGGCGGGTTATTTGATGTAGATGGATTCGTTTTTTTCTTTACCGCAGGAGCTAGAGTCTCAGATTGTAATTCAAGTGGAAATTTTTCCACTAATGCCAATGGTTTTTCAAGTGCAGGTTTCAATGTTCAGGGAGAAACTCCTGGCGGCCAATCCGCGGATATAACATTTTTACGTTGTACTGCTGAAAGAAATGGTAATGATGGATTTCAAACTACGGCGACAGGCTTTTATGTTCGCACATTTACGAGCAATGTAATTTTCAGAAATTGTATTGCTAATGGTAATGCGCAACAAAAAGATATTAGTGTTATAGCCAGCGGATTTCTTGTTAACACAGCATTTGCTGAAGGAATTACCCAAAACATTACCTATGATCATTGTATTGCAAATGGTAATGGTTCAGATGATCAACCTGCTGTAGCCAACGGTGGCATTGTTATCCGAGCTATTCCATCTCGAGCGCCAGCGATGAATGTTTTAATTCAAGATTGTACACTAGCCTATAATCAAAATGGCTTGTTTGTAAATAATGATATTGCCGGGTTAGTCGTCAAGCGTAATGAAGCTGATCAAAACTCTCTCGTTGGTTTTGATGTATCTGCTGTCAAAATGAATCCTAAATTAGTGACGGAAAATATTGCCTATAACAACCTCGGCGGAAATTATGCCGGTGTGCCTTTAGACAATATTGTGACAGCCACTTCAACGATGTTACCTACGACCATAGGGGCTCTGAATCTTGCTATTGTTCCTTAAGGAGGATTAGTTTAACCAGATTATAAATCATGGTCGGGTTGGGGAGCGCTCAAGCGCTCCCGGCCTCGGGCCACTACAAGAACAAAACAGTTTTCAAGAAAATCGGCCCTGAGTGGCTCCATCTAAAACAGTACTATTTAAAAAAAGGAATTTTTAATGAACTCATATTTTAATTTTTCATTACTACTTAGTCTCTTTTCAATCGGTAGTTTGCTTGGCACGTCGCGTGCCCCAGCAAAAAAACAGCATGAGAGAGCAAAGCATGCGCACGTTAAATCTCAAGAGCAATCTTCTAGTATCTACGAGCAGGAATGGGTCTTGAAAAAGGTAAAAAGCATTATGGCCGGAATGACCTTAGACGACAAAGTCAACCAGCTATTCTTTTTGCAAGGTTCTCCTAATCCAGTTCCGAACGATCCGGTTAACCAACCTGCTTATGTATATGCTACTACGAATAATATAGGCGGATTTTCATTTTTTGGAACTCCGTTTGGTCCTGGTGTTCCCGGCGGGGATAATACTCTTATAACAAATACACGTGAAGCCCGAAAGAAGCAGATTGATACTATCAATGGCTTTGCTAATACAAAGATTCCTTTGTTCTTTGGGACAGATTTTACTCATGCAGTTTCAGCAAATGAAAGTGTCCAGTTTCCACAAGCTCATAGTTTTCAGACTATTTCCAATGATGAAATAGAAGAGATTGCCTTCAAAGAAGCTCAATGGATCGCCTTTGCAGCGCAGGAGACTGGTATTAATCTTTCTTTTGCGCCAACAGCAATTACCGCTTTTAACCGAAGATTTGGTCGAGTTTTTGAAGCGGCGAGTGACAGGTCAGAAAAAGTTGCACGCTTTTGCGCCGGATTTGTTCGAGGTCTTCAAAGCATTGAAACTGTCTGTGTAAAAGGTGAATCTCGCCGATTTATCAGCGGTCTTATAGCATCGACAAAGCATTTCCTTGGCGATGGTTCAGCAGTTTTAACAAATAGTCCTCTCAATGGAGGAAATGTCATAGATCTGGGTAATGCAGTGATTCCGACTTCTGGTACCGGAGATTTTAACACCTTCTTTGAGAATAATGGAGCGGGATTTGCCTCGGGTATTCAAGAGGAAACTGGGGTTGTCATGATGAGCTTCAATTTCGAGCAATATAACCAGGTCGCGAATACAGGTCAGCCTCCTTACGCTATAGGCTCGACTTTTAACCCGCAACTCTATGAAATACTTCGAGCATCACCATCTAAGTTTCCAGGTGTCGCTCTTAATCACCGAGGTATAATTTTATCAAACTCCGAAAGCCCTTTAGCTGAGGATATTTTTCCTCCTTTCCCGACACCAGAAAGCTATTACGCAACCTGGGCTTATTTTATTAGCCTCGGTGGCGATCTTATGCTACAACGGTTTCGTGCAAGTGATTTCGGTTTTCCTATAGATAATGTTGAATTTTACTATCAATTGCGTGATTACATTAAGAACACCGTGGAACTTTCTCGAATCGATGATGCCGTTTCTCACGTCCTTGCTGTGAAAGTAGTGGCTGGACTATTTGACAAGGATGCACCTCGTATCAAGAAAGCGCATTTCCCTGAAGCTGCGGTTCTTGATGCCTTTAATCAAGCCTTTAAGTCCCTCATTTATACGTTACCTGCACAAAATCAAGGAATGCTCCTCGCAACTCAGCCTATCATACCATCTTTAAATAGTCCGATCTTGCTTTTAGGCCGTGAGAGCGATATTCCTGATAGTAATGGCAAGGTTCAATGGAATGCATTTTATGATGACATAGGACTACTTTGCGGTGGTTGGAGTATCTTTAGCTCTACCTTTGGTGTTACAGGGGACAGAACCATTGCCAATAATGTGGTCAATGTTCCTATCGCACCCGATGCTGTTAATGTTAATCAACTGTTCGAGAATCTTCGCTCATTAAAAATCCCTCTGCCTGGGACAAACAATGTTATAGGTGGAGCTAGTACGATTCTTGATGGCTTCCATAACATCGGTGTTAATCCTGTAGTTTTTGATAGGACTCAAACCTACCCATCCAATTCCGTAGCGGTGATGGTTCTTGGCGAGTTTGCGTATCAGGATACAGCAGGTGAGATTGATAATCTTGGCTTTGATTCTTGTCCCGTTTTTGATATCACCATTACTGCTGATACGAGCTATAATCCCTTGGAAGGAATTAAGCTTTCTGCTTTGACGTATGCTAATCTTAAGGCAGCTTTCAAGGCTGGTATTCCGGTTGTAACTGTTCTTCTTGGAAGTCGAGATCAGACTTCATGGAATTACTTCGCTCCTTTAAATGTGGCAGACAGTGATCCATTTGGCCAGATGTCTATTACAGATGTGAGTACAGCGATAGTCTATGCTCTTCTTCCAGGTACTTCTGGAGGCGATGCTATAGTTCAGTTCCTGTATAACACACCATTGAAGCTTGGAAGTCACAATCAAGCTCTAAGATTCAACTGGCCTTTAGCACCAGCATATTTGCCTGGAACAAATCCGCCGGGACAATTTTGCGGAAGCGTAGATGCAGCACCTTCGATAGCAAGCACTCTTGCAAAGAAGATGAATTCAGCTAGCTTTCAGAATCAAGGAAAATCACAGGAGGTAGTAAAAGAATCTCTCCAGGAGAGGCTTCGAAAACAACGCGCTGGCAAAGCGTAGAGCTATAAGTTCTGAGTGGTAGATCCTTTAACGAGATCTACCACTTACTTAAGAATCCCATATTTGAAAGTAAGTATTATTGGAGCTCATTTGCTCATGCAAGTTCAGCCCTGGCTTATGCAAATTGAGATTACGTACTATGCCTCTATTGCACATTTTCATGATGGTCAATAGAGGCAGCTAGTATTTCCAGAAAGAAAAGGAAACTTCAATTGCTTTCTTTATTAAGAAAAACAAAAGCTTCTTTTATTCGAAGGGTGCGGCCATAGAATTATATATGCTATTGAAGGTCTCTTTTAAATAAGATAAAGTCCATATCTATTAATGCAAGTTTGAATCTATTTACTCGCAGCTTACAAATATTTTGTGCTTTTTTGTAGAGGTAAGGCGATTGAACCAGGCATGGAGATCGTCGATGAAAAAACTATTGGACTTATCTGAGCTAGGTCCTCTGACGCCACCTCTTTGTATGCTTCAAAGTGCGTCCCTGGTGGCTCTTCGAAAGTGGCTTAGCTTGTAGTATAGCATACACCCAATCCGTTTTCAGCGCTGATTACATTGTCGAAGACGAGTTCCGCGTTTTCGGTCCCTTGCATTTGAGCAGAAAAAAAAATCACTAAACTCTTGATCTTTTAGACATGAAACTTCTACTATCATTCTGAGTGAATGTAGTTTTTCGAGATCATCAACAAACAAAGGAGTGTGTGCTAACATGTGTTCTAAAGGTAAGTGAGTATAATGGTATAACGAACTGTAAACTATAACGGTAGTTATTAATGAGTTCCAATAAAGGATTAGAATGACTTTTTTTAAAATTAAACAAAACTTTCTATTTACGAGTGTTATTGCGATTAATCTCATTCCATCTGGATGTCTGGCAAAATGTGAATCATTGCAGCCGACTGAGGCCCTCAAGCGTCTTGACGAGTTTAAAGTAGCAAATAAGGATCTACCAGGGATTCACCATAAAATTGATCGCTGGAAATTCCATTATTTGCGCCAATTGCCCGGTTTTAAAGCAACAGTTCCCTGCTCACCAATTCAAGTTCCCTCTCAATGCGCAGTTCCTTTAGAGGGGAAGAAACATAAGAATTGTGATGGGAGCATAATAATTACTGAATGTGATTTTCGCGACAAGGGTAGAAACGGTATTATTATTGATAAGCCAGGTAAATATCGCTTGGGTGAAACTATCACATTTAGGCCAACTAAGCAGAATGTTCAAGCTATAACCATTACAGCTTCTAATGTTGTCTTAGACCTAGATGTTTATACATTACAGCAAGATTTGCAGAAACCACAAACCGGGGTATATGGTATTGCTATTGCTCGTGATGTTCATAATGTTAAGATTACCGGTTCTCGTGACATCGCTCAGATTCGTGATTTTACTCTAGCAGGAATCCGTGTACTTGGTCGCACTGACGCGATTACCCTTGAAAATGTTACCGTAACACAAACAATAGCGCCTGTTCTTACTAATGATCTTCTTCCTGCAGATTGCGCTGACATTGGCTGTGCATTGATAACAGGGGGGATATATGTTGGTGAAGGAGAACCTACAGGGCTGGCATTCTTTGGGACGGATAAGAACAATCATGTTACCAATCTTGTTTTGAATCATGTTAATGCAAAACGATGCATTTTTGGCTCGCAGATTGTAATGACTTTCGGAGTTCAAATCGACGATAGTTCGTTCGTTGAAAACACTTCAAATGGTCTTATCCTAGGATTTTTCTTGCCAATTCCGGGTGATTTACCTAATACCTTTGAATTTCCTGTTGGATCCGATGGGACAGTCAGAAATTGTCACTTTGATCGAACTGTGGGCGATAACATAAACCTAGTTAATCCAACAGCGATTGTTGGTTTTTTCCAAACCGTGTCTGGAATTGCTATCGATGAAGTACAAAATTATGTTTTCGAAAATTGTACTGCCGATGACAATTTTAATTCAGGAACTGTATTTAGTGTCGATCATGATGGTGCTCATAATATCACATGGCGTAACTGTACGTTCAGTCGAAATATAAGTACTTCAGCCAATTGTGATGGTTTTCATTTTAGCGGTAGTATTCCAGAAGGCGCTGGGGTATGTGTAGGAATAGGCGATCAGCCATTTAACCAAGATTTAGATGTCGTTGTCGAAAATTGCAATAGTCTAAATAATCAGGGTGGAACTGAGGGTGTAGACGGATTCATTTTTTACTTCACAGTTGGCGCTAGAATTTCAGATTGTAATTCAAGTGGAAATTTTAGCACTAATTCAAATGGTTTTTCAAGTTCAGGATTTAACGTTTATGGAGCCACTCCTGGTGGACAATCTGCTAATATTACATTTTTACGCTGTACCGCGGAAAGAAATGGCAATGACGGATTTCAAACATCGGCTATCGGCTTTCTGACTCGCTCGGCTACGAGTAATGTAATTTATAGAGATTGTATTGCTAATGGAAATGCGCAACAACAAGAAATTCGTACTTTGGCAGCGGGATTTGCTATTAACGCAGTCGCTACTGCTCCAGAAAATGGGTTAGAAATTACCCAAAACATTACCTATGATCATTGTATTGCAAATGGTAATGGTTCACCTGATCAATCTGCTATGCCTAACGGTGGCATTGTTATCCGTCGATCTAATCTATCTCTCCCACCGATAGTGAATGTTCTAATCCAGGATTGTACATTAGCCTATAATCAAAATGGCTTATTTGTAAATAATGATATCTCCGGGCTTGTCGTCAAGCGCAATGAGGCTGACCAAAACTCTCTCGTTGGTTTTAATGTAAGTGCTGTTACAACTAAATTAGTGACGGAAAATATTGCCTATAACAACCTCGGCGGAAATTATGCAGGTGTACCTAACGCAATTATTGTGCCCGCTACTACCACGGCCTTACCAACGGCCATAGGGGCTCTGAATCTTGATATTGTTCCTTAAGGAGGATTAGTTTAACCAGATTATAAATCATGGTCGGGTTGGGGAGCGCTCAAGCGCTCCCGGCCTCGGACCACTGCAAGAACAAAACAGTTTTCAAGAAAATCCGCCCTGAGGCTCCATCTAAAACAGTACTATTTAAAAAAAGGAATTTTTAATGAACTCATATTTTAATTTTTCATTACTATTTAGTCTCTTTTCAATCGGTAGTTTGCTTGGCACGTCGCGCGCCCCAGCAAAAAAACAGCATGAGAGAGCAAAGCATGCGCACGTAAAATCTCAAGAGCAATCTCGTAGTATCTACGAGCAGGAATGGGTCTTGAAAAAGGCGAAGAGCATTATGGCCGAAATGACCTTTAAATATTTTTGATTATCCTTGTGCAGCTTTTGGGGGCGATGGTAACAACGGTAAAGCTCTCTGGGTTTGTTTCGACAACGTCTTTAGTGATCCAACAACTTCAACGGGGGACAGAACGGAAATGTATGCTACGTTTATACCCGTATTTGGCAAAGGCAAGTATGGAACTGTGACACAGCAAATCATTCCTGCCCTTAACTTTCCACCTGTGGGCTTAACGGCTCCTACCGAAATTGCAGTAACGCCTGCAGGTAAGGTGTATATAAGCGGGGCGCCAAGGTTAAATGGAAATGCTATTATGACGGTGAACCCAACGGGTACTGTTAATTTAGGTCCTGACTCCTTCAGTGCAAAGCGAGATATTGCTTTTAGCAATCTTGAAAGCTTTGGCACCGTAGTTCCTTATATGCCTAACCGCAATAGCCTATCAACTCAAGGATTTGGACGAATCGAATTTGACCCAGAGAAGAACCGTTTATATCTAGGTCTACAAGATATGCAGCCAGATTTCTCAGGTGATATGACTCTTAATCTCGTTCATACTGACGATGATGGCCAAACGTGGAGCACGGTAAGACCAATTGCTGATACAAACAAGCAAGCTCGTGGGACATTAAGCATGTCACGCGACCCGATTACCGGGAATCTGCTTTTCAGCTGGTATGATGCCCGTGATCAAGAAGATCAGACTAACGTCAATACCTTTATGGCAATTTTGACCAAAAAGGAACTTGATCGTGAAGACCAATCAGGCTCTGATAAGTAAAGAGCTTGTGAGAAAAGGTTTGAAAAACGGCGCTCATACCATGGTGCCGCATGAACAACCTAGGTAAATGGGATGCGTCGAGGAGATATTTAACGGATCTCCTCGATGCATCAAAAATAATAGTGCAGTATATTTTCCTCCATGGTTTAAAAACATGGTGAGCGACGCAGGCCTGAGAAGGTTAAAAAGAGAAACAAGATAAGGATTTCAAGAAACAACTTAGCGAAAATCCTTTTTGCAATCGATGGATTTTGTTTAAGCAAAGAAGTATAAGATGCTTTAAACATAACATTCAATTTCAAGAAGGATTGACCGCTGCCGGCACAGATAGAAAACAGAGAAATCCTTCGTAATACTCGTATCTGTCTTAGTTTCAGATCCTTTGACAGGCCGTCTTGATGGCTGATTGCGGGATGAACTTAATTGTCCGCAAGGATAAACTTTGTTGACATTCCACAATCGAAGCAAATATCGTCGAGTAATCTGTAACATTCTTGGATCTCGCAAGCATATAGATCGTGTCTATTTGTTGGGATGCCCCGTGAATGCAACCTAACGAAGCTTCATTCTCTTGCGTGAATTAGGGCGTCTGCTTTGAAAGGTTTTATAAATATTTGTTAAGTGTTAGTTCTGTTTGCCCAATTAGAATTTGCTGCTTGAAAAAATGATTGAAAAAAGCCTTTATATAAAGTATATTTCTTGAGGTGGCGCTAGGAAGAAAATAACAAAAGGATCTCATGAACAAGCTTCGTAACATTACAATTCTTATGTGCATATCGACTATTTCATTATGCCAAGCCGGCCGCTTAGCCCGTACAATGAAGGAACGCTATTCGAACTGCCTTGCAAAAAGGATAGAGATGGTAAAATCTGATTATGCTCCGATACTGGCAAGTTATCAAGAACTCATCAAGGCTATGCCGGCAGAACATTCATTCTACCTCGCTCAATTAAAAAGTAGAATCGCTGAAGAAATCGAACAAAATCGGCTTCCTCTCTATAAAAGCTTGGCTGGTAGGTACTGCTCGCGCTTTATGCTAGGAGTAGGAATTAATACGGTTTTACTTGGCCTCGTCACTGGTGGGCACTACTTCCTACCCGCCTTCACTGTCTCAGTTATTGTACAACTAGTGTTCGCAACCGCTGAGTGTGCCAGTAAGTCAACACTGTTGCCGCTTAGTAAGTTTGCGCAGCTTTATTTTGCTGATGTGTCGGCGTTTCTCTGTTTTGCTGTTGAGAGAGCAAAAGGAGATTGCCGCCTGCCCGAAGCAGAACAGCTCCTCGTCGATTTAAAAGAGATAAGAAGCATCGTCTGTTGAAGGTGCTGCCCAGAAACAGAGCTGTAAGTGACGCTTGGCCTGTGTGCTATATGCCAGTCTGATAAGAGGGTAAGTTTTCTATTGGGCGCAGGCCTTTTGGCGCAGTGAAGTACGTTTATTCTATAATCAGCGGAAGAACTTCAGAAATGTGTTTGTTCCGCTGATTATAATTTAAACAAACGCAGCGGAACAGAATTGAGGTTTTGGCGGTTGTTGTTGAAGTGTCGATTGAAACGCGGTTTTTTGATGTGTATTTGCAAGGAGGCGGACCTCTTTTTTTGTAAGTAAATCATTGAGCGCTGAGGAGAAGAAAATTCAAAAGACCGAGCCTTGGCTTATAATTTTTTTTGAGCTCCTGCAAAAATCGACTCATGGCTAATAACTTACTTAGGGATTTATTGTCGAGAGAACTTTTTTCTTGAGTTTTGCGAAGTGAAAAATTATTTATCCTCTGAAAAAATGAGTAGTCGTCTTCCGAATATACCCATTTAGCTGTGATTTTGGATTTGTGTTGTTCCGCTGATTATGATATGATTATAATCAGCGGAAGAATCATGAAAATCGATTTGTTCCGCTGATTATAAGAATGGGAAATGGATTAAGACTGGAGTGCCCTTATGTTGAAAAAGATGGCTAGCAAGCCAAACTCAAGTAAAAGCAGGATTGTTGGCCGCTCGAAAGAGCTTGAATTGTTGCAGGAACTTGTTGATTCAAAACGAGCGGAGTTTGTCGCTGTCTATGGGCGGCGCCGAGTAGGCAAAACGTTTTTGATCACACAATTTATGAGCTCTACTCCATGCCTCTTCTTTCATGTTACTGGCATGCAAAAGGGTACTTTGCATGAACAGCTTGAAGAATTTGCTAAGCAGATAGCTGCTGCGTTTTATCCAGGAGCAACTCTTACTCCAAGAAAGCGGTGGCTTGATGCGCTGGAAGATCTCCATCTTGCCGTAGCAATGATTCCAAAAGAGACAAAGGTTGTTCTGTTCTTTGATGAGTTTCCGTGGATGGCAACTCCTCGTTCTCGCTTACTTACTGCTCTTGAATTGTATTGGAATCGTTACTGGGTAAACGATGATCGTATTAAACTAATTATCTGTGGATCTGCAACGTCCTGGATTATTGAAAAAATAATCAATAACAAGGGAGGACTGCATAACAGAATAACTCGTTCAATCAATTTGAAGCCATTTACGTTGTGCGAAACAGAGTGTTATCTTAAAGAACATCAAATCTATCTCAGTCAACGTCAGATTCTGGATTTGTATATTGTTTTAGGGGGTGTCCCCTATTACTGGTCTTTTGTGCGGAAGGGACGTTCCGCTCATCAGGTTATAGATGAGCTCTGTTTTCAGAGCGATGGGATTCTCGTTAATGAATTTAAGCGCTTGTTTCAATCGCTTTTTGATGATCCAAAACCGTATACAGATCTCATTCGGATCATCGCTCAGCATAGGTATGGGATTGGTCAAGCTGAACTCATCGCAGAGTCGAATTTGCCCGATGGGGGAACGACTGTTCGAAGGCTTCAGCAGTTGGAGGAGGCTGGTTTCATAACGAGCCTTATTCCTTTTGGGCACAAGGAGCGAGGCGTCTATTATGTTATGGATGATGAATATTGCTTATTCTATTTGCATTGGATTGAGCCTTCTATAAGGACCATTGCGAAGAAAGCAAAGAGTCAAGGGTTCTGGTTATCTCAATCTCAAGGGATGGCTTGGAAAAGTTGGGCTGGGCTTGCATATGAATCGATCTGCTATAAGCATATTGATCAGATTCGTCATGCATTGCAGATTGATCCAGGTTCTATTGCAGGTACGTGGCGGTATGTTTCAAAATCAAAAGAAGATGAAGGAGCTCAGATTGATCTCCTTTTTGATCGGCCTGATGGTGCTATTACCATCTGTGAGATTAAGTATTCTGAGAAGTCGTTTTCGATCGATAAAGCATGTGCTCAAAAGCTTGTTCGTAAAGTTCAGATCTTTCAGAAAGAGACGAGAACTCAAAAGCAATTGTTTCTTGTCATGGTAACTACTTTCGGTCTTAAGCCAACGCTGTATTCGAAAGAACTTGTTACCAATGACGTAGTGCTGTCGGATTTGTTTCATGAGCAATAATTGACAGAGGCATACTAAGATTGCTACGCTCGTGTAAACTTATTTTCAAAAATGGAGAGTAACGTATGATTAAAACCATCGGCTATGCAGCCAAAACAGCAACAAGTCCGCTTGAATTATTTAGCTTTGAACGGAGAGAATTGCAAGATCATGACGTGCAGATCGAGATTCTTTACTGTGGTGTCTGTTACAGTGATATAGATTGGGCAAGAAATTTTTGGAAAACAACGGTGTATCCTGTCGTACCTGGGCACGAAATCATCGGGCGAGTCAGTGGTCTTGGTCATGGAGTCAAATCATTCAAAGTTGGAGATGTGGTTGCGCCCTCTGCTATTGTCGACTCATGTGGCATCTGCCAAGAATGCCTAAACCATCGAGAGCAGTACTGCCAAAAAGGACCTACTTTCATCTGCAACGGTTTTGATAAGTATACCAATGGTGTCACATATGGTGGTTTCTCAAAACAAATAGTGGTAGATGAGAAATTTGTTGTGCATATTCCCGAGCAATTGCTCAAAGAGGACCTTGCTTCGAGTGCTCCCTTGCTCTGTGCTGGTATTACCACCTATTCTCCGCTCAAGCATTGGAACGTAGGCAAAGGACAAAAAGTAGGAATTGTTGGCATTGGAGGGTTAGGCCATCTTGCCGTAAAGTTTGCTCATGCATTGGGAGCTGAGGTGGTCGCAATTACAACGTCGCCTGATAAAAAGGCTGATGCGAGCCGATTAGGTGCAAGCGAGGGGCTCCTTTCAACGCAGCTAGATGTGATGAAAAAGCATCGTGGGAGTTTTGACTTCATTTTAAATACCATTCCCGTATCCCATGATTTAAGTACCTATCTCGCTCTTCTTAAACTCGATGGTGTTATGTGCCTAGTCGGAATTCCTTCAAAACCGTATGAACCACTCTCTGCCGATAGCTTAGTAGCGCGACGAAGATCATTAGCGGGTTCTCTGTATGGGAGTATTGAAGAACTACAAGAAATGTTACAATTTGCCGCAGAGCATAGCATTAGGGCAGATATAGAACGTATACCTATCCAAGACATTAATACAGCGTTTGATCGAATACTTAAAAAAGAAGTGCGGTATCGGTATGTTATCGATATGGCGTCTCTTTAAGGACAGTTTTTAAGATTGTGTTTACTACATCTTCAATGGTCATATCAGATGTGTCTATAATGAGAGCATCAAGTGCAGGTCTAAGCGGAGCGATTGAGCGCATTGCGTCTCGAGTATCTCGTTCTTGTAAGATTTCTTTGCTATCTTTGAGGGGGATTTCAGGGTGATCTTTCTGCCATCGTAGAGCGCGTACTTCTAAAGATGCCGTAATAAAGAACTTATGTTCAGCCTGAGGAAATACAACAGTACCGCAATCTCGGCCATCGGCAACGACATTAAAGTTGTTAGCGAGCTCTCGTTGGTACTCAAGTAATGCTACCCTGACCTCAGGGTTAGTGGCTATGATTGAGGAAGCCTTGTCCATCGGGGGAGTTTTTAAAAGAGCCGTTATGGGCTTCTGTTGATAGTCTATCTGAGGTGCTGGAAGAGAGGTGTAGACAATCTCATGAGAGTGAAAGAGCTGGATAATCTCTTGATGAGTAAAAGATTCGTTTAATCGGTGTTTCGCATGAAGCACGTAGGCGACAGCCCTAAAGAGGAGCCCTGAATTTATATAGAGAGCATTCAAGCGTTGAGCAACGTGCAGTGCTACGCTAGATTTGCCACTGGCCGTTGGGCCATCGATGGTAATTGTCATACGGCAACATCCAATCCAAACAGTTCAACTGATACTCGACCATTAAAATGATTCTCAGTAGCTTGTACGGCGAGGGAAAAAGGTTCATCCTTTCGTGCAGCCAGGAGTTCATAGACATCGGGCCGATTGAAGAATATTACTGGTTTGATAACGCCGTCAGCAAAGATCATACATTTAGTATGTGCTTCCTTAAGGAGCTGTGGCTGCTCAAGAAGGGTGACCGATTTGAGATAGAAGGCAGGTTGTGAGTTCTCATTACCAAAAGGTTCAAGATGGCCCATATCACTAATCAGTTTTTGGGTAACTTCACCCAGGGTAATCTCAGCATCTAAGTTTAGTTGTGGCTTAAGTTCAGCTTCTGGTATGTGACGAGCAAGTGTGGCTTCGAGCCGTTCTTTTAACAGAGGTAGTTTTTCATAGGGCAGAGAAAGCCCTGCAGCTTGAGCATGGCCGCCAAAGGTGGTAAGAAGATCTTTATGCTCTTGGAGGGCTTCAAACATGTTAAAACCTGGAATAGATCGGCAGGATCCTTTTGCGATCGATTGACTGTTAACGGCAAAAAGAATTGCTGGTCGGTTATAGGCTCCCACAAGCCGTGATGCAACAAGGCCGATAACACCCGGTTGCCAGTGCGTTGAAGAGGCAATAATAATACGATCTTGCTCTAGATTAATCTTACCCGACTGTATTTCGGCTACAACGTCATTATAGACGTCTTTTTCTATTGCTTTTCTCGATTCATTAAGTTCGCGCAGCACTTTCCCTATGCGGGTAAGCGCAGCTTCATCAGAGCCTATAAGAAATGATACGCCTTCGCGAGCATCTTCTAAGCGGCCAAGTGCATTGAGCTGCGGGGTAATTGAAAAGCCAATATCGGTAGATTTAAGAAGAGGTTTTGCAAACCGTGCATTCTGCTTTAAGATGCGAAGCGCTACACTCTCATGAGCATTAATAATAGTAAGGCCATGACGGACCCAGTATCTATTTTCTCCTGTTAAGGGAACGACATCAGCTACAGTGCCAAGCATGAGGAGCTCATATACTTTTTCTGGTAGTTGTTTGTTGAGCTTTTCATAGAGAAGCGAGAGGATTTTAAAGATAACTCCCACACCAGCAAGCTTTTTATACGGATAGGGACAATCTGTCTGATGAGGATTTATAATAGCATAAGCCTGAGGTACAGCATCATAAGGCCTATGATGATCAGTAATAATAAGATCGATACCGAGCTTTCGTGCTTCGAGTGCCGGCTCAAAAGCAGTAATGCCGTTATCAACGGTAACGAGTACCTTATAGCTATTTCTTGCGGCTCGCTGGACTGTCTGTACCGAGAGCCCATAGCCATCTCGTACTCGATGAGGCAGGAAATAGTTAATCTGTGCGCCAAGAGGTAAGAGGCAGGTGAGCATCATAGCAGATGCAGTAATGCCATCAGTATCATAGTCACCACAGACGAGAATTTTTTCTTTGAGCTTAATTGCTGTTAAAATTCGCTCAACTGCAGTTCCGGCATCTTTTAAGAGACTTGGATGGGCAACATCCCGTTCAAAGGTACTAAAAAGATAGCTGTCGAGCTCTTCTTTGGTGGTCATTCCCCGCGATACCAAGGTATGCATAATAGGAATTGAGAGGTTATATGAACGCGCTAAATCTAAAACTGCCTGAGTAGTTGGCTCAGGCAGTTTCCAGAGATACTTTGCTCCGTTAATCACTTAATTTCATCCGCATCTTCAAGATCTTCATCATCAAGTTCTTCTTTTATTGCTGTAGCAGGAGCTTTTGTTTCCTGAACAGTTTCTTCTTCTTCGGCAACTGTTACAGGAGCAACTACTGGTGCTTCCGTTACTGCGGGAGCTTGACAATGTTGAGTCTCACAGCAACTTGTTTGACAAGAAGATGTTTTGCATCCGCCACCACAGGCTGGTAGAAGTGCAAGTAATCCAAAAAGAGGAAGTATTAAAAGATACTTCATAAAAAACTCCTTCGCAAAAGGTTAAAATTCTCAGTGAAAATAAACATCTCTGCTTATTTTAAATCAAAACTACCTATTTGGGCAAGCAGTTTGTGAAGTCGGCCAAAAGAATTACTGAGCTTGTTTTTTAGTTGTGGCCATTTCGCTATCAAGTTTTTCTTTTGTCGCTGCATCAGGGGATTTTGTAGGCTCTGGCTGGCAGGCGCAACTGTGCTTAGAGCAGCAATCTGCGTGTTCTGAAGGTGCTGGGCAGCGACAGCCTGGATTATCACAGCATCTTGCTTGACTTGAAGCTGTTTTGCTAGATCCATTGCCACAAGCTGGTAGGAGTGCGAGTAATCCAAAAAGAGGAAGTATTAAAAGATAATTCATAAAAAACTCCTTGTAAAGATTGAGATAAGTATCTCAGATTACATCAAATCAAGCAAGCAGTTTATGCAGCACTGGGAGGATCCTATTGCACCCGTTCATAAATGAGCACGGTTGGTACGCCACTATGTGCAGAGCCTCGATGAGCAATCGTTTGTATGTCTTCGTTGGTTACCAGGCTTATTTGCGAATCATTGCAGAAGTACCACTGATGAGCTCGTTTTACGTATGCTGTATAATGGCCTCCGTTTGCACTTCCTGCATGCATAATGAGCGCGATCAGAGCGTATTGTTTGTCAGTGGGTTTTTCCTCATAGTGGCGAAGACTGAGTCCTTCAAAGGGAAAGCTAATCTGTTCGGTGCGCTTAGCAAGGCTGTGAGTTTTTTGGACATAATAGTTTCTCTTGAGTCCAAAGATGAGATAGTGAGGAGTTTTTTTGAGTGTATAGTATTTACGTACTGTTTGTCCTGCGCATGATATCATCTCACCGCCAAAGAAGTTTTCTAAGCATTGAGAAAAGCAGCTATCTCCATCAGCAATAGGAAGCGAAAGAATAAGAGATGGCTCGTTCTGCTTCCTTGTACCAATGTGTGCGAGGAGCTGTGTACGGATAAGTTTTGAACTTGTTGTTTCTGGTTTGCCTGAGTTGAGGAGTTGGTTAAAAAATGCCAACAAAAAGTCTTCGGCATCCTGCTGGGTGTAGCGTCTTGTATCTAACAGCTTCCATGATTCGAGTGCTAAGGAATCAACCTGTAAGACACTGGCCTGTGTTTGACTGAGAGAATGAAGGAACTCCGTGAAGGTACGACTAATGCCCCACGGACTAGAGGTCTGAGCCTTAAGGGCATTGGTAAACCTGTCCATCGATATAATGGATTGTAGACTAGCATTGAGAAAGCAGCTATTGCCACAATTTTTCAAGCCGATGGGCTGGGACGTATTGCCGCGTATGCTTGTACCTACTAGTATGAATAGGGTAATCCGTTTTATCATAGTCAGTTCCTCAGTGGTTACTTTTGTTTCCTAGACCTGGCCTCGAAGTGTATAGAGATAGTCTACTCGTTCTATGACGAATATCAAAAGGGTGGTCTTAAGAAGTCTATTTTGATTGGATAATAGCCTCAACTGATTTGGATAGTTCAGTATGGCTGAACCATTGACACAGTCAGTGTAAAATATGGTATGTTGTAAGATATGAATATGCAAAATAGAAAATAACGGAAAGAAGCCCATGGTTGGAAAAAGTATACTTGCTATTGCTCTTATGGCCATGTTTTATGAGGCGCGCAGCACGTAGATTTCTTTGGTGATGCAAATACATTAGTGCAGCTGTAGTGTTTCCTGCAGAGTCTTATGATGTCATCTATGATATGGCCAAGCCAGGGCTCAAAGCTGCATCGATTTAAAGTGAGGATAACCCACGCAAGCATTTTACGTTGCTGCGATACAATCTCTACGTTACTATGCCACGCGGAATGAAAAAACCAGACTTTAAAGTAGCCGTAACGCTAAGCTCAAGAGGGCGACAGAGGAAGCTCTGCACAGACTGGCTAAGCCTCTTGTCTTGAAGAGTAGCTTTATTGGTATCGTTAAACACTTTGTTGCGGTAATTATGGAGACTACAGCCTCTCAAGATGCACAGATCTCACCCCTTCAACAATCAATTGATGAACGATTTCGCTACGAAGCGCAGTGACCTCTTTCACGATAGGGCGATTCTAGCAATCGAGAACGTGTCTGATGATTTTTCGCCACCTATTTCGATTGGAAAAATTTCTAAAGACGTACCTGCTGGTACAGGATTTATCCCTTCCTTTGCCCTTTCATCGTTTGTGATAAGTTCACAAGCTCAGATCAGCATTCGATCGCATTGGACTGCGCTTAAATCATAAATTCTTCTGAAGGCTAGGGAGTATCTCGTTCCTTCCACCCCGTATTATGGGGAGTTGGGTGATTGAGCTCGTGCTTGACTGTTCATTTCTTTTGTCAGACAGGCTATACTCAATTTGCTGATTCTCATGGATGAGCTGAGCTTTCACGGCTGAGTGATTGAGGGAACTTGCTTTAAGTTTGTCTGTTTGTTTCAAGATAAGCATGTCGGTTGAAGCTCATCGTATACTTACTTAAGGTAAAGAATGGACTTTTATTTGCTATTGCGGAGTCTTCATTGGCCCTTTGGCGCTTAGCGTCTCTTTTCTTAAACTGTTTAGCAAAAAAACCAATGATATCAGACTGATTTCTCGCCAGGGCACAACTTTTACTGTCTTGCTCCCCGAGCAAGAAGGAGTTCGCCGGTAGAGAAAGAATCAAGATCAAAGGCAAGCTGCAGAACGGATATGTTATGAGAATTTCGTGCATTTGGATCTGCTCCAGCTTCGAGGAGTTCAATAATGAAACCCAACTCAGCCTTACGTGTTACCGCATCAACGAGCGCTTGCGTGAGATCTCTTGAATATCCGCTTCTTTTGACGGGCGAAGCAGCAGCCGCTGCTGGAGCGTATGTAGCTGCACTTGGTTCGGACGGTGCTTTTGATTGCTCATAGATGAGCAGTGTTGGCACAGCTGCCTCTGCAGAGCCTTTGAGTGCTATGTCCTCTATTTCGGATTTTCTAATGAGCTTTATAGTGGAATCATTGCAGTGATACCACTGGTCCCTGATTTTGACATATGCTGTGTAGTGCCCTGACAATGCAGGACCTGAATGGGTAACTACGCTAATGAGGTCATAATGAGGTGATGCTACAGAGGGATCTGCTGTATAGGGTTGAAATGAAAGTCCTTCAAGAGGGAAGGTAATAGGCTCTGTATGTTTGCCGATGGTTCCTTCAATGACATGGTAGTTTCGTTTTAAACTCAGGAGCAGGTAATGGGGTTTTCTGTCAAGGGCAAATTGTCTAGAATGGGTTTCTCCGTTAAAGAGGTGCCTGATGCATTGATGAAGCGATACATCTCCATCAAGAATTGGCAAGGAAAGAATGAGTGATGGCTCCGTCCGATGACTACGGTAGGTGTATGTAGTCAGAGAGATGAGATTTGAAAGTTCTGTTGCAGGATACGGAAGGTGCTTTTCGTAAGTAAGTGTACTTTTGATGTACGGATCTATATCACTATCGATGAGCTTGTTGAGCAATGTTAATAAAAAGTATTCGGCATCCTGTTGGGAGAATCGATCTTCATGTAAGATATCCCATGCCTGTGTGGCAAAAGCTTGAGGTGTATAGGTAGACGAATGCTCGAGCGTAACTATCATATCTTGGAATTTGCGAGCTATGCTTCCTGGTTTATAGAGACCTTTATGGTCCTTAATTGCGTCGATAAAAGTAGTCATGCTCAGGAGAGCTTGTACTATAGCATTAATAAAGCAACTATTGCCAATATTTTCTAGTGCAGCTGGTTTAGTTGTACCCTTGTTCATTGGCGACGTCATGCTGGTAACTGTGATGAGCAAAAGTGCGCAGATGCTTCTTAGAGGTATCATGAGAGCTCCTTTAACTTGATCTAATTATAATGAGCAGCATAGCTTAAATTGCGCTAGTTGTCAAATTTTGATAAATTTTTCGAATGAAAGTGTGATGTGAGAGTTCAAGGTGGGGAATTACTTTTTTTAGCTATGAGTGTTTCTATGTTGCCGATTTCTTGTCAGTTTACGATCTTTCTTTTAGTTCAGCTTTTTCGCCGTAATCCGCCTCCATTTATGGGGGCGATATAAGGCGAAGCACCGAAGGTGCAAAAAAATAATTTGATTTTTCGCGAGGAATTCATTAAGCTAGCCTCAAATAGTAAAAAAGTATCTTTGTAAGCTTATATTCATACTATGAACATGACACTCACTCATAAAGTTCGCATAAATCTTTCACCAGAGGTACAAGCAATAGTTTGGTATGTATCTTACCTATGTGTTGAGATTTGGAATTATTGTATTGAGCAACAACGAAATAATCCAGAGCTAAGTATCTATGATCTGAAGCGTGAACTGCCCCGACTAAAAAAAGAACGACCTGAATTTAAGAAGCCAGCATCACAATTATTACAATATGTGGTCTTTGCAGTATACCGTAGTTTGAAAATGGCAACAACAAAAAACAGGCAAGGTGATACCAAGGCCAAGCCACCACAATTAAAAAGACCTGAGCGCTTTTTTACTCAGGAATATTCTCAAAAGAATCATTCATTTAAATTCGAAAAAGATGCAACCGGAAAAACGTATCTAAAAATTGCGTATGGTACCAAACCAGCTGATTGGTTGTCGATTGAGGTAGAATCAGGTGATTATGACACCGTAAAAACCATAACCCTCTGCTATAAGGCTAAAAAGTGGTATGCATGTCTGACTTATATAGTCGAATTGCCACCGAAGAAGAATCTTAGTCACACACTCTATTTTGACCCCGGTTGTCTGGTATCTCTAACGGGCATTAAAACCAGTCAAGAATTCTTTGAATATAGTATGAGACCATTGTATGAGATTAATAGAGATACCTATAAATTGATAGATGAACTTAAAACAAAGCGCGCGACGAAAAAAAAGGGCTCCTATCATTATCGCCGCTTAACAGCGAAAATAGATTCTCTTTTCTCAAAAATAAAAACAAGATCTAAGACATATATGTACATGCTGGTTAATCAGATACTTGATAATCATCCAGATGCTCATTTTAAAATTGGTAACTGGAAGAAAATAAATACATTGGCTAACACCGGAAGTAAATATGTAGATAGAAAAATTAATCGAGCAGTTCAGAATAATAATCCTCTCGAGAAGCTCATCGAATTATTGACCTACAAAGCCCGTTTAGGCGGGCAAATTGTGGAAAAATTCGATGAAAGAGGTACTACAAAAACCTGTTCTGCTTGTGGCTTTGTTCCTTCGAAAGGTCTTAATCCATCAGTACGGACGTTTACCTGCCAACGGTGCTCTTTTACCTATCCAAGGGATTTGCAAAGCTGCTTAAACTTTATAAAGAAATTTGAATCAGCATTGTGGCCATGCCATTCGGGGAAACTACCTGATCGTAGTATCAGAATGGATTTGCATCCATTCTCATTCAAACCTCATTATAGCATCAAAACTATAAGCGCATCTTGAAACACCGAGAAGCTCCTGATTTTTAATCAGGAAGAGGACGTCACTCCGCCAACTGCCAGAACGACAATTCAACGACAATTCAAAGAGTGACTTCACCAGACATTGTAATATTGAGTGTTTTGGGTTCCTACAGCGTGCTGAAGAGAGCTTGTTTTCTATTTGAGGCTATAATTGGGGTACGAAATTGCCCAG